>CAZWSX010000002.1:0-450314 GCA_964636985.1 uncultured Pirellulaceae bacterium | reverse complement strand
TTTAAGCGTTCAAACGAAAGAAATGTGACGCCAAAGATTGTCTCGAAAGCGGGGGGTGAGTACTACTCCCCGCGAACTACCGGGCGCGGCCGGCGACTGCAAGTTAGCCTTCCGCCAAGTCTTAACGAACATCCTGGTCGATCGTGATTAGCTTACCAGGCTCGCTCAGGTGGTCCTTTAAGATTGCGAGCACCTGGCTGATTGTGTCGACGTTTTTGTGAAGTTTGCCGTGGCGTTCGGCGACAAATTGCTGCGAGTCGGCTTTGGGGAAATGGGCGCTCGAAACGGGAACAACTCCGTCCGACGGTCCATACCCGAGAGTCCATCCGCTGTCGCCGATGATCGAATGCATTCGGACCCGCTCGGTGATAGGCAGGCGATTGATCGCTTTGAGTAGTTTGCTGTCTGGTTCGAGCATGTCGATGCTGGAAGGAATGCGCCTGGAGACCTCGTCGCTGAACACGCCCGGGTTGCTATCGATCATTTGGCGGTACAGTTCCTCGCGATCAGACGGGGGCGAAACCATCAACGAGGCCATTCGCCCGACCGGCCTCCGCGCGAACACCGATCCCTGATGCGGTGTGCCAATGAAGACGACGCGAGAAACGTGCGGCGATGGTTCGAAAAAGAAAGCCGGCGCCAGGATCTGTTCCATCTCCGACGTCACGTTCAGCTCTTCCAGAGGACGATTCGCAACCGAAGCCCACAGCTGTGACCCGCTACAAGCGACCTGCATCTTGGCAATCAGTCCGCCCATACTGTGCCCCACTAGCACCATATTGGAAAGCTGCGGGTCCTGCCCCAGTGGGTCCACACGTTGCCGCGTGAGCGCCAGGTTCCTTCGCAAGCGAGCGGCGCTCGTCACAAAGGGTTGTCCCGTCGGATACTGAAAAGTCCAGATCTGGAACCTTTCGTTGAACCCCTTTGTGGCCCGCAGTTCGTTCACCATTTCCGACCAGGTGAGGGCGTCAGACAACAAGCCGTGAATCAGGACGACAGGGATCTTTCCCGGTTGGTAAGGCTCCAGCATGACCAGGCGGGTGTCGTCCTCGGACGCACCCGGATTAAGAAACTCGCTGAAAATGGTGGTCTGGTTGTCGCGCAGGCGATAGGCAATCGAAGACGAGAGATCTTTGGCCAATCGTTCGGCTCGTCCGTTGACGGGGACGGTATCGACGCGATACGGATCGCAAAGCTCAAGTGAGCAACTGCATCCAGCGGCAAGCTCGTCTTCCGGCGAAGCCTCATCCCCGGACGAGGCTACCCGGAGGAGCATCGTGGCAGGGAAGACGGCGCACTTATCCAGATGGGGATTCGAGCGGCACCGCCCGCTCGCCACCAGGAGTGGAACGCCTATTCCGGGGCAGCGATAAATGTGCGGCAGCGACGCAACCGAGTAATCGGGAACCAAAATCAGGTGCTGGAAATCGTCCTGATCCCAGGCAAATCCGCGATGGGTTATCGGGATTACGTACTCTTCACCATCTCGGACAAGCTTGAGGCCGTGCCGCGGGTCAAGGAGGTTGAAATGCTGGCCGCATGCCACCAGTTTTGCGAGAGACGATTGGTGCAAGGCGCAGAGGCGCGGCTCGTGCCACTGAGGATGGCTGGTTGGCGCAGTCAGCAGAGCCGCTTCAAAGTACTGTTCGACACAACAGGAAAGCCCAGCCTCTTCGGATTCGCTGGCTAAAGCGTAATAGATTTCCGCGCGCTGCAAGATTGGTTCGCTATGGCCGGCGCCGCGTGCCGTGAAGTCTGGCGTGGCGAAGCTGGGTGCCGGCCAGCAGACGCGCGCACTCGCGCAGCCCCACAGCGGGCAGAGCCAAATGGCCAATAGAATCGCGAGGATTCTTCGACGTACCGAGAGGTTGATCACATTAGGCAGGGGGTGCGCGCTGGCCCGGCAATCCATGCCTAATCGTCACCGAGAGGGCGCGACGTCCTGGGGTGCGCCTTCCGTACTGAGCTAATTTCGACCCAGAATGCAACCGGCCGTGATCAAAAGACGGAGTCTGTCGCGTGGCAGCGACTTAGCATCGTGAGGTTCGGCTTATCCGAAACAGATTACCTTGGCGGTGAAACCACCACCGGTGCTATAGGTCCGCGGCGCGACTGGCACCGTTAGCCAAACTTAAGCGTATCGTCCAACGAACCGGGCGTTTCAGGTGAGGGCTTTAGCTCCTTCGCCATCTGGGCGGCCAGACCGCGAAACTGGTCTGACGCTGGTCCGCCCAGGTCAGCCAATTCGCGATGGGCATCCGCGACGTTTCGCTTAAAGCCGTCCGACGAGAGCGTATTCGCCTCGACGCCCAGTTCATTCTGCCACTGCCGTGGCTCTGGTGGATCGTTTGAGATGACGAATTGGTTCTGCACGTGCATCTGCGCCATGACGGTCGCGCACATCGCAGAAGGTGCCGCCAGGACGATCCGCTCGCCGCCCGTCGCGATAAGCCGCCGGTTAAGAATGAGCAGCGTGCCGACGAATGTGCTATCCAGATGCGTCGCCCGGCTCAGATCGATCCAAACGCTCTTGCAGCCTCCGACGATTCGTTGTTCGACCCATTTTCGCATGGCGAGGCATTGCTGCATGTTGCCGCGGCCCTGGACCTGCAACTCCAGCTTGGGCCCATACTGACTAACGCGCACGACATCGACCATGGTCATCGCTCCCGGCTTAGCGTCGCAGTGGCAACTCCACTTCATTGTAAGCGAAGCTGATGCCATGGACGGCCACATGAGGCGATCCAGGTGAATAGCGGCGGATTAATGCCGGGAGTCGAATTTGCGCTGTGACGTTGCTGCATCAGCCCCCCAACGGCCTGAACGACGGTTGGGGGACTCTTTGGTTTTTGCGCCAAGCTTGCGTACGTTTAAGCACGCGAGCCATCCGTAAAACGCGCGGTCAGCGGTGGGAAACCGCCATCCCTAACGACCTAAGCCTTTCGACGCCGCAGTGCCGGAGCAAGGAGGCTAATCACCCCTAGGCAGCGTGCTGGATTCAGGGACCGGTGTGGCCGTGTTACGGACTCGTCGGCGTCAACAGGAAAAACTTTTCCGTGCCGTCCGCCCACCAGATGGACCCCATCACCTGGCCGCACTTTGTCGCGTCGCGATCGTTCAGCCCGGTGCAGAAGAGGTTGGATTGGCTATTCCACGCCGCCGCGTTGGGGTCTGCGGGGTCAATCAGGCTGTTGATCGTGCGGAAGCCCCACAAGTCGCTGTAGAGTCGGTCCCACGACGTCACGACATCGCCCGAGGAATTGATGCAGCTCGCAAAGTCGCCATCGAGCCCACCAGACAACGTCTGCAGAGAGGTCGTGTAGCGCATCGGGAGGTTGTAAACATTGGTCTGGGCAAACTTGCCGCTGCCGGTAGTCGTCGTGACTTTCGACCAGCCGCAAATCGTGCCGGAGTCGTTCATGTCGTAGACTCCGCAGGTTCCGAGTTGCGTGAGATATTCGAATCCCTTGCCGCGAGTCCATCGGTAGGGGACGCCCGTCGCTCGATCGCAGCCAAATATGCCTGCCGCACAGCGTCAAAGTCTTCCAACTCTTCGTATTCGGACGCGACTTGCACCCAAGCCGCGACCGACACGCGGGACCTCTCGACCGGATCACGAATCACCGCGTTCCACTCTTCTGGACGGTTGAGCGCGCGCAGGCACGAGATCAGCTCCCGCTGAATCTCTTTTCTCTCGAATTGAACCTCGGGGTCTTGGGGAAACTCAGCGATGAGTTTCCGAGCCTCATCCCACCCCTCGCGAAACGGTGTGAGCGCTTGCTCGAGCAGTCCTTGCTGACGGAGCAACCTACCTGTCCGGAGGTTCTCCCGGACTAACCAGATCCGAAAGGCGACCACATCCGGCTGCACCTTCAACAGGGCTCGGCGAAACTCCAGGCATCGCTCGTTGGCCGCCATGGCTTCAGCCTTGCGCTCCTTGCCGGATAGGACGGTGGCCAAACTGGAATGACACCATGCTAGGAGGTTCTCATTCCACCCAGGTGCCTGGTCGGCGATCTCGATGGCCTTGCGCAGCGTCGACTCGGTTCCAATGGAGCGATAGGCATCGGCGAGTTGACATCGCAGCATGCTTGCGACGGCAACCTGAGGGGCGATGTGATCTACTTCCAGTGGAACCACCGCGCATCGGTGCGGACGGTTAGTCGCAAGCAGATCCTTTACACTGAGGTCAGTGGGAGGGTTGGCAACAAGTGGTTCGAGCAATTTAATGGCCTCGCGACAGTGCGACTCTGTGTCCGCATTAGCAAACCAGGCGCAACTGATTTCAACGGCGGCCAGATGGTAGGCATACTTGGAGTCGCTTGGAAACTGTTCATGCAAACCGCGGAGGAGCCTAGTTGCTTCATCGCGAGCCTCGGTCTGTTCTCTTGCTCCACCCGCGAGCAAAAAGGATGTGCGGTACAACGCGATCGCCAGGCGATATCGAATGGCCGGATCTTGGGGACTCGTCCGCAGGAGGCTGCGATAAAAAGCCAGTGCGTCTTCAAGGATGGCCCGCTGCACAGCCTCGAGGTGAGGCACATCGCTGAGCGTCTCGTTGCCGACCCGCATGAGCATCTGATCGACAGCATCGAGAGCCCTCTGCAGATTCGCGGCGGCCTGTACCCGTTGTGTGTCTGCATCCTGTCGAGCCTCTTTTTCTTTGACGAGTCGCTCATTCGCTAAGGTCAGCCTGTTGTCCGCGAGCGTCAACGCGTTGGTTGCCACAACCGCCTGCCACGCGCTGACGCTCGTCCCCACGATCACAGCGATTGACACGATGGCAGCCGCCGTCAAGATTCCCTTCCTCCGGCGCGCGAACTTTCCGATTCGATACCAAGCCGAGGGAGGACATGCCTGAACGGGCTGATCCTCCAGAAAGCGCTCAACGTCTGAAGCCAGAGCACTAGCCGATTCGTATCGGCGATTGCGATCCTTCTCCAGCGCCTTCATCACGATCCAGTCGAGTTCGCCGCGAAGCTGTTGCAACATCTTCTCCGGTTGCACCTGCTGGTGGCTGGCAATGGTCGAAAGCGTACCCGCCTTCAACGTGCTGACGCGCGTGCTCGGTCGCGGTGGGTCGTCTTCCCGGAGGATCCGTCGCAGCTCGTCGTAACCGGCGGTCGAAAGCGTTTCCTTGCTGAAGGGAGTCGTGCCGGTCAGAAGTTCGTACAACAGCACGCCCAGGCAGTACACGTCGCTGCGAGTATCCACATCGACCGCGCTCAAAGCGGCCTGTTCGGGGCTCATATAGAGGGGAGTGCCAACCATCTGGGCAAAACCGGTGAAGACCGTTTTCTCGGTTAGTTGCTGTCCGAGGGCCTTGGCCACGCCGAAGTCGATGACCTTCACGATGGCCTGGCCATCTTGCAGCGTGACTAGGACATTGGTGGGCTTGATGTCGCGGTGGGTGATTCCCTTTTGATGCGCGTGCTGGATGGCGCCGCACACGTCAATAAACAATTTCAGGCGTTGCCGCGTAGGCAACCGCTGGTCGTCACAATATTGAGTGATGGGGATTCCCTTCACTAGCTCCATCACAAAGTAGGGACGACCCGTTTCCGTAGCACCCGCGTCGAGAACTTTCGCGATGTGGGGATGGTCCATCAGGGCCAGAGCCTGACGTTCTGCTTCAAACCGGGCGATGACTTGCCGCGTATCCATGCCTGGCTTGAGGATTTTCAAGGCGACGCGGCGGCGGATGGGCTGCACCTGATCTGCCATGTAGACCACGCCGAAGCCCCCTTCGCCAATCCGCTCCAGCAACTTGTAGGGGCCGATGTGCGCACCGGAAGTTTCCCGGACGCTCGAGAAAAGTTCGGCTGGCGTGTCCACCGTGCTCGATTCCAGAAATCGGCCCGCGGCGAAGTGGCAGGCGACCAAACGCTCAACTTCTTGTCGGAGCGGTTCATCCCCCGCACAGGCTTGGGCCACGAACTTTCGGCGATCCTCGGGGGATGCGAATTCGACCGCTTCCGCCAGAATGGTTTCGACAGTAGGGCGAACGGGAGTCATAGGTGCCTCGCGCAAGGACAGAGGTATCTCTCCTCAATGCGTATTTGGCGCCGGCCACGGCTCAAGGATTTTTTAAAAAACCAGGCCCGCCTTATTCCCCCTGCGGCCCTTCCTCCGGCCGTTTGCTCCCCTCCAATTTGCCATACAGCCAGGCTCGGGCGTAAACCCAGCGGCGTTTCGCCGTAGCGAGGGAAATTCCCAGGGCTTGCGCGGCGTCCTCCAGGGCGAGTCCGGCAAAATACCGTAGTTTTACGAGTGCTGCCTTGTCTGGTTCTGCGGCCTCCAAATCACGCAATGCCTCATCCAGGTCGAGCAAGTCGCTGGGGAGTTCGGCGTCGGGTAGGGAGATTTCTAACTCCTCTGCATAGGGGACGCGCTGGCACAGCCCCCCTCTTTTGTCGGCCTGTTTCCGTCGGGCCTGGTCGATGAGAATTCGCCGCATCGCCTCGGCGGCAGCGGCAAAGAAGTGCCGGCGGCTGTCCCAGGACTGAGGATGGCCGACATCGACCAGTCGCAGGTACGCTTCATGGAGCAGCGCGGTAGCTTGCAACGTGTGTCCGGGCTGCTCTTGCGCCATCTTGTGCGCGGCGAGTTTACGCAGCTGGTCGTAGACGAGCGGCAATAATTCGGCAGCAGCAGCGGGATCCCCACGTTCAACGCGGGCCAAGATTTGAGTCACGTCGCTCATGGCCATGAGCGTAATCGGCCGGAAGTGACAAGTCATTACCATTAGGACGCGATTGGCCGATTTGCCGGCGTCAGGTTTGGCAACGTTGTTCCTTCCCCACAACTGGCACTAAGAACTGTGCGAGCAGCTGGCCAAGGACTTGCATGCCTCGCTCGTGGACCAAATCGCTAGAAGGTCCAGTTGAAGCCCATGTACGGCGTGATGCCGGGCGCGTAGGCGAACACGGGGTTGGATGGCGGGGGGTAGAACGACGAAGGCTGCGTTCCCAAGCGAAGGTCAAGATGCTCGTAGTAGGCGCGGTCGAACATGTTCTCGACGCCGCCCACCAAGGTCATGTTCGGTTTGGGGTTCCAATAACCGCGAAGGCTAACCGTCCAGAAAAATGGCGTGCGCGTTTCGACGATCGTGTGGTTGCCGTCGAACGTTCGAATGTCGCCCAAGCGAGTTTGTGCACCGACGATGCGGGTCCCGAGATCCCACCCCCAAAGGCCGGGATTCTCCGGGTCGTGCCAGCGAATCCCCAAGCGGCTGTCGATCGGCGACATAGCGGCCAGCGGCGTTCCCAGGGTGGCGTCTGTTCCGATCGCTAAGAACTGGGCGCCGTAGAACGTGGTGGATCGACTCAAATCGATTTCCATGTCGGTCTCGTAGCCCGTCAGGACGGCGAGCGGCGTATTGGTGTAGTTGATCACCTGGGCAGGAACAGGCCCTGGGGCAACGCCTGCGACTGCATAGGTGATGTAGTTGTGCACCCAGGAGTAGAAAGCACCGGCACGACCGCGCACGTTGTCGTAATTCGCCGACATGCTGGCGTCGACCTGCCACAGACGTTCGGGCGTGATATTTGGGTTCCCCACGACCTTGGTGAATCCCGTTTGTAGCACACTCACGAAAACGCCGTCAGCGTAACGCTCGACGAGGGTCGGAGGCCGCTGGGCCTGTCCGAACGAAATGTTCGCGCCCCAATGATCGTTCAGCTTCATATCGTTGGTGAGATAGAAGGCGTACGTCGTATCCGCCTTCCTGGCTTCGGCCAGCGAGTAGTTATTGAGCGAACTGTCGAGCGTGTCGTAAATTCCCGTTCGTACGAAATCGACGCGAGCACCGGCGCGGGTTGCAATCTTCGAACTTAGGTGCGCTGCCCATTCGGTGTAGACGCCCGGATCGAGCATTTCCGATCGCGGCATGAAGGTGTTGAGAGTCGGAAAGCCAGGGATCGTTTGAAAAGATTCGCCGATACGCTGTTGTTGATACCTGAAGTCCGTTCCTAGTCGAAGCGTTTGCAGCTCCTCGTCTCCTACGAGCGTTTCGAATCGCCCACCGGACGTGTTCGAACGAGCGGCGGTTGTACCGCTGAAATTCGCCGGGAGGCCGGTGGCCTGCTCGAGCGCTTGATTGACGCGCCCCGTGACATTGAAGATGTCGGACCCCGCCGGGGCAGTCGAACCCTTCAAAGGTGTCTCGGTATACCAGGCGTCGATACGGGCTCGAAAGAGCGTGTCCGGAGCATCGTAGTTGTGATAGCCGACGGAGTAAGCCGTGGTCTGCATCACGTCGACGTTAAAAAACTGACCTGGGATCTGAGTCTTCGTCTGGTCCAGGTAGTCGACGCGAGTTTCGAGCTTCGTCGTTTCCGTGAGGTTCAAACCGACCTGAGCCGTATACGTGTCGGCCAGGTAGCTTGCGGGCATGATTTGCCCATTGCCGGCACGATAGTCGCCGCCAACGCGGCGGCCGTAGTTGACAATAACGCCGTAATCTTCGTCGCCGCCGTAGTAGGTGTCGTGCAAGTATTGTTGGCCGCCGTTCGAGCGGATGTCGTAGCCGAAGCGGTTGTGCGATTCGTATCCGTCGGCGTAGCGAGGCGTCGAAGCCAAGCTGGCGTCGAGAAAGGTGAATCCCGGCCCCATCCGCGTTGTGTAAGGACCGCGATGAACAACGATGTCGTTAATCAGCGTGGGGTCGAATTTGCTGATCATCGAGTCCAAGTCGGGACGAACCGGAATCCACGTGATACCGCCACCGTCGGTCAACAGCTGGCCAAGACGATAGCCGCGTACGTGCGGGTCGAAGGCGATTGCCGATCGGCGCTGGACCGTCACACCCGTCGTGCTGGCCGATTCTCGAAGCACGCTACCGGCGTTGTCGGCGGCCAACGTTCGAATTTCCTGCGACGTCGTACCAGCCAAGGTACCGGCCGAACCGGTGAGCGACAGATTCTTCTGCTGACCGATCAGGTTCGTCGACGGTAGGCCGGCTGAAACGCCCAGAGATTGGGTTTCGCCCGAGGTCGCAGCGCCACCTCCTGTCGAAGCAGATGCTGCGGGCGATCCATCGTCATCGTCGGCGCCGAGCCGTCCCGCGCTGGAAACGCCGGCATCGAGCGGCTGCCGGCCGGCGACGGGCGCCGTCTTCTTGCTGACCAGCACCACTTTGTCGTCGTAGATCGATTCTTCTGAATCGTCCTCGACCGATTCGACCTCGTCATCGTTAGTGGGGGCTGGCGCAGGTTCTTCGGACCAACCCAAGGAAGCCCCAATTGCCACGAGCGACAAGCCCCATAACCAACGTCGCGCGGCGCGGCGTGCACCCGATCGATTGCGCGTCAAATTGGTTCGCATGATCTGGCGCCTTGATGGTGGTCGCAGTGCTGTCTGATGTGGGTCGATTGGTACAACCATGCCGCTCGCGCCATCCGTGGCGCCGCTACATCGTGCATCTTCGTCACGGTTTAATGACTGACTTCACGGCACCCCGCATCCTACGCACTTTCATGGATGGCTTCCCTAGATTCACACCTCTGGCGGCGCAGTGCATTCAGGAGCGGCGATGCTGTCGCCATGGGAATGGTAGCGCGCAGTCGTCCGATCGAATGCGATGACTGCAGCGCGCGCTACTGCCGGAAAGATTTGGTGATGCGTGTTTCGACGCGGTCACCAGCGCGAAGGCGAATTGTTGTGGCTGTTTGAGGTTGAGCGATCACTTGCCGGCCCGAGTGGCCGGTAACAACCAGTTTCCCGATTGGCTCCCAGCCGAGCGGGTACTTGTGGAAGGCCTGCAGCACGGTTCCCACTTCAGGCAATTCGTTGTCGTCGAATTGGATCTGCACCGGGCTACTAGCGACCGCCTGGGTTTGAAGGACATCGCCCCCGATTTCGACCACTTTGCGTACCACAGAAGGTACCGGCGCAGGGACGGCAGGAGGAGCGGTTGTGCCGTCCTCGTTGGGGATCGTGACCGATTTCGAATTCGAGGGTGCAGTGATGGTTTGCACGCTCTCATCATCTAAGTGATAGTATTTTGTCGAACCGCCGGTGGCTGTTTGAGCGCTAGCCTGTGCTGGTTCTTTTGCCGGGCCATCCTTCTTAGCAGCCGTTTTTACCGGGGGCGTTTCGGAGTCGAAGTACTCCAGCTCAGCAGCCGGCTTTAGTTGGGGCCTGGCCTCCTGGCCGTGATCTTTGCCGTCGCGATTTGCGACGTTTACGCGAATGGCTTGGCGAATGACGCGTCGCTGAGGAACGGCTGGGGCGTCGGAATTAGTTGCTTCGCCAACCGCTACGGGAGGCGTGGCTGTCGATTTAGAAGGTTGCCCTGGCGCTTGGGCGAACGCAACGTGCATCGTCACATTGGTTGCGACGAAGCATGCTCCCCAAAGAAACGTGGGTTTCGATAGCATTTGCCCATCACTCCCTTGCAGCCTCCACTCCCTTACAGCCTTGCTGCGTTCGCAAATTGGGATTGGCAGAATCAGGCAAATCCAAAATGTATGCTCATCTGAAAAGATGTATCGTCCGCACTGAGACATGCTCGCATGGTTTCAGAAGTGCACGCCAAACTTTGACTATCTTGGCGGGCCATGCCCATTTTTCGTAGCAACTACTGCGTTGATGGCGTTCCAGCGGCACTGGCGCAATGTAAACTGCCGTGCCTCCACAGGAATTACACTGGGAACCTGCCAAGGCCCGGAACTAGGGGCTATAAGTCGAGGCGCCTTAGCTCAAGGCCACAACCACGCGGAATGAAGTCCAAGAAGCAGAAATGACGCCTAAATTCGCCAGGTATGTCGATCCCATCTTCGAGTGCACGCTCGGTCTGCTCGACCGCATCGACCTGGGAGAGAACCCAAAGGCCGACCGGATTCAGCAGCACTATTTGACCAAGCTGTTTGCAGAGGCCGACCAGAACTTGGGAGACGAGCCTCAATGGAAGCTGGCCAAGAAGGCGCTGGTCTACTGGATCGACGAAGTACTCGCCGGCGCCCAGTCGTGGCAAGGAAGCGACTGGTGGAAAAACAACTTGCTCGAGTGGCGTTTGTATTCGACCCGCGAAGGCGCGATGAAGTTTTTTGTCGACGCACAGCAAGCAGCCGGCAACCAGGCGCTGGAGGTATTTTACCTTTGCGTGATTTTGGGATTTCGCGGAGTCTACGACGACCCAAAAAAGTCGAGACTTGCGATCGCACAGTATCAGCTGCCTTCAACTTTGGACGACTGGCTCCGCGAGAATGCGCAAGCCATGCGTCCTTCGCCATCGCAAGCCATCACGCCGACGGGACATCTGCCGGACGGTGCACCTCCGCTCGAAGGCTACTCGTTCTTCATGTCGACACTGCTGGTTTCCGCAGTCCTGCTCGCCATTTCGACGGGGATCATCCTGGTGCAGTTCTTTTAGCATTGCCACTAGTTTCATGACCTCTACCTTCGCGCCCGTTAACTTCATGCCCTCCAACTTCACAGTTCAGTTCGAGCAAGTGTAATTATGTGGGCCAGCACACTGTTGGAAATCGTTTGGGGGCTCGCCTCCGCACCGATCCAACTGTTGATCAATCCCGTTGGAACGATGCAGTCGGGCTTTCATGGCCTGTTCCGTCGGCTGTCGCCGGCGAGCATCGCCGCGCTCTTGTCGTTTTTGTTTCTCTTGATCATGGCCGCGGTTTCGGTGATCTGGCGGTTGAACCTTCCCACGGCGACAAGCGATTGGCTCTGGCCAACGGTCGCGTGGCTTTCGGGTCTGACGTTGGTGATTCCCTTTTTCGTTTATCTCGCGGTCCGGCTTCTTCTCCAGGACGTGAGCGAGCGATTTGCGGACATCGAGACGGCTTGGGCAAGCGGCGTTGCGGAATTGCAAAAAAGCGGCATCAATATCACGGAGCGCCCGCTCTTTCTGGTTCTGGGATGCGACGACACGCTCAAGGCCAAGTACCTGATGACAGCATCCGGCCGGCCGCTCTCCGTAAAGAACTTTCCCAACGATTCCAAGGCCTTGCGATTCTACGCTTGTAACGAGGGAATTTATGTTTTCCTAGCGCAGGTAGGAAGCCTGACCGAGATCGCATGCGTCGCCGCTGAGATCAACGATAACCATCGATCGAAGGCTCTCTTTCAGCGCCGGATCCAATCCAACGACATCCAGGCAACCTGGTGGCCGGGCGAGGACGACTCGGCAGTCGCGGAGCGTCTTTCGGGCGACGAAAGTGCCGCGTCGCTTTCCGATTTGGGTCGGGGAACGATGATGATCTCCGACATGGACAGCGGTGGCTCGTTGAACATCGAGAAAGCGACATCAGAGACTCATCGCCCCAAACTTTCCGCGTCGAAAGGGGATCGCCTTTCGGCACCCAATCTCGCGCTGCAGTCGCGACGATTGGGCTTTCTCTGCCGATTGATACGCGCGGCACGACGTCCTTACTGTCCCGTCAATGGTGTGCTGGTCCAACTGACGCAGCCTCTTATCATGGCCGACGACGAAGGGGGCAAGCAGGTGATGAATGCCTTGTCCTTGGATCGCAAAATGTTGGTGGCGAATCTGCAAATGCGGCCGCCGGTCACCGTCGTCGTTTCGGGCTGGGACGGCGATGTCGGGTTTCATGAGTTGATGCGGCGGCTCGGCTCGAAGACGCGCCGCCAGTATCGGTTCGGGAAGGGATTTTCACCTGGCGATCCGCCGCTCGACGACCAGTTGAGTGCGATGTGTTCGGTGGCTTGCCGATCCTTCGAAGACTGGATTTACTCGATGTTCCGTGATTCCGAAGCCATCGATCGCTCGGGCAATCGGCACCTTTATGCCCTTTTGTGCAAAGTGCGGCGCTACCTCAACGTGCAACTGGAGACGATTGTTTCAGACGGCCTGGGCTACAAAAAAGAAGCCGAGCAAGATTCGTTTCCGCTAGTCGCCGGCTGCTATTTCGTTGCCGCGGGCGCGAGCGAGGAACACCAGGCATTCGTGCCGAAGACGATCGATCGATTGTACGAAACGGCCGAAAACGATTTGGAATGGACCGCCAGCGCGCTCCGAGAGAATCAGCGGTATTACGTGCTGGGCTACGCGATCCTCGCGCTGTCCATAAGTCTCACGCTCGCGACGGTGGCCGCGCGCGTGCTTCTTTCGCGAAATGTGTTTTTCAACTAAACGCTATTTTTGCACTTCGAGACTGTTAATAAGCCGCTCCCACACGTCGTTGTCCGACCGCATCTCGTTGATCTGCTTCAAGATCGAAACGAGTGCTTCGGTGGTCTGGCTCGAATCCGGAACCTGCTTGCACTTGATCCCGTAGTCGCCGACGTTCTTGAGGCAGGTCACCCAGTATTGCAGCTTCCATCGATCGATCTTTGATAGCGGATCGACGACGGCTTTGAGCGCTGGGCCATTGGGCGGGCTCTTTTCCACATTCTTGTCGACCAAGATGGGGAGCTTCACGTATTCCTTGAGCGCCGAGTGGATGTCGTTCCAGTCGCTTGGTACGCCGCCGGTTTCACCGCTCGTGGCGGCGATTTCTCCGATCCGCTTCAGCGCCAACAGTGCGACTTCGCCAGGTGCTTCTGCTCGCCTGAGCAGCCGCTGAACGCCAAAGGAAAGGAGGGTGATTCTGAGATCGCGCCGCGCAAACGATTGGCGCGCCGAGGCACTCGCCAGGCTGTCGTCGAGCTGGATCAGCGCCTTCTCGAAGGCGGCCTTCTCCCGCTTCGTTTTTTGCTCGGGCGTTTCGGCGGCCGGTTTTCCTTCGATCCGCTTGAGTTCCAAGTACATCACAAAAATGCGGCGGGTCGAATTGTCTTTGCACAGCTTTTCGACCTGGTCTGGCGCGTCCCCCTCGGGCTGCGTCCATGCGCTCCGCATCTCCTCGATGAACGAATCGACCTTAGCACCATTGCCGCTGCCTTCTTGTGCCAGATCGATCAATGAGCCTTGGAATTCGCTCCAATCGTTGGACCGATTCGCTTTGGCGATCTTGGCTCCCAGCGACCATGCCTGCTCTGCCTTGTCTGGTGCACCTCGCTTCTTCTCGATTTGCCCGAGAAACAACAAAGCATCAATTGCTTGAATGGAATACGGGCTTGCGACAACGGGGAGAACGTCGATGTCGGCAGTGGAATCCAAATCCTTGTTTCCAAGGATTAGCTTCGCCGTTTTCACTAACTCCTGCCGATACGACGTACTCAAATCGTCGAGGTCCGCCGGGCTTGTATTTCCGGACGATTGGTATTGCCTCCAACGGCATCGCAGCTCGCCGATCTTCAATCCCGGCTGATCGGTATCGGCGTCGAACGCGTTGTTCCAAGCGGTGTTAAACGATTCAACGGCTTTGGCGTAGTAGGCGGTGGTTTCATCGCGCGATAGCGAAGCCTGGCAGTACTCGGCGATATCTTCCAGAGCGTTACCTTGAAACTGAAAGCCAACGTAACGCTGACGATAGCGCAGAGCTTCCTGCCGATCTCTCACTTCCAAAACGTCGGCGAAGAGTTTTTCCGTCTCTTGCAGCTTCGCAAGTTTGTCGGTGTCCAAGCGGAAGGCGAGTTGGACCTTGGTTTGCCCCAGGTACAGTCGCACAATGGCCGCGCGGTTCTTCAAGACAGCGGGATGCCGGTCCACGCCCCCTTTGAAGGCTTCGAGCCGTTCCAGCGACGTTGCGAATTTTTGTTCGGCAAGTTCCAGCATCGCCCGCGCGTCGCTTTGCGACGGTTGGGACTCGGATCGAACCAGCGACACATAACCGGAAAGCGTCAGCAGCTCGGGCAGAGAGGCATTCGCGGAATCGTTCGCCGAGACAAACGGCTCCAGCTCAGCCAGGATTTTTTCCTTGTCCGACTCGATCCCTTCCTGGCTCCAGAACCTGGCTTCGAGAACTCGACTCCGCAGCTCCACCGCATCGGCAGGGATGTACTTCAGCGCCATCTCGGTTGCGGCAATCAATTCGTTGTTCGCGCTCTTTTCCGTAAAGCCCATCTCGCGCGATTGCAAAAAGGCGCGATCCAACACAAACACCTTTGCCTCGTAGATTTTGGCTAACGCCGCCTCAACAGCCGCTTCGTCGGCTTTGCTCTTGGATGCAGCCGCAGCAGCTGGACCAATGATTTGGAGGTACGCCACCACATCGCTAATGGCGGCGCTGTTTGCCTTCAGTCCAACGCAGTTCGACTCGCGTCGGTAGGTTGCGTCGATGACAACCTGGTAGTGGCGAAGCGCATTGGCTACTTCTCCCTCGGTTGGCGATTGTGCGAGCAACCTCGCGATCGCGAGATGAAGCGACGTTTTATAAGGGGTCCAAGCCGCATCGTTACACAGCTCGTCGATTGTTTTGGACGTGTCGTCAAATGCGGGATTGACGATTGCCCCGAGAGAATCAGGCGCGCCGAGCAGCAGCCCTAACGCAGCGATTTGGCGGCCCAGATTCACGACCTCTTCGCTCGCTGCTTCCGTTGACGCTGGATACCAGTTTTCGGCGAGTCGCAGCGGATCAGGAATCGTCTTGGTAGCACCGCCCAACAAATTCACTTTGTCCAAGGGAGCCGCGATCAAGGCCTTCGATAGCAACGCCTTTGCGACGGCAAATCGCCGTAGTGGCAGATATTCCTGTGCGTCGGCAGAGTTGCCGCCGACCGTTGGATCGCGCCTCTTAAGGATGTCGATCGAATCCTTGATTTGAGCGTCTTCGGAAGTGCCTAAGTCATGAATGGCTAGGGCATAGTCCAAGTAGGGCGATCGTGGATCGGTGCCACGGAGAAGCCGGGCGGCTTCGTCGGCTTGTTCTTTCGTGACGAACGTTTCCGGCGTTGCCGCAACTCCGCCGATGTCGCACAAAACAGCGGCGGCAAGCTGGCGAGTTTCCGCGGCGATCGAAGGAGTCTTGAAGAGGAACGCCGCGTCTTTTGCCAAGATGGAAAACTTCGAGGCCGGGTCGCCATCTTTGAGCAGCCGATTCAGTCGAAATTCTCGCGCCACACGTTCGCAGTCGGACAACGGGTCGTTTGCCGCTGCCTGGCTGCCGGCACTTTTGTCACTCAAGGCGTCGAGCAATTGGCTGGAGCGGGAGACTTCCGATTGATTCGGGTCGGTCGCCCAGGCCGAGATAGCGCTGACAGCCGATTTGAATTCGTTAGGCCAGTCTTTGCGAGCCTTGATCGCGCCATTCAAATCGTCGGCTGCGAAGTCCGTTTTCTTGCCGCTTCCGTAGTCGAACCAGATTCGCAACAACTCGTTTCGACTGAGCTGCGGTTCTTTCAGTGCCGACGACTCAATCGTTCCCAGTTCCGATTCTGCCTCCTCCCATTGGCCTTTCGACAACCGCTGCTGGGCGCGACCGAGCGCAATTCGCGAAATCGCCTCTCCGCCCAAAACGACGCGGGCCTTTCCCATGAGTTCCGACTTCGCGTCGGGATAAGTCACCGCGAACGACTCCACGGACGCTTCGATTTCTTTCCGCAGCTTCAAATTCCGCTCGAACGTCGGTTCCGCAGCGGCGGCCTTAAGGGAGCTTTCGTTCATGTCGCCCGTACTTCCTACGGTCGCCAGAAACGCACTGGGGTCGACTTTGACAGTGGCCCATGCCACGAGGAGATCGCACTGCTTCCCGTAGTCGGGAATCGTTTCCGTCGCGCCATCGGACGAAGGGTCACTTCCCGAAGCTGTTTTGCTTGCGGACGCCAGATCCTTTCGCCATTTCTCAATCGAAGCGGGAAGGGCCTTCAACTCTTCAGGTTTGATTTTGTTGGTGCGAACGTCGAGGACGGTCTTGGCGAGATTTGCCTTGGCCAAGCGGGCGGCTTGAGCATCCGCGTCAAAATACGCGCATCGCTCTTCAATGGTGACGGCAAGTCGCCGCAAGCTGGCCGCCAAGTTTTCCGCACCGGCAAGCTCGAGGGCGTGGACTTCGCTCTCCCGTTTATTCAGGAGCTTGTCGAGGCGCTCGCCAAAGGCCGCGAGGGCTTCCGGCATCTCCACAAATGGAGACGATGGAGAAAGCGCCGCTTCAATCGCCCGGCAAGTCCGATGATCCTCTTCGGCGTTGGGAGTTGGCTCGGTGAGTTTCGTCCAGGCGGCGAGATAGAGCAGCCGTTTGTCCAGTCCGCTACCGCCGACTTTTTTCTCGAATGCATCGATGTCCTGGGCGCGATGATCCTCATCGGCGGTCCCGGACTGAAACATGCCTTGGAGTTCTTTCTCGTATCCGTCGAACTCTTCCCCCTTTTGGCCGACCAACTCGAGCATGGCCGCAAAGTCGCTTCGCTTGGGGGTCCAATAGTTTGCCATCGCTGCCCAAGCGACTCCGCCGACGGCCGCCAGTAACAGAACAGCGATAAGACTCCCGACCCAAAACCTTGTCTTCGCGTCTTTACGTTCGCGTTCTGCTCGCACCTCCTGATCGGGAACGCTTTCCAAGGCGTCGTAGAATTCCTGGACCGAGGAAAACCGTTCCTTCGAATCGGCCTTCAGCGCCTTTCGCAGGACGGCGCTTTCGAACTTGTGCGGCTCGGTGAGATGATCGATCTTGGAAAGATCGAAATCCTCTTTCTCCTTCAGGGCCAGCAAGTTCTGCAGCGAGATTCTCTCGTTGGGCCATGGAAAGCCCTTGATCCGCAATTCGATATAGGCCATTGCGAGCGAGTAGACGTCGATCGACTTGTGAAGCGTCACCCGGCGCTTGATCAGTTCTGGCGGCGCGTAGGCCGTCGAGGTTCCCTTGTTCTCCTTTTCCTCCTTGTGAAACATCATCTTGAGGGCCGAACCATAATCGCAAATCTGAACGCCGCCGTTCACGATCAGCAAATTGTCGGGCTTCACATCGCAGTGCTGGACCCCTTCGGAATTGAGGTACTGGAGTCCGGCCGCCGCTTGACTGAAATACCTGAGAAGTTCGTCGCGCGGTATGTTTTCGTTCTCGTCCAGATCGCTAAGCAGATCCTTCATCGTGCGGGTGCCCAGCGTCATGAGCGACACCAGCATGAGTTCCGGCAGCGTCACGCCCTCAATCGGCCGAGGCGCTTTGCCTGCGGAGCCCGTGGCCGAGGTGGTCGGCGTGGACCGTCCCGCATTGATGGGGGTGGTCATCTGATTGATATCGACCGAAGGCTCTTCGCTATCTTCGATGGGGGCCATCGTAGCTTGAAGGGCCGCCAGGCTCGCTTGTGCATCGAGCGTCATCGGGGCAGGACACGTTGTCTCCTGATGAGAGTTGGGATCGGCGGTCGCTGTAAACTTCGGCGTTGCTTTGACTGGGGATTCATTCCTGGCCAAGGCGGTGACATGACGGATTGCCGATTCGTCGATGATCTTGCCGTCGGCGTCCAAAATCCACACGCCGGCGATCTGGCAGAGGTTGGGATGTTTCAGGTTCATTACGTCCTGTAACGATTCCCACTCGCGGATTGCGAACCGCCCGTCCAAGTTTTGGACGATCTTCATCGCGTGCGCGACGCCACCAGGCCCCATCGCTTTCCAGCAGACACCGAAGGAACCTTGGCCGATGGGACCTTTCCCATCGCCGCGATCGACTAACCGATATCCGGCAATAGGTTCATCGCCGATTACGTATTTCCGCATGGCACGTACTTCTGCTTCGCATTCCCGCAGCTAAAGAGTGTTGTAAGACAATCAAATTATTGAAAAGATCGCAGGGGGTCTGCAAGCGCCAAACGGCCGATTGCACGTCAACGTGGTCGCCATTCTGCCAAGACCGCATCCGTCATGGCGGAAGAATCGGGCTGGATTCCAAAAATTCAACCTCCCGTCCGCGAACGTTGGTGCCAAGTTTACGAGTCACCAGACATCTCAGGCCGCGTCTCCACTTCGTGGCGATCATTGCTTGGGGAAGATGGCGATCCTTTTAGGGCTCACAAAAATCAAAGGCTCCCTGAGTCACGCCAAGTCGGAACTGAGAGCCGTTAATGCGAGCCGGCACATGCGACGACGCAGACCACTTCCGGTTCGGCTTGCCCCTTGGCAATAACTGGCAAGAGGCACGAGCGCGACGTCCTGAAAAACGGCGAAAAAAGCCGCTTTTTTGCGGTATTGGCCAAGGACTCTGGGCTTTCATGGGCCGTCATTCGCGCCCTGTTGCCTCATGAAGGACTCTTAACGACGAATTGTCTCGCCATTTCGTTGCGAAATTGAACTTCCGCAACTACATTGCGATGTATTCCGGTTGGGCCGATTAGGCTGTCTTTCACACTGGCAAGTACTAATTTGCCACCCCCCAGAGAGTGTGACGGAAGCACCTACGGGGTTGGTTCGGTTTGTGAATCCTCTCCGGTCGCCGACGGCTCGGCATTCCGTTCTTGCAGTTTCACAGCCGCATCTTGCCTTCGATTTTGCCTGGTCAGCGGTAGTGTCGCATGTTCCGTCAGTCTGATTCATACCGTTCTGATTCACACCGCCGCCGAGCCTCCAAGACCCGCGCCAGGAAGTTGTTTTTTGAAGGCCTCGAAGATCGGCGCGTGATGGCGATCACCGACCTCGACGCCACCAGCAACCTGGTGGCTGAGACGGCGCTGGTGAACGACGCGGCCGGCATCACCGCATCGTCTGACCTCGGCGGCACGATCACGTACTCGTTGACCGACAGCGCCAATAGCGCCTTCAAGATCGACGCCAGCACCGGGGTCGTGTCGGTTGATGATGCGAGCGTGCTCGACGGAGCGAATGTCCTCTCGATCACGGTGATGGCCGACAGCGATGGCGGGTCGAGCGAAACCCAGTCGTTCAATATTACCGTCACCAACGTCTCGCCCACGGCCGTCAGTTTGACGGGCCCAGCGACTCTGGCTGTACTTACGAATGGCACCTTTACGATCAACGGCGGGTCGGACGTATCGGCCGACCTGGCGACCCTGAAATTCAGCTTTGCTACGTCGATGGCGGGCCTGGCCGCCAACTACGCGGCGGCATCAACTTCCAACGCAACGTCGTTCAGCTTCGCTACCGCCGGCGCGCAAACGATCTATGCGCGCGTGTACGACAAAGACGGGGGAACGAGCACCGTATTCACGTTGCCAGTGAACGTTCAGTCGACGTCCGCGGAGATGGTTGGCAGCGACCTGGTCCTGACCGATCAGGCTGGCCTCAATAACAAGTACGCTGTCCAGGTCGATGGGACAGATATTGTCGTCACTCACGCCGCTGGCGATCTTGGCACGTTCAATTCGGCACCCGCTGGTTGGACGCTCTTCGATGGAGGCAAGTCGATTCGCATCGCCGCCGCGTTGTTCGCCGGACACATCAAGATCAACGGCGGCGGGGGAAGCGATGTGTTGCAGGTGACCGGAGCGTTGCCAAGCAACGTCGTCGTCGATTTTGACGGTGGTGGCGGTGCGGCCGATCACGACTCGCTCGTTTTCAGCGATGCGTCGGGCGTGACCCTCACCTATGCTGCCACGCATCAATATGCGGGGAAGTTTGACGGTGCAATCTCCGCCGGCGGGACGTCGAGAGTTACCTTTGCCGGGTTGTCGCCGGTCAATCTCACCAACATCGCCGGTGTCCTCACGTTCAATCTGCCGACAGGCTCGGATATAGACGCTGAGATCGGCATCAGTGCCGGCAACATCACGCTGACAGGAAGCACGTTCGAGAACACGACGGTCGCGCTAGCAAACATCACGCAAGTGATCGTCAACGGCAACGGCGGCAACGACAAGATCAAAGTCGCGTCGAGCTACGTGGGCGCCGTGCCTGTCCTCGATATCAACACCGCGGGTGGTACCGATCTCGTCACCGTCAGCGGGAACGTGCGAAATGTGAGCACGGGCAGCGGCGCCGACTCGATTGTCGCGGAGAACACCGGCAGCGTGTCGGGAACCGTCGATGGCGGTAACAACGCGGGCGACAATCTAACCGTTAAGAAGATCGCGGGCGCGATATTCAACTTGACGGCGGCCAATGCCGGCACCGCAACAGGGGTGTTCGCGTTCACGGGTGTCGGAAACTTGACCGGTGGCACTGCCGGCGACACGTTCTTCGTAAAAGACCAAGGTTCATTGAGCGGAACCCTCGACGGGGGCAACGACACCGGCAACACACTCGTTGTCCATAAACCAGGTAGCGCGACGATCAATGTGACGTCGCTCGACGCTGGCAACGTCGTGGGCGTTGGCACGTTCAATCGTATGCAGAACCTGACTGGCGACGACAACGTGGACGTGTTCAATGTCGACGCCACGCTAACCGGCAACGTCACCGCGTTCGGGGGGAACGATTCGATCGTCATCGGCAACGCTGGTTCGGTGGGGGGGATTGTTGACGGCGGCGACGATGCGGACACCCTCATCGTAAAAAAGGCCGTTGGAGCGACGTTCAATGTGACGGCAGCCAACGCTGGGAACGCGACCGGGGTGCCCACGTTTACAAGCATCGAGAATCTGACGGGCGACGCCGGGAACGACGTGTTCAACGTCGATGCCTTGCTGAGCGGCAATATCTCAGGCCTCGGCGGCGACGACTCGATCGTCATCGGCACTGCGGGTTCCGTAGGCGGGACCGTCGATGGCGGTGCAAACAGCACGGGCGACGCGCTCACGGTGAAGAGAGCGGCTGGCGCAACATTCAACGTGACGGCCGCCAACGCGGGCAACGTAGCCGGGATCGTCACCTTTACCGGCATCGAGAATCTGACGGGCGACGCCGGCGCCGACGTGTTCAACATCGACGCCGCATTGAGCGGCAACATCTCCGCGCTCGGCGGAAACGATTCGATTGTCGTCAGTGATACCGGTTCGGTCGGCGGGACTGTGGACGGAGGCACCAACACCACCGGCGACACACTCACCATCAAGAAAACCGCTGGCGCGACATTCAACGTCACGGCAGCTAACGCCGGGAATGCAACGGGAGTCTTCGCGTTTACAGGGATCGAGAATCTGACGGGCGATGCCGGGAACGATGTGTTCAACATCGACGCTGCGCTAAGTGGCAACATCTCGGCGCTCGCTGGGAACGATTCGATTGTGGTCGGCAACACCGGTTCCGTAAGCGGAACCGTGGACGGCGGCAGCAATACCACGGGCGATACGCTCGCCGTGAAGAAAGCGGCCGGTGCAACGTTCAACGTGACCGCCGCCAACGCCGGGAACGCAACGGCAGTCTTCGCGTTCACAGGCATGGAGAACCTGACGGGCGACACGGCAGGGGATGTGTTCAACATTGATGCGTCGCTGAGCGGCAATGTGACAGGACTCGGCGGGAACGATTCGATCGTTGTTGGCAACAGCGGTTCGGTCGGCGGGACGGTCGATGGCGGCAACGATGCCGGTGACACGCTCACCGTGAAGAAGGCTGCTGGCGCGACATTCAACGTGACGGCAGCCAATGCCGGGAACGCAACGGGAGTGTTCGCGTTTACGGGCGTCGAGAATCTGACAGGTGACACCGGAGCGGACGCGTTCAACATCGATGCTTCGTTGAGCGGCAATGTGACAGGGCTAGGCGGGAATGATTCGATCGTTGTTAGCAACAGCGGTTCGGTCGGCGGAACGATCGATGGCGGCAACAACGCTGGCGACACGCTCACCGTGAAGAAGGCCGCTGGCGCAACGTTCAATATCACGTCCGCCAACGCCGGAAACGCGACAGGAGTGTTCGCGTTTATGGGTATCGGGAATCTCACGGGCGACGTGGCGAATGATCAATTCAACGTCGATGCGGCTCTGAGTGGCAACATCACGGCCCTCGGTGGGGATGATGCCATCGTCGTGGGGAACAACGGCTCGGTAGGCGGGACCGTTGATGGCGGCGGCAATGGCGCCACGGGCGACACACTGACCGTGAAGAAAGCGGCTGGCGCAACCTTCAACCTCACGGCCGCTAACGCCGGGAGTGCAACAGGGGTCTTCGCGTTCACAGGCATGGAGAATCTGACAGGCGATGCCGGAGCGGACATCTTCAACGTCGACGCGGCGCTGAGCGGCAATATCTCGGGTCTCGGCGGCAACGATTCAATTGTCGTAAGCAACGCCGGCTCAGTGGGCGGGACCGTCGACGGCGGCAGCAATACTACGGGCGACACACTCACGGTCAAGAAAGCCGCTGGCGCAACATTCAATGTGACGGCGGCCAACGCTGGCAACGCAACCGGAGTCTTCGCGTTTACCGCCATCGAAAATCTGACGGGTGACGCGGGGAACGACCAGTTCAACGTCGACGCCGCGCTCAGCGGCAATATCACGGCGCTCGGCGGGAACGATTCGATTGTCGTAAGCAACGCCGGTTCAGTGGGCGGAACTGTGGACGGCGGCAGCAACACGACCGGCGATACGCTCACGGTAAAGAAGACCGCTGGCGCGACATTCAATGTGACAGCCGCGAACGCCGGGAACGCGACGGGAGTGTTTGCATTTACCGGCATTGAGAATCTGACGGGTGATGCCGGGGCTGACGTGTTTAACGTCAACGCCGCGCTGAGCGGCGATATCTTGGCGCTTGGCGGGAACGATTCGATCGTCATCGGCAACGCTGGTTCGGTGGCTGGGACCGTGGACGGAGGCAGCAACGGCGCCGCGGGCGATACTCTCACCGTGAAGAAAGCCGCTGGCGCAACGTTCAATGTGTCGGCCGCCAATGCCGGGAACGCAACGGGTGTGTTCGCGTTCACAGGGATCGAGAATCTGGCGGGCGATGCCGCGGCCGACCTGTTCAACGTCAACGCCGCGCTCAGCGGAAACATCTCGGGGCTCGGTGGGGACGATACGATCGTCGTCGGAAGCGGAGGCTCGGTGGCGGGGAAGATCGACGGCGGATCGCATTCGTCGCCGCAGGGTGACAAGCTCGACGTAACCGCCTTGACTACGCCGACCATCCATTTCGATGCCAGCCTCAATCTTGGTGATGTCGTTGGCGCGGTCGGTTCGTTCACGAATATAGAAACCATCGACGCCACACAGGCGGACTACATCTTCACCTCGCCGACGGGATCGGGCGTCTACATCAATGGCTTTACAGCGGGCAAAGGAGGAAGCGGATACACGTTCGACGCGACTGCTTATACCTCGACGCCGCTTAGCCCGTTGCCGACCGCGATCGTCAACCTCTGGGGTGTTCAGAATATTGTCACCCAAGCCACAACCGGCAGCCACGATGTCGTTTGGGTCGATACAAGCGGACAGATTGAGGGAGCCATTAGCACGTCCGCTGGCGACGATCTGGTTCAGGTGGATGGCAAACTCGTCGGCACCATCACGACGAACGACGGCGCGGATAGCGTCCTGATTACGGGAACCTCCGGCTCCATCTTCACCGGTGCTGATAACGATCAAGTCACGGTGAGCGGAACGATCGACGACGCGACGAAGAACCAGATCGACGTCGGCGACTCCGACTCGGCCACGGGAAACAAAGTCGCGCTAAGCGGTGCGAAGGCGGGCAATTCGAAGAACCTCGACGTCCTCGGCGGCGCGCATCGCGATACCGTCAACATTGGGCCGCTCACCACCGACATCGCCGATCTCACCATCGACACCAAGGCAGGAGCCACCGATGCGATCAATGTCGTCGTCGGCGATGTCACGCTAGGCGGCGTTGCAGCATTCACGTCGGCCACGACGAACATCGATAGTGGCAGGACGCTCTCGGCGACCTCCGTGGCGATTAACGGCAACCTCGTATTTCGCGGCGACGGGGCTGTCGCCGCGACAACGGGCGATGTCGCGGTCACGGGAACCACGGCAGTAGGCGGCGCCGACGCGATCACCGCTTCGCAGGGAAGCATTACGCTTAGCAAGCAAGTCGCGGGCGCCGGCAGCCTGACGACAAGTTCGGGCAAAGATACGACGTTTGAAAAGAATGTGGAACTTGGCGGCGACTCGATCTCGACCGTCGGAACGATGCCGGTCGCACCAGCGGGGACCTTCGCAGGCACGCTCACTGCCAACGAAAGCGTGAAGGCGAAGTCGATCACTGTGAAAGGCGACTTCAACGATATGGCTGTGTTCCATTCGACCGTCACGTCGACCGGCGGCTCGATCACTCTTGGCACTGGCGCGGCAGCCGCGGCAAAACTCGCAGCGGTTCAATTCAACGATAACGTGACGGCGTCTCCAGCCACTTCGGATGTCGTCATTTGGGCCGGCAAGACGACCTTAGCTAACGGCATCGTGGTCAACGTCGGGAGAAACGTGACCGTCAACGGCAACTTGGACTTTGCCGGCGATGGCGAAATCGACGCCGTGACGGGGAGCGTTGCTGTCACGGGAACCACAGCGATTGGCGGCGACGATCTGATCACGGCCGCGCAAAATATCACGCTCTCCGGAGCCATAACTGGACCTGGCAGCCTGACGACAAGTGCGGGAAGGAATACGAAGTTTGGAAGCCTGGTGGATCTTGGCGGAGATTTGAACTCGACTTTCGGAACGCTGCCGGCCCCCGTTGTGGGCACACTGACGGCAATCGGTGCCGTGAACGCCAAATCGATCACCATGAACGGCGACTCGAACGATGTGGCCGAGTTCGATTCGACCGTCACGGCATTCGACGGCGACATCGCGATCGGCGACTCCACGGCCGCGGCGAAAACGCTTGCGATAGTGGCCTTGCTCGGAGACGTCGAAGCGAAGGGGACGGACGTTGATGTCAACATTGGCGCCAGCGAAACGCAGCTCGGCGGACATGTCACGGCGGTCCGCGATGTGGCGATTCAGGGTTTCGGAAACAGCCCCGCGAATGGCACGGTCAAGGTGGTTGCAACGGCAGGTGAAATCCAAATCAAGGCCACCAACGGAAACATAAAACTCGCCAACGTCACAAATGAGCCGGCGAACCAGGCCGCGACCACCATCGACAAGCTCACCATCAGCGCCGCCCAGGATGTGACTCTCGCATCGGTGAACCTGAAGGCGACGCAGTCATCGAGCGCGCCAATGCTGTCGGTCCTGGTCGATCAGGTGTTTGGCGATTTCGGCAAGCTGCTTGTCACCGATACCGCTACCGGACTCCGGGCGGGCGCAGTTGAAGTCAAAAGCAACAATGGAATTGAAGCCAATTACTATGTCTCCGCGAAGGGAGGCCTTAACAGCATCACCTTCATCGTGGTGAATCCCTACCCAACGTTGCCGGCGGTCGGCACGTCGTACCTGCACTCGCAATACGAGCTGAAGCTTACCGGCGCCACATTCGAATCGGACGGACTCATCACGCTTCAATCGGATGGGGACCTTCGAGTCGTCAACGGAAGCCGCCTTACGGCAACCGACACGATCACCATTCAATCCGATTGGAGCCAGCACCTTTACGACATCGAGGCTGGCCGGCTTCCATTCGGCTCGATCATCCAAATCGGCGCCGCATCGCCGAGCGACACGACCACAATCCAAACCGTCAAAAACTTGATCATCCGCGGTCGCGGCCGCGCCGACTGGTATCTGATCGATCCGGCCTCCTTCGCGTCGATCCGCAACATCAACCTCAGCGCTCGCGGCGGCGCGGACCGCCTGAAGCTGATGTACCGCCAGAACTGGCAGGCTTCCGGCGGCCCCGTCTCGACCGTGACTGTGCTGGGGAACGGGATCAATACGGTGATCGATATCGATGCCAATCGAGACACGTCGTTTGCCCGCAATCTTCAATTCACTTATCTGGCTCCCGTGGGTTTCAATCCCATCGTTCCAGGCACAGGCTATGCGGGCGTGGTTGGCGACGACGTCGAATTCCGGACTTCGGCGATCGCCACCAACAACACATCGCAGTCGTTCAGGTTCCAGGACGTCGCGAAGTACCTGGTCCGCGCCAAGGCGGGCTCGAATTCTCAGGCCACCATCCTGGGACAGCTGGATCGGGAGAATTTCATCTCGGTTGGCAACATCATTACCGGGGGCGGCGGAAGCGATGCGGGCCAACTGGAGAACCTCAACGACGGAACTTCGAGATTCCGACCGCGCCTGTTGGATGTTTCCGGCAACATTCCCCCTGTTACGAGTGTGTATCCCGACACGACGTTGACCGATGACTTCAATCGGTTTGGTCTGGCGGGCGTCTCGGTGATCCGCGTCGCCGGCGGCTATCGCGCCGACGACATCAGGCTCGACGTCGATCCGCGCGACATGAAGGTAAGCGGAGCCAACAGCTTTATTCCGGTGAACGGGGTGCCGGGCGTCGGTTCAAGCGGCCTGGTGCGGACGATTATCGAAGGAAACGGGGCCCGTGGAATCAGCAGCCTGGGCGAAGGGGAAGTGCTACAAGGGAACTTGCAAGTTCCATTCTCCGGAAACCCGAAGGTCGCGGTTTCGGCAGGAGTGAGCGCGATCCAAAACTATGTCTTTGGCGCTGGCTTTGATTCGCGAACCAACACGGCGGTTCCGCTGCTTGGCGGCGCTGCCAACACGCTCACGAATGTGCGAATCGGCATCGGCACAAACTCCGACTACATCCTGGCCGCCTACTACATGGTTACCAATGCCAGCGGGGTGATTCAGCAGCCAGTTGGCCCAGTTGCTGGGGGCGGAAACCACACGTACTACGCCACGACGGGCACGCCGAACGACCCCACGGATAAGACCGGTAGCGCGATTATCGTCGGCGACGTCGTATCGGGGACGATCAATTTCGTCGGCGGAGAATATAGCGAGCGGATTGCCTCGGGAGATTCTTTCGCCTCGAATTACTACGGCATCACCAAGCTGGACGTGATCGCTTGGCTCAAAGGCGTCTTCCCGAATTCGAGCAAACGGAGCGCCGTAACGGGTGCGGCCAATAACACCGGTAGCATGGTGGCGAAGCTGGCGGATATCAACTTCCAATTCGTCACATTGGGGCCTGGCAAATTGCCGCCCCCGCGGAGTTAGGAACTCGGCAAGGCTACGTCCATTTCTTCCGTAGCGCTCCAACTCGAGTTTTTATCGCCCTTGATCTCGTCCGCGCTTTCAATGAGTAGCATAGGCTTGTCGACCAGCAGCGACTTCGGCTCGGCGTTGAAATAGAACTCGTGATCCACGCGCTCCAGGGCAGCGTTCTTCTCTTGGGTCCAAAAGCGGTGACGAATTTCGGTCGGCTGCGGGTCGTCGCGAGAGGGCCAATCCATGCGGTGCGGTGGCGCGCCTTCGCGAAGCGATTCGCGGATCAGGACCATCCAGCGTCCGTCCGTGGGCCTGGTCAACCTGGCCTTGATATCGAAAGGAGCCGAAGCTCCCTTAATTCTCAAGGGGACAAACTCGCCGCCTGGCTTAATCGTTTCGATCGGGGATGCGTTCGCAAACCGAGGATCTTCCCCATAACGAAACCACAGGCGAACTTTGGCGTGAGTTGCCTGGTCGGGCCAGTTTTTGCCTTCCAACACGAACTCCGGTGCGGACGTTTGTTGGACGAAGTCGAGATCGGTCACATATCGGATCGGCTCGCCGTCAACCCGCGTGACCTCGGATTGTTCGACGAGGCACGGCGTCACCTCGGCCCAGATGGCTTGGGGTCGCATGCTGAACTTCTTCTCGTCTTGGTTCTTCAGGCGGATGTGGATCTTGTGATCTGGAAGACCTTGCACGCTCGCCAGCACCTTTTCGGGTAGCGGCAATGCATTCAGCTTGCCCCACTCGCGAATATCGACGCTGACTTGCGGACCTTCTTTGACTTCAGCCGGCCCCTCTTCCGGCTTGAACGCAAGCGCCCCCTTATGCTCGTGATTGGGATGCTGCACATCGACGGAGGCAGCCAACTGCTCGCCGCCATCAATCATGAACGGGAGCGATTCGGCGGTGAACTTGCCCGACTTGAGAGCGACTTTCAGCACATACGGCTCGCGACTCGGCGGCAGGGGGTGGCGCGAAGCGGCGTCGATCGAAATGGTCTTTTTGGGCGAGCCCGTCTCGACGATAAAATCGAAGATGCCAGATACTTCCAGCAAGGTGGCCAGGAGCTCGTCTTCGCTTTTCGACACATTATGGAACTCGCCGTGCCGCCAGCCTGACTCATCGTTGTCGCCGCGGGCCAAAACCTCGTTCGAGAAGAAGCGGTTCACTTCGGGACTGCAATCGACCAGCACCATCTGGATTGGATTGCCATTCAAAGCAGTCAGATCGTGGCGCAACGCGCTAACCAGATTCCCCGCTCGCAATTTGTTAGTCGCCCGTTGAGTCTTGTCGTTGGGATCTCCGTGCCACGGTTTTTTGCCTTGCTGAAAGTCGTCCTTGACTGGTTCAGGGACGTAATCCTCGCCATCGGAAATCACGACAACGCGGCGAATCGGCTTCGGATTGTTCCGCTTGCCGAGATCCTCTTTCACAACATGCTCGAGCGTCGAGTACAGAGGCGTGAAACCGACGGGCGTCATGGGCTTGCCGCGTTCGGGATCGAATTTCGTTTCGAAATCCTCGTTCGCGCCGTTGGCTGAAGAGTCCCAGTACCTTTCGTAGTCGTTCGAAATATTGACGTCTGGCGGCGGGGCACCCTCTCCCAGATAAACGGAAGCGCGACTGGCCGACTTTCCAAACCGATGCCCAAACAGCCACACCGTAATGCGATTCCGGTCGTTCTTGTGAAGCGATGTAACGAGACGCCGAAGCACCCGCCAGGCGACGTCGATTCTTGTATCGCCCCGATCGAGTTTGGCATTCATGCTTTCCGAGCAATCGAGCACGATGGCAATGTCCATCCCGTTCGGCTGGTGGTTGATTTGAAGAGTGCCAACGTCGTTTTCGTTCGCTTTCCAAACGGTGGCATAACGCTCGAGTGAGTCTTTGAACGTGAAAGGAATTTCGCCGACATGCCCGCGATAGTAAGCGCGAAGGTGCGTGGTCTCGCCGGAAGGAATGCTGCGGAGATGAAATGCGAGCGACGGCAAGCGGATGCCGTCTTTGCTTGAGAATGGAACCGCCGCGACCTCGGGCCACTTCGTTGAATCGACGTCGCCAGACGCCGCCAGTTTCATGGGCAGCCAACGGTCACCATTCCGCCCGCTATGCGCAGACCAGGCAATCGGACCAACGGCGGCGCTCGCTTCCTTTGAGGACGGCGGGAACGGGATCGTTCCACTTCCAAGCGATTTGACCAGCACCGAACTGTCGGTCCCATCCTCTTGGGACGAGACCTCTATCTTGTCCGATCGCTCTGCTTGAAACGCTTTTCGAAAATGTTCGCACCAATTCAAGACATCGTCCGTCTTTGGTTTGACGGCACCCAGCTCACCATCTTGGACATCTTTGAGGTAGGCACTCGCGGCAATTTGAAAGAAGGGTGTGCTTGGATCGATTCCCGCGATAGGAGGCGTCAGACCATCGTTGCCCCACATATCGCGCACCATGCGCTCCGCTTGAAACGATTTCCATCTTGCGAGGTCGAAGCTAACCAGCATGCGGCCTGGCAATTGATCGCGCGGTACAATCTCATCGCCCCATGTGAATTCGACTCCTCTCTCACTGTGCCCCAGCTTGGTGGTCAAGAACGGAGCCAAGATCCTCATTTCTAAATCGAGTCGCGATGGGACCGTTCGCAATTTCGTCGGATCGCGGTCGTCGGTCGAAATCGTAAAATCGGCAATCCGGCTTTTCTTGGGAACCATCGATTCTGACCACTGAGACTTCGTTTGACGTCGTGCATCGGCGGTGCTTAGGTCGCTTGTCGAGTTGGTATTGGCCAGCTTGGCAAGGAGCAAGCCGCGATCTTTGGAGTCGGGAAAGGCCAGGCAGGCCTCGGCCCGTCGATGCTGCAAGGTTGCCTGGCCTTCTTTGGCCGTTGCGCCCATTTGGCGCAGCAATTCTTCTCGTTGCCCTCGGAGAGTCGCCAGAACGCCGCTGACTCGTTCTGCTGTTTTCTCCAGGTCGTCGGTCCCGCCATCGAGCACTTTCTCGGACTTCTCGCACAGTTCTTTTAATGGCGCCCAAAGATCGTCACTGAGATTCGCTTTTCCCAGTGGACTTTCTGGATCGAAGTCCGGCAGTTCTCGGGCGCACGAAACGAACTCGCCCCAGTACGGCGCTTCCGCGAGCGCTTGGTCTCGAATCGCGATCCAACTTCGAACTCTCGCGATGTGCCGGTCGACTCCTTCTAACGTCTTCAGGCAGTCCTGCAAACGATTCGAAAGCGCGTCTGCGGCATCATTTTGCCCTGCGAAGAGTTGATCCTCGGCCAATCGCCGCTTCTCATCGACCTTACGGATCTCTTCCTCGGCAACGCGTAGCAATCGAAAATCGCCGCTCATATACGCGGTCGTTTCGATCGCCCGGCGGCATTGGATCGCTAGCGATCTAAGGGCCTTGTTTTTATCTCCCCGCATCGAGGGCGGAAGATAGTTACTGGCTAACCTGCGAAGAAAACGAACCTCGACAGGCTCTCCTTGCTGCGGCAGATGAGCCACAAGTCGAGCGTCATCGAGCCCCTCTGGCCCCATCGCCAATGCCTTCTCCACTTCCATTCGCGCCTCGCGGTTGACATCGTTCGACTTCGCGGGGATTTCGGCCTCAGCATTGCTCGCCTGTTGGATTGCGCGTTCCCAGAGCGGCATCGACATGACAGGCAACTGGGGAGGCGACTCCGTCTGAATTGCGGCGAGTGCCTTTTCGAGGCCCTCGAGCGTCTTGGTGGCTTCATTTTCGTACGCGGCACCCGCCAGCTTGAGTTGCTCCACTCGCATGAGGGTACGGATCGCCGCTTGCCGCAGAAGCGGCCAGTCGTCAACGTTACCTTTGGTGTCGATGGCGTCGATCTGTTTCCAGGCCTTGTCGATCGGCTCCCACTTTTTTTCGTTGTTGATCCATTGAGAGGAGGTTCGATTGATGCGCGCGACCTTGGCTTCTACGACCGACGCGATGCGCCATGCTCCGTTTGTTTTGCGGACTTCTTCGAGCACGCCCACCGTTTGAATTCGCGCCCGGCGGTTCGCTACGAGCGGTTTCATTTCGGCATTCATCGATTCGACTAGTTCGTTGAATGTGACCTTTCCGTCCGCCTTCATCGCTCGGGTTCCGGTCGACCTCTTTTCGTCAGACGAAAACGCCTTTGCCAGCGACGTAGCAAAAGCTGACGTACCCAGTTCAGGCATGGCAGTACCGTGTTGGCCGCCCGAGCAAGACTGGACGATCACGACGTTATCGGGAACGGATAAGCGCGATACCGATTCCGCAAAGTCATTCTCAAAGTTCCTGATCGGCCACAGTCGGGGAATACGATGGCAGTCGAGCAGCAAAAGAACGCGAGCCTCTTTTTCCCGCGCGCGGTCGATCCAGCCTAAAACGTCTTGCACCGGTACGGAGCGAAATCGCTCGCGGCCGAACGATCGCACGTCGCTTGCTCCTGCACTGCTTTCGAAATCTCCACGCCACTGGGTCCCTAGCAACAGGCAAGGTTTTCCCTCTTCGTCGACCATGCCGTGGAAGCCCATATAAACGACAACGGCGTTCTTATCGGGCCCGCCTCGCGAACCTTTGAGCGAAGTGTTAAGCACGCGACGAAGCGACTTTTCTCCCTTGGGTTCGCCGAACTTCCAATCACAAACGACGTTCTTCGCGGCGTTGATGATCGAGACTCCAGGAAGATTGCGAAGCCACGACTGCGGGTCCAGCGAATCCGCGCCTGGAAACGCGGCGGTAAGGAGATCGACGTCCTCTTTGACAAACGCATTCGGCGGCAAAGGAGCGTCGTATGCAGCAGCCGCCAAAATGATCAAAGGCGTCGGCTCGGGGCGAACCAACGTGAAGTAGAAGAAGTACGCGACGCACGTGCCTAGCACGCCGAGAGTACCCAACAGCATGAACGCGCGGCGAACGCCCTGATTCCGGGCGGCGGGCGCGTTCAGATAGTTCGGCTTGGCTCCGGTCGTCGGTTTCGCACTATTGCCTCTCCAACTCGGGCGATCCTTCCTCTGAGGCGTTCGTTCGGATCTCTCGCGTCGCTCGGACATCGTCGATGTCTTTCGTCAATGGTGTGGCTCGTACCTCGCCCGCAAACATGCGACCTACTTGCCGTAGGCGGCGAGGCTGGCCTTCATTCGTGCGGCCGAATCAAGCGTCGAAGCTGAGGGAATCTTCGGCGAGGCCGTTTGCACGATCAAGTAGAACGATTGTAATTCGCCAAGGGTGCCGAACACCGGCCTCCGGCCAACCGAAAGTGCCTTAAGAAACTGCCTTGCGGCCGGCGAGGTGAACCGAATCAGTCGCTCCGTCGCGATCGCAGAATCGCAAACCACAGGCATGCCGCCACTGCGATTTCGCCTGCCATGCACAGCCAATAGAGCACGGTTCACATCGATTACGCGAGCAGAAACGCCCGTCCCTTGGTGATGATGGTGCCAGTGAGGAGTTGGACGACAATCGCCCCCGTCACAACGATCGGCGCAATGACGATGATCGGTTTTATGCCGCCCGACTTCTCTTCGTTATCCATTGATTCCGCCTGCCGCAGCTGGTAATCCGAAAGCCTTGCGCGCGATTACCGCCAAACAGCCGCCTACATCCGGCGACTGCTCCGCGGTCGCCCCGGCGCCGGAAACAGCCCGGTTTCCTTGGCCCGCACGAACGTTTTTCGCTGGATTTCGCAATACACAGTCTGTTCCTGGGGCTTGCCGCAAGCCATTTTTGGGAAACGGTTTAAAGGTGATCGCGGCCGCTCCGCGGCTAGCGTTAAGATGGAATGGCAAATAAGTGAATGCGCAAGCCGAATACTTGAAGGATTGCGTCTTATTGCTGTGTACCGTGAGCGCCGCGTAGCCATAGGCCAGTTTCACTTTATCGGAGACATCGCATGCCAAGAACCCTTGACCGTCCTGCTTCGCAAACGAGGGGCGTCCGCTCCGTAACTCCGTCTATCGTCGATCCCGCCGTTGCCAAGGCGTTCACGCTCGATCCAGAATTCGCCCCCTTCGGCGTCTGGGCAAGCAAACCGATTTGGGTGCCGCCCAAGGACGCCAGTGCGGTTCTGGCCGAGACGATGCTGCGCGAGACCGGCCCCTTTGTTGCCAAGAGCAAGCGCTGGGAAGCGGTCGTGAAAAAGCATCGCAGCGACTTCACGCAAGTCCGTGAAATCGACCTCTATCAGGCCTCCATTCGATTGCCCAAGGGAAAGTTCTTTGTCACGGTGACCGAGCAAAAGAACTTCGACAAGATCACCGATACCATTCCCGCTTGCGTGCAGACCCGGCTGGAGGAGTTCCTAAGCGGCCCAGGCAAAGAGTGGGGCACCAAGGTTTATTACCTCAAGCCGCTGTGCGTCGAAATGGGTGACGAGTTAATCCTTACCACCCAAGAAGACTTGATGGCTGCGATTCATAAAGTGCAAAGCGAGGTCTTCGCCGCGTATCGTCGCATGGCGATTTATCGCCGTCCGCAACAAGCGATGATGGCCGTGGCCGACGCGTGCTTGGCTCTTCCTCGCGCGCTGGTGAAGTACTCGGTCGACCAAAAGCAAAAAGTGATCACGGAACTTCAGAATCACTTGGAATTCCAGCGCCGGAAGGAAGCACTGGAAACCGCCAAGACGCATCGCCGAGTCCGCACCGATGGCTGTACGTTCGACGACATTCTGAATCTCACGACTCCGGTTCAGCGCAAGGATGTGATCGAACACTATTGCAACGAACAGGAACTGTCGCAGGCCCAGCGAACCTCCTTGTTGAGCATCGCCGAGGGCGCTCTTCCGTGGTTCGTCGCTTTGTCGCTGACGGCTTCCTACCTTACCACTGTCGCCATGGCCGCGACGGTGACCGTAGCACCGCCGATTGTGGTTTGTGATCCCGCTTTCGTTGCCGAAATGCCCGGCTCACCCGGCGTCTTGCTGAAGATCGGCCACTTCGACGAAGTGGGTGGCGTCACGCATATCGAGCTTTAGCCAACCTCGCGGCGAAGTTTTGCCCCGTGCTAACGGCGCGGGGCCAACGCCGCAAGGCAAACACATTACCACATCTCTTCGTCGTTTCTTCTCGCGATCGATGCGATTCGGCTGGCCAAATTCCGGTCGGCGGCTGTTCGTTCTTTGAGCGCGATGAGCGCTGAGCGGCGCCTTAAAGTTTTCACGATGCTTCGCAGGCCAGTGAATGTTCGGTTTTTCCGGGCAATCGCAGGCCGCGGCGATTCTCTCATCGATCAGGCATGCGGTTTGCAAATCCTCCCAGAGGCCAGCTGTTAAAGAGAATATCGCTGGCCCAATGCCCCCGTCAGACCACACGAACTGCGCAAACTCCTGACGGGGGTTTATGGATGGCAACAATAGCGCGACCCCCGTTGAGAATTTGGAGGAGAGTTCTCGGCGGGGGTCGCTTCAATGACCAATGCCCCCGTCGCGCTTTTATCTTTTACTAAAGCGCGGCGGGGGCTGGCGTTTCTTGGTCGGTGATGTTGCCGTTCCTTGTCACGCGCTGGTCATCGGGGTCACGCGTTCGTTATCGGGCCCTCCCGCGGCGATCTCATCGCTTGAAGCCCAAGATGATCACCCCTATACCGACCATCGCGATGCCGAACCATTCGCGCAGGTTGGGACGCTCGCGGAGGAACACCGCGGCAAAGATGGCGACCAGGATCACACTCAGCTTGTCTACCGGAGCGACCTTAGACGCCTCGCCTAACTTGAGAGCACGGAAGTAACAAACCCACGACGCTCCGGTTGCCAGGCCGGACAACACCAGAAAACCGATCGTGCGCGATTCCAATGTGAATGGATTGCGCCATTTGTTGGCGACGCCGACAAATACCGCCAATACAAAGAGGATCACAAAAGTTCTGACGAGCGTCGCGTAGTCGGAATCGACTCCTTCCAGACCAATCTTCGCAAAGATCGCCGTCAGCGCCGCAAAGAGCGCGGAGAGCAGGGCCCAACTGAACCAATCGTTCCAAATCATCGGTTGCTCTTCCTGGTTGCCTTGCTCTAGCGGGCTTGTTCCGTAGGGAGATTGCCTCGCATCGACGTCTTGGAGTACTGCTCGCGGCCAGGATGTGACGAGTTGTGTTGCGGGCCGCCTCCACCTTTTTGCTGATGGACGACTTGCTGATTGACCACGCCCGCCACGAGATGCTGCACCAGATTGTAGAAGACAATCGGCAAGAGAACCTGCGGATGATCAGCCAGCGCCATCGAAGCGAGCACCAACCCGGTCCCGTTGTTGTTCATGCCCAGACCGAACATCAGCGCGATTTTGTCGGAGGCGTCTGATTTCCGCACCCAAGCGATCAACCAACCCGCTGAAAAAGCCACGGCACACAGAAGCAGCGTGATGCCCAAAGTGACGGCCAGGAAATCCCAGTCGGGAGTGGCGATCGCCTGTGGGAGCGAGACAGCCGCGTTTGAGTAGTTGAGAAACAGCAGCACAACGCTGTTCGCGAGTTTCAGGTTCGCTTTGCTAGAGGTGACTTTCTCTTCACCGATGACCCGACGGCAAACAATTCCCAGAGCCGAAGGAATGATGACCGACATCAAGAGAAACCAGCCCGTCTGGAAGCCTGCAAGTTCGTGCAGATCATCTGAATAGTCGCCCGTCGTCATTAAACCCACCGCATGCAGCGCGACAGGCGTCGTAAGCGGGCTAAGGAACGTCGAACACAACACCAAGCCCAAGCTGAGGGCCACATTGCCGTTGGCATTTTGCGACCATGCCGTGGAGGATCCGGCAATCGGCATTGATGCCACCAGAGCAAGGCCGACGAGAATGTTCTGCACCTCATCTGGGTTGTGCCAGAAACGCAGCGTTAGCATCACCACCGCGATGTAGGCGAGTGGAATCAGCAGATTTGCCAGCAGGCCAAAGATGAGCGACAGCGGATCGCTTTTCAGCTTCGATAGCGACGCCAGATCAACACCCATGCCGGCATTAAAAAGCAGCAAGCCAAGCAGCACCATGGGCAGACTGACACCTCCCCATTGGAAAGATCGAGCATACAGTCCCGCTGCGGGGAAGAAAGCGGCGACAACGTACGAACCCAGGAGAAACCAGATGAATCTCGCGTGAACAACGTGCGACAGATTGGAAATCGCGTTCATGATATCGAATCCGTGTAACGATCGCTGGACATTCTCCCTTGAATTGTACGGACCGTCGATAAAGTGAAGATGAAGCAAACACGAGGCGCACCTGAAAGACAGTCCGGCACGCTCACCGCCTCCCTACGAAAGAGAATTAAGAAGATTCGATTGCTCTCCGACAAAGAGTGAAGGGGTTTGGGCGAGACCTGATATCCACCCAGTTGCTAGGTCGCATCGGTTTCAGAGTTCAAACCTTCAGAGCTCAAAAGGAGAGCCACGGGGAATGTGCTTAGAACATCCCCCATTCGCAAACGATTGCCTTCATCCGGGACAAGTGTTTCTCGGCTAAAGCAGTTCTTCCAGCCGATGGCAGAGAACTCGTGCGGCAGATTCACGGTGGTATCTTTCCATGCCTCGCCCAGCGGCGGCGGCCCCCCAAAGCCAACCAGCGGAACGGTGAGGCGCGGTGCAATCACCAATGCCGAACGATCCTTGTCACGACGAGCAAACGCGATCACGTGATCCGCGAACGCTCCCTCTGTGGTCACCGGCAGATATTCGCCGCGAGCAAAGAGATCGCTCCATTGCCCCCGAGTGCGAAGCGAGAGCATCGTGACAAACTGTTTAACGCGGCCGTCGTCTCGGCTATCCAGAAGTTGCTGGAGGAACTCCTGTGGGACGACCTCCGAGTCGGGCGAGAGCCACTCTTTTGCAGGATCGGCCGCAGAGGGGCGCCCTAGCGCCGCAGCCATTTCGACGAGCATGTGATCGAGCGAGTCCCGCAGCGCCGCCAGATCGACGGCTTGGCGATTGTCGGGGTCGACCAACGTCAGGTTCCACGTTTCCGTGCCTTGATAGATGTCGGGCACGCCTGGAGCTGTTGCCTTGAGTACGACCTGCGTCAGCGAATTCCAACGGCCATGCTCCGCGAGCGGGCGGACGAAATGGTCCACATCCCGCACAAAAGGGCGGCGGCGGTTTTCCTTGAAGATGTCTTCGACAAAACGAGCGAGCGCATTCTCGTAGGCCTCGTTGGGACTGACCCAACTTGAATGATCCTTGGCCTCGCGAATGACTTTCAGCATGTACTGCTGAACTCGATCGACGAACTTGGGGAGTTCACTTCCAATCGCCTTTATGCCTGGCCAGATACCGACAATAGTTTGATAAAGAAGGTACTCGTCGTTGCGGCTGGGTGCATCGACTCCGTCGATATTGGTTTTAAGCCGCCGATGCCAGCGGCTCCAGCGATTGACACGTTCGCGCCATTCGTTGCCGGCTTCGCTAAGAACGCTGATGCGTGCACGGACGTCTTCGCTTCGCTTGGTGTCGTGAGTCGATGTGGCGTTGAGCCCATCGGCCATCTGCGAGAGCCTGGCCTGGTTCAGTCGATGAAAGTCGCCGACCGTCGTGCCGAATTTCGCGGGATCTCCTCCCACTTCGTTCAAAGAAGCCAGGCGATTGAACCGATAGCAGGCCGTGTCCTCCACGGCTTTCGCCATGATCGAACCGGTGATCTGCTGAAACTTTCCCACGAATTGCTGAATGGCGCGGCGTTCTTCCTCATCGGCATTTTCGTGGTAGCGCAGCAGCAACACGTCGCGGATGAAATCGAACACCACGGCACTCATCGCCGGATTGTGCCTTTTGGCGCGAGCCACCGCCATGTTGACGTAGCGGATATCGCGATCGAGCACCTGCTCGGGCTCGACGTACGTCCGGTAAATGCCGAAGCAAGCAATCACCTCCTGCAAGGCGCGGGTCAAGCTATTGAGCGTGAAATCGCGGGTCCACCGGTTGCGCTCGGAAATGCGATCGAGCCGGTGGCCTAAGACGCTCAGCTCGCTCGCCATGCTCATCTTGACGATGAGCCGCTTGCATCGATAAGCAAGCTGGTCGAAGTCGACCTCTTCCCCAACGAACCTTGCATAGAGAGCCGACAAACCGTGCTCGCCGACGGGCGAGACGAAAAGGCCGTTCACCGCGTTGAGGAACTCGTATCCGACGGTTCCGTGAATGAGCCAGTTCTCCGGAATTGACTCGCTGCGCGCCAAAATCTTTTCGACGACGATGTAGAGCAGCCGCGTCAATGGAGAACTGGGATCTTGCTGCGCCGCTTGCCACGCTTCCAGCAAAGCTTGCTCTATTGCCGGATCTTGCGGATCAGACTCCGTCGAAATCTCCTGCCGAGCCAATTCGCGGCGACACAGCGAAAGGAACCGCTCTTGTTGCAGTTGGCACAGGTAGGCGCGCGGATCGTACAAGCCGTCTGGGTGGTCAATTCGCAATCCGTTCAGCGTTCCTTCGTCGATCAAGCTGAAAAGGAATCGATGCGTATCCGCGAAGACCTGCGGATGCTCAGTGCAGATCGCAGCGAGTTCGTTGATGTCGAAGAAACGCCGGTAGTTGATTTCGTCGGCAGCAACCCGCCAGTAAGAAAGCCGATAGGCTTGCTGCTGCAAGAGCTGGTCGAGCCGATCGAAAGTGCGGGGGTCCTCCGGCTTGCCATTGAGCTCTTGCACGGCCGAATGCAAAAGCTCCTTGAAAGGGGCCGAGCGATCGACCAGTTCGTGCAATCGGCGCTTGATCACTTCCTTCTCGCGTCGCTGTTCCGCGAGGCGAGAAGGATCTGTTTCCGTTAGAGGCGGCAAGTTCTTGATCGCCGTCAGAATGCTGAACGCTTCCAGAACGTCCGGGTCGTCTTTGCCGACTCGATTCTCAAACTCCGGGAGAATCGGAGCCAAGATGACCGCGTACGAACTTGGAGCCAGCGGAAAACGACTCTCAAAATATTCCAGCCAGAAAGCGCCGCCTTCGTACTTCACGACCAGCGTGCCCTCTTCGAGCACATTGCCGAACTGATCGCTCAAAACCGGCAGCAGCACCTTGTTGGCCAAATCGGGCTTGAGCGGCATCCAGTCGACGTCGAAATACGCGGCGTAAGCGGAACTGGGACCATTTTCCAAAACATCCTGCCACCAGACATTAAGGCTCGTCACATTGCTCATGTGGTTGGGAACGACGTCGGCAATCATCCCCATGCCATGTTCGCGAAGCGACGCCGATAGCGAGTGCAGCTCGTCGATCGTTCCGATCTCCGGATTAACTTTCCCATGATCGGCAATGTCGTATCCGTGGCTGCTGCCGGGCCGGGCCTGAAGAAAAGGCGACGCATAAACGTCGCTGATTCCCAACGAATGGAAATACGGTACCGCTGCCTGCACATCGCGAAACGTGCAGTGCCTGTTCAACTGGACCCGATACGTCGCGACGGGGAGTCGCTGCCTGCCATAGACCTCCGCGACGGCCTGAACGATCTGGTCAACGCGCGCATTCGCGGCGTTCGCCGCTTCCGGTGCGTCAGCGGGAAGGTAGTCCAGCGCAGCAACCGGCGTTGCTCCCACTTGGTCGAGACTCTCGGGCGCGTTTTGTAATCGATTCGTCATCAGCCTTCTTGCCGCGTTAGCGCGAAACTTCGGTCTTCGCGTTGCCTAAAAACACTAAACACTCGTATGGGCGCAGCACTCCCTCCTTTGAGGCCGGCTCTTTTCTCTCCGAAACTCCGCCCCGGTAAATCTCGTCTTCGGATCGCAATATCTCGGGAAGGCCGCAACACGATTCCGGAAGCTCTGTCCGCGTGCCGCCAAGATTGAAGAGGCACGTAATCGCGTTTTCCGGTGCGCCGCGTCGAAACCACAGCAAATGCCCATCCTTTTCGGTGGCAGTAAGCCGCGCCTCGCGGTTGCGAAAGTCTCGCAGCGCGGGCTGTCTGACTCGCAGTCGCAACAGATCGCCATAGAGCCGGCGCATCGTGGCATGCGATGATCCGGAAGGCCATCTCCACGACAATTGAGATCGCTCGAACGTCACATGCGACTGCGGATCGGGAATCTGGTTGTACCAATGAAAGCCTTTGAACTCTTCTCGCCGACCGCGGCGTACTGCCTCCTGCAAGTTCGCATCGCTGAAGTCGCAAAAGAAAAGAAAGGGGCTTTGCTCGGCGTACTCTTCGCCCATAAAGATCAGCGGAACATGCGGAGCCAACAACAGCAGGCAGGCCGCCAGCCGTTGCTTGTTCGGAGGGACCAGGGCGCCCAGCCGTTCTCCTAGCGCGCGGTTGCCAACCTGGTCATGGTTTTGGATGCAAACGACGAACTCCTCTCCACCATGCTTCCCGGTGGTGCCGTCGTAGCTCTTCCCACGAAACGCCTCAGGCAATCCATCGCGAACGAAGACGTCGCTCAGCGCCTGCGTAAGTTGACGGGCGGGCGCGGTGTAGCGTGAGTAATAACCGTCGCGTTCGCCTGTCAGGAGTGCATGGACGCAGTGGTGAAAATCGTCGCTCCATTGGCCCGCCAGTCCGCAGCCGCCTTGCTCGAACGAGTCCAACAGCCAAACATTTCTGTAGTGGGTCTCCGCGATGATGTGAATCGGACGATTCTGATATTGCTGTTCCTCAGTGGCTACCTGACCAATCTCAGCCAGGATGTGCCGGGGACTCTCATCATGGATTGCCCAAACAGCATCGAGCCGCAGACCATCCACGCGAAAGTCGCGAATCCATGATCGCACGGCGTCGAGCACGAGCGATCGGGCACCTTCGCGCCCTTCGCCATCGAAGTTCACGGCCTCACCCCACGGTGTCGTGTAGCGATTCGTGAAATAAGGGCCGAAATGGTGGAGGTAATTTCCCTCGGGCCCGAAGTGGTTGTAGATCACATCGAGAATGACTGCTAAGCCCTCAGCATGGCAGGCAGCGACGAAGCGTTCGAGCCCCGAGGGCCCGCCGTAACTTTGCTGCGGTGCCAACCAATACGTGCCGTCGTAACCCCAACCTCGTTCGCCTGGAAATTGTGCGACGGGCATGAGTTCAAGCGCCGTGATCCCAAAGTCGCGCAGCTCCCGCAGCCGCGGGATTACCGCATCGAACGTGCCTTCCTGTGTGAACGTGCCGACATGGAGTTCGTAGATCACCATGTCTTCCAGCTTCAGAGCAACCACTGGCTCGTCACTTTGGGCGGCCCTTGGCCGCCAAATCGCCGAAGGCCCATGAACACCGTCGGGCTGCCAGCGCGAAGCAGGGTCGGGACGCTCGATGTCCCCATTCAGTCGAAGCAGATATCGTTGGCCGGTGGGTACGCAGTCGCTGGAGTGCTGAAACCATCCTTCGCCTGCCTGCTTCATGGAGAACAGCGTGCGTTCACCATTGGTCAAAAGAACGAGATCAACCTTCCGCAGCTGCGGCGCCCACACGTTCCAAGTGCCTCCTTCGCCGGCTGGACAAAAGCCGTGCGTGAGGCGAGCGGTAGAGCTTGGTTTGGAATGCATGATGCCAACTCGATCTGGTTGTCATAGGTTGCTGTCACAGGTTGCTAAGGCTTGGAGCGTTGCCTGCGCTACTAGCTCTTTCGCAGAACAACGAGCCCTTCCTCGGGCTTTAACGGAATGCTCCCCTGCATTTGAGTACCCACTCGCTCGAATTGACTGCTCAGCAAGATCGACGCCGATCCTGAAATGGGGAACGACTGTGGTTCGTTACTCAGGTTCAAGACAATCAGCAATCGCCGCTCGCCGATTCGCTCGTAGGCCACCAAAGGGGACAACCTCTCGACAGGATTGAAACGGCCCGTCGCAAGTGCCGGTTCCAGCCGGCGGACTTCGATGAATTTTTTGTACAATGAGAAGAGCGACTTCTCGTCCTTCGCCTGTTCTTGCACGTTCAAATGCGAATAGTCTCCCACCGGCAGCCATGGCCTTCCCGATGTGAAGCCGGCTTGAGGAGACGCGTCCCATTTCATGGGCGTCCGTGCCACGTCGCGACTGTGACCGGGCCAACTGAAAGTCTGCGGATCGTCAACCAGGTATTTGGGAATCTCAACGTCTGCGATGCCAATCTCGTCGCCGTAGTAAAGCGTCGGCGTCCCTCCCAGAGTCATAAGCAGCATCGCGGCCAGGCGTTCCTGGCTTCCTGGCGTGCGGCTCGTAAGCCGGCGGATATCGTGATTTCCCAGCGACCAGCAGGGCCATTGGTTAGGCCCCAGGGCCTTGTAGTACTTGCCGATCGTTTCCTGAATCGCATCGGCATTCCAATTGTGATGCAACAGCGTCAGATTCAGCGGTAAATGCAGCTCGGGGCGCGCCTTAGTTCCATAGTAGGTCACCAGCCGTTCAACCGGCTGATAGAGTTCGCCGAGGAGGAGACAATCGTTCCACGGCTGCACGGCACGGCGTATCTCGGCCATCAGACGATGGTTGGCAGGCCTGTTCCGCGTGTACTTGGGGATCACGGCGTTATCGGGCGCGTCGCCAGGCTTGAAGTCCGGATTGAGCGGATTCGACCTCAGCGTGCGGTCTTTCAGTAACATGTCCGCAGCATCGATCCGGAACCCATCGACTCCGCGATTGAGCCAAAATCGCAAGGTTTGGTACATTGTCTCGCGGACCGCGGGATTTCGCCAATTCAGATCGGGCTGCTCCGGCAAGAAGGAGTGGAGATAGTACTGCTCGGTCGTTTCGTCCCACGTCCAGGTGCTCCCGCCAAACACGCCCACCCAGTTGCTGGGCGGCCGGCCGTCCGGTGTCGCATCGGCCCAGATGTACCAGTTGCGATATTCGCTTGCACGATCGCTCCGCGCGTCGACAAACCATTTGTGCCGATCGGACGTGTGATTAGGCACCCAATCGAGGATCACGCGTAAGCCTCGGCGATGGCAATCGGCAACAAGCTGATCGAAATCGGCGTCGGTGCCGTACGTAGGATGAATTCGCTCGTAGTCGGAGACATCGTATCCGCAATCGGCCCAGGGCGAGTCGTAAATGGGGCTCAACCAGATCGCATCTGCGCCCAGTTGCTCGAGATAGTCGAGACGGCTGAAGAGCCCAGGTAAATCCCCTTCGCCATCGCCGTTCGAGTCTTGAAACGAACGCACAAGGATCTGATAGATCACCGCAGATCTCCACCACACTGCGTCTTTCATCGTCGCTCCCAATTCAACTCACTCGATACACGCGCGCTTCGTAGGGCTTCAGCGTTAGGACTTCGATGGCCTCTTGTTCCTCCACCGAATAGTTGCTGATCATCAGCTGTTGCATCGTCTTGGCGATGTGCGACGGCAAGGCGAACACGGCCTCAGCAGGCGAAAAGTTGAGAATCACCAACCAGATCTCCGACTCCAACTTGCGCAAAAAGGCGTAGATCTGTGTGTCCGACTCCAGCAGCAAGTCGTACGACCCGTACACAACAATCGGGTACTTCTTCCGCAGTCCGATGAGCCGGCGATAGTAATGAAAGATCGAGTCGGGGTCCGCCAGCGCGTCTTTTACATTGACCTGTTGGTAGTTCGGATTGACCTTCAGCCACGGCGTACCGGTTGTAAATCCTGCTTGTGGCGAATCGTTCCACTGCACAGGCGTCCGCGCATTGTCGCGACTCTTGGCCTGAATCGCGGTAAGGATTGTCGCGGCATCGTTTCCCCGCTCGACAACCCATTCGCGGTAGAAATTCAGCGTCTCGATGTCCTGGTAGTCTGCGATGGAACTGAATTTCGCATTGGTCATGCCGATCTCTTCACCTTGGTAGACGTAAGGCGTTCCGTGCAGAAGATGCACGAACGTGGCCAGCATTTTTGCCGACTCGACGCGATACTCCTGGTCGTTGCCAAATCGCGAGACGGATCGCGGCTGGTCGTGATTCGACAGGTAAAAACTATTCCACGCTCTGCCGTCCAAATCCTTCTGCCATCGGCTGATGACGCGCTTCATCCCGAGCAGCTCCCAAGGATGAACTTGCCATTTGCCTAGTTCGCCACAATCGCTGGGGCGGTCCAGGTCCATGTGCTCGAACTGGAACAGCATGTTCAGCGAACCGCCTTCTTCCTGCGTGATATCCAGAGCGTGCTCGGTGGTAACGCCTGGCGCTTCGCCGACGGTGAAAATGTCGTAGCGAGATAGGACCTGGCTTTTCATCTCCTGCAAAAATTCGAGCAGCCGCGGCCCGTGCAAAAAGTACTGCCCGCCCCACTGATAGCGCCCAGGCAAAAGCGCCGGTGCGTTCGGCAACCCGGGCACTTTCGAAATCATGTTGATGACATCCATGCGGAAGCCATCCACGCCGTGGTTGAGCCACCATGTCATGATGTCGTAGATTTCCTGACGGACGCGCGGGTTTTCCCAGTTCAGGTCGGGCTGTTTACGCGAGAAGAGGTGCAAGAAATACTCGCCCGTCGTCTCATCGAATTGCCAAGCCGAGCCGCCGAAGCAGGAGACCCAATTGTTCGGCTCACCCTCGGCCGATGGCGGCCGCCAGATGTAGTAGTCGCGATACGGATTGTCCTTCGACTTCCGCGACTCGACAAACCAAGAGTGCTCGTCCGATGTATGATTGGCGACCAGGTCCATCAACAGCCGCATGTCACGATCGTGCAAGCCTTTGAGGAGCCGCTCCCAATCAGCGAACGTCCCAAACTCCGGCTGGATTCCGCGATAGTCGCTGATGTCGTAACCGTTGTCGTCGTTGGGCGATGGGAAGACCGGCGACAGCCAGATGATGTCGACGCCAAGGCTCTTGAGATAGTCAAGCTTTTCGCAGATGCCAGCCAAGTCGCCGACACCGTCGCCGTTGGAGTCCATGAAGCTGCGAGGATAGATCTGATAGACCACGCCTTCCTTCCACCATCTCCGCCTCATGACCACTCCCTTGAAATTGCGTTGCTAGCCTCTCAGGCCTAGCAACGTTTCGCGCGCGGTTTCGACTCAGTTTGAGTCTCAATAAGGGCAAAGGGCGTGCCGGGAGAGGGCGCGAAGGATGTAAGATCAGAACGCACGCGTCATCGAGAGCGGTTGAACGAAAATCGTCCAGCGTGCCCGAATCACGACCGCTCAAGCCGAAACCAATAAAAACCGTGCGGCCCAAGGCTGAGAAAATACGGCTCAGCCGTGACGTTGGGAAACTTTTGATTGCCGAGCATTTCCACCGGGATGCAGCCGTCGAACTGCGATAACTCGAGACGGACGGGCTGTGCGAATCGCGAAAGATTAGCGACGATCAAAACCACTTGCTCACGATACGAGCGAACGTACGCGACGACGTGTGGATTCTCACAGTTAATGAACTGCGACGTTCCGCGACCGAATACCGGGAACGCCTTGCGAACCTGAATCAAACGCCGCAACCAAAGCAATAGCGACGTTGGCGATCGCAACTGCGATTCGACGTTGATCGCCTGGTAGTTGTAGATCGGGTCCAGAATGAGCGGTTGATAGAGTTGCGAGGGATCAGCGCCGGAGAAGCCGGCATTGCGGTCACCCGACCATTGCATGGGGGTGCGAACTCCATTCCGATCCCCCAAGTAGATGTTGTCGCCCATCCCAATTTCATCGCCGTAGTAGACGACCGGACTACCAGGCATGGTGAACAGAAGACTGTAGAGCAACTCGATTTGGCGGCGCCCGTTTTGCATCAGCGGCGCAAGGCGGCGGCGAATTCCCACGTTCAGCCGCATCCGCGGGTCCTTCGCGTACTCGCTGTACATATAGTCCCGTTCGGCATCGGTCACCATTTCGAGGGTGAGCTCGTCATGGTTGCGAAGAAAGACCGCCCACTGGCAAGATGTCGGAATGCTGGGCAGACTCTCGATGATCTCGATGATCGGCCGGGCTTGCTCCCTGCGAATCGCGGAAAACATCCGCGGCATCAGCGGGAAGTTGAACGCCATGTGGAACTCGTCTCCGTCGCCAAAGTAATTGACGAGTTCCGAAGGCCATTGATTGGCCTCGGCCAAAAGGAGCGTGCCGGGATAGCGCTCGTCCACCAAGCGGCGCATCTCTTTACAGAAGGCGTGCGTTTCCGGCAGGTTCTCGCAATTGGTTCCCTCGCGTTCGATGAGATAGGGAACCGCGTCGACGCGAAATCCGTCGATTCCTCGTTCGAGCCAAAAGGCCATGATGTCGAGCATCTCCTGCCGAACGGCTGGGTTGTCGTAGTTGAGATCAGGTTGATGGCTGAAGAAACGATGCCAAAAGTACTGGCGAGCTTCGTGATCCCAAGTCCAATTCGATCGCTCGGTATCGGTGAAGATGATTCTCGCGTCAGGAAACTTCGTGTCGGTGTCGCTCCAGACGTAATAGTCCCGATACGGCGAGTACCGATCGCGCCGGGCCGCCTGAAACCAGGCGTGCTGGTCGGATGTATGGCTCACCACAAGATCGGAGATAATCCGAATGCCCCGCTGGTGCGCTGCTTCGGTGAGCTTTTCAAAGTCGGCTACTGTGCCAATGGTCGGGTCGATCTGTTTGAAATCCGAGACGTCGTAGCCATCGTCTCGTAGCGGCGATTGGAAGATCGGCATCAGCCAAAGGCAATCGACGCCTAGGTCGCGCAGGTAGTCGAGCCGTTCGATCACGCCCCGCAAATCACCGCTGCCATCCTTGGTGCTGTCCTGAAATCCTCGCACGTACACCTGGTAGAAGATCGCGTCCTTATACCAATCAGGCTGGGAATCGTCGCCTAACATGATCCGGCTCTCCAATAACCAGGGAAGATCGGCGTGTTCCGGCAGAGTGAATAAACGCGTCGCGCGCTCGGGCACGCGGTGCTTCCTCGAAGCGCCCAAACGCGAATGCGATGATGCAAATTCAATGCCGGTTCAATGACTTCCTGGAGCCGGAGTGACATCTCCTGTCTGAGGATCGAAGCGTTCTGAAACGTTTGCATCGCGTCTGCGATCGGTCGGCGAGCCCGAAAAACGTCAGGCCTTAACACTCGCGCAATGCGATCGGCTGCCTGCAGCAGGCTTTGAAGCTTGGCGATCCGCAGGTCGTTTGGCTTTCCTTGAGCGGCGGCGCTTCACTGCCAGCGCGTGGTAGACAAACAAATCGCGAACCATGGCCCGTCGTTGACGGGCCGAGAGGGAGAACTTTCTCATGGCAGGGTCAATGCAATGAAAATCCCGCGATGACGGAGCAGGCATTCCGGGTGCCACCGCCACAGAAGCGGCTTGGGTCCACGGTTCATTCTTAAATTAACGCTGACACGTCTGGTCAACGCGCGGCAGCGGGCAGTTTCAAACTGCCCCGCCCAACTCAATCGTTAATGGCTTGCTGGCGCTGGCTGAACCAGGGCCACTCGGAAACCCAAGATGGGGGTATGACTCGTCGATGCGGTCCCGTAGTGAATTGCCGATTGGCACGACTGGGATACACTGCTCCAGTTGCCGCCGCGAACCGCGACTCCAAAGGGCGCGTCGCTCACCAGGGGATCTTGGCCACCCGGGAACTTCGCAACGAAGCGGTCCTGACACCACTCATCGACGTTGCCGTGCATATCAAATAGCCCCCAGAGATTGGGAAGTTTGCTCCCCACCGGTAAGGCGCCTCGGGTGGAGTTCACCAGATAGACAGCGTAGGTTCCCAGGAGCGACTCGTCGTTGCCGAAACAGAACATGGTATCGGCACTCGCCCGGCAGGCGTATTCCCACTCCGCTTCGGTTGGCAGCCGATAGCCGTTGGACTGCTGGTTGAGGTTCCATTCCACGACGTCGATGGCGGCTTTCCTTTCGTCCGCATTGCTTCGCTCCTTGGGTGCCAATCGCTCGTAGCAAGGCGTCAATCCTTCCTGCCGGCTCAACCAATTGCAGTAGAGGGCCGCATCCACCCAGGTCAGATTCTGCATGGGGTTATCGGCGGTGTTGCCAACCTCCTTGCTGTAGCCAGTGACCTTTTCACTCAGTCGCTCGTCGGGGAATAGGTCAAAGTACTTCGCGTCGTGCCGGAACGTTTCAAACTGGGCGACCGTCACTTCGTGACTAGCTAACCAGAAGGTCCGCGTCAGTGTCACCTTTACGCGCGTGCCGGTTCCGCCATTGGCGGTCGCCATCCCGCCCGGGCCTGATGCAACCGTCATCGCGGCGCGCAACGGGGTTCCGCCAGCGTGCTTCGGGGGCTTGCCGGCGAGAGTCTCCACCGGAACCCAATCGACCCCCATCATGTACGTACCATCGGGGATGCGCAGCAAAGTTATGCCCTGCGTGTTTTGAAACCAGTCTCGTCTAACAGGCTTTTCGGTCAATTTTTCCCGCGGAGGCTTGGGAAGTTCGATCTGCCATTGCCGAATCGCCCAGCCTGCGGCGCTGTGAGTGGCGCCATCGGGAGATTCCAGGTAGAGCTTCGCGAGGACTTCGCCGAGTTCCTTCTTCTCGACGTTGGAGAACCGCTCAGGCGGCGATAACCCAAGTCCCACACATAAGCTGTATCGCAACGCCGCGTCCGTCGTTTCTTGTAAGGGCTTGGCCACACTCACGAGCCAAGTGGCCACTCCTTTGTGGATAAATGCGGTACGCAATGCGGGGTCAGTCGATTCTTTCACCAGTTCACGAGCCAGGGTCTCGTCCCCTAACTCGAGCAACGACAACGCCAACCGGACCCTGGTTTCCGGTTTTGTTTCCCGCGCAGCGCGAGCTGTAAGCCGCGGTATGGCCGTCTCGCGATTTTGCGCCAGCGCGATAAGAATGCCGCGGCACTCGGCCAGTGAGGAGTTCACGATCGCATCGACCAAGAACGGCTCGTTCACTTCTCCCATGGCGGCGAGAGCCAGTGCAGCGTGGAGCCGCTGGATCGGCTCTCGACTCTCGTCGCCAAACCGCTCGCGCAGAATCGGCATCGCCTGGCGACTGAGTGGCCTCACGTTTTCCACAGCGTAGGGCACGGCATCGGCCGGCGCGGTCAATACCGCTTCTACGAGCGATTCGGCGCGGCGAAAGTCGTTTTCCTCGCGGGCAGCCCGCATTTGCGACGAAACAAACAACGCCAAAAGCACAACCACAAGCAGCCCGGCGCCAACTGCGCCGACCGTTTTGGGGTAACGCGCGATCCAGCGCGCAGCACGTTCCATGCTGCTGATTGGCCGTGCCAAGATCGGCTCGCCGTTGAGATAGCGCTGCAGTTCGTCGGCGAGTTGGCTCGCGGAGCCATAGCGACGGTGAGGTTCCTTTTCCAGGCATTTGAGGCAAATTGTGTTCAGATCGAGTGGCACGCTGCGGTTCAATTTCCGCGGCGCGATGGGCTCTTCGTTCAATACCGCAAGTAGCATGTCCATCACGGTGGCTGAGAGGAATGGCGGTCGCCCCGTGAGCAGCGCGTAGAGGACGGCACCGAGCGAGTAGACATCCGCCAGTGGCCCGACGTCGGTCTTGCCGGCCGCTTGCTCGGGTGGCATGTAGCTGGGAGTGCCTAAGACCTGTCCCGTGACAGTCAGACCTTCGGCCTCCGTACTTAAGCGTTTCGCAAGGCCGAAGTCGGTAACGCGTGGCTCCCCATTCCTGTCCAACAAGATATTGCCGGGCTTGAGGTCGCGATGGACAACGCCACGACCGTGGGCATAAGCAATCGCGCGAGCCACGTTCAACACCAACTCCGTTGCCGTGCGGGGTGGCAAGGGTCCCGTCGCGAGCTGCTTCGCCAGACTCTGACCCTCGACAAAGGCCATCGAGAAAAAATGGTGGCCGTCGTGCTGTCCGGCCTCGTAGATCGGAACAATGTTCGGATGGTCCAAGAGCGCGGCGGCCGATGCTTCCGCGTGGAATCTCTGGACATCTTCAGCGTCAGCGATATCCCCCGCTTTGATCAGCTTTAGCGCTGCGATCCGGCCAAGCGTAAGATGCCGCGCCTTGAAGACGACACCCATTCCACCGCGAGCGATCTCCTCAAGAATCTCATAATTGCCGATCGTAGGAAGCGGCTTTGTCGCAGGTGGATTTGAACCTACTTTCGCATTTCGATCGCGGGACTGCTCTTTGGAATCGTTCCGACCTTTTGTTGACGAGCGTGCGACGGCCGAAGTCGCATCTCCGCTCGACAGGGTGATCGCCGTGAGAATCTGCGAACACGTCGGGCAGATCGCGAGGTGGCGATCCATCGCGAGTTTGGTTTCGCCCGTAACTCGGTTGGACGCAAACTGATGCCACAGTTCCGCTGGCGGACAGCTTCGCTGAAAGTCGACGGTCTGTTCCATCAAATCCACTCCGCGATCGACATTCCGTTGCCGGCAACCGTAATCCGCGGACCCACCTCTCCGTGAATGTAGTTCGACGGAGAACGCGGTACCACAGTCGACCAACGCAGTCGAGCAACACAGCCGATGATGAGTGAAGAAACTCGCCTTGAGACGCAGTCGTAACTCGCTTAAACCATTCCAACGGGGGATCAAATCCGATCTGAACTTTCCTAAACTCTTGCAGCTTCAATAGCAGCGATATTGGAAGGAGACGCCTAGCAGGCGAACCTCTCGGTAGGAGGCTATCGAATCTGTGCGGAGGCGAAGGGCAACCATCACCCATTCCGTGAATCTTGAGCAACAGCCCCCATTAAGGCGTTCGCGTTTCTTCCTCAACGAAGGTCGACGATAAAAACTGGCCACCAATCAACCCACTCGTCAACGAGTGGGTTGTTACGTTTAGAATCTTTGGTACCACCCTTGTTTCCGACTCCGCTTTGTGTTTGAGCCGACAGAAAAGCACGAGGCCGCAGTTCGACGTCCGAGAGATTCGAGCCCATGAAAAATCCCATGTCCGATCCAACTTTGATGCGCGAATACGATTCGCTCAGCGAGGACTACACCAGGGCCTTCGGCGTCTTTCTTGCCCACACCGATCAGAAGGTGAAAGCCACGGCGTGGCTGGATCGCGAGGTTGCCGAGCTTCCCAACCGCGAAGTCTTCATTGACGCCGGCGCTGGAACTGGCGAACTGACGGCACGGCTGGAACCGCGATTCCGCCAGACCATCGCCATTGAGCCTAATGCTTCGCTGCGGGACAAGTTGCAGGTGTCGTGCCCCACGGCCGAAATTCTGCCGCTGCCGATCACGGCATCCAAACCAAGGACGCAGGCCGATTTTGTCCTCTGCTCGCACGTCTTTTATTACATCGATCGCTCCCTGTGGGCTGAGAATCTCCAGTCCCTGGCCGGTTGGCTCGGGCTGAACGGTGTTGGCGTTGTCGCCCTGCAAAACCACGAGACCGACTGCATGCGGATGCTCCGGCACTTCACGGGAAAGGAGTTCGACTTGGACGTACTGGCAAGGAAGTTCGCCGACGACATGCACGGCACGTTCGACACACGTATCACCACGGTCGAAGCCCACATTCAGACGAACGACTTTGCTTCGGCGTACACCATCGCCGAATTCATGTTGAACCTGGTCCCGCTCCAGCGACTGCCGCAACGCACGGAACTCGAAGACTACGTCCGGAGCCACTTCCTTAGCGACGGCCGCTATCGATTCTCCTGCCATCAAGACTTCCTTCGCATCCAACGAAAAGCGTAAGGCGTAATCGTCGAAGTTTTCACGCGCGGGCCAAGCTTTGCGTGGCCCGTTCAACTAAGGTGTCGGAAGGCGCAAGCTGAATTCAAGGCCAGCTCAAGGCAAACAACATCAACCATGTCGTAGGGACGCTGCAATGAAAAGCCAACTCGGTATCTTGCTTCTGCTGGTTGTTTCGTGTCGCGCGGCGTCGGCACAAGACGCAGCCAAGCCGTTTGTGCCCGAGCCGATCGTACAGGGCGGAGTCGTGCTGTCGCTCTATCCGGCCGATTCGCCAAAGCTGAAACGCGAGCGAATTCATGAAGAGGAGCGCTTCAACACCACGTTCAAAAACAACAAGCCCGAACGGACGGTGAATGTCCTCAACATTCACAACCCGTCCATCGAAGTCCACTCGGTCGGCGACGACCCCGCTAACACGGGCGCGGCCGTGATCGTAGCGCCAGGGGGCGGACACCAAATCCTCTGGGTGGGTCCCGAGGGAGGAGACTTCATCCCCTTCTTCAGGAAGTACGGTGTCTCGACAATCGTCTTGCGAAACCGCTTGCGCGTCGATGGCTACGATCCCAAGACCGATGCCGTGAACGATGCCTTTCAAGCGATCCGGATGGTTCGCGCCCACGCGGACGAATGGAAATTAGACCCGGCCAAAATTGGCATCATGGGCTTTTCCGCCGGTGCGGAGCTGTCGGCCCCGACGGCGCTGTTTTTCGACGACTTCGAGCAGGCCAACAGCGAGGCCGGCGATCCGCTCGCTAAGGTTTCTGCTCGGCCCGATTTTGTCGGCGTGATCTATCCCGGGCCAACGCCCTTTACCAAGGAACCGATGACGAAAATCCCGGCCAATGTTCCGCCCAGTTTCATCGCGTCGGCAGGCTCGGGAGATCGCGTCCACGCCCTTTGGGCAGGCGACTACTTCACGGCGATGCTGAAGGCCGGCGTCCCCAACCTGGAAATGCACATCTACGGCAACGGCGGTCACGGAGGCGGACTGACGGCTCGCGGGGGCATCCCGTTTGGCACTTGGACCGACCGCTATGTGGACTGGTTCAAAGACCTCGGCTTCCTCGAAAAGCCGGGCACGCCCACCAAGGCCGCGAAGGATGTGGCCGAATTCGCTAAGAAGGGGCCAGCCAGGTAATTGCGTCGGAACTCGACTCTCGCTGGCGAGTTACTGTGCGGCAACGTACGATTTTGGCTTCGCGTCAACCGGTTTGAGTTGACGCGCGGGGCGCGAACCAGGCATTGCAAGTCTCTCTCTATTGGAGCGACCGGTGTCGGCTATCTGTGGCCGGCTGGTTGTCCAAGGCGCGAATATGATCGAAATCCCATTTCGCTTCGCGGCCGCGCTATCGTTGCTCAGTGGGGGTCGAATGTGGGTCGAGGCATTGCTCCTCCCCGAAAACGGCATCGTTGTCAACGGTTCCCGGCAAGGGAAGCACTTACTGGCCGAAGCGGTGCGGCGGCAACTCAAATCGTTTTCGCCCGAGGAGATTTATCGCCGGCACATCGCAAGTTCGCCCCGCGTCGATTCGATTGAAATCAAAGTGGGATTGGCAAAGCCAACCCTCGCCTGGCGCGAACCCTTTCCATTGCGGCTCGAATATCTCCGCTGGCGGCATGGCGACGAAGCCTCGATCGCCTATTGCCCGGCACTCGAGACAACCATTCTGGCGAGGAACGATGCCGAGTTGAGCGAGATGCTGGAAGCAGAACTGCGATTGGCCGTCGACCGGCGGCACCTCTCGCTCCCCGCTATGGTCGACTACGCGCGCTTCGAATCGCTCGCCGTCGCCCGCTGCCGGACCAATATCAAGGTCGCCAGCGAGCGTGAACGTAAGCTCGCACAAGAAGCGAGCCTCGACAAAGAAAAGTCGACGCTCGACCAGGTCGCGCAGCGGCTTGATCCCAGGTCGTTACCTAAGACCTACGAGCGGGACGACCTGGTCAAGCTGGTGACTGAAGCGTTATTCGGTCGGCCAGCTCGAAGCATCCTGCTGGTGGGACCATCGGGCGTCGGCAAGTCCGCGATCTTTCAGGAAGTGGCGAGGCAATTTGCCACCCATATTCCAGCCAACCATCCTTCGAAGTCCGGTCGCCTCGCGCCGTCCAAACGCCAAACCGCCGACACCTCGGGCGTCCCTCTCTGGCAAGCGCCGTTTTGGACGACGAGCGGTTCGCAGATCATCGCGGGCGCCCTTGGCTTTGGCATGTGGCAGCAGCGATGTCAAAAATTGATCCGCGAAGCGACGCAATCAAAAGCGATCGTCCACCTGGGCAACTTGTTCGAGTTGTGCGAAGTCGGGAAGGGGGGCGGCGATACGCTCGGCCTGGCCGGTTTCCTGCGCCCCAGTTTGCAACGCGGCCAGTGGCTGGCGGTCGTGGAATGCACGCCCGAGCAACTGGCGCGCATCGAGCGGAGCGACCCGCAGCAACTGGAAGCCTTTCGCCGGATCGAAGTCAAAGAGCCGTCGGCCGACCTGACCCAAAGCATCTTGCTAGGTGTGGCCGCGGAAGAAAGAGGGGCCGCCGCGCCGACGGTGGAAGCCCTCACCAAGGTCGACGAACTGCATCGCCGGTTCGCCACCTATTCGGCCGCACCCGGCCGGCAGGTTCGATTCCTGCGCAATCTGATTGCCGACCGCAAACAACGCCGGATCGAATGGTTGAAAGTAAATCGAGGTTCTCAGACCGATAGTTCGCCGCCGGATGGGACCATGAACGATCCCGTCTCGGCGGCGGTGACGGCGGAAGACGTGTACGACGGATTCGGCCGCGAAACCGGCCTGCCGCGGTGGATGATCGATCCCGCTGTTCCGCTCGACTTAGACGCTGCTCACCAGTGGTTCAGCCGGCGCGTCGTCGGACAATCCCAGCCGATCCGCTTGCTCGTCGACCTGATCGCAGTCATCAAAGCTGGACTGCAACGGGGCGGCAAGCCGATCGCCTCGCTGCTATTCATTGGCCCAACGGGCGTCGGGAAAACAGAAACCTCCAAAGCGCTCGCCGAGTTTTTGTACCGCGACCCGCAGCGGCTGATTCGCATCGACATGAGCGAGTTCTCCGATCCATGGGGAGCGTCGCGGCTAGTCGGCGGGCCATTCGGCACCGAAGGCCTGCTGACCCAAAAACTTCGGGACCAGCCGTTCTCGGTAGTGCTCCTCGACGAGTTCGAAAAGGCGCACCCGGCAGTGTTCGATCTCTTGCTGCAGGCCTTAGGGGAAGGGCGACTGACCGACGGTGCCGGTCGCGTGGCCGATTTCTCCAGCGCGGTGGTCATCATGACCTCGAACCTCGGAGCCGAATCGATGCAGCGGGCCTCCGTTGGTTTTGGCGGCGAAACCAATGCCGCCACGATCGAGAACCATTTCCTGCGAGAAGTGCAACGCTTCGTGCGGCCCGAGTTTTTCAATCGCATCGACCGCGTTGTCCCCTTCGCACCGCTGGCCAGAGACGCCATCGAGAGAATTGCTCGCCGCGAAATCGACAAGGTCTTGGAGCGCGACGGAATCCGCCGCCGCAACGTCCGCGTGTCGATCGACGAGGAGGTTGTCGCCGCCTTGGCGCGCGATGGCTACGATCCACGCTACGGCGCCAGGCCCCTGCGCCGCGTCATCGAGCACAAGCTGGTGGCGCCTCTCTCCGCGCATCTCAACGAGCACGATGCCGCGAGATCGCTTACGTGCCAGGTGTCGGCGAATGAAGAAGGCTTCGCGTTCGGCACGAGAGTCGAAGCCGAACCACCTCCGCTGCGTGGGATTGTCGAAAAAAGGCCGCACATCCTGACCCAGGCAGTCGATGCGACTGTCGTCCGGCGGCTTGCTTCGCGTCTCGATCGCTCGACGCTGGTACTGCGAATGCAAAACGAACTGGCGATGGTCGAGCAGAACATCCGCCAAGCCCGCGCCGAGGCAAAACGCAAGGCTCTAGAAAAAACGTTAACTGAAACGCAGGCAATGGCAGCGCAGATGGCGTGGGCCGGTTACACCGAGCTCGATGCCAAGGCCGCGGCCCTTCGCGACCAACTAAAAGAGATCGCGACCTTGGTAGGCGAAGCGCAGTTGCTGGAAGACGCCATGTTGCTTCCGCTTTGCCGCGGTGAACTGGCCACCGATCAGCAAGCGCAAGACCACTCCGGAAAACTAGCCGCACTTTCGAAGCAGCTGGGAAGGAAACTACGCGAGTACTACGCCTCGACCATATCGGGCGAGGGGCTGGTCACCCTCATCATTTACTCGACGGAGTTTGATTGGCTACGGCAACTGGCAAACGCGTATGGTGGAGTCATCGAGTCGATCATGCAAGCCAGCGAAGCCCCGCGCGACGAGCTGCGATGGTTCTTCCTGACACCCCACCGCGAGCCTTTGTCGACGGCAACCGAATCGAGCGCCAGCATTCAGAGCAAATTGAACGAAGGGGGCTGGCCGGTGTGGTCGTATTTGACGCGAACCATCGACGAGCGCGTCGTGAAGGTCTTCAAAGTCTTTCGCATCGAAAAAGAAAGGCAATGGGAGCATCCGCCGCCTGAAGCGTATGGCGTCGCGCTAACCATCCACCACCGCGATGTTGCGATTCAGCTGGCAAACGAAGTGGGCAACCATTCGCGTTTCGGGGAGCCTCATTTCGCCCCGGCCCGCGTCGACATCCACATGCATTCGTTGATTACCTATTCACCGGCCGACGATATCCTTCGCGAGGGCAAGCTGGGCGAGTGCCGGCTTCGGCGAGTCTACAATTTCCCACGTGAGTTTGCGCAGGACCTGATCATCGGCGAAAACGTTCCGCTCAAACGGACCGGACTTTCCGACACAATCTTATCGGCATCGGCGAAGGACTTGGAACGCCAGATTTGGGGGCAGCTCGAGTGACTGGCTGCACCATTCCGATCTACGTCGAAACCCGCAAGGAGGCTTCGAATCGGCCGCCGATGTACTCGGTGATTCCGCTATTCGTCCGCGGCGTCGCCAGCGAGCGCCATCCGATGCTGGGGCAAGCACTCGACCGTCTTCGGCAAAAGCTCAAGCGAACGATTGAACAACTCGCCTCGCTGCCGCGGCAAACAGAGCTTCGCAACGCCCTATTTCAACCGCGCATCGAAACCGAAACCCACAAGCTGGTCATCGAATTGCGGCGCCGCCGGGCCAAGATGCGCGCGATGTTCTTGATCTTGCGGGTAAACGATCGCCGCGTCGTGTTTTCTCCTTCCTTGCCGAGCGTCTGGTTCGAAGTGGGACGTGGTGAATCGGTCGAAGTGCGCGCCAGCGAAGTCTATCGCGACTACTTTCGCACCTTCGACAAGCAGGCGGATCTCGCGGTCGACAATCCCGAGTCGCCCGAGTCGAAGTCGCTCTCCGGTGAAGCGTGGGTTCAAACGGTCGAGATCGACTATCGCACCAAGTTGGCCAAACCCATCGACGCCAACAAGATTCTCGCGACTCTCTTTGGCGTCGGCGAGATGAACGGCGCGGACGAATTGGCCAAGGTGGGCCGTTCGCTCGACGCGCTCTATCCCGACGAACTATCGCGGGCAATCCTGCGCGACTTTGAAACAACCGAACTCGACCGGGTACTGCGGCAGCGCGACCGCCGGCCGGTGGCACTGGTCGGTCCCCGGCTGTCGGGCAAATCGACCGTTCTCTCGGAAGTCGTCTGGCAACGGGCGGCTCGACGCAAGAAAAAACAAAAAGGGAAAGGGCTCGCCTGGCAACTGTCGCCGCAGCGATTGATCGCCGGCATGATGTACGTTGGTCAATGGGAGAACCGCCTGGAGTCGATCGTCAAACATGCACAGAAACGCGATTTGATTCTCTGCTTCGACGATTTTCTGGGGCTCTACCAGGCTGGGCGAAGCCGCGATTCCGACCTGTGCATGGCCGACGTCCTGCGGCCGCGAATCATCCGCCGCGACGTGCGAATCGTGGCCGAGTTTACGCCCGAGGGCATGAATACGTTCCGCGAACGCGATCGCGGCCTGGCCGATCAGTTTCACGTGATCCCCGTCCCCGCGACAAGCGAAGACGACACCTGGCGGGTCCTCTTGGCGGCCTCGCGGCAATTGGAAGCGGCGCATCGCGTGCAGTTTGGGATCGAGATTTTTCCGGCCGTCATGGAGCTGACGCGACGGTTCGTGCGCGACGCGGCCTTTCCCGGCAAGGCAGTTAGCCTTCTTCGCGAGCTGGCGGTCCGCTTCGACGGTTCGGCCGCGACGGTGGCCAATGCGCGAATGCACACGGTTCATCGCGATCACGTGCTGACGGCCTTCAGCCAACGAACGGGGCTCGACTTCCAAATGTTGTCGAACTCGGCGTGGCCTCGACCCAAAGTAGCTGAACAAATCGTTGACGAAGTCTCTGGACAATCGCACGTCGTGGAAGCCATGGCCGACGTTGCCAGCACAGCGAAAGCCGGCTTGAGCGCACCCGACCGTCCCTTGGCAACGATGCTTTTCATGGGGCCCACCGGAGTCGGCAAAACGCACTGTGCCCAGGTGTTGGCGCGGGTGCTGTTTGGCGACAACTCGCGCCTGCTGCGATTTGATATGAACGAGTATCAAACGCCGGGCGCGGTCACCAGGCTCGCAGGTTCGCTAGGCGACGAAGGACTGCTTACCTCGGCGGTGCGGCGGCAGCCCTTCTCGGTCGTCCTGCTGGATGAGATCGAAAAAGCGCATCCTGATGCCTTCGATCTGTTGCTGCAAGCCATGGGCGAAGGGCGGTTGACCGATGCGACCGGCCGCACCAGCGACTTCACGCAGTGCGTGATTGTCATGACCTCGAACTTGGGAGTTACCGACGCGTCGCGTCAGATGGGCTTCGTTCGCGATGGCTCGAGCCGCCGCCGTTCGTTTGTCGAAGCGGCCGAACGATTCTTCCGTCCGGAGTTCTACAACCGGATCGATTATTTGCTGCCGTTCGATTCTCTCAACGAAAAACAACTGCTCGAAATCGCCCGCCGGTTGCTCTCCGAAGCCATGAATCGCGACGGCCTGGTTCGGCGGCGGTCGTTCGCAACGATCGACGACCGGGCGCTAGCCAAAGTCGTTGAAGCCGGCTTTCACCCCCAACTGGGCGCCCGTGCCATCAAGCGTGCTGTCGAGCGAGAGATCCTCCAGCCCATGGCCGCGAGCTTGGCGCGGATGCCGGCCGACCAGCCGATGATCGCTTCGATCTTCGCGGGGGGCGAAGGTGTGTTGACGCGCATCGACGCCCTGGAACCTGTGGAAGAAGTCCCCGCGCGATCGAGCGACGTCGACGACAATCTGCCGCGGATCGAGGCTTTTCTCGTGCGGGCACAGCACGACGCGCAAGCCTGGCAAGAACGAGCCAGGAAGCTGGGTGCAACATCGCACGGCGTTTCGCGCGAACAGGTCGCGTACTATACGCTGAAAGAACAACTTCACGTAGTCCGCGAAGGCTTGAATCGAATCAAGCATCTCAGAAGCCTTCCCAAGAAAAAAGGGAGCGGCACCGCGCAGCTCTTGCCGACTCGCGGCGTACAAGCAGGCGCCGTGTTGCACCAGGCGGCCAGGATGGACCGCGAGGGCAGGGTGGCCAAGCGGATGATGCAATCGCTCCACGCCGCCGAGGACATTCACGCCTACTTCCGCGAAGTGGCCAGCAGCCAAATCAAACCCGGAGAGATCGAGGCCCAACTGCGATCGACACTTGAGGAATGTGCCATTGCCCAATCGTTACTCGATTCGCAGGCGGAATCTCAATCGGGACTCGTCGTCTTACGGCCGCTTGAGCCAACGGTGGCCATACGCTGGCGCGAAACGCACGAGGCGACCTCCCGACTTGGATCGCGCATCGAGCAACTCTTCAGTCAGGCGTTTGGCTTTCATATTAAACGCGTGCTCACTCCGTCGCTCGCTCAGCAAAGTTGGGAGGTTTTTTCCTTCGCCGGCCCAGGCGTGATGCCGCTCTTAAGGCAAGAAGCGGGACTCCACGTTTGGTGCCGCCAAGGTCAAAAGCTCGATCCGTATCAGATGCTGGTCTTTCCGCTGGAAGATTCGATCGACGCCCAGGAAGGCATCGATCGCGAAGAGCGCCGCCTGAAGGAATGGATCGATGCGATGGCACAAGGCGTGGCGAGCGTCGACGCCGACCCATGGCCGATCGGAAAGATCGTCCGCTATTACGAGGACGATGGCCCCGCCATCGACTTGCGAACTGGCCGATCCATTCCGACCAATTCGCCTGTCTCGGAATACCGTTCGATCGTCCTGAGCGGCCTGCCGCTGCCGCCGGAATGGAAAGGCTAGCCAATGCCACGAAGCCGAACGAAGCCGACGTTCTATCAATATCCAGTGGCACTGTGGACCGATGCGCTGGGAGGGGTCACCGGTTGCACGCTCGATGGCGAACCGCTGGCCGTTTACGACCGCTCGCAAGCGAACGTGATGCGACAAATCAAAAAAACCCTGCAATGGCGGGCGCGGCGGAAGGGAAGACTCGAAGAAGCCAAATTTGTTGCGTCGGAAGTCCGCGATTGCACGGTCAGCCTTCGCCCTTCGTACGAATCCGTTGGCCTGCGTTACCCGGGTTCGAAACAGTTCGACTTGCGCGTCACCTGCATTTTTGGTACGCGCGGCGATATGGTCAAAATGATCGCCGCGCCGACCCTCGGCGTGCGACTGGTATACGGAGCGGGGATTGATGAGAAAGAATTGATCGCCGAGGCCGTTCGGCAAAAGCTGGCCCACCAGAGCCCCGAGAACGTAGCGAAGGAACTCAAGCCGCCCAAGATGTGGTTTGCATCGATTCAAGTGCGCGTCGACGCCCGCAGCGAGTCGGCAGACGAATCGTCCTCGCTTCCAGCGCTGACCGCGACCGCCGAACCTATCGTCCGTCGCGGGAACGAGAAACGCTGGCCCCGCGCTTGGAATCGCGACGACGAAGTACAAGACGTCGCTGCCCGGCTTTCGACGGGCCGCGCGCCTCTTCTGCTCGTCGGTCCCTCCGGCATCGGTAAGACGACGATTATCGCCAATGCGATTCGCTCGTTAGTGCGAGGCGAAAAGGTTGCGAAGAAGAAGGGTGATGAACCGGCGGCGACGACCTCGTGGCGCGATCGCGCGTGGCTGACAAGCGGTTCGCGCTTGGTCGCCGGGATGCAATACCTGGGCCAATGGGAAGAGCGTTGCGAAAGCATCGTCGCCGAGTTGTCGCGCGTGCAAGGCGTATTGTGCGTCGAGAACTTGCTCGAACTGGTCCGCGCCGGCGGTCGCGATCCCGCCTCGGGCTTGGGCGCGTTCTTTCTTCGCTATCTACAGCGTGGCGAACTGCGGATCGTCGCCGAGTGCACGCCCGAGGAACTGGATGCCTGCCGGCGGCTCCTTCCCGCACTGGCTGATGCCTTCGAGGTGATTGCCATCCAGCCCATGAACGCGACCAACTCGCGGCAAGTCCTGGAATTGGTTTTGCAGGCGTTCGCGCGTGAAAATCGACTGGAGTTCGAAGCAGGTGTTCCCGATTGGATTTTGCAACACTATCGGCGATTCTGTCCTTACGTCGTGTTTCCCGGCCGGATCGTGGGCTTTACTCGCGAACTCGGTGAAGAAACGTTGGTCCGCCGCGAGAGCAAAATCACGGTCGACCGCGCGCGAGAAAAGTTCCAGCACGAAACGGGGCTGCCCGATATCTTGCTGCGCGACGAAATTCCGCTGGAGCGCGATGATGTGCGGCGCCACTTCGCAACGGCCGTGGTAGCGCAGCCGCAAGCCGCCGACGTAGCGGCCTCGACCATCACCTCGTTCAAAGCGGGGCTGAACGATCCGCAACGCCCCATCGGCGTTCTCTTTTTTTGCGGTCCAACCGGCGTGGGAAAAACCGAAATGGCCAAGGCGATCGCCCGGTGGCTGTTTGGGCATGGGACCAGTGCCGACGCGCTGACAAGCGACCGGCCCCTCAAAGAACGCCTGGTGCGGCTCGATATGAGCGAGTACGGCGAACCAGGAGCGTCGAGCCGGCTGGTTCAACAAGCAGACGGCGAAGTGAGCGATTTTGTGAAGCGGATGCGCTTGCAACCCTTCTCGGTTGTGTTGCTCGACGAAATCGAAAAAGCCTCCGCCGACGTTCACGACGCGTTGCTTGGCTTGCTCGACGAGGGACGTCTCACCGACCGCTTCGGGCGAGTCACCAACTTCACCAGCAGCTTGATCATCATGACATCGAACGTCGGGGCCGATCGCCCACCGCAACTGGGCTTCGGCGGCGAGAGCTCGTCCTCGTACCTACGCGAACTGGCCAATGCCTTTCGTCCGGAGTTCCTCAACCGGATCGACAACGTCGTGGCCTTCCAACACCTCGATGCCACAGCGGTAAAACAACTGGTTGCCCGAGAACTCCGCCACGTCGCGCAGCGCGAGCGGCTGCGCTCGAGCGAACTGGCGCTCACCTGGACCGACGCTGCCGTCGACCGCATCGTCTCGACGGGCTTTCATCCGCGATACGGCGCGCGGCCGATGCAGCGCGTGGTCGAACAAGAAGTGGTGGCCGTGATTTCGCGCTGGCTCGTCGAACATCCGCACGCACAAAAACGCGCGATCGAACTCGACTGGAGCGAGGAGCGATCCTTTTTTGTCGGCGAGCAATCCTAGCAGTGCACTTGATTGCGTTCGCATTCTTCAAAGAAAAAGAGGACGGCCTAACTCACGGTGAAGAGCAGGGCACAAGCGCGCGGTTATCGCGGCATCCGCGTCGGGGGCTGAACCGCTATTCGGAATGCTTGCGACAGTTCCAAAGGCGCAGGACCGGGTTCGATTTCGACCGGTGATAGCCCACGATGCTTAGCGACGCCGTATCGAGGTAGAGGTGCGTGCCGGTATCGGCTGGCAAGCCAAGCCAGCGAACGCAGAACATCTCCATAAAGTGGCCGCTTGAGAAGATAAGGACGGGCTCGTCAATCGCTCGCAGTTTGGCCACCACGCGGTCGGCTCGCGTGCTAACGTCCGCAACCGATTCGCCGCCCGGACAACCGTCGCGAAAGATTCTCCACCCCAGATTGGTTTCGTGGATTTGCGCGGTGGTGAGTCCTTCGTACTGGCCATAGTTCCACTCGACGAGGTCGCCATCGACTTCGGCAGTCTTGCCAAAGCCCGACAAGTCGCAGGTTTGCCGCGCTCTCTGAAGCGGGCTGACAAAGACGTGCGCCACTTGCAGCCCTTTGAGCCGCTCGCCCAACGCTAAGGCGTTGCGCTCGCCGCGGGGCGTCAGCGGAAGATCGGTCAGCCCGGTGTGCTGCCCTGTCAACGACCAGGCCGTTTCTCCATGCCGGGCCATGTAGACCAGTGATTCTTTCTCGCTCACACAGACTCCTCACGTGCAAAAGAAATTGGCGAATCCATCGTAACGCCTCAAACGGTCCGCCACGGCATTCAAACAAATCCCTCGCACTGGGGGCGAGGTGTTAACTTAGGAGTCGCTTCCTTAACAGGTGGGCGCCGAAGCTCCGAATGCTCAATCCGTGCTGGCCACGTTCCAACTTCGCCGATAAGAAACAACCATGCCAATATCAAAGGAAACAGTTGCCACCTGGTGTCGCAACCTCCTGGAACCGCCGGTCGACCGGCTTCCTTCGATGGAGGAAATGGTCGCGGCGATCCCCCGGCTCGATTCCCTCGTGAATGTTCCTCCCGGGACGCCTGTCATTATTCGCTGCGACACCAACCTGGCGATGGCTCCCGACGGCTCGATTGCCAGCGACGTGCGAGTCCGGTCGCTTCTCGACACCTTGCGTTTTGGCCTGAACCGCGGGTGGCGGCAGGTCATCCACGGCCATATCGGCATCGCTGCGGAATGCTCGCTACGTCCAGTCGCTAACCGCTTGCAGCAAATCTTGCAGTTGCCTGTCCATTTTTTGACGGACTGGATGGACGATAGCTCCGGCGAAGTCGCCCCATGGGTTGGCGAGCGGATCGGCCAATTGCCTTCCGGCTCCATCGTCATGCTGGAAAATGCCCGTTTTTGGCCCCTGGAAACGTCGCTGTGGCGGCCTAAACCCCGCGACCTCGAAAGCCTTTTGCCGCGGCTCACTGGTTACGCCCAATCGGTGCGGCGGGAACTGGGGAAAGTCCATATCAACGAAGGATTTGCGGCGTCCAATTGCGACCTTTCCAGCGCCTTGGTGCCGCAAGCGATGGATCGAGTCGCTTTGGGTCACCACGTCGCGGCCGAGTTGGAGGGGCCAGTTCTGGCTGCGCGCAGTGCTGAAATCGTGGTTTTCAGCGGAGCAAAGTTCAACAAACTGGACGACTTGGCAGGTGTTATTTCGCAAGGGCGAGTCAAACTAGTGATCGCCGGGGGACTATTGGCACTGCCTTTGCTATCTCATTGCAACACCGATTGCAACAATGATTGCAACACAGATTGCCATCCGAAAAGCGCAACGACTGCGACGCCAACGCAATTTGAAATGGGACGCGCTGGCGAGGTTCCTACCTCAGCCATGAGCGTCGCAAAACAAGTGGTGCAAGCAATTCGCGATCGGGGGATCGAGTTGCTGTTGCCAGTCGACTTCGTCTTGGAAGACGGGCAGGTTGTTGAACGAATTCCTTCTGGCAGTGCGCATCGCGACGTGGGGCCCAAAACCGTGCAACGGTTCAAAGAGCGATTGTCGAGGTACGCGGTCGAGCGTCCGGGAGCGGTATTGTTTCACAACGGCGTGTTAGGGAAGTTCGAATGTCCAGCATTCGCGCAAGCCACGGCCGCATGGGTCAAAGTGCTTCAAGAGGTGAACGCCGCCGGACTGCGAGTTTACATCGGTGGCGGCGAAGGTGGACTCGCGATGAACCGGTTCGGCAACACGGCCAACGTGACCCACTGTTTCACTGCTGGGACAACCATTTTGAAGGCCCTCGGCAAAAATCCCATTCCGTACGTCTGGGCCTTATGGCAAGCGGCACAACGAGCAGCGGGCAAAACAGCTACGAATACGGGAGGGGCGTTATGAGATTCGACTCATACCTTCCAACCAAAGTTCGGTTCGGCGCGGGCCGCGTGAACGAGGTCGGCCCCTGCGTTGCCTCGCTAGGCGATCGCGCCCTTGTCGTAACAAGTCGCTCAGCGATGGATCGCCTCGGCTACACATCGCGAGTTCTCGATTCGCTTACCAAAGCAGGAATTACCGCCACCGTCTACCGCGACTTGGACGTCACGCCTTCAACGGCGAATGTCGATGCCGCCGCTGATCTCGCTCGTAGGTTCCGCGCACAAGTAATCATTGGTTTAGGCGGGGGGAGCGCACTCGATTGTGCCAAGGCCGTTGCCGCAGTGGCTCCTCACAGCCATCCTTGCGTCGACTTTCTCTACGGCCGCGTTGCTCCCACAAGCGACACGCTCCCCATCGTTGCCATACCAACCACGTCGGGAACAGGCAGCGAAACAAACCGGTCAGCGATCGTGACCGACTTGGAAGGCTGCCATAAGGATGCGATTCGCGGCGACGATCTGTTTCCGCGATACGCCATCGTCGACCCTGAATTGACGTGGGCCTTGCCTGCTCGCGTGACGGCGGAGACGGGATTCGACGCTTTGGCGCACGCAGTCGAATCGTACGTCTCACCCAAAGCGCAGCGGTGGGCAGATTGCCTGGCCCGCGAAGCAATCCAACAAGTCGTGAAAAATCTGCCGCTCGCACTCGCGCAACCCGATCATCGCGAGGCACGGACGAATCTCTCGTGGGCCAGCACAACAATGGGCTACAACCTCTCGTGCGTGGGGACTTGTCTCCCGCATCGCCTGGACAAGCCCTTGTGTGCGTTGTTTCCGCAGATCGCCCACGGGCAGGCCGTGGCCCTCTTTTATCCCAAGTGGGCTCGTGATTCGTGGCGAGGTGCGGTGTCGCGGTTCGCGGAAATCGCATCCTGCATCGAGCCGTCGCTGACAAGCCTTCCTATTGAACAAGCTGCCGCAAAGTGCGGCGATGCCTTTCGTTCGTTTCTCCAATCGATCGGACTTGCGGTCTCGATCGATGCGTTGGGTGTTCACCTTGAGTCCGGCAAAATCAATGAGTTGGTCCAGAGAGTTCGCGGCGACCTTCAAACCAACCCTATTGCTGTTACCCAAGGCAATGTCGTCGAGTACTATCAAACCCTATCCTCTCCTCATCATCGAGAATCATCATGCCTGTAAGGCGTAGGCTATTACAGTCGCCGACGGCGCTGCGACTGGCGGGTGCACACAACCCCTTGTCGGCACGGTTGGCAGAAGAAGCGGGCTTCGACGGCGTATGGGCGTCGAGTTTCGAGATCGCCACATCGCTTGGCGTCAGCGATGCGGACGTCTTGTCGTGGCGTGAGCTCTTGAGCGTGGCGACGGCAATCAAGAACGCGGTCGGCATTCCAGTCGTTGCCGATTGCGAAGCGGGCTTCGGCGGGCCGAGCGTGATTCGCGAGGTGGTCAAAGCCTATTCCGACGCTGGCATCGCGGCCGTTTGCATGGAAGACGCCGCCACACCAAGGCGAAACGCGCTGCTGAACGGCAAGCATGCGCTGTGTGAATGCCGCGAGTTCGCCGCCAAGATTGAAGCCGCCCGCGAAGTCGCCGACGACATCACGGTAATCGCCAGAGTGCAATCGCTGATTGCCGAACGAGGGCACGAAGACGCCCTGCATCGGGCCAGGACCTATGCCAACGCCGGGGCAGACGCGATCGTGATTCACTCCCGCAGCAGCAAGCCCGACGAGGTCATGCGATTTGTTCGCGAGTGGGATATCGACCTGCCGCTGGTATTGATTCCCACAACCTATCATCAGCTGACGTTCGACGAAGCTGTGTCGAATGGCAAGGTGAAGATCATCATCTACGCGAACCACGGAATCCGCGCCGCGATCCGTGCCATGAAGCGCGCCTTTGGGCAGATCTTGAGCGAGCAAACTTCGCACGGCGTCGAAACGTGGATCGCCGGCTTGGACGAGGCCTTTTCACTCCAACACAATCCGCACGCGGGAGCCTAGCGTGACCGTTTCGGTAGTTGTCGTTGGCTACAACGCAATCGGCAAACGGGTCGTCGATGCGATTCGCCAGCAACGTGACTTTCGCCTGGCTGGCATAGTAGAACGAGCGGCCGACCGCCAGCGAATCATGTCGGCCTTGCAGCTTCCCTACTATGAAACATGCGATTCGAGCTTGTTGGATCAGTGCCAGGTAGTCGTCGTTTGTGAAGGCGAAGTCCCAAGGATCAATGTTCCTTGTGTGCATGGACCCGACATGCCCGTTGGTCCACGATGGTGGAACGGGCCAACCGCCGACGACAGTGCGACCGTCCGTGTGCCGTGCGCTGATGCCCTCGCTTTCAATCGTTTGCTAGAAGTGCTGCCCCCCATCCAGCGATTGTTTTCCAGCTGCGCTCGGCGTGTGGACACAGTCGACAGGGATGCCGTCGACTCGATGAAACCTATTTTCTCGCTGGCCGACGAGGATCGCGACCTCCAGCAACTGGGAACCTTGCGATCGCCTGTGATGATTCGCCGCACGCGCGTTCCGTATACGCAGTCGCACCTTCACCACGTCCGATGCGAATTGAAGCAACACATGTCACGCGAGGAGATCATCGTTTTGCTCAACAGCGCCGATCGCATTCGCGTAAGATCTGGCAAGGCAGGATTCGCCAACACCGGGCAACTGCAAGAGTACGATCGCGATATCGGCCGGACTCGTGGCGACCGCCCTGAGGTCTTCGTCTGGGAAGAGTCGATTGCCATTGTCGACCAGGATTTGTTCTTGGCCATGGATGTCAGTCCCGATGCAACACCAATTCCTGACATCGTGGACGCGATCCGTTTCATGGCTGGCAGTGCCGAAACGCGAGAGGAAAGCCGCCGCATGACCAATGAACAATTGGGATTGGACGGGGCCTTATGCTAGGACCAATTCGCGCTGGCATCTTGGGTTACGGCGTAATCGGCAAACGCGTTGCCGACGCCGTGAGACAGCAACCCGATATGCAAGTAACCGGCGTCGCCGTTCGCGGAACAAGCCCGAGCCTGCACGTAGCGCGACGCCTCGGTTACCGGGTCTTCGATGCCACAGCTGCTGGCGAACAACCAAACGCCGAATGCGATGGAACGTTGAGTGACTTGATGAAACGAATCGATGTGCTGCTCGACTGCACCCCCAGCGGCGTTCCCGCGGCCTATCAAGCGATCTACGACGCCTATCCGGCCATTCCCGTGATCGTCCAAGGGGGCGAGAAGCATCGTTTTGGCGGTGTTTCGTTCAATGCCTTCGCGAACTACCACGAGGTGGCATCGCAACCGTCCGATCGCCCCAAACGTGTCCGGGTAATCAGTTGCTCTTCGACCGGCAGCACACGCATGGTTTGGGCGCTGCATCGCGCGTTCGGCTTGGAGCGCGGATTCATCAGCTTGTGGCGGCGCGCTGCCGACCCAGGCAAGGCAAGCAAGACGCCTGTCAACGCGTTAACGCCGTACCCAGGGCAATCACATCACGCACCCGATATTGCGACCGTGCTGCCTGGCTTAAAGCTCTACTCGATGTCGGCCGACTGCCCGACGACGCTTAGCCACGTCTTGACCATCGAGGCCGACCTGGCTTGCGCTCCGACTTTGGAAGAGGTGCGCAATGCACTCGACAAGACGCCTCGCATGATCTTAGGGACAGGCCTGCAGTCGACATCCGAACTGGCCGAGTACTATCAAGATATTGGCCGATCGCGCCGCGACCGCCCCGAAGTCTACGTCTGGGATGAGGGACTTTGCGTGCAAGGGCGAACGGTCGTCGCAAGCTTCAACGTCCACATGGAGTCGATCACGATTCCCGAAACAATCGACTGCGTACGCGCCACACTTGGCATGGAAAAAGACCCGTGGGCATCGATCCGCCGCACCGATACGGCCTTGGGAATCGACAAAAAGGCGGCGTGCTACGCGCCGACACTCCCATGAAAGTACTCGTATTGAGTTCTCTCTGGCCAAGCGCCCTCGATCGTCTTGTGGCGTCGCACGACACCCGCGTCGAACTCAAGTCGACGCCGGAATCGCTCCCTTCGCTGATGCGTGATGCCGAGATTGTCGTGGTTCGCAGCGGCGTGCGGCTCGACCAGGCGGCACTGAGTGCAGCGAACTATCTACAACTCATCGTTCGCGCCGGTGGCGGTTTGGATGGCATCGATTGCGACTTTGCCCGCCAGCGCGGTATCCACATCATTTCGGTGCCACTCTCCGCGCAGTCGGTGGCTGAGCATGCGATCTCACTCGCCTTGGCCCTGTCCCATCGCGTGGTGCAACACCACATGGCACTTGCCGCCGGCCGATGGGAAAAGCACTCCGGCTACGGCCGCAACCTTTTCGGCAGACAGCTTGGTTTGCTGGGATTCGGCCGGATCGGGCAACGCATCGGCGAGATCGGCCGGGCGCTGGGAATGAACACCATCGCGTACGATCGGAGCCCCGATAAAGCCGACAAACAACTTGTGGCCAGCCAGATAGGCACCCGTTTCGTGGGACTCGCCGAATTGTTTGCCCAATCAGAGATTCTGATCATTCAGGCCCCGCTTAATTCGGAGTCGCGCCGGTTAGTGGATGCCGCCAAACTAGCGCTGATGCGCCCGGATGCCCTGTTGATCAATGTCGGACGAGGGGGCATTGTCGATGAAGCGGCTCTGTTCGCGGCGCTAGAGAGCAAACAACTTGGCGGAGCCGCGCTCGACGTCTTCCAGCAAGAGCCGCCCGGAAAACATCCGCTATTTCAGCTGCCTCATTTCATCGGCACGCCGCATGTCGCGGCGCAAACCGAAGATGCCCAGCGAACCGTCGGCGAAAATGTCGTGAAAATCATCGATGCGTTCGCTTCCCAGGGCGACTGGACCGCTCACGGTGTCCTGATTGTGTAACCGAGCACTCCTCTCAGCGAGGCCGAGATGCCAACTGTCGCTTCTCAATCGACTCCCATTTCATCGATCCTCATGTTCCTGGTTGCCGCCGTGATCGGGGCGCTGGGGCAGTTTCTCTACAAGTCGGGTGCGGCGCAAACCACGTCCGACTGGACCTCGTACATCGCCAACTGGCGGCTGCTCCTAGGCGTGTTGTGTTACATCGGCGTGATGGTGCTATTCGTGGCGGCATTCAAGCAAGGGGGTTCGCTCTCGGTTCTTTACCCGATCTACGCTTCGACATTCATCTGGGCAGCGATCATCGGATTGGTTGCCTACGGAGTCGAGATCAAGCCGGTCAACATCGTCGGCATGGTGCTGCTGGTGGCCGGCATGTACCTGATGGGGAGGTGATATGAGCGACAAAGAGTACACTCCCGAGCGACGGCCAATTACGTCCCGCAACCTATCGGTCTCGATTCGCCTGGCGACCTGGATTGCCGGCCTTGGGATCACTCCCAATACCATTTCGGTCGTCGGGATGATTGCGGGAGTGCTGTCCGGGGCAGCGTACGTGGGAACCAGGCGGCCTGCGGATGGTTGGCTGTTTTTTCTCCTTGCGGCCGGGCTGATGCAACTTCGGCTGCTAGCCAACATGCTCGACGGCATGGTCGCCGTGCAAACCAAGCAGGCGTCGCCCGTCGGCGAACTCTTTAACGAGGTTCCCGACCGCGTGAGCGATACGGCGATCTTCGTTGGAGCCGGATACGCTGCCGGCGCGCGGCCGGAGCTCGGTTATCTCGCGGCCATCGCAGCACTATTCACGGCTTACATTCGTGCCGAAGGGAAGGTCGCGGGTGCTCACCAGGAGTTCTGCGGCCCCCTGGCCAAACCGCAGCGGATGGCTGTCCTGACGATCGCTTCCATTTATGCCGGGCTGGCTCCAACGGCGTGGCAAACGCCTATTTCCGACTGGCCTAATTTCGGAATCGTTGGTATGGCGCTAGCCCTGATCGCCGTCGGATCCGCGTTCACCACCGTGCGCCGTTTGAGTAAGATTGCCGCGGCACTACGAAAGGATCATCCGTAATGGCGTGGCTCAAGCAAAAGTTCTTTTCGCCCGAACAAGTTTTGGCCGAGCCGATGACGTGCTGGTCGATCGGCGTGATTGTCGCCCTGTTTGTGATCACCTGGGTGGGCATCTTCCTAAGGCACAAAGCGGGACGACTTGAGAACAAAGCCTACACCGATGTGATGGTGCGTTGGCGCTCGTGGCTGGTCATCGCCGTCGTTTTGCTGGTTCCGGTACTGCTCGGACCAGGTTGGGTGATCCTGGGGGTCTGCGCGCTGAGCTTGGCGTGCTACCGCGAATTCGCCCGCGCGACGGGGTTGTTTCGCGAGAAGACGATCAGTTTGATGGTCGTCTTTGGAATCCTCTTAGTCACCTTCGCAGCGATCGATAACTACTCGCGGCTCTTCTTCGCATCGGCGATGCTGACCGTCGGGCTCATCGCCATCAGCACCATCCCGCAAGACCGCCCCAAAGGCTACATCCAGCGAACCGCATTAGGCGTGACCGCCTTTCTTCTATTCGGGTATGGCTTCGGTTACATCGGCCTGTTCGCCAATCATCCGCACTACCGTTCGATCCTGATTCTGCTGATCATGTGCGTCGAAGCCAACGATGTTTTCGCCTACTGCTGCGGCCGATTGATTGGCGGCCCCAAGGCCATCCCCAATACCAGCCCCGGCAAAACCTGGGCGGGATGCATCGGAGCCTTGGTATTGACGACGGCACTGGCCGCCACGTTAGCCCACTTTCTGTTCCAGGGAACAGCGATCGATCGCCTCGACCGACTCATCCTGTTCGGCGCGGGTCTGAGTATCCTTGGCCAGTTCGGCGACTTGCTCTTGTCGTCCATTAAGCGCGATATCGGAATCAAGGACATCGGCAACGTGATCCCGGCCCACGGCGGACTGCTCGATCGCTTCGACAGCCTGGTGCTCGTTCCGCCCGTCGCGTTTCACTACCTGTCGCTCCACTTGGGTGCGATTGGGGCCGATCAGCCGCAGCGTGTCTTTACGGGAGGCTGACCTTGGACGACTGGAAGCTGGAACCGGCCCGCGACCAACATTTGGAGCCCATGGAGCGCTATCGCAGTTCGCAGCGCGAAGGGGGGCTGTTCGAAAGCATCATGCGTCTTGGCTGGTGGATGTTTTTGCGAACGGCGTTTCGCATTTGGAACCGGTTGCAAGTGCGAGGCCGCGAGCATCTGCCTGCCAATCCATCGTTCGTCATCATTGCCAACCACGCCAGTCACCTTGATGCGCCTCTGCTCACCTCGATTTTGCCGCTGGGTCTGCGCGACCAGACTTTCCCTATCGCGGCACGCGATGTCTTCTTCGAGCGGCTCTCGCTTGCCGCCTTTTCGGCAGTCTTCGTGAATGCATTCCCCGTAGCGCGCGGAGCATCGGGGCGGCATTTTCTGTCCGACGTGCGAGATCGACTGCTCAGTCAACCATCGGTCGTCATCCTATTTCCGGAAGGAACGCGGACGCGGACGGGCGAGCTAAACGCTTTCAAGTCGGGCATTGGGATGCTCGTCGCTGGAACGGAGATTCCCGTCGTGCCGTGCATTATCGATGGCGCTCGCCGCGCAATGCCACCCGATGCGTGGTTGGTGCGTCCACGGAAACTCTCTATCCGAATCGCTCCGCCAGTCGACTTTCGCGATTTGAAAAACGACCGCGATGGCTGGGACCAATGCGCTAAGAAGCTGGAAGACGTGGTTCGCGGTCTGGGTTAGCACTTCGATCCGAGGGCCGGCCAGCGGACTTTGCGGATGACAAAGGAGGCACCCTCGCAAGTTGGGCGAATGTGACTTTCCTCCGCTTTTCGGGCACCACCAAGGACGACCAACGGACTGTCTTCAAGAACTTGCGATGGGAAAAGCTCGATTGATCCCCGCCTTCATTGACCCTTGCAATACGGCCTTGGATAATCGGCCCAACGAAGGAGGATTGCTGTATGTCTGTCGAATGGGTCGAACGTCTGGCCACCACGGTCGATTTTCGCCAGCTTCGTGAAGTCTACGACCAGATGGCCGCCACGGTTCAAACGGGTGGCGACTCGCAAGCCATCGTCGCCGCGATCGACGACGCGATTCGTCGCCTCGTGCAAGAGAAGGCCCGCGATAAGGCCGAGTTAGAAGAAGTTCGCACCGCTTACGATGGCTTCAAAGCGGAGCAAGCCGGGTTCTTTGGCTGGATCAAACGTCACGTCCCATTTGGCGCGACACGCTCCAAAGAATTGGCCCATCGCTCGACGATCTCCGACCAGGAAGCAGAGATCCTGGCCGACAACTTCGTCATCGCGCGGGCCCAGATGCTGAGGGAACGACTGTTGCCCGAGAACGCGCGGCACAGCGGCCGGCCCGTCGATTTCTGGCAAGCACGCCTGGCCGCCAGCGAGTCCGCCGACGCAGCCGCTCTGCGCACTTTTGGCCAGACGCTAGCCGAAATCGGCCGCGAGCTCGCGCCGCTCAAAGCCTTCGTCAAGGATGTAACGGCCGAGATCGCCGCATTCGCCGCCGCGACGTTCAGCCAAACGGAAGACCAACGTCGCAAGGACGCCGATGTAAAAGTGGCTCAAACAGAATTGTCCGCGTTCGCCACAGTCGCCAAAGATAAAGAAAGCCTGTGGAGCACAGGCCTGACGCGCGCCGGCGCTCTCGTTGAAACGGAGCTCTCTCGCTCCGACGGCGCTTACCGCGGCTTGATCGATCGGATCGCGACACTCGACCATCTCGCGAGCGAAGTCCACACCGCGAAGCGCAAGAGCGCCGAACTACTCGCGGCGGTGAAACAAGGCCAGGAATTCTCCGCCAAGCTGGCCGACCTTCCGCGCAACCGCCACGGTTTTCAGAATCAAGCGGATGCGGCACGCAAGGAAGCGGACGACTGGCGCCGGCGGTTCGACTCTGCACTCCAGCAGATGGCAACGCATGGCCCCGCAAGACAAGCAGCTAATGACGAGCTGCAGCGCGCTGCCGGCGCAATGGACGCTGCCAAACGCGTGTCCGAATCGGAACGCGCTGCCGCCGGTGATGGTGGGGCCGAGTCTCCCGCAGCCGCAGCCGAACTGGCGCGCACCCAGCAATCGTATACTGCGGCCGAAGCCCGCCTTCGGTCGGTCACCGGACCATTCGACGCCGCCAAAAGTGAACACGACCAGGCCGACGGCAAGCTGCGAGCGCTTCAGGCCAAGCTGGATGATCTGAAGGGGCAGCACGACCGACTCGAACGGGAAGAGACCGACCTGCGAAACAAGCTGCGACAGGCACAAGCCGATCTGGAATCGCGCGTCGCGCAGGTCGCTCCAGCCGCGGCGGCCTACGGACAAGCCTTCACTCGAATTGGGCTCGTGTCGGCAATTCAACGTGGAACCACTAGTTCCGGACCGTGGCGGGCAAACGTTGGCGGGGCCTCATTCGGCTCGGTCGATCCGGAGCACACGCTGAAAGGGGCGGCAGACTACTTCCAAGGCCTGTCCAAACAGATTCACGAGGACGAAGCTACGATCGTTCGAGAACAGGCAACATCACGTCAACGCCGCATCGAAACCTGGCTATCTCGATGCCGAGAACTGTTTGGAGGCGATCTGGCCCAAGAGATCGCGGCCGTCGCAACGCCTAAATGACGCCGATCCGAGAGGGTATGAACGGCGGCGTTCACTAGCATCTCTCGCGTAATTTCGTCGATAGATTCGTTGAATTTGTGCCTGCAAACAGACTACGCTTGCCATGTGATGGCAAGCCAATTCAACCTCGACCAAAACGGGGAGCCTTTCCATGCGAACTCTTTGTCTAACCTTGATCCTAGCAACCGTTCTCACGAATGCCACCTTTGGGCAATCCATCACGGCCGAAACAGTCGCCTCGGAGACGAAGCGACCCGTCGATGATGGCAAGCTCAGAATCATTGTCTTCGGCGCACATCCGGACGATGCCGAGTTCAAAGCCGGAGGAACCGCAGCGCTGTGGGCGAAACAAGGACATCACGTCAAGCTGGTTTCCGTAACCAATGGCGACATCGGCCACTGGCAAATGGCAGGCGGGCCACTCGCCATGCGACGTGCGGCCGAGGCCAAAGCAGCGAGTGAGAAACTCGGTACCACGAGCCAAGTGCTCGATATCCACGACGGTGAGCTTCTGCCCACGCTCGAGCACCGCCGGACCATCACGCGACTCATTCGCGAGTGGCGCGCGGACGTTGTCATTTCACACCGTCCTTGGGACTACCATCCAGACCATCGGTATGTCGGCGTGCTGGTTCAGGATGCCGCGTTTATGGTCACGGTGCCGTTCTTTTGTCCCGACACTCCGCCGCTCAAGGACAATCCCGTTTTCATGTACTCCAGCGACGGTTTTGTGAAACCGTATCCGTTTCGGCCCGACGTGGTGGTGGCGATCGACGATGTCTTGGACAAAAAGCTCGATGCCGTTCACGAGCTGGCATCGCAGGTGTACGAAGGAGGCGCCAGCGGTAGTGAAGAATTCGTCCGCGCTGTACCTCCGACCGACGATGAGAAAGGTCGCCGAGCGTGGCTGTGCGAAAAGTGGGAAGACCGCCAAAGCCGCGAGGCGACAAAGTTTCGCGATCAACTCGTCAAACTCTACGGCGAAGAGCGGGGCAAGAAGATTCGCTTCGCCGAAGCATTCGAAATCTGCGAGTACGGACGGCGGCCGTCACCCGAGGAACTGAAGAAACTATTTCCCTTCTTTGATTGAGAACTCTCAGAAACCAAAGTCACTCAATCCGGGATGATCGTCAGGCCGACGCCCCGGCGGCCAGAAATACTTCCGATCCTCCGCGCGGATCGGCAGATCGTTGATGCTCGCATGACGCGCGGTCATCAAGCCGCGCTCATCAAATTCCCAGTTCTCGTTACCGTACGACCGAAACCAGCTGCCCGAGTCGTCGTGCCATTCGTAGGCAAAACGGACGGCGATCCGGTTGCCGTCAAACGCCCACAACTCTTTGATCAAGCGGTAGTCCAATTCCCGAGTCCACTTGCGCCGCAGGAACGCCACGATTTGCTCGCGCCCTACGAAGAACTCAGCGCGGTTACGCCACTTACTCTGCTCGCTATAGGCAAGTGCGACCCGCTCGGGGTCGCGCGAGTTCCAGCCATCCTCGGCAAGGCGGACTTTTTGAATGGCAGTGTCGCGAGTAAACGGCGGCAAAGGCGGGCGAGTATCCATGAGAATTACCTTGTGAAATCCGTCGTGTCTAAAACAAAAAAATCCCCTTGTCCGAAAACACCTTGCGGCGATCCAGACAAGGGGATTTTGAACTTTCTAGCGAATCCTTTGAATCGGCCTACTCGCTAGGCAGCCCGGCGGCTTCGGTCAAGCGATTGAAATACGCGCACGCCGTCACATGGTTGATGAGCTGAACCAAGTGGCGCGGGCTGGTTTCCTTAAGGGCCGTCGCTGCATCTTCATCTGTTGCGGCAATTGGCGAAGCGGCCAGATGCTTGGCAAATTGGAACAGCGACCGATCGCCCGCGCTGAACTCGTTCCAGTTTCCGTCGAGGGCAAAGATCTGGTCTTCCGACTGCCCCAGGGCCTTGAGCGTTTTCATGGCTTGAGCCGTGGCGTACCACGCGCCGTCTTGGCGGGCGGTGATCCAATTGACCTGAGCTTTTTGCAAAGCCGTGAGATCGCCGGTCTGCTTTTCGCGATTGCCCAGGCTGTTCAAACGGCCGCGACCGTCGTTGGGAAACGTCGCCAACAGCCGAACCCAATTGGCCGTGGGCAGCTCCTGACTCGATTCCTTCACCCAGGCTGCCGCAACATCGGGCTCGACCAACGGGAGGCGCGACGTGCGATCCTTCAGTCCGGCCAGGCGGGTCAGAACTTCAGTTCGTGGCTCCAGGGCCGGACGCGACGACATTCCGCGACCCGTCGGCTTGCCATTCTCGACTTCGAATGGGATCACAATCGACGTCAGCTTCTGATACTTCTCCGACGTCGGGGTCTCAAAAGTATCGGAATGTCCGGCAGCGGCTGTGTTGGCGCCTTGCTCTCCACGCCGAGCGAACGTGTTGCCGGACGACTGCGGAATTCCCGCCCCTTCTTTCCAGCGATTGATGGCGTTGTTGCCGCACATCGACATCGTCATCTCCAGCACCTGGTTCGGCGTGTAGAACTTGAGGACGTCGTTGATCACTTGGTCGGAAAGCTTGTGCGGCTCCCAAGTCAAAATGCGAGCGTACTTGAACGCTGCTTGTTCCTTTTCGCTGTACACCGACCAGTCGGCGTCCAAGGCGGCGAGTTGATCGTCCGTCATGCCCGTCTCGGCCAGATTCCACTCCTGATGGCCAAGGCAATACTGGCAGTTGTTCGTTCGAGCCACAATCCAAAACAGCTGCGTCTTGAACTGGTACGTCAGCGACATGTTCTCGTCGGCGTTGCGTGAGAAATCACGCGGCGCGCCACCAGGTCCACCTGCTCGTCCGCCACCCGCTCCACCGTTACCACCTCCCGGCGTGTTTCCACCGCGATTGCGCCCGCCGCCAAAGGCCGATCCTTCGGTGGCCGGCATGTAGTGGTAGCGAAGTCGGCTTTCATAACTATTGCCGCGCTCGCCGAGCGCTTCGCGGTCCTTGTCGGTCAACTCCGGCAGCGGAATCCGCAGCGGGCGTTGCTTCAAGTCCTCCAGCATGTGCTTCATTTCTGGCCGAGTCGCCGGAAGCGTTCGCGGCAACGGAACCGCTTCGTCGGCAAGCAGCAAGCCTGCCATCGGCAAGCACATCAACGTCATTACAAACTTACGCATAGATCAATGTCCTAATGAATGATGAAAATTCGGTTAGAGCGCAGAGGCAATCCACGGGTGAACGTCCGCGCTTTTTTGAGGCAACTTCAAAGATTCGCTGCCTGACGCAAGGCGACCTCGCGATCACGCAGCTTCATCGTCGTGGACACGCTCGCGCATAGCGAACTTCCAGACGAGAAGACATCAGCTGGCCGACGCAGTAAAGAAGTCAGGCGGCGGAGTCGGTGGCGGAGCGGCCTCGAAGAAATAGATGGCGCTGGCCGGATCTCGAATCAATGCGCCCACTGCGCGAACTCGCAGTTCACGAACGACGCCGAGGGTCGCATCGATCTTGACCTTCGTCGCCGTCCGCACCAGAGGCGCTTCGTGCGAGGCCGGCGCGTTTTCCCGGCATCCAGGCCCTGAACACGTGGGAACATGCGTCCGCGACGAATGCGTTTGCTCCGCGTAGGCCTGGCGATGCTTGGTAACGATCGCCGAGACGACGGCGCCCGCATGCCCCGGTGGCAGCACGACGTAACCTTTGCCGCACGATGCTCGGGCGGCGCTAGGACTGAGCACGAATAATAAAGCCAACACCGCGAAGAAACAGATGCGACGGCACGAAAGCCCGCATCGATCGCCAGCCGCAGCGCGGCTCGCGTCAAACAACGCGCGCGTAATGAAAGGAGAAAAAGACATAAGCCGCCGTTGGCAAGACCATCGCCAATTCTACAAGCCCCTCAACGTCCGTCAACAAAAAAGGCACGCCAGCACCCGTCGGCCTCCGAACGCTACGCTCAATGCGCGACAGCGTTAGAATAGGGGTGCAAAATCGGTAAACGCCCCACGCGGCATGGTTTTGACGAGAAGGAATTGCGACGCATGACGTGGATTAAGAACATCCCTTATGACCAGGCCGACGACAATCTCAAGCGGGTGTACGAGTCGATTCGGCCCCTCTACCCAATCGAGTATGCCGGGCCGGAGGTCGCATCCCTGGTCCGGCCGGATGGCGGGTCCGACAGCATCACGGCCGCCCATAGCCTCATTCCCGAAGCAATGCGGCACATGATGTCCGGGTTGGCCATGATGCTGGAACCGCACCTCCCCCTCACCCGACGGCAACAGGAAATGATTGCCGCGGTCGTGTCGGTCGAGAATGCGTGCTTCTACTGAACGGAAAGTCATGTTGAGTTCCTCCGTCGGGCCAGTCTCGATGACGAACTCGCCGCCGAGTTACGGCGGGACTACCGGAAAGCGAACCTCTCGGAAACGGATCGGGCCATGCTCGACTTCACCGTGAAGCTCACGAAGACGCCGTACAAGATGACGTCAGAAGACGCGGACCGCCTGCGCGCCGTTGGATTCGACGATACAGGGATCCTCCAGATCACGCTGATCGCGTCCTATTTCAACTACATCAACCGGGTGGCCGACGCCCTGGGAGTTGGCAAGTCCGCATCCTAACCAAAGCAAAGTGGCGGCAGGCTCGCATTTGCTTGCATCCGTAACCGGTTGCGGCCACACTGAAACCCAGTCCCTTTGCGAGGCGGAACGTGCACAACCTGCTCGGCGAATGTTCGACTCGGCGCCATTTTCTTTCCGCCTCAGGCGGCGGGATGGGGTTGCTTGCGCTCGCCGCGCTGCAGGGGCAAACGTCGGCGGCCGAGAAGGCCGCTGAAAAGAGCCCGCTAGCGCCCAAGTCGCCGAACTTTGCCCCAAGAGCCAAACGCGTCCTGTGGCTCTTCATGCATGGCGGCCCTAGCCATGTCGATCTCTTCGACCCAAAGCCCGAACTGGCGAAGTACGCAGGCCAGCCGCTGCCCGAGAGTTTCGGCGAAGTGATGACCCGCCGCAAAGTGGCGCAGAATCCGCTTCTCGCCCCGGTCAAGCCGTACAACAAGCATGGCGAGTCGGGGCTGGAAGTGAGCGAGTTCCTGCCGCACATCGCCAAACACGCCGACAAGTTGTGCGTGATCCGCAGTATGCACGGCGACAGTGTGAACCATCCGCAGTCGGTGTATCAGATGAACACCGGCAGCATTCTGATGGGGCATCCCTCGGTTGGCAGCTGGGTTGCGTACGGGCTTGGCACCGAGAATCAGAGCATGCCGGCGTTTGTCGTGCTCACCGATAAGGGAAGCGGCATCAAAGGCGGCCCACCGGCCTGGGGAAGCGGCTACCTTCCGGCCGCTTATCAAGGAACCACGATGCGGGCGGATCAGCCGCCGATTCTCGACTTGGCGCCGCCAGCTGGAGTTTCGGCGTCTCGCCAGAAACAGACGTTCGATCTCTTACAGAAGATGAACGCTCGGCACATGCAGTCGCGCGACAACGACGACGAGTTGGCCGCGCGGATCGAAGCGTATGAACTTGCTTTCCGCATGCAAGCAGCGGCGCCGGAACTTGTCGATCTCTCACAGGAAACGCACACGACAAAACAGCTGTACGGCCTGCAAAACGCAAAAACGTACGACTTCGGCGTGCGATGCCTCCTCGCGCGGCGGATGCTCGAAAGCGGCGTGCGTTTCGTGCAGCTCTATTCCGGCGACACCAATGGCTGGGACGCTCACAACGACGTGCGTACCAATCACGGCGAGTATTGCGAGCGGACCGATCTGCCGATTGCCGGCTTGCTAACCGATCTTTCGCAGCGAGGCTTGCTCGACGATACGCTTGTTGTGTGGGGCGGCGAATTCGGCCGCATGCCGATGAGCGAACAAGGGGCCGGACGCGATCACAACCCGTGGGGCTTTTGCTATTGGCTGGCCGGTGCAGGCGTCAAAGGCGGCCACGTGCACGGCACGACCGACCCCGTCGGCCTGCGGGCGGATCAAGACAAGGTCCACATTTCGAACTTGCACGCAACTATCTTGTGGGCGCTCGGCATCGATCCTTATCAGTTGACATGGCCCCACAATGGCCTGGAAGAACGGCTGATTGGGGTCGAAGGCGCAGCGCCTGTGAAGGAGCTGTTCGCGTGAGGTTTTCGCTGCGTGCAACTCGCTGGGCGGTCGCTCTGCTCTTCGCCATGCCGGCGACCTTCGCTGTTGCGGAGGAGATCGAAGAAGCACCGATCACGGATGCCGCTCGCGAGCACTGGTCGTTTCAGTTGTTGAAGCGGCCGCTGTTGCCGCAAGTCAAGAACGCGGCCGCAGCGAGAAATCCCATTGATCTGTTCTTGCTGGCCCGCCTCGAAGGGCGCGGGATCGAGCAGCAACCTCAGGCCGACCGCGAAGCGCTGATTCGCCGCGCAACGATCGACCTGACGGGTCTCCCGCCAACGCCTGCGGAGATCAATGCGTTCCTCGCGGATGAATCGGTCGATGCGTACGAGAAACTCGTCGAACGTTTGCTTGCATCTCCGATGTCAGGCGAACGTTTCGCGCAGCCGTGGCTCGACTTGGCTCGTTGGGCGGAAACCGATGGCTTCGAGCACGACATCGAACGCCCTGATGCGTGGCGATATCGCGATTGGGTAGTCGACGCCTTCAACAACGATCTGCCGTACGACGAATTCCTCTCGCAGCAGGTGGCCGGCGACGAAATCGATCCCGGTAATCTAGCCGCCACAATCGCTACCGGTTTTTGTCTCGCGGGCCCCGACATGCCCGACATCAATTCGAAGGAGGAACGCCGGCACACGGTGCTCAACGACATCGCCAGTACGGTCGGCTCCGTCTTCATGGGTTTGCAATTCGGCTGCGCCCAGTGCCACGACCACAAGTACGATCCGATCAGCCAAGGCGACTTCTATCGCTTGCGCGCGATCTTCGAGCCCGCCGTCGATTTCTCAGGGCACGTCTTCAAGGAAGACAAGCAGAAGCAAGTCCTCAGCCACTACTACGTCCGCGGCGACTTCCGGCGGCAAGGACCGGCGGTGACTGCAAAGCTCCCGCGGGTGGTCAATTGGTGGAACGATGAAGTGCGGCCGCCATCTGCCGACGACAAGTCGTCCATGCGACGCAAACAACTCGCTCAATGGCTGACTCGCGAAGATCATCCGCTCACCGCGCGAGTGATGGCCAACCGCCTTTGGCAGCAACATTTCGGACGCGGCTTAACGGAAACCCCCAGCGATTTCGGCGTCATCGGCGATTCCCCTCTGCACCAAGACCTGCTGGATTGGCTGGCGACGGAACTCGTCGAACAAGATTGGAGCATGAAGTCGCTGCGGCGGCTGATCGTCACTTCGGCAACGTATCGACAAGCAAGCCGGCCAAGCGGTGACACAATGGCTTGGCAAGCTGCAGTCGAGAAGGACCCGCAGAACTTGTTTTTCTCGCGCTTTCCGCGGCATCGAGTCAGCGGCGAGATGCTGCGCGATCTGATGCTCGCAACGAGCGATTCGCTGAACACGACGCAGCACGGAAGGAGCGTTCGCCCACCGCTTCCCAAAGAAGTGGTCCAGACCCTCCTTTCGCCTGAACATTGGAAAGTAAGCGCCTCACCAGCCGATCACTTTCGCCGAAGCGTGTACATCTTTGCCCGCCGCAATTTGCGCTATCCCATGTTCGAGGCCTTCGATCGCCCAGCGGCGACGGCCAGTTGTCCGCAACGTCCGTCGTCGACAATCGCACCGCAGTCGCTCATCCTCTTCAACAGCGAGTTCTCCAGCGAGATCGCGCGTCGCCTCGCGGACAAGGTGCTCCATGAAGTACCCGCTGATCGCAAGCAGCAGATCGATGCCGTCTATCGCAAGACAATCGGCAGACGCCCAACCCAAGAAGAGGCCGCCGATGTTGCAGCGTTCTTCCAAACGCGGGCTGCCGACAAGAATGCCGCCGATAGCTTCGTCGATCTCTGCCTGGCAATCCTGAACTCAAGCGAGTTCATCTACATCGAGTAACGGAAGCCCCAAGCTTTGGGGGGCACTGGCGTCCCAAAGACGCCAGTGTGAGCGACTCAGTCACGAGGCAAGGACTACTTCCCCGGCGGCGAATAATCCGGCCGATTGTCTGCTTTCACCTTAGGCGGCAGTTCCACACCCGCTGCTTTGAGCGCCCGCTCAATGGCCACGATCGTATCCGGGGCCGGGCGGAAATTGCCGGGGCGATGCCCCTCGGCAATCATCAGCGGCGTCCAATTCCATTTGTTCTTGGCGTGCCAGATTTTCGAGTCGGCACCGTTCTCGGCCAATACCTGCACCAACTTTGGCAGACTCTGATAAGCAGCGCCGTGCATCGCCGTTTCACCATTTTTGTCGACGGCATTCACATCCGTGCCCAGTTCCAAAAGGAACTTCACGGCTTCGATCGCCTCGTCTTCCGTCGCGGCCGCCTCGTCTCCATCACCTAGCGCGCCGACTCCGGCCGCCGCGAGAAGGGGAGTGCTGTCGTCGGCATTGGTCAGATTCGGATCGGCTTTAAGCTCCAGCAACAGCTTCATCAGCGGAACATCGCCCGTCCGAGCGGCCAACAGGAACGGCGTCGAACCGGTGGTCGTAAATCGGCCGCGGCCTGACTCCCCCTTCCTCAATGGCAAGTTGACGTCGGCGCCGCTCGCCGCGAGCGCACGCACCAGGTCCAAACTGCTCAGGTCGCCGGAGCCAGCCGGAGGGGGATCCCCATCGCCGCGAATCGGCTTGCGGACCCAACTGATCGCATGAAGCGCCGAGTAGCCGGCGGGCTGAAGATTCGCGTCTGCGCCGACCTTCAACAAGGCCGCGGCCATTTCGAAGTGTCCGTTCTCGATCGCGAGCATGAGCGGCGTGAAGGCCTTCCCGCCGTTCTTGGGTTGCAGCAAGTCATTCACATCGAGCCCCGCTTCGAGCAAGCGAACGACCACCGCCAAACGTCCTTCGCGAACGGCAAAGAACAGCGGTGTGAAACCAGAGTTGAGCGTCGACCGGAAATCGGCATCCGCCTTGAGCAGCGTATCGACTACTTCCAGATTTCCCTCGGCGGCCGCCCACATCAGCGCCGTTTGCCCTTTGCGATCGCGCGCGTTGACTTCGGCACCATGCTTGAGCAGCGATTCCACAGCCGCGACCTTTCCAGTGCGCGCAGCAGTCATCAGCGGTGTTTCGCCGCCCGCGAGTGCGGCGTTGGCATCGGCTCCTGCCGTGAGCAAGGCCGCGACGATTTCTCCGTTGCCGTTGGTGCACGCGAGGGACAGAGGCGTAATGCCGTAACGGTTCGCGGACTTGGCATCGGCGCCCGCGGCGAGGAGCAACTTCACGAGGTCGACGTCATCGTGATAGGCGGCCAAGTGGAGCGCCGTCATGCCGTCGCCTTGCGGCGCGTTCACATCGGTCTTGTTGTCGAGCAAGGTGCGAACGAGTGCCGCTTGGTTGGCCTCAACAGCATCGGCAAGCGGAGCTTCCACGGCAAAAACAAAATCTGCCGCCAGAATCGCAGTCACGCAGAAGCCCAGAACGAATCGCACTTTCGGCATGTCTCGCTCACATCGACAACGGCTGGAACAACTCATCGACTTTGCCGTTGCTGTCTGCAAACGAATCGACTCGCACGCCGACTTTGTCCAACAGCGTGAGGTGCAGATTCGCCAGCGGTTTTGTTTCCTGATACTTGATATGCCGCCCGCCTCGCATGTTTCCGGCTGCCCCGCCCGCGACGATGATCGGCAGGTTGGTGTGATCGTGGACGTTCGGATTTCCCATTCCGCTCCCGTACAAATACAACACGTGATCGAGAAGCGAGCCGTCTCCCTCTTTCGTTGCGGCCAATTTCTCCAAAAACTCCGCAAACAGCGAAACGTGAAAGCGGTTGATCTTCGCCACCTTGGCGATCTTCTCGGGATCGTTGCCGTGATGCGTGAGCGGATGATGCGGCTCGGCAACGCCGATTTCGTTGTAGGAGCGGTTGCTGGTCTCGCGAGCGAGCTGAAACGTGATCACGCGGGTGATATCGGCCTGCATCGCGAGCAACTGCAAATCGAACATCAGTCGGGCGTGGTCGCCGTACGAGGCCGGAACGCCTGTCGGCCGGTCGCGGTCAGGGAGCGGATTCTCGCCGGCGTTTTTCTCCGCCTGTTGGATACGACGCTCGACGTCGCGGACGGACGACAGATATTGATCGACGCGATTGCGATCGCCGGGACCAAGCGACTTCTTCAACCGCACCAACTCATCCGTCACTGAATCGAGCAGACTCGCCCGCTTTTTCAGTCCTGCGCTGCGATTGCCTGAGCCGCTTTCTTCGCCGAAGAGATTCTCGAAAACAATCCGCGGATGCGCTTCCGAGGGGAGGGGAGTGGTCGGCGAAGACCACGACAAATTGTTTTGATACACGCACGCATAGCCATTGTCGCACTGGCCAACGACGGACATCAAATCCATCGATAGCTCGAGCGACGGGAGCTGCGTATCGCGGCCGAGTTGCTGCGCGGCGAGCTGATCTACGGTCGTGCCGAGATGGTAGTCGGTGCTTTCCGTCCGTTTGGCCTTCGCGGCACTCAGGAACGATGCGTTCGACGTCGCGTGCGTGCCGGGATAGGCGTTGCGGAGCTCCAGATTCGAGATCACGGCGATCTGCTGCTTCACCGATTCGAGCGGAGCCAGCGTCGGCGATAGTTCTTCCAGCTTCCCCTCACCAGGCGGCGTCCACCGCGAGACGTCGCAGCCCATCGGCATATAGACAAAGCCTAGGCGCCGCAACCGCGCGGGATCGGCAGGCGTGGCGGCCAGTGCCGTGAGCGATGGCACCATCGCATCGAGCAACGGCAGCGCGAGCGCAGTTCCTGCCCCGCGCAAAAACGTTCGCCGCGGCAACGACTTCTTCCTGATGATCATGGAGTTTTTCTCATCTGGACGTCCTCATCTGGAAAGGAACACTGCGAACAATGCTAGTGATGAGAGTCGCGAAACGATAATCGTCCGCGCGGGAGTCGCGGACAATCTGCCGCACCGCCGGCGCGTCGTAGTGCTCGATCCCGCGGCCCAGCGCGAAGGTCAGGAGCTTTTCGGTCAGCGTACGGACAAACAGTTCTGGCCGATCAAGCAATGTCTGCTCCAGTCCGTCGATGCCCGTGAACTCGCTCCCATCAACGAACCCGCCCGCCGCATCAATTGCGACTCCCCCTTCCGATTTTCGCCAACGGCCGACCGCGTCGAAGTTCTCGAGCGCGAAGCCGACAGGGTCCATCTGCTGATGACAGCCGGCGCAGGCCACGTTCTCGCGATGCTGTTTGAGCCGTTCGCGAATCGGGAGCCGGTTCGAGACCGTGTTATCGTCTAGCGTCGGCACATTCGGCGGCGGAGGTGGCGGCGCAGCACCCACCAGGTTCTGCAGCACCCAGTGGCCGCGAATCACCGGCGAAGTGCGAGTCGCGTACGACGTTACCGTCAGAATGCTACCGTGACGCAGAAGGCCGCCGCGTTGACTGATGTCGTCGAGTGCCACCCGGCGAAAACGGCTTCCGAACACACCCAGCACGCCGTAGTGCTTCGCGAGCCGTTCATCGAGATAGGTATAGTCGGCGCGGACCAGATCGAGCACGCTGCGATCTTCTCGTACGATGCTCGTGAAAACCAATTCCGTCTCGCGCCTCAACGACTGCCGCAGATTATCGTCGAAATCGGGAAACAATCGCATGTCGGGCGTGACCGAATCCAGGTTCCGCAGGTAAAGCCATTGCCCGGCAAAGTTAGTCGCCAGCGACTCGGCGCGTTCGTCGGCGAGCATGCGGCGGACTTGCTGCTCTAATACTTCCGGCTTACTCAGCTCGTTGCGCTCGGCCAAAGCGAGCAGTACCTCATCGGGAATGCTGCTCCACAGAAAGAACGACAGACGCGAAGCAAGCTCGACATCGCTGATGCGATACGCCGATCCTGACTCCACGTTTTGCGCATCGCGCTCGATGTGAAACAAGAATTGCGGATGCACCAGCAACATCGCGAGTGCCGCTTCGATGCCGGCATCGAAACCACCCTCGCTGCGGCTCGCCTGATAGGCGTCTAATAATGGCTTGATATCCTCACCGGTCGCAGGCCGGCGGAGCGTCTGCCGCGCCAGCTTCGCGAGCGTCTCCTTCGCACACCGCTCTTCATCTTCAGGCTTGTCCGGCCGACGGATGACTGCCTTCCTTCGGCTGGCCAAGCCACTAGATCCGGAACTCTCGTACGGGCCAAGAATCGAAACCTCATACACGGCCGGGCCGAGCCGCGGGTGCCGATAGAAATTGAAATGAACATTCAGCGGCTTCCGGCTCGACTCCAGCAGCGACGAGCCCTTCTTCACGAACGTCACACCGAGCTTATGCGGCCCTGCCGAGACTTTGATCCGTGCCTTCAAGTTCGCATCAGCCGCCGGATTGCCGGGCTTGATCGTGAACGATTCCATCCGCTCGCGATCGAGCAGCACTTCCAGTTCGTGCGGCTCGTTCAGGCTTTCGATGTCGTCGTTGCGATCACGCATCAAATGGACTTGAACCTCGTACTGACCATCGGCGGGAAAGTGATACGGAATCAACAGCCCGCCGCGCGTGCCAAGCGGCAGGCCATCGACATGCACGTCTTGCGTCACATCCGGCTTGATGCGGAACGTGTCGCCGCGCGGCGAAGCGGGTGCGCCACCCACCGCGAGCCGGCTGATCTTCTCGGCTGCCGTCAAATAGCGATTGAGCAGCGACGGCGAAAGATCCGTGACTGTCACATTGTCGAAGCCGTGGCTCGATTCATCGGCAGGCAACAGAGCCGCAACGTCGACTTCGATTCCCAGGAGATCGCGAATCGCATTGCGATACTCGGTGCGATTGAGCCTGCGAAAAGTTTCCGTGCGCCCAGGATTGGGAGTTTTGGCGGCTTCCGCGTCGAGCGACGCTTCCAACAGCGACGCGGCGGCATTGAATTCCTGCTCCGCCGGCCGAACCGACTCAGGCGGCGGCATCTGCCGCGCCGTCAGCTTGCGGACCACCTTCTCCCAAACTTCCGCATTCGAAGCAACGCTGGCGGTAAGGAGCGACTTAAGATCAAGTCCCCCTTTCTTCGTGCCCTGATCGTGGCAATCCAAGCAGTGCGACTCAACGAACAGCTTGGGAACGGGCAAACTCGCCGCATCTTCCGCCGCGCAGGCGCACGCCCAGCCAGTTGCGACGAGCAAAATCAAGAGCGACTTAGTCCGCATGAGCGCATCCACCAAAGCTTCTCATCCTAGTGCCCCGCCGCATCAACCGCAAACTTTCACAAGCTTGCGGCGGCGTACCCTATGGATCTTCGATGGAGACCGCCGTGGACTACGCGGCGATGGGGCGATGCCTACGCCAGGTTGAGCGTGGCGAATAGGTCGTCTATCGTCTCGGCGCGGCGAATGAGTTCGACGTCCCCCTTTGCGGTCAGCAACAGTTCGGCGCTTCGCAGCTTGCCGTTGTACTGGAAGCCCATGGCGTGACCATGAGCGCCCGTATCGTGAATCACCAGCACATCGCCGATTTCCACGTGCGGCAGCGGCCGATCGATCGCGAACTTGTCGTTGTTCTCGCACAGCGAACCGACCACGTCGACATTCTTTTCGGGCTTCTCGTTCTCCTTCCCCAGCACCGAAATATGGTGGTAGGCACCATACATGCCAGGACGCATCAGATTGGCCATGCACGCGTCGACGCCGACGTAGTCTTTGTACGTCTCCTTTTTGTGGATCACTTCCGTCACCAGGTATCCGGCGGGACCGGTGATGTAACGCCCGTTCTCCAGATAGATCGCGAGCGGATCAAGCGGCGTCGACGCAATCATTTGTTGATAAGCGTTTTGGACCCCTTTCGAGACGACCGAGACATCGAGCGGCGGATCGTTGGGGCGATAGGGAATGCCCATGCCGCCGCCGAGATTGACGAACTCGATGCGAATGCCCAGTTCCTTATGAACCGCCGTCGCGAGTTCGAAGACCATGCGCGCCGTCTCGACGAAGTACTCGGCTTCGCGTTCGTTCGATGCGATCATCGTGTGCAGTCCGAATCGCTTGGCTCCGTGGCGATTCGCGGCCTCATAGCCACGTAACACCTGGTCTCGTGTGAAGCCAAACTTCGCCTTCTCGGGTTCGCCGATAATGGCGTTCCCCTTTCGCAGCGGGCCGGGATTGTATCGCACGCAAATCAGCTCGGGCATCCCGAAATGCTTGGCGAGATAGTCGATGTGCGTGATGTCGTCGAGATTGACCACCGCCCCCAGTTCGATCGCTTTCTTGTACTCCTTTTGCGGCGTGTTATTCGACGTGAACATGATGTCTTCGCCGCGAATGCCAACGCGCTCGCAAAGTATCAGTTCGGGAAGGCTCGAGCAATCGCCGCCGCAACCTTCTTCTTTAAGAATGCTCAGAATGCGCGGATTGGGAAGCGCCTTCACGGCGAAGTATTCTTTGAACTTCGAGCACCACGAGAACGAGTCGATCAGCTTCCGAGCATTGCGCCGGATGGCAGCTTCGTCGTAGATATGGAATGGCGTGGGATACTTCTTCCTCAGTTCGTCGATGAAGGACTTGTCGAAGGGTAGAGCCTTGGCTTGCATAAGTATTCGATCCGCTGTGCTAAAAAACCATTGCTGCTTTGATGCAGCAAACAACCAACATTCACTCACATGTTCTTGAAGACGTGCCCGCAACTTGACCTGCAACTTGGTCCCCAACTTTGGCGAGTTTTACCGCCAACAAGTTGCCCCTGTACGGGGAGGGAGCAGGGAGAATCGGCGAGGAACCGCCGCTTTGCAGAATATCAAAACTTACGCAACTTCGCGAGGTACCGCAGAGGCCCCTCCCGGCCGTTTGATCCTGCTCCTCTATCGAAGGAGCAGGAAGACCGCACATTTGCACGACGAGCGTTGCTATGTTCGCGGAACAATGCGACGAACATCTCCTCGCGCCCTGGCCTTTAGCTCTTTGGTCCCTGAAGTTGGGGACCAGATTCCTCAGGTTGTGGGAGGGGCTCCGCGGGGGCCGGAACGCCTTCCTGACCAGGCGCGATTTCTTCGTACTGAGCGTTCGGCATGTCCGCATCATTGTCATCGACCGGCACGCTCACGTCCTCGTCGGAAGGGAAGACTTGCGGTTTGGCTTCCTCAGGCGGGAACTCGATCGGGTCGCAGAAGAGCTCGGCGAACTCGATGCCCGAGTTCGTTACCAGGTAGCCGCCACCGAGAGCCTGATACGTCCGCACGATCGCGGAGAGTTGCTGCTGCTTGGTTTCGAGCAATACCGTCCTTGCTTCCAGGAGGTCGCGCTGCGCGAACAACACGTCCATGTACTCGACATCAGGATGCCGGCGGTTAAAGAGGTCGGTGGCAACGTCGACCGACTTTTCCAGCGATTGGATTTGTTGCGCCTTGATCCCCACACTTCCGCGGTAGTTCTGCGTCTTGGTCATGCTGTTGACGACCTCGGTGAAGGCCGTAAGAAGCGTTCGCTGATATTCGATCACCGCCTGGATCTGCCGGGCATTTGCATTCCGGTACTCGGCCTGGATGGCGGCCCTATTGAGCAGCGGCGCGACCAACTCGCCCGCGGTCCCGGCAACAAACGCACCCGGATCGAACAGATACTTCGGGCTGAAAGCCTCATAACCAACGCGTGCGCTGATGATGAGCTTGGGATAAAAGTTGGCCCGGGCAACGGCGATGTCGAGCCCCGCAGCAGCCAGCTCACGCTCGGCCGCTCGGACGTCTCGCCGGTTTTGCAGAAGGTCTACCGGCACGCCAACTCGCACGGCGCGCGAGTCGAGATTGATGACGTCCCAGCCCGCCCGCTCGACTTGTTGCGGATAGCGGCCGACGCGGAAGTTGATCTCGTTTTCCGTCTCGACGATCTGCTGCCGGACGATCAGCCGTTGGCTTTCGTTCTTGCGTACTTCTGCCAAGAACCGTTGAACACCCAGCTCCGTACCGCGCCCGGCGGCCTTGTTGGCCGTGGCAACCTTGAGGCTGGTCTGTTGAATCGCGATCGTTTGGTCCAAGTACTCCAATCGCTTGTCGAGGGCCGCCAGTTCGTAGTAGTTCTCGGCGGTCTCGGCGACGAGTTGCGTGATCAAGTAGTTCCGTTGTTCGATCGTCTCGTAATAGCGATGGATCGCCGCGTCGCGGCTGTTGCGCAACTGCCGCCAAATGTCGGGCTGCCACCACAAGTTCGTGGTGAGAGCGACGTTCGGCAGCGGATCGGGAAAACGGCCGCCGCCAGGGAACGTGAGCTGATCCTCAGCAGCGCCAAGCGGAGTAAATCGGCTGGTTCGATCGAACCCGCCTGTGGCACCAAGCGTGAGGAACGGGAAGTAGGCACCGCGACGCGACAGAACTTCGTTCAACGCGATCTCGATTTCCTGATTCCTGATCCGCAGCTCTTGGTTGTTGACCAGCCCGTCGACGAGCAGGCGCGTGAGTACCGGATCGCCGAAGAACTCCCCGATCCCAACCTGCGCCGAGTTCTCAGGATGCGTCACCCCGATGTACGTGTCGGGCAAGGGAGCACCCGGCTTCGCACAGCAAAGCTGTGGAATACCACAGCCAGATAGAAGCAGCAGCAAGACGCAGCTCACTCCCTGCCACAACCGGTGCTGCTTGGAGATGATCGTCACGAGGCACGCAAGTCGGTTCGTCTGATGCATCTGTTCGCGTCCTGCAAACGTCGGCAATCGGTCAAGATGATTCTGGTGGTTGCACTCGATCCGCGTGAGGCCGACATGCATCGCCTGGCAGAGGGCGAGTGCGATCTGCCACGGTCGCACGGAGCAAATTCGCGTGCAAAGGGCGCGTGGCCAGGGGCGTAATAACCCCTCTGGGTCGTATCGGCCGAAAACTAGCTACAGGACAAAGAATCGCTAAGCGCCGCACTGAACGCACAATCGGGCGGCTGATTTTCAAGAAAAAGCGTCACATCTTCACTCCTCGCCCGGTGAAATGATTACAACCCGCTAAGCCGCTAATGTCGAGTGGATCGCGACTGTAATGGTTGTGCCGATCGTCCGAAGAAGGCGGCATCGAAGCGTGCGATACCGCCCAGCGGAAAAAGAGGATCCCCCAGGGCTCGCTAATCTAACGCCCGGTTAGTGATGTGCCGTGCCGTGTTCGACTCGCTCGCTTAGCGGTTCGTCGTGCTCATCTTTGATGAGCTTTTTTCCATCGGAAATCTTGGCGAACAGATAGTACAAACCGGGAATGACCACCACGCCAATCAACGTACCGACAAGCATCCCACCTACTGCCGTGGTGCCGATGGTCCGGTTGCCGATGGCCCCTGGACCCGTGGCCCGGACCAACGGAATCAGACCGGCGATAAAGGCGAACGAGGTCATCGCGATCGGCCGGAAGCGCAGATTGCCCCCTTCAATCGCAGCGTCGCGAATGCTGAGGCCTTCGTGCCGCCGCTGGACGGCGAATTCGATGATCAAAATCGCATTCTTACCCAACAAACCAACCAACATAACCAAACCGATCTGGCAATAAACGTCGTTGGCCAACCCCATCGCTTTCAACATCAAGAAGGAGCCGAAAATACCCACTGGCAACGAAATGATTACAGCCAGCGGCAACAAAAAGCTCTCGTATTGTCCGACCAACACCAGGTACACGAAGATAACCACGATCGCGAAGATGTAGATCGCCGTGTTCCCCTTGTTGGCCTCGTCATACGAGAGACCTTGCCAGTCGATGCCATAACCGTGGGGCAACGTGTCTTTGGCGACCTCTTGGATCGCCGCCATGGCTTGACCGCTGCTGTAGCCCGTCGACGGAGCTCCTTGGATGATCGCCGTCGTATACAGGTTGTAACGGTTGATTTCGTTCATCCCCTGCGTCTTTTTGATCTTCATGAACGCAGAGTAGGGGACCATCAGCCCCTCGTCGTTCTTGACGAACATGTTCTGCAAGTCTTCGGGGTACCGCCGGAACTCGGGTGCCGACTGAACGTACACCTTGTAGAACTGCCCGAAGCGAATAAAACCTTGCTCCCAGGTGCTGCCCACCACGATCGAGAGATTCTCCATCGCATCGTCGATCGTCACGCCTTTCTGCATGGCGACCTCGTTGTCGATGATGATCTCGTACTGCGGGTAGTTATTGGCGAAGAAGGTGAAGATGCCTTTGAGCTCCTTGCGCTTTTCCAGCGCCGCCAGGAACCGCTCCGTGATCCTGCCGAATTCGTCGTAGTCGCCGCTGTTCGTCTTATCAAGCAAGCACAACGAAAAACCGCCGGCAGCACCGAAGCCAGGAACGGCAGGCGGCTCGAAGAACTCGAGTTTCACGTTCGAAATGCCGCGGCCTTTTTCTTCCAATTCCTCAATGATTTCTTTCGAGGTCAGCTTCCGGTCGGCCCAAGGCTTCAGATTGATCAAGCAGGTACCAGCGTTCGAACCGCGGCCTTCGGTCAAGATTTCGTAACCGGCCAGCGACGTGACCGAAGTGATCTCGTCGAACTCCTTGCAAATCTTCTGCAACTCGTGCGATTTGGCGTTGGTGTATTCGAGCGTTGAACCGGGCGGCGTCTGAATAATCCCGTAAATAACGCCCTGGTCCTCCAGCGGAATGAAGCCCGACGGAAGAACCTGGTTCACCACTAGAATCCCGTAGCTGAAGATACCGACGACCAGCAAGGTGAAGATCCGCCGCTCGACGATCAGGCTCACGATCGCGACGTACGCCGCCGTGACCTTAATCACGCCCCAGTCGAACATTTTCACAAAGATGCCAATCGGACCGCGGACCTTTTCCTCGCCCGGTTCACTTCCCGAGAACATCGAGCGGAATGTGAGCATGAACAGCACGGCCATCACCGCGCCGATGATAATGATCCTCGTTTCGTTCAGTTGCACCTGCTCGGAGACTAGTTCGTGAACCATCTCGACGTGCAGCAATTTGAAAATGCCATATCCGGCAGCCAAGCCAAGGAGAACAGCCAGGATCGCGCGCACCACGTTGGCATTTTCCCCCGCAGTCCACTTGATACCGCGGTTGACAAGAGCCGTTATCCCGCGTTCATCCGCATGGGTCGTGTGCGGCTTGAGAATCATCGCGCACAGCACCGGCGTTAGCGTAAGGGCCACCACGCCGGAGAGCACGATCGACATCGCCATGGTGAGCGCAAACTGGCGGTAAAACACGCCAACCGCACCGGGCATAAAGGTCACAGGAATGAACACCGAGGTCATCACCAACGTGATGGCGATAATCGCGCCGCTGATTTCGCCGACCACCTCTTTGGTGGCGGCGTAGGGGGAGAGGTGTTTTTCGTGCATCTTGGCGTGGACCACCTCGACCACCACGATGGCGTCGTCGACCACGATACCGATCGCCAGCACCAACGCGAACAGCGTGATCAGGTTGATCGACATCCCGAACATGCTCATGAAGAAAAAGGTTCCAATGAGCGATACAGGAACCGCCAAAGTCGGAATGAGCGTGCTGCGGAAGTCGCCGAGGAACAAAAACACCACCAGCGAAACAAGCACGAAGGCCTCAAAGAGGGTGTGCAGCACCTTTTCGATCGAGGCATCCAAGAAGCTGGACACGTCGTAACTGATCGCGTAATCCATCTTCGGCGGGAACATTTCCTTCTTGAAGTCCTTGAGCTTCTCCTTCACCTTCTCAATGACCTCCGCCGCATTGGAACCGGGCGTTTGTTTAAGAACGATCGACGCCGAAGGATAACCGTCGATGTCGGAATAGAGGTCGTAGAATGATGACCCCAGCGTGACCTTGGCAACGTCCTTGAGCTTTAAGTTCTGGCCGCTCTCGTTGGCTCTTAGGATGATGTCCTCGTATTGCTCCGGTTTGTTGTAGCGTCCGACCCAGGTCAATACGTATTCGATGGTCTGCGATCGGGTACCCGTCGCCTGACCAAGCCGACCGGGCGAGCCGATCATGCTCTGCTTTTTAATCATCTCCATCACGTCAGCGGACGAGACGTTGTAAGCCCGCATGCGGTCGAGATCCAATTCGACCCGCATTGCATAAGCACGGTTGCCTAGGATCTGGGCGCGACCGACCCCGCGCGTTCGCTGGAGCTCCGGCAACAGATTGGAGCTGACGTAGTTGTAGAGAAAGTTCTGGTCGATGTTCTCGTCGGTGCTGTAAACGTTGACGTACATCAACATACTCGTCATGTTCTGCATGACGATAATACCTTCGCGCTCCACGATCGGCGGGAGCTGGTTCTTCACCATTTGGATGCGGTTGTTCACGTTCAAAACCGCGATGTTCGGGTCGGTCCCCGGCTCGAACGTGATCATGATCGTCGCTTCGCCGGCACTCGTGGCGGCCGACGTCATGTAGCGCATGTCCGGCACGCCGTTGATCGCCCGCTCGAGGATCACCAGCGTCGACTCGACCAGAATCTTGGCGCTGGAGCCGGGGAACGACAGCGCCACCACCACGCTGGGCGGCGCCACCGACGGGAACTGAGAAATCGGCAGGCTCGTAATGGCCAGCCCGCCCATGAACAAGATGAGCAGGGAGATGACGATCGCCAGTGCCGGGCGATGCAGAAATTTTGAGAACATGAAAAGGCGTTACCTATTCGGCATGGAATTTCAGATTGCTGAGCACTTCTTCGGGGGCGCGGAACTCGTACTCATCCTTCTTGTCGCCGTCCCGAACCTGGCGAATCCCCTCGAGAATGATCTTGTCCCCCTCCTCGAGCCCTTCCTCGATGACGAAGATGTCTTCCTGCTCGTTGGCAATCGTGATGTCGCGCTGATGGACGACGTTGTCTTTATCGACGACATACGCATAGCGCTTGTCCATGATCTCGAAGGTTGCCCGTTGGGGAATAACAAGAACGTCCTTCAGCGTGCGGTGGATCAAGATCGTTCCGGTTTGACCGTTGCGCAGCAGACGATCAGGATTTGCGAAGTCGGCTCGGAAGGGGATATTGCCCGTGGTGTTGTTGAAGTCGGCCTCAATCGCACCGATTTTCCCCTTCTGCGGAAAGATCTTTCCATTGGCCAGTTTGAGTTCGATGTCGAAATGGTCGGTGTTGCCGTTGTTCCGGTCGATCTCGTGCTTGTATTGCAGGTAACGCGCTTCGGGGACGTTGAAGTAGACCCACATCGTGCTGTTGTCGGAGAACGTCGTGAGCACGTCTCCTTCTTCGATGAGGCTTCCCAACTGGTTGCGTTGCCGGTCGACGATGCCGTCGAACGGCGCCGCGACGTGGGTGAAACCCAACTCGGCTTCGGCCAGCATCACTTTGGCTTTGGCCTTTCTCAGCTCAGCCTCTTTGAGTGCGATCTCTTGTTCCGAGACATACTTCTTGCTCAACAGCGCCTTGGCGTTGGTCAGTTCAATTTCAATTCGCTTCGCTTCCGCCCTCTCGGTTTCAAGCCTGGCTTCGTAGAGCACCGGAAGGATCACGAACATCTCGTTACCCTTCTTGACCTCCTGGCCTTCCTTAACGCAGATCTCTTTCAGGTAACCACCTTCAAGAGCTTTCACCTCAATGTGTTGACACGAACGAATCTGGCACACGTATGGCTGCGTGCTCACCACGTCCTTTTTGATTGGAGAGGTGACCACGATCGTGTGCTCGTGCCCGCCGTGGTGAGCCGATTCACTCCCGCTCTCGTGGGATACCTCCTGCGAAGCAGCCTGCAACAGGCAGCCCGTTAAAAGCAGGGACATCAGTCCGGGGATGACGACGGCGATCGGAGAAAGCTTCATTTTGGATGACGACCTCATGAATATTGAGGTGGATGATTTCGAGGCTGACCATGTTCGAGTCTGACCACGGATATGCAGGTTTCGGGCCAGACATGCGAAGGTGTTGGGGAGGTCGATTTGCCGCGCGAAGGCAATCAAGTTCCCAGCCCAGATCAGACCGTTTACCGGGTTCGAGACGAGAACCGATTCGCGCCCTTATTGTTTTCGTAGCCTACTGCGTAGAGAACCCTCTTTAGACCCCAATAGTCTCACTATTAGTGATTCGTAACTTTCGAAGAGTCAGGAAGATAACCAAAGAGCAAGATTCTGCTAATAAAACGTACTGTTTAGAAGCACGTTTCGTTACTCACGGCTCAGCGTGCGCAAGGCCGCAATCGCCACCAACCCCTCAATCAGCGCCCCAAGCAACTAGACGAGGGCTTGGAGAAGGCCCTTGGATTGTTCACATGGACGCAACCACGTTCGCGGTGTTCCACTTCCCAGGCAAGACCAAAGAATGGAGATCGATATGGTCCACTATCGAAGCGTCGAGGTCAGCAGTCATCGCGTGTCCTACCGCGAAGCAGGAAGCCCTAAGGACCCCGCGGTTCTGCGACTGCTCGGTTTTCCCGCGTCTTCTCACATGTTTCGCGAACAGATCCCGCCGCTTGCCGATCGTTATTAAGTTGTGGCATCCGAGCTTCGGGGCTTCGGCAACACCGCCTCGCCACAACGTGACCAGTTCGCTCCAGAAACCAAACAAATAAAACCGCGGCGGGAGTCGTGCCGACCCAACGGCAACTCTCGCCGCGGCGAATAGCAGTTGAACCTGGCCGGGCTCAACCGCAAGGTCCTTTGAAGTCACGTCCGCTTATGTCACTCACCCGGCGGGAGGAGTTGCCCATCAGCCGGCATAATCATCAGCTTGAGCCTTTTGGAATCGACGTCGTTCTTCAAGAATCGGACCGATCCATCGCAAAACCCAACGTAGAAGCCCTCCTTCGCATAGCCGCCGAGTTTAGGCAAATCCTTGATGGGATCGAACACAATGTCGTCCGGTTTTGTCCAAGGAATGCCGGCCTTGGCTTCCACGGTGGCAATCGTGTTCGATGTGCCGTCGGTGATCTGAGAGAACAGCATCCCTTTCTTGGCACTGAAGGCGGTAGGGAAGCCACCTTCGGGCGCCGATGCTCCACCGCCATCAGCGGGCTTCTCTTCAAGCAGCTTCGATCCGACAAGTACGTAGTAAGAGGACGTTGTCGACTTGGGATCATCGGCTGGATGACGGAAGACAGCTGGCATCTTCTCCAGAACTCGCTTGTTGGTCTCGCTGTCCCAAGGCTCGTCGAAGTTGTACTGGTTGTAGAGATCAACCTGATCGATGAATGGGAGTATCTCGACCCGCCAACTATGCGGAACCGTTCCTTTGCCGTCTTTGCCCATGATGACGGGCGAAGGGAATCGAATGTCTGGATTGCCTGGGACCCGCCTGGCATCGGCCCAAATATGCATGGCGAGCATGATCTGCTTCATGTTGTTCGCCGACTGCGACCGGCGGGCCGCGTCTCGAGACTGCGAGACCGCTTCGACCAGTTGGCCGGCCAATGCGCTACCCACTTTAGGAAGTTCGGTACTAGTCTGAGCGACGACCAGCTTCTCGTTTCGTTCGACTTTCACCCCCTTGAGCAACCCATCAGCGATATCCAGGCCATACCTTGCAAAGGCCGCCATGTCACGCTCGTTGTCTCGAATGCCTCGTAAGTAATTCTGGGCGAGCGTTTTAGCAGCGATTGCCGTTTCAGTGACGCGCTCGGCCAGGTCGCCATCGTGGCAGGTGGCGACCGCCCGCACGTGGGCTGTCTTTCCTTCGACAATGACCCCCGCCACCACATATTCGCTATCGTTCCATAGCGGCGCGATGGCAGACAACACTTGTGTGGCGGCCTTATCCGGGTTGCCCCCGGGAGGTTGTAGTTGCGTGCGGAGCAATTGCATGTCGAGCGCCACGGCTACCGCGCCCTTGCGAACTTTGTCCCAAGCTGGGCCGCTGGCGATGGTGGGCTCGCCTTTGCGTCGACTGTCTAGATACTTGGACACGGCATTGGGACCGCCGACCGCGTAGGTGCGATCGTTGATGATCCCATAGCCTTGCGGATACGGGCGAGCACCGCCTGCTTCCCCGGCGATTACGCGAGGAGAATCCGCCGAGATCAATTCGGTTTTGACGAGCTCGTCCGGTGTGATGGGCTTGCTAAACTGAAGCACAACGACTTGTTCATGGACGGGTTCGCCACTCATCAACGTGACTTGCTCGAGACCTTCCGTTAGCAGCAGCGAAAACGGCCTTGCGTCGCGAGCGCCACTCTCCACGACCGTTCTAATCTCCGGCACCTGCATGATCTCGGCAGGGCGAATCGCCACCATGAGTCGGGCGTCGTTATTGACATAGGTCAAATCGATACCGCCGACCTTCCGGTCGCCGTTGGCTTTTGGCTGCTGTGCGTGCGCCGTGGCATCGAAGGGGGATGGCCCCGGTCCGCCTCGCAGTCCCGCAATCACCATCGCGCCGACAACCAGCAGGCCGACTGCCACCCAGCGCTGCGCCTTCCCACGTCCTGGTCCGGACGTGGCAGCCGCGTTAGAGTCCCGAAGCATTTCAATTCTCCTGAGAAAAGTGCCTTGGGTCGGCAAAAAAGTATGGGCCGGCCAGCCCAACGATCGCTCCGAGTCGTGGAGCGCGAGTTCTGCGAGAGATTGCAAATAAGTCTTTCGTCCGCCTGCCAGCGCCGCGGCCGTGGCATCGGCCGCCAGTTCCTGCTCCAACCGCAATCGCGCAGCCAACCAGTGAACCAGCGGGTGATAGAAATGCAGCGCCAGGCTCAACTGCGCGAGCACACATGCCAAAAAGTCACGCCGAACTACGTGCGCCAGCTCGTGAGCCAGCACTGCGCGGCGTTGATCCTCCGTCCATCGGCGCCACGTTGGCGGCAACAGGACGACCGGCCGCATCCACCCAATCGTGGCTGCCGTCGTCAAATGATCGCACTGGCGAAGTTCAACATCCGACTGCAGAGAGAGTTCGGCCCGCAAGCAATCGAGCAACTCCAATAGCTCTCGATCGTGCAATGGATGGCTCGCTCCACGAATCCTGCGAACCGAGAGGAGTCCGCCGGCTAATTGCAACAGGCCCAGCACCCCACCACATCCGAGCACACTGGCAGCCACGGTCGGCAGCCACGACCACAGCTGCTCGGTACCGAGCGACGGTGACGAAGAAGTTTGTGGTTCGACATGGAAGCGGGCAGCCGGGAGCTCCAAGACGCCAGTGGCAGTGGACTCGGTGTCGTCTTCTATCGCCGCTGGCAAGATACTTTCCGCAGCAGGGGGAACTTGGCCTTTCGTAACGACAGGCAATTGAACGGGCGCTCGCGCCGCTTGCCAGTGCGGACCAAAGCGCCACCAGTTAGGCCACGGCACAAACGCGCCGGCCGTCAATAAAACAACCGCCAACAGAGCAACCGCCGGGACGATCGCCGCTCCGGGCGATGCCCAACGCCCCACCGCCGTGCAAAGCAACCACCCCAGCAGAGCAACCAGCGTGACTTGGACGATACACCACAGCAGCGGTTGGGAGAGCAGATCCATGGTTACCTCTATTTCTTCTTTTCGCGGAGGATGTCTTCCAGGACTGCCCGTTCTTTGGGCGAGAGTTTTCGCTCTTCCAGGAGTTGCAGCAGCAACTGTTCGCGTTTGCCGCCGAACAGGCGATCGATCAGGTCGCCCACCAAACTGCCCGAGACCTCATGGAACGATCGGATCGGCTTGTAGGTAAACGGCCGCTCCTGGTTGGTCTGCTGCAAATACCCCTTGTCGCACAGAATCCGCACCAGCGTCGCGACCGTGGTGTACGCCAAGTCCCGTCCCGCGGCAGCCAATTCGTCGCGAACGGCGGCAGCAGTGGGCTCTTGCTGGTCGGCCGCCGCCTGCCAAAAGGCGTGCATGACCTCCAACTCCCGTTCAGTCAGATCTTTTGCTTTTGGACGTGCCATGGGCGTAATTCGCCGGCACGGCAGCTTTCTTGGAAACCAAATTTGGTTTTTTAGATTTCGGGCGAATAAGTGCGAGAGAACGCCTTACTTCACTTCGCCGCACGCATGGAGAGCAAGCACGGCAAACGCATTGCCTACATTGGTAATGCGATGTTCGGTGTGCCAACCTTGCGATGGCGTGAACCAGCGGCCGCTGATCCGCTGGTTGCTCTTCAGCCAAGCGACGCCACGCTTCAGTTCCGGCGCTGCAGCGGGTTCACCGACCTGCCGCAACACGAACAACGCCAGTCCCGTGGCATATCCGTCGCTATCTAGCGACGAACGATAGATTTCGTCGCGACCAACGTACACGAGAAAGGACTCGCCGTGCCCGGGTTGGTTGCGGGCCGCTCGTGCCGCATCGGTTTGGCGGCCTGCTTCGCGACTATTCTCGGTAAGCGTTGCCAGCGACCAACCTCCATCGGGTCGTTGGGCGGCTTTCAATTCGTCGATCCACTCTGTTCGCTGCTCCAGCGTGAGCAAGTCGTCCAGACGACTGCCCAGCCAAAGCAGCATCACCCTCTGGTGCAATGTCCAGGACGGATGGCTCTTTAAATACTGCCGAATCTCCGTCAGGCCTCGTTGGGCTTGGGGAGTCTTGGCATAGTCTTCCGGGGCGACCGCCGTAGCGAGTGCGGCAACAGTCACGCCGTAATGATCGTCGGACTTGAAAGGCGGCGTATCGCGGTAAGGCCACTCCCAGCTTCCATCGCTCCGTTGAATTGTCCACATGCGATCGAGTTCCTCGCGCGTCCGCGGATGGAGCTTGCCCGTTGTCGCTCGATCGTGAAAAGCCAAGGCGGTTGCGACCTGGACCGTCACAGCGGCGATCCCATCCTTCGGCAGACTCGGTTCCGACTCCAGTCGTTTGGCGACGATCTCTTCAAAGAAATGCCGGACCTGAGGTGGTTCCGGCAGCACGCCAGAGAGCATCGGACGCGCCATCAAATAGGGTGGCAGCGTGTGACAGGCGGCACATTGTCTCGTCTTCTGCCAGTGCAAAGCCTCCACGTCCAGTGCGTGCGCGGCCAACTTGAGAGAGAACTCCGGCGCTCGCGCTTCGTCTTTCGAGATCTCTGTCGGCTCAGGGACGTTCTCTAATGTAAAGGGCTCGTCCGCGAATAACGGGGCGGCAACGCCAACCGCCGCGATCAGAAAGCTCAAAAACCAAACCCGATGGGTGCCGCGAACCAATCTCGATCCCAAAGACTCTAAGCAGGACATGACGACCTCTTGGGACGATATTCTTCTGTACTAGAAGCAGTAGAAGGTGCCCGGAATTTTAGCAGGAAACACGGAGACTCGCCAAAACACGATGCTGTCTTTGACTCCTCACAATTGGTACTGTGAAGGGTAGGGAAGGGGGTTTCTGTTTCCTGTCGGGGAGAGGGAGTAACCATGAGTCGCGCCTATCGTGTGAGCGTTCGCGAGTCGCTGCGCCGCGTACTGCGGGGCGACGACCACATCCGGACCAAGATCGAACTTTTGCCGGTGCTTCCGGCCGAGGAACTGGCTCAATTGCTGGAGCAGGAATTGCGCGAGCGTGGTTTTACGCGCGACGAGAACAAGCTCGTTCGCAAGCATCAAAACACCACCATCACGATCGACCCCCGGTCGGGTGACGTCACGGTGGCCGTCGGCGTCGAATCGGAAGTCACGCTCGAAACCGAGCAGTCGGATTGGGCCAACACCGATCTGGGAAGCACCGCCGCCAAACAAATCGAAGCCAACCTTCGCACCAAGGCTCAGCAAGAACTGCAAAAAGGGGCGCGGCGCCGGGAGGAGAATCTGGCTCGGGCCGCCACCGAACAACTCGAACGCGAACTTGTCGCCGTCCAGCCCGAACTCGACGAAGTAGTCAATCGCGTAACGGCTGCGGCTCTCAAGCAAAAGGCGGCCCAAATCGGGCGGATCAAGGAACTCACCGAAGACCCCGCCTCCGGCAATCTGACCATTGTCTTGGAGGTGTAGAACCGTTTTCTCTTTTAGCCGCACTCGCCCAGAGTGCGGGGGCTGAGGCAAGTGGAAGCTCCTCTTTCTGCGTTCTGGCGAACGCAGCTACGAGAAACAGCAGCGTTTTGCGTTGATAACAGCCCAACCTAATGCGACTCCGGAGAGTCACACCACCTGCCGGCTAGCAACTTCTTTGGCACCGCCGCTTCATACGCCCTTGACACAGCCGCAAGGTTACGTCAAGCAACACAGTATCGCTTGGGCCAGGGGGCGTCGAAAAATCGACGTTTACCGCAAACGTGGCACAAGCGGTACGAACGCTCGCCAAGGCGCTTGCCCGTGCCTTTTGGCGGATACCTTCGTTCGCTAAACTTACAGTTTCCACCTAGGGTTGTACGAGAATGCCCCTCCCGTGGTGTTTCGTTTCAATTCGGGTTCGTAGGAGAGGTCAACGGTGCAAATCAAAATCTCGTGTCGGCACGGTCATTTGAGCGATGAGACACAGCAGTTGATGCGTGAGAAAGTCGAGCGGATTCAAAAGTTTCACGATCGCCTCACGTCGATTGTTGTCACCGCCGACATGGAACACCGGGAAAAGCCGAAGGTGGAACTGATTGTCACGGCCGAGCATCACAGCGAGTTCGTGGCCACCGACACCGCCGAGACAATCCTGACTGCTCTCGACAGCACCATCCACAAAGTGGAAATGCAGCTCAAGAAGCACAAAGAAAAGATTACCGAACACCGCGTCACCAGCCACAAGCACATCGAAGTGCCAAGCAAGGAAGAAACGGAATAGCGGTACGACCGGATCGATGGTTGGTCGCATGCTGGTCAGTGGGCCAATGGACCGAATTCCTATACCTGCCAGCCCATTGGCATTCGCCGCGATGCGATCGATCGCGGACTACCGAGGTTGAAACCCCATGAAATTTGCCGATTTCATCTGCGTCGAAGCAATCAAGGCCTCCGTGAACGCGGACACCAAGGAAGGGGTCATTCGTGAACTCGTCCAAGGACTGGTTGACGCCGGTGCCCTCAGCGCCGATGAGTCCGAAGGAATCGTGAAATCGATCCTCAAGCGGGAAGAACTCGGCAGCACCGGCATCGGCCGGGGAATCGCCGTCCCTCACACCAAGCACGCCAGCGTCGCGCGATCGGTAGGTGCCTTGGGGATCTCGCACGAAGGCGTGGACTTCAACAGCCTCGATGGCGATAAGGTCAACCTGTTCTTTCTCTTGGTGTCACCGCACGACCGTCCTGGCGATCACTTGCGAGCTTTGGAAAACGTGTCGCGACAGCTTCGCAACGAAGACTTTTGCCGTTTTCTCAAGCAATCCGAGTCGGTCGAGGGGATCAAACACTTGCTCGACGAAGCCGACGGCCGCTCGAGTTAGCTTTTCGGTACGCCCGGTTTCGGTTCGCTCGCTTTCCGTTCGCTCGGCTTCCCTGGATTGTCACGACGGGACTCTGGTCCTGCTTGCGTTTGCTGCCGGTAGTTATTCCTTCGTTTTTGGGCTTTAGCGGCTTCGGTTTTGGCAATCTCCACATGCAAGGCGTCGTGATCAGGTCGGTCGTTGTGAGCAATCCGCAAGGAATGCACGCTCGCCCTGCGCACATGGTCGCCCAGGCCGCCGCGAAGTTCGCCTGCGATGTTCACATCTGCCGCGAAACAGAATGGGTCGACGCCAAGAGCATTCTGGAACTGCTGATGCTCGCCGCCTCACAAGGCTCGACCTTGCAGGTCAGAGCCAATGGACAAGATGCCCAATCGGCCGTCGATGCCATCTGCGACCTGATCGCCAGCGGCTTCGGCGAAAGCGAAGCGAGTCCTTCGTAGGGCTTTCTGCCGGCCTTCTTCTAGACGAACTCAACTGGAGTTCGCTTTACCTTCGTTAGCTATGTTACCTTCGCCGGCAATGATGGGCCCAGCTCGCTGGAACAAACAATCGCCGGGCGATTCCGCTCGAAGCGAAACCCTTCCTCCTTGCCCTCGCGCTTCATCATCGGCGCGAGCATAATCATTCCAACGCCGGCGCTCGCCACCACCCCAGCGCCGTACTGCATGAGATGGAAACCGCCATTCCTATCCCATCGCGTAAAGACGTAGAAGGCTTCGTACGGCGGGATAAAGAAAACAAGCAAGAACTGGGTCATCGACTCTTGCATGGCATTGCGATAGATCATGATCTGGCCATAGCACCAAATCAGCACCGCCAAGCCAATCAAACAGCAACCGGCGCTAAAGAATGCAATCTGGGGCGGCAACAACAGCATCGCAACGATAAAGCCAATCACCCCCAACAACATCGCCGCGATCGCGTACCAGGGCATCCCTTCGCCCGTCTCCTTCTTGATGTCTTCCTTGTCCTTATCGATCGCCTGAGCGGCGTTGGCCAAAGCCGTCGTCGCCACATCGCCGTGCGCGTCGGCCTCTCCCTTTTGAGCGACCCCTTGGATCTTCACGCGATGCTGCAAGTGGAATCCGCACTTGATGCACAGAATCGCACCCACCGGCATCGGCTTGCGGCAATTGGGGCACTCCTGTTCCCCCTTGTGGGCGCTGGCCATTCCCGCTTCGTCTAGTAAGTCCGAAAATAGCGAGTTCGTCGGCGCAGCAATCGGCACGGGAGCTTGCAGACCATAATCCTGCGCCGCGGGCTGATGCGGACCTGCCGGCGCTCGCGCTGCCGCCGGCTGCGGGCGAGCCGCGGGTGCTTTCGCGCTCGCGGCTTTTGCTGCAACGGGAGCCGCTTGCCCTGGAGTCGGAATTGTCAGTGGAGACTGGCACTTAGGGCACTTAAGCGTCCGGCCCGCGAGTTCATCCTTCGCGGAGAACGATTGGCCACACTGACAGCGCACAGGAATGGGCATAACAATTCTCGATACCGGCAAGTGCGCCGCAGGGCACACCATGCCACAGACTCCAAAAAACAAGCCGCTAGACTGCATTGTGATCGGTGGACAGAAAAACGAAAAGCCGCTGGCTTAACGACGATTTTCAGGACGACGCAAGGCCGCACCGGTCAATTTGGCAGGAGCATCGGCAAGGAGCCCGTCGGCCAAACCCAATGAGATGTAAAGCACTATCCGGTAAAGACTTAAACAGTCTCCACACTCCTTGGCCTGCTATTTGCTCTCACCCCGGCCTTAGCGATTTCGTGCTGTTTTGGCAGCGGGGGAGCGTTGTCGGCTGATGTTGCCGAATGACCGCCCCTGGCCAACCGAGCAAAAGAACGCCAAGCTCAAGCAAACAAACCAACGCCTGACGCCCTAGTCGGTTCGCAGGCCCCTATATTCCCCCCCTACCGTTGGAGGAGTCTCCCGCATGGCAACCAGCACCAAGGCCAAACCTAAGTCGAAACTGCAACCTCTGGGCGATCGCGTTGTGGTTCAACGCGAGTCGTCGGAAGAAAAGACCTCCGGCGGTATCGTTCTGCCCGACTCGGCCAAGGAAAAGCCCCAACGCGGCGTGATCGTCAGCGTCGGTAACGGCAAGCTCCTCGACAACGGCCAACGCGGCACCCTGCAAGTGAAGCCAGGCGACCGCGTCGTCTTCACCAGTTGGGCTGGCGAAACGTTCAAAGTCGACGGCGAAGAACTCCTCCTGATGCGAGAAGAAGACATCCTCGCCATTCTCGAAGACTAACCCCATCCATTCCCTGAGACGACTCTCCTGCGGTCCTCATCAGTCGATCGCATTCGAAACTCGCAACCGCCTGGCCTCGGCAAAGTTCGTTTCCCCTCCGGCTGCCTCAGTTTCACTGTCCAAAGTCGTCCCTCCACAAATCACCACTTAAACAATTTCGTTTGGAGCAATCCTCGCAATGGCCAAGATCATCGCGTTCGACCAAGAAGCCCGCGAAGCGATTCGTCGCGGTGTTTCGAAACTCGCCAAGGCGGTCAAAGTGACCCTCGGCCCCAAGGGCCGCAACGTCATTCTGCAAAAGAGCTTCGGCTCGCCCACCGTCACCAAGGACGGCGTCACGGTCGCTAAAGAAATCGACCTCGAAGACGTTTACGAAAACATGGGCGCTCGCATGGTTCGCGAAGTCGCCAGCAAGACCAGCGACGTCGCAGGCGACGGCACCACCACCGCCACCGTGCTCGCCGAAGCCATCTTCAACGAAGGCCTCAAGGCCGTTGTCGCCGGCGTGAACCCGATCCAAATGAAGGAAGGGATCGAAGCCGCCGTTGCCGACATTAGCGCTGTCCTCGGCAAGATGGCCATCAAGATCAAGAGCAAGGACGAGATGACCAACGTCGCCTCGATCGCTGCCAACAACGATCGCGAAATCGGCCAGCACCTCGCCGACGCAATGGAGAAGGTCGGCAAGGACGGCGTCATCACCGTCGACGAAGGCAAGAGCCTCAAGACCGAAATCGAACTCGTCGAAGGGATGCAGTTCGATCGCGGCTACCTCTCGCCCTACTTCGTCACCGATCCAGCCAAGATGACCTGCGTCCTCGAGAATCCCTACATTCTCGTTTACGAAAAGAAGGTCACGCAGGTGAAGGAACTCGTTCCGATCTTGGAAGCCGTAGTTCAACAAGGCCGCCCGCTCTTGATCATCTGCGAAGAAGTCGAAGGCGAAGCTCTGGCCGCGTTGGTGATCAACCGTCTGCGAGGCAGCCTGCAAGTTTGTGCCGTAAAGGCCCCCGGCTACGGCGATCGCCGCAAGGCGATGCTGGAAGATATCGCCATCCTGACCGGCGGTACGGCCGTGTTCGAATCGCTCGGCATGAAGCTCGAAACGATGCCGATTACCGACCTGGGTCGCGCCGGCAAGGTCGTCATCGACAAGGACAACACCACCATCGAATCGGGCTCGGGCAAGACCGCTCAAATCCAAGCTCGCATCGCCCAGATCCGCTCGGAAATGGACAAGTCGACCAGCGACTACGATCGCGAAAAGCTCGAAGAGCGTCTCGCGAAGCTCTCGGGCGGCGTGGCCAAGGTGATGGTCGGTGGTGCCACCGAAAGCGAAGTGAAGGAAAAGAAGGCTCGCGTGGAAGACGCGCTGCACGCCACCCGTGCCGCCGTTCAAGAAGGCATCCTGCCGGGCGGCGGTGTCGCTTTGGTTCGTGCTTCGGCTCAAGTGAAGCCTAGCGAATTGTCGCCCGACCAAGTGGTTGGCTACAACATCGTGCTGCGTGCCTGCAAGGCTCCGCTCTCGATGATCTCGCAAAACGCCGGCCAAGACGGCAGCATCGTTTGCGAACGCGTCCTCGAAGGCAAGGGAAATCAGGGCTACAACGCCCTGACCAACACCTACGAAGACCTCGTGAAGGCTGGCGTTATCGATCCGGTTAAGGTGACCCGCACGGCCCTGGCCAACGCGGCCAGCGTCTCGACGCTGCTGCTCACCAGCGACGCGTTGATCGCCGAAAAGCCGAAAGATGGCAAGAAGGCTGGTGGCGGCGACCACCACGACTTTGACTAAACGCGACTTCGACTAATGCGACTTCGATCGCGATGCCAAACGGATCGCTCGCTTAGCCCGGCTCCTGATAAGCCGGGCTGATTGCGGGGATTATCGCAGCATCAAAAGTGATCGAAAATCGCTCGGAGTCATGGTTGAAAATTGGCCAAAGCCATCAGTTGGCGTTGGCCAATATAAAAATTGAAATTTTCTCAAGCAAAGTATTGCGAAGTCCAGTTCGAGCGTTACCATACGTGAACTGGACGTCGCCGACCCTGCCCCCGCGACGTCCAAATTCGCAAGAGCCCGGGACCCCTGCCCCCCTGGGCTCTTGCCCTTTCTTGACGGCTCTTGCCCTTACTTGACCGCCTGTTTCTGCGGCAATTACTTCGTCTCCTCTCGCGGCATTGATTCCCTTAATCTTTTGATTTCTTGGCAATTCACAGCCGGATGTTGGGGCCTTTGCCCTACTCTCGGAATCGAACATCGAGGATCATGAACGAGTGGCCTCAAAAACCTCTTTTGGCGGGCCGCACTTCGTCCCTCTGAACCCCTTTCTGCTCCGATGATTCAAGCCCTGATCTTTGATTGCGACGGAACGCTAACCGATTCGATGCCGCTCCACTTTGTCGCCTGGAACCAAACCATGCGGCGGTACGGAATCGAGTTCACCGAGGACCGTTTCTACGCCCTGGGTGGCATTCCCAGCGACAAGATCATTCGGATGCTGGCCGACGAGGTGAATCTCACGCTCGATTCCATCGCCATTGCGAATGAAAAAGAACAGGTGTTCCTCGACAACATGCACCAGCTGGTCGAAATCCAGGCTATCACCTCGATCGTCCGGGAAAACAAGGGGAAGCTCCCCATGGCGGTCGCCAGCGGCGGTTTCCGCGAGATCGTCGCCAAGCAAGTGGCGCATATCGGCCTGGAGGGTTGGTTCGACACCATGGTCACAGCCGAAGACACCACCAAGCACAAGCCCGAGCCGGACGTCTTTTTGGAAGCCGCGCGTCGGCTCGGTGCGAAGCCGGCCCACTGCCGCGTTTACGAAGACTCCGACCTGGGAATCGAAGCCGCCCGCCGCGCCGGCATGCAATGGGTCGACGTGCGCACGGTCCACCGGCCGCGAAGAATCACGGCGTAAAACGCCCTATTTGGCTGGCTTGTCCGACAGCCCCATCTGCTTAGCCAGCTGCGCCACCTCGGGGTCGATGGTCGTGCCAGCGAAGTGCTGTTTCACCTCGGCAATCGCTTCTTTCGCCTCCGTTTCTCGCCCCGCTTGATGTGCTCCGCGGGCTGCCAAAAACAAACCTTCCGCCGACAGCGCCAGCCGCTCCGGTTGCAAGATGGCTGGTTCCCAAAAGAGGGCCAGCGCCTCGTCGATGTCCCCCAACCGCAATTGCGCCTCGCCCAAAATCAACGCAGGGCCGGCCCGCAGCGCATCGGGCACCTCGGCCATAGTGCCCCTCCAACGACGAACGTCGGCTGCCTTCGCCGTGGCCCGATTCGCCCGCCAAAGCTGCGCTTCGGCAAGCTTGGCGATCCGCGGATCAAGATCTTTTGCCAGCGATTCCAGCTTGGCGGTGGCTGCTTTGCGATCCGCGCCCAACAACCAACTAGCCCCCAGCAGCATGCTCAGGTTTGTGTTTTGATTGATCCAGGCTCGCGCGCGAACTTCGCTCCCTCCATCGCCAGCACTGTTTCGCCAAGCCAAAGGGATGGCGGCGAAGTACGGCGATTGCGGATCGCTAGTCATCAAAGCGAGGAACTCGTCGCCCGCTTCTTCAACGTCGCCGCGCGAGAACAGGCACTCCACCAGGTGAGCTTGAATCTGCCGCACGCCCCACGGCCGCAGTTCCACTCGCTTCGCATTGCGGTACGCAGACACGGCCTGGTCAAGCTTTCCTTCCTTCCGCAGGGCATCTCCCTCGCGATGCGAAACGGACCACTCGGTGGAAATCTCAACGACGCGATCGAAAGGAATCGACTCGGTTTGCCCGGCGGACGTAATGAGCGTGAGTTTTTCGCCGGTCAGGTTTTCAATGGTTCCCGCCCGCCGGCTGATCCGCTGACCATCCTTCGATCGGACGGTGACGAAATCCTCGGCCGGCGCGCTAGCACCAATAAAACTGAAGGCGAGTATGCCGATGCTCGCCAGCCATCGAGGCTTCCAACCCAACATCGTTACAAGCTCCGTCCTTTACCCCTCACCCTGCGCCACGGAGCTCATTTTATCGAAGGGAACAGGCACAGTAAGCTACAATAGAGCGGCAAACCCTTATTAAACGTGGTGTAACTCGTTCATGCCGCCCGTTTCGAAAAACACACCCCATGGCGACTTCGATCCCTACTCCGAGTGGCTGGGAATCGCTGCTCACGAGCGGCCCGTCGATCACTACCGCCTGCTCGGCCTGCCCCGCTTCGAAAACGATCAAGGGCGAATTCTAGCCGCGGCCGACCATTGGATGGCCACCGTCCGCAAACAGCAAATCGGCAAGCGTGCCGCTTACACGCAGCAACTGCTCAACGAACTCTCGTCCGCTAAGCTGTGCCTGCTCGACTCGAAATCGAAGGCCGAATACGACACGCGCTTGATTGAAGCGACTCGCAACAAGCTCGGCATCGCGCCCGCGGACGAAGCCGCACTCCGCCGGCAAAACAACGCGCTATGGATGCACGGCGCGTCGCTCCCGAAGATCGTGGTCGACAACGACGACGACGGCCCCAGCGAACTGCCGTGGGTCACCATGATGGTGATGTTCACCGGCTTCGCGATGGCTGCCATCGTGATCTTCGTGGTGGTTTACACCCGCCTTTCGGCGCAGCGCGTCGCGACGGAGGAGGCCAAGAATCCGCCTCGCGTCATCGTCGTGAAACAGCCAGCCGCTCCGATCCCCGAAGTCCCGCTGGCTCCCAACGAGTTACAGCAAGACGGCGCCGGCAACCTCAACTTCGTTTTCGACAAAGCAACTCTCTCGGGCGACGCCTCGCTTCTCGATTCGCCACAAGGACAAGTCATCGGCCAACTGCGAACTCCGGGCGACAGTGCGCAGTGGCTGTTCCGGGGCGTGTCGGCGGGCTACTTCCTCGTCGAAGTGGAATACCTGCCCCTCGCCGGCCCCAAAGGCCGAGTCGAGATCGAAGTTGTCGCCGCCGATACCGAACCGCAAAAACGCACCTTCTCCTTGCGACAGAATCAGGTCGACGAAAACGCTAAAGATGTTGCCGCGGCGCGCCAAAAAGCCCTGCAAACGCCGATTGTCGATCGCTACTCGGTCATGATCAAAAAGAAGGGGACGTGTACCATCACCCTTCGCCCGGCGGAATCCCTTTCGGACAAGGAAGGCCTGCGCGTCAAATCCGTTACGATCCGCGCCAACCGCTTGAAGTCCACCCAGGGATCGCCATAGCCGCGGCCTGGATCTCGCCATTGTGCCAGCGGCATTCGTCTGAAACGTAAGGTTGGAGACCCCCAACCACCAGCGGCGACGAGTCCCTTGCATGATCACGGCCACCATCCTGAGCGCTCTCTGCGCCTACTTTGCCCGCCGCTGGTTTCGCGCCTCGAGCGCTTCGTCGATCCTGCCTGCGGTCGCGCTAATGCTGATGTCGCTGGCAGAGCGCACGCACGCTCAAGAATTCAAGAACGGCGACGTCGTGCGGCTTCTGCTCAATAAGAAAGTCGTCGACGGAGCCGTGATCTTCTGGGAAACGGAAGCCGCCAGTGTGATCGCTTGCGACGGCCGCTGGCACTGGTTTGCCCCGCACGAGGCCGAGGGAATTCGCAAAACCCAGTCGACATTTCGCGCCTTCAACCCGGCCGAGATGCGAACCAAGTTGCTCGAAGAGTTCGGCTCCGGTTACGACGTAAGCGGGGCAGGGCGGTACCTGGTGGTTCACCCCGCCGGGCAACGCGACGTGTGGGCCCCGCGATTCGACGAGCTCAATCGCGACTTTGTGCACTACTTCACCGCCCGCGGCTGGCGGCCCGATCCCCCCAGCTTCTCGCTCGTGGCGATTGTCTTTGCCGACAAGAATCAATACTTGCGTTATGCCAACAGCGAAGGGAACCGGCTCGATTCGTCGGTGATCGGCTACTACTCGCCGCGCAGCAATCGTGTGGCGATGTACGACATCACGACCGAGCACCCCAACGTCGACTGGCAGATGAATGCCGAGACGATCATCCACGAGACTGCCCACCAACTGGCGTTCAACGGCGGTCTCCACAATCGCTACGGCGAAACACCCAAGTGGGCCAGCGAAGGGCTGGCCTGCTACTTCGAAGCCCGCGGCGTCTGGAACGCCGGCCGTCACCGTCAACTCAAAGATCGAGTGAACGCCTATCGCAAGCAATCGTTCGAAAAGCTCCTCGCCACGCGCCCTAAAGGCCTGATGGCCGAGATGGTCCAAAGCGATCGGCTCTTCCAAACCGATCCCGAGCGGGCGTACGCGGAAGCGTGGGGCCTGACCGCATTCCTCGTCGAGACTCGCCCGCGGCAATATTTCGAGATGCTCCGCCGCGTCGCCGCCGCGCCGAACTTTCAACACTACACGGGGCCCACCCGCCTGGCCGATTTCAACGCGGCCTTTCACGAGAATCTGAGCGTCCTCGAAGCCAAGTACCTACAATTCATGCGCGACTTGCCTGAGTAGGTATCATCCGTATTCTCGGTGCTTTTGTGTTTATGAATTCAAAAAACACGGAGGCACGGAGGCCACAGAGAGGATGTCAGTGGAATGACAAACTGGTTGTGTCGTCATCAACAACTATTCATCTAATGATAATGACTTTGCTCCACTTCTCCTCCGGTCCCTCCGGGTCTCCGTGGTGCAAAACTCCTGCCTACTCCTGATAAACGTCATCGAACGTCCCAGAACCTTCTAGCTTGCCATCTCGGATCAGGATCAAACAGCCGTGTTCGTCGTAGTGGCCAAATTGGCTGTCGAAATCGATGACCACCGAACCTCCCTTCTTTCCGCTTAGCTCAATCTTTTCCACGCGGAAGCACTGGAGGGGAATGTCCGACGAATCAGGCTCCGCCGGAAAGAAGACGCGTTCGCCCGGGAAAGTGTATTGCCCCATCGGGTCCATCTGGTCGTGCATTTTGCGAAGCGCCTTTTCGATCTTAGGGCGCAGCGTCTCTTGCGCGGCCATGAACTGCTCGAACTGGTCAATTTGCTTGGGCGTCACTTTTTCGCGGTCGCCGCAACGAAACAAAAATTGCCCCGGCGGGATTTGTAGCGGCCCCTCAGGCGGCTCGTCGTCCTCATCGATTTCGGTGGGGTCATCAATGACGCCCTCGTTCAATTCGCCATTCGCCGGCTGGCATCCCGGTATTTTGGCAATCAGGTTCTGGTAGTACGCCATCGGATCCGTGTAGAGTTTCTCCACTTCCTCGAGCCCACGCTGCTGGTTCTCGCGTTCCTCGGGCGAGGTCGCCGGCATATCCGCAAACCGTTCCTTGAACTGCCCCAGTTGCCTTCGCATTTCCGCGAACATCGGCGAGTCCTGCAGCGAACTCAGTTGCTGCTTCATCAGCTCCTGATACTTGGCCGGATCGGGCTCGTTGAGGATCTGCATCGTGTCCTGAAGCATTCGCACGCGCTCGGCATAGCGTGCCGGATCGGCCTCGCGAGTTTGCCGGTCGGATGCCGTCTCGTAATTTCGCGTGCCAAGCTCCGCCGTCAACCGCTCGATATGAGCCTGATGCGTGTCCCAATCGAAGCCCTTATCGGCAATTCGTGACCAACATTGATTCGCCGCCTGCAGCACCCATTCCAGATACTCGGCCAGCGGCATCTGTTTGGTTTCGAAGTATTCCGAAATGGGCCGCATGATGCCTTGCATCGTTTTGGTCATGCGCTGGCCGTACTCTTGTTCAAGCGCGCGCCGGACCTCGGGCCAATCGACTCGTTCGCCCCGCTTGGCCTGACTGGCGATTTCTTGCAGGCGCTCGGAAAGCTCGCGCCACGGCCGGCACTCTTCGGGCGGAGCATGGTAGTTCTGGCTTGCTTCGAACAGCTCGTCGAAGCGACCGCCGATGCCTTCCAATGCAGGCACCGGCGCCAGGAAGCAGAGATTCCCATCGTGGCGAAACGTCGTTTCGTAGGGAGCGGCACACATCGGCGAACCTCGCCAGCGAAGAGCGATAGGAAAGCCCCTCGGTGAGAATACGAGGGGCCGAAGAGCCTTGCAAGCAATTTCGAATTTGTGACGTCTTGTCACCCTCCGCTTGGCGGAGTGTAAGGGTTGTCGCTGTCGGGAGTCACCATGACCCGCGGTGCGGAACCATCGACCCCAGGGACGTCCAATGGCGGCTCGGCATCTGTTCCCGACTCTGATTTCGCAATCGCGGCGAGTCCGTGTCCCCACACGAGGCTGTTGAGACCTATCACCGTACATAACACTACGATGTCCACCACGGGACCAAAACCGGCAGACCAATTTATTAAGAGCGCAATCCAAGCGAAAGGAAGCGACAATAACACGATGACGGGGACAAACAGAATCCAAACAGCGTCGGAATCGAAGCTGCGACCGATTAGAAACAACAACACCCATGCCGCGCCATTCAAGATGGCGAGCGAACCACCGAGACTAGGCCGAAATAGCTTCATGGGTGAACCTCGCCCCGTAGCCCGGCCAATTCCCCAAACGGGTAAACCAACTAGAGCCTACGGATGTCTACAGCAAACCCAACGTCTCTTCGTGCCCATACAGCACATTGAAGTTCTGAACGGCCGCGCCACTCGCTCCTTTGATCAGGTTGTCGATCGCGCTAATCAGCAGCAATCGTCCCTTCACCACGCGGGCCGTGATGTCGACGAAGTTCGTCATCGAAACATCCTTCGTCGCCGGCAAATGATCGACGACTCGAATGAAAGGTTCACCCTTATAGAAGCCGCGGAGGACTTCAAGCGCTTCCGCCTGCGTGAAGCCCGACTTTTTGGGGCGAGAGTACGAGACGGTCAAAATACCGCGATCCATGGGAGTTAGGTGCGGCGTGAAAACCACATCGGGATTGTTGCCCGTCACGCGACCCAGGATCTGCTCGATCTCCGGCTGGTGGCGATGTTTGCCGACGCTGTAGGCCGAGATGCTCTCGTTGCACTCGGGATAAAGCGTGCCGAGCTTAGGCGTGCGTCCCGCGCCCGAGACGCCGCTTTTGGAATCGATGATGATGTCGCTGGGCTCTACAAGATCGTTCTTGAGCATCGGCGCCAGCGGCAAGATTGCCGATGTCGGGTAACAGCCAGGATTGGCAACTAGCGACGCACCGACAATTTGTTTGCGAAAGAGTTCCGGCAAGCCGTACACCGTTTTGCCTAATCGATCCGCATCGGGATGCTTGTGGTCGTACCACTTTTCGTAGGTAGCTGCATCGTTCAGCCGGTAGTCGGCACTGAAGTCGATCACTTTCTTCCCCAGGGCGAGCATCGCTTTGGCGATTTCGGCACTGGCAGCATGCGGCAAGCAGCTAAAAACACAGTCGGCCCGCTCAGCGACTTGCTCCGGCGAAAGATCCTCCAGCGGCAAATCGAGCCGTCCGGTGAGCGACGGATGCGTCGACGAAATCGGCGGGCGACCTTCCTGGCGGCTCGTCGTGGCCGTGATCTTCGCGCCCGGATGGCGCAGAAGGAGCTTGATCAGTTCGAGTGCGGTGTAGCCCGTGGCACCGAGAATCGCGACGTTCGTCATGGTAGTGATCGATGAGGAAAACTAAAGTCGTTTTGGTGAAGTATACCGGCTCGGTCAAAACTGCGTTTGGTAGCCGCACTCGCCAAGAGTGCGGAAGGTTGGGGTCGTGTATCCGACGATTCGATGATTCTCGTCTACGCCGCGCCAACTTTCCGCGTTCTGGCGAACGCGGCTACGGGCCACTACGTATGCTGGAGCAACCACTGGATCGCCAGGCAGGTGGCGCCCCACACTTGCGAACCATCGTCGAGTACAAACGCCGGAGCATGGAACTCGAGTTGACCGCGGCGAATCAGATGGTCGTCGATCCAATGCCGCCGGTCGCGCATCTTTGCCAGGCTCACGCGATAGACGCCCGCTACTTCGCTGGGGTTCGGAGAAAAATCCGCCCACAAGGGAACAGCCGCAACCACAGGCGTCATCACAAAATTGCTGACGAACACATAGATGTCGGGCAGTTTGCCTAAGATTCGCAGTTCCGGCGAGGACGATCCCGGGCGCAATTCCTCGTGGTATTCCCGCAAGGCGGTTTGCTCGGGCGTTTCATCTCCATCGACTTTTCCGCCTGGCAAACTGATTTGACCAGAGTGGCTTTTCAAATCAGGTGACCGCCGCGTGAGAACCAACTCCGGCCCGTCGTCGCCGGGGGCAAGCAACATCAACACCGCGCTGTACCGCGCATCGTAACGATGCGGACCGCGATGGCGACCGTAAGCGATGGCGGGGTGCAGCACGCCCTCGTTGGCAGTCTTTTCGCGTGCGAGCGACTGCGAGACGCTCGCCGTCCAATTGGTGAAATCGAGGTTCGACATCCAATGCGGCACTAACGCGGCTCCGTATCCGACTTTGGTTTCACTGGCGATTGGGGTTTCGCCGGCGATTCTGCTTTCGACAGCGGCTTGACTTCGTACACCGCAAACGTGGCATCGCTGGTCATCACCGGCGGGTAAACGCGCGGCGCCAGAGGCGGCGTTGGATCGCGGGTGCGATCGATCACGATGAAGCGAGCGTTGTACTTGCGGGCCAAAGCCACCAGCCGTTCGCCCGTCGGCATGTCGGGAGAAATTTCCGCGTCTTCGGATGCAATCAGATCCTTCATCCGCTTGTACCACTCGATGAGACCGCGCGCGTCCTGCGGGATGTCCTTCCATGTCCCGACTTCCGGCCGCGACGCATACCATTTGAAAACTTGCTGCGACGGCGGTGTGAGGAAGAGATCGCCTGGGTCCGTTTCGCTTTCGGCCCACGCGCCGAGAGTCCGCATATCGCGCCACCATTTTTGCGTCGCCGCAAGATCGGCCTTGCGGCCAACAATAGCGGCCGGCGCGTCGATATCCCCCTCCGCCTCCACGTCGACGCTCGGCGGTTGAGCCTTCGCCGCGCCAGTCACCGGCAAAGCCACGGGGCGAATCGCCGGCGGAATCGGCCACGCGCGATGTTCGTAGGCCGTGTACGCGAGATGACCAAACGCAAAAAAGATCGCCAACAGCAACCAGGCTTGTTTTGTGGCGCGCGACGTTGTCGGCGCCTCTAGCGCGTCGAGGCACCGCGCGGCGATTTCAATCGCCACTAGCATCGGCAAGGCCATGTCGCTCAAACGGAAGAAGTAGAACCGCAATAGAGATGCCGTCCCCGCCAATCCCAAACGCGATGGCCCAAGTTGGTCGATGACTACGCCGAACAGTGCAATCGCCAGTGTTCCCCAACACCACCACTCGACACGACCTTCCGCTTCACTCCGCGTACGTGTCCCCATCAACGCAATGGCCAGTACGATCAGCAATCCATGCCGCGCCATGTAGAGGTGCTCAAAGCGGTGAAACGGAAGGTGATGCCCGAGTCGCACGTAGGCGTAGATGACGTGGCCCTGGCCGGCTTCATCGGGATTCGCACCAGAGTTCATGGAGAGCCCAGGGATCACGCCCACCAGTGCGAGAAGCCCCCCCAAGATCAAGCAACCGATCTCGACCGCGCTGATCTTCCAGCCATCCTTGGCCACTCGCAATAGCAGCGGCAACCCCGCCGCGACAACCGCCCAGCCGCCAACAATCACATGGAACGCCGCCGCCGCGCCGAACCAAAGCCAAACCTTTGGCCAAGAACCGCGGGCCAGATTCGCCAGCCCTAAAAACAAACACGAGTAAGCAAAACTTTTGGCTTCGATCCCGCCGACCACCCATTCGCCGGCAAGGTGAAATCGATGTAGCCCCAACAGCCACAAACCACCGACTAGCAGCGAGACCCAGCGTCGCTGGAACAGCGCCCAGTTCAACTGCTGCCATGCGAAGGCAAGCCATGCGAAGGCGACCGCACGCGAGATCAGTGCCGTCGATTCCAGCGAACAAAACTTCGTTAGCCAACCGACCGTCACATAGAACAGCCAATGCGGCGCAGGCGAATCGAGAAACAAATCGCCGCGACAGTACGTCTCGTCCCAAAAGCGTTTGGCTTTGCACAGGTAGTGCGATTCGCCGACGTCAGGCGGCAAAGTTCCGGCGAAGATCCAACACGCGGCCAGAAGGGCCAGCCACTCCAAGATAGCTGCCGGTAGATCGCGCGTACCGCTCGCGGCACTCGATTTGAGTGGGACTTCTTCCGGCGCGTCTTTCTTCTTTTTCGCCAAGCTAAATCGTCACGCGACGCTGGCCGCGTTCTAGCGAACGCAGCGACATGCTTACGTTCGCTTCGCTCCCACTTCGCCGTAGCCTTTCAGCTTTCCTTCGCGGTTCAAGCAGCGGCCGATTTGACGTACCGCTTGTCGCAAGCGGTTTTCGTTTTCGACAAGCGACATCCGCAAGTAGCCTTCGCCCGAGGGCCCAAAGCCAACGCCGGGACTCACGGCGACATTCCCTTGCTCAAGCAGCATCATGCCGAAGTCCATCGTGCTCATCTGGCTGGCCCACGGCTCCGGAACCTTGGCCCACAAGAACATCCCAGCTCGCGGCGGCGTGATGTCCCAGCCTAAGCGGCGGAGGCCATCGACCAGCACGTCGCGGCGACCTTGATAGATCTTCGATTGCTCTTCGACCGCGTGATCGGTGTCACGAAGCGCGACAATCGCGGCGATTTGAATCGCCTGGAACATGCCGTAGTCGTAGTAGCCCTTGATCACGCCGAGGGCTTTGACCAGTTCGGCATTGCCGGCACAGAAGCCGACCCGCCATCCAGCCATGTTGTAGCCCTTGCTCATCGTGGTGAACTCGACACCAACGTCCTTGGCGCCAGGTGCCGACAAAAAGCTCGGCGGTTGGTAGCCATCGTAAGCAACGTCGGCATAGGCGAAGTCGCTGATCACCATGAAGCCATATCGCTTGGCCAGCTTCACAATGTCGACGAAGAACTCCGGCTCAACCGTGATGGTGCTGGGATTGTGCGGGTAGTTCACAATCAAGAGCTTCGGTGTCGGGTACAAGTGCTGGCAGGTGTAAGCGATGTTCGAGAGAAACTTCTCGCTGTTGGCGACATCGAGCGCAACCACGTTGCCCGAGGCCAGCGCCACCGAGTACATGTGAATCGGAAAGAACGGAGCCGGCGAGATGCAAGTATCGCCCGGTCCCATCACCGCCAGGCACAAGTGGCTGAAGCCTTCCTTCGAGCCGAGGCACGTGATCACCTCGGTTTCGGGATCGAGCCGCACGCCGTACTTCTTCAGGTACTTGGCGGCGACCTCGCGGCGGAGATTCAAAATCCCGTTCGACTTGCTGTAGCCGTGGTTATCCGGATCGCGAGCGGCCTCGGCCAGCTTCTCGATCACGACGTCCTGGGGCGCGTCGGAGGGATTGCCCATCCCCATGTCGATCACGTCCTGCCCGGAACGGCGCTTTTGGTACAGCATCGCGTTGATGCGTGCAAACAAATACGGTGGCAGCCGCAGCACCCGCTCGCTAAGGCGGACTTTGAAGGGGGGAAACTCTTCGTGTTGACCGTTAATTGGCTCGAAATTGCTCATGGACAACCAGACCCCTCCGGGGCGAAGGCGGTTCGGAGTGAATTGCTGGGAATTAAGGGAACAAACTGGGCAGATTTCCTCAATTACCAAGATACCCGCCCAGCGGATTTTGGAAAACGGCGGTTTTGGGCGGAGGAATTCACGTAGCCCGGACATTCCTGTCCGGGTGCGGTTGGCTTGCTTTAGCCAGAAAACCAGGGCTCCCAGGAAGTACGATCCCTTACGTTCCATCTCTTCATGGAAAAGCGGCCGCACTCTGCCCGGACTGGAAAGTCCGGGCTACTTGGGAAATCGTCTTAAGAAATCTTCACCACCACCTTCCCCACATGTTCCGCACTGGCTAAGTGCTCCAAAGCTGCCCGGGCCTGTTCGAACGGATAAACGCGATCGATCACCGGGTGGATGTTCGACGTCACACACGCCTGGACCAGTTGTTCCAGCATCTGGCGGCTGCCCACATAGATCCCGCGGACAATCATGCTTTTGAACAGAATCGAGACCGGATTCACCACTCCCGCCACACCGGTCAGCACGCCAATCAGGCTCACTTGCCCGCCGTAGCGCGTGCAGGCAAGCGACTTTTCGAGCGTCCCAGCTCCGCCGACTTCGAGTACCAGGTCGACGCCGCGACGGTTGGTCATCTCCCAAACGTGCTTTTCCCAGTCGGGAGTCTGGCGATAGTTGATCGTCTGGTCGGCTCCCAGCGCCTTGGCTTTGGCGATCTTGTCGTCGCTGCCGCTCAAAAGGATCGTTTTCGCGCCGAAGTGCTTGGCGAGTTGCAACCCGAAGATCGAGACGCCGCCGGTTCCAATCAAGAGGATGGTGTCGCCGAATTCGATCCCGGCAGTCGTGATTCCGTGCCAGGCCGTGACGCCCGCGCAAGGGAGCGTGGCGGCTTCTTCGAACGAAAGGCTATCGGGAATTCGAACGAGTCCCCGCTCGGAAAAGACGGCGACCTCGGCCAAAACGCCATCCATCTTTCCGCCGAGGTCGGTTTTCATAACCTCAGCAGTGATCGTCCCTTCTTCCCAACCCTGAAAGAAATTGGCGGCAACCCGGTCCCCAGGCGAAAACCTGGTCACCCCTTCGCCGACCGCCATCACCTCGCCTGCCCCGTCCGACAGAGGAATCACGCGTTCTTTGGGCTTGCCCGCGTATTGGCCGCGGGAAACGAGCAAATCGCGAAAGTTAAGCGACGCCGCCCGCATTCGCACGGCGACTTCGCCTGGGCCAGGCTTCGGTTCGGGGCGATCGACCAGTTTCCAAGCACCCGGCCCGGAGGCATCGTGAACTTCATAAGCACGCATGGGGCAACTCCTCAAGAGGCAACGTAGGAGGCAAGCAATCTTTGCCCAATCAACCGAAAACGTTAGCTTAACGCAGTTCGCCGGCCATGTTGGCCCGCGCGAACGCTTTACGGAATCGCGTTTTCGGCAGCCCGTGGTGCATGATGCAAAATTCGTCGACGTCAACCACTTGGCGAAACGAGGCCCGGAGCGTCTCGGCCATTTTCGTACTGCTCATCGCCGTGGCCGTCGTGGGCGCTACACTCCGGGGTGGCATCGCGCCGCTGGCCTGGTACGAGATCCTCCCCCTTTGGTTCGGCACCTTGGTTGTTGTCTCCGCGGCGCGCTGGTCTCACAGAGAACTGCTGGATGAGTCGCCGCGATGGGGGCAACTGGTGTTCCTCGTCGGCACGACGTTGGTGGTCGATGTGACGGCGATCTTGTTTTCGGTAGCGCTCACGGCAAAACCTGCATTGGCTGCACTTTGGCTCACTTTGGGAATTCACGAAACCTACTGGCTGGGCCAATCGAAGCGAAGTCGAAAGACCGTCGATCCTCCAGCATCAGTCCCTCCACAAGCTCCCGAGCCGTCGCCCGTGGAAACCAACTTCCAAATGGTTCCCCGTACGGAGCCCGCTAACGAACCTGTGAAAGTACCCGAGCCACGCGAGCAGATGCCGTCACCCATCGAAGACACCTCGCACGACGAGCGCGTACAATCGACGATGGTTCGCAGCATTCTGGAAGACGGCGCCGAGACCGTCGCCGGAATGGTGCGCGTCACGTTCGAGCCAGGCGAGCAATCTCGCGCCGCCCATGTCGGATTCGTTCCGAGCATGGAGAGCGATCCGGAAGTCGAACTCGAACAGTGCGAAGGGCCGGAAGCGACACTGCGAATCGACGAAGCCCGCTGCTACGGCGCGCGGATCGATGTGCGATTACCGCGCCCCGTTACGGAACCGACGACGATTGCCTTTGAGTACGCGGCGACGGCGATGAAGAGTTAGCGCACGCGCGATGTCCTGTCGATCTACAAACTCAACCGCGCACAGACAGGATTGTCTGTGCCACTTTTCTTCTTTGTGGCTTAGTGTCTTCGTGTGAGATTTTGCCGCCTCACTAAAGCGGCCGCACTTCGCACGGACAGGAATGTCCGTGCTACTTTTTCTTACCCCTCCAGCGCCTGCCGCAAGTCGCTGATCAGGTCTTCCGCGTTCTCGATCCCGCATGCCAGGCGGATCATGTTGTCGTAGATGCCAAACGCTTCTCGCTGCTCGGGCGTGTAGTTCCAGTAGCTCATCACGAGCGGCTGCTCGATGAGTGTCTCGACGCCACCCAGGCTCGGTCCGATTCGAGCGATCTGACAGCGATCGACAACATCGGCGGTTTGGCGCCACGTCGCGCCGCGAACGGTAAACGTGATCAGCCCGCCGAAGCCTCGCATCTGCCGCTTAGCGATGTCGTGGCCGGGATGCGATTCGAGCCCCGGGTACCACACGCGATCCACGCGGCGGTGGCCGACCAGGAACTCGGCCAGTCGCTGGCCGTTTTCGTTGTGGCGAGTCATCCGCAGTTCAAACGTCTTAAGCCCTCGCTCCAGCAGATACATGTTGTGAGGCGAGTTCACCGCGCCGAGCGTTCCGCGCAGCGTCCGAGCGGCTGCGAGCTTCGCTTTTGATCCTAGCAGCACGCCCGCCAGCAGATCGTTGTGCCCGCCCAGGTACTTGGTCGCGGAGTGCCACACATAGTCGACGCCGTATTCCAGCGGACGAATGTTGTACGGCGTGGCCAGCGTCGCATCGATCAGCGTATCGACGCCGTGCTTGCGGCCGATCTCGGCGAAGCGCTCCAGGTCGATCACGCTCAGATGCGGGTTGGTAGGTGACTCGCTGATCAGCAACTTGGTCTTCTTGTTGACCACGGCATCCATCGCCGCGTAGTCGCCCGTTTTGACCTGCCTCGAGACGACGCCGAAGCGCGACAGATGCTTGATGCAAAATTCACGGCTGCGGTGGTAACACTCGTCGAAGAAGACAACCTCGTCGCCGCTCGAGAGATTCGCCATCAGCAAACCGACGATCGCCGCCATACCGCTGGAGTAAAGTAGCCCCTCCTCAGCACCGTCGAGCGCCGCGAGCTTGCGCTCGACAACCTTCTCGTTAGGATTGCCGTAGCGGCCGTATTCTTCGCGCTCGATCTTTTGATCGAGCAGATCGAGCACCGCCTGCGTATCGGGAAAGGTGTAGGTCGATGCGCACACGATCGCGTCGGTGATCGCGTCGCCGTACTTCTGGCGGGCTTCGCCGGCATGGACCGATTCGGTCGAGAGCCCGCGCCGCCAAGGTTGCGGTGTATCGGTATTGGAAGGAGCAGTATCAGAGTCGCGAGTCATAACAGCCACGCCAAATCAAAGGAAACACTTGGGACGCGGCGGCGTTCGCGAGACATCGGAGAAACCTGATCCCATTCCGCGCGAAAGGAGCCGATCTCTAGGAGAATCGCTCGCGCAGGGGGGAGGAAATCTGGGCCGCTAGCACATCCAATCGCTAACGACATTTCCCGGATCAGGTGGCTCTTTAGCAGTCGAGGCTGCAAGCGGCCGCAAATCCCTACGCGTGCCAATGTAACTCGACCCAGGGTGGCTCACAAGTCGCAAGAAAGTGGTGCGACTCTCCCGAGTCGCACAAAGTGGACTCCGCATTGCGGGAAACACCGCCGTTTTCGGTTGATCGACGCCAACGAGGGATCGCTCGGGAGAGCGGTCCAACCTTCCTACTCCTCATCCCACTGCCAACCCAGCGGCGTTTTCAACTCCTCTTGGGCCAGGGCCGCCCAGGGTGTTCCGGGATGATCTTTCACGATTCCTTCCAGCAGCTTCTTCCCCTTATCAGCCATGCTCTTAATGGCACTCCCCGTTTCGATTTTGTCGCTCGGGTTCAGGACCCACGTTTTGGCTCCGGGCTTGGTGAAGCTCTTTCCTCGCTTCAGCGCGGCGAGCATCGCGTTGTAACCTTGGATGCGGGCATTCGCGGCGCAAGCACGTCCCAGTGCCAAATCGTACGATGCCTTCCAGCGCGGCGTATCGAGTTTGCTGCGTTCGCTCTCGCCCGACTGGAGCGATTGATAAATCTTGTCAACCGTCGGCTCAAGCTTCGCCGCTGCTTGCTGGGCTCGGTCGAGCGTGTTCTTCATTTGCGCTTCGTTCTGTTGATCGAAACGCATTTGCGGGGCCGTGAGCGCGTCGGAGCGATCGAGCTTCGCAGTGGCGACGAGCGCCTTCTTCGCTTTGTTGGCTTCGATCGATTCGAGGTACTTCTCGTAGGTGACGCTGTATTCCGGGGCATACTTGTTCATCACCGATTGTTCGTAGCGCATCGCGGCCGAGGTCGGCCAGCGGCTGCCGATGAACCCGCCCCCGTCGGAATCGCCTGGGCGCATCGCGAGGTAAGCGCCGTCGGTCGAGCGGCAGAGCCGCTCCAAGCCCCATGGACCAAAACCGGAATCAATCACCATCAGCGCGTCGCCCGCACCGTAGCCGCTGTTCCAAAACGCGAGGGGAGCCAATTGGCTTTGCGGCGTCTCGGGGCCGTGCTTCGGCGAGTGGTCGCCCTTCATGGCGTCCTTGTCCGAAGGCATAAAGCCGCGAATCCCCAGCGGGTTGGTCGTGCCGAACGGAGCAGGCGGGCCCATCACATACACTTGCATCCGCGCCTTTTTGGCGGCGGCGATAGCCGGTTCCAGTTGATCGATGTCGTCGCCCACTTCATCGGTGACGAGCGCCAAGATGAGTTGGCGCCCCCCCGTTCGACGCGGTGCGTACTTCTCGGCGACTTCGGCCACAGCCGAAAAAGTCATCTCCTTGCCGCTGTTGTTCGGCAATCGCTTGGCCAACACCTTGGAAATCTCAGCCGAATCGGACGAGGGCTCCTCGAGTGCGTACTCAACCCCCTCGCTGAACAAAGCCACTGCCATCTGCAATTGATCGGGCTTCGCCGCAAGCGTCTCTTTGATTGACTCCTGCTGCAGAATCTTCGGGACACCACTGGCCACCTTATCGGCCAAAGTGGCGGCACTTTCGCTTCGGTCGATCAACCACACCACCAGCGTCGGCCCGTCTTCGACGTTTTGCCGAATCAGGTCGCCCACCCGCGCCATGAACTTATCTTCCATGGAGGGGGCCAGCTTGATGGGTTCGGCCGCGACGATTTTCGTCGCCTTGCCTGAGGTCTTCTTTGCGGGCGTCTTTTCCGAAGCGCTCGTCGTCTTTTCCTCTGGAGCCTCTTTGGGCTTAGTCGAACCGCCGGAAGTGCGAACGATCTTCTTCGGCTTGCCGAACTGAAGATCGTCGCAGCCCGAAAAGGTGAATCCCAAGGCAAGCACAACCAGGCAGCGAATCGCAAATAGGTTCATGTCGGCGAATGGATTCGAAGAGGGAGAGGGAGCGACGAGAAGCATGGCACGGCAAACTGAGCCCACTAGGCAAATTAAGCCACTTTGGCCGCGGAAACAAGAAGCGGCTACTCGATGCCAAACGGCGGGGCATACTTCGCTCGACCCGAGACACCAGCGAGCGCGCCGGGAGCTAGCTCCACGGCCATCCACGACGGCCCCACAAAAGGGGAATCGATCGATCGCGCCAGTTCGCTCGAAAAACCAAATCGTGGATAGTAATCCTCGTGCCCAAGAACAATCACGATCCGATGACCCTGCTCGCGAGCCAATTCCAAACCGCGACGAACCAAGGCCGCACCGATCCCGCGGCGCTGAAAGTCAGGCAGCACAGCCAACGGCGCCAGGGAGAGCGCCGAAATCGGTTGTGCATCGGTGACTATTGCCATCTCGGTGAACAAAATGTGTCCCACGATTTGCGAATCGCATTCCGCCACCAGCGAAAGCCGAACGTGAGCGCCCGCGCGCAGGGCATCGACGAGGTTCGCTTCGTCCTCACGGCCGAAGGCCGCGGCGTTGACGTGGTGGGTTGCTGCGATGTCGGCGGGCGTTTCGTGGCGGAGGAGCATCTTCACGTTACGATCTCGATAATTCGGGCCCTTCTCTTGTCGGTCTCCAAGTCTTGGCTAACTTTGACTCTCAGCCCTATCGGAACAGAATAGAGGCCCCACTTTCGATGCACCTCTTTTAGTCCACCACATAAAATCTCCGTTCCATCATCCAGCCGTACGACTATCTGGCTGTCCTTCACTTCCACGATCGTGCCGCTGAACTCTTTACGTGAAACCATAGAGGACGAATGCCGATCTTAGGAGCACACATGTCGATCGCCGGCGGCTACTACAAAGCCGCCGACGCCGCAGGCAAACTCGGAATGGAGACCGTCCAAGTCTTCACCAAGAATAACAACCAATGGCGCGCCAAACCCATTGCGGACAATGAATCGCAACTTTTCCTCGACGCCGTCAAACGCAACAACCTCCAACTCCCGACTTCGCACGCATCGTACCTGATCAACCTGGGGAGTTTCAGCGACGAGCTCTGGCAAAAATCGATCGATGCCATGGTCATCGAACTCGCGCGGGCGACACTGCTCGGCATCCACGGCGTGGTCCTTCATCCCGGTTCACATGCCGATCGCAGCCCCGAGGAAGGCATCGCTCGCGTCGTGGCCGCGATCGATCGAATCCATGAGATGGCCCCCAAAAACGGCGCAAAGATCCTGCTCGAAACCACGGCCGGGCAGGGGAATAGCTTGGGCTGGCGGTTCGAACACCTCAGCGGCATGATTTCGCAAACCAAGCAGGGCGAGCGACTCGGGATCTGCGTCGATACCTGTCACCTCTTCGCGGCCGGCTATCCGCTGATCGATCGCAAAGATTATTTGGCAACTTTCCGCGAGTTCGATTCGCTGATCGGCGTCGAGCGGATCGCAGCCTTTCACCTCAACGACAGCAAAAAAGATTTCGGCTCCCGCGTCGATCGCCACGAACACATCGGCCACGGAAAGCTCGGGCTGGAACCCTTCCACCACCTGCTCACCGACGAGCGATTCAAAAAGATTCCCATGTACCTGGAGACCCCCAAGGGAATTCATGAAGGCGAAGAGTGGGACGCCATCAACCTGCGGCAGTTGCGCGCCCTGTGTCAGTAATCCGGCGTCGTTAATTCGGCCTCAGTAACTCGCAGGCCAAGTAGAATGACCGCCAACCAGGAATGAGCCATCCTGGACCAAGGCGAACACCATGGCCGCTTCAAACCCTCCTGCGACAAAAACCCCGCTTCGTTGGTCGCAGCGGCTCATCAAGGAAATTGGCCCCGGCGGGTTCAGCGGCGTTACGCTCGGCGACTGGCTGGCGATTCTGTTACGCGCTCGGTTCGCTGTCGATATTCGTTACTGGCCGCGGGCGGCTTTCATCACGGCAAACAGCTGCCTCAACTCCGGTTACCGCTTCCTCGAATGGTGGCGCTACAGTGCGGCGATTAGGGAAACGACGGTCCCTCCGCCACTCTTCGTCTTAGGCTACTGGCGAAGCGGCACGACGCACCTCCACAATCTCTTGGCAGTCGACGACCGCTTCGCCTTTCCCAACACCTATCAGGTCCTCTTTCCCCATACTTTTCTATCGACTGAAACCAAGGGATCGGCGGCGCTGGCCCGATTCATGCCCACCCAGCGAATCATGGACAACGTCAAAGCGGGCCCGCTTGAACCGCAAGAAGACGAGTTCGTTCTGGTGCCGAGCGGGCTCTCGTGCATGTTGGAATCAGCAATCTTTCCGCGAAACGGCGCCGCCTTCCATCGCTATCTTTGTCTCACGGATCTATCGCCACGCGAGCGCGAGCGTTGGAAACAAACGCTGCTCCGATTTCTCCAAAAGCTCACGTTCAAATTCCAGCGCCCGCTGATCCTGAAATCACCTGGCCACATGGCAAGGCTCGGCGTGCTCCTGGAAATGTTTCCCGACGCGAAATTCGTGTTCATTCATCGCGATCCATTTGCGGTGTACCAATCGAATCTCCACACCTGGCAGCGCGTTTTGGAATGGTGGGCCTTGCAAACGCACCAGGTCACTGGCGACGAAATCCTTCGCGACTACGCCGAAGTCCACGCCGAGTATTTCGCGCAGCGGCCACGCCTACCGGAATACCAATTGTGTGAAATCAGCTACAGCGATCTGGCGCGCGATCCCATCGAGCAACTCGCGCACGTCTATCGCACGCTGAACCTGCCCGATTTCGAATACGCTCGCCCCAAAGTAGCCGCGTACGTGGCTGGGCTCTCCGGCTACGAAAAAAACTCCTTCGCCCCTCTTCCGCCACAAGATCGGGATCGCATCGCGTCGGCTTGGTGGCGGTCGTTCGACGAGTGGGGCTATTCCAAGCTGGGATCGTCCTAAAACGGCCCGCAGCGAGGCAAGATTTCCCGCTTCAGCACGAATAACCTGTAGCGGCCGGGCAACCTGGTTCGTGTCGCTATTGGGGAGGTTGCTTTTTTGCTTTGTTCCGACGATTCTTTGTTCGAGCCCCCTGATCGAACCATGCGAAATGCATCTCCTTTTTCCACCGACAGCCCGTCGATGACCCAGCTCTCCGAAAAGTCGGTCTACTGGGGAGCACGCATCGCTTCCAGCTGGCTCGTAGTTGCCGGAACGATCCTACTGCTCGGATCTCTGAGCAAAGGGATGACGCTCGAACGCTGGCCCTGGATCTACTTGCTCTGGTCGCTCGTCAGCAGCGGGCTTTGCTACGCCATGGCCCAAGGAGGCCTCGCTCTCAACCTCGGTGGATGGAAGCTCGGTTCAAACGCCTACTACGCATTCGCACTAGCAGGCGGCTGGCCCGGAGCCTTCCTAGCGCGACGTTTCTTAAAGAACCCCGCGCGCGAACCGTGGCAACTCGGCTTCCTGTGGTCGTCCTTCGCCATGCACATCTTTGTCGTGCTGGCTGTGTTCCGCTTGGCTTAAGAAAGTGGCACAGACAATCCTGTCTGTGCGCGGTGCGGACTGCAATTTGGGCCAGCGAGAGCTCGTGTGAGGATTAATCGATTGATGATTGATAATTTTTGATTTGCGAAGTGAAGTACCTTCACTCCCCATCTCCCACTCACCCCTTCTCCCGCTCTCCGTGTCCTCCATGCCTCTGTGTTTCAAAACACGAAGTCACCGACTCGCCACGCCTTCCATGCGGAGAAGAATCCGCTTGAGATCAAGTCCCCGCGGCGACGTGTAGCCGCCAATTCCTCCGCTAGCGCTAACCACGCGATGACAGGGAATTAAGATCGGCCAGCGATTGCCTCGCATCACGTTGCCCACGGCACGCGCTGCTTTGGGGCGCCCCGCTGACTTGGCTAGTTGTGCGTAGCTGCGTGTTTGCCCGCGCGGGATGGCTCGACAAGCATCAACCACCGCCCGCTGGAACTCGGTGAGATGACCGAGCGGCAATTCGAGATCGCCGAAGTCGTCTTTCGCGCCTTCGCAGTAGCGAGTGAGCCGCTTCACAAGCCCCGCGAATTCCTTGGGGACCTTGGCCTTCCACTCGCCGACCTTAAGCGAACAAGCTTTCCGCGCAGCGGCTTCGCTCGATCGGGCAACAGCCACCGAGAGCAGCGACTCATCCTCGTCGTTCCACACAACATGGAACCAACCCAAAGACGTCTCAAAAGAATGGCCACAGACCGTCGACATCACGACATCCCCGCGAAAACCTGGGCTGGCTCCCACCTGGAGCCTGTCGCCCGAAGCCTGGAGCCTTCCTACTAATCCGCTGAATCGCGAGTCATCGGCTCCAGCACCTTGGTGTTCCGTTCCACGGCGATCACCACCACGCGTTGCTCCACGCCGTCGACCGTGGTGGCCGTGATTGGGATCACTTGCCGCTTGTCGGGCATCGCCCAGAGTTCGGTAAAACTGCCGTCTTCGCGGACCTTCACGGGCTTCTTATCGAGGAAGACCTTCGCGTCAGGCTTGGTCGTTCCAAAGATGACCAGCGCGGCGTCGACATGGAAGCGGAATTCTTGCGGCCGGCCTGCCAGGCGCTCGGCGCCTGAGCCGAAGGTGTTCAATGGCGAGCTCATCGGGCGACGCAGGCGCTCTTCGAACAACTCTTGCAGGTCGCTCGAAATGTGCTCGTCGCTGAAGCCGCCCGACATCGAGTAGATCTTGTCGGCGTCTTGTGCCACGGCAGCCCAGTTCTCGTCGATCGAATCGCTCGTTCCGGGCGCGGGAGTCGTCACGACGTTGCTGCGGGCAATCGCGAAGAACTTTCCATTGATCGCCAGGTAGCCGAGTTCGGCGCGGTAGCTCTTGGGCGGGTCTTGAATTTCGATGTACCAGTTCTGCACGCCGCCGTGGACGTCGATATCGCGGCTCACCTTTTCGGCGGTGCTGGTGGTCGTTCCCGCATCGACTTCAATCATCCGCAGCACCGGCCGCGCGGTATGCCATTGCTCGGACATCGCCTTTTCGGCGCGATGAACGGCATTGTGCGTCACTTCCCAACAAGCGTGAATCCAGTAGGGATCGCGAACCAACAGAACGATGCGATCCTTCTCGACCTTCTTCTTAGGGTCGCTGCTGCGCTGCATTGTCGCAGTGGAAAGGTCTTTTTGTTGCTGACGCTTCTCGGTCGCCGCGTTGATCTTTTGCGAAATCCGGGCAGCCTTCGCCGCTGAAATGGGCGGTGTCTTACTCGAGCCTTTGGTGGCAACCGCTTTGCCCGAGACAGGCTTTCCAGCGGGCTTAGTCGGCTTGGCCGCAACCTTGGGAGGAGGCGCAACCTTGGCCGGTGCAGGGGTTTTCGCCGCAGGAGGAGCCTTCGTGATGGCCGGGGCCTTCGCCGGTGCAACTGTCTTCGCGGGGGCAGCTGACTTCGGAGCGGGCTTAGTCGACTTAGCAACCGCTTTGGCAACTGGAGCCTTGGGAGCAATGGCTTTTGGGGCGGCAGCCGCCTTAGGCGCAGGCGCCTTAGCCAGTGCAGCCGGCTTGGCCGACTTACTAGGGGCCCCCTTGGCAGGAGGCGCCGTTTTGCCCTTATCGCTTTTGGAAGCCGCGTCCTTTGGCATCGCGCCCTTGCTGGGCTTCGCGATTTCGGCTTTGGCCGGTTTGGACGAACCCAGTTTGCGAATCAGTTGGTCGCGGTTCATAGAACGATAGCCTTCTACACCTCGCGATTTCGCGAGTTCGAAGAGCTCTTTTAACGATGACGTTTTTAGGGACGCGTTGGAGATCAAATCAGACCCTCCAGGCGGGCCAGTCCTGCATCGCAATCGGACGCGGGACGCAAGTAGTAGGATTAGGTGGGAGGCGGGGCCGTCCTTGGCAGGCTGAGCGCTGGTGGCGCCAAGCGCTCGTAGCGCCAGGCACTCGTCCAACCCAAAGCTGCTGACAATGCCCCTAACGGGCGAAACCATCCACTTCGCGTGTCCATACGCAGGTAATGGCCAATTCGCCCATTTCTAATTCGCTACCGACATCTTGTCCTTAGCGAACGAAAGGGTGGGGTTCTGCGATGAAACATCTTGGTTCACGCGCAGACCATCAATATAGTCAAAAAGCCAGAAAAACGCAATGATTGCATGCATCACCAACCTAATAAGGGAGCTCATTTCAGCATTAGAATATGTATATGGCAACCTTCGGGACGATCCGCTCCCACTGAACAAATCATCACTGCAAGCAAGTCCGGCGCCAAACCTTGCGATAATCGTCACAACGAGCTTCGCAGCCGTTATTCCACCGCCCCAATGGACCACAAGTCACAGCACATCTTCCGGCCCCCGGCAGCTCACTCTGAAACGCCTCGCACGAGGCGAAAAGTGCCAAAAAACGCGTTCTTTTTCGCCCCAAACCGACTTTGGGAAAAAAATCACAATTTCCCCCAACCGGGCGGTTGACCCTCCTTTCAGCCAGAAATAGAGTATGGCTCTGCCATCGGCAAAATCGATTCCATTGGCTGGCGTGTGATTGCGGCAGGCGGACCCTTCGGCGGTGCCGCCAACCTCATTTTGGGTTGCAGGTGATACCACCATGACCCAAGAACCCTCGCCTCACCCGATGGCTGTCGCCATGACCTGGGTGGCACGCATTTTTGCCGTAGCGATCGAAATGGTTTTGCCTGGCGTGGCCGGCAGCTATGGCGACCGTTATTTCGGCGTTAGTTTTTTGGCCCTAATGGGTTTTGCTTTTGGCGTCTCCCTCGGTGTCTATCACCTGATCGTGATGACCCGCGCTCCGTCCAATAAAAACCCTTCCGTTAACGACAAGTCGTCCGGCCTGAAGGACTGACGACAGACTCACGAGCGACCTCGCTCGCGACTTACGTGCTGCGATGACAACCTCTCCCCAGCGAACGCCCGCGAACGAAGCGTCGCCTGCGCCTGCGCTCGATGGAACAGGATTGGCTTACGCCGTGGCAATTCTGCTGAGCTGCCTGGCTCTAACGGCGGGGGGATTCTGGCTTGCGGCCAAGGTTCCCGATTCGCGGGTCTCCATCTTCTTTGCCTTGGGCATTGTCGCCGTCGGAATGACGACCGCCCTGGTCGTAGGCTGGATCGGCGCCGGGCGACCGAACGCTCTGGCCGCGACTCTTGTCGGCAGCGCGGTCCGGTTCGGTCTCCCCATCATGGCCTTGATGATGGCCAAATCAGACAAAGCTTTTGAAGCCTGGTTCCGCGTTGAGGAATCGGGTTTTTTGACGCAAATCCTCGGACTTTATCTCGTGGGCCTTTTGGTCGAGACCAGCCTCGTGTATCGTCGTGCGTTCCAGTTAACAAATTGGAAAGTCTCGGGCAACAAAGCCAAGCGTGAACAAGGGGACGAGGGTTCCTCGTCACACCTTGCGACCACCCAAAACTAGCTCTCGCCGGAGCGGTGCTTTCAGGCGATTGAAGATATGTCGAACCCAATCCTCCACATCAAAGACAGCTACTACTTCGAGGTGCCAACGGCCTTATGGAAGGTCGCGAACACCGACAAGGCGCAGTTCCCCGATGTGTGGATCAAGAACGACGACCAATTCCAATCGTGGGAATTCGATCGCGTCTACACCGGCTTGAGCGCCGCGTCGCCTGCCGGCCTGCCGGAGAAGGACACGCTCAAGCACGATTGGGAACATTGGCAACACGAAGGGAACGATCACGCCAACTTCGCCAAGCCAATCGATATCTACCTGGAAGAGCAAGCCGTCAAGATCAAGACCGACGCCGACGCTTGGATCGCACTACCCGAGAACAAAGGCAAGAAGTACGACGACTATCTGGCCACCGACGCCGCAAAGGCCTCGCCTGGCTACTGGTTCGCTTCTTGGATGGAAAAGTCCGAAGCCAAAACGGCCTGGGCGAAGGTCAAGTCGAGCGCCGGCGACAAGAAAGCCATCAACGACTTCCGCGACGACAAGTCGATCACTTGGAGCGCCAACAAGCTCGCCGCCTATAACAACCACTTGAGCGGCAAGATCGTTCTCGAACCACAGCCCTTCGGTTCGCTGAGAAACTTGTACGAAGCCGAGTCCGGGTTCGCCATCTCGAAGATCATGATCGTCGAGGCGGTCATCGGGATCATCCTGTTCGTCGTCTTCAGCTGGCTGGCAGGCAAGGTCAAAGACGGCTCGGCCCCTAAGGGCCGCTTGTGGAACTTCCTGGAAGTCTTCTTGGTTTTCATTCGCGATCAAATCGCCCGGCCGACCATCGGCGGCCATCACGAAGACCATGGCGACGATCACGGTCACACGCCGGCTAAGGTTGCTGCGGCCGATCACCATGAAAGCGGTGTCCACCACGAAGAGGGTCACGGACAGACCACGCACGACGACCATGGCCATGGCAAAAAAGATGGCCACGGCCACCATCACAATCCCTACGAGGAAGCAGATCGCTTTGTGCCGCTGCTGTGGACGATCTTTTTCTTCGTCCTCACTTGCAACTTGTTCGGTTTGATTCCGTGGCTCGGCGGGCCAACCGGTTCGTTCGCAGTCACGTTCGCGCTGGCGATGATTACGTTCGCAACCGTCGTCATCGCCGGGATGATGAAGTGGGGTTTTGTCGGGTTCTTCCTGAATCAAATCCCCAGCATGGATTTGCCATTGCCTTTGGCTGTTGTTCTCAAGCCGATGATCTTCGCCATCGAAATCGCCGGCTTGCTGATCAAGCACTTGGTGCTCTCGATCCGGCTTTTGGCCAATATGGTCGCGGGCCACTTGGTGATTCTTGGGATCATGGGCTTGGCCTTTGGTGCCGAAGGGATTTTGAATTACCAGGCGCTCGATAAGGCTGGCACCGGTTGGTTGTGGTGGGTCGTGGCCGCGATTTCCATTTTGGGAACCACCGCGCTGAACTTCCTGGAGCTGTTTGTCGCCTTCCTGCAGGCTTACTTGTTTACGTTTCTGTCGGCACTGTTCATTGGAGCCTCGGTGCACAAGCACTAGGAGAATCCGCTGGCCAGTCGCCAGGAAATACTCGTTCCATTTGCACGTTTTTAACACGTTTGATTTGAGGAGACTCGTTCGTGAATCGTATCGCTCGCATTGGTTCGTTCGCCCTGTTGATTGTCGCCGCGTTCGCTGTTCCAGCTTTCGCGCAAGCCCCAGGCACCAACATTCTGAACTCAGCTAGCGTCGGCGTCGGCCTCGCCGTGATTGGCGCCGCCTTCGGCATCAGCAAGCTGGCCTCGTCGGCCTACGAGAGCATGGCTCGCCAACCGGAAGTTGCCGGTTCGGTCAACACCGCGATGATCATCGCCGCCGCCCTTATCGAAGGTTTCACCTTCTATGCCTTGTTCATCCTGAGCAGCCGGACCTAGTTTCGTCGGTCGATTTTTAGCTGGCGCGACTTGTCATAGGACGCTACGTCATGTCTCGTGGTTTTGATTTTGTTCGTTACGCGCTCGTCGCGGCATTTGTTTGCTTCGCAAGCGGTGTCCTCGTTGCACGCGCTCAGGATGATGCTGCCAAGGCTCCAGAAGCAGCCGCCGAACAGCCCAGTACTGAGACGCCTGCTGCGGACGCTGAAAAAGCCGAGGCAACGCACGATGCGGCCGAACAGAAGTCCGACGCGGCGCATTCGGACGGAGCGCATGATGACCACGGCGGCGGGGCCCACCACGACGTCACGGACCTCTCGCACGCCAATGCTTCGGCTGGCCTGCTGAGCCCGGCCGAGATGCGGTTCCAGTTGGCGGTCGCAAGCGCGGTGATTTTCGGCTTGGTGCTCTTGATTCTCGGCAAATTCGCCTGGGGACCGATCGCCAGTGGCCTGGATGCCCGCGAGGCGTCGATCGCCAACATGATCGCCGAAGCGAAGCGAAACCAGGAAGAGACCGCCGCCCAACTTAAGCTGTACGAAGGCAAGCTCCAACGTGCCGCTGACGAAGCTCGCGAAGTGGTGAACCAGGCACGACGCGAAGCCGAAGGCGTGGCATCGAAGATTGTCTCCGACGCGCAAACGCAAGCGACAGCCGAGAAGGACCGAGCGGTCGCCGAGATTCGCGCGGCTAAGAATGCGGCGCTCACCGAAATCGCGCAGCGCAGCGTCAACACGGCGGTGAGCCTGGCGGGGAATCTGATTCGCCGCGAAGTTCGTCCCGAAGATCACGAAGCGATGATTCAAGAATCGCTCAACCAGTTCCGCCAAAACTAGGTGAACTGAAGATAGGCGGACTGTAACTGAGTTTATGTGGTGGTTGAATTTCGAAGTTCGATAGGCTGGTTATGAGCGACGCTGATAGCGGCACGAGTTTCGATTCAGGCAAAGAAGCCGTTGGCGCGGTTTACGCCAAGGCATTGCTTGAAGCCGCGACCAAAGCCGGACAAGTTGACCGTGTCGCCGAGGAACTGGAAAGCGCCAAGGTCGACGTTTTCGACCGTTTGCCCCGGTTGATGGGAACGCTCGTGTCGCCGCGAGTTTCTTTCACCGACAAAGAGCGGATTCTGGAGAACGCTTTCAAGGGAAAGATGAGCGACATCCTGCTCAACTTCCTCAAGGTCTTTGCTCGTCGCGGACGCTTCGACGCCATCGCCGAGACGGCCGCCGCCTTCAAGAAGCTCTACAACGAATCGCGTGGTCGCGTCGAAGTGCAGGTTCGCACGGCTGCCCCGATCAACAATCAATTGCTCCAACGCATTGCCGATCGTCTCAAAGAGATGCTGGGCCGCGACGTCGTACTTAAGAGCAAAGTCGACTCGGAACTGTTGGGCGGCGTGGTCGTTCGTGTCGGCGATACGCTGTACGACGGCAGCGTCTCCCGCAAGCTCGAACTGCTCCGCGAAAAAACACTGAAAGATACGCAAGCGGCCATCCGGAACTCGCTCGAACAATTCGCGACGTAACGCAACCGCAAATAACCGTTCCACAACACAAAACGAATTAGTCACTGTTAGTGAAGAAGATACGCCATGAAGTTTAATGCGGACGAAATCGCGTCGGTCATCGAGCAGGAAATCTCCGGCTACGAAAGCCAGCTTGATGTTCGCGAAGTAGGCACCGTGCTCGAAGTCGGCGACGGCATCGCCCGGGTGTACGGCCTGCAAGGCGTGATGTCGGGCGAAATGGTCGAGTTCCCCGGCGGCGTCCAAGGACTGGCGTTCAACCTGGAAGAAAACTCGGTCGGTGTGATCATTCTGGGTGACTACCTCTCCATCGAAGAAGGGGACGAAGTCAAAGCCCTCGGCAAGCTGCTCAGCGTACCCGTTGGCGAAGGCGTTCTCGGTCGCGTCCTCGACCCTCTTGGAAATCCGCTCGACGGCAAGGGCCCGGTCGTTTCAAGCGAAACCCGCCCCGTCGAGTTCATGGCTCCCGGTGTGGCCGGTCGTCAGCCTGTGAAAGAGCCGCTGCAAACGGGCATCAAAGCCATCGACGCGATGACGCCGATCGGACGCGGCCAACGCGAACTGATCATCGGCGACCGCAAGACCGGTAAGACCACGATCGCCATCGACACGATCATCAATCAAAAAACGACCGGCGTGAAGTGCTTCTACGTGGCCGTCGGCCAAAAGGACAGCACGATCGCCAACGTGATTCGGACGCTCGAAGAACACGGCGCCATGGCCTACACGACCGTGATCGTGTCGGGTGCCAGCTCGCCTGCTCCGCTGCAATACGTCGCCCCGTACGCCGGTACAGCGATGGCCGAGTACTTCACGTACAACGGCCAACACGCGCTCATCGTGTACGACGACTTGTCGAAGCAAGCTTCGGCCTATCGCCAGTTGTCGCTGCTGATGCGTCGTCCGCCGGGTCGCGAAGCCTTCCCTGGTGACGTGTTCTACTGCCACAGCCGTTTGCTCGAACGCTCGGCCAAGCTCTCGAAGGAGTTGGGTGGCGGCTCGCTGACGTCGCTGCCGATCATCGAAACGCTCGAAGGCGAAGTGTCGGCCTACATCCCAACCAACGTGATTTCGATCACCGACGGGCAGATCTACCTGCAGCCTGACTTGTTCTTCAAGGGTATCCGCCCTGCGATGAACGTCGGTATCTCGGTGTCCCGCGTAGGTGGTGCCGCTCAGATCAAGGCCATGAAGCACAAGGAAGTGGCCGGTGGTTTGCGATTGGCTCTCGCTCAATTCCGCGAACTTGAAGCTTTCGCTCAGCTCGGTACTGACGTCGATCCCGCAACGCAAGCGATGCTTGATCGCGGTTACCGGATGGTCGAGTTGCTCAAGCAACCCGCCTATAGCCCGCTCGACGTGGTCGATCAGATCATCGTGATCTACGCCGGGAACAAAGGCTTCTTGAACTCGATTCACCCCAAGCAAGTACAACGTTGGGAGAAGGAGTTCCTGGCCTACCTCCGTCAGCAACGCGCACAAGTTCGCGCCAACCTGTCGGAGAAGAAGGAACTCACGCCCGAGATCATCAAAGAAATCGAAGAAGCCCTGACGACGTTCAACAAGTCGTTCAAGTAATAGCGTCGCTCGTTCATTCAAATCACTGCGTTGCAAATAACAGCCTCGTGAAGTGTCATGGCTAAAGCCCGCGCCCTCGATAAACGCCGCAAGTCGATTCGCAACATCCGCAAGATCACGCGGACGATGGAATTGATCGCGACGGCCCGCTTCAAGAAAGCGATGGACCGTGCCGCAGCCGCCACGGCCTACACCAAGCGGATCAGCGGCGTCGTTGGCGACTTGGCCCGTGCTGGTTTGAAGGTGAGTCACCCGCTCCTCGTTCCGCATCCGGAAGAGAAGAACGGCGTGCTGCTGGTCCTCACGGCCAATCGTGGATTGTGCGGCGGTTACAACGGCACCATCATTCGGATGGGCTTTGCTCGCCGCGAAGAGTTGATGGGCAAGTGGAAGAAGTTGCGGCTCGAAGTGAGCGGCAAGCGGGGCATCTCGGGCTTCCGCTTCCGCAAGATCGAGCCCGCGGCCACCTACACCCAGTTCGACGATCAACCCAAGTTCACCGAGGTCGAACCAATCGCCCAAGGTTTTCTCGATGCCTACATCGCAGGCGAGATCGACCGGCTCGACGTCGTCTACACCAAGTTCATCAGCATTGCCAAACAGCAGGCAGTTGTCGAAACTTTGCTGCCACTGGGCGCGCTCGATGTAGAAGATTCGCCCAAGAGTGGTGCCGCCCCTAAGAAGCCAGGCGAGGGCGGACTTCCGACCAAGGGTGAAACCCAGTACGAATTCTTCCCCTCGGCCGAGAGCATCTTGGAAGAAGTCGTGCCGATGAGCTTCAAAGTAAAGCTCTTCAAGTGCTTTCTCGACGCCGCCGTGAGCGAGCAAATCGCGCGGATGACGTCGATGAAGAGCGCCACTGAGAACGCCTCGGAGATGATCAAAGAACTTTCGATCGCTTACAACCGCGCCCGCCAATCGCAGATCACGGGCGAAATCATGGAAATCATTGGCGGTGTGGAAGCTCTGAAGAAGTAACGCTGAGAGCTATCACACTTCAGACGGACAGGATTGTCCGTCCTACAGAACAACTAGCAAATCAATAACTTTTTTCGCACAGTCTTTCAAGACATAGCCGCACAGCAGGTTCATCATGGTCGACAAAGTCTCCAACAAAGGCACCATCGGGAAGATCACGCAGGTGATCGGCTCGACGTTCGACGTGCAATTCCCCGAAGACCGGATGCCGGCGATCTACAACGCCGTCACCATCAACTCGTCGAAGAAGGGGGTCGAACTCGACCTCACGGGCGAAGTGGAACAACACTTGGGTGGCGGCCGCGTTCGCTGCGTCGCCCTGGGTAGCACCGATGGTTTGATGCGTGGTGCCGACGTCGTCGATACCGGCGCGCCTTTGTCGGTTCCCGTCGGAATCGAAACACTTGGCCGCGTCTTCAACTTGCTCGGTAAGCCGATCGATGGCGCCGGTCCGGTCGCCACGAAGCAGACGATGCCGATCCATCGCGACGCTCCGGCGCTCGAAGATTTGAAGACGAGCACCGAGTTGTTCGTCACCGGGATCAAAGTGGTCGACTTGCTGACGCCGTTCGTCCGCGGTGGTAAAGCCGGTTTGTTCGGCGGTGCCGGTCTGGGCAAGACGGTTATTCTCACCGAGCTCATCACTCGCGTGGCCAAGGAACACGGTGGTTACTCAGTGTTCGCCGGCGTGGGCGAGCGGACTCGCGAAGGGACCGACCTCTGGATCGAAATGGGTGAGACGAAAATGGGTTCGGGCGCCGATGCTGGTAGCGTGCTCGACCGCTGCTGCATGGTGTTCGGCCAGATGAACGAGCCGCCTGGCTCGCGTCTCCGCGTCGCGCTGTCGGCCCTCACGATGGCCGAATACTTCCGCGACAGCACGGGTAAAGACACGCTGCTGTTCGTCGACAACATCTTCCGCTTTTCGCAAGCGGGTTCGGAAGTGTCGGCTCTGCTGGGCCGGATGCCTTCGGCCGTGGGTTACCAACCAACGCTCGCCACCGAGATGGGTGCCCTCCAAGAACGCATCACGTCGACCAAGAACGGTGCTATTACGTCGGTGCAAGCCGTGTACGTACCTGCTGACGACCCGACCGACCCTGCTCCTGCGACCGCGTTCGGCCAGCTCGACGCGTTCATTTACCTCGAGCGTTCGATCTCGGAAAAGGGTATCTATCCCGCTATCGACCCGCTCGCTTCGTCGAGCCGCATTTTGGACCCGCAATACGTGGGTCAACGCCATTACGATTGTGCCCGCCGCGTCCAACAGATGCTGCAACGTTACCGCGAACTGCAAGACATCATCGCGATTCTGGGCGTCGAAGAACTGAGCGAAGAAGACAAATTGGTGGTGCACCGCGCTCGCCGGATCGAACGCTTCCTGTCGCAGCCGTTTTACGTCGCCGAAGTGTTCATCAACATCCCCGGTGAATACACCAAGATCGAAGACACGATCCGCAGCTTCGAAGAAATCTGCGACGGTAAGTGGGACCACCTGCCGGAAGCAGCCTTCATGTACGTCGGCACGGTCGAACAAGCCGACGCCAAAGCCAAGGCAATGGCGAAGTAGCTGTTCTTCATAGCCGCATCTCGCCAGAGTGCGGAGGCCCGTCCGTAAGCTACGACAAACAAAAACAAATACCGCACTGTCCGCGTTCTGGTGAACGCGGCTACGGAAATCGATCATGGCCACTTTGCAATGTCTCGTCGTCACGCCCGAATCGACCGCGCTCGATGCCACGGCCGAATTCGTCGCGCTGCCGCTGTACGACGGCGAGATCGGGATTGCCCCCGGCCATAGCCCGATGATCGGCCGCTTGGGCTACGGCGAAATGCGCCTCAAGACGCCCGACGGTGAAAAGAAGTACTACGTCGACGGCGGCTTCGTCCAAGTCGCCGACAACGTCGTCTCGGTTCTCACCAACAAGGCCATGCCTTCGACCGCGATCAAAATTGACGAAGCGGAAAAGGCCCTCTCCGACGCCACTAAGAAGCCCGCCAACAGCGACGAGCTGGCGGCCATTCGCGATCGCCAAATCACTCAAGCCCGCGCTCAAATCCGAGCCGGCAAGCGAGCACGCTAGTTCGCAGTTCTAGGCAAGCGACACTCTTACCTAGGCGCGAGTTATCGCTTTGCGCCTTTGACCGCAATTCGATCACCCTGGCGGCATTGCGAACAATTCAGTCGCTTTAACTCGTGCGACTTCTTTCAATTTCGCTCACCGCAGCGCTATTCCGGTGAAAAGCGGTCCGATTAACTCTCTGGAATCTTCGTACCTCGCGCTTATGCGCATCCGCTTTCCTTTTGGTACGGCGGTTGCCCCACATCTTCTCCGTTCACCCAGTTCGATAAGGAGATTCGCCATGCCCTGCGAAGTTTGTGGCAATGAGTACGATCGGTCGTTCGTCGTCCGAATGCACGGAGTCGAACACACCTTTGACAGCTTCGAGTGCGCGATGCATGCCCTCGCACCACGATGTCATCACTGCGGCTGCATGGTCGTGGGACACGGCGTCGAGTTGGAAGGTGTGATCTTTTGCTGTGCACACTGCGCGCGCCATTGCGGCGCTGAGGAGCTAAAAGATCGAGAAGACTCACACGGTTTGGGAATCTATTCGACCCACGACCATGCGGACGACTTAGTCACAGAAGCCTCTGAAGAGTCCTTCCCAGCAAGCGATCCGCCAGCTTGGACCACCGGCCGTTAACGCAAACACAAAATCATCGATTAGGAGATTCCATCATGGCAGCGACTTGCAGCAACGGACTTTCATCCTACTTTTCGACCCAGCACGGTTGTGCGAGTGGCTGCCAGAACATCGGCGACACGGAGCGCATCGTTTCTATCGGCACCGGAGCGCTGCTGCTATTGAGTGGCCTGGCGCGCGGTATCCACGGCCCCGGCCGGGGACTCTTGCTGATGGCGGCAGGCGGCGGTCTGATCTATCGCGGCATCACGGGACATTGCTCCCTGTACGAGGCGATGGAAGTATCCACCAACCACGAGCCCCACAAACGCACCGCGTTCTTGTTTTAATCGCACTTTAGCGGGAGGCATTTTTCATGAGCTCAGCAACCGATAACCAACACAACGAAATGTCGGAAACAGAGCAAGAGCGCGACGAAAAGAAGGAACGCCCCGTCAGGGCTGGCGTCTTCGATACGATGGAAGCGGCCGAGAATGCTGTCTCCAAACTTCGCGAAGCGGGCTTCTCCGACGACGAAATCACGGTCGTTTGCTCCGACGAGACGAAGGAAAAACACTTCAAGCAATTCGAGCACCAACAGCCGGCGGGCACTAACACGCCAGCCGCCGTCGCCATTGGTGGGACCGTCGGCGCCTCGTTGTTTGGCCTCACGACGTTTGCCCTCGGCGCCGCGACAGCCAATGTCCCCCTCATGGTGGCCGGTGGATGGGGCATCTGGACGGGTGGCATTCTTGGCGGCTTCGTCGGCGCCATGATGACGCGCGGCATCGAGAAAGAAGCAGCCAATTATTACGACCAGGCAGTCGTCGCGGGAAAAATCATGGTCGTCGCCGAAGATCATGGCCCGCGATCCGATCAGCGTTTGCTTCAAGCCGAATACGCTTTGCAAACCGCCGGCGCGGAACCTGTTGCACTTCCTGAGGGTTAAATTGCCCCACGTACCTTTGGTCTTAGGTCTTTAACAAATCTTGCCGACAGGCTCCGCCTGATCGGCACATCTTGACAGGCCTGCGTTCGATCATGCAGGCGACAGATTGCGCTATCGATCTTTCCCGTAGGCCGCGTCGATAACGTGGATACGGACGCCTTGCTACCCGGCCTGCCGGTCAGACGCGGCATTCTGACGTGTGGCGGAAGTACGGCTTTTCTCATCTCCTCGCGAGTTTCCACCTCCTCGGACATCTCATGGACGATCGCGTGTATCCAAGCTCCGCAATGACCGACAACGACGAGTCTGCGGCATCGACGCGGCAAGGCGCCTTCCCGCTCGTGCAGCTGGAAATCGTCCGCGGCCACGCCAAGCACAAGTTCCGCCGCGTCTCGCCGCCAGTGTTCCTGATTGGCAGCGGCCTCGACTGCGATCTTGTTTTGGCCGATCCCCTGATCCCCGAGATCCACACCTACTTGTTTGTCACGGAACGGGGGGTGACCGCTCGCCGACTTGGCGAAGGGCCCGCCCTGCGAATCGACGGTAAAACCCTCGAGAACGGGCCGATCCGCGACGGCGCGCAACTGGAACTCGGCGAGTACCTTTTTGCCCTGCATATCGAACGCCCGATCTACATCCCCGACGACGGCGAACCTCTGCGCGGCCCGCACTGGAACCCCAAGTCGAGCGTCCGCGCGACCAACGAGCTGCGCGGCGTCTCCGAAGTGCGGACCCTGTTGAGCGACGTTCGCTCGGCGCTGCGTGTCGAAGCCGGTTTGCGGTTCTACACGTCGGAAGACAACACCTGGCGAGCCGTCACCGGAGCCACGCCATTGCACGTCCACCGGGCGTCGGCATGATGAGGGCATGAACGACCGCGCTCGCCACTGGCTGCTCTTGCTATTGCCACTGGCGATCTTGTTTGGACCGTTGCTGGCGGGCAACAAGCTGCTCGCCTTTCGCGACGGTGGTCACTTTTACTTTCCCTTGCTCTCGTGGCTCGCCGAGCAACATCGCGCCGGCGAGTTTCCGCTCTGGAATCCCTACGACGGCTTAGGCGCGCCGGTCGCCGGTGATTCCTCGTCGGCCTTGTTCTATCCGGGTCGTGTCGTCTTCTTCCTGTCTGGCTCAGCGGCATTTCGTTATCACGTTTATGTGATCGGCCACTTGGCGGGCTGCGCCATCGCGGCCGGCTGGTTGGCGCGACGATGGAAATGCAGCTATCCAGCGGCGACATTGGCCGGCTTGGCGTACGCGTTTTCAGGGAATGTGCTGTTCCAGGTCTACAACGTGATCTTCCTGGTCGGCGCGTGCTGGTTGCCGCTGGCCTTGGCTGGCGGTTGGGACGTCGCGCAAGGTCGATCGCGCCGCGGCGCTCTCCTCCTTGTGCCGGCGCTGGCCATGATGATTCTCGGCGGCGACCCTCAGATGGCGGTCCACGCGCTGTTGGCAACAGTCGTCTTGGGGTGCTGCACGCCAATGACCTCATGGGCAGCTCGCCGCCACCAATTCGCGACGTTGGCCATTGCGCTGTCGATCACAATCGCAGCAACCGCTGCGTTAGCAGCCGCACAGATCGTTCCGTCCGTCATTGCCTCCCGGCAGAGTGAGCGCGCATTCAGCGACCGCCCCCGCTCGCTGTGGCAGGCGGTTCGCTATCTCCCGACTACCGAGGGCCGACAACTCGCAGTCGACGGCCTGGTAGCCCCAACGCAGCCCGGAACGTTCGACAACAGCGTCTACGAGTTCAGCGTTCCACCGTGGCGCGCCATCGAGTTCGTCTGGCCCAATGCCAGCGGCGCGTATTTCCCAACGTCGTGTCGCTGGCTCCTGGCTGTCGATGGCGAAGGCCGCATCTGGGCGCCAAATCTCTACTTTGGGCTGCTCCCCCTTTTGTTATTTTTGGTGCTGCTGATTTGCTCTTACAAGTGGAAGGGGTTGATCGCTGCGGGACCCTGGCGAGGCCTCTTGTGGCTGACGTTCTTTGCGCTGCTGGCCAGCTGCGGTTGGTACAGCCCCTCGGCACTCGTCAAAGAACTTGCGAATCGCCTCGGGTTCGGTTCCCTGCCGTGGCTCGGGGCCCAAGTCGGTTCGCTCGTGTGGTTTCTTGGCTTGTTGGTACCCGGCTACGGCGCGTTTCGCTATCCGGCGAAGTGGCTCATTTTTGCCGCGCTACCCATGGCCCTCGCCGCTGCCAAAGGATGGGATTTGCTCGAAGCCCACCACGATGTGCGCAAGATTGCAAAGCGCATCGTCCTCTCGATAGCCATCGCCACGGCCATCGTCTCGGCCTTGCTGCTGGCGACGCGCCCGTTCCTCTGGCAACCATGGGCGGAACGTCTTCCCGGCGACACCATCTTCGGCCCGTTCGATGTTTCGGGATCTTGGCTTGGAATACTCCGTTCGCTTATTCATCCCATCGTCGTCGCCGGCCTGCTGGTTTGGGTGGTGGCGCCTAGCGAAACGGACGCCCCTTCCAAAGACAACTCGCGCAAAGGTTGGATCGCGGTGTTGATCACCATCGCCGATTTGATCGCGGCGCAGGTTTCGACGCTTCCCACCACGCCGCTCGATCGCCTGCAACTGCCGCCTACATTGGCGAAGGAAGCGCACGAGCGCGATCTACCGGCGCCGCCAATTCGATTCCAGCGCGTCGTCGATAACTCGTCGATGCCACCTCAGCAGTGGGCAATCGAATCGACTCCTCGCCGACTCGATGAGCTGGCGGCCTGGGAATGGTCGACGCTCGCAGGCAAAACCCACCTCGCTGTTCCCGCGGCAAACCTCGATGCCCAGCAAACGCTCGCGCGGGCGGAGCTCTCGGCGCTGCTCAACGAATACCGTTTCACCACCTTGGCCCGTGGCGGTATCGGCCCCTTGGGAGCAGACTACATGCTCGCCTCGCAACGCGTACCGTTGCCCGAAGGTTCACCCTGGCTCGCTCTGAACGATGATCAACTCCGCGAGTTAGGTGACGCCGGCCTCTTTCATCGCCCCGACGCCCAGCCGCGCGCCTGGGTGGCGTCGACGATCGTAAGACGACCGATCCAGTCGCCAACGTCGGCCAAGGAACTGCGGCGGATCACCCGCGACGCCGTGCAAACGCGCGCGTCCGACTCGTCCGACGCACGGCCCCCAAAATCCCGTTGGCGTGACCTGATGGCATTTCCCATCGTCGAATGCGATGCGCCACTCGACAACCCAATGAACACACTCGACTGGTCGCCCGAGGGACCGCCGGAGAGCTTGCTCGACGAACGGCAACAACCGCAAATCGCGGGAGCAGACGGCTACACAGCAGCCACGATCACGTCGTATCGTTTAGGCGAAGTTGTGGTCGAGATCAAGCTGCTCGAGCCGGGAATCCTGGTATTGAGCGATCAGTACGACGCCGATTGGCAGGCGACACGGACCGACTTGAACGGCAACTTCCCGGTATCTTGCCAGGTCGTCCGCGTCAATCGCGTCATGCGCGGCGTGCCCTTGCCAGCTGGCGTGCATACGGTGGTGTTTCGCTACCGGCCCGTAGGGACATACGTCGCAGTAATGGTGAGCATCGGGGCCTGGATCGCCTTCATCGTGGCCGTTCTTCGCATCAAGCGGTGAGCGAACGCAAGCAGGGCGGTGACGATTTCGTTAAGCCAGCAGGACACGCAACCCTCGCTTCGCATCGCAGCAGGGAGTACGATAGAGCCTTGGTTTTCGCCCTCTCGACTCCGGTTCCACTGTCACGATTTGTCATGAAGTTTGTCCACACCACTGGTCAGCAACTGGCCGAGATTGTCAAAGACGACGAAATCCACCAAGGGGACCTGGCTGCCTCGGGTGTGAAGGACCAGACCATCGTACGCATCAACGTACACGGCGATATCGAAGTTCGCCGCACTGATCGATGGGACGTGATCGGCGGGCTGCTGGGCGACTTTGAGCATCGCATCAAGCGCGTGACCGGGCTCGATTTCGCCTAGTCCTGTCGGATCTACCGCGAGCCCTACTCTCGACGACCGCACTTCTGCAAGACACAATGTCTTCTAGCAAGTGGGTGCGCATCACCTGATGCGCGCTTGAGCTTGCGGTTGGAGTTCCGCTATGCGAAACGTCACGCTCTTTCTAATGTTGATTGTCGCAGTTGGCTGCAATCAAAAAGGCTCTACCCCTGTTTTCATGCCCGCGCCGCCAATCACCGTTCAGCCGCCGAAGGTACCCGCACGCCAACCTGCGCCAGTTAGTTCCTTGCCTGTTGAGCGATCGCCAGTCCCTGTGACGCCTCCGCCAACCGAGCCCACAGCGACACCCGTCGCTTCGGTGCGCACTTTGCCGGAAGGAGCAATCTACGCTGAATACTTCGATACGGCTGCGGGCGCCGGATATCGCATCGTTCGCGGCCAGCGAGAGCGGATCGATGCCGCAAAGCGCGACACCATCCGCATCTATCCCTTCTACGATCCCAACAAAAAAGAAGAACTCATCCTCCAGTGGCTGGAGGATGGCGAGACGTTAGGCCCCGACGGCAAGCCAGGCGTCCTGGCCCTCACGTTCGAAAACCTTCCGCCAGGCCTGCAATACAGCGGCTTCTCCTACGTAGGCCGGATGCAAGACCCCAAGTTCGCCTTGGAGCCGCTAGCGAAAGCAACTTCCGCCGAGGCCCTCCGCGGAGTCCGCGTTCGCTTCCGCTATCGCACAGTGAACTCCAACACAAACGACGGTCACCGCGCCCGATTCGGCATCCGCTTGGAAGCAATGGTCCCCGACTCCTACAAAAAGCGGCTCGACTTAGGGTCGATCCTCGCCACCGACGAATGGCTGGCCTTCGAAGCCGATCTGAGCGAGGCAGGCAACATCGAGTCCTTCGTTCAATGCATCCAGAGCGAAGCCCCCACGGCTTTCAAACTCCTGTTCGCGCAAGGAGAGAAAGCTGAGTCATACAAGCCAGGCGATACGTTGCTGATCGACGATATTGAGTTCGTGGCAGTAGCGGGATCTGCCGGGAACTAGCGACGATCGTGTGAACTCGCCCGCGCCTCATCAAGAAGTGCTTTAAGCAGTTTCATCTGCTCCTCACTCTCCGCTGCATAGACGGCGTCAAATGTCGGGTCGTACTCGTCGTCGGGCCCGGCGATCGCCGCTGATTTCGCGATGGCCGACGCTGCGAAATCGGCAGCGTGAACCGCGGCAGTCAAAGCGGATTCAGTGAACGCAACACTACTCACCGCGCTCAGCGCACATACTTCGGGTGATGGATCGCCAAAACCAGGGTAAAGAGCGTCGTAAAGGTCACAACTCGGATTCCTCAGTGCTTCTAGTTCTCTCTTGTCTACTTTGCCGGTACAGCGCGATTCGCCGAAAGTGATCAGCTCTTCTAGGCCCAAGTTTGCAAAGAAAGGAAGCAACCTTCGGCAGCATCGGCACGCAAATTCTCTCATGCGTCCCTCCGGGAGTTCGGCTGCGGCTGAACGGAGTTGAGTCTCGATGTCGGTGGACATTCTGCAATGCGCTAGTGTGTCAATTGGCTTGCAATGGCTATATCGTAATAGGCAGCTGCCACCGCATGGGTATTCGTTTCACCGTACGACAATCCTATGGCAACCACCAAGTTTCCGCCCGGTCCCAAGTCGTACATCTTCGGCTTCGATACGATCTCGCAGATCAAACGTGATCCGCTGTCGTTCTACGACGCCCTGCACCGCAAGTATGGCGACGTCGCCTACATGCGCCTCGGGCCGTTTCACGATTACACCTACTTCCATCCCGATCACATCCACGAGCTGCTGACGTCGAAGGCAAAGTCGTTCGTGCGGATGAAGCGGCAGATGGAGGTCTTCCGCCAGTGGAACGGGAATAGCGTTCTCATGACCGAAGGGACCGAGTGGCTGCGGCAGCGCCGCGTCCTGCAGCCGGCCTTCGCTGCCAAGCGCTTTGGCAACTACGGCAAGCAGATCACCGACACCGCGAGCGAATATTTCGACCGGCACATCGGCAGCGGCGCCGCGACGATCGATGTCGAGCGAATGACGAACGAACTCACGACAGGTGTCATCTGCCGCACCATGTTCGGCACCGACCTCGGGCCGCAGCTCGACAACGTCCGTCACGCGGTGAGTACACTCACCAAGGTCGCTTACAAGGAGATGATGGAGCCCTTCTCGCTCCCGATGTGGCTGCCGTTGCCGAGCATTCGTCGCAAGAAGGAAGCGATGGCGACCCTCGATACCATGGTCCGCGGCTTCATTCGCGAACGTCGCCAGAAAACCACCGACCGCGGCGATTTGCTCTCGATGATGCTGCTCGCCGCAGACGTCGAAACCGACGGCAAGGGTCTCACCGACGAGGAAGTCCGCGACAACTGCGTGACGATCTTCTTAGCAGGCCACGATACCACGGCTGCCGGAATTGCCTGGCTGATTTGGTTCCTCGCATCGCGGCCCCATTTCACCGATCGCGCCCGCGAGGAAGTCCGGCAAGTGATCGGCGATCGCACGCCCGAGTTCGCGGACGTCGAGAAGCTCACGTTTCTTGATCAAATGGTGAGCGAAACGTTGCGGCATCGCTCGCCGACCATCGCCGTGTTCGGCCGCGAAGCCATCGAGCCCGTCGACTTAGGCGGCTACACGCTGCCGGTTGGCGCCTATGTGCACGTGATGAGTTACACGGTACAGCACGACGAACGGTGGTTCGAACGGCCGAACGAGTTCGACCCCGAACGCTTTTCACCCGAGCGAGTCGGGCAAATTCGCCCCTATGCGTACTTTCCATTCGGTATCGGACCGCGCACATGCATCGGCAACCAGTTTTCCAAAATGGAAATGATGCTCATCGCAGCCATGCTACTGCAACGCTACGAACTCGCGCCTGCGGCGGGACAAAAAGAGCCCGAACCACTCTCCGACGTCACCCTTCGCCCCAAAGGGGGCGTGCGGATCGACGTGCGTCCGATCGCTCGACGCGTTAGCGCGGAGTCGCTGGCGACATAAGCTCCACCCGGCTCATCAGCACCGCGTTGCCTCGCAACAGCACGCGATCACCCTTCACAACTGTGTCGTTCATAATCGTGTGAACCACTCCGCCGCGCTCGCTCGCTTGATAGCCGGTCATCTTCGATTTGCCGAGCTTGGCCTGCCAGTATGGAGCCAAGGCACAGTGGGCCGATCCCGTCACCGGGTCCTCATTCACGCCTGCGGCCGGCGCAAAGAACCGAGAGACAAAGTCGTACCGCCTGTCATCACTGCGTGCCGTCACAATCACGCCTCGCACCGGCAACATTGCCAGCGACGTCATGTTCGGCGACAGCTGTCGTAGCGATGCTTCGCTATCGACTTCCACCAGGTAATCCATTCCATTGCTGGTGACTGCAACCGGCCGGCAACCAAGCGATGCCGCCAAACCTTCGGGGGCGACACATGCAGTCGTTCCCTTGGCCGGAAAATCCATTTCGATCATCCCATCGATCTGCCGGCAAGTGAGCCAGCCGCTCTTGGTAAGGAAGCGGATCGTTTCCTTCTCCGGAAACCCTTGCATCTCCCACAAAACCAGTGCGCTCGCCAGCGTCGCATGGCCGCACAATGCCACTTCCACCGCCGGCGTGAGCCACCGCAGGGAATTGCCCCCGTCAATCGGATGTACAAACGCCGTCTCCGAGAGATTCATCTCCCGCGCCACCAGCTTCATCCACGTCTCGTCGACAGGTCCCGAAGTCACGCACACGGCCGCTGGATTCCCGGCGAAGGGCTGGTCGGTAAAGGCATCGACGACATACAGGATTTGCGGCACGTTCTGCACTCCAGCACAATAAGGAAAGAAGATTCTAGATCGATGGGGAAGGACGATGTGGACAGCAACGACAACACAACTCGCCAGCCCGCGGATGGTGCGAACCACGATCGCCGGCGATCAGGGAACGCTTACCTTCGCCGATGTGATGGCGCTTTGGCAAACAAGCGAGCCGTTTTGCGATTTCTTCAACCACCTGATGGCCGACTCGCCCGACGTGGCCTTTCGCTGGGAGATGCCGGGGCTTCGCACGCAAACGCTGTCGCAAGAGTTCGAATTCGTCTTGCTCGATAGTCCCGGTCTCGATCGCGATGTGGAGCGGGATGCCTTCGGCGAACACTTTACGAGCGACGTCGATGGAGTTGTCGTCTTCAAAAATCTCAGCGGCGATGCAACGTTGATCGTTCCCAACCCCACAAGCACGGGCGACTGCTATGGCCACCTCGCGGCGTTCGTCCGGCACGCCCCTCTTCGGCAGAGACGTGCCTTGTGGAAGGCAGTAGGTACGGCACTGGCCAAACGCGTCTCGAACAAGCCCATTTGGCTCAGCACGGCCGGCGCGGGGGTTTCGTGGTTGCATGTGCGGCTGGACTCTCACCCCAAGTATTACGGTTATCAGCCCTATGCCCTGCGGTCTTGAATACGGCATTTTTGCCCCATCAGACACACGCCTTGGTAGAATGGTTCGCAGGCCCACGTTTGGCCTCCTACCGCAATGTCGCCGAGGGACCGCTTGATGTTCGAGTTAAATCGCCGCGAATTGCTCACTCGCTCCGGAATGGGTCTGGGCGCACTCGCTTTGGGCAATCTGTTGCAAGCCGATGGCTATGCCGCCGAAGCCAAAGGCTTTGCCGCCGAAGCCGATTCGCCGCTCGCTCCCCGTGAACCTCACTTTCCCGGCAAGGCTAAGCGCGTCATCCATTTCTTCCTCAACGGCGGGCCATCGCACGTCGATACCTTCGACCCCAAGCCAATGCTCGCCGAAAGGGCAGGGCAACCTCCGCCTGCCTACCTGACCACCGAGCGCAAAACCAGTGGCGCGTTCCCTTCGCCGTTCAAATTCAAAAAATACGGCGCCGGCGGGCTGGAGATCAGCGAACTCTTCGAGAAGACCGCCGCTCACGCCGACGACATCGCCGTGATCCGGTCGATGTACGCGCACGCTCCCAATCACGAACCCTCGTTGATGCTGATGAACTGCGGCGACTCGGTGCAAGCACGTCCCAGCGTCGGCGCCTGGGTGATGTACGGACTAGGGACCGAGAACCAAAACCTGCCCGGCTTCATCGCGATGTGCCCAGGCGGCTATCCCATCAAAGACACCGAAAACTGGCAGGCAGGATTTTTGCCGGGTGCCTTCCAAGGAACGTTCGTCGATCCGCAGCACCAAGAGCTGAGCAAGCTGATCGAGAACATCCGCAGCCCCCATGCATCGACGACGATGCAGCGGCGGCAACTCGACTTGCTCCAAAAATGGAACGCCGAACATCGCCAGTCGCGCAGCGATAAGCGGCTCGACGCGAAGATCCACTCGTTCGAGTTGGCTTTCCGCATGCAGATGGAAGCGGCCGACGCCTTCGATATCAACCGCGAACCACAGAACATTCGCGAACTCTACGGCGACGGCGTACACGCCCGGCAGACATTGATTGCCCGCCGCTTGCTCGAGCGGGGTGTCCGCTACGTCCAGCTTTGGCACGGCGCGGGACAACCGTGGGACAACCACGAGCAAATCGAAGCCAACCATCGCAAACTGGCCAAGGAGATCGATCAGCCGATCGCCGCGCTGATGACCGACCTCAAGCGGCTGGGGATGTTCGAAGAGACGCTGATCCTGTGGGGCGGCGAATTCGGCCGCACGCCCACGGTGGAACTGGGCGGCGATGGCATGGCCAAAGCGGGCCGCGACCACAACCACTACGGGTTCTCGGTTTGGCTGGCCGGCGGCGGCATCAAAGGGGGCCAGGCCTATGGAGCCACCGACGATTTCGGCTTCGCCGCGATCGAGAACCGCACCAGCGCCCACGACCTGCACGCCACCATGCTCAACCAACTCGGCTTCGACCACGAGCGCCTCACCTACCGCTACGCCGGCCGCGACTTCCGCCTGACCGACGTGCATGGCAAGGTGATTCGCGAGTTGGTGGGATAGAACCAGCCACGAGAGTGGATGTTGCTTCGAACGACCGTTCTATCGAAAAGGCAGGAACTCGATGAGCAACGTCTATCCCTCTCAGGCGCGAACGTACCACGCAGACGTCCTTCCTGGTCCGCCTTATCAATCTCCCGATGGTCAGCCGCCGGTCTCTAGCGGCGGAGGGAATCGCCTCTTGTGGTTTGTCCTGGGATGCGGCGGAATGCTGCTGATGATGTGCTGTGGCGGGGTGGGGGCATTAGGATTCGGCGCCTACCGCATCGTTTCCGTCGAGAAGCCGGGCATCGACGCCGAACTAACGGCCTACTTCAACGACCTCAAGAACAAGGACCTCGACGCGGCCTACACGCACTTTTCCAACACGGTCCAGCGGAGACAGACCAAGGAACAGGTGATGGCGGCGCTCAACACGCCGATTTGGCAAACGTTCGACGGTTTCGAGTCGTATCAAACGGCCGGCATTCAAGTTTTCTGGGGCCGGCCCGTCGCACCAGGAGAACCTGCCGCCACAACCGCGTCGGTCAACGGCACAATCCGTTTCAAAGATGGACGCACGGGTACCTTCACCGTCACGATGGAGAAGCAAGGCGAACAATGGCGGATCTTTGGAATCAATGCCAACGCGCCGCCACCAGCGACCAAATAGCCGCATCCCGCAAGAGCGGCTGATGCAATCTCTACACCGGCCGCACAATCACCCGGTTGCCTTGAATCTCCACCACCCGCACCTGCACGTTCGGGTCGATGAATTCCCCCTCGCTGGCGACGTCGACTAGCCGCCCTTCGAAACGGGCTTTGCCCATCGGGCGCAGCGGCGATGTCGTCGTTCCCCAAGATCCAACCAGGATGCCTTCGCCCAACGCCGAAACCGTACCTGACGGCCTGGCCTTGTCTTCGGGCGCTTCGTATTCTTCGCCGGGCGGTTGCAGAACGAGCCGCCGGAAGAGGGGGATCGATTCGATTTGCCGGAAGGTGATCGCCAGCGCAATCACCGATGCGACGAGTGCTCCCAAAAAGATCAGGACTTGCGTGGCCAGCTGAGTCAGCTCGCTATTGGTGCGAGGCAAAACGAACTCGACCGATGCCAACACCAGGCTCACGCAAATGAGCAGGATGCCCGAGATTCCGGCGATGCCGAAACCGGGAATCACAAACAATTCCAACGCCAGGAACACCACGCCCGCCAGGAACAGCAGCACCTCGAACGTGCCGGTGGTCCCTCCCAGGAACCGCGACCAGAAGAAGAGACCAAAGCAAAGAGCCGAGAGCGCGCCTCCCAAGCCGACGCCAGGGCAAAGCAGCTCCCACACCAAGGCGACGAAGCCGATGAGGATGAGCAGCGCCGTCACCAGCGGATGCGTGAGGATTTCGACGGCGATATCGGTGGTCGACGCTCGCATCCGTTTGAATGTCGTGGCACCGATCCGCTCTTCCAGAGCCTTGCTGTCGGCCACCACGCCGTCAGCCACCGTGAGTTCGACTGCCCGGGCGCCGTGCACGGTGAGAAAGAGCCCGCGGTTGGTTTCGTCAACGACTTCGATCTTTTCGTACTGCACATCTTTGGGCGGGCTATCAAACTCTCGCTGCGTGACAAAGAGTTCCTGGCCGGTGGCCTTGTTACGAACCTTGATGGCCACAGCCGTGCGATCGACCATCGCCTCGCAAATCGCCGCCGGGCGATTGTGCGCCGACGCCTGCGCGCGGATATCGGCCACCAGCACGCTACGAATCTTTTCGTCGGCGTGCTGGAACATCGCGAACTCGTCGCGATAGATGGGCCCCGCGTCACCCAGGCGTCCTTCGGGACCCAGCAAAATCTCGTCGCAACCCAGCGAAACAATCGCCGCTCCACTCAGAGCCTCGTGCGGAATGTAAGCCACAGTCTTGGCCCATTCCAAATGCTGGAGTCGGGTGGCAATGTTCTGGCTTTCGCGCAAGTGGCCGCCAGGGCTGTCGATCTCGAGAATGACGACGTCGGCCCCGGCCTTTTGGGCTTCGTCCAACTTGCGTTCGAAAAACTGCTCCAAACCGGCGTCGATCACACCTTCAAAAGGTATGACGACAGCCAACTTTGGCTTGGGCTTTTCCACCGCGACATCGACTTTCTGTTCGACCTTGTTTTCATCCGCGTTCGCCTGAGCCGGCAGCGATTCCTCACTGCGCGCGGGCAAGCCAGCTGACAACGTCAGGACGAGTGTCAGTGTCGAGATCAACCCAAGGTGAAGGGAGGACGTCATAAAGAGTCGCTATTTCTTTTCGGCAGGTTTTTTGTCCGCGGGCTTCTGGTCATCTTTCGGTGGAGCGCCATCACCTGACGCCTTCGGATTCGGCTCATCGTCGAGCGAGCCCTTTTCGAAGCTGCCAAACAAGTGCCCCCCCACTTTGTCGTGCTGCCAGGTTCCGGCGTACTGACCTTCGTCGAGTACCACGCGGCAGCTAAAGGTTCCGACACCGGGAATCGTCAGTTTGTTCATGGTGAGCACAGGCGTATCGCCTGCCCACAGGACTTCAATCGGCACCGGATACGTTCGGTCGGACCCGCCATATTTGACGCGGGCCTTAAGCAGCCACATTTCGCCTTCGTCAAGCTTGGTGGCGCTGCTCACCTCGTACGCCTCGTCGGTGAGCTTATCGAGCTCGCGCCCTTTCACTGTAAATCGGCCTTTCCACTTGGTGCCGACCACCATCTCTTTGAACTTGGCGTAGAGCTTTTCCTTATCTGGCGGTGCCGGATCGTCGGCTCTGATCACAGACGACATGCTGGAGGCGAACAGCCCTACTGCGCAAAGTACAGCCAACATCCAGGAACGTGCGAGATTCATTTCGAAGATCCTTCCATAACTGGGTAGTACGCTGTAACGCCCGAGGCCTCGGTCGATTGGGTGGCACTGGCGTCCGCAAGACGCCAGTGTGCCTTCTCAGGCGCGCCGCCTCCCGGATTTACAAACTCCACCGCACGCACCGACGGAATTGTCCGTGCCACTCTTTTTGCACTACGGAACACTTCGATTTTCGGCGGTGGACGGGGCCGATTCAACCATCGCCCCGAACTTTTACCATCGCATCGGCCAGAATTAGCCACGGGCGAGCGTGGTAGCGGCCACAGTACCCACCGAAAAAGCACAGCACCCGCCGAAAGAGCGGCAATGGCAACTATTCGCCCGCCGCGTTGCGCAGGCACGTCACGGCGATGCGAAGGGTGTCGTAGCCGATATCCCCACCTAGAGCCTCATGGATCGGCCGCAACGCATCCAAACCAAGTTCGTTCGCTACGGTCTCAATGCGTGAAAGCTCGCTGGCCCGAACGTAGGGCGTCGCGTCGGAAATCGCATTGTTCTGCAAATACTCGACAAAGTACTCGACCACCGTCGAGCGGGCGCGAGCCAGCGTTTCCGCGACTTCATCGATGCTATTCCCCTGATCGAACAACGCGAATGCCGCCGCCCTGGCACCTGGCGGCGATTTCTTAGCCGTCGCCGATGCTTTCTCGCTTACGCGGCTGCGCCGGACTAAGGTCTCTTTGCCTTCACCGCTCCCTTCGCTTGCCGACGTGTCGATGCTGTTGACTTCGATGTGTTCGGCGATGGCGGCCAGCACGGCTTCTCCGTATTCGCCGGCCTTGTGTTCGCCGACGCCGTAGCAGGTCAGTAGCTTGGCCCGTGTCGTCGGAAGGCGGCGCGCCATGTCGCGGAGGCTCGCATCGCTGAAGACCATGTAGGGCTTCAAGCCGTTTTCTTCTGCCAAACGAGTTCGCAATCGCTTGAGCACGTCGAACAGCTCGCGATCGACACCTTCCCAACTGGTGGTTTCGGCTTTGGCTTTTTTGCCGGACGTGCGCTTGCTTGTTTCCGTGGGCTGGAAGAGCTTGGGCTCGACCTCGCCTTTCAACAGGGCTCGGCCGTGATCGGTGAGTTGCAGCGTCGCATAGTCGCCCGTCTTTTCGAGAAATCCTTGCGATACAAGCTGCTCGACCCAGTCGCGGACAGTCCGCTTCTCGTGCGTTTTCAAAAGGCCCCACGTGCTGACCTGGTCGTGTCCGTTGTCGACAATCCGCTGCTCGCGCGAGCCGATCAGCACTTGCGAAACGTAGTCGCCGCCAAAGCGTTGCCCCACGCGGACCACGCACGAGACGATCTTTTGCCCCAGCACCAGCGAGTTATCAACTTTTTCGAGTTCATCCAGGCAAACATCGCACGCCGTGCAGTGCTCGGCATCGAAGGGCTGGCCGAAATACTCGACGAGCGACTTGTGGCGGCAGCTGATCCGCCCCACAAACTGTTCCATCCCTTGCAAGACCATCGAAGCGACGACAGCGGCCTGGCCCGTGAGGTCCTTTTGGATGTTCCGCCAGAGCATGAAGTCTTGCGGCGACCAGAAGAGCCAGCACTCGGCCTCCAAGCCATCGCGCCCCGCCCGGCCGCTCTCTTGCTGGTAATTCTCGACTGCCTTGGGCACGCCCGCATGAATCACGCAGCGGACGTTCGACTTGTCGATCCCCATGCCAAAGGCAATCGTGGCGACGATGATCTTCGCCCGATCGTTGAGGAAAGCATTCTGGTTTTTGTTGCGCTTCGCGTCGTCCATCCCCGCGTGGTATGCGACCGCCTTGTGGCCGAGAGCCTTGAGGGACTCGGTCAACTCGTCAACGTCCTTGCGGCGAATGGCGTAAATGACCACCGACTCGCCATCGTGACGTTTGAGAACCGTTTGGATCTGGCCCACCAAATCACCGCGCCGCTGGACGCGGTAGATCAAGTTCGGGCGATCGAAGGAACCAACCAACACCTTCGCATCGACCAGGCCCAACTCGCGAACAATATCCGCCCGGACTTTCTCGGTCGCCGTCGCCGTGTAAGCGTGGATGGCCGCACTGGGAAAGAGTTCTTTGAGCTTGCGGAGCATCCGGTATTCGGGGCGAAAATCGTGTCCCCAATCGCTGATGCAATGCGCCTCGTCGATGGCGAAAAACGAGACGTCGATCCCTTGTAGAAATTCAAGCGTCCGATCGACCATCAGCCGCTCAGGCGAGAGATACAAAAGCTTGAGCCGCCCGGCCCGCGCTTCGCTCGCGATCCGCTGTTTTTCAATCAGCGACGTCGAGCTATTGACCGCCGCCGCCGGCACGCCGCAATCAACCAGCGTATCGACCTGGTCGTTCATCAGCGAGATCAACGGCGAAACGACCACCGCCATCCCGTTGAGGTGGATCGCCGGCGCCTGAAAGCAAATCGATTTGCCGCCACCCGTTGGGAGAACGACCAGCGAATCGCGGCCGCTCACGACGCATTCCATCGCCTCTGCCTGGAGGGGGCGAAAGTCGTCGAATCCCCAATACTGCTTGAGGATGGGGCGGAGAATATCCACAGCCGTGCTTGCCCGCTGATAGAAAAAAAGTCTTGCGAGCCTTTTAGTATCGCAACCCCACACGACTAAACAAGCGATCAGCAACGAAAAACGGCGAACCGGTTGGTTCGCCGCTTGCTTAAATCTGGGGATTGCGACTTCGGGCGGGAGCTAGCGACTACTCTTCGCTACTATTCCTCGCGACTATTCTTCGTCGTCGGCTTCTTCCTCTTCATCCTCGTCCCAGTCGTCGTCTTCTTCGTCGTCCCAGTCGTCTTCTTCTTCGTCGGCGTCTTCCTCGTCCTCATCGAGGTCGTCTTCCTCGTCGAGCTCGTCGTCCTCGCCCTCTTCTTCTTCTTCATCTTCGTCTTCGACTTCTTCCCACTCTTCGTCTTCGAAGTCGTCGTCTTCCTCTTCTTCTTCGTCGTCGGCGGAGTCCTCCTCCTCGTCGTCGTCGAAATCGTCGTCGTCATCGTCTTCGAAGTCGTCGTCCTCGTCTTCTTCTTCGAGGTCGTCGTCTTCGTATTCGACGTCATCGTCTTCTTCTTTGGCGAGCCGCGGTTCCGGCTTGGCCGGCAGGCCGGGCTTCCGGCGCACTTCGTCTTCGTAGGCTAAGTCGCTGGAAATGCGGACGCTCACTGGGGACTCCTTCTGCTCTTCTTGGGACTCGTCAGGACTCTGGCGCCCTTCCGCGTGTTGGCCAGAGACTCCATCGGTTGTGTCAGGTTCATTGTTGAGCGAGACAACATCTTGCCCGAGCAACGCCGATTTGGCCATAGGTGGGCCATCGGCAAGCTGGGTGATTTCCAACGGGGGCAAATCGTCGAGGCTGCGAAGCCCAAATATCTGCAAAAAACGCTTGGTTGTGGTGTACAAATAGGGACGACCCAACTCGTCGCTGCGCCCCCCTATTCGGACTAGTTCGCGGGCCATTAACAATCGCAGGATCTCTCCGCAATGAACGCCCCGGATGGCTTCCAAATCGGCTTTTGGGACCGGCTGGCGATAGGCGATTACCGCCAACGTTTCAATCGCGGGCTGCGACAATCGAAGCTCACCCGGAACGTGCCCCAGCCGCCGCAGCCACGTCGCAAATTGCGGCCGCGTAAGGAGTTGGAATCCGCCGGCGATCTCCTGCGCGCGAAACGTTCGTCCGTCGCGGTCGTACTCTTGATTCAAAATCCGCACCAATGTCCGGGCGCGGGTTCCATCTTCCAGGTTCGCTAGCTCCGCGAGTTTACGGGTCGACAGCGGTTCGCGCGCGGCGAACAGGATCGCCTCGAGCCGCTGCAGCCCCGGATCGCGCGGCAAATCGTCGCCAGCGCGCGGTTTGATAACGGCGCGTTCAAGATGAGTCGCCGGGCTCGAAACATCGGCCAACAAGTACGCCGGGTGCCGCTGCGAACGCATGGCGGTCAACCGCCCAAAAGCGTCGCGGCCCGACGTCAGGGAACGACTCGAAAAGCGCACGCCCGACCCTCGCAAGGTGAGTTACCGTTCCTCTCGATTGTGAACAATCTGTCGCGTGGCGGGAATAACAGGGAAGCGATTTGCTCACACGGCGGGCTATTCTTCGAGAGCCTTTTTCAAATCTGACTCACCTTTGCGAAGGCGGGCCAATTCGGTAAATCGACGTTCGTCCGGCCACCAGACGTTAGTACGGTCGGTGAACTCGAAAACTGTCCGACGACTCTTGTTCTCAATAATCTCGATGGCACAGGGCGTTTGGTCGGCGGCGAGCAGGACGACTATCTCGTGCCAAGTCCGCGCATCCATTTCCAAGCGGGGACGAATCTCGATGCGGGGTTGGTCATCGGCGGACTCACGCGAAACAACGCGCATCCTGTAGCGATGAGCAAGTTCGCGGGCCTGGCCGTTGCCGCAGTAGGCCAACGTTGCGACGAGTGGCGGATCGTGTTTTTCAGCAACGAACGATACTATTGTCGGATTGGATTTGTTCGAGCCCCAAAACGCGAGCGATTGTTCATCCCACGCCAACTCTTGTGGTTGAAGAGCGCGTTGGGTTGGCTTTTCGGACGACAGCTTGGAGCGCGGTCCGAAAAAGTTGGGAAACAAAACGAGGTTATGATCCCATTCGACGGGTTCATACACAGACACGAATTGGATGGCGCGCGTTTCCCGTATCCACCACCGCTGTGGTGACAAGCGAGAGATTACGCCTTCGCGATATTCTTTGACTTGGTCTGGGGCGTACGCCTCGAAAGCTGGATCGTAATCCCACTGACGGAATTTCCGTGTGTTAAATGGCTGTTCAGCAAAGACTCGATCCCATGTCGCCAGGATCGAGTCGAGTTCAGCCACCTCCGATGCATCCGGAAACGGATCGAAAGGATTGGCCAACTCGCCCTCGCTCGATTCGGCCGTTGGTTTCGGCGTCGGCCAGAACGGGTGTATCAACATCCAGTCAGACCAGATCGAAGGGTCCGCAACCTTCTCCTGGCCAAAGCACCGCGATGGGCTCGCGGCGCAGATCGCCAGAGCCAGCAATATGATCGAGATCGAAGTTGAACGAAACACCGTCGATCTCCTGTGGAACGAAGAGGGAGCTTACCCCTTCTTGTTCTTCGCCGGGGCCTTTTCAGTCGGCGGCTGCGGGCGTTGGACCGTTTCGGCATCCGGCGGCGGAGCAAACTCTTCTACCTTGAGCGTCCAACCGCGTGGCGTTGAGGGCTCAAAGAACTCTTTGTGGAACAAAGCGAGCAGGTCGAGCTTCGAAAGCAGCGGATCGTCCCAGTTGACTTCGCGATCCTTAAACGCGTACACGATCCGTTTCTCGTTGGGATTCGAATGAGAAGCGGGGCGAAACGACGGGTCGCTTACTTCCATTGCGTCAGGCAAAAACTCCTTCGCCGACAGAATGATCGTGATGTTGTAAAAGTTCTGCCGATCACCCACAAACTTGGGCCACGCTTCGATCCAAAACTGTTCCTTCACATCGCCGGGCGTCGTAACGCGCAACCAATATCGCTGCTTCAAGGTTTCGGCTTTCGCGCCAAACAAAAACGGAAGGGGACCATCGACGATCTTCTTCCCCTGCATATCCGGTGGAAGAGGAAACTTCTTTAACACCTTCTGCCGGTAATCGAACTGGAAAACCGACTTCCCATCGCAAATCCACTGTTCGCCGAAGACGCCCGCTTTGTCTTCATAGGTTCCCTTTGCTTTGGGAACGGGCTTGCCGTCTTTGCCGACGGGCAAGGTCCAGACTTTGATCGAGTTCACTTTGAATAACCCCTTGTCAGGGGAAGCGTACTTCAAATCCCCCACGCCAAATGTCTTGGCAGTATCGGGGTCGGCGGGTCCAAAAACAGGATCGTATTCCCATCGTTCGAACTTGCAGCGGAATCGCTCGATACCGGCGCTGCGTTGTTCCCACTTATCCAGCAGTGCGTCGAGTTCCTTCTGCTGTGCTTTCGTGAGCGCTTTGAAGGGACACGGAATGATGGCATTGGGGTCAGCGCCTTGGGGGCCGGCCATCTTCGGCCGTTCAGGGCCCATCGCTCCGGGGCGAGGCTTTTGCTGGCCCGTTTTTTGTGAATCGGGGCCGACAGCGTCGTCTTCTTCTGTTCGAACAGGTGGCCGTTGGCCGGTAGGACGACTGCCGTTTGCTGGAGCGCCGCCAGTTGGACGCTGAGTCTTTCCTTTGCCAGCGTTGGCGGGAGCGACGCCCGGTTCGCCGATGTCGCTCTCGTCATCGTCGTTGTATTCGATGGGCTTTGCTTTGGCTGTTCCACCTGGCTGAGATGCGCCGCCCGTTTTAGCCGGCGCTTTGCCGGCCCCCTTAGGCACTTGCCCTTGAGCCCCTTGTCCTTGAGCTACGGCGACGGGAGCTAGTCCCAAGGTCAGCCCGCAGCCGATCCCGCAGAGCCATGCCGCCATCCATCGCTTACCACGGTAAAGCATTCGAGGTCACTCCCAAGGGGTGCGCGCCGCGACGTCCGTGTCGACCGCGCCACACTTCGTGGCGGGGTTGTAGCAAAACCAGCACCTTCGTCCCAAGAGAGATTCATGCACGTTCGTGAACGCATCGCGGGTGGAGGTGCTAGCAGTCTTATCGGTTGCGACCGCCCCGCTGGGACGGTTTCGTAATGCGGGTTTCATTTTGAGTGACCTTTATCAATGAGTGTGGCCGAATATCCCTGTGGCACCGGCATACATTGCCGAAGCCACAAACCCAACGGGCCGCCATCGTCGGCATTGCTTGCACAAACGTACGCGCATTGGCTTGCGTGCTACCGCGTGTGGAGTGTCCGGCGACGCCGCCCCACGGTTTCGACTGGCGGACCGACGAGGTCGCCGCAGTTTCGGCCGAACATCCTGGTGGGGAAGCGACGCGTGCCAGAATTCGACCCCATTGCCCGCAGCCAAACCTCACCCGAACTCGCGCGCCATACGGCCTCCACCGTTGTGGCCCGACGACGCTTTCTAACCATGTTGGGGACGGGAGCTTTGCTCCTGACCGCACGACAGGCCTCGGCCGTTCAAAAAGGCCAGGCGGATACCAGCGACGAGATCCGCGCTGAAGCCGCCCGCCAATTGCCGCTCAACGAATTGACCCGCGAAGGGCGAGCTAAGATCCAGTCGGTGCTCGACCGCACCAGCCTGTTCCGCCGGCTGCCTGAACAAACCGTCGACTGCGACGGCGAGATGCACCTGTTCCTGGTCCGCCATCCCGAGGTAGTCGTGAACACCTGGCGGGTAATGGGGATCACCGGGATCTCGGTCAAACGGATCGACGAGTTCCTGCTCGACGCCAACGATGGCGGCGGCACCACCAGCCGCATCGAGCTAATGTACGGCACGCCGGAACTCAACCTGTACTACTGCGATGGCCTTTACGAAGGTCCGCTGTTCAAGCGGAAGATGCAAGGGAAGGCGGTGCTGGTTGCCCGGCACAAGTACGGCCGCAACAGCGAGAAGCGCCCCGTCGTGGTGAGCGGCATGGATGTCTTCCTGCAAATCGAACATCTGGGAGCCGAACTCGTCGCCAAGGCGATTCAAGGAGGCGTCGGCAAAACAGTCGACGGCAACTTCGCTGAGTCGTGCAAATTTGCCGGCCGCCTTTCCGGCGCCGCCGAAACCAACGGCGAACGGATGCAAGGCCTGGCCGACAAGCTCGACCAATGCTCGCCGGAAGTCCGCAAGGAATTCGTGCGAATCGCCAAACGGATCGGCCAAGACTCGGTGGCCTCTCTGGAGGAGGTCCGCCCCATCAACCGCGAACGAGCCCTGAAGCGCTAGCGTGGCGAATTCTTTGCCACAGAGGGCACCGAGATCTCAGTGACAAAAAGTGGCACAGACAATCCTGTCTGTGCGCGGTGGACTTGCTCTAGCAGGTGGATCGCGTGCAGCAAGTTCACACTTCTGTATTCAAGAATCATCCATCGCCCGCTTTGCCTGCCAACACCTAGTTGATTCCTCGCCAATCAACTAATCTGATTTCTTGGCCGCGACGCCTTCTTCATTGGATAGTCAACCGCGCACAGACAGGATTGTCTGTGCTACTTTTCTCTGTGATCTCTGTGGCAAAACAGCATTTTGTGATCGATGTGTCCCCCGAGCAGGCTGGTGAGCGGCTCGACTTGCTGGTGCAGCAAGTTGTAAAGCGCTCGCGCGGCGACGTGACCGGGCTGTTCGATCACGAATGCGTCTCGCTCAACGGTGCGGTTTGTTTGAAGCCGTTTTTGCGAGCGAAGGAAGGGGACAAGATCGAACTCGATTTCGACGACGGCCGCGAGTACCACGCCAAGGCGAAACCGAAAAAGGTCTCGCCGGCGGAGATGGGTTTCGATCTCGTGTACGAAGACGACGAGGTGATCGTCGTCAACAAGCCCGCTGGGGTTCTTACTGTCCCCTCGCCGTATGGCGAATCGAACACGCTCGTCGATCGCATCACGGCTTACCTGCGCACGACACATCGCCGCGCAGAAGCGTTTTGCGCGCATCGGCTCGACCGTGGTGTATCGGGACTATTGGTCTTCGGCAAGTCGCTGGAGATTTCCGAGCGGCTCCGCGACCAGTTCGAAGAGCGCAAACCCAAGCGCGAGTATGTCGCGATCGTGGCGGGAAATCTGAACCGTTACGAAGGGACGTTTCGCAGTTATCTGGCCACCGACGCCAATTTGAACCGTTACTCGACGAAAGACCCTAATGAAGGGCAACTCGCGATCACCCACTTCCGGGCCATCAAGGGCTTAGGAGACGCGACGGTCGTGCAAATTTGGCTGGAGACAGGACGACGCAACCAGATCCGCGTCCACTTCGCCGAAGAGGGACATCCGGTCATCGGCGACGGGCGCTACCAATCGCAAGCCGCCGCTCACAAACGATGGCAACTCAAGCGGATCGCCCTGCATGCCCGTATGCTGGGCTTCGTGCATCCAGTGACGGGCAAAGCCTTTGAGTTCGAGAGCCCGTTGCCGAAGGAGTTCGTCGCCTTCATTCAAGGCAAAGTCGCCGGCGAGGACACGGCGCGTAAGCGGCCTGGAGGCGCACACCGACGACGGCGCCCTTAACCGATCGCGAGGTTTACTTGGCGAAACTCAACAGCCTGGCCGGTCAGTTGCTCGGCCGCCTCAAGATCGCGAGGCAAGGGGACGAGGTCACGATCGTCCGCGACCACCGCAGTGGTTGCACCGCTCTCTTCATGGGCGTATGGCTCACGGGTTGGACCGTGGGTTGCTGTGCCATGACGTGGGCCCTGATTTCGGGCCAAAAGGACATGCCCTGGATGTTCCCGATCCCTTTCTACGTGGGCGAAGTTATCGGCCTCGTGGTTTTCCTTTCCGCGCTAACTCACCGCGAGTTCGTTCGGCTCGACCGCGATGGCTTTAGCTACTGGCGCTCGGTGGTGTTTCGGCTGGGAAGCCATCGAATTCCGCTCGACGAATTGGAATCGTTCACGATCACTGCGCAAACGCTCGATACCGATGGCAATCCCGTCAATGCCAAGACGGACGTAGGACAACTAGCAGCTGGATTTGGTGCAATTCACGCCGAGGGAATCGGAATGCCCTTTCCGTTCTTCGGCACCGTGTCGGCCGACAACGCTCAGGAAGCAACGAAGGAACTCAACAGCGTTCTGGCCATTCTCCGCCCGACGGTCTCTTCGGCGAGTTCAAACGCGTCCCTTGGTCCGCCAGCCGGTAGCGTTTGGCGACAGACGAACGAAGACGATTGCGTGCGGCTCGATCGATCGAGCCGAGCGACGTTCAGTAGCATTCTCGTGACCCTCGGCATCGCATCGTTTTGGAATTCGATCACAGGCATCTTCACCGGCATCCTGTGGGGATGGTTCCCCATGGACAATCGTCCCAAAGGAGGCGAGTGGTGGTTCCTGTTTTTCTTTTTAATTCCTTTCCAGCTGATTGGTGCGTTCCTTCTGTTCGCCTTGGCGAGCACCATTTGGGAATGGCTCGTGCGAGAATCGTGGCGGCTCTATCGCGGGCGACTCGTTCTGAGCAAGTCTCTCTTGGGCATCCCTGTCGGAAGCAAGGCCTACGAGAACATCGATTGCCTCCGTCTCGATTGCCTGCCTGAGAAGGAAGACCCCCAACCGGCCGCAAAATCAAATTCGGCCTCAAGCGACGCCGCGGACCTTCCTCCGTTCAAGCCTGAGGGAAGCGACCCCAAACCTCCCATGACGTTCTTTCCGGATGGTAAGCCGATCGAGGTCAACGCACCCGAGCCGCCCAAAACGCAAACGTGGAAACTCGTCTTTGTTAAGCGGGACGAAACGCCACTGGTCGAATGGAAAGGACTATCATTCGGCGAGGCCCGGTGGCTGGGGAGCGTCGTGCTGCGCGAACGCTCTGGGTGGTTTCACGAAGCTGGATAGGTTTGAAACACAGAGGCACAGAGACCATGGAGGGGAAGGGGAGAGGGGCTGATTGGGAGTTAGCGAGTGAACTGCTTCACTTCGCAAATCATCAATCATCAATCAACTAATGAATTCCTTCCGCTTCTCCCCGTTATCCGCGGCGCGGCGCACCACGGGCGGCCCCTGGTTACAATAGACGGAACGATCGATCGCCTTGCCCGCCTCACTCTTCCCACCACGGCTGTCCATGAATTGGCTGTCCCTAAATCGTCTCGTCCTTTTGCTATGCCTCGCCATGGTCGCGCCGGCCGCCGCTGCCGAAGTCGACTTCTCGCACGACATTGCTCCGCTCCTGAAAAAGCAGTGCGGAAAATGCCATACCGGCAGCCAGAAAAAGGGAAGCCTTTCGCTGAACTCGCGTGAGTCGCTCTTGGCCGGCGGCGAGTTGGGCGCGGTGGTCGTCGTCGGCAAGAGTTCCGATAGCGACCTGGTCGCCCGGCTCAAGACACCCGACAAGTCGCTCCGCATGCCGCCCGAGGGAGAGCCGTTATCGGCTGAGCAAATCGAGCTCGTCAAAAAGTGGATCGACAGCGGGCTTAAGTGGGAAGATGGTTTTACCTTTGGACCGCGTTTATACGAACCACCTCTCAAGCCGCGCGCCGTTGACCTGCCTCCGGTGGTACAAGGCCGCACGAACCCGATCGATCGCATCATGGATGCGTATCTCGCCAGTAAGGAGATCCAACGCGCGCCCGTGATCGACGACGCAGCGTTTCTGCGGCGCGTTTCGCTCGACATCGTAGGCCTGCTTCCAACCGCCGACGAACTAACGACGTTCGTCGCCGATGCCTCACCCAACAAACGTGCGGCGAAGGTTCGCGAGCTCCTCGATCGAGACCTGCCTTACGCTGAACACTGGCTCACATTCTGGAACGACCTGCTTCGCAACGACTACACGGGAACGGGTTTCATCACCGGCGGCCGCAAGCAGATCACGGGGTGGCTCTACCAAGCGCTGGTCACAAATAAACCGTACGACGAGATGGCCCGCGAGCTGATCGCGCCGCCGACGCCTGAGAGCGCGGGCTTCATCGACGGGATTCGCTGGCGCGGCGAAGTAAGTGCCGGGCAAACCGTCGAGATTCAGTTCGCCCAAAGCATTGGCCAATCGTTGCTGGGGATCAACCTCAAGTGTGCCTCGTGCCACGACAGTTTTATCGATCGCTGGACGCTGGCCGAATCGTATGGGCTGGCGGCGATCTATTCGAACCAGCCGCTCGCTATTCACCGCTGCGACAAGCCGATCGGCCAAACGGCGCAGGCCTCGTGGCTCTTTCCCGAAATCGGCCAGATCGACCCTAAGGCCGCGCAGCCCGAGCGGCTCAAGCAACTCGCGGCGCTGATGACCCACCGCGACAACGGACGATTTCCCCGCACTATTGTGAACCGCATCTGGCATCGGCTGGTCGGCCGCGGCATCGTCCATCCCGTCGATGCCATGCAAACGGAACCTTGGAACGCCGATTTGCTCGACTACCTGGCAAACGACTTGGTCGCGAACAAGTACGACCTCAAACGTACGATCGAACTTATTACGACGAGCGCCACCTACCAAGGCCGCGCCGAAGTTGTCGCCAAGGAGGCCGCGCCGTTTGTCTTCACGGCACCGCGCGCCAAGCGATTGACCGCCGAGCAATTTGTCGACGCCGTTTGGCAGTTGACGGGGACCGCGCCGGCGAACTTCGATGCACCTGTCACTCGCGGCAAGTCGGACCCAAATCAAAAACGAATCGGCAAGTGGATCTGGTCGAACGATATCCCCGCAGGTGGCCAACCAGCAGGCGGACAATCCATCACCGTTCGCAAAACGTTCAACCTCGCGGCAGCACCAACGCGAGCCGGCAGCGTGGTCACCTGCGACAACGAATACAAGCTCTTCGTCAATCAAAAGCAAGTCGCAAGCGACACCAACTGGGAGACCGTCGAGGCCGTTCCGCTAACAGGGCTTCTCAAAGCAGGCGAAAACGAGATCCTCGTCGTCGGGAAAAATGGATCATCCGGTCCCAATCCGGCGGCGATTTACTTCGAGGCCTTGATCGAAACCGACGACGGCAAGGTGACCTCGATCGCCACCGACAAGTCGTGGCAGTGGACCGCTCACACACCGTCCGACCAAGGCAAACTCGGCGACGAGGTCAAGGACTGGCGGGAAGTCACCGAGTTGAACGGACCATGGGAAGAGCGCGTCGCCGGACAACTCAACAGCAAGCTGGCTCTTTCCGCCGGCAAAGAGTCGATGGTAAGGGCATCGCTAGTGAAAAACGATTTCCTGATGCGATCTCTCGGCCGGCCGCATCGCGAGCAGATTGTTACGCAGCGCCCCAACGAACTTACGACGCTTGAAGCGATGGACCTTTCTAACGGGCAAGTTTTGGCCGAGTTACTCGAACGCGGCTCGAAGAGCTTGCTGCAAAAAGATTGGAAATCGCCTGATGAATTCATCGTGTGGCTGTTCCGCGCCGCGTTAAGCCGCGAACCATCCGCCAGTGAACTTAGCACGCTCCGCGAAACGCTGGGCGGCAAACTGACCGAGCAAGGAATTCAAGATGCCTTGTGGGCGGTGATGATGTTGCCTGAGTTCGAACTCGTCCGATAGAGACCATCCATGGACTTCCTGCAAAACACAACCGATCGCCGCCACTTCCTCCAGCGTTCAGGGCTGGGCGTCGGTGCGATGGCGCTCTCGACGCTGCTTAGTGGCACCGCGCGCGCCGATGATGCCAAGCCAAGCCTCGGATTGCCTGGCTTTCCGAACTTTGCGCCGAAGGCCAAGCGGATCATCTACCTGTTTCAGTCGGGCGCGCCGTCGCAAATGGACTTGTTCGACCCCAAGCCAGCGCTGGCCGCGCGGCATGGCGAGGACTTACCCGACTCGATCCGCATGGGGCAGCGGCTCACCACGATGACCTCGGGGCAAACCAAGTTCCCGGTGGCGCCGTCGATTTTCAAGTTCGCCCAGCACGGCCAAAGCGGCATGCAGATGAGCGAACTTCTGCCGCATATGTCCAAATGGGCGGACGAGTTGTGCATGATCCGCACCATGAACACGGAGGCGATCAACCACGACCCAGCTATCACGTTTTTTCAAACGGGCCATCAACTCGCCGGCCGGCCGAGCATCGGCTCGTGGGTCAGCTACGGACTCGGCAGCGAAAATCAGGATTTGCCTGCCTACGTGGTTCTCACATCGTTCGGTAGCGGGCGACCGGACGATCAGCCGCTGTACGACCGCTTGTGGGGTGCCGGCTTTTTGCCGTCGAAGCACCAAGGGGTCAAGTTCCGCAATCGTGGCGATGCGGTGTTGTATCTGTCGAATCCACCCGGTGTCGACCCAGCCGCGCGGCGCGGAACACTCGATCGGCTGGCCGCGCTCAACAAAAAGCACTACGAACAGGTCGGCGACGCCGAAATCCAAACTCGTATTGCCCAGTACGAGATGGCCTTCCGGATGCAGACCAGCGTGCCCGACTTGCTCGACGTCTCGAAGGAACCAGCTCACGTTCTGGAAGCGTATGGCCCCGACGTAAAACGCCCCGGCAGCTACGCCGCGAATTGCTTGCTGGCCCGGCGTTTGGCCGAACGGGACGTACGCTTCGTCCAACTTTTCCACATGGGTTGGGATCACCACGGCGGCTTGCCGGCCGCGATTCGCGGCCAGTGCAACGACACCGATCAGGCCACCGCGGCCTTACTCAACGATCTCAAGCAGCGCGACTTGCTCAAAGACACGCTCATCGTGTGGGGCGGCGAGTTCGGACGAACGATCTACAGCCAGGGCGGCCTCACGGCGACCGACTACGGCCGCGACCACCACCCGCGATGCTTCACGATGCTGCTCGCGGGCGCAGGAATCAAAGGCGGAACGACGCTCGGCGAGACCGACGACTACTGCTACAACATCGTCAAAGATCCCGTTCACGTCCACGACCTCAACGCGACGATCATGCACTTGATGGGGATCGATCACACCAGGTTGACGTATCGCAACCAAGGCCGCGATTTCCGGTTGACCGATATTCATGGGGAAGTGGTGAAGGGCATCCTGGCGTAGCAGCGGCTTGAAAAGGGCGATCGCATGTGGATGATCTTTGCCCGCCGTGTCTTATTCGTGTCGGCTTTGTTGTTCACCGGCGCTGCTTCGACCATTTACTTTCACTACACCGTCCACGACCGCGCGTCGGAGTCGAAGGCCCTGCTCGCCGCGATGGGCTACTTCGCTTGGGGAGCCGACTTTCCTCATCTCTTGCTGGCCCTTTGGCTCGCCGGGCGAAAAGGGGTTTGGAACAACTGGCGAGGCTGGCTCCGAGCCGTCCTATACATCGCGGCGTTCATTTACGGCCGCCTCCTTTTTACGGCCGTGGCAGAATGGTTCTATCAAGCGAACATTGAAGACGGTGTTATTCACTTTCGCGAAAACGCCAAACCGTTCCAGTGGCCTGGCGCAATCTACGAGCACTATGCCCGCCCTATGATCGACATCCTGGAGGTCTTGATCCAAACGTGGATTTTGTTGCCCGTCTTCGTCATTGCGCGGCGTTGGCTGGCGGAGCACGAAAAGTCCTGGAGATCGAGTTTCACGATAGGAACAATCATCATCTGGACTGGCCTGACCGCGTTGATTGTGTCGTGGGCAAAGTTGCTAACGTGGGAAGAGGTCGCCCCGCCGACCTACTTTTCGGATTTGACGACCGAGGTACTGCTTCGCATGTACGCATACCAGTACGCGCCCAGCATGGCTATCTCAGCGCTCGTGGCCTGGTGCATCGCTTGGGGCTGGTCGGGCAATCGCTGGCTCACGATGCTCGTTTTGCTTTTGGCGTTGCCGCTCGACGTCTTCGCGCATCAGGCGTCAATCGCGGTCGTTCGCTGGTTGGGAAAGAATCCCGGCACTGGCGTGATCACAGGCACGGCCATCGAGCAATGGAGCTACCTTGCCGGCCACGTTGCCATGGCATGGTGTGCATTTGGTGTTGCGCGGGCGCTGGGCGTTCAGTTAAGAAAGGGTTCGCCGCGAGTCGACTTCGAAAACACTCCACCAAAGCCGACGTAGCTTCACTCTGCCATCAGCTTCTCGATCGCCGCAGTTGCCGCGTCATGGCTCACCTTGTTTTCGTTCTGGTACACCTGGATTGCTTCGTCCTTGCGGCCCAACGTCTTGGCAAGCAATCGCACGCGCGGCGAGCAGGGTGGCAACTCTCCAGGCGCCAGCTCGGCATTGCTCGATGAAGTCGGTACGTGCGCGCTACCGCCGATCCGCAGTTCCAACTCGTTAATCCGCGCCGACAATGTGACCCAGATACCGGCCGCGGCGCCTAGCGCGGCGATCGCGAGTAGTAAAGCCAGTCCAGCTAAAAACACTTCCACGGGTGCCTCGATTCAGGAAGTCGTTTCGTCGTTTGAATTCGGTTCGTTCCGAATTAACTCGAGTGCAGCCAACTGCCGCAAACCTACGCCTGCGGCTCGCGAGTGGGGAAATTCTCTTTGCAATCGTTCGAAGGCCCCTTTGGCTTTCTCTCGTTCTCCGGCTCGCAGGTAGGCATAGCCTAGGTTCGTGAGCCCGAGTTCGCGATAGCCCATCCGTGACGGCGACAACAGCAGGATTGCCCGAAAGGTATCGACAAACGAGAACCGTTCGAAGAATCGATACCCTTGCTCGAAGGCGGCTGCCGCCTCGTTGAACCTCTCTTCTTCGATCAAGCGCAGTCCTTGGCGATAAGGTGCCAGTAGGATCGAACGAATCCACCGCAGCCAAACCGCGACCAGTGCCCAGCCAGCAAGGCCGATCCACAAGGAACCAGTCAGCCGCCAGATAATGACCGATACGACTACCAAGAATAGCGCCTGGTTTGCGACGGCAAACCACAAGATCGAACGCGATCGCGGATCAGACTGCGACATGAAGAACAACCAGCGACGAAACGGCCACAGGAGACGAGATCGCTCCATTGTGGTTTTAGCGCCCCCGATTGTCCATGATCGAAGGCGGATGCCAGTCGCTCAAACCGCCTCGCGTTCGAAGAACCGATCGACTCGCTTGCCTGGCTCCGGCGTCAGCAGGCTCACCGCAATGCCAACGGCAAACGAAATCGGAACCACGAACACGATCGCGTCCATCTCAAACGGCTTGTACGGTTGGACGTCGAACTTTCCGCCCGGCTCGAGCGACAGCAGATAGTTGTTGTAGATGCCGATCGCGTACAGCGAAACGACCACCAAGACACCAGCGATCAATGCCGCCATCGCGCCTTGTTTGGTCGCGCGGCGCCAATAGCAGGCAAAAACCATCGGCACCAAAAACGCGGCCGCGGCGCAACTGCCACTGAAGATCACCACCGATTGCAAGTAAGCGGGCGGCTTCACATTCGCGGCGATCGCCACGAGGCCAATCGCGATCATTCCCGCGTACGCGAGCAAACGCGATTCGTGCGGAGTGGCATTGGGCCGGAAGACTCGCTGGTAAACGTCGCGGACCAGTCCCGATGCGATCATCACCAAATAGCCGCTGACCGTCGCCATCACCGCACCAAACGGTGCGGCCAGGATCAAACCACCGAGGAACGAACCCGCGGGGTAATCCTTCGACAAGAAGAGCGCCATCCGCGGGACCACTTGGTCGACCTCGTCGATTTGCGTTGGCAGGACCTTGTGAGCCAAAATCGCGATGACCGCCAGCGGGATGTAGATGCACATGTTGTAGATGCATAGCAAGATGATCGACTGCCGCAGCGTCGGCGTATCTTTGCATGCCATGATCCGCACGGCCGAAGCCGGCGAAGCAAAGTTCGTAAACGGCCACACAATGAACATCGATAGCGCGCCCAGCGCCGACAGCCAATTGCCAACGCCCGGCCCGTAGGCCAGGGCCGTGCCGCGGACGTTGAGTTCGGGATTGGTCAGAATCTCGCGGCTGGCTGCGGGAACATCGCCCACGTAACGAAACGTCATGAAGAGCAGCAGCAGCACGCCGATGAACATCATGACGCTTTGGAACAAGTCGGTCCAAACGGCAGCGAGAAAACCGCCGAGCAACGTGTAGCCGACCACGGTCACCGCGAAGACCACCATCCCCAAATAGAACGGCGTCATGAACGCTTGGATGCCCGTCGGCTTTGCTTCTTCAGTCTTTGCCAGTTCTGGCTTCTCTGCTTCTTTGGATTCTCCTTCGGCAGCCGAGAGGGTCTTCACCTGGTCGACGCCCGGCCAGGAAAGCTGCATCAAGATGGCACCCGCCTTGAACTGCGCGCAGATCATGATCGTCATAAACAAGATCAAGCACAGCGACGAAATCACGCCCAAGGCCGGGCTGTCGTAGCGTTCGCGAAGCAAATCAGGCAACGTCACGGCACCGGTCTTTCGCGAAAGCTGCGCCACGCGTTTACCGAGAATCGCGAAGCCCATCAACGGCACCACCATGTAGCTGCCGATGAAGACCAGCCCGCACCAGCCGTGCTTGTAGCAGTAACCGGGAAAGCCCATGAACGTGCCGCCGCTTTGGACGGTGGCTGTCAGGGCCAGGGCCCAGGCACCTAAGCCGCGATTGCCGAGGAAGTAGCCCTTCACGAACGACGATTTTTCGACCGCCTTTTGCGCCAGCCCGCCTAACCAGACGGACGCGGCAATGAAGATCAACAGCGCCAGCGGCGTGCCGTAATCCGACCACGATGTGGTCGAGGTCGTCTGTGCGAGCAAAAGCATCGAGCTGTCGAGCAAGATGTTATTCATCGCTCACCTCGCAGCAGTTTCTCCGCGTCATCGACCCCTTCGTCGGCGTCCGGACCAAGGTCGCCGTCGGTCATGAAAACGTTGGTCATCACCAGCGTGATCACCGTGCAAACGGTCCAGGGAGCCAGCACTCCCCAAACCACCCACGATGGAATCCCCCAAATCAACTCCGGCATCGGCAACTTGCCGTCCGCATCGGGTTTGGGGAACGCATGGGTAGCGTAGTAGCCGACGGTGTAAGTGAGGGCCGACGCCCAAAGGATCAGCGTCGCAATCGCCTCGCGGCGGGCGCTCACCAGCAGAGGATCGTCCTCGTGCGAACGACTCATGAAAACTCTCGACAATGGCAGGACAAGGCGGGCGGGACGTGCCCATTGCGAATCGGATCGAATGGACAACAGGCCCGAACGGGCAGCGGAGGGACTTCTATCTTTACCAAGACTGGCCCGCGATCGCTAGCAGAAAACGGACAATCCCCGCCATTTGAGAAGACGTTTTGCCGTCAACAGACACAGAAAAACGCGTTGAAATTCGGGTCGCGATGTGCCTGGCGGATTTTGAAACTTTCGCCCGCGGCTCGCGGTAGGTTTTGGGGTTAGCCCTCTTATCTTCTCGTCTACAGGGGCAACTGCGATGCGCGTTCTCATCATCAACCCGCCTCATCCGGCCATCGGCAGCCGCATCCCGCGCGAGCAATTGCCGCCGCTGGGGCTGTTGTCGATTGGCGGTTCGCTGATCGACGCCGGGCATCACGTCCAGTTGATCGATGGCGAGTTCGGCCCCATGTCGGACAAGGCGATCCTGGCCGAAGTCGAGCGAGCCGCGCCCGACATCGTGATGTTCGGCCATTCCGGTTCGACGTCGGGCCACCCCGTCGTTTGCCGATTGTCGCGCTTGGTCCGCGCTCGCTTACCTGACTGCCGCATTGTCTACGGCGGCGTCTTTCCTACGTACCACTGGCGCGAGGTCCTCGCGCAGGAACGGCAAATCGATGTGGTCGTGCGAGGGGAAGGGGAAGAGACGATTCGCCAGTTGGTTCGCGCGATCGAAACCGAAAGCAAGCTCGAACAAGTAGCGGGCATTGCCTTTCGCCGCAATGGCCTTCCGTATGCGACGATCTCCGCACCGGTGATCCGCGATCTCGATGCTTACCGTGTCGGCTGGGAACTGGTCGATTTGAAGCGGTACAGCTATTGGGGCGGCAAGCGGGCCGTCGTGATCCAGTTCTCGCGCGGTTGTCCGCATCTATGCAACTACTGCGGGCAGCGTGGCTTTTGGACTCGCTGGCGGCACCGCGACCCGAAAAAGCTGGCGGCGGAGATCGCCTGGCTACACCGGGAGCACGGCGTCGAGTTGATCAACTTCGCCGACGAGAATCCCTCGGCCGGCCGCAAAGCGTGGAAGGAGTTCCTCGAAGCCCTGATTGCCGAGAACGTCGAACTGACGCTTGTCGGTTCCACACGCGCCGGAGACATCGTCCGCGATGCCGATATCTTGCCGCTCTACAAAAAGGCGGGCTTCGAGCGATTCTTACTTGGGATGGAGAACACCGACGAGGAGACGCTCAAGCTGATCCGCAAAGGGGGAACAACCAAAGAAGACCGCGAGGCGATTCGCCTTTTGCGGCAGCACGGCATCCTCTCGATGGCGACCTGGGTGGCAGGCTTCGAAGAAGAAACCGACAGCGACTATTGGCGCGGCCTGCGGCAGTTGCTCTCGTACGACCCCGACCAAATCCAGGCCCTCTACGTGACGCCGCATCGGTGGACACCTTACTTCACGATCGCCAAAGACCGGCAGGTGATCCAAACCGACCAGAGCCGCTGGGATTACAAGCACCAGGTCCTCGCCACCAAGCACATGCCGCCATGGCGCGTCTTCCTGTGGGTCAAGCTGATCGAAGCACTGGTTCAATTGCGCCCCAAGGCGCTGTGGCGGGTGCTGTTTCATCCTGATCGAAAACTGCGCCACGCCATGCGCTGGTACACGCGCATGGGCCGGCGAGTCTGGTTTCACGAGATCCGCCACTGGTTGTTCTTAGACCGCCGCACGGCAACTGGACCAACGCTGCAAGAGTTCTGGGGGGCGCCTCAAGAGGCAGAGGAGGAATCGATGCGGGTGACCAAGCACGAAGCGACTGCGCCGAACATGCTGCCGAATCTGACGCCGGTGACGCTCAAGGTAGTGCACAGCAAAGAGCCCGAGTCGGTCGCCCCAACGGGGCAAATCCACCAAAGCCCGGGGCAGAGCGAGCAACGCGAGCGCCGCCCCGGGTTAAGAGCAATCGACAACCAGAGCGCTGCAAGGGCGACTTAACCTGGCACGTTGAGGTCATGGATTGTCGTTCTTGGCATAGGGCCAGATTCCTTTGCCAACGGACGGGGCGGCGGGGGTGCACCATCGGAAATGGCGTCGGTATTTGGCATCGGCGCCTCGGCCGGCTTGGCCTCGGGCAACCCATAGCTGGGCAGGTCGATCGGTCCGCCGGGAAAACGTTTCGAGGGCGGCGGCTTCAGCTTCTCGAGAAGTCCTCCGGGAATGGGGGGCAACCGATATTCCAGCGAATAAGGGTCGTCGAAGCGCGATTTGAGATCAGTCTCCTGAGAACTAAGCGCTTCAAGCTCTCGAAGTCGTTCGGTATTTCGCGAAATCATCGCGTCGAGCTCTTGAGTCATCGCTTCAAGTTTGCGTTGCAAGGCGATAAAGCTAGGCAGAATGAGGCACTGCCCGGCGAAGTTCTTTTCGAACGTCTCTCGACCACGGTCCGTAATGTGCGACTCGCCAATAAGGATGAACTTAAGCACGGGCATCTTCAGCAATTTCGGCAGCGCCGTGTCAGTGATTTCGGAACTGCTGATATAGATCGATTCCAGTTGCGACAGATTCGAAAGCTCGGCAAGGTCTTCATCCTTGACCGTTTTGTCTTTTGTAATCACCTCGCGCAGCTGCTTGAATTCGCGCAAGATCGCGAAATCGACAGGGCCATCGAAAGTAACTGCGCAATCCTCTCCAAAGAATTCGTCGCCCAGCACTTTTCTCAGCCAAGCAGGCGTGGTCCCGTACGAACACACGTTGTTTCTTGTTTTAAGGCTGTAGTAGGCGAACTCTACCTTTCCCCCCGCTTGCTCCAGTCGCTTGACATCATCCGACAATTGCCGGGCCTGCTGAACTTCGCGAGCCAACCAAGCTAATGGCAGGGCAATCACGCCGATCGTGAACAGCAGGGTCGCCAATCCAACCTGCGCTTTTCGCCCTACGAGATACGCAACTGCCGCCCAGGCAGCAAGGAACATCAAACCCGCAGCCACGAAGGCAATGGCAATCAATACTGTCCACCCCTTCTGTTTGTTGAACGCGAACCAGTCGTACTGATCCGACAGGTAGAGGATCACGACGCTCAACAGCAGCAAGGCCACGAACTTCCCCGGCGTTGGCATGTACCAACGAGGCTTGCTGATCCGCGTTGCTTCGTGTGTCGAGGTCATGGGCTGTCCTTTTGGGTATAGGGCCAGATCCCTTTGCCGACGGGCGGTGGTGGAGGTGGTGGCGAGTCCTCGGAATGCTTGTCCTCAGGGCGACTTTGCACTTGTTCGATAGGGCGGCTTGGCCCGATGTACTCGAGGAAACGGCTATCGTCGGGCAGGCCTGCAACGAGAACTCTGCACTTTCCCGCGAGAGCTTGTTCGAGGTCGTTGATGCCCCATCGAGTCGCTTTAGATCGAAAGATATCCACTTTTTTGAGCGTCGAAACCTTTTGGAGTTTCTTTAGTCCATGGTCGGTGATTTGGGAATCGATAAGAGTTAGCGATTCAAGCTGTGGAAGGCTGGCCAGCCAATCGAGATCGCCATCTTCAACGACAATCGCACTCATAACATCCAACTCACGGATTTGACGAAATGCCTTTGCGTCGGAAAGCTGATTGTCACGTCTAAGATGGACTTTGTGCACCTCTCCAAAGAACTCATTGCCGAACAAGTTCTGCAACCAGCTGGGAAGAGAGTCATCCCATTGGTTGGGTTCGAGGGGAGCAACACCTCCTCCGCGCTCAACTTGCGCAATTGCTTCGGCAACCTGTGTGGCTTGCTGCATCTCCCGCGTCAACCATCCAAGTGGCGCGGCGACGGTCGGGACCATCAACAGCAGCAGTAACAAACCAAACTGAACCCGGCGGCCAAAGAGCCAGGCGATCGCGGACCAAACGACAATCAGTCCCAAGCCCGATGCGGCAACAGCCACCGCAATGAGAACCGTCCAACCCTTTTGCCTGTTGAACGCGAACCAATCGTACTGATCCGACAGATAGAGGGTCGCAACGTACAAAAGCAGCAAGGCAACGAACTTCCCTGGCGTTGGCATGTACCAACGGACGTTCCTGGTCGGAGCGGCGGTTGGGCTCACGTTTTCGCCGGGAGATGTCACGGTCGAATCTCCAGGAAGTCTTCCAAGGTGCTTCGCTCGGGCCGTTCCGGCGCGAAGCCGTCAGGAGCGATCCCGTCCGGCACAATCAGCGGTTCAACGAGAGGAGGCTGTAAGCTCTTAGGCAGTTCGTCGATATTCCGTCGCATCTTTTTCCTGTCATGCTCAAATTGGTCTCGCTCCTCCTGAAGTGCGCGTGAAATCGGGGCCCCGCGAAATTCGAGCGTACGCGGGCTGTCGTATTTCGGCGGGGAGTCCGCTTCCTTCTCTTCCCGGAAACGCCCCAACCCCAAGCGATGGTTCACGCCGATATGGCACCTCCCCGCGAACGCCTTCTCGAAATCGACACGCCCCTGCGTCGTTGCTTTCGATCTCACAATAAAAACGTTCTTCAACGAGCCGATTTTCGAGAGTTTTTTGAGACCTTCGTCGCTAATCTTCGTGTCGAAGAAGTTGATCTCTTCAAGATGCGGCAGGTCGACAATCGCGTCCAGATCTCCATCGCTAATTGAAACTCCTGGCATCGCAAAGATAGCCTGCACTTCCCGGAAGCAAGTCACGTCTGAAAGCCGGTTGCCGTCTTTGAGAACGACTCCTCCAACTTCGCCGAAGAACTCGTCGCCGAAAGCCTGTCGCAGCCACAAGGGCGTGGCCCCGAAGGCCTCGATAGAGCGAGTCGACTTGCCGCGGTTCATCGCGGGCCAAGCATTAAAGGAGACTTGGCCTCCGGCCCGCTGAAGCTGGGTAATGGTGTCCGCTAGATTCTTCGCCTTCTGCATCTCGCGAGTTAACCACGCAAATGGGACGGCCACGGTCGGGACCATCAGCAGGAGCAGCAACAAACCAAACTGAACCCGGCGGCCAAAGAGCCAGGCCACCACCGACCAAATGACAATTAGTCCCAATCCGGAAGCGAAAACAGCCACCGCAATGAGAACCGTCCAACCCTTCGGCTTGTTGAACGCGAACCAGTCGTATTGGTCGGACAGATAGAGCGCCACAACGCTCAAGAGCAACAAGGAAACGAACTTGCCTGGCGTTGGCACATACCAACGGGAGCGGCCGATCCGAGGCGCTGATTCCGGGGACACCATGCTCACATCTCGGGAAGGCTCTTCTCCGTTTCGTTGCTTGAATGAGGAGGCGCGATCGACTCTTCGTACTTCGACAGGTCGATCGGTCCGCCGGGCTCACGCGGCGGATAGATCCGCTTCGGCGCCTCAACGCGCGGCCCGGGTCTAGGAGTCTTCGTAGACGAATCCAGACCCAAGGGCACTCGCAGCGGGACCGCCGGTGCAAATGGCTTGTAGGAAGCCTTCGCTTTGCCACGTTGTTCAATCGCACCAAACATTTGTTGCCTGGACTGCGTTAGCCATACGCAAGGCAATGCCGCCGTGGCGAGCATCAACAGGAGGGTTCCAAATCCAAACTCCGATCGCCGACCAAGGAGGTACGAGCCAACGGCCCACAGGGCCAGCAGAACAAACCCCACAACAACACCGGTCACGGCAATGAGAACGGTCCAACCCTCCTGTTTGTTGAACGCAAACCAATCGTATTGGTCGGACAGATAGAGAACGGCCGCGCTCAACAGCAGCAACGCAACGAATTTCCCTGGTGTTGGCACGTACCAACGCGGTCCTGCCGAAACGGGCGCCGTGTCACCTCGATGGAGAATGGGAGGCAATGGTTCCATCGACGTGCCCTCGAAGAATGCTTGCAGCCAACAAGCGAATCCCCGTAGCGTACCGGGTGCGAAGTCGCAGCAAAACCAAATCATTGCTACTGGTCCGACAACCCGGGCGACCGGACCTCGCTCGGCCGCAACGATCAGCCTTGAGTGTTCGCACTCGATAGGCCTGCCTTAAGCTCGCATAACGAGTTTGCGATTCATTCTTTCAAGCAACTGCAACATTGCTGCAACTTATCTACTGCGGCCCCAAGACACTTGGCGAAGAGAGGCAGAAAAGGCGAATTCGACAACCTATCCCCAAAGGACGACCGTTATTTGCCGCGTGTTTCCAATCCCCCTAAAAGGCTATTGGATGGCATTTATGGAAAGGAAAAGTCCATTACTAGGCGATTGCGGCGTGGCGCCTCGCATTTCGGGTAGGGGGCCGCCCTTCAGCCGTGGCTGGGGACGCGACAGGAATTCCCCTAAAACCGCGCGAACGTTGACACCTGTCGGCTGTCGACTATCTTGACATGTCAGCCTTTTATCGAAAGGCGACGGTCTATTTGATTTACTTATTGAATTTCAGCTCGCCCGGAGTTGGACGAGATGCACTTAAAGTCGCTCAAAGTCTTTTGCGACGTCGTTAGCCGCAGGAGTTTCTCCCGCGCCGCGGACGAAAACGGCATCTCGCAACCTGGAGCCAGCCAGCTCGTCCATCAATTGGAAGAGCACCTCGGCGTCAAGCTGATCGATCGGACCAAACGCCCCTTCGTGCTCACGCCCGAGGGAGAGGTTTACTACAACGGATGCCGGAAGATCGTCCAGCGTTACTACGCGTTGATGGAAGAGGTCCGCACGCTGCACGAAGATGTGGCCGGTCGCGTGGCGATCGCGTCGATCTATTCGGTCGGCCTCAGCCACATGAACCGCTTCGTGCAAGAGTTCATGACTCGGCACCCCAAAGCAAACGTCCGCTTGCAGTATCAACACCCGCGGCGGGTGTACGAACTGGTCGAGAACGACAGCGTCGATCTTGGAATCGTTAGTTATCCCAAGTCGACGCGAAACATCACGGCCACGCCGTGGCGTGAAGAGCGGATGGTGCTGGTCGCGGCGCCAAGCCATCCCTTGGCGAAGAAGAGCCTCATCGACATGAAGGACCTGGAAGGGATCGATCTGATCGCCTTCGACCAGGACCTGGAAATCCGCCAGGAGATCGACCGCGTTCTGACGGCTCAGAACATCGAAGTTCGAGTCGCCATGGAATTCGACAACACCGAAACCATCAAAGGTGCGGTCGAAATCAACTCCGGCGTTTCGATTCTGCCGGAACCGACCGTCGACCGCGAGGTCGCGGCCGGAACGCTGATCGCGGTGCCGCTGGCCGGCACCGAGTTTGTGCGACCGCTGGGAATCGTCCAGCGCCGCAACAAAGTGCTGGCCAAAACGGCCACTCGATTCTTGCGCCTGCTACAGGCGGAAGGGCAATCGCCGCAGCGCGACGGCGAAGATGGTGCGCTCGACGACAACGATGCCAACCGAGACTCGCGCTCTGGCGCGGGCGATCTCGACGGGGGCATCGACGAAATATCCTCCGATCTTTCGGCCAAAACAGCCGACGAACAAGCCGCGAAAAAACGCCGCCCTAAATCGCCCGTGGCGGTCGGCGACAGCCCCGCGGACGAAAGCTAAGGCAGCGACCGACTCGCGAATGCCTTGGCCATCAAGTCCGCTCGATAAAGTCGGCGGGCTGCCGATGCTCCGGCATGTTTTCCACGCAGACATTCATACCTAACCGATACCGACCAGAACGCTCGACGAACGCTGCACGAAGGTAACTCCTCATGGACCGAACATACGCTAACTCGATGCCTGACAAGTATGGTTTGTACGACCCTGCCAACGAAAAGGACAGCTGCGGGGTCGGCTTCGTCGCCAACGTGAAGGGTGTGCGCAGTCATCAAATCGTCCTCGATGCTGATCAAGCGCTGCGAAACATGGATCACCGCGGCGCGTGCGGCTGCGAGAAGAACACCGGCGACGGCGCGGGCATCCTCACGGCGATTCCCGACGAGTTGATGCGGGCGGAAGCCAAGCGTTTGTTCCATACTGAGTTGCCCGAGATCGGCGCGTACGCAGTTGCCCAGATTTTCTTGCCTCGCAAGGAATCGGACCGCAACGCCTGCAAGGCGGCGCTCGAGCACTTTGTGAAGGCCGAAGGGCAGACGTTCATCGGCTGGCGCGCGGTACCGACCGATTCCAAGGGCGCCGATGTCGGGCCGACCGCGCTCGCGGCAGAGCCCGTTGTTGAGCAGCTTTTTGTCGCCTCCGCGGAAACCTGCGATCGCACCACCTTCTGCCGCAAGCTGTATCTGATCCGCAAGCAAGCGTTCCGCAAAATCAAAAAGCTGGGGATCGATGCCTCGCAGTACTACGTGTGCAGCTTCTCGTCGCGGATCATCATCTACAAAGGGCAACTCACGTCGGGCCAGGTATCGGCGTACTATCCCGACCTGCGCGATCCGCGTTACACGTCGCACCTGGCGATGGTCCACTCGCGGTTCAGCACCAATACGTTCCCCTCGTGGGAACGCTCGCAGCCGATGCGGTTCATGAGCCACAACGGCGAAATCAACACGCTCCGTGGCAACATCAACTGGATGCGCGCTCGCGAAGGGCAGCTGCAATCGGACCTGTTCGGCGAGGACCTGAAGAAACTCCAGCCCATCACCGACCTTACGACCAGCGACTCGGGCGTCTTCGACAACGTCCTCGAACTGCTGCTGCTCGGCGGCCGCTCGCTTCCCGAGGCCGTCATGATGATGGTCCCCGAGGCCTGGCAAAACTACGACCTGATGCCCGACTACAAGCGGGCCTTCTACGAGTACCACTCGTGCTTGATGGAACCGTGGGATGGCCCCGCGTCGGTCGTGTTTACCGACGGCCGCTACATCGGCGCGGTGCTCGATCGCAACGGCTTGCGGCCCAGCCGCTACTACTTCACCAGCGACGATCGCGTGATCATGGCCAGCGAAGTAGGCGTGCTGGAAGTCGATCCCAAGCTCGTTATCGAAAAGGGACGGCTCCAACCCGGCCGCATGTTCCTGGTCGATTTCGAACAAGGCCGCGTGATTCCGGACCACGAAATCAAGAAGGACATCGCCCAACGCCGCCCGTACGACGAGTGGCTCCGCGAACAGCGGATCGAACTCAAGGACCTGAACACCGGGGCCGAATCGCACGGGTTCGATCCCAAGACGTTGCTCGCCCGGATGCAGGCCTTCGGCTTCACCGTCGAAACGATGCAGTTCATGCTGCTGCCGCTGGTCTACGAAAAGCGCGACCCGATCGGCTCGATGGGGAACGACTCGGCGCTCGCCGTTCTCAGCGACCAGCCGCGGATGCTGTACGACTACTTCAAGCAGCTGTTCGCGCAGGTGACCAATCCGCCGATCGATTCGATCCGCGAAGAAGTGATCATGTCGCTCGAGTGCTACATCGGTCCCGAGCGGAACCTGCTGACGACTACGCCCGAGCATTGCCACCGCTTGCTGATGCCGCAGCCGATTCTCTCGAACGAGCAATTGGCCGCGATCAAGCACATGGACCACCGCGGCTGGCGAACCAAGGAAATCGACATCACGTGGTCTCGCGACGAAGGCGAAAACGGCCTCACCAAGGCGCTCGACCGCATTTGCGCCGAAGCCGAACAAGCGATTACCGATGGCTACTCGCTGGTCGTTCTGACGGACCGAGCCGTTTCGGAGCAGCGAGTCCCCGTGAGCGCACTGCTGGCCGTGGGTGCCGTTCACCATCACCTCGTTAAGAAGGCCAAGCGAACGCAAATCGGGCTGGTCGTCGAGAGTGGCGAAGCCCGCGAAGTTCATCACCACTGCTTGCTGGTTGGCTACGGCGCCGACGCGATCAATCCGTACCTCGCGTTCGAAGCTCTCTGGCAGGCACAGCGCGACGGCTTGCTCTCCAAGGACATGAGCGACGAGAAGATCGTCAACGCGTACCTCAAGGCGGTTGCCAAGGGGATGCTCAAAGTCATGTCGAAGATGGGGATCTCGACGCTCCAGTCGTACAAGGGAGCGCAGATCTTCGAAGCCGTCGGCCTGCGCAGCGATGTGATCGATCGCTGCTTCTCCGGAACCGCCAGCCGCATCCAAGGGGTCGACTTCAGCATTCTGGCCAAGGAACTGCTGCGACGTCACGAAATCGGCTGGCCGAAGCGCGCCGAAATGAAGTTGCCGGTGCTGCCGAACTTCGGCGAGTTCCACTGGCGTGCCGAGGGAGAACGGCACATGTGGGACCCGCAGTCGATCTCGCAGATCCAAGCCGCCGCTCGCTCGAACTCGCGCGCTGCCTACGCGGCATTCTCGAAGCACGTCAACGAGGAATCGACTCGCCGCTGCACGCTCCGCGGCTTGATCGACTTCAAGGCCAACGTCAACGGCGGGCCGATCCCGATCGAGCAAGTCGAAGACGAAGCCAAAGATATCGTCAAGCGCTTCTGCACCGGCGCCATGAGCTTCGGGTCCATCTCGGCCGAAGCACACGAAACGCTGGCCATCGCCATGAACCGCATCGGCGGCAAGAGCAACACCGGCGAAGGGGGCGAAGACCCAGCCCGCTTCGTCACGATGCCCAACGGCGATTCGAAGCGTTCGGCCATTAAGCAGGTCGCATCGGGGCGATTCGGCGTCACGATCAACTACCTCACCAACGCCGACGAACTGCAAATCAAGATGGCCCAAGGGGCCAAGCCAGGCGAAGGGGGTGAGTTGCCCGGCCACAAGGTCGACGACAACATCGCGCGGATTCGCCATTCGACGCCCGGCGTCGGTTTAATCTCGCCGCCGCCGCACCACGACATTTATTCGATCGAGGATCTCAAGCAATTGATCCACGATTTGAAGAACGCCAACCCGGCGGCGCGCGTGAGCGTGAAGCTCGTTTCGGAAGTGGGCGTGGGAACGATTGCCGCAGGTGTCGCCAAAGCGCACGCCGACCACATCCTGATCGCCGGAGACGTCGGTGGAACGGGTGCCTCGCCGCTCACCAGCATCAAGCACGCTGGTTTGCCGTGGGAACTCGGCATCGCCGAGACGCACCAAACGCTGGTGATGAACGACCTCCGCAGCCGCGTTGTGTTGCAAACGGACGGACAGCTCAAGACCGGCCGCGACGTGGTGATCGCCGCGATCTTGGGCGCCGAGGAGTTCGGCTTCTCTACCGGCCCGCTGATCGCGCTCGGCTGCATCATGATGCGGAAGTGTCACCTCAACACGTGCCCCGTCGGGATTGCCACGCAGGACCCGGTGTTGCGGGAAAAATTCGCCGGCAAGCCCGAGCACGTGATCAATTACTTCTTCCTGTTGGCCGAAGAAGTCCGCGGGATCATGGCGCAGCTTGGCTTCCGCAAGTTCAACGACATGATCGGCCGCGTCGACGTGCTGAACGTCACCAAGGCGGTCTCGCACTGGAAGGCCGACGGCCTCGATCTGTCGGGCATGCTGGCTCCGGCCAAGAAGCCGCGACCCGATGTCGAAGTCATCCAAACGATCTTGCAAGACCACGAGTTGGAAAAGGCGCTCGACAACGACTTGATCGCCGCCTGCCGCAAGGCGATTCAAACGCGAACCAAGGTCCGCGTCGAACGCAAGATCATCAACACCAATCGCACCGTCGGCACGATGCTCAGCCACGAGATCGCCAAGGCCTGGGGCGACGAAATGTTGCCCGACGGCACGATCCACATCAAGCTCAAGGGCTCGGCGGGGCAAAGCCTCGGCGCGTTCCTGGCCAAGGGCGTGAACATCGAACTGGAAGGGGACGCCAACGACTACGTCGGCAAGGGTCTCAGCGGCGGACAGATTGTGATCTATCCGCACCGCGAAGCCCCCAAGAGCTTCGTCGCCGAAAATAACATCATCGTCGGCAACGTGTGCCTCTACGGAGCCATCAAGGGGAGCACCTTCTTCCGCGGGCGAGCGGCCGAACGCTTCGCCGTTCGCAACAGCGGCGCCCATGCCGTTGTCGAAGGCGTCGGCGATCACGGTTGCGAGTACATGACCGGCGGGCGGGTCGTCGTCATCGGCCCCACCGGCCGTAACTTCGCTGCCGGGATGTCGGGCGGAGTCGCTTATGTGCTGGACGAAGATGGCGATTTCATCACGCGCTGCAACCTGGGAACGGTCGAACTGGAGAAGGTCGAAACCGAGGAAGATCGCAGCGAGTTGTTGTCGCTGCTTTCGCGGCACGAGCAGTTGACCAAGTCGAATATCGCCAAGCGATTGCTCAACAACTGGGACGAGTCGCTCGCCAAGTTCGTCAAGGTGATGCCGACCGACTACAAGCGTGTGCTCGCTGAACGCAAAAAGCACGACGAAGAAGTGGAATCAGGCGTCCACGGCGTCCCGAGCAACGCCTGATCCTGATTGAAATAAGGGGATGGGTGGGTGGCACTGGCGTCCTAAAGACGCCAGTGGGACCTGCCCGAGAAGAGGAGTGGGAGAAGAGGAGAAAGGGAGAGTGGGAGTGGATCTTCTACTGTCCACTGTCTCCACTCGACTTTCTCGCCACAGCGTGGCTCTGGCGAGTGCAGCTACAAGAACGCCCCGAAAATACATAAGCAACGCAAACACGATAATAGACCGCGCGGTCGCGCGAAGGTTGGAGAGTTTCCGAGATGGGTAAGCCGACGGGTTTTAAAGAGTTTCCTCGCAAGGCGGTGCCGTATCGCGACGCCATGGAGCGATTGGGCGATTACGGCGAAATCTACACTCCGCCTGACGAGGCTCATTTGCGTCAACAGGGCGCCCGCTGCATGGACTGCGGCGTCCCTTTTTGCCAATCGGCGACGGGCTGCCCGATCGACAATCTGATCCCCGAGTGGAACGACCTGGTTTACCAAGGCCGCTGGCGCGACGCACTCGATCGCCTGCACAAGACCAACAACTTCCCGGAGTTCACGGGCCGCGTTTGCCCAGCTCCCTGCGAAGGCGCGTGCGTTCTGGGGATCACCGATCCGCCGGTGACGATCAAGAACATCGAAAACGCGATCATCGACCGCGGCTTCGAAGAAGGCTGGATCAAGGCCGAACCGCCGACCCAGCGAACCGGCTTCAAGGTGGCGATCGTCGGCAGCGGCCCGGCAGGACTCGCTGCCGCGGCGCAGCTCAACAAGGCGGGGCACACCGTCACCGTGTACGAACGAGCCGATCGTATCGGCGGTCTGCTCACGTACGGCATTCCCAACATGAAGCTCGACAAGAACATCGTCGAGCGCCGCGTCAACTTGCTGCGTGAGGAAGGCGTCACCTTCGTCACCAATGCCGATGTCGGCAAGAACGTCGATCCCAAAAAACTCCACGCCGACAACGACGCCGTGCTGCTAGCGACGGGCGCCACGAGCCCGAACGACTTCACCGCCAAGTGCCCTGGTCGGAACCTCAAGGGCATCCACTTCGCAATGGAGTTCCTCACGGCAAACACCAAGAGCCTGTGCGACAGCAACCTGGCCGACGGCAAGTACATCTCGGCCAAAGGCAAAAAGGTCCTCGTCATCGGGGGCGGCGACACCGGAACCGACTGCATCGGCACGTCGCTGCGTCACGGCTGCAGCAGCCTGGTGAACTTCGAGATTCTCGACCGCCCGCCGAACGAGCGAGCCGCCAACAATCCCTGGCCGCAGTGGCCGCGCATCTATCGCGTCGACTACGGCCACGCCGAAGCGGCGGTCAAGTTCGGCGACGATCCGCGCGTCTACTCGGTGAGCATCCAGGAATACTTCGACGACGGTAAAGGAAACGTCAAAGGGGTCCGCACCAAGGACGTGGTCTGGACGCCGGTCGAAGGAAAGCCGCCCCAAATGTCGCTCGCGGAAGGCTCCGACCGCACCTGGGAAGCCGACCTCGTGCTGCTCGCACTCGGCTTCAAAGGCCCCGAGCACTACGCCACCGACTTGCTCGGCATGGAATACGATCCTCGCAGCAACTACAAGGCAGACCACGGCAAGTTCAAAACGCCAGTCGACAAAGTGTGGGCCTGCGGCGACTGCCGCCGAGGGCAATCGCTGGTCGTCTGGGCCATCAACGAAGGCCGCGGCGCCGCCCGGGCGATCGACATCGCCCTGATGGGAAGCAGCATGTTGCCCGCCCCCGGCGTAACGATGGGCGTGGCTTTGCAGGTGTAGTTGCGAGCAAAAAGCATGCGACCAACGATTCAAGACCTCGGCATCGATCGATTGAGTTCAGAGGAACGCCTCCGATTGATTGAGGAAATTTGGGATAGCCTTTCAATCGAGAAGATGCCGATACCAGAAAGCCATCGCGAGGAACTCGATCGACGGATTGCTGCCGCCGACGCCGACCCAAACGCGAGCCGCCCTTGGGAAGAAGTGCTTGCCGAACTGCGTCGAAAGTAAATCGCCCCCTGCACAACCCGCATAATGGTTATCCCCATCGGTGCGGGGCCGCCTTAAACACGCGGAAATGATCTAAAATAGAAGACACCACCTTCTGGCTGTGATGTCTTGCCAGGATCTCCCGAGCGGTAGCGTTGCATGACGACCGAACCCGACACCCATCTCGATGCCGAGAGTCGGATTCCGCCGCGCACCGACTTGCTTCCCCTCCCATCTACAGCAGCGGAGAAAGAGGCGGACCTAGAGCCGCTCGTGCAGTTGGCGTTCGACTTGACGAACGTCGCGCCGGTCAAACCTTCGATCGAACCTCCACGCAAACGAGGGCGACAGTACGTCTGGTGGATGTCGTTCCTTGCTTTGACGATCGTGGCCGCATTGGTCGCCCTCTTTGGAACGATCTTTATCGCATTGCCTTTCACGAGTTCAGATCGCACTTTCGAACGTTCGGCAACAGACCGGCTTCCACTCCTCGCCGGCATGCTGTTCGTCTGGTCGTGGATCGTTTTTCTAGGCGCGTCGTTCGGCAGCTTCATCAACTGTGTGGCATGGCGATTGCCGCGGGGCATTCCCATCACGGCCGCAGGTTCCGCCTGTCCCAAGTGCGGCAGCCGATTGCGCTGGCACGAGAACCTGCCGATCTACGGTTGGTTGGCGCTGAACGGCCAATGCGGCTCGTGCAACGAACCGATCCCGGTTCGATACGTTTTGGTCGAACTGTTTTTTGCGGTCTCGTTTGCGACGATCGCCTACCTTGACGTCATCTCAGGCGGCGCGGGCATTCCCTTTCGATCCTCCTCGACGTACGGGGGCGTGCTTTGGGCGGCACTTCCCGACCCGTCACTATCGCAGCTCTGCCTTTGCGTCTTTCATCTGGTGGCCATCGTATTGTTGTGGCTGTGGGCGTTACTCAGCTGGGATCGCCACCCCGTTCCCAAGCGAACGATCTTTTTGTCCCTCGCATCGTTGGTCGTCGCGGCCAGTTTTTGGTGCGAGCTCATTCCGGTCAGCGTGTTGTCGACGCCCATGCCGCGCGAAGTCGGGCTGAGTTCACTGTGGGATCACACGGCCACCAACACCCATTGGGTCCAACCAACGCTTCTTCCTCTCTGGTCGCTCGGACTCGCCACCAGCCTCGCGGGAATGGCGACCGGCGCGGCCGTCGGTTGGCTCGGTTCGTATGGCCAACAAGGGGCATGGCGACGCGTGAATCTTGTGTCGGCTTATGCACTGGTCGGCGCCGTGGTCGGCTGGCAAGGAGCTTTGAGCGTTGCGCTCATCAATAGCGTCCTTGTCTGGGCGATTCGCATGTTGCCCGGCGGGCGAAGTCGCCAGCCCCTTGTCGTCGGACTTCCGGCTGCGTTTCTTATTCACTTATGGATGTGGCGATGGACATCGACATTAAGTTGGTGGCCCGGGGCAGCTGCGCATTGGAGCGTTTTCTTGTTGGCAGCACTCGCGGCAGTGGCAATCCATCAGGCAGCGTGGCGAGTTCGTGCCCGTAGGTCACGCGACATTCGGCAACTGGAGAGCGAAACAATTTGCCAAGCGGCGCCGGACGTCGTGGAGCAGCCGCCCGCGCCCGTCCCATCCACCACCGCAAGCGTGGTCGAGTGACTACCGCCTTATGAGCAAGTACATTAAGTCGAGCGGCTGCGATTCCTCTCTCTGAAAAGGTTTGCCTGTGAAACCGCGTTTCATCATGCTCGGTGGCTTTCTTGGTGCCGGCAAAACGACCACCATTGCCCGGCTGGCCAAGCATTTCACTGATCAAGGTCTCAGCGTCGGGATCGTGACGAACGACCAGACGACCGACCTGGTCGACACGCAAAACCTCCGCGCCCAAGGCTACGACGTCGGCGAAGTCGCCGGGTCGTGCTTCTGCTGCAACTTCAGCGCCCTCACCGAAACCGTCGAAGGCCTCGGCGAAGGGAAGCTGCCGCAAGTGATTCTGGCCGAACCAGTCGGCAGCTGCACCGACTTGGTGGCCACGGTCCTGCGACCGCTGGTAAAGATCTACCAGCAGCCCTTCGACATTGCTCCCTACGGCGTGCTCCTAAAACCCAGCCACGGCGGTAAAATTCTCCGCAACGATCCGAGCGGCGGGTTCTCTCCCAAAGCCGAATACATCTTCCGCAAGCAACTGGAAGAAGCCGACTTCGTCGTGATCAATCGGGCCGACACGCTTCCGCCAGCTGAAATCGCCGCCCTGCGCAAGCTCGTCGAGGAGCAGTTCCCAGGCCGTACCGTTCTCGCCGTCTCAGCCAAGACAGGCGACGGCGTCGACAGCCTCATCGAGGCGCTCGACCAGAAGGGATCGGCCGGCCGACACCTGATGGATGTCGACTACGACATCTACGCTGAAGGCGAGGCAGAGCTCGGCTGGCTCAACGGCCAGGTCGAAATCAAAGCCGGCAAGCCGTTCGCGATCGACTCCTTCTTGCTCGACGTGATCGGCCGATTACACGCGAGGTTCGTCCAGAACGGCGCCGAGGCGGCGCACCTTAAGGTGATCGGCATGGGCGACGGAAACTACGCCGTCGCAAACTTAGTAAGCAACGAGAGCGCTCCCGAACTTTCTCTTCCCTCCAAGGCCAACGTTTCAGAGTTGAATCTCGTGGTCAACGCCCGTGTGGCGACCGATCCGGCAGTTCTCGAGCAACTAGTGCGTGAAGAAGTCGCCGCTGCCTGCAAGGTAGTCGGCGCAACGCACTCGTTCCTCACGCTACAGAGTTTCCGCCCGGGCCGCCCGGTGCCGACGCATCGCATCCTCACTGCAACTTAGCCTTTCGTGAACGTCCTAGAACTCTTCAGCGGCATTGGCGGGTGCGCAATAGCACTTGGCCAAGACGATCGGGTGATCGCTGCCGTCGATCAGAATTTGTTGGCGATTGAGACTTACGCAGCCAACTTCGAGCACAAGACCTTAGCTTGCGCTGTGGCGGATTTGCCCGCGTCGCTCTGGCTTGAGGCTCAAGATGGCTTATGGTGGATGTCGCCGCCGTGTCAGCCCTTTACCTCGCGAGGCAATCGGCAAGATTTGGATGACCCGCGATGCGATGGTTTCAAATTTGTAGTCGAGAAGCTCAAAGAGATCAGGCCGCGCCGCATCGCACTGGAAAACGTGCCGGGCTTCCTCAACTCGCGCGCCCATGCGCTACTAATAGAAACGCTTCGCGATGGCGGCTACAGCTGGCACGAGTCGATCGAGTGTCCCACCCAGCTCGGCATCCCAATGCGCCGCCGCCGTTACTTTCTGGCAGCCGATCGTGACAAGCTGATTGAGCCGCGCCCCATCCCGCAACGAACGTGCAGGTGGTCGGACGTCATCGAGAGTTCACTTAACGAAACGTACTGTCCCGACCTCGTCGTTCCGCCCGAAGATGTCGAACGATTCGGCGAATCGATTCACATCGTAGACCCCACAGCCGACGGCGAATCAGCCGTCGCCAAGTGTTTTACATCCGGATACGCCAAGAGCCCCCGTTACAGCGGCTCGTGCCTGCGAATGGCCAATCGCCAGGTGAGAAAATTCGCGCCGCGGGAAATCCTTCGCCTGCTTGGTTTCCCTGAATCCTTCGTCCTACCGCCGTCGCTCTCGCTTCCCCAGCAATGGTCGCTCATCGGCAATAGCCTCTCGATCGACTGCGCGCGAACCTTGCTAGCCCGTTTCGCCCTCGATACTTCATGCGGATAACTGGCCGACTGCCCGTTCCACCCGAAGCCTGGGGCCTGACGCCCGGAGCCTCTCCCCCAAGCCCGATTGCTGTAAAACCCAAGTTCCCCTAGAAAAGACGGGTTAACCGGGGACGGCAGCCATTTCAATCTGTTCCGCCTACCGACCAACGGACGAACGATCCGGCGAAAACCACCCTTCGCCGCCCTAAGGGAATGCGATGAAAGACGAAGCAACCATCAAGGCCGAAGCCCTGTCCCATATTCCGGCCGATTACGATCCCGATCTCTATAAAATCCGCCACTCGCTGGCCCACGTGATGGCGCAGGCGGTCCGCGACGTCTATCCGACGGTCAAGTTCGCCATCGGTCCGCCCACCGATCAAGGTCTGTATTACGATTTCGATTTGCCCGAGGCGCCCACCGAGGAGCAACTCGCCAAGATCGAAAAGCGGATGCGGCAGATCGTCCAAGGGAAACATCCCTTCAAGGCTCGCGAAGTCTCGGCCGATGAGGCTCGCGATCTTTTCAAAGGCCAAGATTTCAAGATCGAGCTGATCGATAACCTCGCGGCCGGCAAGCTGGACGACGACGGCAACCCGATTGAAGGGTCGGCCGCCTCGACCATCACTGTCTACCAGCAGGATAGCTTCCTCGATTTGTGCAAAGGTCCGCACGTCGAACACACCGGTCAAATCCCGCAAGACGGCTTCAAGGTCCTCAACGTCACAGCCGCCTACTGGCGCGGCGACGAGAAGCGCGGCCAACTCAAACGAATCTACGCCACCGCCTTCAAGTCGAAGAAGGACCTCGAAGACTACCTCGCGCGCGTCGAAGAAGCCAAGCGCCGCGACCACCGCAAGCTAGGCAAGGAACTCGAACTCTTCACCATCAACGAGTTGGCTGGCGCGGGCTTTCCCATGTGGTTGCCCAAAGGGGCGACGGTCCGCCGGCTGCTCGAGCAATTCATTCTCGAACTGGAGCGGATCGACGGCTATCAGCACGTTTGTTCGTCGCCAATCGGCCGCGTCGATCTGTACAAGATCTCGGGCCACTGGGACCATTTCCAGAAGAACATGTTCCCGCCGATGGAACTCGACCACGAGACGCTGGTCCTGCGGCCGATGAATTGCCCGCATCACATCATGATGTTCGGTAACAAAAAGCACAGTTACCGCGAGTTGCCCGTCCGCATGGCGGAACTGGGCCAAATGTACCGCTACGAAAAGTCAGGCGTGGTCAGCGGCCTTTCGCGCGTCCGCGGGATGACGCTCAACGATGCCCACATCTTCTGCCGACCCGACCAGGTGAAGGAAGAGTTTTCTCGCGTGGTACGCCTGGTTGAAAAGGCATACAAATTCCTCGGCATTACCGAGTACAGCTATCGCCTCAGCTTCCGCGATCCGGCGGACAAGGAGAACTACGCCGACAACGACGAGATGTGGGCTCGTGGCCAGAAGGAGCTCCAGGAAACGATGGACGAGTTGAAATTGCCGTACAAGATCGGCATCGGCGAGGCTGCGTTCTACGGACCCAAGCTCGACATTCAACTGTCCGACGCGATGGGCCGCGAAGAAACCATCTCGACCGTCCAGATCGACTTCCATTTGCCTAATCGATTCGACATCGCCTATGTCGACGAAAACGACAACATGGTTCGCCCGGTGATTATTCACCGCGGTGTGATCAGCACTATGGAACGGATGATGGCGTACCTGATCGAGATGTACGCCGGCGCGTTCCCAGTGTGGCTCGCTCCGATCCAGGCGACGCTCGTGCCGATCGCGGACCGCCATTTCGAGTTCGCCCGCAACCTCAAGCAGCAGCTGATCGAGGCCGGTTTCCGCGTCGATTGCGACGACCGCGACCGCCGCATGAACGCAAAAATCCGCGACGCGCAGCTGATGAAGGTGCCGTACATCTTGGTGATCGGCGATAAAGAAATGGAAGCGGGCGCCGTGGCGGTTCGCTTACGCACCGGCGAAGACCTCGGCGCCAAACCAATCGCCGAGTTCACCGACATGCTGGCGAAGCTCGACAAGGTGCGAGCCCTCACGTTGACCTAAACAGGGCCGAAGGCCCGACAGATCTTAGCCGGGTCCCGTAAGGGCCCGGTTGCGAAAGCAGAGATGATCTCAAGGCCCGAAGGGCCGACAGAAAGTGCTCCTGCCAATCTCATGCCTACGTGCCAAAGCTACCGCACTGCGCACAGACAGGATTGTCTGTGCCACTTTTACTCGACCGCCAGCCCATCCAGCCACAGGATAAAGTCGGGCGCGCCCCACGAGTCGACCGTCAAGCGAATGCTTTCGATCTGGTTGAGATCAGGCTTCCCTTCGTCCTTGCGGATCCACTGCTTATCGCCGTTCAGTGGAATTTCGTACCGCGACCAAAGCCACCGCGACTCGCTCTGGGCGACCTCGCGCAAGGGATTGCGAGGGCTTCCCTCGGTTCCCGGCGAGAGCGTCACTTTGCCGGTGGCCGTCACAATTTCGATCACCGGACCCGCGTCCTGCCAACCCGTGGGATCTTGATTGATCGCCTTGAGCCAGAACGTCAATTGCTTCGCTGAACTTGCTTTGAGCGGCTTTTGCTTGTCGACCTTGTAGATCGCCGTGGCGTCGAGGCCGGGGTAGTTCCTCGCGCTAATGCGAAGCGACGATTTGCCGACGACGGCGTCGGTATCGTTATCGAAGAGGAGTTTCCCCCTCTTGGCGTTGTCGTCGGAGAACTCGTACGCCCACTGCTGCGTTTCGTCTTCGGTACCGAATTCGCGATCGACGGCCGACGTGACCAGCACGTCGCGGAATGCCAGGTCGGATAGCCCGCCCGCACGGACCGTGAGAGCAACGCGATAGATGCCAGGCTTGGTAAACACGCGTTCGCAGACCGCTTTCTGCGACGCCTCGCCTGCCAAGTCCCACATGAACTCCGGTGCCGTACCCCCAGGGGTTGAGGTCTCAGAGGCATCGAACGTTACCTGGCGTCCCACGACAGCGCGTTCGGGACCGCGCAACACCGCCGTCGGCGCGACTCGGATCTCGGTTGGACCGTCGACCGTGTGCACATTCGTCGTGTCGCGGATATCGAGCTTCGTCTTATTGTCGTTGAACACGTTGTCGCAGATATCGATGTTGTTCCCCCAGCGGCCGTATATGCCGATGCGGTGGTGCTCGATCTTGTTCTGCCTGATGACCCAGTGCTCGGTCTGCCAGGCTTTGCCCTTGCTGCCAACGTCGCCGCGGAACGCGATTCCCGCCCCGCCGTTGTGATGGACGTGGTTGTTCGCGATCAGTGTGTGGGTCGACGGGCCGCCCACAATAGTGATCCCCGCGTGCTCGAACTCCGGCTCGGGTGCGTTGTGCAGTCCGTCAGGCAGGCCGTTATACGCGGCCTCATTGCCGATCAGGATCGTGTGATCACTGCCACCCAGCCAGAAGCCGTAGCTGCCGTAATTGCAGATGTTGCGAATCCACGTGTTGTCAGGACTCCACGATTCGACGCAGTTGTTGTTCGCGTACGAGCAATCGTTCTCGACAAAGACATTGAACCGCGACACCCAGTTGTTGAGTGAGCGGATGAAGATGCCGTCGCCGCCGTAGCGAATATCGTTGCGATAGAAATAGTTGTGGTCCGAACCGCTCTCGATAAGGACACTCGTCGAGTCGCGGGCGTGGACCTCGCCAGCGGCGCGATCGATGCGGATGCCGTACGACAAGTCGTTCTGAATCACCTGGTTGCTGCGCGACTCGACGAGCTTGAAGCAAACATTCGAGCAGTGCGAAAAGTCGTTTTCCAGGAACATGTTGTTGTCGCTGCGCAAGAGGTCGCAGCCGTTCCAATCATCGCGTGTTTTGTTTTTGTGGAATTGACTGCCGCGGACATCGGTGAGAATGATGCCCCCTTCGCGGCGGCCGTCACCCCAATCGAACTTGGGGTCGTGGTAGTTGCCGCTCAAGTCGCAACCTTCCACCAGGCAATCGGCGCAGTTGGTCATCTCGAGCGCCACGGAATAGCCCTTGGCGTTCAGATTTTTGATCGTCACTCCGCGGCAACCGCGGACGACGATGGCAGTCCCTTTGAACGACTTGGGTTCGCCTGTCTTTCCGACGCCGACGAGCTGCGTGCCGTTGCCGTCGAGCGTGATGCCATCAGCGGCGATCACGATCTGCGTGTCGTGAAGTTCGCCCCCATCAAGCTTGGTGTCTTTGTCGATTGTGATCGTCTTGGTTTCGGCCAGGACCATTCCGCCACAACAAAAACCGCACATCGAGAGAACGAAGGCGCGCTGAAAAACTGATGACAACATCGCAAAATCCCTCTCGATTCCGGTGATCACGTCCCAAAGAGGCCGCCGTTCGGAGTATCTTAGTCGACTGGCTCGCGTCGGCGGGCGTTGATTTTGCCCTTCCTGCCCGATCGTATATTGCCTAAGGAATCTTTTCGTGGCCGCCAAAGGGGCCTCCACTCCTCCTGCCGACACCCCCATCCCTCTCTCGACAACTCACGAAGCGACGTCGGCCAACGATGTGGCCGAAATGATCCGCAGCGCGGCAAACGAGCGAACGCCGATCTACCCCCTTGGAGGGAAGACGAGTCTCGATTGCGGCTTGCCCGCCAAGCGCCCTGGGATCGGACTGTCGCTCGCCAAGATGACGAAGGTGATCGACTACCCCGCCCGCGACATGACCATCACGGTCGAGTCGGGCATCACCATGTCGGAGCTTGCCAAGCTGCTTGCCACAGAAGGGCAACAGCTGCCATTTGATGTCCCCAACGCCGAGGCTGCCACGCTGGGCGGAGTCGTCGCCACCAATCACAACGGGCCGCGCCGTTTCGGCTACGGCAGCATCCGCGACTTCGTGATCGGGATCGAAGCCGTCGATGGAGCCGGCAACACCTTTCATGGCGGTGGACGAGTCGTGAAGAACGTCGCCGGCTACGACTTTTGCAAACTGCTCACCGGCTCGATGGGAACGATCGGCGTCATCACGCAACTGACGATGAAGCTGCGCCCTGTGCCGCAAGCAAGCGACTTGGTCATCGCGCCACTGGCTAACACCAAAACAGCTGAATCGATTCTCGACGCCATGGCCTCGCGCGAGATTCCCGTCGCAGCCCTGCAATGGTTAGCTGGCCCGGCGTGGAAAGGTTTTTCGGAATTGCCGCCCGCGAGCGAAGGCTGGCTGGTTGCGCGATTGGAAGGCACCTCGTTCGAAGTCACGTGGATGCGAGATCGCTTGATGAAGGTTTGGAGCGCGGCGGCGAATGTGATTCCGGTCGCGTATCTCAGCGAGAAGAAGCTGTGGCCGGCCATCGTCGATTTTTCGCGCCGCCCGGCCGCGCTAACGCTTAAGGCCAGCGTCCGCCCTTCGCAAGTCGTCTCGTGGGTACAAGCCTGCCGCGAAGTCGACAGCAACGTCTCGATCTGCGCCCAAGCAGCGTCGGGCATGATCTACGCCTCGTTCGAGCAAATGCCGCAGCTCGGCGTCGCACGTGGCCTCATCGGCAAGCTGCAACCGGCTGCGGTGAGTGCCGGTGGCAACGTGGTCGTCTACGCCGGACAATTAGGTAGCGAGGCGACGCAGCAAGCCGTTTGGGGCAACGGTGGCGATCCACTGGCCGTGATGCAAGAAATTAAGCGACGTTTCGACCCGCACAACATCCTCAATCCCGGCCGATTTGTGTTCCTCGATTCCTAATCGCCCGCTCTGGATCACTCTGCCGGTACAATTCCTACTCATGGCCGATACTCACTCGCTTCCGATCCTTTCGCCCAAGCCAGTCGCCAATAATCCCGGCGCCGGCATTTCGTACGATCTGTTTCTCGACTGCGTCCACTGCGGGCTCTGCACTGCCAGTTGCCCCACCTACGCCGAAACCGGCGACGAAAACAATAGCCCCCGCGGACGCATCTACTTGATGCGAGCCGTCACCGACGAGCGACTCGACCTGACGCCCGACGTGCGGCGACACTTGGAACTCTGCCTCGACTGCCGCGGCTGCGAGACCGCCTGCCCCTCGGGCGTGCAATACGGGCGACTGATCGAACCGTTCCGCATCGCCATGGAACAACCGGCGTCGAAAGAAGAAGCCGCCGAAGCCAAGTCGCACGATTGGTTCCACCGCTGGATCTTGTTCTGGCTCTTTCCCAATCCTTCGCTGCTGGCCCTGGCCCTTTGGCCGGCGAGGATCGGACAGTTCCTTGGGCTCGATCGACTTGTCGTCGCTACAGGACTGTGGAAGCTCCTACCGCCAAGGCTGGGGCGATTGGTAACGCTCCTCCCGCCACTTCCAAAAGCCGCCCCCGAGTTGCCCGATCGTTTGCCCGCCAAGGGACCCAAACGGGCAACCGTCGCTTTGTTTAGCGGCTGCGTATCGGAAGCTCTGTTCCGCGAAACCAATTGGGCCACCGCGCGCGTGCTGCAAGAGAACGGCTGCGACGTGCTCATTCCCAAGAGCCAAGGCTGCTGCGGGGCAATTCACTTCCATGCCGGCAGCAGCGAGCCCGCCAAGGAAACGGCCGATCGCAATGTGAATGGCATCCCATGGCGAGACGTCGATGCCGTAATCGTCAACGTCGCCGGCTGCGGAGCGATGCTCAAGGAGTACGGCCACCACTGGCACGACAGCAAGACCGCCGATCGAGAAGGCTTCGCCCACAAGATCAAAGACGTGTGCGAATTTCTCGCCGAACTCGGTCCTGTCCCGCCGACGGGCAAAATCGAAGCGACCGCCACTTATCACGACGCGTGCCACCTGGCGCACGCCCAGAAGGTCCGCGAGCAACCGCGCAAGCTGCTGAAAATGATTCCAGGACTGAACCTAGTCGAGCTCACCGAGAGCGACCTCTGCTGCGGAGCCGCGGGAACGTACAACCTCACCGAACCCGAAATGGCCGACCGATTAGGTAAACGCAAACTCGACAACATCCGCCAAACCGGCGCGCAGCTAGTCGTGACCGGCAACGTCGGTTGCCTGATGCAAATCGCCCGCGAATCGCGAATGCAAGGCGAAGCGATCCGCGTCATCCACCCAATCGAACTTCTCGACCGCAGCTACCGCGGCATCGGGTTAGGGTGATTCAGAAGGAATTCACCGCGGAGACCCGGAGGGACCGGAGGAGGAACGCAAGAAAGTGGCACAGACAATCCTGTCTGTGCGCGGTGGACTCGCTCTAGCAAGTTGATGCGGAGCTACTGTTCCATGCCGCCTGAGTCACTCGCTCCCCTCACTCTTGAGCGACTGCAAGTAAGCAATCAAATCGGCCAGTTGCCCTGGCGTCAGGTTGGCGGCTACGCCATCAGGCATCACCGATTTTTCTTGCCGCACACGTTCCTCAATCTCCGACTTGGCGAGCTTGCGTTCGATCCCATTGAGCTCGCGAATGCGAACGTCGCTCGCGCTCTCGCGGACGACAAATCCCGAGTGGGATAGGCCGCTGTTCATGTGAAACGTGTAGCCCTCGTAGCCTTGTGCGAGCTTGGCGCTCGGCTGGAGAATCGATTCGACCAGTTCGTTTGGCTTGGAACGTTTGCCGATGTCGACCAAATGCGGGCCTTTCGGCGACTGCCCATCGGCATCGGTATGACACGCCACGCACGACTGGGTTTTGAACAACGGTTTGCCGCGCTGAGCATCGCCCTTGATTTCCAAAACGCGCCGAGCGACAACGTCGCGCGACATGTTGCCGATTTGCTCGGGATTCTTTGGATCGGCCATCGGCAGTACGATCGGGGACGATTCTTCCACTGCCAAGGCAACCTGCTCTTCGGGAATGCCGGGCAACGAAACCTGGTGCCGACGCAATTCGGCTTTCAAGAACGCCGCGGTTTCCGGATCGGCGTCCAAGTAGGCCGCCGTAAGAACACTCGCGATCCGTTTGCTCATGGGCCACTCGACCCGTTCGTAGTACGGCCCAGTATTGTCGGGCCGAATTCCCCACCACGAACCGGCATAGTCGGCTTCCTTTTGCTGCAAACGGATGAGCGCGACCAATATGCCGCGACGCACTTCGGTCGATCGTGTCGTCCCGAGTTTCTTAATCAACCCATCGACGGTCTTGGGCGTGTGCGAAGAACGAAGCACCCACAGTGCTCCTCGCCAGTGCTCGCCGTCGAGCGCTTCCAGCGAGGGTTCAACTGCATCCAGCGCGATCAATGCCCGGGCCGCAAGGTGAGGAACCACGCGGTCCGCATCAGGCTGGTTTTGGATTGGCCGTTTGGTGGGCATCGACGAATCTTGCGGCCGACTGGTAAGCGGCAGGATCGCTTTTGCCGCGCTAGTTGCGTCCATGCGTCCAAGGCTAATAGCCGCTTGTCCGCGCACTTGCGGCGAACGATCGCTTAGCGCCGCGATGAATGGTTCGGCGTCGAGCCCGGCCAGTTCACTTTTGCGGTCGGTCAATGCGCGCAAGGCTTGCTGGCGGAGCGCTGGATCCTTCGCGCACCGGAGAAGCAGTCCGTGTGACTTCGTCCCGATCAGTTGCTTGACGGTGTAGAGAGCGACTACTCGCGCCTCCAGCAGTTCCTTCACATTGGATGCCACTCCAACCAGGGATTCGAGCTCGGTGAAGTCGGGCGCTCGCCGCAAGATTTCTCCCTGCACATGAAAACGCCCCACCGAATGACGAAGTGTCACGAGCAACGAAAGGAGGTCCTTGTCGGACATCTTTTGAAGGTCGGGAAACCTTTCGTCAGGTTGGAGGCCTGCTGGCGAAACCCTTGCAACAAATCCGACATTGGGACCAACGTCGACGCTCGCATCGCCCCCACGCCAACTGGCGACATAAAGATGGCCATCGGCATCGATGTCCATGCCTGTGGCGCGAGGGGCCTTAAGGAAAACCTCCTGGGTGAGATCGAACGTCGGATCGTGCGCCGTAATATCGTGGCGATAGACTTCGCTGCGCCCCCAGTCGCCGGTGTACAGGCGATCGCGATACCGCTTGGGCCAGCGATAATCTTGGATGAACACTCCGCCCGTGCCGCCACCACCGCCGAATGTCCCCAGCGTCGGCATCGTCTCGTCCGTGAAGTTAGCAAACAGCTGCGTGTAGCCGTACTGCGCCGTTTGCATCAAGTGACTCACGCGTGTGTCCCACCCGGCACCGTCGTTGGTGTTGTCGCGCGTGAAGAGATTCATCATTGGATCGATGGCGATATCGAACGGGTTCCGCAGCCCCATGCAGTAGACTTCCAGTTCCATGCCATCGGGGCGGACGCGGACAATTCCACCGCCGCGTAATGAGATCGTCTTCCCATCGGTTCCTTTGGCTTGCTTGATGCCGTAGTCGCCAACGCCAATGTAAAGCCATCCGTCGATGCCTAGCCGAACTCCGTTCGTCGTATGATCGCCACCGCGGTCGTCGATTTGATTGGTCGTCAGTCCCGTGACCAGCACCTTGTTCCCATCGGCCACGCCATCGCCATCATCGTCGTAGAAGACCGACAGCGTCGGAGGGTGCATCACGTACACCTTGCCAGCGCGGTACACAACGCCGCGCGGATGCTCGACCTTTGCAAACGTCGTCACCTTGTCGACTTTGCCGTCACGGTCCTCGTCGAGGCATCGTACAATCCGCCCACCGCCGGGCGTTCGCCCCAGCGAACCTTGCTGGTCCACCGCGACGTAGATTTCCCCGCTGGGAGCCGCTGAAATCGCGACGGGCGAATTGACTTGCGGAGGAGCCGCGAAGAGCGTCGTTTCAAACCCAGGCGGGGCCTCGAAGACTTCGCGGAACGTTGCTTCATCGATCGGCTTCGATTCGGCTGCCTGTCCGCCACCGGGTGAACCAAAGCTGAACGGCTGCGGCACAAAGCCCTTGGATTCGCCTTTCAATTGCGAATCGATCGATGCCAGCCGGCGATCCACAAACGTCTTCAAATCGGGAGCTTGCGGCGTACCAGGCGGCGCACCGAACGCGGGCGGCTCACGTCGAGCAGCTACAGCTTTTGTCTCCTTGTCGCGAGATTCTTGAGAGAGTGACGCCAACGAATCAATCTCCTTGTTCAGCTGCTCCTTGGTAAACGACTTGGCGGCAAGATCCTTCACCATCGCCAGATACTTGGCCTTGATCTCCGGCACGGCCATCAAGCGGTCAACCAACTTATTCTCGCCTGGGTAAGGTTTGGTCACACTCAAATCCATCAACTGGTCGGGCGTACCGAACAAAAGAAAGTTCGCCATGGAGAACTCAAGGTCGCCCGGCAGGAACGTGAAGCGGCCCGTCTTCGAATCGAGGTAAAGGTGGTAATTGCTTCCCAGCGCGTGAAAGCTTTCCAAGTTGCAGAGCAGGGCGTTGGCCGCCGTGAATCGCAGGAACGCCTCGACGTCGAGAAACTCTCCGATCCGTTTGTTGAACTCCTCCTCGGACGATTGCTGAACCAGCTTGGCGAACTCGATGATTCGCTTGCTTTCGTCTTTCGACGCACCACGGCCCGACGCATATTGCAGCGTGTACTGATTCCAATCGTCGCCGAGGTAATCGATCCCGCGCATCAGGCGGGGCTTCATCAAGAGCCCCTGATCTTTACCGAGATGCTTGGCGAGAAACTTCGAGTCGATCCCTTCGACGACGGTGTAGAGACCGAGATAAGCTTTCTCGAATTTGCCCGGAACAGTCAGCGTGACTTCGGCCAGTGTCGCCTGCGGGGCCATCACTCCCATCTCGCGCATCTGCGCGAAAGCAATCACTTCGCGGGCCTTGGAGGCATCGAGCGCCATGGAGTGGAGACGCAGCGACGTAACGCCTTCAAAGTCCTTGTCCTCGAAACGATTGAACTCGATCTTGAGCGGGCGTTTTAGGCTCTGCGCCGAGAGGAAGTACGTGAAGTCACCGTCGTAGCGAATGCCAACCTTGTCGAGCGACTTGCCTTGCGCGGTGAACTTGGCTTCCGCCCAGGCGAACGACGTACCGAATTGGTTGGTCTCGCGGGCGCGGCCATCGTCGGGCGGAGCAGGGGGCGGCGCCGGCGCGGCTCCCGGGGCACCGAAGCCAAACGCAGTCGGCGGCGGTTGCATCGCGTCGTACTCCTTGGTGGTCATCTCGATGTGAATTTCGAGAATCTTGGAGCGGTCGAGCAACGGCGCGGCGGCGTCCGGCTCCGCTCCTAAACAAACCGTTGCCCACAAAAAGGCAACGATGGTGATCAAGAGAAGCCGCACACCAACAGCTCGCGATGGCAACACGGGGAAACCTCGCTACGAATGAATAGATCGCCCTTTAGCCCATCCATGAGAACGGATTGATGGGCCACTGCTTTCGACCGCATGAAACCCCCGCTACATGCGGGAGTTCCGCGATGAATAAGATACCCAGTGTGATAACCATCGCATGGCCGAGATACAATATTGCCGTTGATTATTTCGTTGGTGAATTTGCTGGATCAACACAAGGATCGATCGATGCGTCGCCGCGAACTTCTCCAAACGTCAGCCGCCGCCGTCCCTGCTTTGGCTTTGGGTGATCTCTTTGCTCACGACGAACCAGGCAAGCACGGCAATGACACGTGCGCGACGTATGCATCGCCCGAAGAGGCCATGAAATCGCCTCGCGAGACCGTGGCATATACGGTCGGCGTTTACGCCGGAACGCCTGTCAAAAAACCAGACTACCTGGCGACGATCGATCTCGACCCCACCTCGAAGACGTACTCGCAAGTGATCCATCGTCTGCCGATGCCCAGCATCGGTGACGAGCTGCATCACTACGGTTGGAACGCGTGTGGCAGCTGCCACGGCGAGCGCGAGCGGAGGTATCTCATTCTGCCAGGCCTCGTTTCCAGCCGCATTCACATCATCGACATGCAGAACCCGCGCGAGCCGAAGATGCACAAGGTCATCGAGCCGGCCGAGGTGATTGGAAAAACCAAACTCACGGCGCCGCACACCGTGCATTGCCTGGCCGATGGGAACATCATGATCTCGATGCTCGGCAACGAAAAACTCGCCGGCCCGGGTGGGTTTCTGTTGCTCGATGAAAAGTTCGAGATCGTCGGCCACTGGGAAAAAGATGCGGCCGGCATGAACTACAACTACGACTTCTGGTACCAGCCGCGGCATAACGTGATGCTCTCCAGCGAGTGGGCAGCCCCCAGCACGACGCGTCCGGGCTTCAAATTGGAAGACGTGAAGGCCGGCAAGTACGGCCAGCACATCCACTTTTGGGATTGGAAGGATCGCAAGATCACGCAGAGTGCCGATCTCGGATCGAAGGGGTTAATCCCTCTCGAGATCCGCTTCCACCACAATCCCGACAGCACCCACGGCTTCGTCGGCGCAGCTCTCTCAAGCGTGATGTGGCACTTCCACAAGGACGGCGACAAGTGGCAGACCAAGCCCGTCATTGAAGTCGAGGCCAAAGACGTCGAGGGCTGGCCGTTCCCCGTGCCGGGCCTCATCACCGATCTCGTGCTATCGATGGACGACTGCTGGCTCTACTTCGCGAACTGGCTCCACGGCGATATCCGGCAATACGATGTCAGCGACCGAGCCAATCCCAAACTCGCGGGCCAACTTTGGCTCGGCGGCTTACTCGGTAAATCGCCGGAAGTGCGAGGAAAGAAACTCGTCGGCGGGCCGCAAATGCTCCAGCTTTCACTCGATGGAAAGCGGCTGTACGTGACGAGTTCCCTCTTCTCAAGCTGGGACAACCAGTTCTATCCCGACATCGCCAAGAGCGGCTCGTACTTTCTGCGAGTCGACTGCGACACGGAAAAGGGCGGACTGAAACTGAACGACAAGTTTCACATCGACTTCGGCAAGGAACCAGAAGGCCCCTCGCGCGCCCACGAGATCCGCTTCCCCGGCGGCGACTGCACGTCGGATATCTGGAGCTAGGGATTCACATGTCGCGCAAAACTTAATGGCAAACGTAATTGCCAAGGCAAATAACAATGACCCCAACGGAAGCAGATGGCATTTTTAAGCGCGGTGCTAAGCTTCTATTCCCGTACTTGCATTTTCACGGCCAACGCCCTCAAGAGCCGAATGCCGAAGAGTTTAGCGAGGGGATTCGGCTTCTCGAATCAATACAGTTCCTCAATCAATGGCAAATCGACTGGTTCCTCGGAAAAGCCTACGAAGCAAAGCACGATTACGTTGAATCCGCTGTTAGTTTTGAAAAGGCATATGCCTTGATGCCAACTCGCCGCGAAGTTCTTCATGAGTGTCTGGTCGCCCTCTTGAGAGTCAATAAAACGAGCACAGCGGAGGCAATTGTTGATACGTTGGACGGATGCCCTGATCCGATGCTTCGCATTGACATGTCGCTCGTGAAATTTCAGGCGAATAAATTCGGTGAGGCTTTACATCTGCTTGACGGCGTTGAGTGGCCGATTGAACATCGTGACCGCGCTGCTGAGTTGAGGCGGCGTATCGAGAGGCATTGTGCGTAGATAAGGTAATTCTCCGAGTCGCCGGTGGCGCAAACGAGGGGCGGTGGCTGACGCCACCAGGTAATATCTGCCGAGCCTGTCGGCCCTGGATTGCTCATCCCCGCGACGCACTCTCCTCCGCGACGTTCTTGCCTCGAAATACGTTCGCGTTTAGGAAGCTCTCTGTTGGGCCACGCTTCCGCGTCTGCGCACTTTTTCCATCCGCACGAGAGGAGTGGCCCCTCGCGCCGTGCTTAAGTCACATCTGCGCGCGGAACGCTTCCGCGGCTTCGGACCATGTGCACCTCCGAAGCCGAGCCAGCAATCCAAAGCAGAACCGATCTTTGACAATCTGGTGGACTGTTTGTTTTTTGCAACTACGCAGTTGCCGCGCTCTCGCCCGGCACCGCTGTCAGGTGCATCAACGCGAATGAAAAGCGCGCGCTCTCCGGCACGGCACAAAGCACCGTGTGGCCGAGTTTCAACTTCCCGGAAGTCATCAACTCGTCGAGCATGATGAAGATCGACGCGCTGCCCGTGTTCCCCTTGTACTTCAGGTTCGTGAACCAGCGTTCCTCTGGGATCGCTAGGCCGCTGGCTTCCCATTGCTGCATGATCGGTTCCATGAAGAAGTACGACGACAGGTGCGGCAGGAACCAGTTGATCTCGCGCGGGTCGAACTGCCGCTTGCGAAGCACTTCTTCAAAGAACCGCCCGGCGACCGGCACCATGTTCTCGCCGAGTTGTTGAACATCTTGCGAGAGGTTGAAGGCTCCTTCGCGAATGGCCCGCTCGACGCCACCCTCGACGTCACGCCAGCCATGAAAGATTCCTTGCTCGTTCTTCATCCCGCCCGAGTACATGCACGGCTGCAATTCGTTGGCGAACGAGCGAATCTCGATCCAGTCGATTCGCAATGCCATCGGCCCGCGCTTGGGAGCGTTCTCGATGAGCACGGCCCCCGCGCCATCGGACAACATGAACCGCAGGAACTCCTGGCTGAATCCCACGTACGGGTTGGCGCTGTCTTGTGGGGCGTGGATTTCGTACTGCGACGCGCGGAGCGACGCGGAGGCCAACTCGCTTCCCGCGACCACGGCATTATCGGCTTGGCCCGCCATCACGGAGTTGTAGCCGTACTTCATCGCCGTCATGCCTGAGCAGCAAACGCCGGCCGTCGAGATCACTTCGCACGGGACATTCTTGAGCAGCCCGTGAACCATCACGGCATGATTCGGAATGAACTGGTCGGGCGACGACGTCCCACATGCCAGGACATTGATCTCGTCGAGCGAGAGTTTCGCATCGCCTGCCAGTTTGCGGATCGCTTCGGCCGTCAGCTCGGCATTGGTATGGGTCGGCTTGCCGGTCGCTGGATCGATTGCGTAGTAGCGCCACTTGATGCCGTTGCGCTGCAGGATCAAGTCCTTCACCGTGGAAGGAGCCCTGCCAATCTGGCCGAGCACGGCCTCGATTTTTTGATTCGGCACCGGCTGATTCGGCATGAAAGCCCCGGTTTGCGTGATAAATGCCTGCATATCAACCAGAAGAAAGTGGTTCGGGGTCGAACTTCCCACGCAGGGCCGCAAAATCGGCCTATCGGGGTCGACTCTTTCTATATTATGGTGAAAGCGTTCCAAAGTGGCTGCATGTAACGTTGGTGGGCAAATTTCGTTTCGCTAAGTGATGAGTTCCGATTCTTCGTCGCTCCAGCCCGTCGATTTACACGCTTTCGCCGGGCGAACTCGGATCGATTTGCCCGTCGGCGAGATCCACGTTTGGCATACCCGGCTCGACACTTGGCGATCGGCGCTGGACGACCTGGCTCGCCCCCTGACTGAGGAAGAGCGGGCCCGCGGAAATCGCTTCATGCAGCCAGGCGACCGGGATCGCTTCATGATCTGCCGCGGCCTGCTGCGGCACCTTCTTTCGCGATACGGCCTAGGGCCTGCAGACCAAATCCCGTTCGCGTATGAACCGCGTGGCAAACCCGAATTGTCAAAGTCAATTGACGCTGCGGGGCTACAATTCAACTTGGCGCACTCGCGAGACGCCTTGGTCCTGGCCGTGACCCGCGGTCGCTCCATCGGCGTTGATGTCGAGCGGCTCCGCGACGTCGAACACGCCGACGCGATTGCCCGACGGAATTTTGCACCAGAGGAACTAGGCGTTTACTTCGCGGTCGACAACGCTCGTCGGATGGAAGCCTTCTTTCGAGTTTGGACTCGCAAAGAAGCCTTCATCAAAGCGACAGGCGAAGGCCTGTACCGGGCGCTCGATTCGTTCGCTGTAACGCTCGATCCCGATAGCCCGTCCTTTTTGCGGATCGATCGTGATGAACGCGACTGGACGCGCTGGTGCTTGCACGACCTGACGCTCGATCCCGATTATCCCACTGCTTTGGCGACCGATTGTGCCGGAAGAATCGTCAACCGCTGGCTGACGCCTGATTGCTAGCGGGACGCATCACACCAAGCGAAGGACTCGCCATGCCGACTAGCCTGCTTATCGCCTGGCGGCAGCTCAGCTTTCACAAAGCCAAGCTCGCGGCAGCCGTCGCGGGCGTCGTCGCGGCCGTGATGCTGATGCTGGTGCAACTCGGCATCCGGCAAGGAGCCATCGACAACAGCGTCGCGATCGCCAAACGGATCGACGCCGACATCATTATCTACGGGCCCAAGACGCAAACCATCTTCGAGCCCTCGCCGTTTGCCCGTGTGTTATTGCACCGTGTTTCGGCGCACGAGCAGGTCGAGGCGGTCCGCGAGGTGTACATTTCCAAAGCGCGATTCCGCAACCCTTGGAATCATCAAGAGCATCCGATCCAGGTGTTCGGCATCGAGCCCGACGATCCGATGTTCCGATTTCCACAATTGGTCGGGCACGCCGCCGAACTGCGCCTCGCGGATCGCCTGGTCTTCGATAGCCTCAGCCGGCGCGATTACGGTCCCGTCGCCAAGTACGTCAACGAAAACGGCACGCTGGAAACGGAAATCAACCAGCGCAAGGTCTACATTGTCAGTACGGTTCCCGTGGGCGTCTCGATCAGCAGCGACGGCAATGTCTTCATGTCGCTGGCGAACTTTCTGCGGATCTTTCCCAGTCGCAAATCGAACTCGCTCGATTTGGGATTGATCCGACTCAAACCGGGTGCCGATCGGCTTCAAGTACTGGAAGAGCTGCGCCCGTACGTCGGTAACGAGGCGAAGATCGCCACGCGCGAGCAGCTGATCGCCTCGGAGGAAAAGTATCTGCGATCGAGCCGCCCCGTCGACTTCATCTTCGGCATGGGCGTCGCCGTAGGATTCTTCATCGGCTTTGTCGTGGTATACCAGATTCTCTACAGCGAAGTGACCAATCACCTGCCGCAGTTCGCAACGCTCAAAGCGATGGGCTACACCAATGGCTTCCTTGTGCAGGTGGTCGTCGCCCAATCGTTCATTCTTTCGATCCTTGGCTACTGGCCCGGCTTTGTGCTGGCGGTGATCTTGTACCGCTTCGCCGAGCGAACCATCCAAATGCCCTTTGTCATGACCTGGCAGCGGGCGGTATCCGTGCTCGCGCTCACGATCTTCATGTGCGGGATGTCGGCAATGATCGCCGTGCGTAAAGCCCAATCCGCCGATCCGGCCGACGTGTTCTAGTTGCTGTGCTCTCGTTGCCGTGTTCTCGCTCCTGTGAACTCGATCGCGGCAAACAAGATTTTCGAGCGCGCTCAACAATTGTTTCGAGTTCTGTTTGAACGAACTTTCGAGGTGCCGCCTGACAATTTGGCGCGGCGTAACGTTTGCTCCGAGAGGTATAGTTTGACTTGGCCTCCTCTCAGACATCTCTCCGCCGATCATGAACGAATCCATTTCTCCGACTCCACCGAACCCATTTCGCCTTTCGAAGTTGCTTGAACGCCACGATCTGATCGTGGCCGCGATTGCAATCCTTGGCATCACCGTGCACCTGGTGATGCGGTGGGGCCTTGGCTCCAGCGAGACCGCGCGCAACATTCCGCTCGTGATCGTATTGGGAATCGGCGGTACGGCGGTCCTCATCGAATTGTTGATCAAACTGCTTCGTGGCGAATGGGGGGCCGACCTCCTGGCCGGCATCTCGATCATCGCGTCGGTCTTCTTAGGCGAGTACCTCGCCGGCGCCCTCGTGGTCCTGATGCTCTCGGGCGGCGAAGCGATCGAAAGCATGGCGATGGAGCGGGCCAAGTCGGTCCTTTCAGCGCTGGCGCGGCGGATGCCCACGGTCGCCCACCGAAGGCGGCAAGGAGAAGTCGTCGATCTTCCGGTGGCCGACATCGAGGTCGGCGACGAGGTTGTCGTCCTGCCGCACGATATTTGCCCTGTCGACGGTGTCGTAATCGAAGGGCACGGCGGCATGGACGAATCGTTCCTCACAGGCGAGCCCTATCAAGTCTCCAAAGCTCCAGGCACGACCGTGATCTCGGGTGCACTCAATGGCCAGGCGGTGTTAGCGATTCGCGCGACCAAGCGGGCAGTCGACTCCCGCTACGCGCAAATCATGAAAGTGATGCAAGACAGCCAACAGCGCCGCCCTGCGATGCGGCGTTTGGGCGACACGCTCGGTGCCTGGTACACGCCACTGGCTCTCACCATCGCTTTCATCGCCTGGTATTTCACAGGCGAAGCATCGCGTTTTCTGGCAGTGCTCGTTGTCGCCACGCCGTGTCCCTTATTGATCGGGATTCCCGTGGCGATTCTGGGGGCCATTTCGCTGGCCGCGAGAAACGGGATCATCGTGAAGAACCCCGCGGTGCTCGAGCAAGTTGTCGGGTGCAAGGCGATCATCTTCGATAAGACGGGGACGCTCACCTACGGCAAACCCGCTGTGACCGAAGTGCTGGTGCCCGATGGAGTCGACACTCGCGCGACGCTGGCGATGGTCGCATCGGCCGAGCAGTATTCCAAGCATCCGCTCGCCCAGGCTGTGCTCGACTACGCCGGGTCGCTTGGATTGGCGCTGCCCGAGGCACACTCGGTGCGCGAGGCTCCGGGCGCCGGCCTGGAAGCGGAGGTCAATGGCTCCACGATTTTGGTCACGCACCGCAAGGAAGCAGCGCGGCGCGATCCGGAGGGTTCGCGGGCTCTCCCGCCTGTGGCCAGCGGCCTGGAGTGCGTCATCCTCCTCGACAACAAGTACGCGGCGACCATTCGCTTTCGCGACCGGCCACGGAAGGATGGCGTTCCTTTCATCAAGCATCTGGCAGGCAAGCACGGCATCGAGCGCGTGCTGATTATCTCGGGCGACCGCGAACAAGAGGTGGCCGACCTGGCAGCGCAACTGGGAATTCACGAGATTCACGCCGAGCAAACGCCTGAGCAAAAACTAAAGCTTGTCGAGGAGATCACCTCACACGCGCGATCGATCTACGTCGGCGATGGCATCAACGATGCGCCGGCACTGCACGCGGCAACGGTGGGGATCGCTTTCGGGCAAGCGAGCGATATCACGGCCGAAGCAGCCGACGCGGTGATCATGGATAGTTCGCTCCGGCGGGTCGACCAGTTCCTTCACATCAGCCGCCGAATGCGCAGTATCGCTTTGCAAAGCGCCATCGGTGGGATGGCCCTCAGCGTCATCGGAATGCTCCTGGCGTCGGCCGGTTGGCTTCCGCCTGTGGCCGGCGCGCTACTTCAAGAAACGATCGACGTCGCGGCGGTGCTCAATGCGGTCCGCGTCGCGTTTCCGACGAATAAGTTGAGCGATTTCTAGCTCGCCAAGAAACGAGACATAGCCGCACTCGCCAAGAGTGCGGGAAGTGCGGCCTGTGTGACGCGACCATTCCTGCTGATGCGAGTTCAACCTTCCGCGTTCTGGCGAACGCGGCTACCTTAAAACAAAAGCGCAAACAGATGGCTATCGATTAGATGCCCGTCCTTGAATGTGCTTTTGTGCAAGATCGCTTCGCGCTGGAAGCCCACTTTCTCCAGCACGCGCATCGAGGCTGGATTCCAGTCGTAAACCTCCGCTTCGAGTCTCGCGAGCTTGAGGTCGGTTCGCCCAAAGTCGACGATGGCCCGCGCCGCTGCGGTGGCGATGCCTTGGCCCCACACCGATTCGCCTAGCCAGTAACCCAGCTTGCCTGTGAATTGATGGATGCCGGTGCAGGGGATAATCCCAATGCCGCCGACGGCTTGACCAGCCAGTTCGATCGCAAAATGAGTTACGGGTGTGTCCCTGTTGGCCAGTTCGAGCCAAACGTCGGCGTCGTACTCGGTGTAGGGGTGCGGGAACAAGTCGGTCAGGTTGCGCCAGATCTTGCGATTGTTGGCGTGCAACACCAGATCGAGTTTGTCCTCCTGCCGCCACGGGCGAAGGCGGCAACGTTCAATGTCGGTACGAAGCTGCATGGCAGACCCCTTGCGACGGGATGCGATTTGCTTCATGGCGACACGCCTTTGAGAATTGAGGTTCGCCCCCTTCGACTGCCGGTGTCGTAGTGCACGCGCCTGCCAGCCAGAATTGTTGCCGAAAATAGACGGTATTGGCGACAGTTTTTTGGTGAAAATCTTCTTTGCAGAAAGGAGGATTTTCCCCATCTGGCCCGCCATTCGTGTTGCTGGCGACCGCGTAAGTGGAAATAATGGGGGCAAGATCGAATTTGCGTATCCCGCAGCATCCGATCTCCCACCTGTTTGATTCCCGCCTTCGAATGTTCGCCTTGGCTCCGCCGGCGACATTTTCCTGCCGACACGCGTGCGATGCCGCGCCGTGCCAGCATTTGACGAATGGAACTCGCTATGCCATTCCTGCCGAAATCCCTGGCAATGAAGTGGGCCCTTTTTGCGCTCGTCGCCGGACAAGCCTTGATGGCAAACCAAGCGGCCGCGGAATCAGGCGTTGCCGACGTCGCTGAACCCAAGTTCGAGACCCACATTCGCCCGCTGCTGAAGGCGTACTGTCTCGATTGCCACGGCGGGATCGAACCGCAGGGGAAACTCGACCTGCGATTGCGTCGCAATTTAATGGCGGGCGGTGAAAGCGGTCCGGCAATTGTCCCCGGTAATGCCGGGGCAAGTAACCTGCTGGCGCGGGTCGTGTCGGGCGAAATGCCGCCTACCGAAAAGAAGGTCCCGCCCGAGCAGATCGAGCTCCTCAAGCGGTGGATCGTCCAAGGCGCGCCGACCGCGGGCGAAGAACCCGAATCGATCGCCGCCGATCACTTGTTCCCAGAGGAACTCGACTACTGGGCCTTCCGGCCGGTCGTGCGCCCCGTCGTTGCCGCCAGCGAAGCGACGAACGATCGTGTCCGAACCGATATCGACGCCCTGGTCCTACGACGATTGCAAGCAACCGGTCTGGCGCTCAGTCCCGATGCCGATCGGCGGACGCTAGTTCGCCGGCTCTACATCGACCTGACGGGCTTGCCGCCCACCTACGAAGAAGTGAATGCTTTCGCAAGCGATCCCTCGCCGACCGCGTACGAAGATTTGGTCGAGCGGTTGCTCACTTCTCCTCGATATGGTGAACGATGGGGCCGGCATTGGCTCGACGTGGTCGGCTACGCCGATAGTGATGGCGACGCCACCCGCGATACCGAGCGGCCTTACGCGTACCGCTATCGCGACTACGTGGTGAATGCTTTCAATCGCGGCTTGCCTTTCAGCCAGATGCTGATCGAGCAAATGGCGGGCGACGAGTTGCTAGGCGTTCCTTTCGACGTTCGCAACGCCGAGCACCATCGCCTCATGGCGGCCACCGGGATGCTGCGAATGCCAGCCGATCCCACGGCTAACGGCGGCAGCGACGAAGAGAAGAACCAGGCGGTTGCCAACACGGTCAAGATGTTTGGCAGCGCGTTCTTCGGGATGAGCGTCGCCTGCGCCCAATGCCACGACCACCGCTACGATCCGATTTCGCAAGTCGATTACTACCGGATTCGCGCTGTGTTCGAGCCCGCCATGAACCCCAAGGCGTGGCGGTTCCCGCGCGATCGCTGGGTTTCGCTCTACACCGACGAAGACCGGGCCAAAGTCGCCGCCGTCGAAGCCGAGGCCGGCAAGTTGGTCGAAGCGATGAACACCAAGCAGGCCACGCTCATCGAGGCGGCGCTCGAAAAAGAAATCGCCAAGCTGCCCGCCGATATGCAGGACACCGCTCGTGTCGCCTGTAAGACGCCCGCCGACAAGCGGTCGCCGGAGCAAACGCAGTTCATCGCCTCGCGCCCCAGCTTGAGTATCTCGGCTGGGACGCTTTATCAGTACAACCAGGCGGCAGCCGACGACCTGAAAAAGGACCAGGCCGCTATCGACAAAAAGCGCGCCGAAAAGCCCGTCGAAGAATTCCTCAGCGTCATCAATGAAGTAGGTGGCACGCCGCCCGAGACCATGCTGTTCTATCGCGGTGACTATCGCGCGCCTAAGCAGCCCGTGGCACCCGGTGATTTGCGAATCGCTACGCAGGGTTCGGCGATGGCGATACCCAGCGACGATACCGTCCTGCCCACCAGCGGCCGGCGGCTCGCGTTCGCCAAGCACCTGGTCGATGGCAAGCATCCGCTGATCGGCCGCGTTTTGGTGAATCGCTTGTGGCTGCACCACTTTGGCCGCGGGTTGGTCGACACCCCCGGCGAGTTTGGCAACTTGGGGCAGCGACCCAGCCACCCGGAACTGATCGATTGGCTGGCTGACGAATTGGTCCAGCACGACTGGGATCTGAAACATCTTCATCGCGTGATTGTGAGGAGCACCGTTTATCGGCAGTCGTCCGCGCGAACGGCGGAGAACAATGCCGCCGATACCGATGGCGCGCTCTACAGCCGCTATCCCGTCCGACGGCTGGAAGCGGAAGCCATTCGCGATGCCTCGCTGGCGTCGGCAGGGCGACTGGACCTCGCCATGTACGGCAAGTCGGTTGCTGTCGAGGAAGACTTCGCTGGCCAGGTTTCGCCCGCGGGCGATTCGCCGCGCCGTAGCCTTTACATTCAGGTACGCCGTTCGAAGCCGGTGGCGCTGCTGACCGCATTCGACGCACCTGTGATGGAATGCAACTGCGAACGGCGGACCAACAGCACGGTCGCCACGCAATCGCTCATGATGATGAACAACGATTACCTGCTAAAGCGGTCGGGCGAGATCGCCGCACTTGCGACGAACGAATCACAGCGAACGGGCCCGATCGAATTGCCTGGCATCGCCCGACGCGGAATGGCACCTTCGGAGGCGTGGCAGTATGGCTACGGCGGCCTCGCCGAGAGCGGCGAGGTCAAGTTCACCAAGCTGCCTCAATTCGCCGAAGGGCGATGGCAAGGTGGACCGCAATTGCCTGACCCGCAATTAGGTTACGCGATGCTCCGCGCCGAAGGAGGACACCCCGATCTCGGCCCCGAACGGGCAGCCATCCGCCGCTGGACGGCGCCGCAGTCGCTGAGTCCAGGCCGCCTGGTGATTCACGGCAACTTCTCGCACGGCAGCGAAAACGGCGATGGCGTTCGCGGACGAGTAGTCGTTCGCGGCAAGGACCTGGCCGGCGAATGGCGAATGAAGAACGGCCAGACCGAGACGCATATCGAACTCGACATGGTCCAGCCTGGCGACACGATCGACTTCGTTGTCGACGCCCTAGAACACCACACCAGCGACAGTTTCGGTTGGGTTGTCGAGATCAAGGCAATCGATGCCAGTGGTGCCGAGCGAACCTGGAAATCGGACGCCGATTTCGTATCGCCAGCCGGAGCTCAGTTCGACCGAGTCGTCCACGCCTGGCGATTGGTGTACCAGCGCGATCCTTCGAGCGAAGAGATCGATTTGGTCGAGGCGTATCTGGCCTCGCAAGTCGCACGGCTCAAAGCGAATCCAGCGACAGCCGCGACCGCGGAGCAGCAAGCCTTGGCTCATTTGTGTCAACAGTTGCTGGCGAGCAATGAGTTTTTGTACATCGATTAGGAACCAAGGATCTGCCGCACGGTGCGCGGCGAAGATCGCCCCGAAGGGGCAACCTAACCAGAGCCTAGGGCAACGCCCTAGGAAATCGGGGCGTTACAAATGCAAGCCCTGAAAGGGCGGCCCGAATGGTGCGAAGCACATGGATCGCCCTTTCAGGGCTTGGTTCTTGGTTGCTTGTGAACCCAGGGCGGCGCTCGCGTTGCTCGCTCTACCCCGGGCTTCTGGTTGGAATGCCGCGTTGCGGCGTGGGCACCATTGGTGCGACGATTTCTTGCACTTCGCGCCTATGAGACGCCAGCACCCACAAAAAAACCGGCGAAGCCAAAGCCTCGCCGGTTTCAAGTTTTTGATTGTAAGCCGCGCTTCTTAGTAATTCCGGCGGGCTTCCATTTGGCGGGCCGTGGGAACGCGGACGTTCCAGGCGAGGCCGACCATTTCCATCGCTCGGATCACCAGGTAGCTAGTGTCGAATTGCCACCACAGCAAGCCGTGGCGAGCCGAGGTTGGGAAGGCGTGGTGGTTGTTGTGCCAGCCTTCGCCCCAGGCCAGGAAGCCGAAGATCGGGTTGTTGCGCGAGTCGTCGCCGGCCTTGAAGTGCTTGGCGCCGAAAATGTGGCAGATCGAGTTGATCGACCACGTAATGTGGTGCGTCACGAAAATGCGAACGAGGCCGCCCCAGATGAAGCTGAGGAGCGTTACTTTCCAACTGCCGCCCGACAGGACGAAGCCCAAGACGGCGGGGAGCAGAACGCTGGCGGCGGCCCACAGGTAGTAGAGCTTGTCGTAGGCGACGAGCCACTTCTTCGACGTGAGGTCGGGCACGTAGCGTCGCAGGTCGGGGCTGTGCCAGTGGCCGGTGAGCAGCCAACCCGTGTGGGCATACCAAAAGCCTTTGAGTTGTTGCCAGAAGCTATCGCCGTGCAGATGGGGCGAGTGCGGGTCGCCCGGCATGTCGGAGAGTTCGTGGTGCTTGCGGTGGATGGCGCACCAATCGATGGGCGAGCCTTCCAGGGCGAGCGAACCGAGCGAAATCCAAATCGCCCGCATCCATTCGTACGTGTCGAACGAGCGGTGCGTTGCAAGTCGGTGATAACCAATGGTGATCCCCATCCCGGTGGCTGCCCAACCGCCGAACAGCATCGCCAGGTAAGGCCAGCCCATGAAGCCGTATTGCCAGCACCACACGATGGCGCCAATGACGCCGAGGAACGGAATCACGACGACTGAAGTCATCATGATTTTTTGACGCCACCCCGCTGGATAGATCGGGTGCTCTTTCACCGTGTAAACGGTGCCGGGGGGAACGGGAAAGTGAACCTTGCTCGGGCGAGCCGAGTCGTTGGTTTCGGGGGACAGTCCGTCTGAAGACGATGATTTCGAAATTATGGCGGTGGAGCGAGCGTCGTGGCCCGCATTGCGTTGTTTGCGTTTGCGACGTGGGGCGGCTTTGCCCATATGAAGAGGAACTCCGGAAGAATGATGGTTCGGGCGACAAGTACGTCGTCCGCTGGGGCCCGAATCACTACGGTACAGCGCGCTGGGCCCCGAATGAATGTCTGGGAATATACTCGCGGATTATGCGCGAGGTTTTCGCGCTAGGGTCGCGATGCCTTCTTTCTCGATCGTCCGATTGTACGCAAGGGGCGTGCCCACCAACATACAGAACTTAAAAAATCAGCGGTTTCCCTCGACAAGGTGAATTTTAACACCATCACGGGGGCGCCAAATCGGTCCCTGTGTGCGGTTTAGCGCTACACTTGCGCGCGATGAAGACCAACTCGCCTCGCGGAGTTTTCGCCGCGAGGCGTTTCTAGTCATTTCGGGTTAGTAGCGGCCGTATCCGCCGCCACCGCCACCTCGATCGCCACGGTCACCGCGATCTCCGCGGTCGCCTCGGTCGCCACGATCTCCGCGGCCACCACCGCCACGGTCACCGCCGTAGCCGCCACCGCCGCCGCGTCCGCCACCGTAACCGCCGCCGCCACCTCGGCCACCGCCGTAACCGCCACCACCACCTCCGCCGCCGTAGCCACCACCACCGCCGCCACCATATCCGCCGCCACCGCCTGAGCGAGGTGTGCGTTCGCGGGCTTCATTGACCACCAGCGGACGACCTTGGCAATCTTGCCCATTGAGAGCATTGATCGCCGTGTCGGCTTCTTGGTCGTTGTTCATTTGGATGAAACCGAAACCGCGCGAGCGGCCCGTTTCGCGGTCGCGAATTACTTCGGCACTGCCGACTTCGCCGTAATCACGGAACAATGCTTCGAGCTCCGCACTGCCGTACGCCCAGGGCAAATTGCCCACATAGATCTTCTTAGCCATCGAACCAGGTCCTGAAAAACAAGAAACTCGGACAATCGTCAAACAGCTTGACGGCATGCCTGCGAATAGCGGTCGCGCACGATCTGTCCGAAGGACCTGTTCGAATTGCTCATCAGCCCGTCGAACGCTACCCGCCCTGCCGGACCAGGGATCGCGTTCTCTTCACTCTCACTACCGCGTTCTGGCGAACGCGGCTACATCGTCTTACTCAAAACCAACCAAAGCTTACGGGCGAACCAGAAGAACCTCTCAAACCTCGATCACCAAGACTTAACCGTAAAAACATCCACCATCAGGGCAGTTGGCCAACTGGCCTTCGCTATTCGTACTCCTGCCGTCGCGAGGCGACGGAAAGAAAGCGGAAAGCCGCGACAAAACTGTTTGCTGCAAAATATATCGGCGCGGCTGCGACAAAAAAAGATCGTTAGTCTAGGTTTTTTCTTCGGTTCCTGAAAAAAATCCGAATCAAACGCAGTCCGCGCAAGCGGCATCCAAGGGGCCTGGAGACACCGATGACAACTTTACCAGCCCTGGTTTCAATCCAAGTCGGCATACCCACCACTTATGGGGATGAAGGTGCAGCAGACCCCATGGATCGGCCATGGACTACGTCGTTTTTTAAGAAACCAGTCTCTGGACCGATCGCTGTGTTCGCCACATCGCTGGCTGGCGACGGCCAAGCCGACCTGAAAAACCACGGCGGCGTCGATAAAGCGATCCTGGCCTACTCCGCCGACCACTACCCGATTTGGACGCAGGAGCTGGTTCTAGCCGAGATGCCCTTCGGCGCGTTTGGGGAAAATCTGTCGATCACCGGGCTCAAGGAATCATCCGTCTGCATTGGCGACCTGTGGCGACTCGGGACGACGCTATTGCAAGTCACACAACCACGGCAGCCGTGTTGGAAACTCGCGCGGCGCTGGCGGATCAAGGACTTGGCGGCGCGGGTCGTCGAAAACGGAAAGTGCGGATGGTATCTGCGCGTGATTGAGCAGGGAACCATCGAGGCTGGGCAAACGCTGGAGCAAATCGCTCGTCCCAATCCAACGTGGACCATCGCGCGGGCTCACGATGTGATGCATCATCGCAAAGACGATCGCGCGCTGGCAGCCGAACTAGCGGCATTGCCTGAGCTGTCGTTGACTTGGAAGCTTTCGTTGCAACAGCGCGCTGGGTGAGCCGTAGGTTGCAATCGCCGAACTAAGCAACAGTGAATTCCGCCAAGTAGCGCAGTTGATGCTGCCGCGGGTCGAAGACGATGAACTCGTTGTTCTGCACGCCTGAGTGACCTGCCTTTCCATAAACGCAATGATGCCCATCGGGCGGGCAAGTGTAGCCGTGGGCTTGCGGCGCCACGAACGGCTGTCCAAGCACGACGTCGACAGCAAACATGAAGGCACCGCGATTGGCGACACCGCCGCTGCCGCGACTCCAATAGGAATTCGTCAAGCTGGTGTAGCCCGCCGATTTTTTCCAGTCGTCGGCGAAGTAGAGTCCAGGGCCGAACATCGCACCGGTGATCACCACGCCCACCAGTTGCTTGGGCAACCGCAGGGCTTCTTTCATGATCCCGCGGACGTTGACCGATCGCGTGCCGTGGAACAGCAAAGCCGTATTGGAACCGTGGAACTTTTTGGCATCGGGTTTCTTCAGGTCGGCGCGAGCAGCAGGCTGGAACATCGGGCGTTCGTCGACTTTCGCCTTCTTCTTCACGATCTCCGCTTGAACGTCGGCGAGCTTGCCGCGGTCGGAATTGCGTTCCAGCATCCACAGGTTCTTGATCGTCATATTACCGATATACGAATGACGATTGGCCGTCGCTTTTGGCCACCACTCGTAGAGGAACTTGCCGGTATCCGAGGTGGGCGAGACCCATTCCATTTGCAGATCGAGTTCCTCCAGCGGATTGACTTCCGTTTCGCCGCCGTGATCGATATCGGTGGCGTAGAGGGCGCTCTCGAACGCGTCCAAGTCATTTTGCCAGGCGAGGATATTGTCCTTGGTGAGGACCCATTCCTCGGCTGCGGCACGCAGCGCCTTTTTCTTGGGAATGCGGCTGTACATCAGTGACGTGAGTTCGAGGATCTGCTTGTTCTTCACTTGTTTCTTGACGTCGTCGCCGACTTTGACGAGCGTCGCCTGCGCTTCGGCCAGAATAGAGCGGGCCTCGTCGATGGCCATCTGCGTCGGCAAGCTGTCGTCGGCCATGCTGCCGCGGGTGTAGGCGATGGTGGCGATATTCAAGTCACGCAGGAGCGCACGCGTGTTGTCGTCAACTTTGGGGCCGGACGACTTCTTCGCCGCTGCTTTCTTAGTTGCTTTGCCTTTTCCATTTTTGGTTTCAGCTTCGTCCTTCGTCTCAGTCACCGCGGCCTTAGGCGGAACGCGGCCGCCTTCGTTGATCTTGATGCTCCGCGCGTCGGGCAATCCCGTGCTGCGGGTGGCCATCGGACGAACCAGGTAGCAGTCTTTCCCCGCGCGAGCGCGCAGCGTGCGCAGGCCGGCGAGAGTCACCCATTCGCCGCGGGCATCGTTCTTGGAGTGGAGTTGCGAGGCGAACTCGCCTTGCGCGTCGGCTTCGGTAGAACATTGCACGAATTGAAAGCTGGGCTTGGTGGCGCCGGTGCGGCCCCACTCGAAGTAGGCGTACCATTTCTTCGATGTCTTATGCTGGACGATGGCGCCGTGGTAGTACTTGTTGCTGTCCTTGCCGTCCTGGGTGAAGCAACCCATGTCGCAGATTTTGGTTTGCTCGAACTCACCGTCGCGCGTGGCAGGCGGGCCAAAACATTGAAAGTCGTTCGCGGTTCCGCTTTCGGGATAGGTGTCTTTGGCGAGCTTGGTCCCCATACGTCGTCTCCAAAAAGCAATTCCCTACAGTTCCCCCAGTTGCTGGCGCAGACGTGCCGCCACGTCGGGCCGAGACATGCCGATGTACGCGATCATCCCTTCGAGCCAGCCGCGAAAGTTCGGATGGTCTTCGCGGTTCTGAGCGTCGAGGCCCGTTCTTTTCGCCTGGTGCAGAATCGCTCGCACACGGCGGACTTTGGCCCGCGCGACGCCGACGCGATCGTTCACGACAAGCCCGGTGACCGCTTGAGCCGCATTGCGCCGCAACACGCGGCTCTTGGCTTCGTTGACGCTGAACCCTTCGTCCTGGGCGATGTGCCTGATCCGCGCCATCACGTAGCCGACGCGTTCGCTAAGTTCAGCGTTGCCCGAGAAGGTGATATCGTCGGCATAGCGGGTGTAGGTGAGCTGTATCTTGCTGGCGATGCCTTGCAACCGCTTGTCGAGCCGTCTCGCCACTTGATTGGACAGCGCTGGACTAGTGCAAGCACCTTGAGGCAACCCGCGCGGACCCGTGGCGACAAAGAGAGTTTGGCCGGAGTATTCGACTTTGCGCCGCGGGCACTCCGTGCAGAGCAGTGCGAGAATGGTCGCCACCGCCGGCGAATAGCCGAGGCGATGGAAGACGCTTCGTACGCGCGGAAACGCGATGCTCGGAAAGAATCCCTCCAAGTCCATATTCACAACGACGGCACGGCCCGTATGTGGACGGGCGTTGGTGACAATGCTTCGCCCGGAAACAAAGCCGTGTGCGGCCTCTTCAGTCGGCAACTTGTTCAGGATGTTGTGCAAAATCCACTCTTGCGACGCGGCCAGCCGGCGGTGGGGCGCGCTGAGCGTTCGAGTGCCGCCGCTCTTCTTGGGCACCGTGAACTGGATGTACTGCAAACGCGTGGCGACATCGGTATGAAATGCCAAGCCGCGCAGTTGCGGGATCGTCAGCTTGAGAGCGCTTGCCACGTCGGCCGGTGTGCTGAGGACGGGCAACTGTAACGATGTGAGTTTGGCAGTGTCGCTTGTCCGGTCGTTCAATCGCCCCGAGACGCCGCGCCCGAGAAACAGAATGTCGGTGGCGCGCCGATTGGCAATTCGCTCCGCGCGGAGACGTTTGCGCTCGGCGGCTTCGGCCTTCTTTTCCGCTTTGAGCTTGGCGCGCTTTTCCTTATCTGCCTCGACGGCTGCTTGCCCGGCCAGCAAGGCTTTACCGCGGATCGATTGGAGATCGTTGCGGGCCTCGTCCATCTCGAGACCGACTTTGTGGATCTCGGCCAGCTGTTCGGCGGTGAGCAGGCCGTTGGTCAGCATTGCCCGATCGATCAGCTTCGTTCGCGGATCGTCGGCTGGCGGAATCAAGTCGCGGCGTCCCCACCAGACGCCACTCCAAAGACGAATTCCCTTGGCGGCTTGGATCAGGTCGGCGCGGGTGATTGGCAGGAACTGCGCGGCATCGAGTCCCAGCGTGGTGCTCTTCGGAGGTGGACCAGCCGGCTTGGGACTTCCAGGACGGTTCGCAGCGGGCGAACGAGGAGGAGCAGGGGGTTGATTGCCGGCAAAGGGAGAAGCATTTGCCGGCGAGGGTTGCCCGAAGATCCTGTTGACCAAGCGACCTAAGAATCCAAGCTGCTGTCCCAATTGGTTGGGGTCGGGAGCGTTTGGATTCGGTGCCGGCGGCGCAGCTGGCGTGACGCCAGGAGTATTGTAAGTCGCTGGATCGATATTGAAGTGGTGATAGAGAAACGGCCGTGTCGGTGCGCCGACGTCGATGGTCGAGCGGTTGTAGGCGGCTCCCATGCGCCCAGTTTGAAAAATCTCGTGAACGAGATCGCGAACCTCACCGTGGCGAGGATTTCCACCGCGGCGGCGGGCTTCCGTCGTGATGTCGAACGCCGTGAACATCGCGCCGGCCTGCACGCGCTCTTGCACGATGTCTTCGACGAGTTTTCGAGTCGCGGCGTCGACCATAAAACGGCACGATTGAGGCTAAGGAGAATTCCAAAAGTTCTTAAACCAATGATCAAGATTCGACGGCCGGTCGGTTTGCACGGCTTTATTTCGCAACGCCTGCAAATGGCGGCAAGGTCCTTTGCGCAGTCCGCCCTTGGAGAAATGCGAGCAGTTGCACTTGCCGCGCATCATGCGGCCATCGCCGTCGACCAGTAACTCGACCGATCGGTCCGGCAGCCGGCCCTGGAGCAATCGCAATCCGGTAGCCGTGAGTTCGTCGCGCGTGACCGTTACTTGCCCACGCTCAAGGAAGTGTTTCGCTTCGGTGGTTTCTACGTTTTCAGGTCCGACTTGCTCCGACGTGAGAGGCGTGGGCATCACCTGCCGCCAGCGGTATTGGTTGGCCGGCAGATCGTGAATTACCTGGCCGAGCAGTGCCAGCCGATTCAGACCGGCGGCCACCGTTGGACGCGGAAGCTGCGACGATGCAACGACGCTTTCGAACGGCAGCATCGGGCTCTGGCGAAACGCCGCGGCAATCTGGACGAGCGTCGTTTCATTGACTTCCGCCGGCGGAGCGATTTGATCGAGCGCGCTGGCTCCGGTCCAGTCGTTGGTGGTCCAGCCTGACAGGCCGAGGATGAGGCGCATGTCGCCCATCTTCACGCCCCAGAAGCTCGGCAAGCCGGTGCCCAACAGATAGACATCGACTTCCTCGATGAGCGGGAGCAGCCTCGCCAGGACTCGCAGTCGATCGCGGCCCCAGACGCGAATCGTTTCCTGGCGTTGGCCCGGATAGGGAGTCGAATGCAGCGTGATGCGGCGATCCCACGGTTCGAGAACAAGTTCTACGGGTTTGCCGGGTTGCAGTTCGAAACGGACGGCGCGGGGGCTTCGTGCCGCCTTATGACGCTTGAGCCATGCCAGGACGTTGTACAGTCCTTCGCGGCTGATCGGCACGCGCCGCATCGGCAGACTCATGGCCGATTGCAATTGCATGAAGCCGCGGAGCCAACTGTTGGGCAAGTCGATCTTTTCTTCGCGATAGCCGGCCGTCGTGCCCGTTTGCACCTCGAACCCTTGCGGATCGATCTCGAAGCGAGTCTCGCGGTAACTGCGCAGCCTTTGAAAATGCTCATACAGCGACCACGAGTAGTCGACGTTGGTCGTGCCAAGATGGACGTCTCTTTCGGAGGCGAAAGCGTCGCGGGAGACGGTCAAGCAGCCGTAGCTGCTTTCGTCGGCGCTGAAGCATTCGAAGAACAAAACGTCGGGCGCGACGGTGATCACTGGGTCACACGGCATCAGCATCCGCCACACTTCTGGATCGTGCCGGGCCAGATAGTTGGAATATTGCTGCCGGGCATTCCAGTAGTGTTTACGATGCTGTTCGAATTCGGTTTCCAGGCCAGGGCGAATCGGTTTCGGAGCCGCGGTCTCCAGTTCCTTCTTGCGGGCCTGGTAAGCCGCGCTGTGAATGGCTTGTTCGCGATTCTTCTGGTCCTCGAGATAGGCTTCGTAGGCACTTCGGTCGCGCGGCTGGTAGCGCAAGTCGCTGATCACCACGTCGTGCAGCGCGCTGATCGCTTCACGAAAACGGAGCGGGTTCTTGAGTGCGCCGCTGAACCCCACGCGATCGCGGCGGAGGTTGGGTTCCAGCGCGATGGCCAGCCCGAACGCTCCTTCGACGATGTCGCTGCGGCGGTGGTAGGCCGTTTGGAGTTTCATAGTTGTTTAAAAGCGGAGGGGCCGAACGCACCGACTTCCAAGCGACGACCAAGGGCGTTCACCGAGGCCAAGACGGGTACTCCGGTCCGGGAACCACGTTGCCTCAGCCAAGACCGGAGTACCCGTCTTGGCCAAAAGAACAACGTCCTTGGGAAAGCAATAGCAGGCCAAATTCAACCGCGGCGGAACACCGCAGCAAGATGGTCTCGGTAAGCGTTCGGCACCCTCCAACTATTCGTTGACAATGCAAGCGGGTTATGACAATACACCCAATCTCAATTCCGGAAACTGCGCCTTCACAAGGGGCTCCAGTTCCGCCTGTTGTTCGACAAGTTGCACCACGGCCGCAAGCCCGGCGCGGAACTCCGGGCCACGGATCGATCGCAGCGCGGCACCCAAGAGCGGTAGAAGTATGGTCGCCTCATCGGGGCGACGGACTAATCGATCAGCAATTTGTGCAACGACGCGGGGCTTCGCTTTTCCTCCGCGCTGTGTGTTGAGCAGCACTGTTGCCCAAAGCAAACGGACAGTCGCAGGTTCCAAGCGGCCGCGATCACTCAACGTGAGGGCAGGGCGGGCTCGCTCCTCGAGCAAGGGAACGATCGCGAGCCGGACATCGTCGTACGGCGATTCCAATAGCTTCTGCCACAACACCACGTCTTGATTGGCCTGCGGCTCGGCGATAAACCAGGCCCAACCTTCACGGCGGACGTCGACATGGCGGCTATCGAGCAAATCGAGCAAAAACTCAGACTGAAACGGAAGAGACGCGGCGACTGCCGTGCGAAGCCAGCGGACCATCTCCGGACGCAGCAGTTCCGCTTCCGCATCGGCGACTCGGCCGGCCAGCCGGCACTCGTCGACGGTGGTGATCGATCGCCCTTGCAACCACGCAAAGCCCAACTTCGCCACGGGCATCGGTCGGCTGCAGGCAAGCGCTACGATTTGCTGGAGCGACAAAACACGCGGGTCCAAGTGCCTGGCGACCAATTCGCACAAGGGATCGAGTGTTTGCGGGCTGGCCGTTTCTAAAAGGGATAGCCACTCGTCGACCTTGAGACTCGAAAGTTCCGTCGATGCCGCAAGGGCCTCGACCGCGAACATCGCCAAGTCCGCATCCTCGTGCGAAAGAAGCTGCAGTAGATTCCGTAGCGGCAGCGACGCCAGGGCTCCGGCATGATCGCGCCGCAATAATTGCATGGACCATTGCCGGACGGGGCGGCACTTCGCTTCGAGCAGCAACTGGATGAGCGGGCCAGGCGACTTCTTCCAAGCGTCCTCAAACGCTGGAGCAGGCGTTAGCTCGGCTAACGTTTTTCCGTCCGCCAGCTTCCAACCGGAAGCTGCTGCGATCAGTACAGGCGAATGATGGAATAACAAATGGCACAGTCCCCAATTATCGATCAGGGCCAAACCGTCGGGCGTATCGTCATCCGTATATTGCAGTAGTGCTTGGACAACTGCGGTCACATACTTTTCGGGATGCAACTTGCCGTTTTTGCGAAAGTAACGCCACACGCGGCGGCGCAAGTATCGGCGAGTCCGGAGGGAAAACAGGAACATCATTGCCTGCTTGTCTTCGGTCGAGGCTGCCATCCGTTCCCCGGTGCGAGGATTGCGATAGTAGAAGAGCTTGGAATCGCGCGGCATCACCGTCTGGGACGGAACCGTCATGGTCTCCGTCGTCCACGATTGCTGCGACTTCCAATCGTGGTGGTGCTTTTTCTTGCGGACGCGGCGGATCGAGCGATCGAAACCGGCGAAGAACCTCACCAGGACTTCGACGTCGTCCCACTTCTCGGCCAACTTGTAGAGCCGCTTAACCAAAGCTTCATGACGGAAGACGTTGTAGGGCAACTCGACGTACTTGAGTAGAAGTTGCCGAGCGGCCGGACGCTTGTCGGCATACCACTTGGCCGCAAAAGAACCGAGACGGTCGGGATCGTGAATGCGACGCAATTCGCCGACAAAGGCGGGGTCGCCCCGTTCGTACAACTCCTCAGCCACCAGCCAGGAGCCGCTTTGTGGTCCGTCTCGCTTTGCCACTTTTTACCCCGCGCCTCGCCCCAGCGATTTGCCCGCAGTCGTGACCATACGATACCACTGACCAAGAATGGTCAGTGGGAGGTACTGTACGGCATTCCAATGGCATGTCAAGCAAAAGCCAGGCGATAGGCTTCAGGCTTCAGAGGAACCAGGGGAGCCGAAGCGTTGGGCGGCTTCGCTCGCCAGTTGCTCGATGATTGTGCGATCGTCGCCGTTCAGATTTCCCCCAACGGCCAAATTGCGGGAGCGAATACCGCTGAACCATCTGGCGCGGATTGCCCGGCGGCCGTGGAGCGCGCCTAGAATTCCGCCGACGATGCTGGCGATGGTGTCGTTGTCTTTGGTGTCGTTCACGGCGGCGATCACGGCCGATTGGAAGCTGTCGGCGTGACTCATCAGCGCGTATAAGACGGCCGGCGCGCTCTGTGCGACGTCGGCCCCTGATCCGAAGCCTTTTAGCGAGCAGGCGTCTCGAAACGACATGCCGTTCTTCCAGGCTCTTCGTACCTTCGTGTCGATGAACTCGCACAGCGTTCCGCGATAATCGCGAAACATCGCCGGCACCGGGTCCTTGCCAAGAGGATTTGGAAGTGGCATCGTTTCCAAGTCTTCGGCGACAGCGACGTACTCATCGAGCCACCACTCGGGTTCCGGGGCCGAACCGGTCGGACGGCGCAAGATTTCCCACACGAGATGGGCAAACGTGACGACCGACGAGAGCGCCGCCGTGTGTCCGTGCGTGATGAAGGAAGCTAGCGCCACATCGCTCCACAACTTGGGGGAGGGGCTTGCCAAGTGGGGCAACACCAGCGGAGTAAAACGCATTAGGGCGCCGTTGCCGCGGCCTTCGATCGTGGGGTCGCCGGCGCATTGATGAAAAGCGGGACTGCCTGTAGCCAATCGCTCTTGGTGCCGAGTAAGGGCGCCGGTCGTATTGCGGCCCGCGCCGACGATCTGGTGCCGCCGTGCCACAAACGTCGACACCAAGTCAGGCAAATCGAGTGTGCCCGTGGCGAGTAACCGCTCGAGCGTCCACAGCGAAAACTGCGTGTCGTCGGAGATCCGTCCGCCCGGCGCGAGCAATGTGCCAACGTGATCGACGATGGTTCCGAATTCGGCATTGCGTTGCTGCGCGTCGTATCGCCATTCGGTCGAATGACCCAAGGCATCGCCGACGGCGAGCCCAACGATGATCCCCTCGATCCGTTGGTCGCGGCGCAGCTCATCGCGCGAGATCGGTGGAGGGACCTTTGAAAAGATGCTGCCAGGCCGAAGTTGTATTTGCTGTTTGGCAATCAGCTCACTCAATATGTTGGTGCTGTCCATCCGTGCCCGATCGCCTGTTAAGAAGCCGCTGTTAAGAAGTTTGGCGCAACTGGTTCAAACGACGCTCGTAGAGATCCAAGTCTTCTTCTTCAAAACAGCAGAAGAGGACGCGTTCCGGTATCGGATGCGTTTGCAGCCAATGCACCACCGCACCGTAGGCGATTTGACAGGCGAGATGCTTCGGAAAGCCATAGATGCCTGTGGAGATGCAAGGGAAGGCGATCGATCGAACGTCGTGGTCAAGCGCCAATTGCAGCGAGTTGGCGTAGCAAGACGATAGAAGTTGCGGTTCTTCCTCCGATCCCCCACGCCAAACGGGTCCCACGGTGTGGATTACATGCCTCGCTTTGAGCGTATATCCACCCGTGATGCGTGCTTCGCCTGTGGGACAGCCGCCGACCTTGACGCATTCGGCAAGAAGTTCTCGCCCGGCCGCACGATGGATGGCGCCATCGACACCGCCGCCCCCTCGCAGCGATGAATTCGCCGCGTTCACAATGGCGTCGACATCGAGCTTGGTGATATCGCCGTCAACAACTTCGATTCGCGAGAGTACCGACATGGGCGTGAGCGAGTCCGTCCTGTGTTAAATCCATTCAATTCGGCGGATTGTAGAGTTGAGGACGGATGGCGGCAAGTTTTGGCGATTCAAGTAAACTGGTGCTCGGCTTCTCCCTGGAGGCCTTTGCGGGTCGAGTTTCTCTTCAAGGCCATTCACAATGCGTCGTCTGCACTTGTTCGCAATCTTTTGTTGGACATTGATGGGAGTGAACGTATCCATGTCGGTTGAGCCTTCGAAAGTCGAACCCGCTTTACATGCCGCTGCTGCAGAGGAGTTGCTGGAACAGCAAAGCGATTTGCGGCCGTTCGTCGAGCAGTTTGTCGCCGACGAAGCGGCGCTCTTTCGCTTTTACGATGTGCCCCTATCGGCGACGCGGCGAGCCAGACGAAAAGAGCTGTTCCAGTCGTGGCAAGCGACGTTGGATGGCTTGCCTTTCGACAAGCTCTCGCGCGAAGGACAGCTCGATTGGCTGCTCTTACACGAGCATCTGGCGACAGAAATTCGTCGCCTCGACTTCGAAGCGGAGAAGGCGAAAGAGATTGCGCCGTTGGTCCCGTTCGCCGATGAAATCGCGGCACTGAGCGAAGCGCGGCAGAAGATGGAGTTTCTCGATCCGAAGGTCGCTGCTGAACAACTCACGGAGATCGAAAAGCAGGTTGCCAAATCCATCGCGGATGCGGATGCCAAGATCAAATCGTCGTCGGGCGAAAAAGTCCCCAAGCACGTCGCCGCACGAGCTGCCAAGCACGTGGGCCAGTTGAAAACGGCGCTAGATCGCTGGTTCGGCTTTTATCACGAGTACGACCCCGTCTTCACGTGGTGGAACGAGAAGCCGCACGCGGCGCTGGTCGAAGGGCTGAACACGTACGCCAAGAAGTTGAAGGAAGAATTGGCAGGCTTGCCGGCCGAAGGCGAGGCTTCAATCGCGGGCGACCCGATTGGGCGAGAGGCGCTGCTGGTCGATTTGGCCGACGAGCGCATTCCGTACACGCCGGAGGAACTCATCGCAATTGGCGATAAGGAGTACGCGTGGTGTGAGGCGGAGATGAAGGCCGCTTCGCGCGAGTTGGGTTTTGGCGACGATTGGCTTAAGGCCGTGGAACTGGTGAAGAATCGGCACGAACCGCCTGGCGGACAGCCGACGCTGATTCGTGACCTGGCGAACGAAGCGATTATTTATCTCGAACAGCGCGATCTGATGACGATTCCGCCGCTGGCCAAGGAATCGTGGCGGATGGAGATGATGTCCCCTGAACGACAGTTGGTGAATCCGTTTTTTCTCGGTGGCGAGGAGATTATCGTTTCGTACCCGACACGGACGATGACGCACGAACAAAAGCGGATGAGCATGCGAGGGAACAATCGGCACTTTGCCCGGGCGACGGTGCAGCACGAATTGATACCCGGCCACCACATGCAGCAGTACATGACGCAGCGATACCGGCCGCATCGCGAGTTATTCGATACGCCCTTCTGGACTGAAGGGTGGGCGCTCTATTGGGAGATGCGGCTGTACGAAATGGGTTTTCCACGATCGGCCGAGGACCGCGTGGGGATGCTCTTCTGGCGAATGCATCGCTGTGCGCGGATCACGTTCTCGCTGCGATTCCATCTAGGCTTGATGTCGCCGGCCGAGTGCATCCAGTTCTTGATCGATCGCGTGGGGCACGAGCCCGACAACGCGGCGGCCGAAGTACGGCGCTCGCTCAGCGGCAGCTACCCGCCGCTCTATCAGGCGGGTTACATGCTGGGCGGGCTGCAATTCCGCGCGATGCACAAAGAGTTGGTTGTGTCGGGCAAGATGACCGAACGCCAGTTTCACGACACGATCTTGAAAGAGGGCCGGATTCCAGTCGAACTGCTGCGAACCCTGATGATCGATCAGCCGTTCGCGCGCGACATGCCGTGCAAATGGCGGTTCTATGATGCCCAGTAACGGGCTGTATTGTTGGCCAGAAAAGCACGATGCGCCAAGTTGGCGCACCATGCCCAGTGTCCTTGCGGCGGGCGTGCAAGCCCGACCAAGATAAGTTAAATCCTATCGGGTAACACGTTGAGGCCATTCTCACCGGCCGCTCAGCTCTTCGGCGTGAGGCGGCGACGGAGGTTCCTGCCCTTGAGTTCGTTGTTTGAAAAACTAGAAGACGCGAGTACCGGGATTCGTCTCTACGGAATCGCACCGCCGAAGCTAGCCTCAACCTCAGAGCGGTTGCGTGAAATCGCAGCCGAACAGATAGACCGACTGCGTCTTCTCGCGCCTGACGGCCTGGTAGTCTACGACATTCAAGATGAGCCGGGACGGGATGGCCAGGAACGCCCTTTCCCGTTTCTGCCCACCGTCGACCCCGAGGCCTATGCACGCGACGCTCTCTCCGAACTCGCGATCCCGAAGATCGTCTACCGATGCGTGGGCTCGCACCCGCGCGAAGCGTTTTCCAGTTGGGTTGACGACGTGCGATCAAGGGCCGGGCGGCACATCAGCGTCTTCGTCGGCGCCCCTCGCGGCCGATCACAACAACCTGCTTTGCCGTTGGCCGAGGCGTATGCACTGGCGCGAGCTGCTTCCAACCTGGTCCTTGGGGCCATCGCCATAGCCGAGCGGCACGTTGCGAAAGAGGATGAACACCATCGGATGATCGCCAAGCAGGATCACGGCGGTCGCTTCTTCATCACGCAGTCCATATACGATGCCGGCTCCACAAAGTCTTTGCTATCCGACTACGCATTGTCGTTGCAAACATCCGGCCGCTCGCCAGTCCCCGTAGTTCTCACGTTCTCACCGTGTGGCTCTGTGCGCACGCTCGAGTTCATGAAGTGGCTAGGCATCTCGTTCCCGCGCTGGCTCGAGAACGAACTCCGCCATTCGGCCGACACGCTGGAGCGTTCCGTCGACCTGTGCGAGAAGGTGTTCATCGACGTGCAGGACTATGCCCGCGAAAAGCGTCTGCCAATCGGCATCAACGTCGAGAGCGTCTCGATCCGAAAGTCGGAGATCGAGGCGTCGGTGGAGTTATATCGACGATTGAGCTCACACCTAGACACGTAAGGGCTGTTGGGCGAGGCTGTAGCCCCGGCTCGCACACCCGCCCTTGGATCAGATCGGGCGGCAACTGTTCGCGTTCGATCGCGACCATCGCAGTCCTCCCAGACGAGGACTGCTACCCTAGCAGGTCCGCCCAATCCCTTCATGCAGGCTTGCCGGAAGCACAGCGTGCCCAGGGAGAATCTCGCTAGTAGGTCCTGAGTTCCCAGCGGCCGTCGGGAGCTTTGACGAACTGGTAATTACCACCCGGCAGAGCCTGCATTTCGATTCGGCCGGTGCCGTCGTCGAACGTGATGGTCCAACTGCGATCGTTCGGGAAGCTTTGGGCAAAGCCTGGTTGCATCGTGTAGGCGATGCCGTTGAGCTTGTAGTTCACGGTGCCATCCATCACCGCGAGCATTCTGATCTTGATCTTCTCGGCCGTTGGAGCAGGCGGTGCAGCAACGGGCTTGGCCAAAACGGTTGGGTTCACGTAAGTCACTGAGGGAGACGAGTAGTAATACGAGCTCCCGTAGGGAGAGCCGTAACCATAGCCGCCGTACCCATAGCTACTGTAGGGATAGCCGTAACCGTAGCTGCTGTAGCCAAGGCCGTAGTAGGGAGAGCCGTAGATGCCGTAGCCTGTCGAGTAGCGCGGATAATAGCCGCCGTAGCCGTAGTGGCGATAACCGCCGGTGTAGCCCCCGATGTGGGTGCCGCCGTAACCGCCAATGTGGCCATACCCGCCGACATGCCCGATCCCACCGCCTCCTACGTGCCCGAAGCCGCCACCGCCGATATGACCGCCACCCATGTGCCCGCCGCCGAAATGGCCGCCGCCGCCCATGTGCCCGCCACCGCCGTGTCCCCCGTGTCCGGCCGCGAAGGCGGTCGATCCAACAAGAAGCAACCCAGCGGCTGCCGCGCAGGCCCACATAGTAATGCGCCGAAGCATGATGATTCTCCTATTCCCCTGACCACAACGCCGCAGGCTGAACAAACATAGCGAGGGCCAATGTGGCGTGTTATTGACTTGGTCTCTCTAAGTGCAATTATCACGCCCTCCCGGATGAAAGAAGCTTTTGTGACCATTCCTGAGGGAATTGTCATGCGCCGTCTGGCAGAAGGTCGTTTTGGAAGAATTGGCGGCGCGCTCGGTCGGAATGCGCGCTGCGGTGCGCACAGAAGCAATTTTCAAAATGCCGTTACAAGACAGCTGGTGTTTGCGAACGAGCCCACGCGCAGCAGTCAGGATCGCTTTCCGGAGGTGCGCTGCACGAGAGCCGGGGTGCGCTGCACGACAGCCCGGCTATTGTGATTGAACTCCTGCCGGGGTAAGGGCAACAGAGCAACTCGACGTGGAGTTGCAAAAAGGGGAAGGCGCAAGTCCAGAGGAATCACTTCTTCTTGAGCCCGAGCTTTTCGTCGATGGCCTTGCGAAGCTCCACTCGGCTGTAGTGATCGCTGACGGGGACTCGCATCAGGGGCAGTCCAGCGGCGCTGAGGGCCTCGTCGACGAACTGGTCGCGGGCCTGGCGATCGGGACGCTGGTGGCTTTTGTCGTCGAGTTCGATCGTCAGCCGCGTTTCGAGCGAGTGCGAATCGCACAGCACAAAATCGACGTGCTTGCCGTGGATCTTGCGGCTCCAGCCAAAACGCTCGGGCGTCTTGGGCTTGGTTTGGATCAAGTCCGATAGCCGGACCATCGCGAAGATCGACCAGCTTCCGCCGACGGCCGATTGCAAGACTTTGTAGAAATCGAGCTCGGCAGGCGTCAGCAGATGAGTCCGGCGTTGGTATGGTGGCGGGGCCCCGATCGGCGGTCCCTGGCTGATCCAGTAAACAGCCATCGCCAGGCCGACCATGATGAACCAACCCCAGTTGGCTTGAAGAAGTTCGAGCATGGTGGGGGTCCTCCGCGGCCTTCCCGCCCTGTCGCTTGCGGGGTTTCTGGCTTACTGTGGAACGAAATCGGCACCCGCCGCGGTGAACTTGCGAACCTTGCGCGGAATTGCCGGTCGATTCGTACATTGGCCGTGAGCTTGATGAGCGTACTTACCACCCCGATCGAGAAGACCTTGCCGACGCTCCGCATTGGCGCGATTGTGCTCGATTTTCCCGTGGTCCAAGCGGCCCTCTCGGGCTACAGCGATTGGCCGATGCGACTGATCGCCCGTCGCCACGGAGCCTCGTACAGCCTGTGTGAAGTGCTCCTCGATCGGTTCCTCGTGACGCTCAAAACCTCGCGCAAGCGCAACCGCCACCACCTGCACATCAGCGACGAAGAACGCCCCGTCGCCGGCCAGTTGATGGGGAGCGAGCCGGAGCAATTCGCGGCCGGGGCCCTGAAGCTGGTCGAAGCCGGATTCGACGTGATCGACATCAACTTTGGTTGCCCGGTGAAGAAGGTGCTGGGGCGATGCCGTGGCGGCTATCACTTGAGCCAACCCGAGGTCGCCCTCGATATTGTCCGCAAGACCCGCGAGGTCGTGCCGTCGCATATTCCGGTCACGGTGAAGATGCGGCGCGGACTCGATGACACGGCCCAAAGCCGCGACAACTTCTTCACGATTCTCGACGGCGCGTTCGCCGAAGGCGTCTCCGCGATCACCGTCCACGGCCGGACGGTTGAACAACGATATGTCGGCCCCAGCCGGTGGAGTTTTCTCTCCGAAGTCAAACGCCACGTCGGCGACAAAACGATCCTGGGGAGTGGCGACTTGTTCACGGCCGCCGATTGCCTGGCCATGATGCATCAGACGGGCGTCGACGGCGTCACGGTAGCGCGAGGATGTATCGGCAACCCGTGGATTTTCGAGCAATGCCGGGCCCTCGCGGCCGGGCATCCCTTACCGCCGCCACCCACGTTGCACGTCCAGCGCGAAGTGATGCGCGAGCACTATGCTCTGGCGGAGCAGATTTACGATGTCGATCGCGCGGGCCCGCTAATGCGGAAGTTCGGCATCAAGTACGCTTCGCTTCACCCGCAGTATCTGGACGTTCGCGCGGCCTTCACCAAAGTCAAAAACGCGCACGATTGGAACGGCCTGCTCGACCGCTACTACGCGGACGATTTACCTGGCCAGTATCCCGACCCCTCCAAACACACCGTCTACGGCGGATGTGGTGATGCGGAAGGATCTTGCGAAGCGTAGTCGTGCCAGAAGCTGATTCACCACGGAGACCCGAAGGGCACGGAGGCGAATAGAAAAGTGGCACAGACAATCTTGTCTGTGCGCGGTGCGACGTTTTGGCAAGTTGAGATGGGGAGAAACGGAGCTGCCTTCATCAAGTGGGGCGATTTCGATTGCGCCTCGCGTGCGGATGTTAGCGCGCCACGGCTTGCACATGGAATTCTCGTAATCGATCCGTCGAAGATAGCAAGGCAAGGCGCGAATCCCGGGACCCATTGTCGGCGCAGTCGCCGCTGGCCTCCCGGAACGCCGCCCAATCAGGAGGAACTTTCATGCGAACGGCTTCGATCGCGGTCGTGGCGAGCGCGATGTTGTTGATGCTCGTCGCCTTCGGCCGCCCCAGCTTCGCCGACGACGGGGATAAAGCGCCGGTGCGTCGCGACGGAAACAAAGTGAGCGAGGTGCCAGCACCTCCCGAGTCGATGATGACGCCCGATCTCTGGCTCTACATGCGGGAGCAGCAAAAGCAAGACGACCCCAAGCTGTACCTTCGCGAACTCGCGCGACAAAAGGGCGCCCTCCGCCGCGCCCGAATTGAGTCGCAAAGGTGGTACGGCTACTCAGCCAGCCGCCCGACCGTCAACCCCATGCCGATGATGGGGACCTACTCCGGCATGTGGGCAGGCAACAGCAATTGGAACGAGTTTTATTGGCACCCCTACCAGCCAGCGGTTGCTGTTTACCCAGCGCAAACCTACGCGGTGCCGCGATAGCTATTGGCCAGAATTCATCCGCCAGGTGAATGAACCGCCGAACGATCCGATGCGCTAGCTCGGATCGTTCGTTTGTTTCTTGATTGGGTGGCACTGCACTGTCGTCCACAAGACGCCAGGTGTGTCCTTGCAATTCCCACTGGCGTCTAAGGGACGCCAGTGCCACTTCCGCTAGTACGTGCCTACAAACAGGACGGCCAGGCGTTCAGCGGCACAGAACTCGTAGAAGTCCTTTAGCAACCGCGTTACCCGCCAGACTTCGTCGAAGTCTTTGGGGGTGGTTCCCTGGTTGTAGCCGTGGCCGGGAAGGTCGCCGAACTTCTTTTGGAAATCCTCCTGCGTCACTTCCGCCAGCGCCTCGGCGACGAAGGGTGTCATGTCGGGGCGAACGACGACCGCCGCAAAGTCGGTCCCCTTGTGCAGCGGCTTGCCTCCTAGGATCGCCGTGTTGAGCGGGAAGTCGCCGCCGCCCGGCTCGAGCGTCCCTTCGGTCAACAGGCGATGGATCGCGTCCCACGCCTTGGCCATATCGAGAACGTGCCCCTTCTTTTTCAGCTCGGGCGACTTCTTGAGTTCGTCCAGCAGTGAAATCAACCCTGCATCGTCTCCTTGAGCGAAGACGCGTTTTGCATTGTCGCGAGATAACGCAATCAGATAGCCAGTGCCAACCACGGCAACACCGTTACAACTGAAACGACGAAAATCGCCGACCGGGACCTACCCGGACGACACGAATGTAATGGAGCAACGAACTATCGACGAAACGCCAACGACGGCCGAAGCGGCCTTGGGCGTGGAATGGCAAAGCGAACCCGCGAGCGCCGCGAATCATTTCCAAAAGTCTCCGTCGCCGAGGGGGGGCAACGCTCCCAGAGAGGTGGGCTTGGGGAGGACTTTCAGAATCGCACCGGCGAGCTTCAAATCGTCTTTGGTCGTAATCTTGATGTTCATGGCCGAGCCCTCGACGATGCTCACCTTCTGGCCGATCCGCTCGACCAGTTGGGCATCGTCGGTGGCGACGAAATCGCCCCGCTTGGCGTAGGCATCCAGCAGCAGCTTCCGCTCGAAGACTTGCGGCGTTTGCGCCTGCCAAAGTTGTTCGCGCGAGACCGTCTCGTCGATGTTGCGGCCGTCTTTCGAACGTTTGAGCGTCGAGGTTTGCGGGATCGCCAGGATGGCCGCGCCCGTCTTTTGCGCCGCGTCGAAGACCTTGTCGATCCAGGCTTCGATCACGCATGGCCGGGCAGCATCATGAATCGCCACGTAATCGATATCGGCTCGAACGCGAGCCAAGGCGTTCTGGATCGAGTCGGCTCGCTCGTTTCCGCCGGCGACGACTTCGATGCCAAGGACGGCAAGGTTGGCCCCGAACTTCTCGTGGAACTCTTCCCAGTCTTCAGACGAGACGATGACGATCGTTTGCTTGACGTCACTGCGCTGCAAGAATCGATCGGCTGCGAGGAGCCAGACCGACCTGCCATCGAGTGGAGCAAACGGTTTTTTGTAGTGCGGATCGCGGAACCGGCTGCTCTTACCTGCCGCCGGCAGGATCACGGCAAAATGGGCCACGGCGAAGGGCTCGGGATTTGCCAACGAGGTGGGAAATGGATATCGACTTACGACGTTGCGTCATTTTGATCGCCCTAATGGTGGCGAGTCAAGCAGAATATCAACTGGACTCGGCGGAGGAATGGGAAGCCTCCCGGCGTCTCATTCTTGCCAGTTACGAGCGAACTTCTAAGCGACCCGCTCCTTCAAACGACGCGCCAATCCCTCGCGCCCCCAGCTCATCGAGACACTGTGGTTCCAGCTGAAGATCGGCCGGGCAATCGGCGCGAGGAACTTCATCCACCACTTGGTGGTCGAGACTTGCCAATCGTTTTCGGCGTAGGTCACGCCGTCGCGATGCTCGAGCGTCCAGATTCCACGGCCCGCGAGTTCGCCGGTGGCCTTTGCTTCGATCACCGCCTGCGGCTCGATGCGCGTTGTTTCGAGCGTGAACAGAAGTCGATACGGAAGGCGGCTCTTCCAAACATAGTTGCGAATCGCCCCGTGCCCGAGGTCATCGTTGCCTTTGCGAACGAGTTCGACCTTCTCCACCCCGCGCCACCACTGCGGCCACTCCTCGGGCGTCATGAGTTCGCGCCACACTGTTTCCAGCGGTGCTTGGAATTCCCAGCGGGTGATGAACTGGTAGTGAGTGAGGGTCGGGGGGTGGGTAGGCATAAAGTTGGTGCGCAGATCGTCGGTTACTTGCTACCGCTCTCAAAACAATATAAATGTTTGTACGTCCGCGCGAAAACTTGCCCGTTGCTGAAAGCCAGCGAGGCTCGCATCGTTTCGCCCAGCTTGTTTTCGGCTAACACGCGGCATGATGCGGGCGAGGGTTCCAGGACGTACGTCGTCCCCCCTGTGTCGCTGACATAGAGGCGTCCGGCGGCTGAGACGATGCTGCACCAAGTCCCGCCCAGGCGTTTTTCCCACTTCACTTCGCCAGTGAGTGCGTCGATGCACCAACACTGCCCCGAGTCTTGCAGAATGTAGATGTGATCCTCTACGAGCACGCCGCTGCCGACGCGTTGGGGATTCTTCTCTGTCTTTCGCCAAAGAATGTGGGAAGACGTCACGTCCCCCTGGCCGCCTCGTTTGACGACAAGAGCCGGGCCACCGTAACCGCTCATCGCGACAATGTAGGTCTTGCCGACGAGCGGCGACGCATACTGTAGCGGGCCGAGTCCTTCGCTCGACCAGAGTTCTTCTCCGCTTGCCGGATTAAGGGCAACTAGCTGCTCAGGCAAATTCAGAATCAGTTGCGGCTTGCCTCCTTCGTTGATGATAACGGGCGTACTCCAACAACCGCGAAATTCGTCGCCTGACTTGTTTTGTGCCGTTGGCGGAACGATCCGCCACTTCTCGTCTCCCGTGCGGACGTCCCATGCGGCGACGAACGAGTGGGTCCCAGGACCGCAGTGCAGAATGACCAGTTTGTCGTGCAGCACCGGACTCGTCGCGTTTCCCCAAATCTGATCGAACGAACCGACATCCTTGCGCCAGATCTCTTTGCCGTCGGTGGTGTAGCAGAAGAGCCCTGCCGATCCGTGCGATACCACCACGTGTTTGCCGTCGGTCACAGGAGACGCCGAACAGTAGGGATTGGTATCGTGAGTCGGTTCCTTGCCTTGGAAATCGATCTCCGCTTTCCAAAGCTGGTGGCCGTCGGCGCGATCGAAACAAAAGAGCGATCGCTTGGCGCCCTTGTTTTCGGCGCACGAAACAAAGACCTTGTCGTCCCAAACAATCGGAGTTGAGTTGCCCTCGCCCGGAAGCGGAACTTTCCACTTCACGTTCTCGGTGTTGCTCCAAGTCAGCGGAGCCGAAGTTTCGGCCGACTCACCCGTACCCTTGGGCCCGCGCCACTGCGGCCAGTTGTCTCCCCGGGCGGTGGCCTGCAAGTGGAGGATCAGAAGGGCTAAGAATAGACATCGCATAGCAGGGGCTCCAGCAAATCGTCCAAGCGAGCAGACCAGCATTCGAGGGTAGTGTAAATCGCCGTGTTGACGGTGGCAAACTTGGGGGACTTGGCGAAGAGATTCGCGACTACCCACTCCGTTTCTCAAATAGGGCGATCATGAATTGCGGCTTCGTGCGGTTACTCACTTAGCCGATGCCGAGACCAATTTGCGAAATGGTGGGCAAAAGCGCAAGCTGCTGCGAAGGAGCGCGGACGCGAGTCAGCCGAAAGCTCGTTCAAAGCGAAGGGGTTTCGAGCATCCATTGGCTTATCGCGGAAAACTCCGCCCCAAAAGGTTGGGCGAGGGAATCCAGCCTGTGTTCGCTTTGTGAGCTAGGTTTTCGAATCGATTCGTCGAGCCGGTGAGAACGGCTGGCAAGATATTTGCTGCGTCTGCCTTTGCTTCGATTGCGACGTTACTAGGGCTGCGAAATGGAAATATTGCCTAAGTTCGCCATTTCAACGACGCCTCGGCTGACGGTCGATTATCTACGCGCGTTGGTTCGCGACTTGTCTGGAACAGAAGACGAAAGGTGGGCGGGCATTATCGTTGGTGATCAAGTTCTAGCCGAGTTTCGAAAGACGATCCCGCCGCCTGGTGATTCGTGCTTGGGCTATATGCTTTACTCTGCGGCGACTTGGAAAGATGGGATGTCGTTGAAGTACGAACTGGATAAGAACGGCGACGAGTACGGAATCCTCTACGCCATGTTTGAAAAGTAGCGCGTTTGAAAAGTAGGCACAGTTCGAAAAACAGGCACCTGAATGCTGCCGAATTGCACTAACGGTGCAATTCACTTCTGTTCTCGCGCTTCTGGCCCGTACCAAAGTCCGAGCCCTTCGCGGCTGGTATACATGGCGGGCCCGCGAAAGAGGAACTGGATGATCTGAAAGATCGCGAATCGAAAGGTCATTCGATCGATCTTGCGCGCCGAAGTGACAACCTCTGCTTTGGGTATGACGAATCGTCCGCGCTTTTTGAGGGCCTGAACGAAAGCCACGTCTTCGGCAGCGAATAGTCCTTCGTCAAAACCGCCCGTCGCTTCGAACTCGCTACGGCGGCAGAACAAAAACGCCCCGCCTGTGAGCGTGAGCCGCCGGCCTAGGAAGTTGCCGATCGGCAAAAGAATCTGCCCCCACAACGGCAGGGGGGCATCGTAGGAAAAGTGGCAACCGCCGCCGACGGCGCCGGCTTCCATAACGGCAATGGCTTCTTGGATCGCTTCGGCACTGGCTTGTGTATCGGCGTCGACAAAGAAGAGCAAATCTCCTTTGGCCGCGCGTCCACCTGAGTTTCGCGTCGCCGAGATCTTGCGATGTTCCACGTCGACCACGCGCGCTCCGTGGGGTAAGGCGATCTCGCGGGTGCGGTCGGTCGAGGCGTCGTTGACCACGATCACCTCGTATTCTCGTCCGACTTGGCGCGCCGCCTCCGCGAGCACCGTGAGCGTGCGCGGCAAGCAGACTTCCTCGTTGTGGGCCGGAATGACGAACGAGAGCATCGGCGACTCTCACTGGAAATGCTAAGGACGCCGCGCGATGAACCACTCGACTTCGGCCGTGAGCACCACCGTTCCATCGGCGGTAACGACTTCCATGGGGACCGCAGCCAGAAGTCGCCCGCGGGCATCCAATTCCGACTTCCATTGGGCAATGGTTTCGGGGCTGGCCTTCGCCCGCGCGACGATTTTGCCTGTCGCCGGTTTGCGGAATTTGGCCTCGATGTGGCGAACGACGGGGACATAGTTGGAGACGTCGCCCAGCATGCGCAACAAGTACTCGCCCGAGCCCGCTTCGGCCACGGCTAAGAGGGCGCAAGCGTGCACGCTTCCCAGATGATTCTCGTGCTGCGGTCCGGTGTCGAGCGACATCAAGTCGTCGCTGGTTTTAGGCTCGTTGGCCAATCCGATCAGACGATTGAAAGGGAGTTCGGCGATATTCATAGGGCCTCCCAGCGGCTTGCAGCGACCGTTCATTGATGCGAACGGATCGTCCCAACCAGTCTAACTTTGGCAAAGCGGTGCGGGCCCAAGAGTGTTACGAATCTTTTGCCTCCGGCTTCAAGTTCTCATGGAACCGAATGTGGTTGCCAAAGGGATCGTGGACCGTTACGCACTTGGCGTCGTAGAAAGTCGTTTCTAACCCCGGACGCAAGTACTTGTAGTTTTTGGCCGTTAGTTCTTTGTGGAATTCGTCGATGCCGGTCATCCATACGGAGATCGTTGCTCCCGGGCAGGCGTCCCCGTGGTGCTCCGAAAGATGAAGCGTCAAGCCATCGCGAGAAATACCCATGAACAGGGGCATATTGGGTCCAAACGTGTGCTGGAAGTCGACTGTGAAGCCGAGGTAATCGAGGTAAAACTCGTTCGCTTTGGCGACATCGAAAATGCGAAAGATCGGAATTGTTTGTTTGAACGTGATTGCCATCCGAAAGTCCCTCGGTCGTTAAAGCAGTGTTCCACGCAGGATGAACAAGGCCACGGTGAAGTAGATCACAAGCCCCGTCACGTCGACCAACGTCGCGACGAAGGGGGCGGAACTGGTGGCCGGGTCGAGGCCGCAGCGCTTGATCAGAAAAGGCAGCATCGATCCCGAGAGTGTTCCCCACAGCACGATGAACACGAGCGAGATCGCCACCGTTAAGCCGACCAGCGGCCAATAGGGCCCGTAAATCGATGTAAACAATGTCCACAGCGCAATCCGGCCGAAGCCAATCGCGCCCAGGACTAACCCCAAGATGAGGCCCGACAACAGCTCGCGACGAAACACAAGCCACCAGTCGCCGAGCGAGATTTCCTGCACGGCCAAAGCGCGGACGATGAGCGTCGCGGCTTGAGACCCCGAGTTGCCGCCGCTCGAGATGATCAGGGGAACGAACAGGGCCAGGACGACAGCCTTGTCGATCTCCTTCTCGAAGAATCCCATCGCCGAGGCAGTGAGCATCTCGCCCACGAACAAAACGATCAGCCACGTCCCGCGTTTTCGGACGAGTTCCAATACCGGCGTTGCGATATACGGTTCGTCCAGCGATTCGAGACCGCCGAACTTTTGTGCCTCGCGAGTTGCCGTTTTTTCGGCGACGTCCAAGACGTCGTCGACCGTCACGACTCCCAGCATCGCCCCGCGGCGATCGACCACGGGCAGTACCGTGCGATCGTATTTTCGAAAAGCCTCGACCGCGGTCGCTTCCGAGTCGGTCACCTTCAGCGTGACGATCTGCCGGTTCATCAGGTCGCGCATCCGGGCGTTGGGCTGCGCGAGCAGGATCTCACGCATGCGGATGTCGTCGACCAGGTGATGATCGGCATCAATGACGTAAACCGCGTTGAGGCTCTCGCTGTCGCGGCCCACTTTGCGAACGTGGTCCAGCACCTGGTTGACATTCCACTCGTCTTTTACGCCGATGAACTCCGGCGTCATCAAGCGGCCGACGGTCCCTACGCCATAAGACAGGAGCGATCGGGCAACCCGCTGGTTCTCGGGCGTGAGCAGCGTGAGGATCCGCTCGACTTCGTCATGCGCCAACCCTTCGAGGAGCGTCGTTCGATCGTCGGGCTTGATCTCGTTGAGGATCGCCTTCAGTTCGGGCTCGGGCAGGATGTCGAGCAGCTCGATCTGCGTCGTCCGCGGCAGATACTCAAACGTCCTTGCCGCGAGCGTTGGTTCCAAGCATTGCAGAACGATTAGTTCCTCGTACGAGGCCAGATCGTCCAGCAAGTCGGCCAGGTCGGGCGGTGTCCAGCGGTTCAGCGATTCGCGAAGAACATCCAACTCCTTGTCTTGGATCAGTTCGCGAACTTCTGGAAGAAGCAGCTTTTCAAGGTCGGTCATCGGGTCTTCATCCGCAGGAAGGTGCGACGTCTCCGGGGTGCTGATTCTACCCCAGAGACGATCACGTCGAACCCGCGAAAGGAGGCTCTGTGCGGCTTTATCCGTAAGACGTTAGAAGTCAAGTTGGCAACGGACGCCGTAGAAATTACTTTGCGTGTTACGGAGCACACCCGTCGGCGTGGTGTTGGTCAGAGAGGTGCCGGCTGGATTGAAGGCGAATGGCGAATCGGTCCAGCTGTGAATGTAGTTGAACACGCACTTGCAGTAGGGATTCACGTACCAGTTGACGCCAAGCGTCGCGTCGAGCATCCGCCCGCCGTTGACGTTCTTGCTGATCAGATTGGTATTCGAGAGCCGGCCAGCGATTTCCCACGCACCGATGCCGCCGCCGCAGCGATCGAAGTTGTTGAATGGGATGACGCGGTCGATCGCGCCTGCCTTACGATCGTACGGACGATGTTCGCCGGTGAGGAAATAGCCCGTCGTAACGTAGCCGCCGGTGAACCAGAGGTTGGGGTTGCCCCCGCCACGATCGACAAGCTGTCCCATCCCTTCTGCCTGCACCGAAAGCGGGCCGCGGACCCACAACGACTCGAGCCCGCCCGTTTGCACCACCGACGTGAACGCAAGGTTGCCCGTGTCGATAAAAAACGGCGTTCCGTTAAAGAAGGTCGGCGTAGGGTTGCCGCTCGATCCCACGACAGGAGGCGACCCAAGTGTCGCGGAAGATTGCTCGCCGACGTAGATTTCAGGAATTGTTCGCGATCGATAAACGTGATTGGGGGGAGCATTGAGGTAGTAGCCTGCTCCCACGTGCCAGTAGTTGTAGCCGTTGCACTCGTCATCCCAGTACAGCAAGCGGGTGCCGCGCGCCGCCATGCCATTTCCGCCGAGCGTGCTAAGCGATCCACCGAACTGGTCCTGACCTGTTCGGAAGTACGATACCGCCCACGTCGAATAAAGGTCTTCGGAATTGTTGTAGAACCCGAATCCAGTATGCCGGAAGGGAGTGAACGCGAGGAACGTACCGGCACGTTCCATGAATGTCGTGTAACGGAAGCTGCTGACCACCTCCAAGCTGAAGGGCTGTTTCCATTGACCGATGCGGAAGGTTCCCAGAACCGGCAGCTGTGTGAAATCGACCCACACATCGGTGAAGGTCGGCCGGCCAAAGAAGGCGAAGTCCATCTGAAAGAAGTAATTCATGTTGTCGGTCACAGCGCCCTTGGCGGCCAAGCGAGCGCGGCGAAAATCGGCGCCGCCTTGAATGGGACCATAGGCGGCGCGGCTGACATCCGTTTGATCGGTGGCGACTCCATCCGCCTGGAAAACGCCGTTGATCGCGACGTTGGGATACTTAAGTTTCGCCGGCGCAGCGGCATTCTTTTCCAACTTGGCCAGGCGTTCTTCTTGAGCCTGGAGTGCCGCGAGAACCTGCGGGTCGACGGGCGGAGGAAGGATGTCGGCGCCGGTGAACACGAATGGAGGCACTTCCGATTCGGAATCGATGGCGGTCTCGCCGTATGATCCGGGCAACGTAGTTACTTCTGCTTCCGGCGCCGCCTCGTAGCGATAAAGTTCCTGGGCGCGCAGCGGTGCCAGAAATGCTAGCGGCGACAAGAGGACGAGTGCCCAATACGCCGCGCGAAACGTCGTCTGACTCATGATGCCAGCATCCTTGCCGCACTTGTGTAGCTTGTGGCCTTCCTCGCCACCGAATCTCAATCGGATGTTGTGTTAAGACGCATTTGCCGAAAGCGGCGATGGCTGAGATTTAATCTGTGGGATCAGGCGAAGACAGGTAAAGCGGCGGCGAATCGGCTTTTGGAGTGCGTAGAGGCGCACCTCGTGGGCTGCTAGCTCCGGTTGTTCAGGGCGCAAATCGCTTGAACAGGATTGTTTCGAGCCGAGTTGTTTCGATGAGTGGCTGTTTCGATGGGGACTATCCTTCTCCGCCGCAGTCGAGGTGCGTCGAGTCGAGCAAAACGGTCCGCTCGTGTTTCTCGTGCTTGAGGATCCCGCCAATCAAGTGGCGCAGGCTGCGCATGATTCCTTGCAACGATGCATCGCTGGGGTTGTGCTTGTTCTCGAGCGTCAAAACCAAGCGATGTGCTTCCGCGCGGATGGCATCGTGTTCGGTCTGCAGCCGGTGAAGCTCGGTTGCCAATTCGGGATGGACGCTCACCACGATGTCCAGCAAGTTGCCTTTCTCTTCCAGGCCGTACAGGCGCCGCAAGTGATCCTCTAAGAATTCGAGTCCATGCGTAATGCAACTGCGCGTGTCGGGCCCGACCGGCTCATGGATGGTGAGGTCTAACGCGTCGACAGTTTCGTCGACAACTCGCATTTCCGAACCAAGAAAGTCATTATTATCCATGGCCGTTCTCCCGCGACTCCGCTGCTACGACCCGTCGGGCCGTCACATCGTCGACTCGAAGGCACAAAGGAAGTCTTTCGCGGGCCAACAGCGAGGCAACATTAATTCCTTGTAGGGTGCCCTCCGCTTCGAGCATCGCATCAACCGTGGCAGCGCATGGCGGTGAAGCGTCCTCCAAACGCAGCCGGGAGTTAAGTTTTCGAAAGAGATCGAACCCTTTTCGCGGCGGCGTATTAAATCAAATAGGGGGCGATTCTTTGCGTCGTGGCAAAGGAGTGACTCGTGCCGCGCTATCAGGTCTTGCTGGGTTGCCTTGTTGCCGTGGTTGCCTCGACATGCGTTCTCTTGGCGCGATTGGCGCTGGATGAACAATTGGCCGAGCAGGCTCGGCTGCTGCCATTCGTGATCGCGGTGATGGCCGCCGCTTGGGTGGGAGGCCTCAAGCCCGGATTGCTGGCCACCTTCCTCGGGACTTACCTAGGCATCTACTACATCGTGCCGCCATCGGACTCGCTCCGCATCGAACGACTCGCCGACGGGTTGAACGCCGTGACGTTCGTCCTGGTGGGCGTCGTCGTCAGCATTTCGATCGAGGCTCTTCACAAGGCGCGGCGTAACGAGCGCGACAAGCAGTTTCGTGAGCTTGCCAATTCCGTCTCGCAATTGGTTTGGATGGCCTGGCCCGACGGTTACCGTTTTTGGTTCAACCGTCGCTGGTACGAATACACGGGCTCGACGCCCAACCAAAGCGAGGGCTCCGGTTGGAACTCGTTCTGCGAGCCTAGCGACCTGCGTCGCCTGCTGGAATCGTGGAAGGCCGCGCGTGAGCAGGGAATTCCGTGGGAAGAGACCTATTTGCTCCGGCGTGCCGACGGGCAATCGCGTTGGTTTCTGGTGCGAGCCATTCCGTTCAAGAACGCGCACGGCGAGATCGAACGCTGGTTCGGCACCAGCACTGATATTCACGATCGCATCGAAGCCGAGCACGCCTTGCACGATGCCGATGTGCGAAAGGATCGTTACCTTTCGACGCTCGCACACGAACTGCGGAACCCGCTGGCTCCCATCAGCAATGTTCTGCAACTGTGGCCGCGAGTGAAGAACGACCCTGACGAAATGGAACAACTGCGCGTGATTATGCTGCGGCAAACCAAGCAATTGGTTCGTTTGGTTGACGACTTGTTGGATGTGGCGCGGATCTCGAAAGGGAAGATCGCCTTGCGGCGAAAGCCGGTCGACGTGCAGCGGGTCGTCCAAGAAGCTCTCTCGGCGATCGAGACTTCGGTCAACACAGCCGGCGGCAAAATGACCGTCGCGCTCCAGCCAGCGCCCGTGGTGGTTGATGGCGATCCAATCCGGTTGTTGCAAGTTTTTTCGAACTTGCTCAACAATGCGTTGAAGTACTCCGGCCTCAAGCCCGAGATCGACGTGGAAGTGAAGACCGCGGATGCGACAGTCTCGGTCAGCATTTGCGACCATGGCGTGGGAATTTCCAAGGAACAACAATCGCACATCTTCGAGCCGTTCTTCCAAATCGAACGCACGATCAATAGCGCGCAGGGAGGCCTGGGAATCGGACTCACTCTCGCCAAAGAACTTGCCAACTTGCATGGCGGCGATATCGCTGTTCATAGCGACGGAGCGAATCGTGGAAGCACTTTTGTTGTGACGCTTCCGATTCTCAACATCGCCTTCGGTGAGTTGTCCGACTCAAGGTTGGCTGATGCAAATCCCGCTCCGCCGAAACGCATCCTGCCGCGACATCGCGTCTTGGTTGTGGACGACATCGCCGACTGTGCCGATACGCTAGCTAAACTTCTGGAGATGCATGGCCAGGAAACGGCAACTTTGCACAATGGCGCAGAGGCGCTGGCGTGGATCGTGCGGAACCATCCCGACGCCGCATTATTGGACATCGCCATGCCCGGGATGGATGGATACGAAGTCGCGCGGCGATTGCGCGAAGACGTGTGCTTCGACGATACGGTGCTCATCGCTCTAACCGGCTACGGTCAACCGGACGATCAACGCCGCGCGTTGCGAGGCGGCTTCGATTTCCATTTGCAAAAACCCGTTCGATGGCAAATGCTGGAGAACATCCTCGTTGGATTGACCAGCAGGAGACAACCCGTCGAGTCCGTTACAAAGTAAAGGTCTTAAACCTGCTATGGAGGAAGCCTTCGACAGCAAAAATCGCCAGTGACGTCGCGACGATCCGTTTCTTCCTTGAAAGAACAGAAAATGACCATGCGCATCGTTCTTGTGGACGACAACCCCGATGCCTGCGATACGGCAGCGAAATTCCTTCGCTGGGCGGGCGATTACGAAGTCGACATCGCACACGACGCGACTTCGGCGTTGCGGCTTCTGGCCGATCACGATTACGCGCTGGCGGTGATCGATTACCAATTGCCCGACATGAATGGCATCGAGTTGTTCCGCCGGGCAAAGGCGGTCCGGCCCGATCTCAAGGCGATTTTCGTAACCGGCTTTCCAACGATCGACGTGGTATTCCCCGCCATCGACGCCGGCGTGCTCCGAGTGCTGGCCAAACCCGTGGAGTTCGAGGAGTTGATTCCCGTGATTGATGAATACGTGTTTGATACAACTTAAGGAGAGAACCCATGTCGTACCCCATTCTGCTGGTGGACGACAATCCCGACGCCTGTGCCACAACGGCCAAAATGCTGTGGACGTGTGGCTACCAGGTCGAGGTCGCCTACGATCCGCAAACGGCGCTCGGTCTGATCGAAAAAACGCCCTATGCCCTGGCCATCGTCGATTTCAAGATGGCGCCGGTGAACGGCGTCGAACTCTTCAAAAAAATGCGCGAGCGACGTCCCGACGTCTCGGGCATTCTCATCACGGGCTACGCCAGCGCCGAATTAACGAGCGCCGCCCATGAAGCGGGGATCACGTTCGTGCTTTCCAAGCCCGTTGATTTCGACGAGCTGATCCAACTGATCGAGCGCTACGAAGGCATTCCCTGGTAGAGTTGTCATCGCGCACGGTGGTTTGTCCGCGCGCACTCCGTTCCTCTCTTTCGCAGCGAGCCAGCGCGCCCTTTCGCGCAATGCGCGACAGGACGGCAGCGGCGCCGTGACTTTCTCTTCAGAGACGGCGTTCCTGAGTCACGAATGCGCTAAAAAAGCGAGTCCGCCAGACGAGGGCGTGAGAATTGCACAAGTCGCGTGCGGGGGGACGTCCACGTTTTGCCCGCACGTTACGTTGATGTCTGCGGCGACGTGGTCATTACGATTCAGGAGAATGACGATGTTTCGGCGCACCAGGATGTTGGCATTGGCGGCGGCAGCCCTCGGGTTACTTTTAGTCGGCTCGGACGCGATGGCACAGGGCCGTTGGCGCGGCGGTTGGGGGAGCGCTTGGGGCGGCGGCTATGGGGGGTATCGCAGTGGTTACTATGGCGGCTACGCCGGCCCCAGATACGGCAGTTACTTTGGCTCGCCATACTACGGCAGTTCGTACTACTCGTCGAACCCGGTCGTTTACTCCTCGGGCGGATACGCGGGCGACTCGATGGTGTATGGCAACGTGAGTTCGGGAGGGTACGACGACTGTTCCTGCGATTGCGGCACCGGCTCGTCGTCTCCCGCGATGGCTTATCAGGACCAGGACCAGTACGGCAACCAAATCGTCTCCAACGACTCGCAGCCCTACGACAATCGATTTTCTGACGACAACCAAAACCAAAATGCGCAAACCCAAGGATTAAACGAGAACGCGAATCGTGGCAATGTGCCCCAGTCGCCCCAATTGGCCGATCAAAACGGCGCCCCGCAGCCACCGCAGGTAGCCAATCGCAATCGTCCTCCGCAATCTCCGCAGGCGGCGGACAATGCTCCCTCGATTCGAATCACGGCCGCCAAGCCTCCGGTTCCGGACACCGCCAATTCCGGTGAGAAGATCAAGCTGAAGTTGGGTTCTACGGCGGAAGGGACGGTGGACTACCAACTCAATGGGACGAAGTACACGATGAACCCGGGCTACTCGCAGACCTTCGCCAACGATCGCGAATGGAACATCAAGTTCGACGATGGCACAGGCAACATGCAATCACAGACGTTGAAGTCAGGGAACTTCGAGTTCGTCAAAAACTCCGACGGCAACTGGGAACTGAAATCGTTCTAGAATCGTCTGTCGATCGGTACTAACTTCAATGAGCACGATGCGCCGCCAGCGACGCATCGTGCTCTCTTTTTTTTGCTGATCGTAGCTTCACGCAGCAGCAACCTATTCAGGGGCGCTGTCTCCTCGCCACGACCGCAAAACCAAGTTCGCGGCCATGCGCAGGCGATTACTTCCAGGCCATCTTCCGCACAAAACGGTTTTTCCATCCGAAGGGCCTGAAAATTGCGGATGAATCTCCCAAGACCATCAAGGTCCACGTTCGTCATGCGCGTCACGTAGATGCTGGCGGCGGCGTGGCCAGGAATAGGAGAACGATCATGTTTCATCGCATCAAAATGTTGGCCCTCGCAACGGCAACTCTCGCTATGTTGTTTGTCGGATCAACAGCCATGGCAGCGCCGTGGCGTGGCGGATTCGGCGTGGGAGTCGGCCGCGGCTGGGGTGGCTACGGTTACCGTGGCGGGTACGTCGGCGGTTACGGTCTTGGTGGCTATGGCCGCTACTACGGTGGCTATCGCGGCTATCCAGGGTATTACGGAGGTTACGGCTACGGGTATCCCGGCTACGGTTACCGCTCCTACGGTTACTACCCCAGCTACGGCTACTACGGCAGTTCCTACTATTCCTCTCCCACTGTCTATTCGTCCCCGTCGGTTGTGTATTCGGCTCCTTCGACGGTCTACGCAGCGCCTGAGACGAGGATCACCACCGCGAAGCCAATTGTTCCCAACTCCCTTGCTCCCGCCGGCAACATCAAACTCAGGTTGCCCGCTGGTTCCGATGGTAGTGTGAACTACCAACTCAACGGCACAGCCTTTGTCCTGAACCCAGGTTTCGCCCAGAAGTTTGACAACGACCGGAGTTGGACGATCACATTCGACGACGGCACCGGCCAAACCCAGTCGCATGGGCTAACGTCTGGCAATTGGGAGTTTGTCAGAAACACCGACGGCCGATGGGAACTCCGCGGCTTTTAGCGAATCGAGAAGGACCCGTTCAGGCCCCACGTCTTGCTCCACGGTGCGCCGCGATGGCGCATCGTGCTCTGCTGCTGGAATCGCTTGGCCGGTGGGCCGAGTTCTCCGCTGCCTGGGCGACTTCTTGTCTACCTGTCTACTTGTCTAGGGCCGCCGCTGATTGAGTTAGCGGCGGTTTCCTATTGGCGAAGCTTGCAGCTACAATCTTAAAGACTATGAGATTAGTGCAGTTTCGCACGAATTCGACGGCTTCGCAGGCCGGAGCCAGGAGAGGAACCATGTCTGGGCGCATCAAGGTGGTGGCAATGACGGCGGCAATTTTTGGATTGCTGTTCGTTTCAGCGGCCACGGCGGCGCCAGGCACGCGAGGTGGGCCCCGATATAGCGTCCGGCATAGCGGCTTCAACTCTGGGTACGGAGGCTACGGCTACGGCGGTTATGGATTCGGTAGCGGCTATGGGTATGGCGGCTACGGATACGGCGGGGGCTATGGTGGCTACGGCTATGGCCGCGGCTTCCCTTCCTATGCTCGGTACAACGCTTCTCGGGCAGGCTCGGCAAAGTATCCCAGTTATCCGCGCGGGTACTTTGAAAACTACCAAAGCTATTACGGAGGCAACGCGTCTTCGTACACAGGCGGCCCTAATCATTCGTCGGTGCCGCTGGTCATCTACACGCCGCCACCGCCCGTGTACCTCCCTCCACCACCCGAGCCGACGCCTCCCGAGACGAAAATCTCCGCCACCTTTGAACTCAAGATCACTGGAACTCCGCCGGCCAAAAAGGATGCTGCCCCCGAGACGAAGGTCACGGCGAGTCTCGAAATGAAGGCGAGTGGACCAACTCCGGCGACGAAGATCCCCGATAAGAAAGTCTCCGATACCAAAGTTCCAGCAAGCGGCGCCTCCAAGATTCAGAACACGGTTCCCGAGCCCATTGTTCCGGAGCCGCCCGTTCCAGAGAAACCTGTTTTCACCGGGACGATCAAACTGAGACTGCCTCCGACCGCCGATACGACGGTGAAGTACGAGATCAACGGCATGGCGTACGTGCTGAAGCCAGGCCACGTGCAGACGTTCGCCAACGACCGGAATTGGACAATCACATTCGACGACGGCACCGGCCACATGGAATCTCAACCGTTGCCCGCTGGCAAGTTTGTGTTCGAGAGAAACGCCGAGAGCCGCTGGCAATTGAAAGAGTTCTAAGAAGCGGCGAGAGCAAAAACGGAAGCTATTTTGTCTTCCGGCTTAAGTCAGCCCCCGAGAATGTTCGTCACGCCTATCCTTTTCGTGGCATACTGGGAGGGTTTCTGCCGTCCGTGTTGATCCCTGCCGTGTCACTGTGACTTCCATAGACGTGACTTCCATCGACGCTTCGATCACTTTGCGCAAAGACCAGGTTGTGGAGCAGTTGTCTGCGCTTCATGGGGGACCGCCAGTCCTTGCCAAAGGGCCGCCTGCGTGGCCGACGGCGGGAATGAACGCAGAGGTTGCTCGCCACCTGGCCGCTGCCAGCGCGAGCGGCGACTGGGGACGCTACGACGGCGAGCATCTGCCGGCGCTGGAACAACGCGCCGCCGAGTTGACGGGCAAAGAACACGCGCTGGCGGTGTGTTCGGGAACGTACGCAGTCGAATTGGCGCTGCGGGCATGCCGCGTTGGATTCGAAGGGGAGGTGATCCTCGCCGGATACGACTTTCCAGGCAACTTCCGCGCCATCGAAGCTTGCGATGCGACACCAGTTCTGGTCGACGTGGCGCGAGGCGGCTGGACAATCGACTGCGAACAACTTGAATCGGCTTGGCAGCCGTCCGTGCAGGCGGTGATCGTTTCGCACTTGCATGGGCAACTCGCCGAGATCGATAAGATCGCAGCGTGGTGTGCGGAGAAGGAAATCGCGCTCATCGAAGATGCGTGCCAAACGCCGGGCGCCATCTTACGAGGCAAGCCGGTTGGTTCTTACGGCGATGTGAGCGTGCTTAGTTTCGGTGGCAGCAAGCTTTTGACCGCTGGCCGAGGCGGAGCGATCGCGACCAACCGCGAAGACCTGTTACAGCGAGCCAAAGTCGCCATCGACCGGGGAAATCGCGCCTTTCCGCTCAGCGAGCTACAAGCTATTGCGCTCGCGGCGCAGTGGCCAGGTTTTTCTGAACAACAAGCGAAACGGCTACGATCGATCGATCGTCTGCAGCAGTTGCTGGAAGCGTGGGAAGTCCATCAGATCGTCATGGTCCAGCCCCCGGCGCGAGACGACCGGAGTTCGTTCTACAAAGTTGGACTTCAACTTGTGCCGCAACTCAACGAGCAGAGCAATGCACTGGCTGCGCGGCGCGATCGTTGGTCGGCGCACTTGAGAGCCGAAGGCGTGTCCGTGGATGCGGGGTTTCGCGGATTCGCCGGCCGCACGGGCAACCGCTGCCGGCGGATCGGCGAGTTGTCGCATTCGCGGCATGCCGCCGCCGCGACCCTTTTGTTGCATCACCCTGTCTTGCTGGAATCGGACGATACAATCGTTTTGGTGGCGATGGCGATCGCGAAAGTCGCCAAGGCCATGCAGCAGAATGAGTCCACGTAACGTTCAAGGCGGCGATGCACTTCTTAGTAACCAACGACGACGGAATCGACGCCGAGGGACTGCAATCGTTGATTCGCGCGGCGGCGAAGTTTGGCGAGGTAATCGTGGTCGCTCCCGCCAGCCATCAATCAGGATGCAGCCACCAGACTACCACCGATCGCGAGATTGTCGTCGACGAACATGATGCGGGTCAAAACGCGGTCAAGCGTTTCGCCGTGCACGGGACGCCGGCCGATTGCGTACGGCTTGGCTTGTTGCATCTGGCACCGAAAGCGTCGTGGGTTCTCTCAGGCGTCAATCACGGCGGAAATTTGGGAGCCGACGTTTACGTATCGGGCACCGTCGCGGCCGTGCGAGAGGGACTGCTGCTGGGAGTGCAGGGAATCGCGTTTTCGCAGTACCGCAAGTCGAAAACGACCTGTAACTGGGACGCCACCAGCGTGATGACCGAGCGCGTGCTGAAAGACTTGCTGGTGCGCGAGCTTGCACCAAGAGAATGTTGGAACGTCAACTTTCCTGACGTCTCCTCAGTGGCCAGTTCGCCGGCCGTCTCCGGCGATGTGGCCAACCTGAGAGATATTCCAATCGTCGATTGCTTAACCGATCCGCATCCGCTGCCTGTCCTGTTCGAACGGACCGAGCGCGGCTTCTCGTATCGAGGCGACTATCACGGGCGATCGCGCTTGCCCGAAAGCGATATTGCGGCCTGCTTTTCGGGTTCGATTGCCGTCAGCAAGCTGAGCTTGCATTGACGGACAAAGCGAGACCTAGTGGACCGCTAGCAGATCCTACGAGGCATGAACGAGTTGGGGAACTTGGATCTTGTCGCGGTGCACCTTGAGAGGAGCTAAGCGATCGATCTCGCCGCTGGGCAGTTCCTTAAGTTCGCCACGGACGACGCGGACTTCTTCTGGAGCGGAGACGCCAATCGCAACCCGATTGCCGCTTACCTTGGTGATGGTGATGGTGATTCCGCCATCGATGACGATCTTCTCACCCACTTTTCGACTGAGCACCAACATGATCTATTCCTCCCTGAAAGTTCCTGACCTTGGCCAAACTGGCATGAATCCCTTCAACGTGTGTTCGTTAATTCGTTTGGATGCTTGTCGTGCGTAAAGATTTCGCGAATTAACGGCAGGTTGAAAAGTTTTCGTCCATGTCTGCACAAAGTATACCGAAAGGGAGTGACACCTTCGGTCAAGAGTTGTTCACCGCTGGCCATTTGTTCTCCATTTGGCAAATGCTAGCACGAGTGCAAGCGGCAAATAACGGCAAGTCGCGGCGCCCAACTTTTCTTTGCAGACAAATGTTTTTTCTGTTGACCGCGCCTGAGTGATCGCCGCTTAATGGCGAGATCGTCGATTGATATTCACTCGAAATGAGACAGAATGCGTCTCTATGTGCGACAAACAGCCGCGCGCCGGCTTGGCTTGCGGTGGGTTTGCATGGGCCTTCTTTGCGAGATCTTAAGATGCCGGAGCGCTACTTCGCCGTCTTGCGTCCCACCATTCTGGCGGTTCTTTTCCTGCTAGCGGCCTCCTTTCATGCGGGTGCTGATGAACAGACCCAGCGGTGGCTGCGCGAGGCGCAAGCAGCCAGCGATCAAGGGGACCACACCGCGGCGGTGGCTTTGCTCGACAAGGTCGTAGCGGCGGAACCCAAGTCGGCTTCTGTTTACTATGCGCGCGGGCGCGCGCGGTTTTGTGCGGGCGACATCGACGGCTCGGTGGCCGATTTCGACAAGCTGGTCGAACTCGATCCCAAGGCCGAGCCGCGCCAATGGGAGCGCGGCATCGCGCTCTACTACGCCGGGAAGTTCGACCGGGGAGCCCAGCAGTTCGTTTTGTACCAGACCTACCACGATCAGGACGTGGAGAACTCCGTCTGGCGGTGGCTCTGCCAGGCCCGGGCCGAAGATCGCGAAAAGGCAACGGCCGCGATGCTGCCGATCGCCGCTGATCGCCGGGTCCCGATGATGGAGATCTACGACCTCTTCCGGGGTAAGGGTTCGATCGAAAAGGTGATGGCCGCTGTCGAGGCGGGCCCCAAGGAAGGCCCGGCGGCAACATGGTCGCGGTTCTACGCGAATCTTTACGTGGGGCTCTATTTAGAAGCGACCGGCGATGAAGCCGCAGCCAAGCCGCATATTCTGGCCGCGGCAGACAAGTTCAAGGTGAATCACTACATGTGGGACGTTGCCGCGATTCATGCCAAGCGGTTTCGCGAGAAGGAAAAGAAGGAGTGAGACTTCGGGAACAAGCGAGTTGACGGGAAACCAGGGCCAACGGCCCGGCAGATCTTAGCCGAGGCCGTGAGGCCTCGGTCCCCATTCGCGAATTCTCTAAGGCCCGAAGGTGCCGACAGAAGTGACACGCACGCACTTTTTCTGCCGACACCTTCGGGCCTTGAACCTTCTTGGGACCTGAGATCCGGGCCTTACGGGACCCGGCTAAGATCTGTCGGGCTTCTCGGCCCTGAGACCTAACCAGGTCTCCGTTCCTCCCTCAGAGATGTCAAGTTAAAATGATGTCACTACGCGATCTGATCGATGTAATGCCAGTGCCAGCCGTACCGCTGGAGATCCCGTCGGACGAAGACTGGAAGCAATGTGAGCGTATCCTCACCGCGCTCCCGGACGACTACAAAGCGTTTCTTGCGAGCTACGGTACGGGTGTGGTGGACGACTTCCTCTGGGTATTCAATCCGGCGAGCAAGAATACACACCTCAACCTGAACGCACAGATAGAGCTCATACTTTCGGCGCTCAGCCAAAGTGAACGAGCGTTCCCTGAGGTCTTTTCTATGCCGCGTTTTCCGGCCGCAAATGGATTTCTGCCGGTTGCCGGCACCGACAATGGCGACAGCCTTTTCTGGGTGGTGGACGGTCCGAAGCCAAACAACTGGACGATTGCGGTTATGGGGCCGCGCAGCCCGAAGGTCTTTAGCCACAACTCTGGGTTCGTTGCATTTCTTCGCGGGTTAATTCGCGGTGATGTCCATTGCGATATTTTTCCGTCGGACTTTCTCCGTTCTCCCACGGTCTCGTTCGTCGCGACGCTTGGTTGATGCGTGGTGCGTAGTGGTCCACGGCGAAGCGCTGTCGCGAGAAGGAGTGAGGCTTCAGCAACAGGCGACCAGGGCCGAAGGCCTGGCAGATCTCAGCCGGAGTCCGTCAGGCCCCGGTTTGTATCCACGGGAAACTCTCAAGGCCCGAATGGGCCGGCAGATTGAGTCGACAAACTTCTGTCGGCACCTTCGGGCCTTGGAAACTGGTGGGATCTTTTTCCGTGCCCTCACGGGCACGGCTAAGATCTATCGGACCTTCGGCCCTGAGGACCGCAAAGCCTCCGCGTCTGTTTTGCCCCCTGTAGCCTAACCTGCTCGCTTCGCGAGCGTTCCGCAGTCGACGATTTCGGCCTTCGGGCCGGCATCTTTCACCATTTGGCAGATGAGTTCGACCGATTCGAAGTTGGGGTCGACCACGTAGAGGCACGAGGGGTGGCAGAGGAAGTCGTAGCAGGCTCGGTTTTCGATCGCCCAGCCTAGGCCGCGGCGGATCGATTCCAGGAACCATGCGAGTTTCCAGCGGCCGCCGCGGAATGCGCCGATGTCACTGATGGGGCTCATGGGGACTTCGATCAGGCCGTTGGGATAGGCGTAGGGCTGAGCCTGCTTTTGTGCGGCCACGATGGCGTCGTAGATCTCGGCCGTGGGTTCCATCCCAGGCGGGCCGACGGGATGGGCCGGGTACTTGCTGCTTACCCAAGTGAAGCCGAGGTCCTTGAGCATCGCTTGCAAGTCGTCGCGGCCATCGAGCGCGGTCACGAAGCCGCCTGGCGTACGGAAGCCGGCGACTTCGATCCCTAGACGCTCTTTCAGTGCGGCACTGGCCAAGCGAATGTTGTGGCGAATCACTTCGGGCGGCATCTTCGCTTCCAAGAGCCATGGTGCGCGCTGGAAGCGAAACTGAATGTTCTCCGACCTGGTTGCCAAGACGTTCACGTGATCGTAGGTGTGATTGCCGATCGAGTGGCCTTCGCGAGCCAGTTCTTTCAGCCAATCGACATTCTCTTGTTCGAGGACCCTTGCTACGGAGAAGGCGTGCATTCGCCCGCCGGCGGCTTTGATTCGCCGGGCCGCTTCGAGGGTGTACTTTTTTGTTTCGTCGTTGAGATTTCCCTTTTCGTAGTCCCAGTGCGTGTCTTCCCAGGCGGGGAAGTTGCGGGACATTTCCAGATCGAACGTGATGGCGACCTGGGCCTTGGGTCCGCTCGCGACAGCCGGACGCGCGAGCGATGCGAGTGCAAGGGAACCCGCGACGAGCGCCGCGCGACGACTGCATTTCAAGATTTGCATAACAATCCCAACGACGTTTGCGCGGCAAACCAGACGATTGAGGTTCAGTCCACGTAAGAAAACTCGTTCAGCGAGTAGAGCACGCGGCACATGTTGGCCAGACCGTGCTCGCTGGCGTACGCCGCCAGTTCGTTCAGTTCGTCTTCGTCGGGAGAGCGTCCGAAGGCTGTCGTAAATGCTTCGCGGGTGGTGGATCGCACATCCTTATCGCCGCGTTCCAACTGTTCCGCCCAACGCTTGGCGACGACGAGCATGAAACGGTCGTTCACCATTGCCAGCGCCTGCTGCGGCGAGAGGCTTTCGATGCGGCGGTCGACTTGCATGGAAGGGTCGGCGCAGTCCAAGGCCCGCATGAAGGGCTGCTGCTGCGAGCGGACGGTGAAGCGGTACACCGCGCGGCGGTGGCTCTTGCGATCGTCTGGGTCGTGCAAATGGTATTGGTAGTGAGGCGAATGTTCCGGCTTCTCGACGATGAAGTCTTGGAAGCTCGGTCCCCCAATGGTCAGGTCGAGCAGCCCGGCGGTGGCGAGCACCGAATCGCGAACGGCCTCGGCCTCCAGCTTTTTGCGCGGCATCCGCCACAGGAGGCGATTGTTGGCATCGATCGTTCGCGGATCGACGGCTGACGTCGCGGCGATGGGATCGCTGGCTTGACGATACGTTGCACTGCAAACCAATAAGCGATGCATGTTTTTGAGCGAGCCCGCCGACTCGGGTGAATCCCCCTCCCCAGGCAGCGCGTCACGCAGTTCGCAGGCGAGCCAATCGAGCAGCTCCGGATGCGAGGGGCGTTGGCCGCCGCGTCCCAGATCGTTCGGGGTGGCAGCCAATCCGACGCCGAAGTGGTAATGCCATAAACGGTTGGCCATGGTGCGCCAGGTGAGCGGATTGTGGCGGTCGGTGATCCAGTGGGCCATGGCCACCCGTCGCTGCGACTCTTGATGGTCGGGGGGTAAATCGAAGTGAGAGTTAAGCGATTCAAACAGCGCCACGGACGCCGGCTTCATCTCGGGTCCAGGCGACAGCACATTGCCGCGCCGGAGCAGGTGAATCGTCCGCGGCTTGCCACCATCGGGGCCGGTCCCGCGAAAGGCGCCGTTTCCGTTGTGGACTCCGCCGGCGTAGGTGATCGACGGTGTTGGCAAGGCGGCGAGCTGTTGTTGCAGCGAGGCAAGATTCTCGCGGGCAACGCGGCGCTGCTCTCGTTCTTCGCCGGTAAGGGCGAGGGCGGTGAGTTGCTCGAGCCGCTCGGTTGCCTTGTTCAGCTCGGTCTTCCGATCGACCGCCGACTTTCCGGGATACCAGCCGTCGGTGAGGTTCGTGCGACTCCAGCGCGGCAGGGCTTCGATGGAGTCGAACGAGGTTACAACCGCTCCAGCGGCGACGTTTCGGCCGTCGGAATCGAAGGCCTGTAGTTCGGCCAGCGAAAAAATGAAATCGTTCATTCGCGGGGCGAGCTGCACCGCAGTGATGCGAATGTAGCGAGCGCGCTGTCCGCTTAAGACGGCCGCGACGGGCGTGAGTTTGGGATTGGCGATGTCTTCGTTCGTTCGATCGAGAACAGTGACTGCGTTGCCGGGACTGAACTCGGGATCGTCGGAAATCTCCACGCGAAGCCGCTTAGGGAAGCCAAAGCCTTCGCCAATGCCGTTGAACTCGTCGCGGCAAGGCTGCAAGACGATTGATGCCAGCGCCAAGGACGAACCCAAATCGACTTGCACCCATTTGGGCGTCGCGGCGTTCGCCTCGATGTTCGAGTGCCAACCGTAGGCGACCGACCTGGGGTCGTCGCCGCCGGCCGGTTGTTGGAGCGCGGCCAGCTCTTTTTCGGCAGCGACGAAAAGATCGCCGCCTATTTGGCGCGCTCGTTGGGTCAGCGCGAGCAGGGCTTCGCGCTCGTGCTTTTCGGCGGCCGCGAGTTCGGCTCGCTTCTTCGCGGTCGGCGCGTCGGCGTCGTACGTGATGTGCGTGCGGTCGATTGCGGCAAACACTGCCTGCAGGCTGTAGTAGTCGGTTTGCGTGATCGGATCGAACTTGTGATCGTGGCACTGGGCGCACTGGACCGTAAGGCCGCAGAACGATTGCATGACGCTCGTGATCACGTCGTCGCGGTCGAGATGGCGGGCGATTTTTCCGTCGATTTTCGTTTCCGGCACTTCGGCGTGGCCGATCAGGTCCCACGGTCCGGCCGACAAAAAGCCGAGCGCCTCGACACCGTCGCGTGTGCGGGGGTAGAGGGCGTCGCCGGCGATTTGCTCCTCGATGAACCGAGTCATCGGCTTGTCGGCATTCAGCGCGCGGATCACGTAGTCGCGATAAGGCCAGGCATTGGGGCGGGGCTGATCTTTGTCGTAACCATGCGTCTCGCCGAAGTGAACGACATCGAGCCAGTGCCGGGCCCAGCGTTCGCCGTAACGGGGCGATGCCAGCAATCGCTCGACCAGGCGTTCGTAAGCCAGCGGCTGTTGGTCGTTCTCGAAGGCGTCGATCTCTGGTGGCGTCGGCGGGAGGCCCAGCAGGTCGAAGGACAGCCGGCGAATCAATGTCCGCCGCGAAGCCTGTGGGGAAGGAGCAAGTCCGTTGGCATGGAGCTTGTCGAGGATGAATCGATCGACATCGTTCTGCGCCCAGTCTTGTTGGACAGCGAGGGCAGGAACGCTAGGGCGATTCAGCTCGGCAAAGGCCCACCGTGCTGTTGCAACTTCGGGATCGATTTCTTCCGTTTCAGGCGCTGGCGCGCCGAGTTCGACCCATTTCCGCAAGAGTGCCACTTCTTCGGCCGTCAGCTTTTGTTCGGGGGGCATCGCGAGATCGTCGCGCCGTTCGACGGCTTTGATGAGCAGGCTTTCGTCGGGCTTGCCGGCGACCAACGCGGTGCCGCGATCGCCACCGGTCAGCCAGCCGTCGCGACGATCCAGACGCAGATTGCCGAGCGGTTCCTGCCGGCGATCGGAGTGGCACGAGAAGCACTTCTCGCGCAGGAGAGGTCGAACTTGCTTTTGGTAAAGGTCGAGCCCTTGGCCTGGTGCGAGCTTGGGCGGCGGGTCTTCGGCGAACAGAACACTACCGAGCACCACGTAGGCGAGCACTGCGCACGCTATCACAGCGCAAAGCACGTCAGCGCGGCGGAACATCGATCGCAGGACGGTGATCATCACAAACTTCCGCAACGTTATTTTTCAATTGGGGCGACGCCCTCATCCTCATCCGCGATCATCTCGTCTTCCATGTCGTCCGAGTTGCTGCCGTTGTCTTCCAGCACGTCGATCGTTTTGCCGTTGACGTCCAAGTGGCATTCGAAAACGATTTCGTCGCCGGCGTCGCAATCGGCTCGCACTTTGCCTTTCCCCTTGGGGCCCGACACGTCGAAAACGAAGATATCGTTATCGTCGTGGGCAATGCTCTCGCCAAAATTCATCTTCACTTCAATCGGGGTGCCCAGTTCTTCCACCGCCTTGGGGGACTTTTCGAGTTCGGTTTTGACCATTCTCGATTCGGTATTGGCAACCCAAGACATGGCCGAGATGCCGACTCCGCCACAGCCCAGGCAACAGAAAAAGATCAGGCCGCCGATGATCCCCAAGATCCAAAAGAGCGAGGAGCCGCTTTTCTTGGGGGGAGCGAAACCGCCGGGACCAAACTGCGGATAACCGGGCTGACCGTAAGCCGGGTACCGTCCTGGTCGGCCTTGGACGTAGGGATTCCCGGGTCTGGGTTGGTTGCCGTAGGGATTCGGCGGAAACGACTGCGACACAAAATCCTCGTGGCGAAAAATGCCCAACAGAGTGCTTACCGAGTTGACTCCCCACCGCCAGCGGCACCCTTCGCGGCGACATGGCTACAGTATGACTTGGGTACCACCGTCATGCCAGCAAGGTGCGTCAAACACCACAAGCCCCCACGCAATAGGGAACGTTTCCATTTACGATAGAGCGTTCCACCGCTGCGATCAGAAACCCGCGAGGGGCGAAATGCTGGCGAAACGTGTTATTCCCTGTCTCGATGTCCACCGCGGACGCGTCGTCAAAGGGACAAACTTCCTCAATCTCCGCGATGCCGGCGACCCTGTCGAAGTCGCATCCCGCTACGAAGCCGAAGGAGCCGACGAGCTCGTCTTCCTCGACATCACGGCCAGCCACGAAGAACGTGGCATCATGCTCGACGTCGTTCGTCGGACTGCGGAAACCGTTTTCATGCCGCTGACCGTGGGCGGAGGCATTCGAACGATCGAAGACATCCGAGCGCTCCTCAATGCCGGATGCGACAAGGTCTCGATCAACTCGACTGCTTGCAAGAATCCAGAGTTTGTCCGCGAAGCCGCCCGAAAATTCGGCAGCCAGTGCATCGTGGTGAATATCGACCCCAAGCGCGTGCAGCGAGACGGCCGCGAGATTTGGGAAGTCCACATCAACGGCGGGCGCGTTCCTACGGGCCTCGAAGCAGTCGCCTGGGCGCAAGAAGTGGAACGACTCGGGGCAGGGGAGATTGTCCTTACCAGTATGGACTGCGACGGTACCAAGGACGGCTACGACATCGAGATCACGGCCGCCGTAAGTAACGTGGTGAGCATTCCCGTGGTCGCCAGCGGCGGAGCGGGAAAGCCTGAGCACTTGGCCGACGCGATCCTGAAGGGGAAAGCCGACGCGGCCCTGGCAGCCAGCATTTTCCACTTCGGCGAGTACACGATTCGACAAACTAAAGAAATCATGGCGGCGCAGGGAATTCCTGTGCGGCTCTAGGAAGGATTTTGCCACAGAGGACCATAGAGGTCTCAGAGAGTGAAAAGGGCCGAAGGCCCGACAGATCTTAGTCGGTGGCGTGAGCGCGTGAGCCACCGGTGCACGAAGCCTGAGAGATCCAAGGCCCGAAGGTGCCGACAGAATAGAACGGTTGGGAAACAATCCCGGATAAGTTGCCGATCGAAAAACATCTCCGCGAGTTCTGATTGAGGAACTTTTCTAATGCGAATTTCGTTGCTCTTGGCATTGATCTTCACAACAATTGCCGGCTCGTTAGTTATCGCCGACGAGAGCGAGCCCTTCACGTTCCACACGCGTAAGCGGGCGAAGCTGGAGGATGGCTCCATCGCCACGGTCGCGCAAACCACGAAGTGGGACCCCAAGAAGACCGCCGTCGTCGTTTGCGACATGTGGGACAAGCACTGGTGCGACAACGCCACCCGGCGGGTCGGCGAGATGGCGCCGCGGATGAACGAGGCGATCAAAGCCGCCCGGGCTCGCGGTGCGCTAATCATCCACTGCCCCAGCGACACGATGGATTTCTACAAAGACACACCGCAGCGCAAGCGAGCGATGGATGCTCCCGTCGTCGAGACAAAAGTTCCGCTGGAGCGTTGGTGCCGGATCATGCCCGATTACGAAGGGGCGTTGCCGGTCGACGATAGCGATGGCGGCTGCGATCCGGAACAAAAGAATTACAAAGCGTGGTCGCGGCAGATTGCGGCGATCGAGATCTTCGACGAGGACGCGATCACCGACAGCCCCGAGGCCTTCTATCTGATGAAGCAGCATGGCATCGAGAATGTTCTCGTGATGGGCGTTCACACCAATATGTGCGTGCTCGGCCGGCCGTTTTCGATTCGCCAGATGGTTCGACAAGGGCAAAACGTGCTGCTGGTTCGCGATTTGACCGACAGCATGTACAACCCGGCGAAAGCTCCGCAAACGACGCACGTTCGCGGCACGGAACTGATTGTCGAGCACATCGAGCGGTGGTGGTGCCCGACGGTGCAAAGCACCGACCTGACGGGCGTGGCTCCCAATCGCTTTACGGACGATCATCGCAAGCACGCGGTGATCATTTGCAACGACAGCCTTTACCACCAGGACCAATTGCTGACGTCGTTCGCCGATACGCTGCAACGCGACCACAACATGGCCGTGACGTTTGTCTATGGCGAGCCCCAAAAGGGCTTTGAAGGGATGGAGGCATTGCGAACGGCCGATGTGGCGATCTTGTTCGCCAGACGGCAGCCGTTGACGGAGTTGCAGCAGAAAGAAGTCGAGAGCTACCTGGCATCGGGTAAACCGCTCGTCGCCATGCGAACGGCCAGCCATGCTTTCAGCCTCAGGGGCGACGCGCCAGCCGGGCTGAAGAACTGGAACGAATTCGACAAGACGATCTTAGGCGGAAGCTATCGGGATCACGGGAGCGGAGGGAGCGAGATTGTCGCGCCGAAGGACGCATCGAGTCCGCTGCTGGCGCGCGTCTCGGGCTTTCCGTGGAAATCGAAGAGCGACCTCTACAACGTTAAGCCACTAGCCGAGGATGCGACGGTGCTGATTGCCGGTCGCGATGCGAGCGGCGCCGAAGAACCGGTCGCCTGGACGCGGCAGGTCGGCAAGTCGAAGGTCTTCTACACGTCGCTGGGAGGTGAAGACGATTTCAAGAATTCGGATTTCCGGAAGCTGTTGAGCAATGCCGTCGAGTGGGCAGTGCAGCCGTAGAACTCAACTGTGACGCTTAACCGTAGGCCGGACAATCCTGTCCGGCTGAAGCTTGAGTCAACCTGCGCGCAGCCGGACAGGATTGTCCGGCCTACAGGATCACTATTTAGGCAGCAGTTGCATCACGGCGCCGCTGGGTCGGGCAATCACGTGGCCAGCGATCACTTTGCCGAGGTTCAAGCTGGTGACCTTGCTGATGCCGGCGTCGACGGCGGCCTTCACGGCGGCGACGTCACCCTTGAGGACGACGGTGATGTAACCACCGCCGAGCTTTTCTTTGCCGACCACTTCGACGTTGGCGGCCTTGCAGGCGCTGTCGATCGCTTCGAAGACGGCGGTGAACCCTTGGGTTTCGATGAGACCAAGAGCGTAAGTGGGATTGTCGGCCATACCAGAAGACTCCAACGAACCAAGCGATTCGTAGTTGGGAAGGAAAACGATGTTTTGTTGAATGAGCGGGTTGAACTCGACCTTGCTCTTGATGGCGGTCATCGCCGTCGCATCAGGACGGTTGATGATCGTCGAGTTGGGCTTTGCCTGCATTTGAGTCGCCACAGCGACCCCGGCGTCGATGGCGGCTCGGACACTGGCGACTTCACCGACGACTTTGATCACGAAGCCGTAAAAGTCGTTGAGTTCCGCCTCGAGGACACGAATCCGGCCCGCCTTATCCATGGCGTCGACTGCCGCCAGCGCGGGGGTGAAGCCGTTGACTTCGATAATTCCGAGCGCTTCGGACACAGGCTCTGCCTTGAAAGGGGGGTGAGGGGGCAAGTACAAACGTGGCCCTCAACTATAGCTCGAAAACGCGCCAAAGTTTGGCCAGTCGGCCTATTTTATCGGCAAAATTGGGCGGAATTTTGGTTGATGGCCAGCAATCGCCACTGCCCAAAGGGCAGAAGGGCTCGACGGATCTCTGTCGGGGTCGTGAGACCCCGGCTGGCGAGCACGAGAGACACATAAGGCACGAAGGTGCCGACAAACCGGCAACTCACGCAGCCTGCTCAAGGACTAGTTGTAAACAACGTAGATTCGGTCCGGCTCCCTTGGATCATTTGCGTAAACCCTTATACGCGTGGTCGTGTTCATCACGTCAGTAGCCATGATTTCTTCATTTTCGCACGAGACAATGGACAACTTCTTGCTGGGCGTAGTAATCATGCCATCAAAGGCCAAGGCATCTTCTGGGTTGACTTCGTCCGCACGGGCTAGAGTTATCTCCGTTGGTCCGTCTTGTTCCATCAGACAACCGACGGCGACACAAGACTCTGTTGAAAACACCAGTTGTTTTCCCATTGATGTGGGAACTATTCCCGTTCGGAAGTCCATGACGAGAATGACCGAGTTGGGAGGGGCGATAGTAACAGTAGTCACGTGACGTCCTCTTAAATCGTGCACATTGAGTGCTTAACCTCACTTCGACTTCGGCGCTTTCTTCGCGGCCCGCTTCTTTCCTTCCTTCGAGATCGCCATCGATTTGTTGCGAGTCATTGTTTTGATGAACTGGGCATTACGAAATCGCAGCGCCGACCAATCTTCGTCGATCGCCACCATCCGGACCGGCTCGTAGCCTGCTTCGCCGAGGACGGTCCAGCCGGAATCGCGGTTGAAGTCGCACTTGTATCTCTTCGACGATTGCTTGGGGTAGCACATCCACAGAATGGCGTCCCCTTCGGCAGCGGCCGTGAGCGACTTGGAGACTGCATCGAGTTGCTTCTGGTTCGTGGCAAAGGCCATCGCGAACGAGACGCGTGTTGTCTTGCCTACCTTGCGCAAAACGGTAATGCCTGTGAGTTGCTCCAACTCGTCTTCAAACGAATCGGGAGCGTTGAGGACCACGATTTGTGTTTGGGTAGTGAGATTGAGCTTTTTGAAGAGAGGGATCATCTGTTGTTGTCTCGCGACTTCCAATCACGTCTTCGTGGGTTTCGCTAGTTCGCCCGAGGGCTCAGCCAGCTTCCGCGAGTAGCGTTCGACTGGGCCAATCAATAGCGGCAAGATCAATAGGCACCCCAGGCCAATGAATGGCAAGCAGCAGGTGATGCTCAGCGGAAGGTAGATCATGAAAATGAAAATCAACCACTTCCGCGGGACGGGTCCATACTTGGCGAACCAGCTCCAGTCGTGGTACATCCGCGAGCCCATGACCTCGGGAATGACGCGGTCGCGGTAGACCTTCACGGCACCAAGGCCTTTGAGCATCGGCTCGCGAGAGTCGGGCTCGTGCGTGGGGAGCTTTTGCGCGACGGCCTCGCCGAGCATGTGGACGCGCTCGTACTGGCTGTCGTCGATCTCGGCGGGGGGGAAGATGCCCCACAGCCGGTCGCGCTTCCCGGTGGTGAGCATGCGAGGGACGGTGATGTACGTGGCCGTCGGACGCCCTTGAAAGGTGACGGCGATGTTGTCGATCTGGTGCGCGCCTGCTTTGACGAGCAGCTCTTTCATTTTTTGCGAGCCGGCGTGCCACATGTCGCGGCAGACGCAGATCGTGACGACCTTTTTGCCGCGCAAGACTTCCGCGTGCGGGCTACGGAAGAAATCCTGAATCGGGATCGACGGCGCCAAGAACCAGATCTGGTAAACGAGGATCACCAAGTCGAACTTTTCGTCGTTGGCGATGGTGAGTGGTTTGATTCCCTTGCCGCCGCCGAAGTGGCACTCGGGAAAGACCTGCATCATGTTGTTGAGACTGCCCCACGGGAACGGGTAGGGCTCGACCGGTTCGATCTGCTGCGAAACGATTTCGTGGCCGGCGGCGCGGAGGGGCTCCAAGAAGCGCTGGCCCACCTTGGCCGAATCGCCGGTTTGCGTGTAATTCAAATACAGGATGCGGGACACAGTTGTTTTGCCGGAGAAGAGCTAAGGGGAGTTGGGGGTGGTACGTCGTCGTACGCGTACACTGGCGTCTGGAGGACGCCAGTGCCACCCGCCACCGGGACACTTACCATTGGCTGACTCGCTACTAGCTTAACCATTCGCAGCCGCCGCTGGCCCGAATAACCAGCAAAATCGCGAAGAACGGGATACCACGACAGGCGGGTGCTATGCTGATAAGAGGACTGGCAATCCCTACCAGAAGCGAGAGTTGCGCATGCGCTATTTGATGAACGGCCTGGCCGCATTCCTGACCGCGATTTTGCAAATTGCTTTGTTGAGCGCGGGGAGCGTCTGTGCTGCGCCGCCGATTGTTTCGCTCGACGTGAAACTGGCCGATGGCTTGCCGCCTGAAAACCCCGGAGCGGTGGTGAAGGCGCTCACCGATGCCGGGTTCTCGAATGTCCGCCTTCAGTCAGGCGGCGGCGAGAAGGGAGGGATTCGCGAAGGAAAAGTCGGCGAGACCAAAACGTTCGCCGTCACCGGCCTGCTCGAAGGGGACAACAGGCTCATTCTGCCGGGCGGATCGTTTCGCATCGGCGACAAGGCGGGGTTGCAACTGTGGATCGCCAAGCTGGCCGACGGGGGCGAAGCGGGACTCGCGGCCAAGCCGCTGAAGTTCGGCCTCACCGCCGAGCACCTCAAGGCCACGCACGAAGCGCTAAGGCAGACCTTGGAAGAATCGACCAAAGGAGAGCCAGCCAATCGCGTGCTGCGAGCAATCACCAACAAGACGGGTCTGAAACTGGTAATCGATCCTTCGGCGAAGGAAGCGATTCGCTCGAGCGAACCTAATCTCGACGAGTTTCAAGGAATGGCATGCGGCACGGCGCTTGCCGCGGCGCTGCGTCCTTTGGGATGCGTGTTTGTTCCGGAACGTCCGCTGGGCGGCGAGATCCAACTCAAGATCGCCGACTCACGGGTGATATCTGAGTCGTGGCCGGTGGGTTGGTCGGGGGGCAAGTCGCCTGGCGAACTGGCACCGAAGTTCTTTGAGTTCCTCAATATTGAAGTGAAGGAGCGCCCCGTCAGCGAGGTGATCGAGGCGATCGCCGGCCGATCGAAACTGGCCGTCGTGTTCGACTACAACAATCTGGCCCGACACCGCATCGAACCGGCGACTGCGATCGTCAACTTGCCGCGAAAGAAGTACGCCTACAACGAAGCCCTTCGGAAGGTCCTGGGTCAGGCCAAAATGAAGCTGGAACTGCGGGCCGACGAAGCGGAACAGCCGTTCTTGTGGATTACGTCGAGCGCGCCTTAGGCCCGGTCGCCACAGTCCGCGATGCCGTTTTGTGGCGATTGGGAGTTCTATCGAACCAGTTGCTCCGCGGTGCGTACACATCGGCTAGGGAGGGCTGAGCCATGGTCCGAATCTCTTTGCTGGTCGCAGTTTGGGCGTGCCTGTTGCCTGTTTGTTGCTATGGGCAAGACGGCGAGGGTCGTTCTTTGGCCCGCTGGAACCAGTGGCGCGGTCCTCTGGGGACAGGTGTGGCCGTCGATGCGAAGCCGCCTTTGCAATGGTCCCTCGAGAAGAACCTCCGCTGGAAAACCGAATTGCCGGGCCGAGGGCATAGCTCGCCGGTGCTGTGGGATGACCGCGTTTTCGTGACGGCGGCCATTCCGGTTGGCCCCAAATTGACTCCACGCATGAGCGGGCGACCTGGGGAACACGACAATTTGCCGATCGACAGCAAGTTTCAATTCGTGGTGATGGCCGTCGATCGGCGCGACGGGACTATTCTGTGGCAGAAGGTGGTTCGCGAAGAAGTGCCGCTCGAAGCGGGCCATCAAACGGGGAGCTTGGCGTCGGCGTCGCCGGTTACCGACGGGGAATTCGTCTTCGCGCACTTCGGTGCGCAGGGCGTTTATTGCCTCGACTTCGACGGAGAGCTTGTTTGGGAGCGCGATTTAGGGCCGATGCACACCAAGCATGGCCATGGCGAAGGAGCGTCACCGGCTCTTCATGGCGATTCGCTGGTGGTGAACTGGGATCACGAAGATGGTTCGTTTCTGGTTGTGCTCGACAAGCGAACGGGCAAGAACCGCTGGCGGAGGAATCGCGACGAGGATACGTCGTGGAGTTCGCCGATCGTCATCGAACACCCGGATGCCGATGGCGTGAAACGTCCGCAGGTGGTCGTGTGCGGCACGAACAAAGTCAAAGGCTACGATCTCGAGTCGGGCGAGGTGCTGTGGGAGTGCGACGGGATGTCGTCCAACGTCGTCGGCACTCCGGTTTATGGGAACGGAATGCTGTATGTGGGAAGCAGCTACGAAAAGAAAATCTTGATGGCGATCGACCTTCGCGACGCGCGGGGCGATCTCACGCATACCAAGCACCTGGTGTGGAAGCGCATTCGGGGCACGCCTTACGTTCCGTCGATGCTGCTCTACGACGATGCTCTGTACTTTTTGACGCACTATCAGAACATCATGACGCGAGTTGATGGGCCCACCGGCAAAGACCAACCGGGCGTCATTCGTCTGACTCAACTTGACAACATCTATTCCTCGCCTGTGGCGGCCAACGGCCACCTTTACGTGACTGATCTATCGGGAACGACGATGGTTCTAACACACGGCAAAGCCCCTAAGGTGGTCGCCGTGAATCATCTGGACGAGGCCATCAGTGCTTCGGCAGCTATCGAGGGGAACGAGATCTTGTTGCGCGGCGAAAAACATTTGTTTTGCATCGCCGACGCCCCCACGAAGTAGCTTACTCGCACCGAGTTCTCGGCACGGGTTCTCAGGCTTCGTTTCCATCACCAAGTGACGCCAGCTCTTTTGGCGGAATTGACGTTGAATCTTCCGGCGTGCCTTGCGTTCCGGCATCGAGTAACGTTGCCACTTGGATATCGCCCATCACGTTGACGGCCGATCGGACGCGGGCGAGGACGAAGTCGATGCTGTAGACGATCGGCAGCGCGAGTTGGACGGTGTCGTCGGGCAGGCGGGCTGCCTTCAAAACGAGCGTGAGGATGATCAGGCCGGAGTTGGGGATGCCGGCAATGCCCATACTGCCGGCCAGCGCTGCCAAGAGGATCGTGATCTGTTGCCAGAGCGAGAGGTCCATACCCGCTGCTTGGGCGATGAAGAGGGCTGTGATCGCTTCGTAGAGGGTGATGCCGTCGTTGTTGAAATTGGTGCCGACACAGGCGGAGAGCCGTGCGGAAGAATCGCTGACTCCCAGTTGGCGAAGGACGTCTAACGTGAGCGGGGCGGTCGCCAGGCTGCTGTTGAGGGAGAAGCCGGTCAGGATGGCGCCGGCTCCGGCGCGGAAGAATCGAACAGGATGGACGCCGCCGATGAGCCAGGCAGAGAGTGGGTAGTAAATCAGCGCGTGGATTCCGAGCGACGCCATGACGGTCAGAAAGAAGACGCCGACCATTTTGAAGGTGTCGAGCCCGGCATTTCCGACTGATCCGGCCACGGCGAGGCAAATCGCAAACGGTGCCAGTTCGATCAGCCACATCAGCATTTTCAGCGTCACTTGATACGACGCCATGATCAGGGCATCCAAGCTGGCCATGTTCGACTGCGTTTCAACGTCGGACCCGCTTTTGAGAGATCGCATGGCGGCGCCGACCAGGATGGCCAGCGCCGCAACCGGCAGGACCATGTTCTCGCTGAAGGCCTCGCCGATGCTCTTAGGGATGTACGACTTGATGATGTCGAGCGGCGACAACGAGACTTTGGTGGCTTGCTGGGTCAGCTCGGCCACTTTGGTATTGGCCTTGCTGACCGCGAGCGAATCGGCATCGCTTTTCTGCCTGGCGAAAGTTTCCTGCCAGGCATTGCCCGGTTGCCAAATGTTGAGGATGGTGAGCCCAATGCCGAAGGCGACGCAAATGTTGACCGCGCATACCACGAACAACTTGACGCCCTGGCGGCCCGAGATGTGCGTTCTGACAAAGGCTTCGACAATGGCCAGGAAGATCAACGGCGTCGCGAGCGCCGTGAGGACTCGCACGTAGAGGCCGGCGATGTCGCTTAGCTGGGTGGCTTTCCAGCCCAAGACGGTGCTTTGCGGATCGCGGGGATCAAAGAGAAAGCCAATCGCCGTTCCGGCCGCGACTCCCAGGAGCACGCGCAGGTACAGCGGCCAACGGAGCGGCGACCAGCTGAACCGGGCTGGAGGAGTCGACGATTCCTGATCACCTTCCGACATGAACACGTTCCAGCACGGGGGCATCTCCTCCATTGGGGGTAACTGACAGAGCTTAACGAACGGGCGGGGCAAATGCGAACCCGTGACGTAGTCACACAAATTTCGATCGTCTATACCGCATGGCTGATTCGGAGGTCATTTAGCTCGGTGATGTAGAATCAAACAAAGGGAGCTATCGCCGATGTGGAGAGCACTGTTGCCTCATCTTGTAGTCGCCATTGCTTTAGCGGGCACAATCGTTGCCATGCCGATGGGGCAGATCGTCGGCTTCATACCATGGATGGTTGTGATCGGAATCGTGTGCGCAACTGAGCGTGGCAGTCGACGCACAATGGCATTGGCAACGTATTTCGTGGTGACAGCGGTTGTTGTCATAGCGGCGATCCTGGCGCCAGTGAAAACGGTCGACCGAGTTCTCAACCGGTCTGTGTCCCTTCCCAAAACGGTCCTCACGTTGTCCGAAATGGACTTGAACACCAACTACGAATCTGCCCAGTGGATTCCGCGTTATATCCATGTCGAAGCGACTTCAAAGAACGCCGGCACTGCGATTGCATTTCGCTCGAAAGAAATCACCCTTCGTGAGTTCATTCAGACGATTGAGAAACAGTCGGCACTACGGCACCGTTTCTCGCACTGCGGGAACGGGTCATCGATTCTCTACGGAGGCGATTGTTGCTTCGGAGTTTTCCTGGCAGAGTGAAATGCACTTGGCGGTTAGAGATCTGTTTGCAACAGTAACGTTGTCACGCCAAGAGCGCCGCCAGCATTCCCGAGAGGACGATGCCATCGAATGTCCCCGCGCCGCCGATGGAGACTACGGCTGCTGAGGTTCGTTTCACTTCCGGCAGGAGCAGCAGGTCGGCTCCGATCAGTGGCCCAGCGACGCCGGCGACAAATGCGACGGGGGCGCGGAAGGATTCGAAGCCGGTGGAAGGTAAGAAAAGCCACACGCTGCCGACGGCCACGATCGCGGGGAAGAGGGCGGGAATGACGATCCCTGCGCCGGGGATCATGCGGGCGGTCGCCCGGCAGGTGATGATCGAAGCGAAGACAGCGATCACCAGGGCAACCATCACGTGCGATCCGCCGGAAAGACAGACGGCGATCTCGTAAAGGGCGAGCAAAGCTGGGACGGCACAGCCGCCCAGGTTGAGGACGACTTGCGTTTCGAAGGGGAGGGGCGGCGTGGTCCAGGTGCGGTTGAGCCAACCTGGCCAGCCCTCTTCGAGGACCACTTGGAAATCGTCTCGCGGTATTCGCCAGAGCGGGATGTTGATCCAGCTACCCAGCAGGATGGCCAGTAATACGAGCGTCCCGCCCGTGTACGAAAGATGGAGTCGCCGCAAGGCGTGCCAGTAGCCGTCGATGACAATGAACGGCAGAGCCAGCAGTGCGATCAAAACGAATAAACAGAGGAGGCCGCCCCAGAGTGGCAGCAGCCGGTAGAGGCGATCGACCGCCCGCGCTGAGGAATGGCCGGGCGACGAGTGCGACGACGACGAGGCGAGAGCGTTCCGCATGGGTGCCGACTCCGCAAGACACCTGCGCGGAGCCGGCGGTCGCATCACGCCGTGGATGCGACCATCTTCAATCTTCCGTGTAAGCGCCGCCTCTATTTTGCGGGCTTAGCGTGCGACAATGCAAGCAAGGCATAGGCGGTCACCAGGTTGGCGTCCCCCTCCATCCAGCGGGCATTGCTGTTCACCCAGCTGCCGTCGGAACCTTGCCGCGAGGCCAATTCGGCCGTCAATTCCTTGCGCCAATCGTGTTTGACGCCTTTGGAGTCGACGAGTTCGTTTTCGCCCGAGGCGTCCATGGCCTTGGCCAACGTCAGGTAGTAATAAAACAGGCCGGCGTCGCCCATGCCTTCGTTTTGCTTGAGGTCGTAGTGCTTCGAGAGCCAGTCGCGAGCGGCCTTCACGCGGGGGTCGTCCTTCTTCAGGCCAGCCGCGATCATGCTCTTGAGACCGGCGTAGGTCATCGAGGCGTAGCTGCGGAGGCCGCCGTTATCGGTGTTGCCGGCCTGGCTGTTGCCACCTTCGGCTGGGGTGTAGTAGAAGCCGCCGTCGGGATTCTTCGCGGGGAACTCGGTGGCGTTGTACTGCGATTCCAGATTCTGGCAGCGCGAGACGAACACGATTGCACGTTGGATGGCTTCGTCGTCTGCGGGCGAACCGGAGGCTCGCAAGGCGTCGATCGAGAAGGCGGTGTTCGAAAGGTCGGGGCGACGCTTGTTAGGTCCGCCGTAGCCTGAGCCACCGTAATCGACGTCGGCCTTGCTTCGGTCTTCCCCTTCGTCCCATTGATCCTTGCGGAGGAAGGCGGCTGCCTTGTCGATCAGCTTTTGGTAGCGACCGTCCTTATTCGCTTCGGCCAGCGCGAGCGTGACGAGGCACGTTTCGTAGTTCTTCCAACCCGATTTGGGTTCGTAGATTCCGCCATCCTCTTGAGCGAAGCTCTCCAAATACTTGAGCGCCTTGGCGACCACGGGGTCATCGGGCGAGCGGCCGTGACGCAAGATCGCGGCAACTGCTAGCGCGGTAACGGCTGGAGTCCGGCCGCCCGTGAACGAGCCATCGGCGGCCTGGCCTTTGGTTCGCAGGTAATCGATTCCTTTGGCGACCGCTTGCTCGTACGTTTTATTGGACGCGTCCTGAGCCAGCCCGACCGAGACAACTGAGAGAACCCACCCCACGGCAAACATCGAGAATCGAACGCTTCGCATAACGGTCTCCAAGAAAGGACAAGCTAAGAGCGGTGCCACTTATGCAAATAGTGTTCCGCTCCTGTTCGGTGTACCACCATCGCGGTGGTGTGGCAATTGGCGGCAATTAGCCGGAATCGGACGTGTCGATAAAACAGGCGCTGCTGGCGAAGATTTCGCCACCTGCTAGCTACACCAGTCTACTTCACTCGCAGAAACTCGCCTCGAATCGTTACGCGGGGATTGGTACAAACCGGCTGGAAAAATGTTGTCCAGCCAGATGTCGTCCAGCCTCGCGTCCGCTGCGCTCGGCGGAGGGACTGGATTGCGCAAAACGAGCACCTGACCGGGGAGCCTATGTCGGCTTCGCAACGTTCCGATTCACTGCACCGCCTCGACGATCAGCACGCGCCGAAGGAGCGGCCGAGCCGCGCGCTGGAATTGCTGGTGGAAGAAACCAGCATGGCGGTAGCTGCCAGTCGCGCTGTGAGCCGGACGGCGGGCGAAGAATCGAGCGAGCCGATGTCGGCACGAGATTCCCACCCGATCGCTGCGAATCCAGATGCTGCGTTGGCCCAGGCGCTACTGGATGTGCAAAGCGAGCAGATCGCCGCGCATCTGCAATCGCAGCTGGATGAAGTCTGCCGACAACGGACGGAGCTGACTACCCGCTTCGAGGAGCTGCGTCTCGCCGAAGAGGAAACGAAACAATGGGTCTCGGAGCGGTTGGCCGAGGTGGCCGAACTGCAAGAGACGGCGCGGATCGACCGGGACGATGCCACGGCCCGCTTAGCGGCGGCGGAAGCGGCCGAAGATCATTTGCATCGGACCCGTGCGCAAAACCAATCGGAATCGAAAGAGCGCGAGTTCACGCTCGACCAGCGCACTCAGGAACTTGCCGTTCAGGAAGCCAAGTTGATCGAGTGGGAAAACCGCTTGCAAGCGAGCGAGCAGGCGCTCGGCGAACATGCCGCGCGGCAAAGCGCGGAGTTTCAAGAAAAGTTGCAACGTTTGCGCAGCAACGAGCAAAAAGCGATCCAGCAAATCGCCTCGCAACACGCGCAGATCGAGCGGTTGCTGGCCAACCAGGCGCGGCGAAGAACGACGCTCGACGAACGCGAGCGGGCACTAGTGGCCTGGACCAAGCGACTCGAAGCAACGGCCAAGACGACCGCTTCCAAGGCAGCGGCGGTCCAGCAATCGCCCGCAGTCGCGAAGACGGAGTCGAACGGGGAAGCACAAAAGTTCTACCAGGCGGCCGAAAGCTTGCGGCGCGAGGCGGCGGCACTCTTGCGCGAGACCCTTCGCAACCGGCTCGCGCTGGATGAACTATGGGCGGGGCTGGTCGATCACGCATCGCGTGAGACGCTGCTCGACGCCGTTGACGATCTGCACCGGCAACTCAAGCTGGAGTACGCGGCCGAGGAAAAACGCCTGCGAAAGCGGCAGCGCGAAGTGGATGCGATTCTCAATGCCGTGATCGACGACTGATTCCATCCCATCGGCTTTCTGCTGAACCGATGGCACATTGCATCTGTAGTGGGCTAAACTACGAGTAGACGTGGTTGCCCGCTCATGTTGAGGCGCAGAACATGGAATCCGATCGGAACACGACTCTCGGCGCTTTGGTGCTGTTCGCTGCTGGCGCTTGCTTGGCGGCGATGCTGATTGTCGTACTGGGCGATGCAGGAAGTTCAGTGCCTGTCGAAGTTGTTCGGGCGCCTTCGATGGTTCACGTCAGCAATCTGCGAGACGTCGCCCCTCCGCGGGTTCGTTTGCCCAACGTGAGGAGACTCCAGCTTCTAGAACTCCCAGCGGAACGGAAGGAACGAGAGCAATTGGAGATCGAGCGCGGCATGCAGCACGATCCGATCCGCATGAGATCGTTGATGGATAGCCCACCAGGTGAGATTCAGTTCGAACGTGATTGCGAGCCGCGTTAGAAACTGTTACTTCGCCTGTTCTTTCTTATTGGCGAGTTCCGTTTCGAACAGTTTGAGCTGCCGTGTCATTTGGCCCGAGAAGGGTTCGGACTTGATCGCTTCTTTTTGGGCGCGGATGGCGCCTTCCAAGTCGCCGACGGCGTAGTAGCAGCGGCCGAGGGTATCTAGATAGGCGGCTTCGTTGGGCCGAAGTTCCAAGGATCGCTTGCTCATCGCGAGGGCCTCTTGCGCGTTCCCTTCGGTATTGGCGATCAGCCACGCCGTTTGATTGTTCAACATGGCCAGGTACTGGCCATACTTGGCGGCCTGTTGTTCGAAGCCTGGTTGCCGCCGCATATCCGCCAAGGTGACAGTCGCTTCTTGGATTTCGCCGCGGAAGTGTTCGTTGGCGCTGTCGATGAGTTCGCGAGTTTGCTGCCGGCGATCCTCTTTGGCATCCTTGAGGCGATGGAGAGCAATCAGCACGTCGACATCGTTTTCATCCGCGGCGACCGCCTTATCGAGTTCTTCAGCTTGCTGGGCGTAATCCTCTTTGTCGCGATGGACGCAGGCGAAAAAGTAATGCATCCGCGACTTTCGCGTGCCTAGGTCTTCGCCTCGCGCGAGCCGCGAGCCTTGCCCTTCGTGGCGATCGAACCAATCTTTCAAGACGTTGCCTGCCGCTTCTTCTTTGAATTGATCGTGGAACATTTCGGCCAGCTGCGCGCAAACCGTCAACTCGACGATGGGGTTGATCGATTGCATCCGCTTGATCAGCTCGCGGTACTCGGCTTCGGCCCAATCGAACAAGCCGCGTCGTTGCAACTCGCGGGCGGCGGCCTCGTGTAACTGAACCTCATCCGCTTTGAGTTCCAAAGCCGCCTTGGCGACTTTGTCGGCATCCTCTTTGTCGCCGAGCGATTTCTTCGCTTCCGCGAGGCGATACATCAGGAGAGGCTGCTCGTTCAGGAGCGACTCGTACTTCGCGAGCGTCTCGACCACCACTTTCCACTGGCCTGTCTTCACGAGCCAATCGACATGTTCCAGCATGTCGGGCCCGTCGAGGTCCAACAGACCTGCCAGCCGGGTGTCGACGGCGAGGACTTCGTCGTCCCGTTTCAAGCTGTGAAGCATTTCGGCTTGCCATCGCAGGAGATCGCGGAGGATTTCTCGCATGGCCTCGTCGCCTGGCTGGCGCATGTAGGCGAGGAATTCTCCTTCGCACAAGCGGTTCCACTCGGCGACCGCGGTCTCGGGCTCGTTCAGGCTGCGGGCATAGGCGCGAAGCCACTGGGCGGTGTCGCGACGGCTCTGGCCGGTCACTGTCTTGATCGATTGGGCGAGGCGTTCGCGGTCGGCAGGCGCGAGGTCGTCGCCCATGTGCATCACCAGGAGCGCTGCGGCCTTGGCCAAGACGGGGTCGGTTTCGAACCGAGCCAGCCGGGCCAGCGCTGGCCCGCCTTTGCCGTGTTCGAGCCACGTCAAGCGCTCAAGCAGCGATTTGCGATCGGTGCGGCTGGCCTCGCCGTAGTTGCGGAGGGTTGCGCGAACTTCCAGCGGATCGGTTTCGTCGGCCCAACGGACCTGCAAACCTTTGACCAGAAACTTGGCGCGGGTGGCGATTTCGAGGTCGTCGCTGTTCTGAGCCAGAAGCAAGTCGTCGAAGGCCCGCGTGCCGTAGCGTTCCAACTTGGCTTGGGCCACTTCGCGGCTGTCGAACTCCTCGGCGCCTAGCTGCTTGATGAGAGCGGCAATCTCGGCATCGACTTTGTCGGAGTCGAGCGCCGCTTCGGATTGCGCCAAGGTCGCTCGACCCACAAACGCCAAAACGAGGGCAAACAGCGAGACGACAGCGAGATGAGAATTTCGCGACATGGCGATCGTTCCTGCACGGCATACGCCGCAAGCATGATTGGCAATGCGAAGCGGACCAGCTGCCCCTGCAGCCAACTGCCGCGCCACTACCACTATACCGCACCGAAAACGCGGATACGGAGATGATTGGCCGATTTTTAGATGCCGCTCGACGCGTTCCCGCGGCGAAATCTCAATTTCGCGTCACGGTTGCGTGCAGGTTGAGGATCGTCCGCGCGACGCTGGTCCAGGCGGCCAACTCGTCTGCGGCAAACTTCGAATCGCCTTTATGCTCGCCGATTGCTAGCAGCGATTTGGCCGCTTCGGGATCGGCGGCGAACTCGGCCTGGTGCTTGGCGACCAATTGGGTAAGGAGTTGCTTCTCTGAATCCTTCGCAGCTCGGCCAAGTGCCAAACGAAACATGGCATCGACTCGCGCTGGCGCGTCCATCGGGGCATCGCTGAGCACGCGCTCAGCAAACGCGCGGGCCGCTTCAACGTAGATCGGGTCGTTCAGCAGCACCAGCGATTGCAGCGGGGTGTTCGAGCGAACTCGATCCGCCGTGCACTCTTCGCGAGTCGGCGCATCGAAGGCCAGCAAACTGGGATGCAGATATTGCCGTTGCCAGTGGGTGTACAGTCCGCGCCGGTAGAGGCCTTCGCCGCTGTCGTTTTGCCACTCGCGGACAGGGAAATTGAGGAAGGACCAATAGCCCGCGGGCTGGTAAGGGTGGACGCTCGCGCCGCCTGTCTGGTGGACCAGCAAGCCGCTGATGGCCAGGGCGTTGTCGCGCACGTACTCGGCATCGAGCCGCCAGCGGCCTTGCCGCGCGAGCCAGCGATTGATGGGGTCGCGTTCCAAGGCGTCGCCGGGAGTTGCCGACGACTGCCGGTACGTGGCCGACGTGACAATCGTTTTGATGAGGGCTTTGACGTTCCAGTTCGACTCCACGAATCGCCGGGCCAGCCAGTCGAGCAGCTTGGGGTGGCTGGGCGAATCTCCTTGGCTGCCGAAATCGTCGAGCTTTCGCGACAGGCCGGCGCCGAAGAGGTTCTTCCAGATCCGGTTCACGAAAACGCGCGAGGTGAGCGGGTTGTCGCCTCGCGTGAGCCACTTAGCCAAATCGAGCCGCGTCGCGCGGCCACTGGTTTCGCCGAGAGGCGGAAGCGAGCCGGGAACGCCGGGCTCGACGACTTCACCTGAATCGTCCATCCAGTTACCGCGCGGCAACACGCGGATCATCCGCGGCTCGACGTGCTCGGTGACGAGCGTCGTGGGAATCGCCTTGTCGAGGTCATCGCGGCGTCGCTTGGCGACTTCCAGTCGCTCGCGTTCTTTGGCGAGCTGCGGCGCAAACGACTTGTAGTGATCGGCCAGCAGTTTGATTTGCTCGCCGCTGCGCTGGGCTCGGGGAACCGCCAGCGCATCGCGAATGTTCCGCGGCAAACCGGAGCCAATGGCATTGGCAGGGCGATTGTCGGTCGAGACTGAAAGTCGGAATCGGCCCAAGCTGTGCGCGCCATCGAAGTTGTGTTTGAGCGTGATTTGGATCGTCGCGTCGGCCGGGACTTCGATTGGATCGGACGTTTGGAAGACGGCGTGATTCGCGACACCCGTTTCGGGAAGGATGGCCCAGCCCCAATTCTCGCCCCGCTTGTCGCCATCAATGGCGCTGGCGGCCGACCAGCGTTTGTCGGGATGGACTTCTCCGCCCGAGGTTTGTTCGGCCGAAGCGGAGGAATTGGCGAAGGGAACCGCCTTGGTTTCGCCGCCCGGGAGTACGACGCTGCACTCGATTTCGGTCAGAACAAAATTGCCATTGCCAGCGCGGCCGGGACCTTTGACCGGCAAACTATCGTCGGGCAAGGCCTCGACTCGCACTGCCGTGACGGTGCCGCGAACACCTGGGGCCGTGACGACGTAGGTATCTTTCGCCGGGGCGGTGCCGCTGGCGAGAATCGATTGATCGTCTTTCAGCGTAAGCGTCGCTCCACCGGAGCTGTTCATCCCGTTGGGCTTGAGAACGGTCCAGTTGATTTCTGGTGCAATGTTGAGTTCCCAGCTTTGCTGAGCTTCCGTCAGTTCGGGGCGCTCGCGCTGGAGATCGGCTTCTGCGTCGGCCACTTCTTTCGTGAATTCGACGAACTTTGCCTTTTGCTCGCTCGTGGGAACCTTCATTCGCGGCCCCCACTTACCGGCCGGATATCCTTCCGGATAGAAGCCGAGTTCGTTGAGGTCAGCGAAGAAGGCCTGCATCCGATAGAAGTCGCGCGTCGCCAACGGATCGAATTTGTGGTCGTGGCACTCGCAGCAGCCCATCGTCAGCCCCAGCCAAGTGCCGCTGAGATTGCGAATCCGCTCGGCCGCGTACTTGGCGCGGTACTCCTTGTCTTGGATGCCTCCTTCGGCGCTCATCATGCCAAGGCGGTTGTAGCCGGAGGCGATCTTGGCCTGGTCGTCGGCTTCGGCGAGCAGGTCGCCGGCGAGTTGCTCGATGGTAAAGCGATCGAACGGTTTATTCTCCTGGAACGACTTGATGACGTAGTCGCGATAGGGGAAGACCGTCATTTCCTGGTCGCCGTGGTAGCCGACGCTGTCGGCATAGCGGACCAGGTCGAGCCAGAACACCGTCATCCGTTCGGCATAGCGAGGCGAATCGAGCAACCGATCGACCAACCGCTCGTACGCTTGCGGATCGTTGTCGTTGACGAAGGCATCGACTTCGGCAGGCGTCGGTGGCAAGCCCGTCAAGTCGAGCGTCAGCCGCCGGATCAGCGTCACCTTATCGGCCTCGGGCGACGGCTTGAGTCCATGCTTGGCCAACTCGTCGAGGACGAAGCGATCGATCTCGTTTCGCACTTTAGCGCCATCGGCGACCGCGGGTGGCGCGACGTTCTTCACCGGTTCGAACGACCAGTGCCCTTCGTAGGGGGCGCCTTCGGCGATCCACTTTTTTAGCGTGGCGATTTGTGCGGGCGTGAGAGACTTCCTGGTCTCTGGCGGCGGCATCACCATGCTGGGATCGGCACTCTCAATCCGGGCAACGAGCGCGCTGGCCGCGATGTCGCCTGGCTTCACAGCAACGGAGCCCGATTCGAGCGTCTTGGTCGCTTCGTCCTTAAGATCGAGGCGCAACCCGGCTTCGCGATGCTTCACGTCGAAGCCGTGACAGCTGAAGCAGTTCTCAGAGAGGATCAGTCGGATATCGCGATTGAATTCGAGCGGGCCTTCTTCCGCCCGCGAACGTGGGGCGAATGTAAGACCGGTCACGAACAACAGCGCGATCGAGAGATATCGTGTCATGACGTGAAACTCTAGGGCGGGAAAATCTTGCTGTTGGCAGCGAAGATTTTGAAAGGCAGGTTGAACAAGCCGCGCGAGCGGCGCGGCTTCTATCAGCATAATTGATGGCGGGCTAGACGTCGCATAGCCGGACGGCATGCCGCAGGGCTGCGACAGGATCTCTCCAGGTGGGGATAAATTCTTGGCCCACGTAGCCGTCGTAGCCGGTATCGACAATGGCCTTCATGATCGCCGGGTAGTTGTTCTCTTGCTCGTCGTCGAGTTCCCGCCGGCCCGGCACGCCCGCCGTGTGGTAGTGGCCGATGTAGTCTTTGTATTGCCGCAGGCGGACGATCACATCCCCCTGCATGATCTGGACGTGATAGATATCGAACAGCAGCTTCATCCGCGGAGAGCCGACGGCCTTGCAAACGTCAACCGCCCATTCGATGGTGTCGCACTGGTAACCGGGATGTCCCTTCATGTTTTCGTCGACACGGCTGTTGAGCATCTCGATGTTGAGCGTGACCTTCTTTTTCTCCGCCAGGCCAATCACCTTCTTAAGCCCTGCGACGGTATTTTTCTTGCCTTCCTCGTCGGTCAGCTTTTCGCGCATGCCGCTGAACGTGATCACGCTCGGGCAGCCGAAGTCGGCCGCATCGTTGATCGCCTTTTCGATCTTCTCCTGGCACTCGGGGTGATTCTCGAGGTGGTTCCAACCTTTGACGAAACCATGGCTGCTGGCGATGGCGCAAGTGAGGCCGTACTTCTTGAGCATCGGCCAGTGCTCGGGCGAACAAAGTTCGACCGACTTGATCCCCATCTCGGCCGCATGCCTGGCAAGCTCTTCGACCGACATCGGGCCAAAGCACCAGCTGACAACGCTTTGCTTGATGCGGCCGCTGGCAACCTTCCACTTATCGGGATCGCTAGCGGTCGCCGCTAAGGGTGCGACAATCGCAGCCGCGGCAGTGCCGGCGGCCAGGAGTGTTCGACGCGAAAGGCCGGAAGTCTTGTGACGCTTGGTCATGATCGCAGATCCTCAAAAGGTCGGGAGACTCGACCATCGTAACCAGAAGCGTTTCAAACATAAACGAGAGACTCCGCGGTCACTCGATTGCGACCTTTAGAAACGACGTTCTTTGACTTTCGCTGGCATTACCCCGGCAGGGGTTCGATCACCCTAGCCGGGCGGTCGCGAAGCGCACCCCCGGAAAGCAATCTCGAATGATTCGGCATCGCGGCAGCGATGCGACAAGGAGCCTTGCTGAAACAAACGGTTCTTCGATTGCTCGACCAATTCGTGTACAACCCCAGCCGGGGTTGGTTTGCCATGCGTCTACTAACCGGGGGTGCGCTTCGCGACCACCCGGCTACGGTTGTGGAACCGCTGTCGCGGTTGAGCAAACTTTCAGACTTGGGAGCCGCGAGAGCAGAAACGGACGTTGTTTTGGAGTCGACCTTTTACACATCGTGCATCAGCGTTTCGCCCAGGCCTGAGGGGCGAGGCGTCTCGACTGGTTGGGCGGCGAATTCCAGGATGAAGCGGCTCCCTTGGCCGACCTGGCTTTCGACTCGGATATCGCCGCCGTGTTCGCGCAGGATCTTCTGACTGACGGGCAATCCCAAGCCGGTGCCGCGCGAGCCTTTGCCTGACTCGAAGAGGGAGAAAATCTTGCGGACGTCTTCGGCGGCGATGCCTTCGCCGTTGTCCGAGACGATGACCCGCGCGGCGTGATGTGGTGCGTCGTATTCGACCGAAACCGCAACGCTCCCGTTTTCGTTGTCTTCACACGCGTCGATAGCGTTGGTGATGACGTTCAGGATCGCCCTGTGCATTGCGTCGGGATCGAACTGCAATTGAGGAAGGGCAGGGCACTCCGTCCAGGACAACTCGACGCCGAGTTCTGCGGCCCGCGACTGCATCAGCTCGACACAATCGTGAGCGACTTCGTTAAGCGACGCGGGCTTGGGCTCGGGCTCGCGTTCCTTGCTGAACGTGAGCATATCCATCACCAGCTGCGAGATTTTTTCCTGGTTGCGCTCGACGATTCCCCACCCTTTGGAGATGGCGTCGTTATTGTTTTGTTTTAAGCCTTCGGCGATGAGGAAACCGCCGCCGCGAATCCCTTGCAGGATGTTTTTTACGTGGTGCGACAAGATGGCGATCGTTTGGCCGACGGCTGCCAGGCGTTCGGCTTGAACCATGGCCGAGTAGTACGACGTATCCTCGATCGCCAGTGCCGCCTGGTGGCCGATGGCGACCATCAACTTGAGATGGTCTTCAGAAAACTTTTGCGCGCCGCGATTGGCGAGGACTCGGCCAGGCGGCGTGTAGGTATCGATGTAGATCGCACCGACAACGCCGTAGCGCCCCTGCATCGGAACGCAGATGGCTTCGCGAACGCCGTTTTGCACGATGCTGCCGGCTCCTTGCCAACGGTCGTCTTCACGGGCGTCGCTGGTGAGCACGCCTTCCTTCTTCTCCATCACGTAGTCGAGGATGGTCCGGCTAATCGTCATGTTCTCTTCAGACGATCCCTTACGGTCGCGGCGGGCTCGCGGAGCGAGTTCGCCTGAGTCGCGGTCCAGGAGCATCACGCAGCCGCGATCGGCCTCGACCCATTCGAAGATCAGTTCGACGATGCGCTCGAGCAACTCGCCGATATCGAGCGTGTGGCTCACGGCGAGGGCTGTGCGGTACATCACCTGCAAGTTGCTTCGCGCCCTGGCCAGCCATGGACTGGCGGCGCTGACGGCATCGAACTCGGCCTCGCTTTCGCCGACGGCGGGAGCAGCCGTGAGAATCGCGTTCTCGACGCCTGTCGGGCGAACGATGTCGACGCGGTTCGTCCCCATCTTGGGTTTGGAGTGGGGGGCGTGCGTGAAGAGAAGTAGCGATTTGCCGAGTTGAAGTCGATCGCCGTTGCGGAGCGTTTGCGTTTCGATGCGGCGGCTGTTGACGAACGTGCCGTTGCTGCTGTTGAGGTCGACCAGTTCGAATTCGCCGTTGTCGAAGCGGATTTCGGCGTGCTTGCGGGAAACTTCCTGGTCGTGCAACTGGATATCGTTGTGGCTTTCGCGGCCGAGCGATCGCGCGGCTTCCTCCAGTTCAAAGCGGCGGCCCTGATCCCGTCCTTGAATCACGAACAACGATGCCATCGAACCAACGCTCCCGGCTGCTGTTGCGGCGAACGACCGAATAACCAACGACCCCGACGTCATGGTATCAGGAACGATGGGCTCGATCTATTCGGCCCCGATCTCCGCCACCGTCGTTCGACTACTTCGTTGTGCGAGCCGGTAGCGGTTCTAGCAGCTCTTTCATGCCCTTGCCGAGAGCATCGCCAACCAGAAAGTACGTCTCGGCGTTGCCAAACTCGTGATGACCGTGCGTTGGGTTGGGTGAGTCTTCGGGAGCGCGGACATAATCGTGTGTCTCGACAAAGACAACGTTTCCTTTGAATTCAGGCCGCTGAGCCGCTCGCTTTTGGGCCACGCGAAGTTCCTGCCACTCAGGGGGAGCTTCGACCCAAGGTCCTGTCAGTTCGCCGACGACCACTGGAAGCTGCGGCGATTTGAACTCCTTGCGAACGTCGTGGATCAGGTGGACCAGATTCTGTTCGTATTGCGGGATCGCTTTCTCGGGGTCGACGCCGTCGTTCCACCCGTGATACCACACGAACCCCGCCAGTTCGTATCCTTGCCCCTGGTAAGTCGGAAAGTCTTTCTTAAGACTTGCCAAGGCTTCGTGGACTTGGCTGACCATCTTTTTATAGTAGGGACCAAACTTGCCACCGGCGCTGGGAGGACGAAAGTCTTCGTACAAGCTCTTGCCACCCCAGGCGGTCTTGATCAACAGGACCTGGTTTTCGAAATAGTCGCCCATCACGTGGCCGAACTGCAATTCGGGCCCGAAGTGATGGGAGTCGCCATAAACGCTAAAGCCCATCGAAAGAGGACCGGCCAGCAGCGGTTCGTCTTCGCGCTGGTAGCGGCACCAAACATCGTTGCGAACAGTCCATTTACCCTCTTTGTCGCGCACGTGTTTGAACAGCGGCAGCTTCTTGGGATCGTTCAACAGGAACTTGAGCGTTCCTTTACCGCCGTTGTAGTCGTCTCCTTCGAGGTCGGAGACTGCCTGGCCTTCCATATTGGATTGGCCGGCCAGGATGAACACCTTGACGGGCGGTGCGGCGAAGGCCATTTGGACAGCGCAATTAGCAACGACCAGAGCAATCGCCAAGCGGCGCAGCATGAGCAAACCTTTTGTCAAACAGGTGAACCGGCGACAAACAGACGGAACGTTTACGTCAAGATTTCGCGCACCGGCCTTCCGCCGTGAGCAATGGCCACGGGCCGGTTGCCGCGATCGTACACCGGCATTTCCGGATCGATGCCCAGCAGATGGTAGATGGTTGCGACCACATCCTTGATGTGGACCGGCTTGTCCTGGATGAATGCCGCTTGAGCATCGGAGGCGCCGTGGACGGCTCCGCCTTGAATGCCGGCGCCGGCAAACAGCACGGAGTAGCAGTACGTCCAATGATCGCGGCCGCCTTTGGGATTGATCTTGGGCGTGCGGCCCATTTCGCCCATCGTGACGACGAGCGTTTCATCGAGCAGTCCGCGAGCGTCGAGGTCTTCCATCAGGGCTGCGTACGTTTGATCGAAGTTCGGCAGCAGCGTGTTCTTGAGCATCGGGAAATTGTTCTCGTGGGTGTCCCAGGCCGCCTGGCTGACCTGGAACCGCTTCGAGAAGTTATCCCAACTCACGTTCACGAAGCGGACGCCGCGCTCGACTAAGCAGCGGGCAAGCAACGTGGAGGAACCAAACAATGTGCGGCCATAGCGCTCTCGCAGTTCATCCTTTTCGAGCGTCACATCAAACGCCGCGCGGACTTCGGCTGAGGTGAGCGTCTCGTAGGCGAGTTGGCGCTGGCCCGGATAGTTGCCGAGTGGCCCACCGTTTTCTTGCAGCTGCAATGGACCGCCGACCTGCGAGAGCAAGTCGTTGCGATACTTCAGCCGCTCGATAGTGAGCCCTTCTTGCAACTCGCTGTCAGCCAGGTGTGGCTCGCCGCGGACCGTTTGCGGGTTCCAAATGTCGTCGGGCGGGTTATCGACGTAGGCCTTGCATTCGGTGGCGAAGGCATCGTATTGGCGTCCCAAAAAACCGCCGTGTGGGCCGGCCTTTTTGCGAGCCTCGCCCCACCCCAACGAGCAAGGAAGATAGGCGTAAGTGGGAAGCGGCTTGGAACGATGTCGTTCCAGGTAGGCGCACACCGAGCCCATGCTGGGTGGGTCGCTGCTGCGGAATTCCTCGTCCGGCAAGTTGATGTCGTGGCCGGTGTACATCGGCAGATTTTTGTGGCACCCGCCGTTGTGGTAGACGCTGCGAATGATCGCGTGCTTGTGCATCCACTTGGATGTCTTCGGCAAGTATTCGCTGATTTGCAAACCCGGGACGCTGGTCGAGATCGGTTTGAACTCGCCGCCAACGCCATCGGGAGCGTTTGGCTTGAGATCGAACATGTCCTGCGTCGGCGGCCCGCCTTGCAGGTAGAGCAAAATCACGCTCTTTGCACGCCCCTGGCCGATGCGTGACTCATCCACGTCGCGGGCGGCGAGTTGGCTCGTGTTGCCTAGCGCTCCCAGCAAAGAAGCGCCGGCGGCTCCCAGACACTGTCGCCGTGTCGCATTGGGTAGAGCGCTTGCCATGGAAGACGCCTTGATCAGGGAATCGCTGATTCAATGGGGTCGCCGAAACATCCCATCAATCTCGGTTTACGATACCATCTCCCGTCGGGCCATGCAGGCTTTTATCGGCTATTTAGCGTCGTCGGGAATGTCGTCCGGTGGGGCATCCCCTTCTGGCTCGGGGGTTTCTTCTTCGGCTCCCTCTTCAACGACCGGCGTCTTGATGTCTTTCCAGGCTGGGTCATCGTTGCGGCCGAACCACATCATGTGCTGCCAGGGAAGACGATTGAACTCCTTTACCAGCTTGAAGCCGTTGGGCGTCATCTCCTTCATGATCTGCTTCTTGGTCATCTTGTGCTCGGGCTTGATCGGCACTTTGGCGTCTTCTGCCCGGAACTCGACCAGGACAATGGTTCCGCCTGGAGCAAGCGATCGGCGGATCGCGGTGAGCATTTGTTCGGGATAGCTGAACTCGTGATAGACATCGACGAGCAACATCAGGTCGACTTCCCCTTTGGGCAAGCGCGGGTTCCAACCGATGCTCAGAATCGGCGTGATGTTATCGATCCCGGCGTGGAACGCCCGCTCGTTCAGGTAGGTGAGCATCTCGGGTTGGATATCGACGGCATAGACCTGTCCGTCTTTGCCGGTCATCTTTGCCATCTGCAGGGTGTAGAAGCCGTTGCCGCAGCCCATGTCGCAAACGGACATGCCCGGCTTGATGCCGAGTTGGGCCATCATCAGGGAGCAGCGTTCTTCGCGCTCGCGCTCGTTGCGGACCAGCCACTCGGCACCGGTGAAGTGCATCGTCTGTGCGATGGTGCGGCCTTTGTAGGTGGTCAGCGGCTCGGGCGGCTTGCGCTTACTCTTTTGCAAGGCCGCATTGAGCCCGGCGGGGTCGGGGCGTTCACCTGCAGGCGGAGTGTCGTCTTGCGATCGAACAGGCGAAATCGTTCCCAGAAAAACGATCGCTGCGAAAGCCAGCGTGAGAAAAATGTGCGTAGGTGCGGTCACAGTCCGATCCCTTCTTGGTGCCTAACGGCCAACGGGCGATGGCCGTATTTTATGCGGTGCCTGCCTGAGGCGAACTCTTTGAAGCAGCACAACAACTACCGGGCTCGAGATTCATCGGAAGACGCTTTGAACGGCTGCTCGACCATCGGCCGTATCTGTACGTTTTGTGATTCTCGCGTCTTCAAGGCTGCGCTATTTTGACCCGTCTTTCTTCAAATTCAATGGTTTCACCTGAGGCCTGGGGCCGTTAGTCCGCCTTAGCGGGCGGATTAACCGCAAACTTACGGGCCCGTGAAACGCTAACCCAACCTTAACACCTTCACGTGTAAGCTACCACCGATAATAAGCGGTTTGGATTGCCCAAAAGCGATTGTGCGCGGCTACGGAAAGCTCCGTCAGGCTTTTGGCTCCTAGTGGCGAGTGGGGTAAGAATGCGCACTGTTGTCGAGCTTTCGCTGATCACCGATTCAGGACGAGTCATTCCGATTTCAGCGCTCCCGTGTGTGATCGGCCGCGACGCTGGTTGCCAACTGCGCATTCAAAGCGAGCACATCAGCCGCAACCACTGCGTCATTTCGCGATCCGACTCGGCTCTGCTCATTCGTGACCTTGGCAGCACCAACGGCACGTTCCTCAACGGCAAGCTGATTCAAGGTGAATCGGTGTTGCTGGACGGCGATGCCATCAAGCTGGGCTCGGTTCGACTTGAGATCTCCCTCTCGGCGGCTCCTGCGGCCACTCCCAAGAAGTCGGGCGCGAACGATACCTGGCCGAGCCCCACCAACTCCACAGGCGAAACACGGCGCCACACCAATGCGCCGAACCTGCCCAAGCCGCCGCCGGGTAAGACCGATCCGCGAGACACGAAGAAGCCGTAGGTCTTTCTCATTCTTTTTGCCACAGAGGGCTCAGAGGGGGAGAAGGGGTGAGTGGGAGATGGGGAGTGAAGGATTTTCACTTCGCACATCAAAAATTGGCAATCATCAATCGGTTAACCACTGTCCTTAGGATCTTGTGCCGCAAGGCGTCGGGGTTCGAGTCCCCGAGCGGCCACTTCCGGAGAGTGAACGGATCTACCGTCTGGTTAGGACTTGGAAAAGTCTGCGGCCATCTCACGACAAGCCTTGCGCGGACAATTCCTCAATCCACGGAACCATCCCGCCCGCGATCCGCCGCTCGTCTTCGTACAACCGGCCGTGAGCATTTCTCGGGGCTCGCAGTTCACGCGAATAACATGAGCCGTAACCGGTCACGCGCCAGCACGGCTGCCATTTCACAAACGCCAGATCGCGTGCTCCGGGTGGCGGCCTTGTGCAGCCTTACGGTGCATCATCCTCTGTCATCAGGGTGACGCGTTGAATGTGCAGCCCCGGATCGGTGTACTCGAAGTGAATGCGGATCGACTCCACGGCGAACCGGTCCCACGCGCCCTGCGGGCCCAGAAACTTGTCCTTGTACGCCTTGCCGCTGCGCTCCGGTTTGCCCAACAGCCGCCGCACGTCGGTCCTGGTTGCGCCGCGCGGCACTTTGTAAGGAAGGGGACCGGGGAACGCGGCAAAGCCATCCGCCCGCTCCACGTAGAGGAACACCGCGTCCACTCGTCCGTTCTCGGCCGAAATCTCATACCCCTCCTTCTTGCCGACGAAGAACCATGCGACGGGTTGGCCCTCCTTCAAGTCCGGTTCCTTCGATGCCTTCAGCCGGTCCGCGGTGACCAACGCCCGAAAGGCGGCACCCTTGATCGGCTTGCCGACAATCGAAAGCAATTTTCTCGCCGTTGCCATCTCGTCAGTACCCTCCGCTCGCCAAATGACCCCTGTGAAAACGTCGGATCGCGTGCTCCGGTTCACGGCTTTGGTCGCCGCCGGATTGCACTTTTGCCCACAGTAACTTCACGAGTTTGCGTCGTTCCTTTCGAACTGCTTGCCAGACCGCGAAGTATATCCAGGCGATTTGCCGGTGCCGAAGGGGAAAAGAAGGCTGGGAGGGTGTTCTTGTTTCGTTTGGGACGGGACAAAAACTCGACGGGCCATTCGGTGACTCGGCGACGCTTCACATGGATGTACTTTCCCTTCCTGGGTTCGTCGATGTATTCGAGCTGTAGTATCAAAGCAATCGGCTCATCGGCACGTTGATAGCTGCGCGAGAAGCGAACGGCTTCGGGGTAGCTGGCGAAAGCGAAATAGTAATCGTTGCCGTCGTCTTCATCGGGCGCACCCGCAGCCGGACAGCACCAGACGCGATACTCGAGTACGGCATCCCACACGTATCCCCCGCCGGCAAACGCTTCTGCCGGGTATTTTCCGACTCGCTCGGGATGGAGCGCTTGGGGAAATCGCTTTCGCATCTTCGTAGCCGTCTATTCAGGGTCCACGGGTCCACGAATGACCAAGCCAACTTGCCGGGGCCGCTGCCAGCAGCTGGTGCTCGTTGTCGCGCGAAACGGTAACGCGGCAGGCTGCTCGGCTCCGCGGCTTTCTGTGCAACGTCTGTTTACGCCAGTTTGATATCGCGAATTCCAAATTGATCGAACCCGGCTCGCGTTGACTCACTCAACTTGGCACCCGATTTGACCAGACGCAATGCGTCTGGCAACACCAGGCACCCGTCCACCTTGCCCACGGAGATCGTCTCACAATGCTTGCGAATTGCATTAAACTCGGCGTTTAGCGATCGCCAGTCGATATTGGCCCGACCGCCGCAATCCTTGTAGTGCTGCTGCGTCACCAGACCGAATTCGCTGGGCGTGAGCTTCTTCGCGCGATAAACGCCCGTCGACAACTGAAGCATCGCAAAGTCGATGGAATGAAAGCGGAACGTCTTTCCGTCACATAGCTCAGGGTCCACACGATCTCGCTTCGGTCGCGCCTTAGGCATCAATGCGGGGTGCCACCAGGCAATCTCGCATTCCTTGCGGGCAATCGGGAATTCCGCGAAGAGCCGATCGACATCCTCAAACCGCTGTAGCGGCGATTCGAGTTCGGACCATAACTCAAAGGCCGTGAAACCGCGATCTTGCATCAGGAAGATCGCAGCATCTCGGAGATCGCGTTTCGTGGCGTAGAGACGTATGTCTGGCATGTGTTCAAGGCGCAACGACCCGTTCAGCAGCGGCGGGGCACCGGTGGCAATTCGCTGTCAGGACCACCAGCCGTGTGGCCCCCGTATTATCCCGTGGCCCCCGCGGCGAGCAAGGCTGCGACGACAGTGCGACGTTTGCGGTGGCGGGCGTGGTGGAGTGGCGTGCGGCCTTGCCAGGCGCGGGAGTTCGGGTCGAAGCCGGCGGCGAGCAGCTTCCGCACCGTTGGCAGCAGGCCTTCCCACGCGGCCAGCCCGAGAGCTTCGGGCTGCTGGCGCGGGTCGGCGCCCCGCTTCAGCAGGAAGTCGGCCATCTTTGTTTGGCGATGCAGGATCGCGCAGGCCAGCGGGCCGCCGTGGCGGCGGTTCGCGGCGTTGATGTCGGCGCCGGCGTCCAGAAGCAGTTTGGCGACTGCCAGGTTGCCGCGATACGCCGCGATGTGCAATGCCATGCGCCCGGCGGTGCCCGCGGCGTTGACGTCCGCGCCGTGAGCGATCAGCAGCTTCGTGATCTTCGGATCGACGCTCGGCGATGCTGCGTCTCGCAGGACGATGTCCTTGTCGTGCCCGCGGAGGTTCGGATCGGCGCCGGCCTTGAGCAACAACGCCACGATGGCGGGTTGGTTCTCGCGCACCGCGTACACGAGCGCCGACTGTTTGAACTCGTTCGTCGCGTTCGGATCGGCTTCTTCCTTGAGAAGCAACGCGACGACGGACCGGTGTCCCTTCTCCGCCGCGACCATGAGCGCCGTTCGTTGGGCCGGGTCGAACTGCTTCTTCAGCTTCGCCGGCATTCGCACATCGACGGTTACGCCCGCGCGCAGGGACGCCAGCACCGCCGCGACATTCCCCTTTCTCGCCGACGCGAAGAACGCCGCCACTGCGTCAGAACTGGAAGCGTTTCCCACGCTACTTCTAGTCAAAGGTCCTCCTCCACCGCCGAACGCCAACGCTCACGTACCGTGGCGGCAGGTGCAGGCGGAATCAGGATAACGGCTTAGGCCAAGTAGCAGTAGGGCGTTCTTGGTGATCCACTACGATCGCTTGTCGCTCATTCCCCGGATTTTTTCCCGCCCCCGGGAACGGCCAGCAGGATTGCACGGCCGCAAGTCGACACAATCAGCGGAATGCCGTCCTTCCGCAAGCTGTTCAGGCTCCCGCCAGCCGCTAAGCCTGCGCCGCGAGCGGAACTCAGCCAGGATCGTGTGATTTGGTTATCTCTATCACCAGCCCGCACTTCGCCGCTTTTTTTGTGGTTGCCCGCTTTCGGGCGTCTCTATCCCAAATTGCAACCGCCGCGAGTAAAAACGCAACAGAGTCGGCACCTCGAAACTGGACTCCGAATCGATGCCTCAATTTGGGTGCAAATTGGGGGGCAAGTCTGGCCGCCCAAAGCCAAACTGAGTAAAACGCAAGCTCAATAACCCAAACGCGGTAAGTCGGTGTCGGGCACGCGATTCCGACGCAAACCCAATCTTTTGTCAGGGCAAGAGAAACACGCAAAAAGGTGACTTAGGACCTGGCGCGTTTCTGGTTGGTCGCCGCACCGCGCCCGGATAGGAATGTCCGGGCTACTTTTCTTCTGCTCCCGTTCTCCCTTTCCCCCGCTCTCCCCATCCCGTGGGGGCGTTATAGTTAGAAGAAGGTTGGTCAACTGATTTGAGAAAGCGGGAAAGGGTCTTACCTGACAATGGATGCTGAGTGGAAAAGCCGTGCCGATGCGATCCGGAAGCGGATTGCCCAACTTCGAGACTCTCTTTGACTACGACAAGAAATTAGGGCAAGTCGAAGCCCTTGAAGCGAAGATGGCCGAAGGCGACTTCTGGAACAACCAGGAAAAAGCCCGCGAAACGGTCGACCAACTCAAGGCTCTCAAGCAGATCGTGAAGCCTTGCCAGGAAGTTTCCCAAGCGGCGGCCGATCTGACCGACCTGGTGAGCATGGCTGAAGAGGACCCCTCGGCCGAAGCCGAGGTGACCAGCGAGATCGTTCGCCTCGAAGGCTTGATCACCGACCTGGAACTCAAGGGACTACTGAACGGTCCGCACGATAACCTCGGTGCCTTGATGAGTTTCTTTGCCCGCGACGGCGGCACCGATGCCCACGACTGGGCCGACATGTTGATGCGGATGTACAGCGCCTGGGCCGTCGCGCACGATTTCACGGTGACGATGATCGATCGCAGCGACAATGAAGTCGCTGGCATCAACAGCGCCACCATCGCCATTCGCGGCCCGATGGCCTACGGCTGGCTCAAAGGAGAGACGGGCATTCACCGCTTGGTGCGGATCAGTCCGTTCAACGCGGAAGGGAAGCGGCAAACCAGTTTCGCGGCGGTCGATGTTTCGCCGGAGGTCGCCGACGAGGCCGAAATCGAAATCGACTGGGCCAAAGACGTCCGCGAAGAAACAATGCGGGCAGGCGGAGCAGGGGGCCAACACGTCAACAAAACCGAAAGTGCGATACGCTTGATGCACTACGCCACGGGGATCGAAGTGAAGTGCCAGAACGAACGAAGCCAGCATCAGAATCGTGCCCTTGCTCGCAAGATGATGCTGGCCCGCCTGGTGCGGCACGAAGACGACAAGCGCGAGGCAGCCTCGGCCGCCAAGTATCAAACGCAGGCCAAGGTCGGCTTCGGGTCGCAGATTCGCAACTACTTCCAACATCCTGATCAGCGGATCAAAGACACTCGCACCGGCTTTAGCGCCAACAATTTCCAACAAGTGATGGACGGGAAGATCCAAGGGTTTCTCGACGCCGTCTTGCGATGGAAAGCGGCAGGCGGAAAGAAAGTCGACACCAGCGACGACGAATGAGCGATTCAAGCAAACCGGTAGACGCGGCGCCGCTTCTGGCCGCTGGCAATCTGCAACTGCGGATCACCACGCTACACGACCGCCACGGCCACGTGATTGAAGCGGTCCTAAACGGTTCGCTCGTCACGCTGCTGGAAAGCGTCGAAGGGGACGCTTCGCAACCGTGGCCGCCGAGCCCGGCGCTGCAGTCGCTCGACATTACCGAGTTGGAGAACGGTCCGGTGGCGCTGCTGGTCGGAATGGCCGGGCGAAACCATTGGTCGGCGAGTTATGAAGCGCGCCCCAGCGAAGGGGCGCTGATCCTCGACTGGGCCTGTCGCACGACCGGCGAACCAGGACAACTCTGGACGACCTACCGCTTAGGCGAAGCGGTCCAGCTCGAGATCGCTGCCGACGGTACCAGCGGCGAGATGATTTGCGGTTCCAATCGTTGGCCGATCAAAGCGATGCACGGTTGGATGAGCTTGCAAGATGGCCAAGTGAGCATCGTGCCCGACGCTCCCAATGGGCGCCAATCGCCACGGTGGGCGGTACGGGTAGGCTAAGAGTTTGGGCGAAATGAGCCCGCCAAGCTAGTAACCAAACTGGCATACACGCACGCCGTCGTTGACGATACAGCCTGGCAAAGCGCTCCGTAGCTCCGTCAAGCCTTCCTCCGTGATCTTAGTGCCGTATAGGTAAAGTTCTTCCAACTGCTTGAGTTCCATCAGGTACTTAGCGTCCCCATCCGTAAGGCCGTTGTAAGAGACCTTGAGCTGCTTTAGTTGCGCCAGCCTTTTGAGGTGTGACAGGCCTGCGCCCGTGACATGGGTGTCGCTCAATGAAAGGTCGTGCAATTGGGTCATCCCCTCCAGACACTCAAGCCCGGTGTCGGTAAGCCCTGTGCCATCGATCCAAACGTTTAGTTCCTTCAAGTTGGACAGCGGTTTGAGGTATGCGAGATCGTCGTCGCTCGGAATCTCCCACTCGACTTTTTTGACATCGTCGAAGAACGTTCGACCCAAAAGCGGCATCGCGCACGTTGAGATCAGAGAATCGTGATCGTGCTTGTCAAAATGGACTTGCCCATCTCGCTCTTCGATTGCATCAATGGCTTCACGCTGCTGCCGAGCCTGCTCCATCTCGCGGGCCAGCCATGCGCTTGGAATACCCAAAACGGGAACCATCAACATCAACGTGGCGAGGCTGAACTGCAATTTCCACTTCGTGAATTGACTTGCCAAAGCGCATCCTGAGAAGAGCAGTAAGCCGATCGCACTCACGGCGACGGCGAAAACGACCGTGTAGCCCTTGCGGTGGTTGAACTCAAACCATCCGCGCTGCTCAGAGAGATAAAGGAAACCGATGACCATTGCCAAGCCACAAAGTGCGAGTGGTGGAACGATCGCCGAGGCGCGGGGGCTTTTCATTGTGCGATCTCGCAGTTCGCAAACAACGGATTGATGCGTGGATCGCCGGAGCCTAACCTTCCATCGTTATGGGTTCGTGAATCACCCTCTTCAGAAACGAAAAAAGCCACAAACCTTGCGGCTTGCGGCTTTTCAAGTGGAGCGAAAGGGAGTCGAACCCTCGACCTCTGCATTGCGAACGCAGCGCTCTCCCAACTGAGCTACCGCCCCGATCAGAATCTCTTGCCACCAAAACTAGGGACACGAAAATGCCCAAAATGTTCGCGGCTGTCCTGTAGTTTAGGTCTCGCTGGCGGTATTGTCCAGACACAAGGATTCACCGCGTTTTTGCCGATAGTGAGGGCATGGCCAGCCACCTGATCATCACCTGCGAGCATGGCGGAAATCGCATCCCGAAAGGCTATGCCGCGCACTTTGCGGGTGCGGAGGAAGTCCTCGCCAGCCATCGCGGGTGGGATCCCGGTGCGCTGGAGCTAGCTAGGCGAATTGCCAAACAAACCGGCGCGCCGCTCCACTTCAGCGAGACCTCTCGGCTCGTCGTCGAACTCAATCGTTCGCTCGGGCATCCGCGGCACTTTTCCCAGTACACGCGCGAGTTGCCTATTCCTGAGCGTGAATTGTTGATCGCCAACCATTGGCGCCCTTATCGCGACGCGGTGGAGCGCGAGATTGGCTCACTGATCAAAGCGGGGCATAACGTGCGGCACTTATCGGTGCACTCGTTCACGCCTGTCTTGGACGGCGAAGTCCGCCGCTGCGACGTCGGCTTGCTCTACGACCCCAGCCGCAAGAACGAAGTCGCCTGGTGCAGCGAATGGCTCGCACGGCTGAAAAAGACGCGGCCCGATTGGATTCTGCGTCGGAACTATCCTTATCGCGGGACTTCGGATGGATTCACCACTTCGCTACGAAAGAAGTACCCCGACCGCCGCTACGCCGGGGTCGAGATCGAGGTCAACCAGAAGTGGCCGCTGGCCGGCGGCAAGGCGTGGAAGGGGATGATGGACACGCTTGCTGGAACGCTGGTCGGTTGATTACGGTTTTACAGCCGTCACGATGGCGTAGTTTCGTGACAAACTCTGCTCGACGTTCTCAAACAGTTCCGGCAAGTGCTCCATGAACCACTCGGCGCCTTTGGTGACCAGTTGCACGCGGCCGCCTGACAGGAGGGCCTCGTAAGCGCTCTCGACAAAGATCTTGGCGATCTTGTGATTGGAGTAGTAAGGCGGGTTCATCAAAACCAGGTCGTACGACTCGCTCTCGTCGACCAATGCCGAGGCATTCAGCCGCGCGGCGACGCGATCGGCTACACCGTTGGCTTGAGCTGCCCAGCTGGTGCTTTCGACTGCGCGGGGCGACGAATCGACGGCGCACACGTGGATGTCATCCGCGCGAAGAGCGATACCCACGGCGATCGCGCCGCTGCCGCAACCGATATCGGCCACGCGCATGCCTGGCTCGACTTGCGCGGCTTCGAGCAAGGCTCTCGCACCCAAATCGAGTTTGCGATGGCTGAATACGCCCGGCCTCGTGCGGAGCTTGATCAGCGGCGCTTCGGGGCCCATGACGGAGTCGCGGTAGGCAAATTCGCACACGTAGTCCTTTACTTTTTTGAGCGGCGCTGTTCTCAGGCCTCGATAGGCGATCCCTTGTTTGTGTTTGAAGCGGCCAATGCGCCCCGCGAAGAGTTCGTCCATCACTTCGCCGAGCCACGTGTCGCGCGGGTTGTCGGTCGACGCCCACAGTGTTCCACCTGCGATGAGTCGCTTGTGCGCTTGTTGGAGCGTATCGCGCGTGAGTTCGCCATCGCCAGCCGCGGCAGAAGGGATGGCCGCGAGGTCGAACTCTCCCTCAGGCAAATCGACATCGCACTTCCAGGCGACGTTGTCCAAGTCGGCGTAGCGCTCTTCGGTCCGCTCGCACTGGTAGAGATCCCAAAAATGGCAAGCGACTTCGGCCGCTGTCTGTGCCACATGTGCGGCGAATTGCCCGCCCCCGATGCTGGTACATAAAACGCGCGCTCCGGCGAGTTGCTCGGCGGCTTGTTCGGAGACGATATCGATCAGGACCGCCTCTCCCTTTTTGGGTTTGAGGGGAGCCTGAGAGGGGAGGTCGTCGAGATCGTCGTCGTCGAAGTCGTTCATTGATTTTCCTAAAAAGTAGCAAGCTCATCGGGTATGGAGCTAGCTCGCCTATGTCGATTATTGCGGCTTTCCCCCGCTTATGGCGAGGGGCTGCATCCACCATCGACTAGGCGGTTTTGGCAAAGCGGACTACGATACGGGATTGGATTGGCTCAATTAGCGTCACCTGGGGAGCGGCACCGTTGCCAGAGCGTCGAATCGAACTCCGCGGCGTGGACGTTCACAATCTCAAGAGCATCGATCTGGATATCCCCCATCGCAAGCTGGTGGTGATTTGCGGGGTTAGCGGCAGCGGCAAAACCAGCCTGGCTCTCGACACGCTCTACGCCGAAGGGCAACGCCGGTACATCGAAAGCTTTAGTGCCTACACACGACAGTTCTTGGAGCGGCTCGAAAAGCCCGAGGCCGAACGGATTGACGGCCTTCCGCCAGCGATGGCCGTGACGCATCAGAATCCTTCTCGCAGCAATCGGGCGACGGTTGCCACGGCCACAGAGCTAGCCGATTACTTTCGCTTGCTTTTTGCCCGCGCTGGCAAAGTGATTTGCAGTGGTTGCGGCAAGGAAGTCCAACGCGATACGCCTACGTCCGTGGCCGCGCAGCTGAATGGCTTGCCTGAATCGACGCGCGTGCTGATTGGCTTCGGCCGCAAGGTCGAAAGCCGCGAAGACTTGGCGCAGCTGGAAACATCTTGGAAAGAAGAGGGCATCGTCCGCGCCATTTGGGCCAACAAAACGTGGAACCTTGCCGATGCTCTTCCCAGCGAGCACGGCTCTGGGGAACACGGCGGCGATTTCCAACCGGGCGAAGCGATCGCGATCCTTGACCGCTTGAGCATTCGTCCCGAGCTCGCGACGCGGCTGCAAGAGTCGGTTGAGATGGCGCTAGCCCGCGGGGAAGGACAGTGCGTGGCGTTTGTCGAAGCGAGCGGAACTGGCAATGGTGAGTCCGCCGTCGTCATCGACGATGCGCCTTGGCAACGAAAAAAGTTCTCCTCGGCGTTTGCCTGTAACGAGTGCGGCATTCCTTTCCATCCGCCCGAGCCACGACTGTACAGCTTTAATAGCCCGCTGGGTGCGTGCCCCACGTGCGAAGGATTCGGGAACGTCATCGATATCGACCTCGACTTGGTCGTTCCCGATCGCACGAAGACGATTCGCGAAGGCGCGATCGCGCCGTGGAACTCACCTGGCTACGCGCACGAGTTGGAAGCCTTCCTGGCAAAGTCATCCGACCTTGGAATCGACGTCGATGTCCCGTTCTGCAAGCTAACCGATGAACAATGGCAGCTCATTCGCGAAGGGGACGAGTCGAAGGAGTTCGCCGGACTGCGAGGATTCTTCTTCGGGCTGGAGCGCCACAAATACAAAATGCACCTGCGGGTGTTTTTGAGCCGCTGGCGATCGTATCGCGAGTGCCCCACGTGCCACGGCACGCGATTGCGGGCGGAATCGCTGCGGACGTTTGTCGGGAGCAAGAACATCGCGGAAGTGTTTCGGTTCAAGGTGGTCGAAGCGCTGAGCTTTTTCCGCAGCTTGTACGACGGCGAGTTTCGCGACCGGACCGAAGCGAAGTCGCTGCTCGAGCAAATCGTCGCGAGGCTCTCGTATCTCGAGATGGTAGGCCTCGGCTATCTAACGCTGGATCGCACGCTGCGAACGCTCTCGGGCGGTGAGGCACAGCGGGTGGCCCTCACCTCGGCGCTCGGTTCGAACCTGGTCAACATGCTGTACGTGCTCGACGAGCCGACCGTGGGACTTCATTCGACCGACGTCGCCAAGCTGCTCCAATCGATTGAGCGTTTGCGTGATCGCGGCAACACGGTGGTCGTGGTCGAGCATGAAGAGCGAATCATGCGGGCGGCCGACCAGCTCATTGAAATCGGCCCCGCTGCCGGCGATCGCGGCGGGCAAGTCGTCTTCCAAGGGCCGCTACCTGACATGATTGGCTGTGAGTCGAGCCTCACGGGCGACTACCTGTCGGGCCGGCGGGGCGTTGCCATTCCAGAGAAGCGTCGCCAACCGCTGCACGGGTGGATTCGGCTCACTAACGCGCGGGGGAACAATCTTAAGAACCTGACGGTCGAGTTCCCGCTGGGCGTGCTGTGCGCGGTGACCGGCGTGAGTGGCTCGGGCAAAAGCACGCTGGTGCAAGACACGCTGTATGGCGCGCTGAGCAAACGCAAACGCAAAGACGCGGAGCGGCCGTTGCCGTTTGATGATGTGTTTGGTGATGGGCAGATCGACGACGTCGTGCTCGTCGATCAGGACCCGATCAGCCGCTCGCCGCGCTCGAACCCCGTGACCTACATCAAGGCCTTCGACGAAATTCGGCGGGTCTTCGCGGAACTGACCGAGGCTCGCACGCACAACTACACGGCGGGGCACTTCAGCTTCAATGTCGATGGGGGGCGTTGCGAACACTGCGCCGGGGACGGACACATCCAGATCGACATGCAGTTCCTGGCCGATGTCTACATGAAGTGCCCGCAGTGTGGCGGCAGCCGTTACCGGGACGAAATCCTGCAAGTGCAGTATCGTGGCCGAAATATCGCCGAAGTGCTCGACCTGACGGTCCGCGAGGCCTTCTCGTTCTTCCGCGGGCAAACCAAAGTCCAGACCAAGCTCAAGCGATTAATGGATGTTGGCCTCGATTACCTGCGACTGGGCCAGCCCGCCAACACCCTTTCGTCAGGCGAAGCCCAGCGGCTCAAGCTCGCAGCCTACCTGACAGAAGCCTCGCGGAACCGGACGTTGTTTTTGCTCGATGAGCCGACTACGGGGCTACACTTCCACGACGTCGTGCAGTTGCTCGATTGCTTCGAGGCACTCTTGTCGGTAGGGCACTCGCTGATTGTTGTCGAGCACAATGTGCAGCTGATTCGCGCCGCGGATTATGTAATCGACCTCGGCCCCGGTGCCGCCGAGGCGGGCGGAACGATCGTTTGCCAAGGAACGCCTGAGAAGCTGATGCGAGATAGCAGCTCACCGACGGGCAAGATGCTGCTAGAAGCATCCAAAGGCGGCGTGCGAGAGAAGTCGGCTTAGGATTTCACCGCGGCGCCCCAGAGGGACCGGAGAAGAGGAAGCTCTTCGCGTAGCCGCACTTGCCAAGAGTGCGGAAGCCCCGCAAGTGGACTCTAGGCCTCGTCGCGATGAACCGTCGACGGCGAAAACGCCGGCAAGCAGACGGCGATGTACTCCGCGCCTCCTTCGTCGGGCGTGCTGTAGCGAATCCATTCGCCTGCGTTCACGATAATTCCTTGTCCGGCGGCGACGCGGAAGGTTTGGTTTTCGGTCTCGACGGTGAGCGTGCCGCGCAACACCACGGTGAACTCGTCGAACTCGGGCGTTTGCCCTGGTTCGCTCCAGCCGGTCGGGCTGATCATCTTGGCGACGCTGAGCGACTCTGTTTTTGTATTCACTCGGCCGACGAATTCTTCGATGACCTTGGGTGGTTGCCCGTGAGCGTGAATACGCGTGGGATTAGTGATGAGACGAGCCATAGATTCCTCGAAGAGTAGGGGGCAATCGCGATTCATCATCCTGGCTTCAGCCCGGGAAACAAGGCGGGTGAACTTACAGTACACCCGGCGGTTCGCTGTTGTTGCGTTCTTTGTCGGCGAGTGGCGTGGTGATCATCACGATCCAATGCGTTGCAAGAAATGCAATCACAAGAAGCGGAAAGCCAATCATCGAATTCCGCGCGAGCGCCTGAGCGTCCTGGATAAACTTGAGACCAAAACCACCCTTCAATACGAAGGCAAGATACGCGACGCCAAAGACCGATGCTCCGGCAAAGGCCGGGCGATATTTCGCGCCGCCAAAAAACGCGGAAACACCGGCAAGACATATCACTAGGAGAAAGAAACCTAAAAGCAGCGAGTAGTTTGTGCCGGCGGGCTCCCAGAATGCGGTCGCCGTCGCGAGATAAACAGCGGCGATGGCCACCAGCAACAGTAGTGAGGCGAGGGAGAATCGCATCGGCTCACCTGAAAGTCTGATCGGCCGACGGAAAGACGCCCGTGCGAACTTCTTCGACGTACTGCTGCACGGCCTTTTGAATCACGCCTTGCACGTCGGCGTACTTTTTGACGAACTTCGGTACGCGGCCTTGCGTGAGGCCGAGCATATCGTGCGTCACCAGTACTTGCCCGTCGCAGCCGTTGCCGGCTCCGATGCCGATCGTGGGAATAGTTAGCAGCGTCGTGATCTCGGTGGCCAACTCGGCCGAGACGCACTCCAGGAGCAATCCGAACGCTCCGGCCTCTTGAGCAGCGAGCGCGTCCTCGCGCAATGTTTTGGCGATGCGGTGGACTTTGTATCCCCCCATCACGTGGACGCTTTGCGGGCGCAGCCCGACGTGAGCCATGACGGGGATCCCCGCGCTGACCAGCCCGCGGATGACGTCGGCCTGGTCGGCGCCACCTTCGAGTTTGACGGCCTGGCAGCGGGTTCGCTTGAGGATGCTGCCGGCGAACTCGATCGCCTTATGAACCCCTAGGTGATTGGTGGGGAAGGGCATATCGACAATGACCAAAGCGCGCTGAACCGCGCGGCCGACCATTTCGGCGTGGTAGATGATTTCGTCGAGCGTGACAGGCAACGTCGTCTCGTGCCCCTGGACGACCATCGACATGCTATCGCCGACGAGGATCGAATCGACGCCGGCCTCGTCGAGCATCTTGGCAAAGGGATAGTCGTACGCGGTGAGCATACTGATTTTCCGCGATTGCCCCTTCATGGCGACAAACCCGGGAACGGTGACACGCTGCGGAGAGTTCATGAGAGCTTTCTACAAGATTGTTCCAGCGTCGCAGAAAAGGGAACGTGCTCGGTGCAAAACATGCGCCCAACGACTCCGTTTTCTGTTGCCCCCAAGGGGCCCTAATGGCAATCAAACATGGTTCATTCTATGGCGGCGGCGGCGAGCGACGAGTACATTGCACTTAAGCCAGCAAGCAAGGGCGGAACATGAGCCCACCCTCTCAACATTAGTCGGCGTTGGTGTCCTCGGCCAGAAGATCCAGCCTGGAGCACCGTGCAGGAGCGGTTTCGATGACTTGTTTTCGATGCATAACCCTTTGTTGCGCCGTGGTTGCCTCGCTTGCCTTTGCGGGATCAACAGTCGCTCAAGACGAACAGCCGACGTTCGCCAACGTTAAAGGCGAAGTGAAAGCCATCGCGCCTGGCGGCATCGTCGTTGAAGACGGCACCGGCAACACCTGGCAAATCAAACAGCCGATGGATTTGAAAGAGTTCTCGGTCACGGGAACCGGCGACGAAACCTTCTTGCGGCCCGGACTGCTCGTTCGCTTGGAGGCAGTCGTCAACAAGAAGCTGGAAATCGAAAAGCCGATTACATTGCTCACGGTCATTACAGAGCGCGAAGTTTACGACGTCGGCATGATTCCCGCTGGCGGTGGCGAGGGTGGCTCGTTGTTCGCCGCGCCCGACGAAAAGAAGAAGCCGAAAAAGGCCAAGCCCAAGATCGAAAATGAGGCCGAGTACAAAATCGGTGCCTACATTTCGGCCATGGGCAAAGGAAACAAGATCACGCTGAATGCAGGCGGCACCAACCTGAAGGCTGAGTTGGACGAGAGCCCCAAGGTCGCCATCGACGTGGCCAGCCTCGACTTTGTCCGCGTGGGAGACAAGGCTGATGTCGACGTTGTTTACTACGAGAGTGGCCGCGCCATGGGCGTGCCGTGCGAATCGCGCAAGATGACCATCAAGGCCGTCGCTCCGTTCGCGGCCGATACTGGCAAGAAGAAGGGCAGCAAGGCTCCCAAAAAGACGCCGCCGCCGAAGGCGAAGCCCAAGGCCAAGGCAGACGATGACGACGACAAGAAGCCGGAAAAATCGGACAGTAAGAAATCCGATGCCAAGAAGGACGACGATAAGGAAGAGAAGGACGAGTAGCCGGTGTAACGGCGAGACTTCGACGGCATCGGATCGAGTTCACACGTGTTGTTTTGGGTCGCGTAGTCGCATATTGAGCATCCGTGATTGAGTACCATTCGCTCCGGGCGCCGCGAGGTAATGGCTCGACACTGGTCGCCCCTTCGGTATCGACGTGGCCGGAGGCGCTGGCGGAAAATCGCCGCCGCCTTGAAGCCATCTATCAATCTTCCCGCGGTGGCTGGCTGAGCAACATCGCCACGACCGCGCGGCGCGAGCTGATCGCCGTTTGCGAGCGCGACATGGCGGAGTACCTGCCGCTGGCGGGCTTGTCGGCGCTGAAGCCGGCTCCGCCGTCGGATGGGCAGCGGCCTTCGATTCTCCTGTCAGGCCATCAGCCGCAGTGGTTTCATCCCGGCGTGTGGTTCAAGAATGCCCTCTCGGCCAAACATGCGAGTGCTGTCGGCTGTATTCCCGTCCACTTCGCGCTCGATAGCGATACGCTCGGCAGGGCGGAAGTTCATACATTCGCCGGCGATCCCGAACACCCGTCGCTGGTGACCGTGCCCTACGATCAACCGTCGGCGGAGATGGCGATCGAGGACCGCGGCCCAGTCGACTTGAAGACGATCGATTCGTTTGCTGAACGTCTCGCGCGAACGATCGCTCCATTTGCGGTCGGTCGGACCTTGATGCAGCAGTGGAGTGGCTGGTTTAGCGACAGGGTACGGGCCACCCATCGCGTCGGTTGGGCGATTGCGCAAACGCGGCATGCCATTGAGGTTGCCAATGGATGGACCAATCTCGAGACCCGCATGAGCAGCATCTGCGGCCAGCCGTCGTTCGCGCGGTTTGTTGGATGGCTGTGCGAGTGGGCCGATCCGCTGGCCTCGTATCACAACCGCGCGCTGGCCGACTATCGTGCCGTCCATGGAATTCGGAGCCACTCGCATCCCTTTCCCGATCTGGCGGCCACGGAAAACGAAACCGAGTTGCCGCTTTGGATTTGGAGCCGCCAAAACCCGCGACGAAAACGGCTATTTCTGCGACGCGATGGGCAACAACGTTCGCTCACGGATCGCGAAGGGACCACCATTCTGCTGCCCCGGCATCCAGCCGACGAAGTCGATTGGTGGTTCGCCGCTTCGGCGTCCGAGATCCGAATTCGCCCGCGAGCGTTGTGCACCACGCTCTACTCGCGATTGGTGCTGAGCGACCTGTTTATCCACGGGATTGGGGGGGCGAAATACGACCAGGTTACCGACGAGATCGTTCGCCAGTGGCTGGGATGCGAGCCACCGCAGTTCGTCACGGCCACCGCCACGGTTTGGCTGCCGATCAGGCGGCCGAAGGAATCGCATGCCGACGTCCTCAAGGCCGAGCAGTTGCTGCGGCGGATGCGCTACAACCCCGAGGTATCCGTGAAAGGACTCGAAGACTCGATCGACTCCAAGCTGCGCGAGGCGATTTTGCGGAAGCAATCGCTCGTCGCCAGCCGTCCCGAAAGTGGCTCGCGCAAAGCCTGGCACCAGGCAATCGCCAGCGCGAACGAGTCGATTCGAGAGCTCGCGCAAGACCAACTCAAGTCACGCGCCGGCGCGTGTCACCAGGCCATCGACCAAGGTCATCTCGGTGAGACGCTGCGCAATCGCGAGCTTCCTTTCTGCCTTTATCCCCAAGATAAATTCCCCCGCGCACTACTAGACCTAACTGTCGAGTGAGCATAAGGTTAAAGGTGTGCTAGCAGTCCAAGAAGGATTTCACGACGATCGCGTGATCCTGATCAGGCACTTGCGAACGAAGACGTTCGTCGTGGGGCGGCGACGAAACGAGAGCGAAATGTTCGCGATGAAGCGAGCGCGGTTGCGATTCATGAACGGATCGCATCACGGATGAAAGAGCCCTCGGGGGCATTGCAACGGAGAGATGGAACGCCATGCGAACATCGGCTAATGGTGTCAATGCGGTCTCAAGAAAGTCTTCCCGCAAGTCTGCCCGAACTCGAAACTATCCGCCGCCCACGATCACCGATTCTTTCCCTGTCGCCAAGCCTCCGGCTCCGCTCGCGCCAAGCATCCCGGCTTCGCCGCAGCCCCTCAAATTGATGGCCGCCAAGGCGGGCGATCACCCCTCGATTTTGTTTTTCCTGCAATCGATCTTTCATGCGCCCAGCAGCAACGAGTTCCACCAACAACAGGAAGAACCGGGCTACGAACCGCAAAACCGGGTCATCGTGCGCGATGGGGCCAAGGTTGTCGGGCATGCGCGGCTGGTGCGAACCGAACTGAATGTCGGCGGCAGCGTGATTCCTGCTGCCAAGGTTTGCGACCTGGCGGTCGACGCGGCACTGCGTGGCCAAGGCCTGGCAACGGCTCTGCTCAAGGGCGCCGAGCAACGCGCGCGGAGCATGGGCATTTCCGTACTGCTGGCCCGTAGCGACCGCCATCGGTTGTTTGCCCGGCAGGGTTGGGCAACTTGCGGCCGTCACAGCTATAGCTACGCAGGGCCCAGAGCGATCCTCGCCGAGATCGAACGGCGCCGTCTGGCGAACGTTGTCAGCGAAGTCGACCTGGTGAGCCAGGGAATCGCGCCGCGACCTCTTACCGTGCGCCGCTGGCGACATGTCGAACAAAATGCGCCGCCGCGACTCTTTAACCAGCAGTTCGCCGGACTGGCCGGAATCGGCGAACGCTCGGCCGACTACTGGCGCTGGTTGATTGCCCGACAAGCCTACGACTTTTTCTATGTCTGCATCGAAGGCCGCGACCGGATGGAACTGGACGACGAGCAGGCCTCGCTGGTGGGATATGCCTTTGTGAAGCAAGGGCGGGTCGTCGAATTGGCCCGAGCCGAAGGTCGCGACGACGTGGCAGCCGCGCTCCTGAAGCGCGCTTGCGGCGACGCCATTGAGGAAGAAGCGATTGAAGTTCGCCTTGATGCTCCGCCTCGCGAGTCGTTGCACGAGTGGATCACGACGGCGGGCGGGACGCTGGTCCACGCCGATTCCGATGGCCAACAGCGATACTTGGCGAAGATCCTCTCGATGACGAACATCGTCGAGCGATTGCCGCCGCTGGCCGAAACGAAGCAAGGTGTGCTCGGGTTTTCGATTCGAGACGACATCCATCCCGAGCGAGCGGAGATCGGCATTGTCGAAATTGCCGAGGGCCGCGCACGGTGGGTGGGTGGACGAGGAACCTCGTCGCTGGTCAAGTGCCGCAGATCAACGTTCACCCAATTGGTGCTGGGGCACCTGACGGTAGATCAAGCGATGGCTGAGGGTCATCTTGAAACGACGCAGCAGAAGGGCGAAAAACTGCTGCGGGAGATCTTTCCCGACCGCGTTTGGTGGTCGCCGCCGTTGCCGGACTTGTTGGCGTAGATTGTAGATCCGGCAGAGCATCGCTGCTCGAAAGCTCAGTTGCTAAAGCGGGCCAACCTCGCACAGACAGGATTGTCTGTGCCACCTTTTAGCTGCCGGCGACGGTCTCTGGTTTTGAATGCACGTTGTGACCAGATGCCAGCGTGGTTTGCCATTCGACGCCGGCCATCAGGCAGTTGATTCCGCTGCCGATCCCGAGCATTGCCACGTTCTCGCCGGAGCGGACGAATCCCCGTTCCAGACCGATTGCCATGGCTGTGGGCAACGCGACCGAGCCTGTATTGCCTAGCCAATCGAACGTTGCCATGTCGCGCCCTTCGGGCAAGCCGAGCGACTCGAGCATCATCTTGCGATGAGTTGCCGTTACCTGGTGGCAGATGGTGCGATCCATCTCGCTCGGCGACCAGCCCGTCTCTTCCAAAAAGGCTTTGAAGGTCGCGATCCCGGCGACGAGCCCTTCGCGGAGCAACGTGTCGGAATCGGTTTGCATGAGCGGTTGCATCCCGCCGACGGCTGCCTCGTCGCGACCGCTTTGGCACAACTGGTGATGTTCGGTATGGGCCCGCGCGGCAACCGCGCGAACGGCGTTGCCGGTTCGCGTGATACCGCGGTGGCACAGCACCATCGCGCAACTGCCGGAGCCAATCGTCAGCGATGCCAGCGCGAGCTTCATTTGCTGTCGCGTGATCGATGTATCGCGATTGAGATGCGCGATGGTCGTTTCGAGCAAATCGCGGCTGCTCTCGGTCCCGACAACTACGGCCGCACGAATCGCTCCGCTCTCGATCATCACCGCGGCTTGCGATAGCCCGTTGAGCAACCCAAGGCAGGCGTTCGAGACGTCGTACACCCAGCAGTCGTTGCGAAGGCGGAGCCCGTGGTGCACGGAGCAGGCCGTGGCGGGCTCTAAATGGTCGCGACAAACCGACGCGTGAATGAGCAAGCCGATCTCACGGCGATCGATGCCGGCGTTTTCGATGGCGAGATTCGCGCTCTCGATGCTGATGGTGCTGGGGGCGGTTCCGACCGGCCAGATCCGCCGCTCGCGGATGCCGGTCATCAGTTCGAGCCGCCCCTCGGGCAAACGAAGGCGTGTGTAGAGCGGCTCAAGCCGAGCCTCGATATCACTGCTGGTGACAATCTCATCCGGCAGGCGATAGCCAAACGCTTCAAGGCAAACGTTGCGGAATTGCATAAGGGACAACAAAGAGGGAGGCAATAAAAAGCAGGTTCTTCACGATAGGGTTTCGGCCCGACTTTCGAAAGCTTCTCGGTTAAGAATCGTAGCAGGACGAACTTTTTTTGTCTTTTCTGTGTAAGAAAACGGCCTTTCGAGCGATTACCTACCGGACGAAATCAGGCTCTTTGGAATTTCTCAGCATTTTGTGGAACGAGCGGCGACGCTTAAGCGTCTCCAACCAAGACAAATCGTCTCAATGTGAAATCGGGGCGTGCGAATGCCTCGAAAGAGCTACTCGGTGCAGGGTTTCCATTTCCATCGCGAGCCGGGCAGCTTCCCATGTTTGAGAAGAGACCGCAGTTACTCCCCGCCAAGACGGCAGTTGCAGGCAGGACTTTTCGGTGGCGCAAACTTGTTTTTCCGTTAACGGTTGTCTGCTTGCTGGCAGCTTATGCCTCGGCGCGACATGCCTTGCAGCTTCGCGTTCCCAGGCCCGAAGCTCATGTTGAACAATCGCGCGACAACTTGCAGCGGATTGCGCTCGCTTTGCGAAGCTACCACGATCAACACGGCTCGCTGCCGCCTGCGTATGTTTCCGATTCTGAAGGAAACAAGCTCTATAGCTGGCGGGTGCTGATCCTTCCGTATCTGGGCGAGGACTCGCTCTTCGCCGCCTTCGACAAAAGCAAAGCTTGGGACAGTCCGGAGAATCTCGTACTGGCCGCGCGGATGCCCGAGATTTTCTCGCTCCCCGGCAATTCGTCGCGTGGCTGCGGCTACTATGCCGTCACCGGGACTGGAACGGCGTTTGACGATGATGAAACAACGAGTCTGGCCGACATTGCCGACGGTGCATCGATGACGATCAGCGTAGTCGAAATTCGCGGCCTGACGCGATCGTGGGCCGAGCCGTTCGACTTGGACCTCGACGAATGCCCGCGCGTAATGGGGGGCCGCTTGGGGCAACTCCCGGGACCACACCAGAACCTGACGTTCCAAGCCGCGATGTTCGATGGCAGCGTCCCATCGTTTTGGTATCCTCCGGAGAATTGCTTCCGCGCCATGGCGACGATCTCCGGCGGCGAGGAACTCGACCCCATCGAGGCCGAGATGCTGTCGTCACGGCCGACTCAAGACAACTGGTTCGCTTGGGAATCGGAACAGAAGAAAAGGTCCCCTTGGGAATAGCGTCTCGCCGAGCGCGCCATGCTACTTACAGACGCCGAAATTGGCACGATTGCTAAGTGGCAGCCCATTCGCGAGGGCTTTGGTCGAGGAGACGCGCGAACCGAGGCGCGAGTGCGGAGCATTGTCGAGGCGGTCAACGGAACGGACGACTTCCGCTGCATGCTGATCGCAGACGACGGCTTGAGCAACTACTTTACGTTGTTTGCCTACCACGTCGCCGAACAGCGCGCGTTCTCTCGCGCGGGTCAAGTCGACGGGCTTTTGGTCTACCTAAGCGCGTGCGCACCGGTAGGAGTAGTTGGTTGTTCTCAACGGATATCGACGCGCGCGCTCACGTCGCATTACCCCTTGGAAATCGACGCGTTAATCTCACCAGACCAATTTAGGAGCCCACTGGAACAAAACGTCCTGAACGCGATACGCTCGGGTGGATACGAAGTCTTGTCACGCGACGAGGTATCGAAACCGCTTCCGCCCGGGGTCAAACCGGACGAATACTGCTACAGTTCAGAACCTTGGGACCGCGTCTTCCACGCCTTGTTTGCAAATACGGACTAAAACGCTTGCATTTGTCGGATCAAGCCCAAACAAAGGCGGGACAATCATGGCGGTTTCGACAGAACGTCGGCAAGAAACGGGCCGATCGAGCGAAACACTCCTTATGACTCCGCCCCCGGCGCGATCCCGTCGCGGCCGGTTTCCGTTATTTCCCGCCAGAAAAGCGTGCTGTCATGGCTATTCAATTCACGTGCCCCCACTGCGGCGTCAAGATGAACGTCGACCCCGCTTATGCGGGTCAAACGGGTCCCTGTTCCAAGTGCGGTGAGAAGATCACCATTCCCGAAGCAAAGTTGACCGACCTTCCACCGGTCGGCGGTTACGGTGCGCATTCGTCGGGAGGGGGTTCGTCGGGCTGCGTTGTGGCGACGCTCGCGGGGGTGGCCCTGCTGACCATGGTGCTGGTGTGCGGGGGAGGATTCTTGTTCGCGGTGGCGCGTCCGGCGCGGATGGCGGCCCAGTCGGCACAATCGAACAACAATCTGCGGCAGATCACCATTGCCTTGCATAGCTACCACGATACTTATCGCTCGCTCCCGCCCGCATACGTGACCGATGCCCAAGGCAACAAACTCTACAGCTGGCGCATTCTCCTGTTGCCCTTTCTGGAACAAGCACCGCTTTACAACGCCTGGGACAAATCGAAGTCCTGGGATAGCCCGGAGAACATGACGCTGAGCCAGCAGATGCTTCCGGTGTTTCGATCGCCCACGGACGAGGGAGGGCTTTGTTCGTACTTCGGCATCTCAGGGAAGGGGACGGCCTTCGAAGGAGGCAAAGCAATCCGTTTTAGCGATGTGACCGACGGAATCAGCAATACGATCTGGCTTGTCGAGGCGCGCCAACAGGGGAAGTCGTGGGCGGAACCGTTCGACATCGATATCGATAGCCGCGCGGATATTGTTGGATTCGGTCCCGGGCAATTACCCGGTCCAGCGGGAGGGCTCATTACGGCCATGCACCTGGATGGGAGCATCATCACGCTGGCTCCATCGGAAGAGCGCCTGCGCGCGATGGCGTCGATCCACGGTAACGAAGTCATCGACGGAGTGGGCGAAGCGATGCACGCAACGCCCGTTGTCGTTCCAGTCGAAGTCGCTCCTCCGCCCGCACCCGTTGCGCCTGTGGCCCCCACCGTCCCCGACCGTCCGCCGGTGGTCGACGGGAACGATTCCGCCGCGGTAAGCGAAGAGGCGCCTGCTGAGCCCCAGAGCGAGTAACGTCGCCGTTAGAATCGGCGAAGTTTTTCTGCGGATGATGGACTTGGATATGGCTCTGGCCTAGGCTAGTGCCGAATCGAGATCCGCCTTTCCGCGCGCCATTTTGCGCAGACGCCTCAAACATTTTTTAACCGGTTTCCAGCCATGCCGATCAACTTCACCTGCCCTCATTGCAGTAAGAACATGCAGGTCGATGACGCGTACGCAGGGCAAAGCGGTCCCTGCGCCGGTTGCGGCCAAACGATTACGATTCCGGGTCCGGCAAAGCCAATGGCGTCGGCGCCGATGGGTGCGGCGCCTCCCAAGCCGGGATTGCCACCGATGGCCGGCCCTGCGGGATACGGGCAGCAGTTCCCAGGGCAACAATTCCCAGGACAGCAATTCCCAGGACAGCAATTCCCAGGACAGCCGTACGGCAACTTTGCTCCGCCTGCTCAATCCTCGAGCGCCGGGCTCTACGTCGTTGTGGCGCTCGTTTCGGTGGTTGTGCTTCTCTTTTGCTCAGGCATCTTGGTGGCTTTGTTGCTGCCAGCGGTTCAAGCTGCTCGCGGGGCGGCGCGGCGGGCCCAGTCGATGAACAATATGAGGCAGATCATGTTGGCTCTGCACAACTACGAAGCGCAGTACCAATCGTTTCCGCCAGCCTTTGTCGCCGATGCCAACGGCAAGCCACTTTACAGTTGGCGGGTCTTGATCTTGCCGTACCTCGGAGATCCCGCCGCCGCTTCGGCGAGCCAGCGGTTCGATAAATCGAAGGCCTGGGACAGCCCCGAGAACAGGGCCATCAGCGACATGATGGTGCCGATCTTCCATTCGCCCAACGATATCACGGGCACTTGCAGTTACATGGCGCTGGCGGGCCCGAACACGATGTTCTCGGGCGAGAAGGGGACTCGTCTTTCGCAAATTGCCGATGGCACAGCCAACAGCATTGCCTTGGTGGAAGTCTTCGGCCGCCAGCAGAGTTGGGCGGAACCAAAGGATGTCGACGTGACCGCAGTGCCCATCCTGGTTGGTCGAGGGCCGGGGCAGGTTCCAGGGACCGGCGGTGCTTCGACAGTGGTCATCGCCGCCATGGGAGATGGAAGCGTGCGGGCCTTTCCCACGAATGATCCCGGGATCGAGCCGCACGTCCGCGCCATGTCGACCATCAATGGCGGCGAAATCGTCCCTTAAGTTCGCGCGTCTGCGGCCTTCTTTCTGTCCTCGATTCCTCTCCAGGGGCCAATACTAGAGCGGCGTGCGATCCTTCGCACAGCTTATTCTGGTGACAGCTTGTTATGGATAACGCGGAGAGCACGTATGCGCCGTTTGCCGATTCTCGCGATTCTGTTGACGCTTGTTTTCTCGCTTTTTCGGGGACAAGCCCGAGCGCAAGATTACGATCCGCTCCGCGTCGATTTCGCCGTCGAAATTAAGGCGATCGATCTCGCTTTTATTGACGAAGCTCGCTCCCGCGAGATTCCGCTTCGCGTCTATTTGCCGCCCTCGGATGGTACAAGCAAACCTTCGCCTGTGGTCTTGTTCAGTCATGGGCTAGGCGGTTCACGGGAAGGGTCGGCCTTCCTTGGGAAGCATTGGGCCAAGCGTGGCTATGTGGCGGTGTTTTTACAACACCCCGGCAGTGATGAAGGAGTTTGGAAGGGGGAACCGCTTCTCAAGCGAATGACGGCGCTCAAGGAAGCGGCCTCGGCCAAGAACTTTTCGCTGCGGGTGCAGGACGTGAAGGCGACGCTCGATCAACTTGCCAGATGGAATGGCGATCGCCAGCACGAACTTGCAAGCCAGTGCAATCTGAACCACGTCGGCATGTCGGGGCACTCGTTCGGAGCGCAAACCACACAAGCCGTTAGCGGGCAATCTTTCGAACTGGTCGGTGCGCGGCAGAGCGATCCGCGGATCAAGGCGGCCGTGGTGATGAGCCCTGGACCGCCGCGCATGGGATCGATTGAAAAGGCCTTTGGCAGCGTAAAGACACCGTGGCTGTTGATGACAGGCACCCACGACGACAGCCCCATCGGCAATCAATCGCCGGAGTCGCGTCGGAAGGTCTATCCGGCTCTTGCGCCAGGCGATAAATACGAACTCGTGCTCAACAAGGCCGAGCACTCGGCTTTCACCGAGCGGGCTTTGCCAGACGAAAGACAACAACGCAATCCGAACCACCACCGCGCGATCCTGGCGCTGAGTACAGCCTTTTGGGACGCTTATCTCAAAGAAGATCCCGCCGCCAAAGAATGGCTGACGAGCGAGCGGGCGCGTGGCGTTCTCGAAGCGGAAGACCTGTGGCAGAAAAAGTAGGCCTGCCACGGTGCAACGGACGCTAGCAGCGGCCTCGATGCCCCTCAACAACTGCTCTGGCAAGGCTGGCAGTAGATTGCTATCCTTGCCGCCGAAACTCTATTTCTACGGGAGGTCAAGGAGGACCTACGTGAACACGATTAAAAGTGCGTTCGCTGTGGCGTTGATGGCCGTTGTTCTTTACGGCGTGTACATCGCGCTCAATCAGCCTGAATCCAAACCCAAAGACGACATTGTCGATCTGCTGGATGAGAACAACTTCGATCTCCCCAAGATCGAGCGGGGCGGGTCGGCATTCGACCGCAAGCATCGCCACTCTCATTCGCACGATGACGCCGACCAGGCGGACCCGTCGGTCTACGGCGATCTGCCAGACAACGACGACGGCGAGGATGAGGAAGAGCATTCCTCGATCGAACGCGCGACGTTCAACAAAAGCAGCGATGACGCTATGAGCGAGGAGCCGGAAGCTCCGCAGAACTCTTCCGATCCCTTCAACAATCGGCACAAGAAGCGGCCGGATGCAGCACCCGCGATCGAGGAATCGGAAGAGACCATCGATTATCCGCCTAAGGGCGTGGGCGTCTCGCCTGAGCAAGCCAAGGCGGAAAGCGACGCGGCCCGCTTGCGCCGTCAGCAGTACGCGTTCGATCAAGCGTTCGCCGCCGCCAAAGCGAAAGTCGACGCCAACGAGTGCCGCGAGGCCTTGATCGCACTGTCGGCTTTCTATGGCGATGCCCGACTGTCGGAAGAACAACGCACGTCGCTGCACGAGTGGCTCGACGCGCTTGCTGGCAAGGTGATTTACTCGACCGAACACTGGCTCGCGCCGGCCTACGAAGTCCGTGCCGGAGAGACGCTGTACGACGTCGCCAAGAAGCAGCGCGTCCCGTTCCTGCTGCTGCAAAAGATCAACAACATTCGCGACCCTGAAGTGTTGGTCCCGGGAACCCGTTTGAAGGTTGTTCCTGGCCCTTTCCGCGCGGAAGTCGACGTGAAGGCGAATGAAGTCACGCTCTTCCTCGGTGCCATGTACGCAGGGCGGTTTGTGTTCACGGCCGGCGACGAGGAAGTCGTTCCCGGCAAGTACTCGGTCGTCAACAAAGAAAAGAAGCGGCCGTACTACGGCGTGGAGGGCACGCTGTCCGCCGACGACCCCAAGAATCCCTACGGCGGCGTCTGGATCGACCTTGGCCACGGCCAATCGATTCACGGCAGCCCGACCTCCCCATTGCCGCAAACGCTGGGCTGCATCGGGCTGGCGCCTCAGGACGCTGACGATTTGTACGGCATTTTGTCGATCAATTCGCAGGTGATTATTCGCTAGAGAGGCAAATTGCCCTCGTCAAAGGCCACTTCAAAGGCCGCGTTTCCGAAGCCCCGGTTAATGAACCGGGGCTTTTTTGTGGTTGACCGGGACGTAGGGACGAATACAATAGAGCGTATTGAGACTCAGTATCACCTCACCCGCCGCGATTCCCACCTTTCGTTCTCCCGCCGATGAACAACCAAGAAATCACCCTTTCTGTTCTGCCCGGTGCCAACGAACACGAACGCGTCGTCATGGTGCTCTGCCATGGTCCGAACGCCGCCTCGTATGTCGAGTTGAGACAACAATCGTTCGGCGCAGGCGTGGGTTGGTTCAATCAATCGACCGTGCGCCTGGAATCCGAGCAAGTCGCCGATCTACGCCGCGCCTTGGGGACCAGCCAGGCTCTTCCTAAGTCGATGCGACAAGTTGGCAGTGCGCTTACCGCGCGCAGCTGGTCGCCTAAGCTCGTCGCAGCTGACTCGGCGTAGCTTGCCTTGTAGCTGCACTCGCCAAGAGTGCGGCGGCCCCGCAACACCGACTTGCCAACTGAGTCTTCGGATCAAGACGAGAGCAGTCGCTGTCGAGAGTTGGTCTCTTCCAAAGGCTCGTCCTACAATTGCCAGAAGTGAGACGTACTCTCGTTATGGCATTTTTCCAAGATAATACGCGCCAACGAGTTACGTCGATCTGGACAGCCTGACGATCGACTCTATTATGACGTGCGCAGGTGGCACTTCTGCCTGCGATTGCATCACGCTCCACCACCCGCTCAGCCTGAGCGGTTCACTTCTAAATCATTCCGCAGCTGTTAAGGAGTTTTCACATGGACACGAACAAAGTTATCGAGAAGCTGAACGAAGCTTTGCGGCACGAGTGGACCGGCGTCGCACAATACGCGCAAGCGGGCTTCGTAGTCGCCGGCCTGTTCCGCGAAGTGTATGCCGACAAGTTTTATGACGCGGCCAAAGAGTCGTTCAAACACGCGCAGCTCGTCGGGGAGAAGATCGTCGCCTTGGGCGGCGTTCCTACCGTCGAACGCAACGCCATCAAACAATCGGACGATCTGATGGAACTGCTGAACAACGGCCTCGAGTTCGAATCGAAGGCGGTCAAGGTTTATACCGAGCTACTCAAGCTGACCGAAGACGACCGTGCACTAACGATCTGGGTTGAGAACATTCTGACGCAAGAACAGGACGGCGTGGACGAGTTCACCCGTATTCTTCGCAACCAGAAAGCTGTGACGGCTTCGGTAGCCACGAGCAAGGTTGGCTAGTTCGCGGTAAAACTGCCTCATTCAAAGACGATGGATGGGGAGAAGGGGAGTCAAAGGAGAGTGGGAGCGATGTCTTCCACTCGTTGTGGCAAACAACGCCACTTCTTATTCGGCCGCTCGCCACGATACGCCTAGCACGCGGCAGAGTTCTCGGTCGTCTGCTTCGCCTTGAGCCAGCAGTTCGCGGCCTCTTGCGGGAAGTGAGATCATCCCTGCCGCCACCGCGGCGCGGTGGATCTCTACTGCGTCGCTCGCCAGTGTTCGCAAGTCGGGCATGGTTCCTTCCCGTCGCGACATTAATTCGGCGAGAGCAAGCCGTCCTGAGTATCCCGTGTGCAGGCAGTTGGGGCATCCGCGCGCCTCACGGCACGCGCACAAGCGGCGAACGAGCCGCTGGCACATCACGCCGAGCAGTCCTGTGTTCAAAGCGTAGGGATCGATCTTCCAGTCGATCAATCGCGCCACGGCGTCGGCGGCGCGGCCGGAGTGGAGCGACGAAAACACCAAATGTCCGGTCAGCGAGGCTTGCAGCACAATTTCGGCCGTGGCTTGATCGCGGATCTCTCCGACGACAATCACTTCGGGATCCTGCCGCAACAAGGCCTTTAAGCCCGCGGCGAAATCGAACTCGCTGTTGGGCTGAATGCTGGCCTGCGCCACGCCGCTAATCGCGCGTTCGACAGGGTCCTCGATGGAGACAACGCTGCGGAGGGCGGGTGCGCTGGCAATCTCGCGGAGTAGCGCGTAGATCGTGGTCGTCTTTCCGCTGCCGGCTGGGCCGGTAAGCAGGAACGCGCCGCTTGTTTCGCTCACGATTCTTTGGAGAGCCGCCGCGATATCGGCCGGCAGATGCAAATCGGCGATCGATTGCAACCGTTCGTTCGCGGCAAGCAAGCGGATCACAATCCGCTCCCCATGCAATGTGGGAAACGTGGCCACGCGCATTTCCATGAGCGTTCCGTCGACGATGGGAGAGGCAGGCTTTTGTTTGCCGCTTGCTACGAGTCGATCGGGCGCGATCCGCCCCTCTTGCGGGACATCGGTTCGATAAGTCAGCAGTCCTGCCAGAACCTTGAGACGGGCCAGAACATCGGTCCCATCGCCCCGCGAGTAAGTACCTAGCGATTGCAAAACGCCGTCCAAGCGCCAGCGAATCTCTACGTCGCGGGGGCCGGGTTGGAAGTGGACATCGCTCGCACGAGCGGAAATCGCGGCGGCCAGAACATGCTGCACAAAATCGGCGGCATAGTCGCCGTGGCTGGGAGCGAGGGCGCGGAGCCGCTGCTTTAGCTGTTCGTCGAGTGCCCCAGTGCCAAGCGCCCCCGTGGTGCTCATGTCAGCCTTTTCCCTCCAAATGCGCCAGGACGAGTGCCAAGTCGGCCGGCGTGATGCCGCTGATCCGGCTCGCTTGAGCAATCGAGACAGGGCGGATGCGGACCAGCTTTTCACGAGCCTCGGTTCGCAAATGCATAATCCGCGCGTAGTCGAACGCTTCGGGGATTCGCTTCTCGGCCATCCTTTGCTGCTTTTCGACCTGCGCCTCCTGCCGATCGACGTAGCCTTGGTATTTTACGTCCCACACAATCTGCCGGGCGACTTCACTGTCGATCGTCGATAGTTCTGGAGCCAACGAGACGATCTCCGGCCATTCTACTTCGGGACGGCGCAAATGCTTTTCCAAAGTCGCGCCGGCGTGCCAGCGTTCTTCCATCAATCGCCGAGCAAAGGCGATCTGCTCCAGCTTCTGCTTTAATCGCTGCTGACGCGTCTCACTCACCAGACCCAGTGAAGCCGCGAGCGGCGTCAACCGGCGATCGGCATTGTCCTGTCGCAATAGAAGGCGAAATTCGGCCCGGCTGGTGAACATGCGATACGGCTCGTCGACGCTCTTGGTGACCAGGTCGTCGATCAGCACGCCGATGTAGGCATCTTCGCGGTCGATCACGAGCGAGGAGCCATCCCGCAACTTGAGCGCGGCGTTGGCGCCAGCAATCAAGCCTTGCGCAGCCGCTTCTTCGTAGCCTGTTGTGCCATTGATTTGCCCGGCAAAGTAAAGGCCGCGGGCGCGCTTGGTCTCCAGAGTGGGCCACAGCTGATCGGGCGGGCAATAGTCGTACTCGACCGCGTAGCCGTAGCGCATGATCTGCGCCCGTTCGAGGCCGGGGATCATGGTCAACATCTGGTCCTGCACGTCGCGCGGCAAACTGGTCGAGATGCCGTTGATGTAGTACTCGTGCGTGTTGCGGCCTTCGGGCTCAAGAAAGAGTTGGTGCGACTCCTTATCCGCGAACCGCACCACCTTGTCTTCAATCGACGGGCAATAGCGTGGGCCGCTCGAGCGGATTTGGCCGCTGTACATCGGCGCGCGATGCAAGTTGGCGCGGATCAACTCGTGAACGCGATCGTTGGTGTGCGTGATCCAGCAAGGCATCTGCGTTGTGGCGTGCGCTTCGAACGTCACGCGGTCGGTTACGTAGCTGAACGGTTCGGGATCGTCGTCGCCCGGCTGAATCGTCGTGCTGGCGAAATCGATCGTGCGGCCGTTGATCCGCGCAGGCGTACCGGTTTTGAACCGCCGGACTTCGAAGCCCAGTCGATTGAATGCGGCGCTCAGGCCACTGGTTGTTCCCTCGCCGGCGCGGCCGCCTGGCGTTTTGGCTTCGCCGGTGTGCATGATGGCGGCCAGGAATGTCCCGGTCGTCACCACGACTGCCTGCGCGCGATAGACGACGTCCCCGCGGCAGCGAACGCCGGTGATGCGAAGCGATTCCCCTTCGCCTTCGGTTAGCAGGTCTTCAACCGTTTCCTGCCGCAGCGCCAGGTTATGTTGATCTTCGACGAGCCGCTTTACTTCGAACTGGTAGGCCTTTTTGTCCGCTTGAGCCCGCGGACTGTGCATTGCCGGGCCTTTGCGGCGATTGAGCATCCGGTACTGGATGCCGGTCCGATCGATGGCCTGGCCCATCACACCGCCGAGGGCGTCGACCTCGCGAACAATCTGCCCCTTGGCGACGCCGCCGATAGCTGGGTTGCAACTCATTTGCCCGACGGTGTCGCAGTTGGTGGTCAACAGCGCGGTATTGGCACCCACGCGGGCGGCGGCCATGGCCGCTTCAACGCCAGCGTGGCCCGCGCCAATTACGACAACGTCGTACTCGTAAACGTGCTCAGGCATAAACTAAATCGTGGACAAACATATCGATCAGGCTCTCGGTGTATTGTAAAAGGCGAGTCGCTGCTCACGAAGGGACGCGGCAGCTGTATTGCCGCAAAGAGAGGACCAAATTCGATGACAAGGCCGTTTCGAGCGTGGTTCGCGATCGCCGGGTTGCTGACGATCTCCGGTTTGGGCCTGGCCCAAGAGGAGCCCAAGTTGGCGCCACCCAAACCATGGTCAACCGTCTGGGAGGCGCACCGCGATGGGTACCACACCTACCGGATTCCCGCGATGGCGCTGGCCAACGACGGTACTTTGCTGGCCTTCGCCGAGGGGAGGACACAGGGAACCAGCGACGCGGGCGACATCGATTTGGTGATAAAACGATCGTCCGACAGGGGGAAGACTTGGAGCGAGCAAGCGATCGTTTGGAATCAGCTCACCAATACCTGCGGCAATCCTTGCCCGATTGTCGACCGCGAAACAGGCGCGATCGTTTTGCTGATGACGTGGAATCTCGGCACCGACAAAGAGCGCCAGATCATCGAGGGGACCAGTCAGGAGACGCGCAAGGTCTTCGTCGCACGGTCGGAAGATAATGGTGCGACGTGGAGTTCGCCACTGGAATTCACGGCTGCCGTCAAGGCGGAAGATTGGACGTGGTACGCCACTGGCCCCGGTGCCGGCATCCAGATCGAACGCGGTCCTCACAAGGGGCGGATGATCGTCCCCTGCGATCACATCGAAGCCAAGACCAACCGTTACTACTCGCACGTGATCTACAGCGACGATCGAGGCCAAACCTGGAAGCGCGGCGGCCGCACCCCGCGCGACAGAGTGAATGAATGCCAGGTGGTCGAGCTTGCCGACGGGCGACTGATGCTCAACATGCGAAATTACGAACGCGCGCAAAGGCGACGGCAAGTTGCCTTCAGCAGCGACGGCGGCGAGACGTGGACCGACCAGGGATTCGATAAGGGATTGCCCGAGCCTACGTGCCAGGCCAGCATTCGCCGCGCGAAGTGGCCGATCAACGGCGAACCGGGGCTGATCGTCTTCAGCAATCCAGCCAGCGAAAAGACTCGCGCCAACCTGGTGGTGCGAGGGAGCGTGGACGAAGGTGTCACGTGGACACTCGCGAAGACGCTACACAAAGGCCCGGCGGCTTACTCGGACCTGGTCGTGCTCGATGATGGCACGATTGGCTGCTTGTTCGAGGCCGGCGAGAAGGGGCCGTACGAGAAGATCGTCTTTGCGAGCTTTGCGCCGGAGGAATTGAAGCCGGTCGATTCGCCGAAGCCGTAGATATCTTCCTACGTTATCGACGAAGTTTCCTCGATGCTGCTGCGGGAGAAGAGCTGGGTCATCTCGGCAATCAACGCACCGTTGTTGACGTGAACGCCATCGCGACCGGAGTTGACGGCGTTCTCGAGCGCTTTGCTGCCGCGGGAAATCAGTTCGTCCGAGTCATCCCCTTCCTGGCAGGTGGCCACGCCGATCGAGACGGTGGCGCGAATCTTTTCTTTCCCTTGTGACAACTCGAACTGCTGAACCGCTCGGTGGATGCGATGTGCGATCCGCGTGGCATCGCGCAGCGAGACGCCAGGCAACATCAGGAGCAGGTCCTCGTCTCGCTTGCCCACATGGTCGATCGAGCGGGAGAAGGCGACCACGAGCTGGGCCACGGCTCGGTTCACCGCTTCGCAGACATCTTCGCCCCAGCGCGACCGCAGTTGTTCGGTGCGATCGACGCGGACGAATACGACCGAGACGACGGTTCCGCCGCGACGCCAGTCGAAGATCCGCCGCGCGACATTGGCGACAAAAGCCTCGGACGTCGCCAGTTGCGGTTCCGCGCGCGTGATCTCGCGTTTGACAATCGCCGGGTCGTTCGAATCCGCCGGCGATTTTTCTTGTGCCGGACGCTGGCGAACGCTGTCGACGAGCCGCTGCGATGATTCGGCCGAACTCGTGACGGGGGTCAGGCGGAGCGCGGTGCGTCCATCGTGCCAGTGGCTGCATGCTCGACCACCTCGCTTCGAGGCATAAAGAGCCTGGTCGGCTCGCCCCAACAGCGACAGATAGCTTTCGCCCGACACGATGGTGGCGCAGCCGAGACTCGCGGAGATCGAAAACGGTTTCTCTTCCCAGCGGAAGGGGTAGCGAGAAATGGCCAAACGACCGCGTTCAACGCCATTGTCGCGTTCGGGATCGATGGCTCCATCCACGACCATGACGAACTCTTCGCCGCCGAAGCGGGCGACCATGGCGCCGGGAGGAGAATGTTTATCGAGCGCTTCGGCCACGCCTTTAAGTACGGAGTCACCAGCCAAGTGGCCCAGCGTGTCGTTCAAACGTTTGAAGTGATCGACGTCGATGACTGCGACCGAGAAGACGGTTCCCTCGGCCTCGAACGTCGCGAATCGCCGTTGCAGTTCCCATTCGAGCGCGCGGCGGTTGGGAAGCTTTGTCAGCGGATCGGTTTGCGCCTCGTGGGCTTGCCGGTCGATCAATTCCGATTGGCTTACGAGCCGCTGTTTTGCCTGGGCCAGCTCATCGCGGACCGCCGAATTGACATCGATCAAACGCTGCACAATCGGTGCCAGGCCAGGCGAGACGGAGACCAACTCGCCTAGCTCGCGCTGCAGGCCTTCCACGTCGCGGACGTGATCCTGCAAATGGGCGGCGACGTCGTCACTGAGGGTGTGGATCTGTTCCAGGACAATGGCGGCGTTTTCCTGCGCCGTATTCTGCTGCGACAAGAGGGTCGCGCGATCGCGCCGATGCTCTTCCAGCCCGCGCAGCAGCCAGCCTAGGAACGCGCCCAATAGCGCGGCCAAGCCAGCCCACACGGCGGGAAGATAATGCGACAACATGTCTCGGTCGATGCAGCTCCTATTCGCGCAGCAATACGCTCTGCGCGCAAAATGCCATTTCCTAAAAGTAGGGCGCAGTGGAGGTGCGGGACGGCGAATTCGAACGGCACTAACGGCTGAAACGACTGTGCGGGCTGCGCGTTCCAATCTCGCCGTTAAGGCCGAAAATGCGGGTGCGCCGGTTTGCAACGCTGTGCCGCGACCGGGCAGAATTCACCGCCGAGACCCGGAGAGACCGGAGAAGACAAAGCGCTTACAATGGGCGGCGGGTCAGCGGCGTCTTGCGAGGGCAGATCGAACCACATCGGAGCTTCCGATCGTGTCCGCAGCAGAGCCCCAAGCAGCAGAGATCGCCACAAACGCCTCGCCGCGGCCCGCGCCGGCCAAGAGACCACGCCGTTTTCAAATCGGCCTCCGCGAAGCGATCATCTATATGGTGATCCTCTCGGCGGTCTTTGGACTGCTAGGGAGAGCTATCGATCGCATGCGCCGGCAGGAGCGCGTGATCTCGTATTTGCACTCGCGGGGATTTCGCGTCGACTACCACGAGCCCGTGGGACTGACGCGCCTTGTCTGCGGGATTTCTTACGACGAATGGCCCGAGTGGCAACGGCACATGCTGCTCGAGGTGGAAGGGGCTTATCAAACGTCGCGATTCTTTTCTCCGGCAACGCAGCCAGAGGAAGACGAGTTTTGGCGCAACCTCACGCAGTTACCGGCGCTTGAGACACTCTCCGTCAGCAAGTCTCTGTCGACGGGCCTGCACCTGGATCTGTTGCCAAGCCGCCGCAGATTGAAGTGGTTGTTTTGGCAAGCACCGCTCTCGTCTCAGGAGATCGAACAAGTAAGCCGGTGCTCGGAACTGCTGAGTCTCGACATTCGAGTGGAACCAAGCGCCGCCGCCGCACTCGATCGGCTAAGTCGCCTGGAAAAGCTGAAACGCCTGTCGACGACGACAGCGACTCCCGAAGCGGTCGAGGCGTGGTCGACGTTCACCCGTCTTGAGGCGATGTTCATTCGAGATGCCAGCCAGGTGCCGGGAGCATCGTGGGGCAAGCTCCTCGCGAGGAATCCCGCCCTGGTGCAACTCGCCCTGTGTGGTTGCACATCGACAGCGCAGGTATGCGCCGGGCTTGAGGAGAGCCAATACCTTTCCACGCTCGACCTGTCGGGCTCCGATGCCGACGATGAGGCGTTAAGCCTGCTGCGAAGCCTTCCACGACTGGAGCGGTTGCTCCTCGACCGGACGCAAGTGACGGGGATAGGTTTCGAGCCGGTGAGTCCCCATGACTGGAAAGAGTTGAAGGTGATTAGTCTTTCGCGATCGAAGATCAACGCGGCCGGGTTGGAGGCCTTCGCCAAAATGCGACAAGTTCCCGACTTGGATCTATCGCACAACAGCCTGGACGATGCGGTCTTCGCGAACTTACCGACGGAACTTCCATTTGTTTCCATCGATGTCTCAGACAACGACATAACCGATGCGACAATCGAACGACTCGCTATCGGAGGGGCACAGAACATTTACGCCAAGAGAACGTTCGGAACCGAGAGATTTGCGATGCGAGCGTGGCGAAGGTGGCCCGCGCGAGGTATGTTTGTGCGAGTGATTCCCATGCGAACGCCTCCCTCAAGCGAAGCTTCGGCAACCAGCAATCCTTGACGTCCATGAATTCAGGTCGCGGCAACTTCGCCATCGCACTCTTCTTGATTGCGCAGAGTTCTTACTGCTTTTGCGCGGAGAACGAACTTGCCGACGCTGCCAGCGGCAACGCTTCCATCAAGGCGCCCGTGGGCGATTCGGAAGTCGTCATCAAAACCACGGCGAGGCTGGCCGGCGCCATCGATTCGCTCACATGGCGCGGGCGCGAGTTCATCGACTCCACCGACCACGGACGACAGTTGCAGTCGGCCTCGAACTTCGACGCGGGGTCGCCCGTTACGAACGAGACATTCAATCCGACCGAGGCCGGAAGCAGGTCCGATGGCGCAGGGCCAACCTCGACCAGCCGACTGCTGCGACTCGTCGCCAAAGAAAATCGTCTGGAATCGACAAACCAGATGGCGTTTTGGCTTGCCCCTGGAGAGCGTAGCGACGGGAACTTTGCCAAAAACGCGACGAAGCTTTCCAATCACCTGCTGACCAAGCGCGTCACCATTGGCTGGCGCGACTTGCCTGGGGTGATTTCGTACGAAGTCGTCTTCACACTTCCGAGCGATGAAAATCACCGCATCGGGACGTTCGAGGCCCTCACCGGCTACATGCCAGGCGAGTTCTCGGAGTTTTGGAAATTTGATCCCAAGGAGCGGAAGCTAGTGCCGCTTGACGACGGCCCGGGCGAACAGGCAGATCCTGTGGTCTTGAGCGTCCGCGAGAAGACTCACGCCATGGGCGTGTACGCACCGCCGCAAACAGCCATCGACATGACGGGCCCAACCTACGGGCGATTCCGCTTCAAGCCGGAAAAAGTGGTGAAGTGGAACTGCGTCTTTCGCATCCACGGCCAGCAGCCTTTGGCACCGGGAGGTTATCCTTTTCGCGTATTTGTGTGCGTGGGGGATTTGGAAACTGTTCGCTTGCAACTCAGCAAACTACACGAAGTCTTTGACGAATAGACCGTGAAAGAAGCCCATCTCGGGCCAGGAAGTCCGTCGCCCTGTGGCGGTCTTCGGAGTAGGCTTAGATAATGAGAGATTCGCCCCGCCGCTCGCCTTGCGCGAGTTCCCACCTTGCCGGGGCGATTGGCCGCGAAGGAGCCCGCCTTTGACTTTGATTCGACTTCGCATCTGCAGTGCAATCACCTTAGCCGTCTTGATGACGCAGGCACTTCAGGCCGATGAACCCTCGGCCGAAGCGCTCGCGTTTTTCGAGCGTGACATTCGGCCGCTACTCGTCGAGAAATGCCAAGGTTGTCACGGCGAGAAAAAACAAGAGTCGGGTCTGCGGCTCGATTCGCATGCCGCCGCGCTCAAGGGAAACGATGATGGCGCGGTGATCGTGCCTGGCAAGCCGAGCGAGAGCCGCTTGATCGCCGCCGTTCGCCGCACCGGCGACAGCCCGATGCCGCCGGACGATCCCTTGTCGCCTGCCCAAGTCGCGGCTCTGGAAAAGTGGATCGAAATGGGCGCCCCCTGGACCAAAGAAACCAATACTTCACAGCAGCAACTTCTCGAGAAGCAGCGCAATCACTGGGCCTTTAAGCCGATGACGAATCCTTCGCCGCCGGCCGTTCAACATGAAGCTTGGGTGCGAAACGATGTCGACCGTTTCATTTTGAGCAAGCTGGAGGCGGCCAAGCTGGCTCCTGCGCCGGAGGCTGATCGGCGGACGCTGATTCGCCGCGTCACCTACGATCTGACGGGCTTACCGCCGACGCCTGAAGAAGTCGACGCCTTTGTTGCCGACGATTCGCCGGAGGCATACCAGCGGCTGATCGATCGCTTGCTCGGATCGCCCCACTACGGCGAGCATTGGGGACGGTTTTGGCTCGACATCGCCCGGTACGCAGATACCAAGGGATACGTCTACGGGCGGGAAGAACGATTTTTCACGCATGCGTCGCGCTATCGCGATTGGGTCGTCGCCGCTTTCAACGACGATATGCCGTACGACCGCTTCCTGCTGCTCCAGATCGCGGGCGAACAAGTTGCGCCCGACGAACATCGCCATCGGGCGGCGCTCGGCTTCTTCACACTTGGCCGCCGGTTTATCGGAGTGCCCTTCGATATCATCGACGACCGCATCGATATGGTCACCCGCGCCACGATGGGGCTGACGGCGGCGTGTGCCCGTTGCCACGATCACAAGTTCGATCCTATTCCGACAGCCGATTACTACTCGCTGTACGGCGTCTTTCAAAACACGCAGGATGAACTGGTCCCACTCGATCCGGCCGCTTTTGATCGAGAACTGGCCAGTGAGAGCGAGTTCGGCAAGAACCTTCGCGAGCGACTGAGCGAACTGGCCACGCACACCGCAGCGAGAAAGAAGGAATGCGACGACTCGGCCATCAAGCTGATTCCCAAGTATTTGCTGGCACAGAAGAATGTGGCCAGCTTTCCTAGCGAAGGCTTCGATCAGGTTTTGGCGAACACAGATCTGCTTCCTCCGCTCGTTCGCAAGTGGCAGGCTTACCTGGAGAGCAAGGCCCGTGAGAGCGATCCCATCTTCTCGGCTTGGCGTGCGTTTTTCGATTTGCCGGAACAGGAGTTCGCAAACCTCGCCGCCGAACGACTGACGAGGTGGAAGGAAACTGAAGCGAAGCGATCTCCTCCACAGGTCGTCGCGGCCTTTGGCGATGCTCCCAAGTCGCTCGCCGAAGTTGCCGAGCGGTACGGCAAAGTCTTCGCAGACATCGACGCGCGATGGAACCAATATGTCGCGACAACGCAGCCAGGAACGACTGCTCCGATCCGTTTTCCCGACGACCAGGACGAGGCTTTGCGGCGGGTGATTCGCGGCGAGGATTCACCTTGCGTGTTGCCCCAAGAATCGATCTATAACATCGAGACGATCGTCAACACCGGCGCCGGCAACGAAATCTGGAGGCACCAGATGGCGCTGGAGCAACTGCTGATGACCAGGCCGGAGGGATCTCCCTTGGTCATGGCGGTTCGCGACCGCGATCGGATGGTCGAGCCGCGGATTTTCAAGCGGGGCAATTCGCTCAATAAAGGGGCATCCGTTCCGCGGCAATTTCTTTCGGTCGTGGCAGGCGCAAATCGCCAGCCGTTCCAGCATGGAAGCGGCCGGTTGGAACTGGCAGAAGGAATTGTGTCGCCCGACAATCCCCTCACCGCGCGGGTCTGGGCGAATCGCGTTTGGGATCGCCATTTCGGCCAAGGCCTGGTGATGACGCCGAGCGACTTCGGCACCCGGGCTGAGGCGCCTAGCCATCCCGAACTGCTCGACTGGCTGGCGCGACAGTTGACCGAACATGGTTGGAGCACCAAGCGGCTTCATCGCCTGTTATTGAACTCGGCAGCCTATCGACAGCAGTCGAGCGCCAGCGAAGAGGCAATCGTTGCGGCGCGGAATATCGACCCGGAGAATCGCCTGCTGTGGCACATGCCCGTCCATCGCTTGAACTTCGAGGAGATGCGGGACTCGATCCTGATGGCCACCGGCGAACTCGATCTGACGCCGGGTGGCAAAGCAGTCGATATGTTCGCGAATCTTGGCTTCAAAAAACGGACGCTGTACGGCCTGATCGATCGTCAGTTTTTGGCTTCCACATTGCGGATGTTCGACTTTGCCAATCCCGATATCCACATTCCGCGGCGCGCCGAAACGACCGTGCCGCAGCAAGCGCTGTTCGCGCTGAATCACCCCTTCATGGCGATCCAGTCGAAAGCGCTCGCCGTGCGGTTCCAAAAGCTGGAACCGCGCGAGCGGGTGCGGCAGATGTTCCGCGCCGTTTACCAGCTCGATCCGACTTCGCAACAAGTCGATGATGCCTTGGCGTTTCTCGAAAGCGCAGCCAATGAGCCTCAGCCGGCGGTCCCAGCGACCGTGTTGGCATGGAGCTATGGCTACGGCAAATGGGACGAGGCCGAAGGGAAGCTAACAAACTTCAAACGGTTGCCGCACTTCACGGGGACGGCTTGGCAAGGAGGAGCGGCGTACCCCGATGGAAAGCTCGGTTGGGCACAAGTCACCGGCACCGGCGGGCACCCCGGCAACGATCTCGCCCACGCGTGTGTTCGGCGCTGGACGGCGCCGACCAAGGCGACCATCTCGATCACATCGCTCGCCAAGCACGAGCCCGCCGAAGGGAACGGGATCCGCTGCTCGGTTTACTCCAGTCGGCAAGGATTGTTGAAGACTTCGCCCGTCCAACACAACGAGGTGGCGTTCAACATCGAGAACCTCACTGTTGAAGCTGGCGAGACGATCGATTTCGTGGTCGACATCAACGGCGAACTCAACAGCGATCAGCACCTGTGGGCGCCGGTGATTGTCGCGAAGAACGAAACGGCTGCGCAGTCGCCCGACACCACGTGGAACGCAACAACCGACTTCACGGGCCCGATCACCGTGTACCTGGCGCCGTGGGAGCAACTTTCGCAGGTGATGCTGCTGACGAACGAGTTTGGATATGTCGACTGATGGCTGCCCCGCGTCTCAACTTGATCGTCGTTCGCTCGTCGGATCTCAGTCGTGCGGAGGCGTTCTACGGCGCACTCGGCATCGCATTCTCCCGAGAGAAGCATGGCAACGGACCAGAACACCTGGCAGCTGTGTTGGGAGAAGTCGTGTTCGAGATCTATCCGGGGCGCGATGAGGCTAGCACTCGCGATGTTCGCGTCGGCTTCCGAGTCGCGTCGCTTGAAGAGGTGCTGGCCATGGTGAATGCCAACGGCGGCGAGATTGTTTCCGCCCCACAGCAGACCCAATGGGGCGTGCAGGCGGTGGTCGCTGACCCCGACGGGCGCCGAGTTGAACTACTGCAAATGACAGAAAGTGCGTAATTTCGCACGTGCAATGGCCCCAGCGGGCGGGGGGTATTCGTGAAACATCTAGGAGAATTTTGGACGATCTAGCTTTGTGCTTAAGGGTATGCTAAAACCCGTACAAGTTGGTTTGTCGACGCAAGCGCAGCGCGTTCCCGTAGATCCTGTTCGATCCAGTCCGCCGCTCCTTCTCGCCACTGCCTGCTTGGCGGATCACCAAACTGGTCCCTTTCTCTTCGGCCCGGAAAGCGAATCGTGTGGCCGGCTACTGGATTGTTGGAGTGTTCGAGTATGGGTATGCGATTGTACGTTGGGAATTTGGCTTACAGCACCACGAGCGAAATTCTCGAGCAACTGTTCTCCGAGTACGGCTCGGTGAAGAGTGCACAAGTGGTCATGGACCGGGAAACCGGCCGCAGCAAGGGCTTTGGTTTCGTCGAAATGAACGAAACCTCGGAAGCGCAAGCCGCGATTGAAGGTTTGAATCAAAAGCAGATTGACGGCCGCACGCTGACCGTCAACGAAGCTCGCCCTCGTGAAGATCGCGGTGGCGGCGGCGGCGGCGGTGGTGGTCGCGGTGGCTACGGCGGCGGCGGTGGCGGTGGCCGTGGTGGATACGGCGGTGGTGGTGGCGGCGGTGGCCGCGGCCGCTATTAATCGGCAATAAAATAGCAGGATGCAAAGTGGCAGGCCTCGTCCAAAACGACGAGGCTTGTTTTTTGCGCGGACGTAGCCGCACTCGCCAAGAGTGCGTGGCCCCTGCGAGGCAAGGCCGCGCGTTCCGCGTTCTGGCGAACGCGGCTACCTTAGTCGCGGACGGGGCGGCATCGCAGAATCACCGTCTTCTGAGTGACGTTCACGATTGGAATGCCACAAGGGCAAGTCCATTTCGATTCAGTCTCGACGGACCATTCGCCTTCGAGGTGTTCCAACGGCGCGGGCTGCGGGTTGTCGCGGCCCCATGAGTCGAGCCACCAGTCCTCGTACCGCGATAGCGCGGCCAGCAGCGCGGGGTCGACGTCCGTGAGTTCAATCTTTCCGTGGACTTCGAGGTACTGCCCGACAAAGTGCTCGCCGACTGTGCCGACTTGCTTTCCGTTGAAGGAGAGTTGAAGCGGCCCGTCCAACCGCTGCGCGAGGGCCCGTTTGCGAAACTGGCTGATCCAATCGACGATGCGGTCAAAGCGCGATTCGTCGCTCGGTTCGTTGGCGATCCGCTCGAGCCGCTCAAGAAGAAATTCCACCAAGCCTTGCTCGAAGTAATACTTGGCACTTACGTACGGCGAAACCCACAAGTCGTACGCCGACTTGAGTTCCGCCCACGGCTTGCGAAGCTCCCACGACGTGGCCCGGTTGTCCAAGCCGGGCGTTGGGACCAGCGAGATTTTCACGGCGACGGAGTCGTCGGTGGCTTGGACATCGTCGACGCGGACGCGGCTGAACTTGCTGCCGTCGCGACAGATCGCTTCTTGATTGCGAAAGCGCGAAAGTTCCTCAATCAATCTCTGCCGCCGAGAACGCTCGGTCGCATCGAGATGGCTCATGTCCCACTGGCTCCGTCAACGACAAAGCCCCATTATAGACGAGACCTGCCACTGGCTAGGCGGCCACCTGCGTTTGGCACTCTTTGCCGGGTGGAGTTCCCACCAGGTACGTCACGCGGTATTGGCCGTAGCTGTGGGCCGCTTCGAGATCGCCCGACTTCCACGCATAGCCTGCGCCAGCGAACTCTTTGGTGAAATCGATGAGTTCCTGAGGCGTGTAGCTGCGCAGGCAGGAGACCATGCCGTCCCACGCGTACACCGCAGGCGCCACCGGAACTACGTACGTCGTCAAAAAGCGCGCGGCGGTCATGGGTCCGACTTGGTGCGTTGCCAGAATGCCGCGGAAGAACGAAAAGCCGCCGATCGCGAGCAGCGTGAGCAAATCGCGCTGCGTTATTTCAAAGGCACCAAACGCCTGGCCGCTCGCGACGGCGCTAGCCAGCATCTTGCGAACGTCGTGAGGCTGAAAGTGATGCAGCGAGGTGAACATGGTTCGCATCCCCGCGAGTTCGCGCGGGACATCGAAGGCGCTGGTCGCTTCGCTACGGAAGCGGACGCCGCAATCGGGCTGCTTTCCCAAGCGCTCGGCGGCTTGGCGATTGGGGAATAAATCGGTAAGAGTCGCGGTGACCGATTCGCCCATCGTTTTCGAAAGGGATTCGACCATTCGCGGATAGGGTCCGCCGCCGCCTGAGCAGAGGTCGATCAGGTGCCGCTGGCCGGTGGCCTTGAGAGCGTCGGCAATCAAAGGAACGGCGGGCGCGAACAGGTCTTCCTGCCGCATGAAGGTGTGAAGATGATCGGTGATGAAGTCGCGGAACAGCGATGGCAGCCAGGGTTGGTCTTCCCACTCGAACAGGTGCCATCGTTTCATATCGTGAACCCAATCACTCAAAACTACTAGCAATTTCCGCTGGGCCGGCTGTTTGCTTCCTAGACGATAATAGTTCCGTTCGATACCGGCGCCGCAATTCTGCGAAAAATCGATTTCTTAACGATGGACAACATCCATCGTCCGTTAGCTCGGGCAGGCTACAACCCCTCACCAAGCGGTGGAAATCGGAAAGTGTGACAGAAATTTTTCGCGACGAAGAAAGGTTACGACGCGAGAACCAGAAGCCTTACGGATGCGCCGGGCCACCCCCAATCGGGCGGCAAAAGGTGGAGTCGACCATGTCTTGGGTGACGTCGAGGTCGTAAAGCAAATCGTCGGGTGCTGCGCGAACCCTGACGCGTTGTGGAAGTGGCGAGTCCTTAATAGCTTGCTGGACCAGGACAGTCGCGGCAATTTCGAGAACAGTAGGCCTAGCGCCTCCGACGACGAGGCCCGTATGCGATTGGGAATGAAGCCCTTCCAACAACATGATCCACGGGATTGTGTTAACCGCGAAAAAAGACTTGAGTTGCTCGGCTTCCTCGCGCGTTCGCGCTACGATTAGCTTGGTGTCGGCGTCAATTCGAAAATGCCGCCCCACGCCAAGTAACTTGAAATCGGTGTCATCGTCGACGGGCGGCCGCTTCAACAAGTCAAACACCTTCACCGCATACTGCCGATCGACGAGCTTGCAGCAGTTCCCAGGTGCCGGGAGGTCATCCCAGCCAAACTGGCGGGCGAGTTCGATCAAACCCTTGCGTGAGGCGCCTACGAAATCGCCGAGTTGCTCGCGATCGACCCAGCCCTCGCGTTCGGGAAGAGTAACGTCGAGTCGCTTGGCCGAGAGAGGGCGGAGCAACAGGGCGTCTAAGCCGCTGTGCCGCGCGATGATTTCCAGGTCCAGACGTTTCTGCGCCAGCGGACGTTGGCCGAGCACTTCGCCCGAGACGACGAAGTCCCCCCTCACGGCCCGCAAGTGATGATAAGCCGCGACGAACGAGGCGATCCGGCAATCGACGCACGGATTGGCCCCTTCGCCGCGCGGGAACTTGGGGTGGCGGACCAAATCGAAGTAACTGTCGCCCGGCCTGACGACGGTTAGCGGAATGTCTAGCTGCCGAGCCCAGCGCTGCGCGCCCGCTTCGCTCTCGGCAATCGGCGTGGCATAGTGAAAGCCCTCGACTTCGATTCCTTGCAGTTGCATCATCCGCGCCGCCAGCGCGCCGTCCAAACCGCGCGAGAGCATCACCAGACAGCGCCGCGGCATGATACGTTCCGAAACCGTGTTCTATCTTTTACGGGATGTGAAACAGAGAGGCACGGAGAGGGGGAGAAGGGGCGAGTGGGAGATGGGGAGTTAAAGCTCTTCACTTCACAAATCAAAAATTATCAATCATCAATCGATTAATCATCTCTCATGCGCCGCGCGCCCTAAGTTGGAGACCACACCGCGCACAGACAGGATTGTCTGTGCCACTTTTTTCTTATCCGAAGGCGTCAGTCAGAAATGAAGGGTGGCGGTTCGCCTTTGATTTCGGCGAGGGCGTTTTCGGCAGCGCGTTGTTCGGCTTCCTTTTTGTTGCGCCCCCAAGCGCCGACGTACTTCTTGCCTTGGATTGACGCCGCCACCTTGAAGCATTTGGCGTGGTCGGGACCTTTTTCGTCCATCAAGACATAGTTGGGCGTGCAGCTATATTCGCGCTGCGCCAACTGCTGCAGTAACGACTTGAAGTTGCTTCCCAGTTCGCCTGCGGCCGCCATCTCGACTTCGGGCGACACGTACGCTTGAATGAACTCGCGAGCTGCCTCGAAGCCGCCATCCAAATAAATCGCGGCCACGAGCGATTCAAAAACGTCCGCCATCAGCGATGGAGGAACCGTCGGCGTGGTCGTCATGCCCTTGCCCACGATCAGGAACTCGTGCAGGCCGAGCGCTTCGCTCAGCTTGGCGCACGTTTGGCGGCTGACGACGATCGATTTGATCTTGGTGAGGTCCCCCTCCAAATACTGAGGGAACTGGCGGAAGAGCGCCTCGCAAACGACGAAGCCCAGGATGGAGTCGCCTAGGAATTCGAGCCGCTCGTTGGAGGAAAGGCGATTCTCGGCGCCCGAAGCGTGAGTGAGCGCCGACACCAACAGCGATTTGTCGGAGAATTCGTACCCGATCAATCGCTGGCAGCGGGCCAGGAGCGTTTCTTCGCCTTGGCCGTTCTCCGAAGTGGCACCAGCGACTTCAGAACTCGCGCCGTCGGAATTGCCGACGGGCCGGTCGCCATCGCCGGTCGTTGCGAGATTCTCGTCAGAACTGGTCGCGTCGGGCATAGGCGCAATTGCTTCAAGTGGAGTGGACTTTTCAACCCTAACACTTGGACGCACGCAATGTCAACGCGGTTCAAGAAAAACCCCTCTATTTGCCGAGCTGTTCGCCAACGAAAAGGTTGTAAGGATTAGAACTCCCGCCGCACTGTCGGTTTCTTGGCGGGGCGAACTTCGCCGGGGCGCGGCTTCGTTACCGATTTCACCGCCGGCCTTTCCACGGCCGATCTGTCGGGCGTCGGTTCTGGCGGGAGAGGTCCTTCCACCGGTTCAGGGGCGGGAGGAGGAGGCGCCACCAAAGTTGGCGACGGTTTTGTGTCGACCGGCTCCGGTGAATAGGGAACACGGTGATTAGGAATCGGCGTCTCGTAGACCGGGTGCGATTCCCATTTGTTTGGGCCCGTTTGCACCTGGCGTTGACCGATGGGCTGCCGAACCAGCGGAGCGGTTGGATAAACGTACGAACCGTAAATCGAAGGGGACGCCGGGTAGTTGTACATCGGCCCAACGGTGGCTCCGTAAAAGCCGCCGCTGCTGTAGTAACCGCCCGGTGCGTAGAACGAACTGGTCGCCGATCCGAAACTACTGTAGCCCAAGCCGCTACTGTACGTTTGCGAAGAATAACCGACGCCTACCGGTGCAAAGGTGTTGTAACCGCCGCCGGAGTCGTACATCACGCCGCCGGGAACGCGATAGTAGTCGGTGTACCCGAGACCTCCCATGGCGAAGCTGCGATAGCCAAAGGCATCGTTCAAGTAGAGCTGCGCCCCGAGTTTAGCGCGCCGCTGTTCTTCGCCGAGACGATAGCTGTCGATCCCCGCTTGAATTCCGTCGTAGGGTCGCACGGAGGTTTGCTGGGCCCAAACGGTTCGGCCGCTCGCCGTGACAAGAACAAAGGCAACGGCCACTCCGGCGATCAATGACTTCTTATCCATTGTTCCACTCCTCGTGCCTTTCTCACCGACGGGCGATACCTAGAGCATAAGCGATCGGTTGTTCGCCCGTCACGCACTTCGCGCCCCCACCTCGTGCAACCCAAGGCAACGGTTATCCTTGAAGTAGATGCCAGATCGGAAGTCCAAATTCCATTAGCCGCCATTTGCCACTGCCACCATGCCATATCCTGCGTTTGATGCTGCAGCCCTGATTAAGGCCACGGAAGACCATATCCGGACGACGCTGCCGATCGACGCCACCGGCCACGATTGGCAACACGTTTTCCGGGTGACGCGAACGGCCGTCGACATTGCCAAGCTGGAGGGGGCCGACCTGGTCGTCGTTCAGTTGGCGGGGCTACTTCACGATGTCGCCGACTGGAAGTTCCACGATGGCGACTACACCGTCGGCCCCAAACTAGCGACCCAATGGTTGGAAAGTCATAAAACGCCGCCGGAGCTAATCGCCGAAGTGGTCGAGATCATCGAGCGGCTCTCGTTTAAAGGGGCCAAAGTGGAACAGGCTCCGCTGTCGCTGGCCGGCCGCTGTGTTCAGGATGCCGACCGACTTGATGCTCTAGGGGCGATCGGCGTCGCCCGGGCAATCGCCTATGGCGGACACAAGTCTCGCCCGATTTTCGATCCGGAGCATCCGCCCGTCTTGCACGACTCCTTCGATGCGTACAAGAGCAGCGAGGCACCCTCGCTGAACCACTTTTTCGAAAAGTTACTTCTCCTCAAGGATCGGATGCAAACCACCACCGGCCAACGGATGGCTGACGAGCGGCATCAGTTTTTGGCGACCTACGTGCGCGAGTTCTTCCGGGAGTGGTTCGGGCACGACGTTCAGGAAGCGGCCCCCTGGCAGCCGTGGCTGACGAAACACGGCATCTCGCTCGCGTAACGAAGCAGCACTCTCATGGCCTTAGCCCGACTCCCTATCGACGATTGTCTTGCCGAAATCTCGGCGGCGCTCGTGCACGCGCCGGCAGTCGTGCTGAAAGCGCCAACCGGTGCCGGCAAGACGACGCGCGTACCGCCCCACTTGCTCAACACCATGACGCGTTGGCGGACCAACTTGCCGGAAGGGGAGATTCTCGTTCTGCAACCGCGACGAATTGCCGCGCGGACAACGGCGGCACGAATGGCCTTCGAGCGCGGGGAATCGCTCGGGCAAACCATCGGCTATCGAACGCGTTTCGACTCGAAGGTGAGTTCGCGATCGCAGATCGTCGTGATGACCGAAGGGATCTTGCTGCGACGATTGCTCGATGACTCGTTTCTCGATGGTGTCGCGGCCGTGGTTCTGGACGAATTCCACGAACGCAACTTGCTGAGCGACTTGGCGCTTGGCATGACGCGGCAACTGCAACAAACAGTTCGCCCTGATTTGAAACTCGTCGTCATGTCGGCGACGCTCGATCCCGTGCCGCTGGCGGCTTACTTTGGCGGTTGCCCGACGGTGGTCTCCGAAGGGCGATCGTTCCCCGTCGATGTCGAATACGCCAAGACCATCGATCGGCGCCGCCTTGAGGAAACGTTGTGCGATGTCGTTCCTCGCGCGCTCCGCCGCAACGCCGGCGATATGCTAGTTTTCTTGCCAGGTGTCGGCGAAATCAAGAATGCGGCGAGAGCGTTGGAGCGTGAACTCGACGAGCGCGAGTTTTCCATTCGCGAACTCTACGGTGACTTGCCGCCTGAAAAGCAGGACGCGGTGTTGGCGCCGTCCGATCAGCGGCGGGTGATTCTCTCGACGAACGTCGCTGAGACCTCGCTCACCATCGATGGCGTCACGGCGGTTGTCGACAGTGGGCTCGCTCGCAGTTTGCGGTACGACGAGAACTCCGGGCTTGATCGACTGGAACTCGGTCCCATCTCGCAGGCTTCCGCCGATCAGCGAGCCGGTCGGGCAGGGCGGACCGCACCAGGTGTTTGCTTTCGGCTCTGGACTGAGGCCGCCCATCGTTCGCGGCCGGCGATGGAGACGCCCGAGATTCGCCGGGTTGAACTCTCGGGCGCACTGCTTCAATTGAGTTGCTGGATCGAGCCTGATCCGGCGACTTTTCCTTGGTTCGAGCCTCCGAAGGAAAATACACTGGCCGACGCCGCGATGCTGCTGCGAAGGCTGCAAGCCGTCGACGACGAGCACCGCATCACCCCGCTAGGCAAATTGATGGCGAGGCTTCCACTGCAACCGCGGTTGGCTCGGATGCTTTGCGAGGGGAAGCGTTTCGATCAAACGTCGGCCGTGGCAATGGCCGCTGCGATGCTGAGCGAGCGAGACCCGTTCGCCAGCAACCGCATGGAAGGGGGCCGCCGCACCACACAACATCAAAGCGATAGCGACACGGTCGATCGCGTGCGTGCTTTGGAGCGAGTCGCCGAGACCGACGACTTCGATACGCCTTTCGGGCGACTCGCCTTCGGCGCCGCGCAGGCGATCTTTCGTTCGCATGAACAGCTCTCGCGGCTGGCCGACGAATTGCCGATTCGCGTTCAGGACTCCGAGGATCACACCCCTGACGAAGCAATCGCCCGGGCGATCCTGGCGGGCTTCCCAGATCGCGTGGCCAAGCGACGCCAGCCCAACGACCGCCGCGGCTTGATGGCAGGCGGGCGCGGCGTCAAACTCGCGGACCAGTCGGCCGTGATGCGACCGGAGTTGTTCGTATGCGTCGACGTCGAAGGAACCGGCGCCGATGCCAGTGTACGGCAAGCGTCGGGCGTCGAACGGGAGTGGCTTGATCCCGACTTAGTCGAGCAGCGGGTCGATGTTTTCTTTCACCCGACGGCCGACAAGCTGGTCGCCCGGCGGAGAACTTATTTCGGCGACCTGGTTCTCGACGAAGCACCAGCAGAGCTTCCGCAGAACGAGAAGACGGCTCAAGCCTTTGTCGAAGCGGCCAAGCAGCGATGGGAGAAGGCGTTCCCCAGTGACGATGCGGCGATCGCTGGGTTTGTCGCGCGGTCGAGATTCCTCGCGTGGGCAATGCCTGAGTTGGAATTACCCTCGTTCGACGATGCCTATCTGCAATCGCTCTTGCCAGAACTATGCCGCGGCAAGAACTCGCTGGCCGAAGTGCGGCGAGGACCGTGGCTCGATTACCTTCGTGGAAACCTGCCGTATCCGCTGCAGCAAGCGATCGATCGCGATGCCCCTGAGCGAATTCAAGTTCCCAGCGGTAGCAAGATCACAGTCGAATACCTCGCGGAGAAGCCGCCGGTGCTAGCGGTGCGGATTCAAGAACTGTATGGCCTCGCCGAAACGCCCCGCGTCGCTGGCGGGCGCGTTCCTTTGACGCTCCACTTGCTCGGCCCAAATATGCGGTGCGAGCAGATCACCAGCGACCTGGCGAGTTTCTGGGCGAATGCCTACCCGATCGTCCGCAAAGATTTGCGCGGACGATATCCCAAACACTTCTGGCCCGAAGACCCGCTTCACGCTCAGGCCGAGTCGCGACCGAAGAAGGGCCGACCCAACAGTTAATACAGATTGGCCACAGAGGTCACGGAGCTCTCAGAGAGAGGAATTCTTTAATACTTCGAGGGTGGCTGTGTGGCCTTTGGCCTCGGCACGGTCTTGTGGCGTTCGGTTTTGGAAGTCGTGCGTTGTGCGATCGGCGCCTTGCTCCAACAGGAAGCGGACAATTTCTGTTTGCCCGGTTGCCGCTGCTTCGTGCAGGGCTGATGTTTCACCCGGTATGGGATGAATAAGCGTTGGATTTGTGGCGACGAGTTCTTTCACTCGGAAGAGCAAGCCCCAACTCGCAGCCGCACAGATACCAAACAGCGCTGGAAGGGCGCCGAACGAGGGATCCCGAAGCGTCGGATCGGCACCTGCTTTTAGCAGCAAGTCGATGACTTCCTGCGAGCCGCCAAAGTACGCCCAGTGAAGCGGTGTTCCCCCGAGATATGCCTGGAATGATACGTCGGGATTCTTCGTCAGCAGGAATTGGACGACTTCGACATGCTTGTTGCGGCTGGCAATGTAGAGTGCGTCGGACACTTGGTCTTTCGCATTTGTCGGGGGAGAGGGGAGACGCGTTCCGTCGGGCAGCCATCGCGAGCTTCCTGTCTGCGAGGCGTTTGGCAGTAGCTTCCCTTCGCTATCGAAGTAGGCCTGGACGTCTGTCAGTGCGCCGATGCCTGCTGCGGTGAAAAAGTCGGGCGTCGCTGCCAACTTTCGCAGCGTCTGAGCGAAGTCCATCGCATTGCACGTCACGGCCCACGAAAGAGCGTTGTGGCCTGAACCGCGGATCTTCCTGTCGGGGTCGGCGTCGTGGGCCAATAAGACGATGGCCATTTGAGCGTCGTTGTACTCCGCCGCGACATGGAGCGGCGTCCACCCGTCGGCGTTGTAGGCGTTGGCCAGAATGGGACGCGCCGACAAGATCGCAAGAACGTCGGGCATGGCTCCCGCTTTGACGGCGGCGAGCAGTTTTGCCAAGTCGGGATCGTCGGGCGAAACGTCTTCGTGCGGAAGCGGAAACTCCTTTAGCGCTGGGAACGCCTTGCGAAGCTGGTCGCGGACTGTTTCGACATGTTCCACCATCGCTCGCCAACTGGGGAAGCCATATTCCCGCGCGATGGTGAGTTGGGCCTGATGGAGTTTCGCTTCGCCGTCCGTTTCGCGGAGTCGGTCGAGTTCGTCCTTGGCGGACTTCCTGAGCCATTCCAGATTGGCGCGCAGAGGCAAAAAACGAGGCATGACAACCTTCTTTCTTAGTGCCCACCGGTGCGCGAGTCGCGGGCAAAGAAGGCCGTGATATGAGAAATCGCAGCAGCAGTCTCAGGTGGGTTCAACCCTTCACGCGCACCGTTAGTCTCCTGAAAGACTGAGGTTTAGGGTAATGGCGAGGGAGGGCGGTTGCAAGTTGGAATCCGTTTTCGTTCTGCTGCTCTCAATGTTTTGCGCTAGAGCGGCCGCACCGCGCACAGACAGGATTGTCTGTGCCACTTCTTAAACGCAACCTCCACCTTGGACGGACAGGATTGTCCGTCCTACGGTTTGCTCGCCTTAGTTGCTGGGGACGCCCAGGTGCTCTTCGAGCTTGTCGAACGAGCCGGTCCAGCCCATCGTCATACCGGGCTTGGCTTCGATGAAGGCTTGCAGTTCTTCCTTTGTGGTCGCTCCGTGCGGTTCCCACTCGACACGGACGCGCGTTCGATCGGGTGCTTCCTCGGTAAGCGTCACGGTCGTGAGCATGGTTGCCGGCCAGATGGGCGCGCCGGGATGGCGGAGCGTTTTGGTGTTGGTCTCGTCGGCAAACTCTTGTGTGTAGACCAGGCGGTTGGGCTTGGTGATCTCTTGATAGTTGGCTCGCCCGTACATTTTCACGTCGGCGCCGTTGGTCATGTACCAGAAGGTGCTGCCGCCTGAGCGGATGTCGGCCTTGATGAACTCCATCGTGAAACCGGTTGGCGCCAGCCACTGGGAGAATTGCTTGGGGTCGGTCCACATCTCGAACATGACGTCGATCGGGCAATCGAACGTCCGCGCGATGACGAACTGTTCTTTGCCTTTCTGCTTGGCGAGGTACTCGGCCAGGCGATCCCAGGTGGCGTTGCCGCCGGCCTTCTTGACGAACTTGCGCGTTTCTTCGGCGACCTCGGGCGTGGCCATGGCCATCGTCATGTCCATCGTGGTTTTGCCGTTCGTTTCCGAAAACAAAACGGTCACGCGGAACAGGGGAGGGCGATCGTCGCTGCCGCCGTGGTCGTAAACCAGCTTCGCATGCTTCTCGACTTCGAAATACTTGGTGACGTTGGGCCAATCGGTGCCGTCGGGGCCGTGCATGGTGTACCGCCAATGGCCGCCGGGGCGCAGGTCTTTGGAGTGGGTGGTGATCGTGAAACCGCGCGGGCCCCACCACTGCGCCGCTTGCTCGGGATCGGTCCAGGCGTCCCACACGTCTTCGACGGCCGCGTCGTACACGCGTACGATGTTGATCTCGTTGGATTTACTTTTCGTGTTGTCTTTGGAGCTACTTTTTTGGGCTGCCATCTTTCTTTCCCTTTGCGGCTTTCTTGGTTGCGGCTTTTTTGGCGGTGTCGTTTTTGGCGGTGACGGTTTTGAGATACGCTTCGAGACGGTCGAAGCTCTCTTCCCAGAACTGGCGGTACTGCTCCATCCAATCGGCGGCATCCTTGAGTCCGCTCGCCTTGATTTCGCACGGCCGCCACTGGGCTTCGCGACTACGAGTAACGAGTCCCGCCTTCTCCAGCACCTTGAGGTGCTTGGTGATGGCCGGAAGGCTCATGTCGTTCCTGAAGGGCTTGGCCAGGTCGGAGACGCTGGCCTTCCCCTTGCTGAGCTGCGCCAACATCGCACGGCGAGTTGGATCGGCCAAAGCCGCGAACGTTTGGCTAAGTGTGTCGGTCATCATATTTCACTCTTTGGTTAAATAACCGATTGGTTAAATGTAAGCGGAGAGAAGAAGTCGGTCAAGGAGTTTTTTTGATCGTGTTTCTGGGGAATCTGCGAAGAGAAGATTCCTCGCGAAAGCCCTACGCGTCAGCCGGCGGGACCAATATCGTCTTCTTCTGGGAGTGGCTCATTCTCTTCCGAGCAAAGCGTCGGGCCATAGCTTGGCAGGCAATCGCACCAGGCGACAACGCGGCTCACGATTTCGTACCTGCCTTGGTAAACCACAAACTGAGGGCGCTCTCGATCGTCGTCCGAGTAGCAGATGTATCCGCAATAAGGGCGGTCTCGGCCAGCAAGTCGAACTAGAACCACTTTTCCTTCCGGAGCGATGCGCTCTCTCGCTGGGTGCCAGGTAGTCGACGCATCGATAAAGCGACGGAGGAGTTGGCAACTCGGTATGCCTTCGTCTTCGAAGCGATCCGCGACGATGCGGAGCAGCTCGGCTTCTTCGAGGGACATCATTCCCGTCGCCCGGGCACGGCGATTTCGCTTTTCCGAGAGTTGTGCTGTTTGCGATGGGTCCGGCGGAACGCAATCGCACCAGCCGACGATCGGGAGCGTGATCTCGACATCGCCGTAGTAGGCGACAAAGTAGGGCTCGCGCCGACCGGCGGCCAGATAACCGCAGTACGGCAAATTGCCATGGGAACTCCACACCAGGACGACCTTCCCATCCGCCGGGACGTGTTCACGCGGAAAGGGGGAGCGGTTCACCAAATGCCAGCGGGTCGCTGCCACAATCGACCGGCGAAGAACGGCCGCCCCTTGGAGGCCTTCGGAATTCAGTCGATCGGCAAGCTGGCGGAGCTGGTCGATTTCCTCGGGCGTGAGCATGGCTGGCTACGGTTCTCGCTTGGCTTTTTTCCCTGACCGTGTCTCACTTGGCTGGGCCGCCTAGCCCGCCGCCGCAATAACTCCCCGGCGGCCGCGAACCTTACTTCCGACGATGTGGGGGTAGAAGGCCCGTTTGCGCTTTATCATGATATGGCATCGATCGAGTCACGGCCCCCACGGAATCGCTTCGTTCCATTCTTGTGGGACTATGAATCATGTGAGACCGCGAATCATGTGGGACTGCGAACATGGCAATTGATCGGGGCGGGCGCCGGGAATATGCGATCCTCCTGTTCGAGATGGTCAAGCATTGCTCGACCATTTCCACGGCGGCATTGCTGCTGATGGCCATCTTCATGGAAGCCTCCTCAAGAACAAGGAAGCCATCGCACCCGCCATTTCGGCCGCTTGGGCCTTTGTCATTTCGATTGTTACGGGGCTCTTTTTGATGCTCCTGATTGCGACGCTGAATCCGCGATCGAATCTCGATCAGGAGAATCGGCCCGTCGCGCTAACCGCCGTCGTGCTGCTGGTGGTGGTTTTGGCTTCGTTTGGCACCGCCATTTCAAATCTGGCTCAGTTCATTGCTGTGAACTTTAAAAGCGCGTGAGGGGACGAAGTCCGAGAACGCCGGCGCGAAGAGCTGCGAACAATGCCTTACTGAGGCCATCCGCCGCGGCCGATTAACTCGCCGATCGCCGCCACCAGTTTGGCCGTCGCTTTAGCGCGGTGGCTGATGCGGGCCTTGATCTCAGGCGGCAGTTGCCCGAAGGTCTGGCCGTACTCAACGACTTCGAACATCGGGTCGTAGCCGAAGCCGCCGATGCCGAAGCGCTCCATGCGGATGCGGCCATGGCAGTAGTCTTCGACGTCGATCAGCACGTTGCCTTGAGGATCGGAGAGCGATGCGTGGCACGTGTAGTGGGCGGTGCGTTTTTCGAGCGGCGCGCCGGCCAAGGCGGCGAGGAGCTTATCGTTGTTCCGTTCGTCGTCGCGCGGTTCGCCTGCGTAGATGGCGGAGTCGACGCCCGGATCGCCGTTGAGTGCATCGACCGAGAGGCCGCTATCTTCGCCGAGCACCCAATGGTTAAGGTGGCGGGCCTGCACGGTGGCCTTGAGTTGGGCGTTGGCTTGGAAGGTACGCCCCGTCTCGTCGACGGTGATGGCGTTGGGGAAATCGGCCAGCGTCTTGAGTTCCAGGCCCAATGGCGAAAGAAGCCCGACGAGTTCGCCGAGCTTCTTACGATTGTGCGTTCCCAGAACCAGCACGCGCGACATGAGCGGTCGTGCCCTAGGCGTTTACAGTGCGTCGCGACGGAAACAGCGCCACGCCAACGGCGATTGCTGCCGAAGCAATGGTGGCCAGCACGGCGACCAGCGACTCGCTGCGAGCGAGCGAACCAATGCCGGCGACCAGGGTCGACTGGAGACCAGCCACGGTCGCGAGTGACGTTGCGGCCGAAGGTTCGCCCAGCAGCCACTCGGCTCCCCCATTCGCGGCGGCGAATTCATAGCCGTCAGGCAACGCCGACGAGACGACAGGAGCAAGGCCAGCCAGAACCAAAGCCACGGCCAGTGATCCGATGGCCAAGCGAGTCGGCGAGAGCTTTCCCTTGAGGACGGCTTCGCCTGCGGCGACGAGCGCCAAGGTGGCGGAGGCTTCCATCAGGCCAGCAACACAGTGAACGGAGAACATTTTGGTTGCGAACGTGGGCCAGGCGGCGAGTGATCCGCTGCTGCGGCCGATCGATGTTTCGAGTGTGACGAGCATCGCACCGGTGACGACCGATAGCCACGAAAGAGTCGCCAACGTTGCCCAACGCGAAGTTGCATTCGATGTGGCGAGACGGCGTTCGGCTGCCCAAACGAAGATTGCGGGGAGCAGTGCCATGTTCAGGATGTTGCAACCCAGTGCTGCGACTCCGCCGTCGCCCAGCAGCGCAGCTTGCAGCGCCAACACGCTGGCCATCAGGAGCGAGCCCAGTCGGGGGCCGAAGGTGTAGCTCAGCCATACGCCGCCGACGAAGTGGGCCGACGAGACGCCGCTGATCGGCAGGTTGATCATCTGGGCGGCGAACACTCCGGCCACTGCGGCGCCCGCTGCTAAGGGCGAGATCTTTTCGGTTCGCCCTTTGGGAGCGAGCGATTGGAACGCGGCCAGTCCGCCTAGCGCGGCCACTGCCGAAATCGCGGCACACTCGGGCGTTACGGCACCATTTCCAACGTGCATGATCGATACTCCAGTCAGCCGGAAGATTTCGCTGTCGCGCACGGCGCAAGATGCGAAACTTGGGGGATTCAGGGATGCGGATTCGTCAACGACCAAGATAGCGTTGGAGTCGCTGAAGAAACAAGGTCGGCACGCTGTTGAGAAGGGCACTCGCGCGGCTGAACTTGACGCCTTGCGCCGCCCCAGGTAATGAACAGACCGGACGAAAATCCGTTTTGTATCGGCCGTTGACGAACGTCGACATGAGGCAATTTACCGTGAATTGGAACCGGGCTGCTTGCTGGCTCTGCTGGTTCGCCGCGATGTTCGTGGCGGTGCCCGCGATGGCACAGCGTCCGCAATTTTCGCCTGCCGCCCCTGTCGATTCGTACGGGGGGAGTGCTCCGGCTGGCGGCGCACGTTTGGGAACGCCCGCCTTCGATCCGTATGCGTCGGGTGCCCCTTCGTATGGATCGCCAGTGGGCGCTCCCAACTTGACGCCACCACCGCAGTATGGCGCGGCGCCTTATGGGAATTCGGCGCTGGGCGGCCCGAGCAGCTTGGCGCCAGCATCGCCTTGGAATGCCGGTTCCGGCGCGCCGCCACCGAATGCATACGGCGGTTATCAGGGTGCACTCGGCGCGAACCAGGGATATGGTGCCGGGCCGATGTATGGAAATCCATACGGCGGCCCTTACCAAGGCAACTCACTTTTCCCAAACGGTGTGTTCGGCGCGCAGGAAGGCGGGCCGTTCGAAGCCTTGCGGATGTTCCAAGGTCCGCGGGGCAGCGAAACTTTTTTGCTTGGCGGTAACAACGTCAAGGATATCGGCATCCATAACTTTGAGTTCGCCGTGACGGGGGCAGTTCCGAACTTCTTGTTTACGCAGCAGCCTCTCTATCTCACGCCGACCTTTGCTTTGCACTTGTGGGACGGTCCGCTGAGCCAGCCACCCATTGAGCTAGCGGACCTGCCGGGAAGCGCTTACAGCGCGTTCCTCGATACGTTTTGGGCATCGAATCCGGAAAACATTCTCGGGGCGGAGGTGGGCGTGTCGGTCGGCGTCTACAGCGACTTCAAAACGTTCACCGCAAAAAGCTTCCGCGTTCGCGGCGAAGGCTTTGGTGTGCTGCGCCTCACGCCAACGCTCACGTTCAAGTTGGGCGTGTGGTACCTGAACCGCAACGACTTAAAGCTGTTGCCAGCAGGTGGACTTGTTTGGCAACCCGATGAATTCACCAAGGTCGACATTTTGTTCCCGAACCCCAAGTTCTCCCGATATCTCACTACGTGGGGGAACACCGATATGTGGTGGTACATCGCGGGCGAATACGGCGGAGGCGCTTGGACCATCGAGCGCGCCGCGGGCTACACCGACCAGGTCGACTTGAACGATATTCGCATCAAAGGAGGCATCGACTGGATGACCTACCGCAATATCCGCGGCTTCGCCGAAGTTGGGTACGTCTTCAATCGTGATGTGGTGTACGTCATCGATCCCAACCAGTCGTTCAAAGCGCGCGATACTGTGATGTTCGCCTTGGGGATTGCGCTGTGATCTTCCCCCGGCGATTCGTGACGACAGCGATGCTGGTTTGCTGCACGATTTGCTGCACGACGGCCACGTTGGCCTACGGCGACGAACCTTCGTCGGTCTTGATCTGGCGCGATCCCAATGGAGCGCCACAAGATCGCGCAGGCGTCGACGAAAGCGAAGAGGAGCTTCCGCTCCCATCGCGCCATGATTCGCCGCGCAATTACCCACCGACAATCGACATCGATACTTCGGCGCCGCGCAACTACACGCCGGCTGACCAGCCGGGGCGTTATCCGCTGCGATCGTCGTTGCCGCCTGATTCCGTTCCGCCGGGTTCGTCGCAGGAGCCATCAGGGCTGGGTTCGACGTTCAGTCCCTCCACCTGGCTCCCTCGGTCGGACTACCGGTTGGGAATCGAAGGGGATGAAGGGGAATCGTTCGCATTTCCCAGCGACGAAATCGAGCCCGGCTACTCGACGTATTCAAGCGACTACGTGCCGCCGATCTGGCCCGACTTCGAAGAGCCGACGCTGCAGTATTTTCAGGATTGGGAAAACTCGGTTCCTCCGCCTGCGCATAACTTGACCACGTCGCGGCCGGGCGTCTTTCAACGCTTGCACGTCTCGGGCAATTGGGCAGGTCGCTCGAGCGGCGATACTGGACTCGGCTTTACCGACTTCAATACCTACGCCACGGTGCGACTCCCATTTTTATGGCAGTTCCCGCTGTATGTTTCGGCGGGCTACGACGAGCGGTTTCTCAATGGCCCGTCGAAGCCGATTCTGCCATCGCGGGTCTACGATGCGTACACCGATTTTGCGTGGAATCCGCGCCTGACCGATCGCTCGAAGATGATCACATCGCTCAGCGTCGGGGCCTACTCGGACTTCGAAGGCTCGTACGGGCACATCACGCGTCTCACCGGAAAGTGGGCGGGGACGTACGAACTGGTACGCGGCCGCATCACCATCGTCAAAGGGATGTTGTGGCTCGATCGCCAGGACATCAAAGAACTGTTGATGGGGGGGGTGATCTGGACCCCCAATGATTGGTCGCGGTACGAGCTCATCTTTCCCAACCCCCGCATCTACTATCGCGTCTCGCAGACCAATCTCTCGGAAGACTGGATCTATGCCGGCTCCGATCTCTATGCGGGCAATACGTGGACGCTCCATTCGACTGGGCATAATTCCGACAAGCTGACGCTGCGCGAATTTCGGGCGATGGTCGGTTGGGAACACCGGCTCCACCGGGGCGTTGGGACTTTCGCCGAAGCCGGGACGCTTTTCGAGCGACGTGTACTCCTAAGAAACAACCCCTCGGAAGACACGCATGCAGGATCGACGGTTTATCTACGATTCGGCGTGAATTTGTAGTTTCGAATCGCGAACTCTTTTGATGGCCGGATGTCTCTTTTCCCGGCGGCTGGCAGTGGATGCCATTGCGACAGGTCGGCCGCGTTCTGGCGAACGCAGCTACCAAATCTTTCGATTACCGCTGTGCGGGGCTATAAAAGGGAATATCCTGAAAGTGTCCGAATCGACTACTTTACGCAGATCATCTAACAAGGCATCTCGTTCCCCGTTCTCGACGAGCCAAAACGGCTCGATGGAAAAGGAGTCCCCCCGCGCAGTGAGTGAATCCGATCGCAAACAGAGTCTTGCCCGTGAAACCACGGTCTTGGTCCGCGTCATCCTTCCCAACGAGTACGAAGGGGAAGATCCACTCGACGAACTTAAGGGGCTGGCAGACACCGCCGGATCGCTGCCGGTGGCGACGCTGACCCAACGCCGCGAGATACCCGATACCACCACCTATTTGGGTAAGGGGAAGCTCGACGAACTTAAGCAACTCGTCAAAGCGAAGGATGCGGATGCGGTTGTCTTCGACAACGATCTTTCGCCGGCTCAGGTCCGCAACGTCGAAAAGGCAATCGGCGTGAAGGTGTTGGATCGTACCGAGTTGATCCTCGACATCTTTGCTTCGAACGCCCAGACGTACGAATCGCGACTTGCTGTCGAGCTGGCGCAGCTGGAATACAGCTTGCCGCGACTGAAGCGGATGTGGACCCACTTGTCGCGTATCAAGAACGGCATCGGGATGCGCGGTCCTGGTGAAAAGCAGCTGGAAGTCGACCGCCGCCTGGCCGAGAAGCGGATCAGCGACCTCAAGGGAGAACTCGCCGCGATCCACAAGCGCAAAGAGCGCGAGGTTGCCGCGCGATTCGATCGCTGCACCGTCTCGCTGGTTGGGTACACCAACGCCGGCAAGAGCACGCTGATGAACGCTCTTACCAACGCCGGCGTCCAAGCGAAGGACAAACTCTTCGCGACGCTTGATACGCGGACTCGACGCTGGCAGTTGCCCAATTGGGGTCCAGTGCTCTTGAGCGACACGGTCGGTTTCATCCGCGACTTGCCGCACGGTTTGATCGCGAGCTTTAAGGCAACGCTCGAAGAGGCCCGCCAGGCCGACCTTTTGTTGCACGTGGCCGATGCTTCCAATCCGGCGGTCCTCGAGCAAATCGCGGCCGTCTACAAGGTGCTGGAAGAAATCGGCATCGAAGAAAAGGACACACTGCTGGTCCTTAACAAGATCGACCGGTTGTCGGCGCCCGACCAACTCGGCACGCTGGCGCACACGTATCCCAATGCCGTGGCCATCAGTGCCGCGACGGGGCTGGGGCTCGATAAGCTGAATCAAGCCGTCAGCGATGCCTTGAGCCGCACGTTCGGCGACATCGACGTCGACGTCGCGATCGACGACGGCAAGCTGATGGCCTACCTGGCGGCGCACGGCGAGATCCTCTCGAAGCGGTACTTCGATTCGCACGTGACGATTCACGTTCGCTTGCCTGATCGATTCCTCGGCAAAGTTGTGGGGCATGCCCTCGCCGTAAGACGCCAAGACGGAACCGTTATCACGGCCACGAAAGAGAATCCCCCGCCAACGGCCACGCTCGGGCCCGCGCCCGTGGGGAGTATTGTCGAAGACCGCGTCGACGACAGTAATATCGATATCGAGGAAGTCGCCTAGCATGGCGCGCCGCCAGATTGCCGGATTGCGATGCATCGTCACCGGAGCATCGTCCGGCATCGGCTTCGCGCTGGCGAAACAACTGCTCGACGCCGGCGCGAAAATTGTCGTGACCGCCCGCCGGGCGGAGCGTTTGCAAGAACTGGCGGGTGAACACTGCCACATCGTCGCCGGCGACATCACGTCGCCTGAGATCCGGCAGCAACTGATTGCCGATTGCATCGACCGCTATGGCGGGCTGGATGTGCTGATCAACAACGCCGGGATCGGCGGCAATGGGCCGTTTGCGACTGCCGACGCCGCGCGGCTGAGAAACATCTTCGAAGTCAACGTCTTCGCGCCGCTGGAACTGATCCGTCTGGCGATCCCTAAGTTCGATCGTTCGCGTCATCCGGCGATCGTGAATATCAGTTCCGTGCTGGGACACCGCGCCGTGCCGGGCAAAAGCGAGTACTGCGCCAGCAAATTTGCATTGCATGGCTTTAGCGACGCCTTGCGGGCGGAACTTGCTTCGGAAAGGATCGACGTGATTCTGGTGAGCCCGAGTGCTACGGCAACGGAGTTCTTCGACCGCTCGGCCGGCGATCCGGAAAGTGTGGTGCGTATGTCGAGCAGCATGTCGGCTGGCGAGGTTGCTCGGCGAACCGTGATCGCCATCGCACGCGGCAACCACGAGGTGATTCTCAGTTGGGGGGGATGGGTTCTCGTTTGGATCGATAGACTCTTTCCCGATTTTGCCGATTGGATGGTCTCTCGATTCGGCAAGCGGTGAGCACACCGGTGCGCACGTGATCTAGCCGTCGCAACCAGCGGTCAGGGTTTCACCTGAACTGGTTCTCTACAGCCATGCACTAAGGCGCATGAATTGCGATTGTCCGCCATTAAAGGGCAAGTGGCAATTTCCGGTCCCATACTCCTACGTGTGCAAGTCATGAAGTCACGCATGAATTCGCTTCGCAAAGCGAGAAAGAGTTTGTCATGGCCACTCGAATCGACTTCATGAGCCTCGGCAAGTCGGTTCCCGCAGAACTGTTTGCGCCCTCCGCCAGCACCAAGACCGGCATGGTCATAGTGCTGTATGGCACGGAGGGTTTGATGGACGGTCAGGACGGGACGTGGGGCACCATGATCCGCGACCATGCCGAGTCGCTCGCGGCAGCCGGCATGGCCGCGATGATCCCCGACTACTTCAGCGCGACCGGAACGCTGCCGGGCAAGTCGGCGCATCGCTCGATCTCGCAGCATGTTGAAACGTGGCGGAAGGTGGCCTCCGACAGCATCCGTCACAGCACGACATTGTCGTTTGTCGACGCATCGCGGATCGGCCTCTTAGGGTTTTCGCTAGGAGGCCACTTGGCGTTGCGACTTCGCGGAGAAGCGCAAGTCGTCGTCGAGTACTTTGCACCGCTGCTGGACGGGATTGGGACGTCGAACGCCTTGAAGCATATTCAGATTCATCAGGGCGACAACGACCGCGCGGTCCCGCTCGATCGAAACGCCAAGCGGATTAAAGAGCAACTCGACCGCGAAGAAACGCCCACCGAGCTGCTTACCTACCCGGGCGCCAACCACGGTTTCTTTGGCCCCGAGCCGGCCAATTTGAACGCGCGCAACAGCTCCAAGGCCGCGACGCTAAGTTGTTTTACGACTTATCTGTGAAGCGTGGACCATTAAAACAGCGCCTTGTGGCCGGCCACTCTTCGGCAGCTGCTGAGCTGCGATAAGTGAAACCCGAAGTGGTTCGTCAGCAGGAGCGCGATCAGGTGCCCCTTGGTCTTGAGGGGCGTTCCTTGAAAGGGAACGAACCCGTGCGGTTGGGAGATGATCTCTGGGTCGGCCCCAGCAGCCAGTCGCTGTAATTCGGCGTAGATCACGGGGATCTGTTGCTGAAAAACATCTCGCGTGAGTGATGGGTCTTTGGCAATCTTGTCGGACGAACCAGCCCCAAATAGCGACCGCCACTGGGGGTGCGAAGGCTTGCCGCCTAGGAGGGCTTGCCCGTTCTCGCCGGCGATCGCCAGGTGGCCGAGAATCCAGATGGGCGGATGGCCGTGACCGGGCGACGGCTCAAAGAGCGTCTCTTCGGGCACATCAGCAATCGTCTTCGCGAAGAGTCCAACCTGAAACTGATTGATCGCGATCTCGTTCTCGAACATTGAGGCCGTGCTCCATGCGGTTGAGTCGATGGGAATCTTCTGTCTCATCGTAACGGATATGCCGCGGCATCATTGCGGCTTCAACCTGCGCTTGAGCTTCGGAAAGAGTTTGAGGGCGTTGTCGCGCATGATCTGCTGGCCGATGCGGTTGGCTTGCTCTTCGCGGAGTTCTCCGCGAACCACTTTCTCGGCGAGAGCCTCAGAGACGCACTGCCGCGTGAAGACGGTGGCGGCGTAGATCCCCTCGGCGTTCACGGTATCGGCGCCCCACATGATGCGGTCGGACGGCATCACTTCGAGCCACTCCTGATAGGCGCGTTTGGCCGTGGTGTAACTCATTTGCGGCAGCCAGACAGAGTCGATCCAGACATTCTTGTACTTCATGGCGATGACGCCGGTCTCGCCTATCCAGGGAAAGCCGCCGTGGAACAGAATGAACTTGGTCTTGGGATTGGCCGCGATCAAGTCGACCAGCAGCATCGGATTGGAGCCTTGAATCCGCGCTTGCCCGGTATGGATTTGAAATGGCAATTCATACTTGGCGCTCCACTCGCAAACCCGCCAGAAGATGAAGTCCTGAAAGTCCTTGATCTCTTCGGGCGTCAACTCCGAACGCTTCTTGCCAAAGGCTTTGACCGCCCGCTCCTTGGGGACGTTGGCAAAATCAAGCGTCCGTTGATACGCGAGCGTCGATTTCAGGCACACCGCGTCACTCTCGACCGCTTTCTGAAAGATCGCTTCGAGCGTCTTCAGATAGTCGTCGAAGGTTTCAATCGGTTGGCCGCTGGATTTGGCGAATTCGTACGGGCTATCGAGTGCGCTGGTGAAGTTACTCGCGTGATAGCCATCGACCATGCTCGTCACGTTGAGAATCGGCACGGCAAAGTCGTACGCTCGCTCGAACTTGAGCCGCGCCCAATAGGGGTCGATGAACATCAGCTCGATGTTGGCGCGCTCGCTGATTACTTTCTTCAGCCATGTGTCGTCTTTGTAGTTGGCAAAAATCCGGGCGTTGAGGTCCTTCGCCTGGGCATCGGTCATCGTTTCGAAATCGACGCCATACAGGTCGGTAAAGGCGGGCAACACGTAGCGATAGAAGCTGGTTGCGCGGGCGTCGTCGAAGTTGGTCTTTGCCCGAGCCCACCAGGAGTCGAACGACTCGCCTTCGTTCCACGAAGACAGAGGATTGATCCAGGTGTAGTAGCTCCCTTGCCACAGGCTGTGGAGCGTCATCCCGCGCCCCTGGTCGGTGACATCGCGCTCGGCGATCTGGTCGAAGGGACGGAGGTGGTCGTGCGTGTCGACGGCCGGGACGGCGTCGACGCTGGCCCTGATCCGCCTAAAGACCTCGGTCGACTTCACATCCTGGGCGATGACAGCCGTCCATGGCAGAAAGAGGAGGATTGCAGCCAAGAGAATCTGACCACCCGATCGCGGACTCATGCGGGCACCCTTTTTGGAGGAAGAACGAGCCACCCTGTCTGCCGCGTATCTTACTTGGAACGATTGGCCCGTGCGCCGATTGCGTGCACGGCGTTGGCAGTCTACGATTCCGGGGGAAACTGGAGGTTCCCATGGCGATGCCAAGCGATTCGGCGAGTTCAAATACATCGACGGATCTAAGCCAACTAGGGTACGCCGCCGACCGTTGGGCCGAGTACTTCGGCGAACTCCGTGTCGCCGCCATGCGGGCGGTGGCTATCATCGGGTTCCTTCTGATTGAGGAACTTTGGTTCCACTCGCTCTCGCCGGTGGCAGACGACCAGCGGCAATTCCACAAAATGGCCTTGGCCCTGGCGGCTGGTGGTTTGGTGACCTCGCTGGCCAGCTGGATTTGCTGGAAGCAAAAGTTCTTCCCGGCATGGCTGCCGTACGTGACGGTCTTGGTCGATACGCTGTTGGTCACAGCGGCGGCGGGCATTGGCCGAGGTCCCGCGGCGACGATCGTTGTGGCCTTCTTTTTGGTGATTGGTTCGACGACGCTTCGCCGCCAGCTGAGTCTGGTATGGCTGGCGACACTCGCCTGCATGGCTGGGTACATGCTGTTAGTCGGTAGCCGCGACCCATCCTGGTTCGATGCCGAACACGTCACGCCACTGGTGGAGCAACTCACGTGGCTGGCCGGGCTAGGTGCCGCCGGTTTGATCGCCGGGCAAAGCGTCCGCCAGGCAAAAGATCTCGGCACCTGGGTGGCACAGCGAGCTTTGGCTCAGGCTGGGGCGAAGCGCGCCACGAGTCGTCCCAATCCCACCTAGTATCCCCTTTGGAAAGGTCCGCAATCCATGCCGACGCAAACTGCGCCACCGCGGCACTGCTGGCAATGCGGCGCGGAGTTGCCTGACGGGGCAGTGCGGTGCTTCCTTTGCCACGCCGTGGTCGACTTGAAGCTCACCCAACGTTCAAACGAAGTCGTCATGGCCGAGCTGGCCGATATCGCGCCGCGCGGGATGCTGTCGTTCGGCCAGATTTTGTCGAACATCTTGTTCTGGCTCCTGGTGGTGGCAATTCCAGGCCTGGGACTCATCATCTGGTTGGACAATCGCAGTACCTCCGATGCGATGGGGGCCATGGTGGTGTACATGGTCGTCATCACACCGCCCATTTTGTTCGCGGGCTTCCGAGCCTATGGCGACTGGCAGCGTGGACGGGGCTTCGATCCCGGCGCTGCGGTCCTCCGATTTATCGCCGGTATTGCCATGATGTACGCGCTCGGAATGGCTCTGTTCGTGGCCGCGATTATCGCGCTGTTCGTCACTTGCCTGAACCAACTCAAGTAGGATGGTCTCATGGCAAAGCAAACCAAAGCCGTCGCGGCGGGCGGCGAGACAGTCAAAGCACTCGATTACCTCGCGTCGCCTGAAAAGTATGTGCCTCGGCCGGTGTGCGTCCTGTTCGGCGACGAGCATTTCCTGAGGCGCGAAGCGCTCGCGCAACTGCTGGCCGCCATCGGATGTGGCGACGACTCTCCACCATCGGTGTTTGGCGAGGACGACCAGCAAGAAACTCGCTGGCAGGATGTCGCCGGCGACATCGCCACCGTTTCGCTCTTCGGCGGAGCCGGTGCGAAACGCGTCGCCGTGGTCCGCGATGCCGATTCGTTCGTCAGCAAATACCGCAGCCAGATCGAGGATTATTGCGAGAATCCGCGTGCAACAAGCGTGCTCGTGCTGCTGGTCGGAACTTGGGCGGCCAACACCCGGCTGTACAAACTCGTCGATCAAACGGGGCTTCAAATCGATTGCCGTGTTCCGGAGATTGCCCGCGGAAAAGGGAAATCGGTCGACGAAGCGGCCATTCAAAAATGGTTGCACGCACGGGCGGAATCGTTCCACGGTGTGAAACTCAAACCCGGTGCGGCAACGCTACTGTTCCAGTTGGTCGGCCCCTCGCTGGGGATGCTCGATCAGGATCTGGCGAAGATCGCCCTGCTGGCGAAAAAGGGGGAGAGCGTTACGCCCGAGCAGGTTCAAGAGTGGATCGGAGGCTGGCGCGCGAAAACAGCTTGGGACATGATCGACGCCGCCTGCGACGGCAACGCAGCCGAGGCGCTGCTGCAACTCGACCGATTGCTTCACGCGGGCGAAGAGCCGATCGCGATTTTCGGCCAGTTATCGTGGTCGCTGCGGCGGTATCCAGCAGCGCTCCGCGCGTACGAGCGATCCCTCCGCGCCGGGCGCAAGATCCCCTTACGCGAAGCCTTGCTAGCCGGCGGATTTTTCCAGTGGCCCCAAGGAGCGCTCGATGCGGCCGAGGCCCGCACGAAACAGCTCGGGCGAGAACGCCTGGCGGCGATGAATCGCTGGCTCCACGAGATGGATTTGTCCCTGAAGGGGAGCCACAGTTCGCCGTCCCGAGCGCGGTTTGCGCTCGAGAAGCTGTTCCTCAAGATGGCGAAACGGCCTGAGACGGCGCGTGGCTAATTTTGCGTAGCTGCGTTCGCCAGAACGCGGTGCCGCGCCGACTTGCGATGCATCCGCACTCTTGGTGAGTGCGGCTACAAGAGCACTACTTATCCAATTCCGCCAGGCGCTTGGCGGCTGCTGCCTCGGCTTGTTTCAGCACGTCGGCGATTTTCACCTCCGCGCCGTTTTTGCGTTTGCTTTCGTCGGCCGCTTCCATAAAGGCGTAGAGCGCGATCGTTTCGTTGGGGCTGACAGGGACTTCGCCGGTGCGGAAGTATCTGGCGACCTCAAGCAACAGCGGGCGATAGCCGCCGTATCCGCCGAGTCTTTCGATTCCCTTTTCGGCGAAGACGGTTCCGCCGTAATCGATGGAACCGGCGTGGATGCCGCGGAACGAGCCAACTCGCCCGTCGTTCCACTTGCCCACGACGAGGTCGTAGCTCGGCGTGCTGGTGCGTGTGACGCTCTCGCAGTTTTCTCCCATCACCGTGAACAACGCCTCGCAACCGTGGATGCCGTACCAGTAGAGGTCGGGGTGGGTCGACTCGAGGTGGCAAGGGCCATAGGTGTCGCATCCCAACACTTTGCCGAGTTTGCCATTTCGCAGTTCGTTTGCTCCGGCCATCCAGCGGAGGCTGGACGCACAGAAGGTGGGGACTTTGTACTTCTCCGAAGCCCTGTAAATGGCAATCGTATCGGCCAGGCTTCCGGCGACGGGCTTATCGATAAACACCCGTTTACCTGCCTTGAAGACAGGAAGTACCTGCTCCAGGTGGACCCGGCCGTCGTTCGATTCGAGCAGGACGCAGTCGACTTGCTTGAGCAACTCGTCGACCGACTCGACGATATTGACGCCGAACTTCTTCACTTCCTGGGTATAGGCCGGTACACGCGACGTGCTGGACTCGATGTCTTTGCTCCCTTGGGGATACGCGGCAACGATCTTCATCCCGGCGTATTCCGGCGCAGGATCACTCCCGTTGAACTGCTTGGTGAATTCGGTGGCATGCGAGGTATCGAGGCCAATGATGCCGATCTTCATGGGGGGTGGCTCAGCCGAATGAAGGGGGCGCGACGAAATGTCCGGCGACAGCAAAGTGGCTGCGGCCACGATCGGAGCTAGCACAAGGCTTAGCCACTGGGTGATCGAACAATTGGGAAACATTCGCTGAAAAATGATTGTCATGGCACAAACTCCGGCAGAAGAGGCGGGATTAAGGGGTGGGATGGGAAGCGGATAGTCGATCGCCGTGAGCTCGCTTCGCCCAAAAGAGCGGAACGAGTCGCCTGCCGCCGCACTCGTACGATTGTGCATCGCATGGCCCCACTAGTCCACATGCGACGACTGCGAAATAATGACGCCAGACCCACAGGTTTGCGGCCGATGTTCTTTCGAGACAACTCACCCCCTCTGGAAGAACGCACGCCACGCGCGGCTCGAAAAACGGGCCGTTAGAAGGTTACTAGAAAGAAGAGCCCATCCATGAGCCGCTATTTGCCGGAACCGATTCGCGATTCGTACACGTACCAGCAATACCAGCGTCAACGCAACATGACGCTGGGCGACCTCCTTTTGGAAAACCGGATTGTCTTCCTGCAAGGCGAAATCCACACGGGCAACGCCAACGAAGTCGTGATGAAGCTGCTGTACCTGCAGAGCGAAAATCGCCGCAAGGACATCCACTTCTACATCAACTCGCCTGGCGGCGACGTGAGCGCGACGCTCGCCATGTACGACACGATGCAGATCCTCAGCTGCCCGATCGCTACGTACTGCGTCGGGATGGCAGCGAGCGGGGCCGCCGTGCTGCTGGCTGGCGGAACCAAGGGCAAGCGTTATGCGCTGGCGCACTCCCGGATCATGGTCCACCAACCCTGGGGCGGGGTCCAAGGGCAGGTGAGCGACATCGAGATTCAGGCCGACGAAATCATCAAGATGCGCGAGATGCTCGACAAGATCGTCGCGCAGCACACGGGCCAATCGATCGAAAAGATCAGCAAGGATCGCGACCGCGACTTCTTCCTGGGAGCCGAGGAAGCCAAAGCCTACGGCCTGGTCGACGAGATCCTTACCAAGGCGCCAGGGCAAGGCGGCGAGGAAGACAAATAGGGCGATTCGATTCTTAAGAAAGCGCCGCACCAACCATCGCACACCACGCCGCACACAATGGCGGTTCATCAAGGAAACATAACGATGCCACTGATTCCCTACGTCGTCGAAAAGAGCGGCCGCGAGGAACGCGTTTACGACATCTACAGCCGGTTGCTCAAGGACCGGATCATCTTCCTGGGAACGCAGGTCAACGACGAAATGGCCAACGCCATTGTCGCCCAGATGTTGTTCCTGCAAGCCGAAGACCCCAAGGCCGACATCAGCTTGTACATCAACAGCCCAGGCGGCAGCGTGAGCGCCGGGATGGCGATTTACGACACGATGCAATACGTCACGTGCGACGTCGCCACGTACTGCATCGGACAAGCAGCCTCGATGGGCGCGGTGCTCCTTACGGCTGGGGCCGCAGGCAAGCGATTCGCCTTGCCAAACGCGCGGATCATGATCCACCAACCGCTCGCTGGCATGCAGGGAACGGCCGCCGAGATCTTAATTCACGCCAAAGAGTTCAAGCGTGTGAAGAAGCGGATGAACGAAATCCTGATGAAGCACACCGGCCACACGATCGACGAAATCGAGCGCGACACCGACCGCGACAACTTCATGACGGCGGCCGAAGCTTCCGAGTATCGACTGATCGACCGCGTTGTCGACAAGATGAACGAAACCGGTTTGTCGGCCAAGCGCTCGGGCGAGTAGCTCACCCGCGTTTCGCCGCTTCCTGCCTGAGAAGCTCGATCCATTTGCCCATGTAGTGGCCGTGATCGTGGAATGTGCGGCCACTGACCAGGTTTCCGTCGACGACGCATGGCTCGTCGACGAACGTTCCGCCGCACACTTCTAAGTCGAAGCGGCATTTGGGAACGGTGGCCATCTTTCGGCCGCGTACACAATCGGCGTAGGCCGGAATCTCCACGCCGTGGCACACGCTGGCGATGGGTTTGTTGTGCTGGAAAAAGTATTTGGTGATTCGCACCAGGTCGGCGTCGTAGCGGATGTATTCCGGCGCTCGTCCGCCGCTATAGAAGATGCCCAGGTAATCCTCGGGGCGAATCTCGTTAAACGCGATCGTCGCCTCGATGGTGTAGCCTTCCCACTCCTTGGTGATAGTCCACCCAGGGCGGACTTCGTGCATCACCATCTGGTACCGATGCCGTTTTGGCCCCGCGACAACCGGGATGTATCCCTCTTCTTGAACGCGATAGAAGGGGTAGAGGGTGTCGACCGTTTCGGAGGCGTCGCCGACGATGATGAGGACTTGGTGGGGCATGGGGGAGTCAGTTCTGCAAAAGGTTGTCCGCCAGGGCCAGCGATGTGCCGTCCACGGTAGTGGAACCGCGCGACAACCTCAACTGCTTGATGCCGTGGGCTGGACTGGTGGCAAGGGACTGGAAGCGGTGACGCGGCATCGAGGCAGTTTCTCCTGGAGCTTTGCCGCACCGCTGGGAGTCACCCTTGTGTGTTCAAACTCAACAAGTTCGAGGTATGGAAGCTCGTTCAGAGCAGAAAGCCCTTCATCGTCTATCTCTGCACTCGTAATGCGGAGCTTGCGGAGAGACTTCATTTTTCCAATCGAGACCAGCGCGCGATTCGTGATCGGACACGATTCGATCTGTAGAATCTCCACCCCACGTCAACCGGCTAGATTTTCGACACCCACGTTGCCTACTCTCTCACACCACCAAAGCCTGAGCTCCTGCAGATTGGGAATGTTGGAAAATTCTCCTAGCGTTCGATCGTTGATATTCGCGTGAAAGAACTCCAGTCGTCGCACAGACGGCACGTTTGCCACCGCCGGCCAAGTATCGGCAGGGACGACCGGTATGAGTTGATCGAACTTGATTGTTTTCAGCGCCGGAAACTGTTTCGCCGCATCGAGTTGTTGGGGCAAAGGTGTTCGTTCGCTGACGCCGATGTATTCGACACTCGTCCAATAGTGCTCGGCTCGCCCTTTGCGTAGAAACTCTGGCAGCTTGGCAAGCCACCATGGCTCCTTACCTTCCGCGTTCCATTTGGCGTGGCCGTAGCTGTTGCCGCCGTTATCGAAAAACGCGCGGCATGCGGCTCTTTGCTGTTCCGCGCGGGTGATCCACGTGCCGAGTACTACGCAAACGAGCGTCGTCGCAATCAGCATCGTCCGCAGGCTGAATCGCGGCACTAGCCAGCGGCGACGGCGAGGTAGATCGCTTTGAGGGGCTTGTGACATGACAAACATCCTCGGTTGAACGCAAATGGGTGAACTGGCACCGCGTAAGCCTACTTGCTAGTCGGCGCGAAACGGCGGTCCTCTCAGTTTATGATTGCGATATGGCAAGCTGGATGTCGCGATTTGAATTCGTCCAACCGATCGGATGTGATTTGTTTCTTGTGAAACCGAAGCGTCTTCAAATGGCTCAAGCCCTCAAGTTGAAACAATCCCTCATCGGTGACCTTGGTGCCGACAAGCGACAGGAACGTGAGGCGACGCAGCTTGGCGATCGACTTGAGCGAATCGTCGCCGATCCAAGTGTCGTCGAGCTTTAGGCGTTCCAATCGCCAGCATGCCTCCAGCTGGCTGGCACCGGCGTCGGTAATCGGACATCCGGCCAAGTCGAGATCCTGCAAAAAAGTCCAACCGGCAGCGTGTCGCAAATCGCCGTCGGACATGTTCGTTTTCGCCAGCGCAAGCCGCTCCAAGTAGCGGCTGGCCGCCAGGGCCTCCATGACCTTAGGAGTTACTTCGGCGCCGCTGAAATCGACCACGCATGGATAGGGCCAAATCGCCAGCGCTTGCAGAATGTGCGATTCCCGGACGAATCCTGATCGCAGTGCAAGTCCATCTTGCAAGCTGTCGTCCACGTTCGCGCAGGCAAGCGAGTGCATCCAAACGGAAGGTCGCGATTGGGGTACGAACAACCCCGAGTGCGGCGCATCGGTTTCCTTGGCGATCCACTTGCCGACACTTTCGCCGACGTCGATGCCGTCCCATGTCAACCTATCGAAGGTGCCGGGTGCCATATTGGCGCGAAGTACGTCCGGCGACACAGCTATCTCATTCAAGGAAAGACGATCGATGCGTCTTTTGCAGTGCTTGAAGGCTTGAACAGCGTCCGGCGACAACGGACAACGGGTGAGTTCGAGATCGCGCACTTGGGGCAGCGACAAAATGGCTTCGAGCGCCTCACCGTCGAGAGGCGTATCGCGGATCGTCAACGTGGCAAGCAGGGGCAGTTCACTGAGCGCGTCGATATCCTGAGCCGTGACCGGCGAGCCGACGACCCTCAGTTGCCGCAAGGTCGATATGCTGCCCAACCACTGGAAGCCCTCGTGGCTAAGAGAAGTGCGGTCAAAGCATGCGCAGCGAACGATCGCACATCGCCGCAGATGTGCCAATTCGGCGTCGCCGATTTCCGGGCCACTCAATATGAGCACGGACACATCCCGCAAATGCGAAAGATTCTCCAGCCGTTGCGGCGTGAGCACGATTTCGGAATCGATGGTCAGAATCGGAACACGCTCGCCCAGCGGGCGATTCAACTCCAAATCGACCCGACCATCTCGTTTCGAAGCAGGACCAAAACCAGAGCATATGGACCCAGACCAGATAGTCGGAGAGTACTGTAGGGAAGATAAGTCGATCTCACTTGGGATTTCCTTTCTTCCTTCGCTGGTCACCCTGGTGTCGGAGAGGTCAAGGCGTTTTAAGTTCGGAAGAGCAGCCAGGTGCTTGACCGATTCATCGGTGATGTTCGTATTGTCGAGGCTCAACTCTTCGAGCGATGTCAGAGTCAACAGCTGCTGGATGCCTTGGTCGCCGACGATCGTACCGCCTAGATCAAGACGAGTGAGCCTTGAAAGTTGTTGCAGGTGAGCCAGCCCTTCATCGTCGATTGTCGTTTCCCACAACTTCAACTCGCGCAGCATGCGCAGACGCCCGACCAGAGGCCAGATTGCGGGATCGGCTGGATACTTGTTGTAGGAGACTTCCAAGTCTTGAAGGTCCCGAAGTTGAGGAAGCGTTTCGAGTACTTCCATGTTGCACGAACCGCGGTTGGAAACAGCGTGTACGCTGCGCCAATAGTGGACGCCGTGCGACTGTCGCCAGGCAAGAGGAAGGCCCTTCAGCCACCACGGTTCGTCCTCATTGACCGTGGCCCGGTCGTCGGAAAAAAAGTCGAAGTCGACGGGTTCGAACGACCAATACCAGCCCTTGCGAGTGAGTTCCTCGCAGATCATCCGTTGCCGCTCGGCCCGAACCACAATCGAGCCAAGTACGAGGCAAAGCGTGGTCATCACTAGCAACATCGTGCGGAGGCTGAATCGCGGCACCAGCCATCGCCATAGCGAAGCGCGCCGCTTGGCTGGCGTCGATTCGACAGGCTTCACTTCGGGAAATGTGGGCTCAGCTACGTTGGCAGCCCCATCGCTAGAAAGCGCAAGATCAAGTGTCCATTGATTCGACATGGACCGCCTCCCCCCAATCCTCGGCCAAGCCCCTGGCGGCGGGATTTCGACTTCTGTCATTCTTCCCCGTGGCGCGGCGGATCGCAAGCTCGACTCATCGCTCTTCCATCGCCGATTGGCACGGAAAGTCGCCAAAGCGGCAGCGAATTACGATGAAAACCCCGCCGCACTGGCGAATATGGGCTTTTCTCGGCCGAACCTGTGGTTGAGTCGTACGTATAACCTTTTATGATTGACGGGCTACGAGTGCCCCCCTTGTCGCTCCATGTTGTTGGTACGACAACATTTAGGACGACTTTTGATACGTCCCGCTTCGAGCAGCGCTGAGACTTTTTCAGCACCTTCAGGAACACGTGTTTCAGAAACACGATGGAGTGAGAACCGATGATTAAAGCCGCCGACCAATCTCGGACCCCGATGATTGAGGCCGACGGATTGTCGAAATTCTACGGCATCTTCGCGGCCACTCGAAACGTCAACTTCAAGATCCACGACGGGGAGGTCGTCGCCTTTCTGGGCCCCAACGGTGCTGGCAAGAGCACGACGATGAAGCTGCTGACCGGTTATCTGTCGCCGTCCCAAGGGGTCGCGAGGATCGCCGGCCACGACATGCTTACCGACCGACTGGCCGGATCGGCCAAGTTGGGCTACTTGCCGGAAAACGGCCCGCTCTATTTCGACATGACGCCGTCGTCGATGCTCGACTTCTTCGCCACCGCGCGTGGTTTGAAGGGGGGCTACAAGAACGAACGCATCGAGGCCGTGATCGACATTTGCGACCTGGATAGCGTGGTTCACAAGCCGATCAGCAAGCTGTCGAAAGGGTACAAGCAACGGGTCGGTTTGGCCCAAGCTCTGTTGCACGAGCCCGAGGTGCTGATTCTCGACGAACCGACGGCAGGTCTCGACCCGAATCAAATTCGCGAAGTCCGCGCCACGCTCAAGCGACTGGGGCAAGAGAAGACGATCCTGATTTCGACCCACATCCTTCAGGAAGTCGAAGCGATCGCCAACCGCGTGATCTTGATCAACGAGGGGCGGGTCGTCTTCGACGGCACCGTGCCCGAGCTCGATCCCAACCGCGACGGCTTGGACAAAGCGTTCCACCGGCTGACCGGGCACCAATTGCCGACAGCTTCGGCATCGACTTAAGACACTCACCAGGCAGGGCGGGCCGTCTGCGACTTCACCAACGGCCGCATCACCAAGACAAGTTTTCCCACCAGATTGCGAACGGAAGAAGGTATGGACCCAGTATTGCCCTTTATTCAGTTGGGGAAACTCATCGCGTACGACGTCGTGTTCGGCGCCATCCTGTCGCTGCTGGTGATTCCGCTTTGCCTGTCGAAGCGGGCGGCCTTTGCCGTGCTGAAGCGGAACTTCATCGGTTACTTCAGCAATCCGACCGGTTACGTCTTTTTGTGCATCTTCGTGCTCTTAACGTCGCTGGCCGCGTTCTGGCCGAAAGAATTCTTCGCCGTCAACATGGCGAATCTCGACCAGCTCAATCGCTACTTGCCGATGATCATGATCGTGTTCATTCCGGCAATCACGATGAGCATCTGGGCAGAAGAACGCCGCCAAGGGACCGACGAACTGCTGCTGACCTTGCCTGCCGACGATTTTGAAATCGTGATTGGCAAATACCTGGCAGCAGCCGCGATCTTCACCGTCTCGCTGGTTTTCTCGCAGCTTTCGAACTTCATCGTGCTGGCTTATCTCAGCCATGGCGACATGGACGTCGGGCTGTTTTTCAGCACGTACTTGGGTTACTGGTTCATCGGCCTGGGGATGCTGGCGATTGGGATGGTCGCGTCGTTCCTTACCAACAACCTGACGGTCAGCTTCGTACTGGGTGTCGCGTTCAACGCGCCGCTCGCGTTTTTACAGTTCGCTAAAACGGCGCTCGGCGACTCGATCTGGGCACAGCGAATCGCCAGTTGGAGCACGGCTTCGCAGTTCGACAACTTCGGCCGCGGCGTGGTGAGCATCGCATCAGTGAGCTTCTTCGTGCTGATGGCCACGCTGGGCGTTTATTTGAGCATGGTTTTGATTGGTGCCCGGCACTGGTTCGGCGGGCGCGACGGGAAATCGATGGTCGGCCACTACGCGATCCGCATCCTTTGCCTGGTGGCGCTGGTGGTCGGTGTGACTTACTTCTTCCGCAATCACGATTTGCTGCGTTATGACGCCACGCAAAACAAAGCCAGTTCGCTGTCGGATACCACGCGACAGTTGATCAGCAATCTGAAGGTCGACCGCCCGGTGGTGATCGATGCCTTCGTGAGCGAGCACGTCCCCGAAAAATATGCCAAGACCAAGTACGAGTTCATCAACTTGTGCAAGGAGTTCAACTCGCTCTCGAACGGCAAGGTGCGGGTGCACTTGTTCGACGAGTTGACGGCGACCAGCGAGGAGCTCAAGACCGCCGAGAAGCGATTTGGCATCAAGGCCCGACAGCTCGACGATTCCTCCGAGGGATCGTTGAAGCGGCAAGACGTCATTATGGGCGCCGCTTTTTCCAGCGGAGCCAATCGCCGGGTGGTGCCGTTCTTCGATTTCGGCGTGCCCGTGGAATACGAAATGGTCCGGTCGATCACGGTGGTAGCCGAACAAGCGGCAAAGCGCCGCCGGTTGGGGATCATCGCGACCGATGCGCAAATGATGGGCGGGTTTACCTTCGCCGGCGGGCAGCCTCAGCAGATTCCCAAGCAAATGATCGTCGAGGAACTGGAAAAGCAATACGACGTCGAACAAGTCGACCTGAACCAACCGGTGAAGGTAGGCGCGATCGACGTTTTGCTGGCGGTGCAACCCTCGTCGCTCGGTCCGCAGCAGATGGATAATCTGGTCACCGCAGTTAAAGCGGGCCAGCCCGTCGTGATCTTTGAAGATCCGCTTCCGACATTCTTCCGCGGCGTGCCTGGAACGCAGTTTCCCAAGCAAGCTCCTGGCGGCATGTTCGGCGGCGGCGGCCCGCCCCCTCCCAAGGGAGACATCCGCAAGTTGTGGGGAGCCCTCGGCCTGGCAGTGGAAGGCAATACCGACAGCGGTCCGGTCAAGACCGACGTCGTGTGGCAACACTACAACCCGATGCAGCAGATCAAGGACTTCCTGGACGGGAAGCTGTTCGTGCATATCCGCGAGGATCAACCAAGCTCGCCACAGGTGAAGGCTTTCAATCGCAACGACGTGGCGACCAAGTTCACCGAGTACCTGCTGTTCGTCGGTCCGGGAGGCATTCGAACCAACGAGAACCCCAAGTTCGAATACACCGAGTTGGTCGCGACAGGTGATCAGAATTCGGGGTCGATGAACGTCCAGGAGTTCATGGAACTGGAAGAGGCCGACCCCCGAACCACCCAAAGAGCTTGGACTCCTTCGTCCAGCAAATATGCTTTGGCGATGCGAGTGCAGGGTAAAGAAGACATCGTCGACAAGGAGCCCGCAAAAAAGGCGGGCGAAGAAGAAGAAGGTAAAAAAGAGGAAGAGACGCCCGAGTCGAAGGTGCCTCGGCGCGTCAATGTGGCGTACGTCGCCGACATCGACGTCCTCCATAGCCAATGGGTGGTTTTCCGTAACCAACCTAGGCAAACACTAGCCCTCGGAGTCACGGTTGATCTGAATTTCGACAACATCGATTTCGTGCTGAACCTGATCGACGAAGTGGCAGGCGAAACGCGTTTTGCCGAAGTCCGCTCGCGCCGCTTGCGCCATAGCACGCTAAAGGCGATTGCCGACCTTCGCAACGCCGCCGACCGCCGCAAAGAGGACGCCGTGCAAGCCGCGAAAGCGACGCTCACGGAAAAGATCACCGAGGAAGAGAGCAAAATGGAGGCGGTTACCTCCGAATTCCAGCAAGTTTACGACGACCTTGTGCGAAGGGCCCGATCGGGCGAGGAAGTCGACCGGCAAGAGGTGGTCGAGAAGGGGCAGATCGTGGCGATCGAGAAAGCCAACGCGCAGCAGCGGTTGGACGTCTTCAAAGAAAAGATGCAGCAAGAGTTCAATCAAAAAGTTCAGGACCTGCAACGAGAAGCGGCCGAGCAGGTCGAGAGACGACAAAATTTGTACCGTCGGCTGTCGGTTTTGATTCCGCCCATTCCGCCGATCTTGCTCGGATTGGTGGTGTTCCTGGTGCGGCGATTGCGCGAACGCGAAGGGATTTCCCGAGCGCGCCGACTGTAGACCAGTCCCTGGAAAGGGAAGGTCGTTTCGAACATTCAACGCAGATTTGTTTTACCGGCAGATGTCAATCATGAACGAAAATACTCGCACTGGGGCGTACCTTCTCACAGCGGTGCTGGTGGGAGCGTTGGCTTATGCGACGGCACCGACGATGCTTCGCGACGAGCTAAAGAATGAAGGGATGGAACCCTATCCGCCCGGCACCAAGCTGTTCAGCGTGTTCAACGAGGTCAAGCCGGACCAAATCAAGGCCATCGAAATCCAGCGCTACGACGAAAAGCTGGCCAAGAAGACGACTTTCAAAGTCGCAGTGAAAGGAAAGAAGTGGGTCATCCCCTCGCACGGCGACTATCTCGCCGACGCGCAAAGGCAACTGGAGCAGATCACCAAGGCCCTGGTGAGCGCGGAACTCTACGAGAACCGCAGCCACGACATGCAAGACCACGAAACCTACGGCGTGGTCGATCCCTCGGATGTGAAAGACGGAGAAGTCAAGAAGGGGGTCGGAACCCTCATTTCCGCGACCGATGATTCGGGCAAGGTCATTGCCAAAGTCATTGTCGGCATCCCGGAAGCGGGCGCGAAGGTAGAAGACAGCAACAGCTTTGCTCCCCCTTCCAACGACAAAGATCAAGGACGCTTCCTGCGACTCGGCGACGAGCAAGATACCAAGGTGGGCAAAATCGACTTGGATGTCTTCTCGACCGATTTCGCGAAGTGGATCGAGCCCGACTTGCTCCAGTTGAACGCCATCGACGTCGCGGGGGTCGATATTCGCGACTACGCCATCTTGCCGATGAGCGACGGGCGGGGGAATGTTCGTTCGTTCCTCGAAATGCGCGGTGAAAACAGCCTGGCCGTGGATGCCAGCGGCAAATGGATGCCGAAGTCGATGAGCGTTTTCCGCGAGGGAGAAACGATCGAGCAACCTTTGGCGGAAGACGAAGAGGTCAACAACGAGCAGCTGAATCAACTGAAGACCGCGGTGGACGAATTGAAGATCGTCGACGTCGAACGCAAACCCGAAGGGGTAGGCGAAGCGGTGGTGAGCTACGATACCGAAGGAGCGGGCCAGGGAGCCTCGTTGGACCAAGACACCCTTCAAGAGTTGGCCGCTCGCGGTTATTTCCAGAACCCCAAAGGAGGCATTCTGGGAATGAACGGTGAGATTCACGTCTCGATGAAGGACGGCGTCGACTACGTGCTCCGCTTCGGCAAGCCCCAAGGTCTTGGCGAGGGAGACGACAAGAAGCTCAACCGCTATCTCATGGTGACGGCCCAGTTCAACCCGGATGCGATCGCGCCGCCGGAGGTGCTGCCTGTTCCGCCGGGCGTTCAAGGCCCTGCTCAAGAAGATGAAGAAGCCAAGTCGGACGATGAAGCAAAGGATGCCGATTCGAAGGATGCGGATTCGAAAGATGCCGAGGCCAAAGACGCGGCCATCAAAGAAGGCGATCCCAACGAGGCCGAAAAACGGCTCGCCGCCGAACGTGAGCGCATCATCAAGCAAAACAAGCGCAACAAGGAAGAATACGCCGACAAAATCAGGCTCGGCCAGGCCAAAGTAAAAGAGCTCAACAATCGGTTCCGCGATTGGTTTTACGTCATCTCGGACGACGTCTATCGCAAGATCCACCTCGACCGCCGCAAGATTGTGAAGCTCAATCCCAACGCCAAGGAAAAAAGCTACACCGTGGAAGCCTTCCAGGAGTTGGAAAAAGAGGGGATCGAGATGTCGGCCCCACCGCCTCCGCCGCGAACCCGGCAGTAGGACGGACAATCCTGTCCGTCTGCGGTTAACCCTTCTTGAAGAGGAGAAGGGGGTCGAAGGAGACAGGGAGCAGTCCGTTTACTGCTCGGGCTCAAATTTCCCGCGATCGCCGACTCGCACGTCCACCGATTGGCCGCGACCTCGACGCCACAGGCGGACGGTCACTTTGGTGTTGATCGGCGTGGCGCTCACCAGGTTCACCAGGTGCCCGTCGTCTTCGATGGGTGTCGACTGGTACTCCAAAACGATATCGCCTACTTCCATGCCGGCCGATTCGGCGGGCGAGCCCGCGGTGACCGCCGAGATTCTAGCGCCGGTGCCTCGGTTCAGGCCGAGTTTGATCGCCTGTTCGGCGCTGAATTTCGAATCGAGATGCACCCCAAGGAACGCCCGGGCGACATATCCCTTTTCAATCAACTGGCCGGCGACTTGGACCACCATGTTGATGGGGATGGTGAAGCCGATCCCCTCGCTGCCGCCGCCATTGCTGGCGATGGCGGTGTTGAGACCGATCACTTCGCCGCGCAAGTTCACCAGCGGACCGCCGCTGTTTCCCGGATTGATGGCCGCGTCGGTTTGCAGGAAGTCCTGGAAGCGGACTCCATCGTCGCCGAGTTCCAGGTCACGGCGGCCCTTGGCCCCGATGATCCCGTAGGTCACCGTGTGACTGAGCCCGAAGGGGCTTCCCACGGCGAGGACGTGATCGCCGATTTCGACGGCATCGCTGTCGCCAATCTTTGCCGGCAGGAGTTTAGCCGTCGAGATGGCGAGCACGGCAACGTCGGTTCCGCGGTCTGCCCAGACCTTGGTGGGGTAGATCAGCCGGCCGTCGGCCAGCTTGATTTTGATGCGGTTGGGCACGGCTCCGTTGATCACGTGCCGGTTGGTCAACACGTAGAAGCGGTCGCGAATCCGCGTGATGACGCCCGATCCCGCTTCTTCCGCATTGCTTTTCTTCTCGCCGGGCGAGAGTTCGATCGCCGCTTCGATATGCACGACCGAGGGCTTGACGAGTTTGACAACCCGTTTGAACAGCCCGAACTGGGCCTCGAACGCAGCGGCGTCGTTCGCGAGTTCGGCGAACTGTTCGTCGCGCGACGGCGATTCCGCCGCCTCGTCGGAAAGGCTCGCCGACTTCGTTTTCGTTTGCGCGCAGGCATAGTCGCCGGCAAACGCCAGCAAAAGGGCGGCAAGCGTCCATACCGCCATTTGACCGCGTGGCATGCAACATCCCTCGCGCAATGAACTGTGATTGCAAGCGACGACGGCGCGATTGGCCAACAACCCGCTCACGGCGGGTTTTCGGCAACTAGCCCGCGTCGACTTCGACATCGGCCGAGGCATCGGTGTCGCTCACGCTATCGAGCAACCGGCTCCAGTCGCGGGGGCCGTTTTGGGCCGTGCCGTTGCGTTCCGCCTTGCGTTGGCACTTGATGCACATCACGGCATAGGGAAGTGCTTGCAAGCGGGCGAGGGGGATGCCTTCGTTGCAGCCCTCGCAAACGCCGTAGTCGCCGTCTTGCATCCGCTCCAAGGCGGTTTCGATGCTGGCGAGCTCCCGGCTTTCGACTTCGGCCAACTGCGAGCTGATCTCGTCCTGCGCCGTATCGAGGGCTGCGTCGACGACGTCGCCCGAGGGTTGTCCGCGTAGTTCACGGAGAAGATTCAGGTCACCGGCCAGAGCGGCGCGAATGGAGTCGCGACGGGTCACCAAAGTCTGCCGGAGCTGAACCAACGCCTCCTTGCGGCTGATTTTGTCTTCCCCACCACTTTTTGACGCGTTGGTGTTCTTCATGAGATCCTTCCGTTTGGCTCTGTCGTCTATGCGACGAGGGGCGACAAATCCAATCCCTTGACACTAAATCTAGTGCGCACTCGTCGAGTGCCATGCCAGCATTCGCAAGGCGAAGTCATTTCGCCGAGAAACTGCCGTCGCGGGCGACTCGGGGTCGTTTTCCGCTTACGGATAATCGGCAAGATCGGCAGGTTAGTTCAGCCAAGCCTGCAAAAACGGCAAATTTTGCCGCATCGCTACCAAAAGCACGGTTGGTATTGGCTCTGCGTTTTGACGCCCCTTGAATGACGACCTAAATGACCTCAGGAACCTTAGCTAGCGGGGGAGGTTGCGCGATGAGCGCGCATCCTTTACGCCCGATGCAGGGGTTTGACTGCAATTTCCGGTCGCACGATATCACCATGCCAACCACTCTCGACAAAACCCGTTCGCCGAGTCGTCCCCCCTCGGATCAGCCGATCGGCGAATGCGTGCTCCGCGTTTGCAGCGGTGAACATCAAGGCAAGATCGTCCGACTCAAGCACAGCAAGTGCACCATTGGCGCCGGACCCGACTGCACGCTCCGTTTGGTTGCACCAGGACTGAAACCGCTTCATTGCGTTTTGATCGCGGGACCACAGGGCGTCGCCATCCGGCGGTGGTCGGAAGGAACTCTGCTGAACGGACGCTCCTTCGATAATGCCTGGCTCGAGACCGGCGACCAACTTCGCGTAGGACCGGTGGAACTCGAATGGATCGGCTGGGAAAAGCCGCTGGTCCTGGCCGAACGCTTCGATGCCGCCGAGACTCGCCAGCGGGAAACAACCTCCAAGCCAACCGAGGCAGATCCTGCTGAGCCTAAGAAAGAAGCGCGCCGCCAGCGCGCACGAAGCCTCAAACAATACAAGCGATTGCTCCGGGCCAAGTCCCGGATGATTGTCCTGCGCCGCCGCGCTAAAAAAGCCGATCGGACGATTGAAAAGCTGAATCGCAAGCTCGGCGACCTCCGCGGCCAAATGGCAACGCTCGCCAGCTCCAGCGAAGGGATCTCGAACCACCACGCCGAGACGATTCGCCGCCTGGATGAAGAGCTCCGGCAGCAACGGCAAGACCGCCGCACGGCCGAGTCGCAATTCGAAGCCCAATCGCGGACCTGGAACGAAGAACGCCGGCGCCTGGAAACCGCGCTCGACTCGATCGGGCGGCAACTATCGGCCGAGCAAGAGACGGCGAACAAATGGCGCACGACGGCCGATCAAGCGCGGGGCCTGACCGACCAAACGGCCCAACAACTGCGCCAGGCGGCGGAAGGCCTGGCCGCCAAGCAAGCCGAATGGAAGCAGGCGATCCGCGACCTGGAAGCGGCTCGCGACCAGGCGACCTCGCTGCGGAATCAACTGGAGCAACTCCAGCGAGAAATCGCTTCGCAGAAGGAAGCGCACCGGCACCAACGAGAGGAAAGCGCGGCGACCCTCCGCGACCAAACCGCGGCGCTTCGCGACCAACTCGACCAACTCCAACGCGAGATGGCCTCGCAAACGGAATCACACCGTCGTCAACAAAACGAAAACGCGGCCGCCCTCCGCGATCAAACCGGAACACTGCGGAACCAACTCAACCAGCTTCATGGCGAAATGGCGGCGCAGACCGAATCGCACCTCCGCCAGCAAGGTGAAAGCGCTGCCACGCTCCGCGATCAAACGGCGGCGCTCCGGGATCAGCTCGATCAACTTCAGCGCGAGATGGCCTCGCAGACGGACTCGCACCGCCTTCAGCAAGGCGAGAGCGCGGCGACACTGGCGCAGTATGCAGCGGAACTTAAGGAACTGCGCGGCTGGTGGCATGAATTCACGGCCGAGGCTGCCAAAGCTTCCGAAAATGTGTCGGTCACCAAGACGCAATGGGATTCGCTGAGTCATCAATGCGACCGATTGACCGAAGCCAAGCGATCGGTCGAGCAATCGCTCGCCACCACGCAAGCGTCCCTGGAAGGGGCCAATCAACGTGTCGCGGAACTGACGGCCCATATCGAGGCCCTCGAACGTGTTTCGGACGCCGTCAAGGACGACCTGCAGCGAGAGCACGAATCGGCTCAGCAAGCCGAATCGGCCCTGGCCGAGCTCCAAGCGCGGTACTCGCACTTGGCTGCCCAAGGCGAAGCCGAGCGGCAAGCCTGGAGCCGCGAACGCGAAGCCAGCGAGACCGAGCTGACGACCACGCAAGCCGCCATCAACCGGCTCCGCGTTGAATGGCAAACGCAAAAGTCGCTGGTCGACACCGGCAATGCCCGCGTGGCCGCGTTGGAAAGCGAAGCGCAATCGCTGCGTGAGCAGATCGAAGGCCTCGAGCGGCAGTCGCAAGTCGCCGCCGAAGAGCTGACTCGATCTCAAGAGCACGCCCGGCAAATCGAAACCGCCTTGGCCGAAGTGCAAACTCGGCACGGCATGCTGCTCGCGTCCGGCGATTCGGACCGCCAGGCGTTGACCCGCGAACAGGAAAAGGTCGTCGGAGAATTGTCGTCGGCCCGTTCGGAGCTGGAACGGCTGCGAAACGAATACCAGGCCCAAAAGCTGCTGGTCGACGTCGCCAATACCCGCATCGCCCAGCTGGAAGACGAATCGCGATCCCTGAAGGGAAAAGTCGAGTCGCTGCAGCACGAGGCGCAAGTCGCCCGCGAAGAGGTCGAGCGGTGCCGGCAAGCGCAGCAGCAAGCGGAAGCTTCGCTTGCCGAACTGCAAACGCGTTATCAGCAACTCCAGTCGGCACGCGAGGAAGATCGCCAGGCCTGGGATCGCCAACGCGAAAAGCTAGAAGGCGAGCTTGCGGCTTGCAAGGCGGAGCTTGACCGTGCCGTTTCCGAGTGCGAAGCGCAAAAGGGGGCACTGGCCGACGCCCAGGCTCGCGTCGCGCAACTGGAAAGCGACTCGCATTCGCTCAAAGGGCATGCGGAGTCGCTCGAAAGCTTGGGGCATTCCGTCCGCGAAGAAATTCAGCGATGCCAAGAGGCCCAGCGCCAAGCGGAATCGGCCCTTGCCGAACAGCTCGCGCGCTACGCACAACTGCAAGCAACCAGCGAAGCGGACCGCCAGACGTGGAACGGGCAACGCGAGCGACTCGAAGGTGAGCTCGCGGCCGCTACGTCGGAGACAAACCGCCTTCACGGCGAATGCCAATCGCAAAAATCGTTGGTCGAAGCGGCCAATGCGCACATTGCCCGATTGGAAAGCGATGCTCGCGCTCGGCAAATCGCCTTGTCCGAGGCATCGAACGATGCCGCCGCCGCGGCGCAGTTGGAGTTGGAACAGGTTCGGCAGTCGCTTCGCACCGCCGAACAAGAGCGGGACCGCACGCTCGCCGGCGAACAATCGCTCAAGCGCCAACTGGACGAAGCATCAGGGCAGCTTAGCGCACTGCAGGGTCAAGTCGAGTCGTGGAAGGGCCAAACGGAGCAGGGGACTCAACAGACGCAGGCTCAGCGGGAGCAATTGGACTCGCTCCAGCGCTGCCGCGAGTCGCTCGACCATCGCGTGGTCGACCTGACGCAAGAGATCGATCAAGCCCGAACGCACCTGGAATCGGTGGCTTCCGAAAAGTCGGAGTTAGCCACCCTGTGCGACCAACTGCGGACCGAACTGCTCCGGCAAAAGTCGGAAGCCGAGGCAGCGGCAGCACAGTGGAACGACGAGCGCACCCGTTATCAAAGGGAACTTGAAGCAGGCCGCGACCAGGCCGCCGTACCAGAGACGCCGGCATTGATCAGCGACGACTCGTGGCAACGCCGGGAATTGGAGCAGCTCCAAAAATCCCTGGCCGGCGAACGCGAGGACCTGGAATACGAGCGGACCCGCTGGAAGGAAACCAAGGAAGCCTGGGAAACGAAGCTGAAACGGCGATCGGAAGAACTCGACCGTTGGCAGGCCGATTTGCACGACAGCCAACAGCTGCTCGCCAGCGGTGGGCCCGGCATTGCTCTGCCGCAATCGAGCCCTCACCAAGGCGCAAGCGGGAACGAAAACATGGCAGGGGCCCAGGATCGCCCCGCCGAAAAAGCCACTTACGAAAACCCCTTGTTCGAGAATCCGCTGTTCCAGGACATCGCGCCGGAAGTGGATCGCCGCATGGGCTTGAACCGCGGCCCCAGGCCGGACGAAGGATTTTCGCCGGTGGATGACGTTCCCTCACCGGAAACGCCAGCTGGTGACTCGCCTGTGGCAATGGACTCATCCTCGGGTGATGTTCCGTCCGACCACTTGGGCGGCCAGGATTCGAATCAGGACCAAGGTGGCCAGGACGAACCTTCGGCTCGCCAGAATCAGACGATGGTCTTCGACCGATCGTCCGTCCGCGTACCGATCGAACAAGCCAAGGCCGCGCAAGACGAAAATGCCGATGGCGGCAACGACGTTTGGCAGCGGCTCAATCAGGCCGGTCTGTTGCGTGCTCCCGAGCAGAAACCCGAATCGGCCTTTGGCTCGGGCGACTCGTTCCTGCAGAGCCAAGATCCATCGACTCACGACGGTTCTTCCGCGGGCCAATCGAATGCGTTTCCGTTCGGTTCTCAAGCTGGGGCAGGCTCGCCCGCCCAGCCGTCGGCCCAATCCGCTCCATTCCAGCCCAAACTGCCGGCTGAGGATGAGGAAGAGTCGATCGAGGACTACATGGCCCGGCTTTTGAAGCGGGTTCGCGGTGAATCGACCGGCGGCCACGGCGCAGTGGCTTCGGCTCCGGTGGCCGCGAAACCCGCGGCGCCACAGCCTGTTGCCACACCAAGCGCTGACGGCGAAAGCGAGCCTGAGGAGGCGTCGCCCGAGCCCAATCCAGCGCCGATGGGCACGGTGAGCGCCGAAGAGTACGTGCCCAAGTGCCAGGCACCGGAATCGCACATCAACATGGCTGCCATGCGAGAATTGGCGATCAACTCGGCGCGAACGGCGCTAGCCGCTTCGGCCGATCAACGGCGCCGCAAGACGAAGGCGCTCTCGGTCGCGGGCCTCATTGGCTGCGTGGTTGGTGCTGCGGCGATTGGTGGCGCGTCCTTCGTGATGGAACGTTACGACCTTGCCGCCACTGTCGTCGCACCTTGCGCGGGTGCGATCTACTTCGCGATGAGACTGTTCCCATCGCGCCGTCGATAGTGACACTTGGGATGTTGTCGTTGAGCGATGGCGGCAACATCGAACTCAAAAAAAACAGTTGCGTTCGATTACAAAAGGAGTTGTCAACGCACTATCGTGTCGATTACTGTACGAGAAAGGGCGCGATGTGCGCCCGGTGATACGGTCGACACGAGCCAGCCTCTTCCGCAAGCGATTAGGAATCATTCCTTCCAATCGCCGCAAGATGGTGAAGGCTTGCGAGGATGCAAGCCGTCTCGCAATTCGACCGGGTACGCGGTTGAGTCTTTGTATGCACGATGCGATCCTCGAATTCTTGCAAGCTCCCAATCGAGCTCGATATCGAGCGGTCCGCAAACAGTTGTTTGCCCACCCCAAGTTCTCGCGTGCATCGCTCCAGATTGCCAAACTGGGGACTTCGTTGGCTGAAGGCAGCTATGCTTCGGTCCTAAGGGCAACCTCCACCTTGCTTCCACAGTGTGGGCTTTCGCCTCGCGTGCACCGCTTTTGGTCGATCGCGGCCGCCGAAATGGCCGCCCAGGCGCACGCGCAGCGTCGGCTGAACGACAATCATCGCAAGGAAGCTCGCCTGAACGACACCGCCGAAATCCACCGTTTTGGATACGAGGCTTGCTTGATGGGACTGGCTGCGACGGGCGACGGCTCGCCCGCCAAACCCTACTTGCCGACTTATGTTTCGGACCAGTTGGAACTCGTCGAGTTCCTCGACGTTGGCACCGTGATGAGCCAGCGGGTCGTGCAACGAGGGCGGCAATCGTTCGATATTCTCGAGACCGATCGCGGGGAATTGTGGTTCGATATCACCGAACTATTGCCCCATGTCCCGGTACTGCGCCGCAAGCCGATGGCGGCCAATCGTTAATCGCCCCCAGTCGGCAGGGCGAGAAAAACGCCCATTCTTGGCCGTGGCGGCATGCGATCGGCGTGCACAACGATCTTCATCCCACCCTCGACCCTCGTGATTGTGGGAAAAGTCGGTTCCCAGCGCTTTGACGCCGCCGCGTGGCAGGACAGAATAAAGAAGGTCCGAGCTCGGCCATTGGAGAATGGGCTGGGCTCGAACAGCGTTCCACGTCGGCCGTATCTACCAAAGCGGCCTTAAGTGGGGCGAAGGCTGGCCGCGTATCAGGGCATGTCGGCGAGCCATCCAAACAGGAGCTGCCTTTATGGCGTTGGAGATTTTGCCATCTTCTGGGGTCCTTCGTTGGGGTCGCGGCCCGTTCCTGGTTGTTGCCGCCTTGGCAACAGTCCTGGGCGGATACTGGATCGCTCGCGCCGACGACGTCACGCTCAAGAATGGAGTCGTGCTCCACGGTAGCGTCAGTTCGATCGCCGAATTGCCCACCAAAACCCTTAAGCTTCCAGGTGGCGCACCGGCCGTTGGCGTTCCCAATCAGCTTCTGGCGGTTGTCGACGATGGCCTGCGGCGGGTGGTCGTCAGCAAGCGCCTTTCGCCGAACGGTCCCGTACCAACGCCAGAAGTCATCGAACGCATCACTATCCCGCAGCGCGTGGCCGAAGCGGGCAACACGGTGCAAGTGATCGGCGGCATTTTGGAAGTCGGCCCCTTCGACAAGTTCGGCCGCCGCGTTTTCTCGATGGCAGGCGGGCCCAAGGGTCGAGCCGATGTGATTCAAGGCATTACCGAGATCAATCCCCTGTACTGCAAGGTCGAAGGGCTGGTCGCTTCGACCTCGTACGTTTGGGACATGCGGATCGCCACCAGCAGCCTGCCGGGCGACATCTTGCGGAGCGTCCTGCACTCGCGGATCGACCCCAAGGATGCCGAGGCCCGGATCAAAATCATCAAGCTGCTGATCAAAGCGCAGCGGATTCCCGAGGCTCAAGCCGAGATTGAAGCGGCGATTAAGGATTTCCCGGAATTGGCCGCGATGCAAACGCATCGACAAGCCCTGCGTCAATTTGGCGCGGAGCGAGCCATTGAAGAAATCAAATTCCGCCGCGATGCCGGTCAGCATCGGCTCGCGTGGCAAATGATCGAGGGGTTCCCCGATGAGGATGTCGCGAAGATCAAACTCGTTGAAATTCGCGACATCAAGGACGAACTGGCCAAAAGCGCGGAAGAAGGGGAAGCCATCCGCGCCAAGCTCAAGGCGATTTTGGCCGAATGCAGCGACGAGGATGTCCGAATGCGGCTGCTCCCGTACGTGCGCGAAATCCGCCGCGAACTCAACTTTAACACCGTCGATCGCATGCAGACCTTCGTCCGGCGGCAAGACGACGAAACGCTCAAACCCGAACAAAAAATCGCCCTGGCGATCTCGGGCTGGCTGTTGGGTTCGGCGGACGAAAGCTTTATCAACTCGTCGGTGGCGCGTTCGCTAGGCGAAACTCGCGACCTGATCCGCCAGTACATGCGAACCCCAATGCCGGGCGAGCGGGCCCAGATTCTGCAGGAGATCCAATCGCAAGAAGCCGGCACGCCGCAATATGTGGCCCAGTTGTTGAAATACATGCGTCCCGTGGCCGACGTCTTCGAGGAGACCCCAGTCGAGCGAAAGCCGCGAAACCTGTTCGAAGAAATGAAAAAGAAAGAAGTCAAAGCAACGGACGCACGCCGGCGGGACGATTCCAAGAAGAAGACGGAAAAGAAGATTGTCGACGAGGAAGCCAAACCAGAACCAGCCGAAAAAGGTACTGCAAAAGAGGAACCGACCAGTGCGGCCGCCGACGGCGACAAACCAGAAGCGGAATCGACCGAGCCAAAGAGCGAAGCGCTCGACGACGAAGACCGGGCCAAGCCTGTCGAGAACCCCGAAGGGTCCGATCCCAAGATGCCGGGATTGTTCCGCCTGGAGGCCACGCCCATTGTCGGCCAACCGGCTATTCCTTTTCTGGTGCAACTTCCGCCTGAATACGATCCGCTTCGCAAGTATCCCTGCATCGTCACGATGTCCAAGCCGGGCGTCCCGCCCGAACAGCAAATCACGTGGTGGGCGGGCGAATACGACCAGGCCATCCTCAGCCGCCGCGGCCAGGCTACGCGGCACGGCTACATCGTGATCGCCCCGTTGTGGTACGACGATCATCAGTTCGAGTACCACTACTCGGCGAAAGAGCACGGCGCCGCCTTGGGTTCCCTTCGCGAGGCCATGAAGCGGTTCTCGATCAACCCCGATCGCGTGTTCCTATCGGGTCACGGAGTGGGCGGCGATGCCGCGTGGGATATCGCGCTGGCGCACCCCGATTTGTGGGCCGGGCTGATTTGCCTCGGTGGCAAAAGCGGCAAGTATGTGGAGCGGTACCACGAAAACGGCCGCATGCTCCCGATGTACTTCGTCGAAGGTTCGATGGAAGGGAACAAGCGACTGGAAAACAACTCGCAATTCAACCGCTACCTGTCGGCGACCGGCGTGAGCTACGACTTCATGTTGGTCGAATACATCGGGCGTGGCGCCGATCACTTTTACGACGAAGTCCTGCACATTTTCGAATGGATGAAACTGCACGGCCGCAACTTCTTTCCCGAATCGTTCGGCAAGACGGGGCCAAGCGGGGGTGACATTGTCTCCATGAGAAAGTGGGACAACTTCTTCTGGTGGCTGGAAATTACGGAGCCGCCCGCCAAGGCGATGGTCGCTCCCGTCTCGTGGCCGCCCGACCCTAAGGAGTTCAAGATTCTGCAAATGAGCGGCGAATTGCTGAAGGGAACCAACTCGGTGCGAGTCAAGCCAGGCCCAACCAAAGGCCGCGTGTGGCTAGCGCCAGAAATGGTCGACTTCCAGAAGAAAGGAGCGGTGGAATTCTCGGGGACGACGCGGAAGATCGCGCTCCCTAAGCCGGACGTGGGCGTGATCCTCGAAGACGTCCGTCTCCGCGGCGACCGTGAGCATCCCTTCTGGGCTTACGTCGACTACTCGCTGGTCAAGGATAAGTAAGCGACTCGGCTTCTTAGCTGGCACTCGATACTTCCGGGATCGCGACATGGCTCGCCTTGGCAATGTCGCTGATTTTTTTCCAGGTGTTCGCTTCGATATTGATACCGCTCTGGCTCCGCGCCGCTCGCGCTTCGGCTTCGGGAGTTCCGGGCAAGCCGATCGATTCGACGCCTGCCTGGCGGCGGCTCGATTGAATCCAGGTCTTAAGGTCACCTAGTTCCTGGGCAACGCTCTCCGTGCCGGCGAATGCTGCCGGGTCGAGCAGGAAGACCATGAAGCCGTTGGCGATTCGCTGCACGCCTTCTTTGCTGCAGCCTGCCCCGGTCATCGCGCCGGCCAGCACTTCGCACATCACCGAGAGTGCAAAGCCCTTGTGGCCCGCCATGGGAAGTAGCGCTCCGGGCGGCTGCGCGTAGTATTCCTCGGGATCTTGCGATTGCTGGCCCTGTGCGTTGACGAAGAGACCGGGGCCGACCTTCTCGCCGCGGCTCCGCGCGACTTTGAGCTTTCCTTCGGCAACGGTCGAGGTCGAAATGTCCATCATGATCGGCGGCCCGGAAGGCATCGGCGCGGCGCCTGCGAGTGGGTTGGCCGACAACCGGCGCTCACAGCCGCCAAAGGGAGCGACCAGCACGCCGGCGCCGTGCGTGTTGGTGAATGCGAAGGCTACCAGGCCGGCGTCGGCCGCCATTTCCATGAACTCGCCAATGCGTCCCAGGTGGCCCGACCGTTTGAGCGAGAGGATGCAGGCTCCTTCGGCTTTCGCCTTGGGAATGGCCCGTTGCATTGCCTGGCGACCGATCACCTGGCCGAAGCCAAACTCGCCGTCCAGCACCAGGATGCACGGCTGCTCGCGGACGACCGTCAACTTGGCCTTCGGGTTGACCATGTCCCGCTTCACCCAGTCGACGTACTCGATGATCCGAATGATGCCGTGTGAGTCGTGGCCCGACAGGTTGGCCAGCACCAGCGACTCGGCAACTTGCTGCGCTACATCGTGGGGAACGTCGCAGGCTTCAAAAATGCGGCATGTGAAATCGGTCATGACTTGAGGCGAAATGACGGGCATGCGAGCCATTCTCCTTGCAGCGGACAACAAGAACTCCATCGGCGACGGAAAGGCAGCCGAGCCTTACCACCGCGCCGAGCAGTGTCGAAAGTAATCCAGAACAAAGTATTCCAGAACAATCGCCCTAAGATACCAGTTCCGCGATCACTTCCCCCTTAGGGAGAATGGGGATTGGGCGTCCAGCGAGATCGACAATGCTGGCGTGGGGGTCGATCCCCAGGTGGCGATAGATGGTGGCAAGTACATCTTGCGGGCACAACGGCCGTTCGATCGGGTATTCCGCCTTGGACGTCGTTTTGCCGATCGCTTGCCCGCAACGCCATCCACCGCCGGCAACCAAGGCAGCCTGGGCCTGGGGCCAGTGGTCGCGGCCTATCAGTCCACCCGCGTGTGAGAGCCGCGGCGTGCGGCCAAACTCGCCCATCGCGACGACGGCAATCTTGTCCTGCAATCCGCGCTCGTGGATATCGCTGATCAGTGTCGCCAGTGCGGGGTCCATGTCGAGCGCCCGCAATCGCATGCCGGGCTCGAGGTTCCAACCGTTGGCCGGGTTTACGTGGTCGTCCCAGCTAAAGTAGGTCGCCAGTCCCCCTTTGGGTGCCAGGGCATCGACCGTAACCACCGCCACACCTGCTTCCGCCAACCGGCGCGCGAGCAAACAGCTTTGCCCCCACAACGTTCGCCCGTAGCGATCGCGCAGGTCAGGCGACTCGCGGCTGACGTCGAATGCCTCCGCAACTTTTGGCCCTGTCAACAACTCGAACGCCTGCGAGTGAAAACGATCGACGCCATCCATTACACCTGTGGCATCACTTGCGCGGCGATAGCGGTCGAACTGGCTCATCAGGCCGCGACGATCGTCGAGCCTGCTCCCATTCAGCCCCGCACCAATCGACAAATTCGGTGGGCCATATTTCTCTACCGAGGGATCGCCCGCCACGAAGGCCGTGTGCGACGCGCCCAAATAGGTCGGACGCGTCATGAACGGCTTGGTCGGCACACCGACGTAAGCAGGCATACCGCCAGGGCCGGGGCCGCGCTGCCAACTGGCGATCATTCCCAGATCAGGATGGTCGGAGAGAGCTGTCGACGTCGCGTCGGCCTTCTCGGGCGTCTTGCCGGTGAGCCACTCGATCGAGCCGTCGTTGTGCGACGACATCTCGTGGTGCAGCGACCGGATGAGCGCGTACTTGTCGGCCAGCTTGCTCAACTGCGGGAAGATCTCGCAGATCTCAATTCCGGGCACGTTGGTCGAAATGGGACGGAAGGGCCCACGGTACTCGACCGGCGCATCGGGCTTCATGTCCCAAGTTTCAAGCTGGCTCGGGCCGCCCCACATCCAAAACAGGATCACCGACTTATCACTGCGAACACCGCTCGCCGCGCGGGCGGCTTCGATTTGCGAAAGGGTCATCCCGCCCAAAGCCATGGCTCCGGCGCGCAGGAATTCTCTTCGAGAGGCGGGACCGCGACAAAAGGTGGGACGCATGACGGGATCTCCAAAACCGGCAATCCAAGGCGGAATCGGTGGAGAGGAAGATAAATCGTACTTGATGGATACTTCGGTGCCAACCTCGCTCGCAGCCGCGTATACTGGTCCCGCTCGGCTCGGAGATGAATATGCGGGCCTTTCGACGATTTTGGTACTCCATACTCTTACTGTGCGGCAGCTTCTGCTTGCCGCTGCGCGCCGAAGATGTTCCGCCGTTGCCGCGCGTCGAAGCCCTTTCGCCCGAGAAGGCGATCGACTCATTTCGCGTCCGCGATGGATTCGAGCTGCAGCTTCTGGCGGCCGAGCCGAAAGTGACCGATCCCGTCGACATGCAGTACGACGAGTTCGGTCGGGCGTACGTCGTCGAGATGTGCGACTATCCCTACACCGACAAGGCGAGCGACAAGCCCTTTGTCGAGCGGACCAACGACGCGCCGCTGGGGCGCGTGCGCCTCTTGGAGGATCGCGACGGCGACGGCAAGTTCGACCGCAGCACGCTCTTCGCGGAAGGATTGTCGTGGCCGACAGGCATCGCGCTCTACAAAGGAGGAGCGTTCGTCGTCGCGACGCCTGATCTGTGGTGGCTCAAAGATACCGACAACGACGGCGTGGCTGACGAGCGGCGTATCGTTTTCACCGGCTTTCGCAAGTTCAATGTCCAGGCGGTGGTGAACAACCTGGAGTGGGGACTCGACCATCGTCTGTACGCGGCGGGCTCGTCCAACGGCGGCAAGATCCGGCGCGGCGACGATCCCCAGTCGCAAGGCGTCGTTCTGCCGACCGCCGACTTTCGCTTTTCGCCCGACGATCCGAGTGGTCCGATCGAGCTGCTCTCCGGCGGCGCGCGGTTTGGCAATTGCTTCGACGACGCGGGGAATCGCTTCATCTGCAATATCCGCAATCCAGTCCAGCATGTGCTGCTGTCGAAAAGCTATCTGGCGCGAAACGTGGATGCCCCAGCCCGTACTGGCGTGATCGACGTGGCCGAATCGGGAGACCAGATCGCCGTCTTCCGGGCCAGTCCACCCGAGCCCTGGCGCGAACTCAACTCGCAGCGTTTGGCCTTCGATCCCACGCTCGCTGCACCGCGCAGCGAGGCAGTCGCGACGGGGTACATGACGTCGGCCTGTGGACTCACGATCTATCGCGGCGATGCCTATCCGGAAGCGTTGCGCGGCAGCGTCTTTCTGGCCGAGCCGTCGGCCAACTTGATCCACCATCAAAATATGGAGCGTCGCAGCGCCACCTTCATTTCCAAGCGGTCGATTGATCGCCAAGAGTTTGTCGCATCGACCGACAATTGGTTCCGTCCCGTCAACTTCGTCCATGCTCCGGATGGAACGCTGCACGTGCTCGATATGTATCGAGAGACGATCGAGCATCCCTGGTCGATTCCCGATGACATCAAGGCCCGACTCGATCTGGAAAGCGGGCGAGATCGCGGACGCATCTATCGCCTGGCACCCGTTGGGTTCAACCTTCGCGCGACTCCGCAATTGGGCGATATGTCGACCACCGAACTCGTTGCTTTGCTGGCTCATCCCAACGCATGGCATCGCGATACGGCCCATCGCCTTCTCTTCGAGCGGCAAGATGTGGTAGCGATCGGGCCGCTTCGGTCGACATTGCGAGGGAGCGATTCGCCATTGGCTCGTTTGCACGCCTTGTGGTCGCTGGCTGGACTGACGGCTCTGACAAACGATGACCTATTGCCGGCACTTGGTGATCCGTCGTACCCCGTGCGTCGTGCGGCGGTGGAGCTTTTGGAGCCGCGAATGGCCGACTCGGCCGACGGGCGTCAAAAGCTTGTCGCTGCCGCGAACGATCCGGATCCCTCCGTACGCTTGCAAGTTGCATTCTCGCTTGGTGCCTGGCCAGCAAGCGGCCCCTCCGAGATAGCAGCGAAAGCTCTGGCTGCCATCGCGGCGCAAGACGCGGACGACGAATCGATCCGGGCCGCGGTCTGGAGTTCGCTCACGCGCGGTTTGCCTGAGTTTGTCGACGCCTACTTTTTGGTTCGCCACGCGGATGCCAAGGACGATGCGCTGCTCGTTGACCTGGCGCAGCTCGTCGGACGTAATCGCGAGCCCTCAGCGCGGCAGCGGCTTTTCCGGGCAGTGGAGTCACTCACTGAAGACGCGGAGTTGCTTGCTATCGCTGCTGGTTTGGGTGACGGCTTAACTCGCAACGGGGAATCACTAAGCAAAGTGCTCAGCGCCGATTCTTCCCTTGGCGCCAAGCGATTGGCGGAATCGCTCGAACGCGTGCTAACCGCCATTGGCGATCCAAATTCGCCCTCTGGCGTAAGGCGACGGGCCGTCGCCCTGGCGGTACACGTGGAACCGAGCCGCGCACGGCAAGTGCTTTTGCCGCTCTTGGGAACAAGTTACGATGCCGAAACGCAATCGCTCGCCGCAGCCACGCTGGGGCGCATCGTCGCGGACGATACTCCGGAGGTTCTCTTGAGCACCTATGCGACGCTTCGTCCTCAGGCCCGGGCGGAAGTCGTCGAAGCCTTGCTTGCTCGCACGGCATGGCACGCGCCGCTCGTCGCGGCTCTCGAAACGGGAATCATTCAAGTGATGGATGTCCCTTATGCGCGGCGCAACTCGTTGTTGCGAAGCAGCGATGCAGATCTCAAGCAGCGCTCGGTCAAACTCTTCTCCGAAGCCCTAGAACAGCGCAAGGCCGTGTTCGAGCGCTATCGGGCCGCGATTCGCGGCGATAAAGCAGATTCAGCTCGGGGTGAAGTCGTCTTCCGACACGAATGCCAGAATTGCCACAAATTTAACGGGCAGGGACGAGATATCGGTCCCAACCTGGCGACGATTCGCAACCGCGCTGCCGACGAGATCTTGCTTCACGTCCTCGATCCCAACCGCGAGGTTGGGCCGAACTTCGTGGCCTATACGGTGGTGACCACGTCCGGCCGCACCCAGTCGGGACTCGTTCAATCGGAGGATGCCAGCCGCGTCGTGATCCTTTTGGCGACGGGCGCAACGGAGGAGTTCTCGCGTGCCGACATCGAAGAACTCGTGCCGACGAACCAATCGCTGATGCCGGTTGGTTTGGAAACGCGGGTCACGCCCGACGAGATGGCCGACCTGATTTCCTTTTTACTGAAGTAGACGTACCATGCCGCCGCCGTTTCCGGTTTGGGATTTGCACTGCCATTTGTTGGGTATGCCCGGTCGAACGCCAGAAGAGAAAATGGCGCACCTGCTGGAAGTTGCCGACCGGCACGGCATCGAGAAGCTTTGTCTGTTCTTCAGCCTCTCGTTCAAAGCGACTCCTTCGCCCGACGATCTTAAGGCCGACAACGACTACATCCTGCAAGCGATGTCGCACTGGAGCGACCGCGTGTTCGGTTTTTGCTATTGCAGTGGGCAACATGTCGATGCCAGCTTGGCCGAGATCGAGCGCTGCGTCGCCAAGGGACCGATGGTGGGCATCAAGCTATGGGTGGCCCAGCGAGCCGATGACGCCGGCTTGGACGCGATTGTCGAGGCCGCCGCTAAATCGAAAGCGGTGATCTACCAGCACACGTGGCTCAAACAAAACGGCGGTCAACTCGAAGGAGAATCGACGCCGCAAGACCTGGTCGCCTTGGCGAAACGGCATCCCGACAAACACTTCATCTGCGGGCACACCGGCGGGCAGTGGGAACTGGGGATTCGAGCCGTCCGAACACAATCAAACATTTCCGTCGACCTCGCGGGCTCCGATCCAACCGCCGGCATCACGGAAATGGCCGTCCGCGAACTGGGAGCCGAGCGCGTGATCTACGGCAGCGACGTTGCCGGAAGAAGCTTTGCATCGCAGCTGGCGAAAGTCTATGGTGCCGATATTCCCGATGCGGCTAAGCGACGGATTCTGAAAGACAACCTCAAAGACCTGATCACCCCGGCACTCACGGCGAAACGAAGGTGAGCATGATCGACGTCAACGTCTATCTCGGACACTGGCCCTATCGTCGTTTGCCATTAGACGAACCCAAGGCGCTGGCTGAAAAACTCCGCGCCTTGGGAATCGAAAAAGCATGGGCCGGCCACTTCGATGCACTGTTGCATCGGGACATCACGTCCGTGAACATGCGCCTTTCTCTGGCATGCAAAGACTCGGGCAACTTCTTTCGTCCCATCGGCGCGATCGATCCCACGTTGCCCGATTGGGAAGGAGATCTCGATCGCTGCGCGGGCGAACTGGCGATGCAGGGCATTCGCCTTCATCCTGACTTCCACGGTTACAAGCTCGACGAGCCTGTGTGCGAAGCAGTTCTCAAGCGAGCGACCGAGCGTAAGCTGTTCGTCCAGTTGCCGCTGACCATGGAAGACGACCGAACGCGGCATCCACGTTTGAGCCCACCCTCGGTCGATGCCGCGCCGCTTATCAAGCTAGTCGGCAAGATCGAAGGACTGCGGCTGATGGTTCTTAACACGGGCAAGGCCCTGACCGCCGAACAAGCCGCCGACCTTGTCAGGGCGGGGGATGTCCTCGTCGACATTGCTATGGTTGAAGGGCTCGAAGCGATCAAGCGCTGGGTCGATGCGGTTGGACCGGATCGCCTCGTCCTCGGCAGTTACGCGCCGTTCTTCTATCCCGAATCGGCCGCGCTCAAGCTCACCGAAAGCGGCCTGCCTGAATCGGTTCTCGACAAGATTCGCTCGGCCAACGCGGCAAGGATGGTTACTTCCCGCCCTTGATGGCGCGATCAAGCACGTTTTTGGTGATCCGCTGCACCCGGGCATCAGGCCCGTGTGGTCGATTCCAGTGGGACCATGGCAGCACGTGGCCTGGCGGGTCCGACAGCCCCTGCACCCAGAAGATGCTGGAAGCGTTGAACACGATGTTCCCCTTGGGCCCGTTGTAAACGGTGGCGGTCCACTTTTGAGGCTTCTCGCCGCCGACCCACGCGGTCCCCGTTCCTACGACTTCCAAGCTCGGGATGTCAGCCGGATCGCCATGGTACTCCCAGCCGATGAGACCCGGGATGCGATCCCCTTTCTTCATGCCCGTTCCGGCGAAGATCCAGTGCTCGGGTTTGGTGCAGATCCAATCGCCGCCCCCGTTGACGGGTTCCACGTTCCGCGCGCCGATCAAGAATCCTTCGTCTGGCCCCTGTTCGGGGAAGGGGCCGTTCTCTTTAATTCGCTCGATCGCGTGCGGGCGATCGCCGCCGTAGGGCCCGCCGCGGAACATGATCCGCTTGTCGCGGCCATCGAAACCCGCGCGAAGCGGCGTTACCCAGCAAACAGAATTGCCTGAGAGGAACATCAGGCTCACCCCTTCATCGCGCATTTTGCTGACGCTGTTGAATTGCCGGATGTCCCAGTACTCGTCGTGGCCGACGCTGATGAAAGTGCGACACTTAAGTCCCCGCTCGGGCGTGACCATATCGCTGTTGCAGCAATAAGTCACGTCGTAACCGTGCTGCTCGAGCCAGTACGCCAGCGGGAATTCCAGCGGGAAGTACTCGCCCGCACCGACGGTGAGCGGATCGTCGACGACGCTGGTGAACTGCGCTTCGCGCCCGTAAGGCCGGTCGAAGCTCACATCCGCCCATGGTCCCTGACCGCCATCGGGATGGGTGTACACCGAGAAATTGCTGGGCCACTGGTTGTAGGCTTGCCAGGTGTTATCGGAACACTGAAACAACACATCGGCTGGGCGATCGTCGGTGACGACAAAGATCACGTAGCTCTGCCAATAGGGTTCGTCTTCGCTTGCAGGGAGAGTCGTCAATCGTCCGAGATAAACGCCGCTGATCCAGTCTTTGGGAATGGTTAGCGTGTGCGATGTTTCCCACTGACACTCGTGCAGGTTCTTTTTGCCCGGCTCGGGCGTCGGCTGCTTGGTTCCGTCGATCGGGCCGACCTTGCTCATGAGCCGAGCCCCTTTTCCGCCGTAGTAGCCTGTGCGAAAGAACTCGATCGTGAACGGCCTCGGAGGATCGGTGGAGACCTTGATATCGAGCGCCTCGCCTGCTTGGACGCTCTGTTTGGCGCAATACCCTTCGATCCAGGTCGAACGGTATTTTGAGCCGTCGACTCGAACACGCGTCAATTGCCAATCGTCCGACCCGGGCAGCGCGTTTTCCTTGGAAATGATTTCTGAGCGGGGCCGTGCCGCGCGCTCCTGCGCCGTGGCTGTGGAGTCTCCCAAGAGTACCAGCCCAACAACCGCCGCCAAACCGAGAGATGCCATTCGCATCGCGTCGACTCCAAAATGGATCGTAATTCACCGCACCCGACAAACCATGGTAGTTAACCGACCCACCCCACGCGCATCAGGAGCTTATGCCGACCGGCTTCGACTCCAGGATCCGCGACTTGATAAGACAGGCGACGAGTTGAATGATGCGTGCGTCCTTGTTCTTCTCGTCGAGCTTCTTACCCTCGCGCTCCGCCTTTGCGACCACATGGTTGGGTGGAGACTCCAAGCCTTCCCACGGCCTGATCTGCCAACGCGTTTTGGTTTCATCATCGGATACTTCGTTGTAGCTCCAGCCACTTAGCAGCCGCTCCGCTACCCAACGATAGTGTTCCATGCGGCACAGCGGCTCATGCATCGGGGCCAGGTCGATCGCGATCCCGTTGTCGCCGGCGGTTGGGCTTTCGTTTGCCTCTTGGTCGACAATTTCCAGTTGCAAGGCAGCGGCCTTGAGGACGGTATGGATCGCGGCCGATCGGTTCGACGCGCGAGCCCATTCGTTGGTGCCCGTCCATGCGGCATCGGCAATCCTGCGAAGGTCCTTGTCGACCAGACAGGCCACCACACCGGCGGCGTCTTCGGCGAGCAGCGCGTTCTGAAAGTCGGCCACCACTTGCTCCCAATGCGGCTTTTGTCGATCCATCCAGACCAACTGCAGCCGCCGCGCGAGCCACTCGCTCCAGGATTTGGTCACCTCGGTATACGCGACGCTTCCATAACACTGGCCAAAGGGGATCAAGGTGCAAAGTTTGGTTTGTGATGGCGGTTTGTTGCGCTGATCCAGCAACAGCTGCGACAGCTCGCGCTGCCGCGGAATCCAAACAAAGATGGGATACTTTCGCTGCAAAGTGGCCAGTTTGCTGCGCATTCGCTCCGCGAGTGCGAAATTCTGGCGGTCGTCTTCGAAGCAAACCAGGACCGCTGGCTTGGTCCCCTGTTTGTCAAACGACGCGATCATGCCTCGCAAGAAGTTGTCGTCCGTCGCTTCGCAGTATTCCACATACTGTGCGTTGCATGCGTACTCGATCGCCCACGGCTGCGATTGTGCCGCGGCATTCGTCGGTCGATACCGATGCGAGCTCCACGAATCCGCGGCCGGCTCGAAGTCCCAAGGAGCGATCTGGCCGAGTGCCGGTCCAAAACGGGGGTGCCTGGCGATGAATGCTTCGGCCTTCGATTGGATATCCCGATCGACAATCGTCAGGCGCAACCGCTTGCCATTCTCGAAATGGGCCAACTCCGCCAATCGCAGCGCCAAGGTTTGACCAAAATCGCCGAACCCAAGCATGACATAGTGAGCGACCTCGTCGTCGCCGACAGGTCGCATGGAATGCCCCGCGAAGCTCGACGTCGCGATGTCCTCAAGCAAGCGGCGAGCCGTTCGCTCGAGTGCGCTGAAAACCTGGACGTTGAGCGCAGTCGCACTCCTCATCCGACTCGAGTTTCCCGCGAGGTTCGAGTTGACCGACTCTTCGAAATCACCGGTGCGGGCGCGAACGATCTCCGCCAGGTCTCGATCGAGAATGTGGACATAACATCGCAGAGGCGCGCGGGGTTTTATGAAACCCGATACACGCGCCATGAAATGCTCCAAACGACCAGGAGATCGAAGCGCTTCGCGGACTTCGATGGCGCACTCGACATTGCAGGCATCGCTGCCGGTTGCGATGAACAGCTCGCCGGCGCGGTGCACGCCTGCTTCTTCCAGATTCTCTCGCTTGGTCGAATCACCGATAACCACTAAGGCGCCCTGGTCGCGGGCCCATGCCAGATTCGCGTTTTCGTCGTCGGGCTCTACGACAACGATCGTTCTCTGATCCCCTTGCTGGACGAGATCCTCGATGAGTTGGCGGCCAACCCGCCCGAGTCCGCAAATAATGATGTGATCCGAAGCGATGAATTGCAGAAAAATCGATACGTACGAACCATGAAAGAGCAGGGCGATACCCTTTGACGCGACGATCACCGCGAGTGCGATCGTGCAAATAGTGGCGGCCAGCAGCCAGCCCGACTTCAAATGGTCCGTATCGGCATTGAAAGCAAAGAGCTGAAGCGTTTCGTAGAGGGCGATCGGTACGGATTGGTTCGAGTTTCCTTCCACTTCGCCGAAGCCAATGCAACCGAACAGGAAAACGCCGATTCCCAAGAGGGCCGTCAAAGGACCACTCAATCGATCGGCTCCTCGCAATATCCACCGCGCAATGCGAGGCCTGCGAAGTAAGAACCATATCCACAACAGACCCAGTAGCGCGGCGTAGAACAATGCCTGAGCGTGGCTGGAGCAAAGCAGATTAAGGAGCCCATCCATACGCCATCACGCCGAACTTGGTAAAGGACCTGGCTATCGCGCAACACGATCGGTCGTCGCAACATCCCGGACGATCGAGCACGGCGCAAAATCCTAGAAGCAAACGTCGCCCATCTCTGTGGCTGACAGCTTAATATCAGCCCCATTCACCGACAACGATGTGAGGGCTTGCGCTGGCCGATAGAGAATCGAATTTGAGTACGTCGCGGCCGAACTACCACCAACGTCGCAGCCAGGCAAATTCCCACCACGCGGGCTTCGCCTGGGTAACGGTGGCCTCGCCGGCAACGGTTTCGCTGAGGGAGAGTGCCTTGGCTTCCGCCCGAGTCTCTGGTGCCGCTTGCGAGCCCTCCTTTGGCTTCGCTATCGCTGACGACGGCTCACCGACAATGCTCGACAAGACCTGCTCCACGTCGCGCATCGATTGAAACCGGTCTTCCGGCTTCTTGGCGACCATCTTTTGGTACGCTTGCACGAGCGCGGCCGGTACGTCGGGGCAAGCTTTCACCAGGTCGGGGGCCGGCTGGTTCTGATGAGCCAAAAGCTTGATGGCCGGCGAGCCGGAATACGGAACCGTGTCGGTTAGCAACGTCCAAAGAGTCATGCCCAAGGCATAAATGTCCGACCGCGCGTCGGCGGCGCGACCATTGCGTGCTTGTTCGGGAGCGATGTAATCGACCGTTCCCATGAGTTGGCCTGGTCTAGTGAGCGGGGTTTCGTCCGGCGACGGGCGATAGGCCAGGCCCAAATCGAGCACCTTCAGATTGCCTCCTTTATCAAGCAACAGGTTGCCGGGCTTGATGTCGCGGTGAATCACGCCGCGCTCGTGCGCGAAGGCCAGGGCATCGGCCGCCTGCACGATGCACGCCACGGCCTGCTCATAGGCCATCGGGCCGTTCTCACGGATGACGGTCGCGAGGTCTTGACCATCGACTAACTCCATCGCGAGCCAATGCGTGCCGTTCGTTTCGCCCGCATCGTACGCGCGGACGATCCGCGGGTGTTCTAGCTGGGCACTCGTGGCGACCTCGCGACGGAACCGCGCGATCGCTTCGACGTTGCCGAAACGATGCGGAAGAATGAGCTTGATCGCCACGTCGCGTTCCATCACCCGATGGCGGGCGCGAAAGACTGCGCCCATTCCGCCATGGCCGATCTTCTCCAAAAAGACGTAGTGACCGACCGCCAGCGGGATCGAACTTGCTTCCAGTAGCTGCTGCGATTGAAAGGAGTTGAGCCGGTTCGTCCGCAGCCAACACTGGATCGCATCGTAGGCATCGGCCTCCGACGAAAGACCGCTCAGTTCGGAGAACCATACCGGCCGGTCGCTTGAAACGGCCAAGCCCGACGCGATCACGCGGTTCCAGAGTTCGGCGATCGAACCTTCCATTAATGGCGACTCATCGGTGACACGGCGCGGCACACAGGCGGCTACTCCATCGTGCACAACGGAATGCGCTGTGCGACTTTGATTTTTCAGATCATTGGCGACATTCTAAGCGACGTCATGACGAATGCATGCTTTTCTCGTTAGCGCACGAAGGGTCAGGCCCTTGCCTGCGAGGAGAAAGTCGCCCGTGAGATATCCTTGCTATCACCGTGAAGGGCCACGGAAGTCCGTCAAATATAACGGCCGCATCCAGCACATTTGACGGCCAGCAAGGGCGAAAGGGGCTCAAAGTTCCAGTAAATGCCCTATTTGGTTGCTTGTCGCAGCGCCCGCCTTCGGCACAGACCTTGCGTTAAGCCTTTTCGGCGAAGGCGACCTAGGTGGGACGCATTCTCCCCGTGCGTGAACCTACTAGCAAAGGGTATTCCCTTGAAATGGCAACCTGCTTTCCTTGTTCTTTCCATTTTGTTGCTCGGTGCGATTGGCTGCGATAAGCCGAACGTCGCTAGCAATGAAAAGGCCGGCACCGAAACGAGTTCGTCCGGCGAGGCCAAAGCCAAGGCGAAACCCAAGGTCACGCTGCTCAACGTTTCGTACGACCCGACGCGCGAGTTCTACAACGAATACAACGCCGAGTTCGCCAAGTATTGGCAACAACAGAACGGCCAAGAAGTCACCATCGAGCAATCCCACGCTGGTTCGGGCAAACAGGCCCGCGCGGTGATCGATGGCCTCGAAGCCGACGTTGTGACGCTCGCGCTGGCCTACGACATTGATGTGATCGCCGAGAAGGCGAGCCTGCTGTCGGCCGACTGGCAAAAACAGTTTCCTCACAACAGCGCACCGTACACCTCGACGATCGTGTTCTTGGTCCGCAAAGGAAACCCCAAGGGGATCAAGGACTGGGACGACCTTGTCAAAGATGGCGTCGAGGTGATCACGCCTAACCCCAAGACCAGCGGCGGCGCTCGGTGGAACTACCTGGCCGCTTGGGGATTCGCACTCAAGAAGGAACTTGGCGACTTGAAGAAAGTCGGCGACGTCTCAGCAGTCCAGGATGTCGCGGCCGCACATGAGAAGGCCCACGAGTTCGTGACCGATTTGTTCAAACACGTTCCTGTACTCGATACGGGCGCACGCGGCTCAACCAATACGTTCGTCCAGCGCGGGATTGGCGACGTCCTTCTGGCTTGGGAGAACGAGGCATTTTTGTCGGTGAAAGAATTAGGGCCAGATCAAGTCGAGATCGTGGTTCCTTCGCTGAGCATCCTGGCCGAGCCGCCTGTGGCGGTGGTCGACAACGTCGCCAAAAAGAAAGGCACGACCGAAGTCGCCAAGGGCTATCTCGACTACCTGTATTCGCCTGCCGGTCAGCAGTTGGCCGCCAAGCACTACTTCCGTCCGGCGGTGGCCGAATCGCTGTCGCCCGAGCAACACAAGCAGTTCGCGCAGCTGGAGCTGTTCCAGATCGACGACGTCTTCGGCAGCTGGAAAGAAGCGCAGAAGAAGCACTTCGACGACGGCGGAGTGTTCGACGAAATCTACAAGCCAGGCAACTAAGCGGCAAACAAGACCAAAGCCCGAAGAGCGTCACGCTGAGTGCCAAGGAAGGCGCGGAGTTATTCGATGCGATTTAGTTGGAAGCAACACAGCGTAATCCCGGGCTTCGGCCTGACGATGGGATACACGCTGGCCTATTTGAGCCTGATTGTTTTGATCCCGCTGTCGGCATTGTTCTTACGAACGGCCACGATGCCGCTGGGCAAGTTTTGGAACACCATCAGCGACCCGCGGGTGGTGGCTTCGTACAAGCTCACCTTTGGTGCGTCGCTGATCGGTGCGACGGTGAACGTCGTGTTCGGCTTCATCGTCGCGTGGTGCCTGGTTCGCTACCGCTTTCCCGGTCGCAAGCTGGTGGATGCCCTGGTCGATCTGCCGTTCGCCTTGCCGACGGCCGTTTCGGGCATCGCGTTGGCGGCGATCTACTCCAAGAACGGCTGGATCGGCCAGTACTTGGAGCCTTGGGGGATCAAAGCGGCCTACTCGCAACTCGGCGTGACAATCGCGCTCACGTTCATCGGCCTCCCTTTCGTAGTGCGAACGGTCCAACCGGCCCTTGAGGAACTCGACGGCGAAGCCGAAGAAGCCGCCGCCAGCCTGGGCGCTTCGCGCTGGCAAACGTTCATTCGCGTCATCATCCCTACCGTGATGCCGGCCATCGTGACGGGCTTTGCCCTCGCTTTTGCCCGGGCACTCGGTGAGTACGGAAGCGTTGTCTTCATCTCAAGCAATATCCCGATGAAGACCGAGATCACCTCGACGCTGATCATCACCAAACTCGAACAGTACGACTACGCAGGCGCGACGGCGATCGCCGTTGCCATGTTACTGGCCTCGTTCTTCATTCTGCTGGGGATCAACGCGCTGCAGTGGTACGTGAGCCGCGGCTACCAAAGGAGTGGAACGTAACATGGCCGGAGCAACCTCTCTCGCAATCAGCGGCGGCAAGACGCGCCAAGCAACCAACGATCCCTGGTGGCTGCAAGTCATCTTGATCGCCATCGCTATCGGCTTCATAGGGCTATTCCTGGTGGGCCCATTGGCCGTGGTTTTCATCGAAGCCTTTCGCCAGGGCCTTGGCGCGTATTTCAAGAGCTTCAGGGACCCGGCGGCATGGCAGGCGATCAAGCTAACGCTGATCGCTACCGGCATTTCATTGCCGCTGAACCTCGTCTTTGGCGTGGTTGGCGCGTGGGCGATTGCCAAGTTCGAATTCAAAGGCAAGAGCATCCTGATCACGCTGATCGACCTGCCGTTCGCGGTCTCGCCGGTGATCTCGGGCTTGATCTACGTGCTGATGTTCGGTCTGCAAGGCTGGCTTGGCCCGTGGCTGGCGTCGCACGATATCAAGATCATTTTCGCGGTTCCTGGCATTGTGTTGGCCACCATCTTCGTCACGTTCCCATTCGTGGCGAGGGAACTGATTCCCCTGATGCAGGAACAAGGTAACGACGAGGAACAAGCGGCGATCTCGCTGGGCGCCAACGGCTGGCAAACGTTCTGGCGTGTGACGCTGCCGAACATCAAGTGGGCGGTCCTCTACGGCGTGATCTTGTGCAATGCCCGCGCGATGGGCGAGTTCGGCGCCGTCTCGGTCGTGTCGGGGCACATCCGCGGCAAGACGAACACGCTGCCGCTGCATATTGAGATTCTTTACAACGAGTACAACGTCGTCGCCGCCTTCGCGATGGCTTCGCTCTTGGCGCTGCTCGGACTGGTAACGCTCGCCGCCAAGACGTATTTGGAATGGAAGGTACGACAAGAACTTCGCGACAACCTTGAGCCGACATCGGCAGGGAGTTAGTCATGAGCATCGAAATCCAGAACGTCACCAAGACGTTCGGCAGTTACACCGCGCTGCGCGACATCAATCTCAAGATCAACGATGGGGAATTGCTCGCGCTGCTGGGGCCATCGGGCTCGGGCAAAACGACGCTTCTGCGAATCATCGCCGGCCTGGAAATCCCCGACTATCAGGCCGGAAGCGCGATCTACTTTCACGGCGAAAACGTGGCCCGCCGCCAGGTGGGCGAGCGCAAAGTGGGCTTTGTGTTCCAGCACTACGCCCTCTTCAAGCACATGAGCGTCTTCGAGAACATCGCCTTCGGCCTCCGCGTTCGCCCGCGCAGCGAACGTCCGTCGAACGACAAGATCTCGGCCAAAGTGACCGAGCTACTGCGGCTGATCCAACTGGCGAACTTCGGCAATCGTTATCCATCGCAACTCTCGGGCGGACAACGGCAGCGCGTCGCTTTGGCTCGCGCTCTGGCGATTCAGCCGCGCGTGCTGTTGCTCGACGAGCCCTTCGGCGCGCTCGATGCCAAGGTCCGCCAAGGGTTGCGGAACTGGCTTCGCCGCCTACATGACGAACTTCACATGACGACCGTTCTGGTGACGCACGACCAGGAGGAGGCGCTCGAAGTGAGCGACCGTGTCGTGGTGATGAACCAGGCCCGGATCGAGCAGGTGGGAACGCCGTCGGAAGTATTCCACTCGCCGGCCTCGGAATTTGTGATGGACTTCCTGGGAAACGTCAACGTGTTCCAAGGGCGTATCGAAGAAGGCAAGGCCGTGCTGAACGGGATGACCGTCGACGTACCGGCTCTGAAAGGCCACACGCAGCACACGGCCAACGTCTACGTTCGCCCGCACGAACTCGAGATTGATCGGGCACGGACCAGCGAATCGAGCTTGTCGGCCAAGATTTTGCGAGTGAACCCAGCGGGCTCGGTGGCCAAGGTAGCGCTCGAAGGGACCGACGGCAGCGAGATTTTGGTAGACGTTCCTTTTGAGCGATACGTCGATTTGAACTTAATCGCAGGCGAGAAGGTGTACGTTTCGCCTCGTCGGGTGCGTGTGTTTGCCCCGGACTATGTGATTTGATATTTCGTGATTTGATTTTTCGCAGGCGCAGTGGAATTCAAGCTATCGGCGATTCGCGAATCGCCTTGGAGCATGAACGATGTCGATCGATCAACAAACAGTGGCTAGCGACGCACGCGAAACGGAAATCAAACTGATCCGCGAGGCGCTGCAGGGATTGCGCTATGGCTCGGTGCACGTAATCGTCCAGGACGGGATCGTGGTGCAGATTGATCGCCTTGAAAAGCGAAGGCTCACCCCCGGGGCCGTTGCGCCGTCGCCTGAGTTGGGCAGTCGATAGAGTAGTTTTGGTGGCACTGGCGTCCCTCAGACGCCAGTGTAGGTTGACTTTGCTGAGCAAAGGTCTCTTTTTTCGCAACGACCACTCGCACTAGCGTCTTTTGGACGCCACTGCCACCCTGCTGCTTCAATGCCATACCTCTGTGGCGCTGCCCCTCTGGTGGCTTGCCCCGCGCCAGACAACTAGAATCGATTCCAGCCATCGAGGAATCAACGAATGTCGCATGCGGGCAAGTCGCGCGGTTGGTCGATTTTGATTGTCGCGGCGTCGTTGTTGTTGCTCTTCCGTTCGGCCCGGGCTGCCGACCTGGTCTCGGCAATTCAACTCTTTCGCACGGGCGAATACGCCAAGTGCGTCGAAGCAACGGCTAAGGGAGTCGAAGAAAACCCCTTCACCGATCAGTTTCCAGTGCTGAAGCTGCGGGCCGAGATGCAGCTCGGCCGCTACGCCGATGCTCTGGCCACGTTGGACGCGGCGCTGCTCAAGTTTCCCACGAGCGTGCAATTGCGCTGGCTCGGCCAGGACGTGTGCCGCTTCAATGGCCTGCTCGAACGGGCGACCGAACTCGACAAGGAAATGGCCGCCCTGGTGACCCAGACTTCGTGGCGGTACTCCGACCCAGCGAATCAAGTTGTGCTGGGCCGCTGGATGCTCGCGCAGGGTGTCGATCCCAAAAAGGTCCTGACAGGGACTCTAAACGACGTGAAGCGCCGCAGCCCGGGATTGGTCGACGTGCACCTGGCGATCGGCGACCTGGCACTCGAAAAGCACGATTACCTGATGGCGGGCGACGCCTTCCAACAAGCCGTGAAGGTCGACGAGGCCAGTGCCGACGCGTGGCTCGGCGTCGCCAAATCGTTCGCCCCCAGCGACGACGAAAAGGCAACCGGCGCGCTCGCCAAGGCGCTAGAGCTGAATCCGCACTCGATCGATGCCCGCTTGCTCGGCGTCGATAACCTGGTCGACCAAGAGAAGTACGACGAAGCTGAGAAGCTGCTTGCCGAAATCGCCGCGATCAACCCTGAGCATCCCGTCGCGCTGGCCTATCGCGCCGTCATCGCGCATTTGCGAAATCAGCCCGACAAGGAAACTCAGTTGCGAGCGCTAGCACTGCGGCACTGGCCCACCAATCCAGCCGTCGATCATGTGATCGGCAAGAAGCTGTCGCAGAAGTACCGCTTTGCAGAGGGAGAAAAGTATCAGCGGAAGGCGCTCGAATTCGATGCGAAGTATCTACCGGCCAAATCGCAACTGGCGCAGGACTTGTTACGGTTGGGCCGCGAGGAGGAAGGCCTCAAGCTGGCGGAAGAGGTTTACAACACCGATGGCTACAACATCTTCGCGCACAACCTGGTGACGCTCCAGGAGAACCTCGTCAAGTTCCGCACGCTCGAAGCAGACGGACTGATGGTCCGGATGGACGCTCGCGAGGCCGAGATCTACGGCGCGCGAGTGCTCGCGCTGTTGCAACAATGCAAGAGCGAACTTTGCGCCAAGTACGAAGTGACTCTGCCGCAGCCCGTGATCGTCGAGATTTTTCCCAAGCACCAAGACTTCGCCATCCGGACATTCGGTCTGCCAGGCGGGCGAGGCTTCCTCGGTGTTTGCTTCGGCACCGTCGTCACGGCTCCTAGCCCAGCGTCACTAGGCGCGAATGCTTCGTGCTGGGAGGCAACTCTGTGGCACGAGTTCTGCCACGTCGTTACGCTCAACAAGACCAACAACAAGATGCCGCGCTGGTTGAGCGAGGGGATTTCGGTCTACGAAGAGCGGCAAAAGAACGCGGCCTGGGGACAGTCGATGAATGTCCGCAATCGCGAGATGACGCTCGGCGATGACTTGACGCCTGTCAGCCAGCTGTCAGGCGCGTTCCTCCATCCCAAAACGCCGGAGCATTTGCAGTTCGCCTACTTCGAATCGTCGCTGGTCGTCGAGTTTCTGATTGAGAAATATGGACTCGATACGCTCAAGCGCGTGCTCGTCGATTTGGGCGTCGGCATGCCGATCAACGATTCGCTGGCTCGGTACGCTGGATCGTCGGCTGCACTCGATGAGGAGTTCACCAAGTACGCGCGCGAGCGTGCGAATGCACTCGCTCCCGAAGCCGATTTTTCCTCGCCTGAACTGCCGCGACGCGCCAGTACGGAGCTGCTGGAGGGCTATCTCACGGACCATCCCAATAACTACGCCGCGCTCGGTCGGCTGGCCCAACAGCTGATTGCCGAGAAAAAGTGGGACAAAGCCAAGGAAGTAATCGCCAAAATGCGAGGGCTTTACGCCCGCGACGCCACGGCGACCGGTGGAAACTTTCTATTGGCGGCGGTGCATCGAGAATTGCAGGAGAACCAACAAGAACGGGAGGTGTTAAATCAGGTCGCCGATTTGTCGCCGGATGCTGTCGCCGTTTTCGACAGGCTGACGGAATTAGCGGCAAAGGCGGGAGAATGGGAGTTGGCGCGCGAGATTTCCCGGCGCTGGTTGGCCGTGAACCCGCTCATTCCTGAACCTCACCGCCGGGCCGCGGCCGCCGCTGAAGAACTTGGCGACCACGCCCTCGCCGCAGAAAGCTACCGGGCGTTGTTGCAGATGGACCCGTTCGACGCCGCCGAAGCACATTACCAACTGGCATCGGCGTTGAACCGCCAAGGAAACATTGCCGAGGCCAAACGCGAGGTCCTGTTGGCACTTGAAGAGACGCCCCGTTACGCCATCGCGCAAAAGTTGCTGCTGCAAATTGTCGACGCACAGGCCACAGCCACGGAAACTCTGTCCCCAGAACCTAAAACGGAATCGGCACCCGACACGGAGTCTCCCACCAAATGATTCGTCAGCGAAAAGTTGTGGTGTTTGTCGCGGCGGCGCTGGTCATCGTTGCCGCTACGGTCTTCGCTCAGCGCGGCGGCAGGTGGCGCCGCGAGATACGGCCGGATATGGTTGACCGCAACGGTGTTCCCGAGTGGAACAACGACCAGCAGTTCAAGAGCGACGTCTTTACCTTCGTCCGCATTCGGTACGACGATCACGGCGGCTGGGGCGGCAAGTGGGCCACCGACTATCCCGACAGTGATCTCAATTTCTCGTACCGCCTGCACGAGCTTACGGCATTAGAAGTCGATCCCCATGGCAAGATTCTTTCGCTCACCGACGATGCCCTCTTCGACTATCCCTTTGTCTACCTGATCGAACCCGGCCACATGTGGTTGGACGACGACGAAGTCAAAGCGCTAAGAAAGTACTTGCTCAACGGCGGCTTCCTGATGGTCGACGACTTTTGGGGCGAAGCCGAGTACGCCAACTTCTACGCGAACATCAAGCGCGTCTTTCCCGATCGCGAGCCGGAAGAGTTGCCGTTGGACCACGAAATCTTTCACTGCGTTTACGACCTCAAAAAGAAGCCGCAGGTCCCCAGTATTCACGCGTGGTACGCCGGCCAGACCTACGAACGCTGGGACGCCAGCGAAGTCCACTACAAGGGAATTAAAGATGACCAAGGCCGGCTGATGGCCATCATTTGCCACAACACCGACCTTGGCGACGGTTGGGAACGCGAAGGAGTCGACTCGGGCTACTTCAAGGAATACTCCGAGAAGTGGTCGTACCCGATGGGAATCAACATTGTCACGTACGCCATGACGCACTGAACGTCCTAACGAACAGAGATTTATTTAGCACTGGGGAGATGACCTCGTCATACCGATGCGATGAGTGCAGAGATCACACCGCAAAACAACGAAACGCAATGTAGCGACGCTCCGAAAGAACCAATCGAGGCCGATTTCGAGGAATACAATTTCGAACGGCAGACCGTTGAGCTCTTGCGCGAGAGCCGCGAGAAGATCACCACCGAACTCTCGAAGGTCATCATCGGCCAGACGGAGATCGTCGAGCAGTTGATGATTAGTCTGATCGCAGGTGGGCATTGCTTGATCACCGGCGCGCCGGGCCTGGCGAAGACGCTGCTCGTGCGATCGATCGCGCAGATCTTCCACCTCAAGTTCCAGCGGATCCAGTTCACGCCCGACCTGATGCCTGCCGATATCACGGGAACCGAAATCCTGGAACAGGAGATGGGCGGCCACCGGCAGATGCAGTTCGTGAAAGGGCCGATCTTCGGCAACGTGATCCTCGCGGACGAAATCAACCGCACGCCGCCCAAAACGCAAGCTGCACTTCTGGAAGCGATGCAAGAGCACCAGGTAACGGTAGCCGGCAAACGCTACCCGCTCGAAGAGCCCTTCTTTGTCCTGGCCACGCAGAACCCGATCGAAATGGAAGGGACCTATCCGCTGCCCGAAGCGCAGCTGGACCGGTTCATGTTCAACGTGCTGATCGATTACTTGCCTGAGGATGACGAGGTCGCCGTCGTCAAGCAAACGACATCGCGCAAGCCGGCAGCCATCAATCCTCTGCTAACAGGCGAAGACGTTCGCCGCTTTCACGACGTGGTACAGAAGGTGCCCATCGCCGAAGAGGTCGTCCGTTACGCCGTTCGGCTCGCCGCGGCCAGCCGTCCCGGCCAGCCCAACACGCCGCCGTTCATCGCGAACTGGGTCAGCTGGGGGGCCGGCACGCGGGCAGCGCAGTTTATGGTCCTCGGTGCTAAAGCCCGCGCGCTGCTCGAAGGCCGCAGCCATGCCACGGCCGACGACATTCGCGCCCTCGTCCATCCCACTCTGCGGCATCGCATTCTGGTCGGCTACCGGGCCGAAGCGGAAGGGATCACGGTCGAGCAAGTGATCGACAAGCTGCTTGAACACGTCCGCATGGACATCGTCCACTGAATACTGGTCCACTGAATGCCATCCCGCTGAGCGCAACCGCATGCCGCAGTCCGTGAGCTACCTCGACCCCGCCGCGTTGATGCGGATCAAGAATCTCGAGTTGCGGGCGCGGCTCGTGGTCGAGGGCTTTCTCAACGGCTTGCATCGCAGTCCCTATCACGGGTTCTCGGTCGAGTTCACCGAGTACCGGCAGTATTCGCCTGGCGACGACCCGCGATACCTGGACTGGAAACTCTACGCACGGAGCGATCGTTTCTATCTCAAGCGGTTCGAAGACGAAACAAACCTGCGTTGCTATTTGCTGATCGACCTCAGCCGCTCGATGGGCTACAGCTCGCTCGCCTACACCAAAGCGGAGTATGCCAAGACCGCCGCCGCGACGATCGCTTACTTCCTCGCTCTTCAGCGCGATGGAGTCGGGCTCGTGAGCTTCGACACCCGTGTTCAAGAGTTCTTGCCGGCGCGCTATCGCCCCGGCCACACACACCGCATCATGGTCGCCTTGGAGCGAGCTCCATCGGGAACGGGGACCGATCTCGCGGCACCGCTCGAGCAAGTCGCGCGGCTATCGCGAAAGCGCGGGTTAGTCATTTTGTTATCCGATTTGCTGGCCCCGTTGGAAACACTCGAAAGGCACCTCGGTTATCTTCGTTCGCAGGGACACGAAGTCGCCGTGCTACGCGTGCTTGATCCGGCCGAGGTCGAGTTCCCCTTCCGCGACGCGACGATTTTTCACGACGTCGAATCGGGACGCGAACTGTACGTCGATCCTGAAATTGTCCGCGAGCGCTACAAGCAACAGTTCACCGCCCATGCGACAGAGTTGCGTGCGACGTGCCATCGGCTAGGTGTTGACCTGTCGGAATTGGTTACCGATAAGCCGCTGGAGCACGCGCTGTTCGACTTACTGAACGCGCGGATGCGCCGCGGGCGGAGGATCTCGCGACGGGCCGGCCCGGTTGCTTCCTCGCGAGGAGGAAACCGCTGATGGGGCTCCTCGCACCGCTGTTCCTTGCCAGTCTGGCTGCTTTGTCGGTACCCGTGATATTACACCTGGTGCGGCGTACACCGCGCGGACGTCAGGAGTTCAGCTCGCTGATGTTCCTTAGCCCGACGCCGCCGCGACTCACGCGCCGCAGCCGATTCGATCAAATCCTGCTGTTGCTCCTTCGTCTGGCGGCGCTCGCACTGTTGGGATTCGCCTTCACTCGCCCTTTCCTGCGCGAAAACTCGCTCTTATCGATCAGCGATCTTCCGCGGCGGCGGGTAGCGATTTTGATCGACAACAGCGCCAGCATGCGAAGAGCCGATCTCTGGCAGCAGGCGTTGCAGACCGCCCAGCGCGAGCTGGATGATCTGGCGCCGCAGGACGACGTGGCGATGTTTGCATTCTCGGATCAGCTGCAAACAGTCGCTCCATTCCCGAGTGAGCATGTCGCCACGACGGAATCGGCGGTCGACGTCGCTCGTAGCGAACTCAAGAAATTGCAGCCCACCTGGCAGATTGGCGATCTCGGCAAGGCGCTCGCGACACTGGCGGGAGAACTCGACGCGGCCAGCGACGTGCAGCAATCGCTGGCCGATCCGCAAATCGTCGTCATCAGCGATTTTCAAAAAGGGACAAAGCTGGACGCCCTCACCGGCTACGACTGGCCCGAGCGCGTGCGGATCATCCCGCGGTCATTGGCCCTCAAAAAGACGACCAACGCCAGCGCGCGATTGCTCGTCAGCCGCGACGAAGACTCGGAGCCGCGCGTCCGCGTGGTCAACGCGGCCGATTCGAGCGGCGATCAGTTTTTTGTGAGCTGGTTCGACGCCCGCAAAAATGCGACTCCTAAGGAGACGGCGATCTATGTTCCGCCGGGCGAGAGCCGCGTGCTGCGTTTGCCTCGCTCCGAAGACAACTTGCAGTCGGACCGCGTTGTGTTGCGTGGCGACGATCACGATTTCGACAACACGTTTAATGTCACTCCGCCGCGAAAGCAGGAAGTAACCCTCGTGTACGCGGGAGACGACGCGGTCGACGATGCCCAGGGTTTGCAGTATTACCTGCGCCTGGCGTGCTCGGGCGATCCGCTCCGGCAGGTGACCGTTCGCGAAGTGCCAAAGGACAAGAGTTTCGATTTTGTTGCCAGCCGCATCGCAGTCGTCACACGGCAACTCTCGGAAGCGGACGTCGCGGCGCTCAAGGAGTTTGTCACGAGCGGCGGCGTACTGCTACTTGCTCCTACCGAGACCGCGGCTGCGACGTTGCCGCAACTCTTGGACGATGTATCGCTCGAAAAATCTAAGGAAGTGCGCGAGGGGGACTTCTCGCTGCTGGGCGAAATCGATTTCACGCATCCACTATTCGCCCCGCTCTCCGGACCGCGCTACAACGACTTCACCAAGATTCACTTTTGGCGGCATCGGTCGGTTTCGCTCAAGCCTGAAGCGCAGACAACTGTCCTAGTGCATTTTGACGACGGCAGTCCCTGGTTGCTGGCCAGACCACTCGGCAAGGGGACGATCTTCGCCTGCACCAGTTCCTGGTCGCCCGACGATAGTCAGCTTGCTGTTTCGAGCAAGTTCGTGCCGATCGTCGGCAACTTGCTCGATATCGCCAGCGGCAGCACTCGGCCTCTGGAAGGTTTGACGATTGGCGATGCCTTGCCAGTGGTTGCGGGTAACACCGTAACGACGCCGGGCGGCGGCAAAGTGCCGGCGGGAGATGGCGAATCCAAGTTCTCCCAAACATCCGAACCCGGCATCTATCGCACGGGAACTGGGGACATCGAGCAGTTGTTCGCTGTGAATCTGCCTGCCAGCGAGAGCGACACGGCCGCCATGCAGCTCGAACAACTCGATCAGTTGGGCGTGCGACGGACGGCAGCGGTCGCTCGCGAGGAACGCCTTTCGCGGATGCGTCAGGAACGGGATACCGAACTGGAAGGCCGCCAAAAAGTGTGGCGGTGGTTGCTTGTTGGCTCCCTGCTGTTTCTGATAGGGGAAAGCCTGTGGGCCGGCCTCGCCGCGCGGCCCGCCGCTGCAAAAATGGAGGTTGCCACATGAACCAAATGCGTTTGCTCAGGCAGCTCGATCGGGTGGCCTCGCGCTACCGGCAGTTGCGGTTGTGGCAGCTCTTGGCACTGGTGTGGCTGGGAACGGCCGTGATTGGCGTTGCGTTCTGGGCACTCAGGCCTTCGCAAAGTTATCCGTTGCCGCTGCTGGGTGCGACGGCCGTGTTCGGCGCGCTGTCCGCTTTGTTCTTTGCCTTTCGCTACGCGCGCGATCCCGCTTGGATTGCAAAGCGCGTCGAGTCGACATTTCCGGAATTAAAAACGTGCTTGCTTGCGGCGATCGAGCTCCAGCCAGATTTGCCGGGCGGCCGCTACGGCTACTTACAAGGGCGTGTGATCGATCAGGCCCTCAAGCACGCCAAGTCGCATCATTGGGCGAGCATCGTTTCGCCTGGTCAACTCTGGTTGGCAGCCTCGGCCAACGTTTTGTGCTTTGCACTCTTTGCGGCCGCGGTGCTTCTGCTGGCGTTCATGCCGTCGTTTCAGATGCTGCAGGCTTCGTCCGAGCCTTCGCCTGGAATGACTTCCGGCGAGATGACAATGACCATCGAGCCCGGCGACACCGAAGTCGAGCTGGGAAATAGTCTGCTCATCCTCGCGCGCGTGCAAGGTCCGCTGCCGCCCGACGCAACTCTCCTCTTTCAAACGGCAACGGGCGAGGAGACGCAGCTCCCGATGTCGGCCAGCCTGAACGATCCAGTGTTTTCCGGCCGCATTCCCGTCGTCGACGAGCCGCTTCAATACTGGGTTGCGATGGGGAATCAAACCTCACCCAAGTATCGCGCGACGGTCTTCGAGTATCCACGACTGGAACGCGCCGATGCGAAGCTCGTTTATCCCGACTACACCAAGCAGGAAGGTCGCGTCGTTCAAGACGTGCGGACCGTGTCGGTCGTCGAAGGGACGCAGCTCACCTTGCAGTGCTTCCTGAACAAGGAAGTGATGTCCGCTCAGCTGGTAGACATGAAGAAGGTCACATCGGCCATTGAGCTCACGGCAGCGGAGGACGAACCTCATCGGTACGAAGCAACATGGACGTGCGACCAATCGCGCCGCTTCAAATTGGAGCTCGTGGACGAAGCGGGCCGAACCAATCAGAAGCAGGTCCTGTTCAGCATCAATGTCACGCCCAACCAACCTCCGAGTTTGAAGGCGGTCTTCCCTGCGAAGGACCTTGAAGTTTCGCCGCTGGAAGAACTCGAACTCAAGGCGAGCGTGTGGGACGATTTCGGCGCGACGAAGCTAGGCGTTACCTATTCGCTCGCCGGTAACGAGCCGGTCGACGTGATCATCGCCGAACAAACCGCAGCGAAACAAAAGCACGAAGCCGCCCACGTGGTGCGGCTCGAAGAACTCTCGGCCGAACCCGATCAGCTTCTTTCGTATCACTGGTGGGCGGAGGACGTCGGCCCCGATGGCCAACCGCGGCGCGTCTTCGGCGATATGTACTTCGCGGAGGTTCGCCCATTCGAGGAAATCTTCCGCCAGGGAGAGCAGCCCGCTGGCGGCGAACAGCAGCAGCAACAAAATCAGCAGGGCCAGGGGCAGAACGCGCAAGATGCCCAGCAGTTGGCCCAGCTGCAAAAGGACATCATCAACGCCACGTGGAAACTGGTTCGCCGCGAGGTAACCGACCCGCTCACCAAGGCATTTCCTTCGGACGCCGAACAGGTTCAACTCTCCCAGGAAGGGGCGCTGGAACAGGCTTCGTCGTTGGCCGAACGCGTGCAGGACCCTCAGTCGTTGCAGCACATCGACGCCGTGCTCCAGCACATGAAAGCCGCGGCCGAGCAATTGAAATCCGCCGCGAAAACGCCCTCGCGTGAGCCGCTGCAACCGGCACTGGCCGCCGAACAGCAAGCCTACGCCGCGTTATTGAAGCTTCGCGCTCGCGAGCACGACGTCGTCCGGCAACAACAGCGGGGCCAACAAAGCTCGCAACAGCAGAGTTCCGCCCGATCGCAGCAACAGCGGCAGCAGTTGCAGCAACTCGAAATGCGCAACGAAGAGAATCGTTACGAAACGGAACGCGCAGCCCAGGAGCGCAAGCAGGAGTCGGCCGAGGAACGCGAGAACCAGCAGATTCAGAATCGCCTTCGCGAACTGGCTCGCCGGCAAAGCGATGTGAACGAGCGAGTGAAAGAACTGCAAGCGGCCTTAGAAGAAGCGCAGAGCGAACAACAAAAAGAGGAACTCCGCCGCCAATTGAAGCGTTTACAGGATGAGCAGCGCCAAATTCTGCAAGACACCGACGAGTTGCAATCCCGCCTGGAACAACCTCAGAACGCCGAACGGATGTCGGAGGAGCGGCAACAACTCGAAGAGACGCGCGACCAGGTCCGTCGAGCGTCCGAAGCCTTGGAACAAGAACGCGTCGGGCAAGCCAGTGCCGCTGGATCGCGCGCGGAGCAGCAGTTCGAGGATCTACGCGAGGAGTTCCGCCGCCGCGCGGCCAATCGCTTCAACCAGGAAATGCAGGAGATGCGGCAGCAAGCTCGCGAGCTCGAACAGAAAGAGCAAAAGATCGCCGAGCAGCTCAATCCCCAGCCGGCACAGCCCACGGACGCGCCGCCGAAACTGCGCGACGAAACGCCCAACGGCGAACCGTTGGCGGACGAAATTGGGCAACAGCGGCAGCGGCTCGACGACCTGCAAGAGCGGATACGCAGGACCATCGGCGAGGCGGAAGAGTCGGAGCCCATTCTGTCGCAGCGGCTGTATGAGGCGGTTCGCGACGCGCAAGATCGCCAGATCCAGCAGTCGATGCAGCAAACCGAACGAGCCGTTCGGCAGGGCCTCACGCAACAGGCACAGCAGCAAGAAGCGGCCGCAAGTGAAGGCGTCCGCCGCTTGCGGGAGTCGGTCGAACGAGCGGCCGAGGGAGTCTTAGGAGACGAAACGGAGGGGCTGCGCCGCGCTCGCGAGGAGCTGCGCGATCTTTCGCGTGATCTCAATGAAGAGATGCGTCGCAACGGCGCCGAGGTTCCGCAAGACCAGCAAGGCCGTCCAAGCGACAACGAGCAGGGCCACCCAGGGCAACCGTCCGCTCAACGAAACCCACCCGAGGGAGAGCAGGCTCAAAACGGCCAAGGTGAACGCGATCAGGGCAAGCGCGAGTCAGGAAAGAGCGAAGCGGGAAAGAATCAGCCAGGCGAAAATGAACCAGACAAGCGCGGACAAGGGCAGAACCAGCAAGGAGAGCGCGGCGAGCAAGAACCCCAACAAGGCCCAGGCAACGAGCGCGGCAAAGGTTCCGGTCGCGGACAAGGACAACAACAAGAGCGCACCGATGAGCCGCCATCGCGTGAAAATCAACCTGGCAACCAGGAGTCGCCGCAACGCGGCCAGCGACCAGGGCAACAGCAAGGGCCCGGTCAGCCGATGCCAACCGAAGGGGAGCCTCAAGGCGAGCAACCCCAAGGCCAAGGCGCAGGTGGTCCGCGAGGCGAAGCGCAGCAGCAGCCACAAGGCACTGGCGGTCGCCGTCCCAACGAACAGCAGCGCCCACCGCGCGACAATCCACAGCGTCTCAATGGTGACGAACCGCCGGAGCAGGCGGGCACCACCGGCGGTGGCGGCAATCAACGCATGACTGCGCCGTTGACGGGCGAGGATTTCCGCGAGTGGTCGGCTCGGCTCCGCGATGTGGAAGAGATGATCGAAGATCCCGAGCTGCGGGCCGAAGCGGCGCGGATTCGCGAACGGGCCCGCGCCATTCGGGCCGAACTCAAGCGTCACTCGGCCGAGCCCAACTGGGAACTCGTGCAACAGCAAGTTGCCGGTCCGCTGTTCGAGTTGCGCAACCGCGTCGCCGAAGAACTGCTCCGCCGCACCTCGAAGAAGGCTCTCGTGCCGCTCGACCGCGATCCCGTTCCGCCGCAGTATTCGGAAAAGACGCGGCGCTACTACGAGCAACTGGGGACCGGCAAGTGATGTCGGAATTGCCAGTGCTTGCCGATATCGTCCTTGGCGCGCGGGGTTGGGTCGTCCCCGCGATTTGCCTCGCGGCGGTTGCCGTAGCCGTCGTCGTTTGGTCCTATTTCACGTCGCGAACCTCCAGCTGGGTGAGCAGCGTTTGCACGTTGCTCAAAGTCGCGGGCGTCGTCCTGATCGCCATCTGCCTGGTCGAACCGTTAGTTACCGGGACGCGTCCTCGTCCCGGCAGCAATTTGTTTCTCGTGGTCGCCGACAATAGCCATAGCCTGCAACTCTCCGATCGCGGCAGCGGGCAATCGCGCGGCCAAACGATGAAGGACCAGTTGCAGGAACAAGCCAGTTGGCTGTCGCGGCTTGCGCAAGACTACGACGTTCGCCGGTATACGTTCGACGCCGGCCTGCATCCGGTGCAGGACTTTAGCAGTCTCACGTTCGATGGTGAGGCCTCGACATTAGCCAGCACACTCGCGTCCCTTCGCGATCGTTTCGCTGGCCAGCCCGTCGCGGGAATCCTGCTACTCACCGATGGCAATGGCACCGACCTGCCAGCCGAAGCAGCAACGTGGAAAGATCTGCCGCCGGTCTATCCGGTGGCCGTGGCTTCCGAGTCGGTCGCGCTCGACGTGGCGCTAAAACAAGTTACCGTCAGCCAAACCAATTTCGATGCGGCTCCGGTCACGATCATGGCCGAAGTCGAATCGCAATCGCTGGGCGATCGGCCTATCGTCCTTCGTGTGCTTAACGATGAAGGGAAGGAAGTCGAACGGCGGACCCTCTCTGCCGGTGATGCCCAGGCTTCCGCCCAGCGATTTCTTGTGAAGCCCGAGCGTCCAGGCGTGAGTTTTTACCAGGTGCACACGTCACTCGGCGGCGAAGAAGGACTGAAGCCGGATTCAACGCGTTCCGCGGAAGCCACGATTTCGAACAATCATCGCTTCGCGGTTATCGACCGAGGGGGCGGCCCCTATCGTGTTCTCTACGTCGGCGGTTTGCCCAACTGGGAATTCAAGTTCCTTCGCCGCGCCGTCGCTTCCGACGACGAGGTGAATCTCGTGGGCCTGGTGCGGATCGCCAAGCGCGAACCCAAGTTCACGTTTCTCAGCCGCACGGGCGAGCGAACCAATCCGCTCTTCCGTGGCTTCGGCAATACCGACGACCAAACGGAAGAGTTCGACAAGCCGGTGCTCGTACGGTTGGGGACGGAAGATGACGAGGAACTTCGCGGCGGCTTCCCCAAGGATGCCGACGACTTGTTTCGTTATCACGCTGTGGTGCTTGACGACGTCGAAGCGAGTTTCTTCACGCAAGATCAAATGTCGCTGCTGCAGCGATTCGTCGGCCAGCGAGGCGGCGGGCTCTTGATGATGGGGGGCAAGAACTCTTTTCAAGAAGGCCAGTTTGCGCGTACGCCGGTCGGGGAAATGCTGCCGGTTTATCTTGATCGCTCGGCACCGCAATCGGCCGAGGCCTCGTATCGGCTTAAGCTCACGCGTGAAGGTTGGCTGCAACCATGGGTTCGTGTGCGAGCAACCGAGGAAGACGAAACGCAGCGACTGGCGGCGATGCCCGCCTTTCGCTCGCTCAACCGCATCGACGCTATCAAGCCGGGCGCGACCGTGCTGGCCGAAGTGGAAGCGAGTGACGGCAGCGCGCGGCCGGCGCTGGCGGTGCAACCTTTCGGTCGCGGACGCGTCGGCGCTTTGCTGGTGGGCGATCTATGGCGATGGCAGATGCGTCGCGAAGATTCAAAAGAAAGCGATCTGGAAAAATCATGGCGACAAACGGTCCGCTGGCTGGTGGCCGACGTGCCGCAGCGAGTGGAAGTGGAAACCAAGCGGACGGCGGGTCCGGGGCTCGCCCCGCAAGAGCTGATCGTCCGCGCGCGAGACAAGGAGTTTGCTCCGCTCGACAACGCTTCGGTCAAGATCACGGTGCAGACGCCCGACCAGCGCGAGATCGACATCGTGGCCGAAAGCAGCGACCAGAACGCAGGCGAGTATCGCGCGACGTTCGCGCCGCGCGTTGCCGGCGCTTATCGCGCTAAAGTCGCAGTCACGGCGGCGGATGGCAGCGAAGTCGGCCAGCGCGAAGCGGGCTGGGCCGTCGAACCTGAGACGGAAGAGTTTCGCAAACTAACGGGCAATCACGCACTCTTGGAACAAATCGCCCGCGATTCCGGCGGCGAAGTGATTTCCCTCAGTGGCCTGGATCGATTCGTCAACACACTCCCCAATCGCAAGATTCCGATCACCGAAAAGTGGACCTACCCACTGTGGCACCAGACCGGCATCCTGGCGATCGCCATGGCCTGTCTCGTTGGCGAATGGGGACTGCGCCGCTGGAAAGGTTTGCCGTGAGAAGTGCATTGGCAATTGCAGTGCTGTTCATAAGTAGCGTCTGCCTGGCGGCGGATCGCCCGCACGTGATCGTCGTGGTGGGAGCCGAGGGAACGCCGGAATACGGGGCCAAGTTCCGAGAGTGGGCGCAGCGATGGGAATCGGCCGCTCAGAAAGGCCAAGCGACCACGATTGCGATCGGCACCAGCGAAGAGAATGAATCCGATCGATCGCGCTTGCAAACAGCCCTCAAGGAGGCGTCTCAAGGGACGTCGCGGCTGTGGGTAATTCTCATTGGCCACGGCACGTTCGACGGCAAGACGGCCAAGTTCAACTTGCGCGGCGAGGACATCTCCGCGAGCGAACTCGCGCAGTGGCTGCAACCGCTCGAGCGGCCGATTGCGATTGCTAATTGCTCGTCGTGCAGCGGCGGTTTCCTGGGCGAGCTCTCGGGCAAGGACCGTGTCGTGATCACCGCCACCAAGAGCGGCCACGAGTATAACTTCGCTCGCTTCGGAGATTATCTCTCCGCCGCGATTGCCGATCCAAGCTGCGACCTCGACAAGGACGACCAAACATCGCTCTTGGAAGCGTTCTTGTTCGCTTCCTCGCAAGTGCGCGAGTTCTACTCTTCGAATTCGCGCCTGGCCACTGAGCATTCGTTGATCGATGACAACGGAGACCGTCAAGGAACTCCGGCCGATTGGTTCAAAGGCCTCAAGCCCACCAAGGCCGCGAAAGGAGGCGCCGCCCTCGATGGCGATTTGGCCCCGACGTTTGTCCTGGTCCCGAATCCTCAAGAGGAAACGCTGAGCGAAGAAACGCGCGCTCGCCGTGACGAGTTGGAAAAACAACTCGCCAACCTTCGCCGCCGCAAGGAGACGCTCGATGAAGCAGCGTACTTTTCGGAGTTGGAACGATTGCTGGTCGAGCTGGCGCGGCTTGCCGAACCTGCCGCGAAGTAATGCGTCCGTTCGAACTCCGCCGGTGGCTGGAAACATCACCATTCTGTTAGGAATCGTTGCTGGGATTTCAGCATCCAAACCGACTTGGGTCGTTGTTTTACGGGCGGTCGTGCCGTGATAGCGGGAAGGCGCAACCGCGCGAACAAGAGTGGCCGAGGAGTGTCTCACCAAGGCCGATGCACCGGGTTGACGACCATCGCCATGTGCGTTTTCCTGGGATTAGTAGCGACTTTTTGACAACCCGCCAGCCTGTCCCGCTCGGCCGATTCCCCTCTGCCGATTTGATGGAGATCTAGTTTGTCTACGACAGAAGTTGCGGCGAGCGAACCTCCCAGTAAAACAGCGCGGACGAGTCATCGCGAAGTCGTGCTGCCGGTGCTGGTCGCGCTCAGCGTATCGCACATGCTCAACGATACGATGCAGTCGCTGCTGCCGGCGGTTTACCCCATTCTCAAAGATCGCTACGAACTTACGTTTGCCCAAGTCGGCTTGATCACGTTCGTTTTTCAGGTGAGTGCGTCGCTGCTTCAGCCTGTCGTCGGATTCGCGACCGATCGCCATCCGCAGCCGTACTCGCTGGCAACGGGGATGGTTTTCACGTTGTTTGGCTTGCTGCTGCTCTCGGTTGCGAATTCGTTTGGACTCATTTTGATCGCAGCCGGCCTGGTGGGCATTGGCTCGTCGGTCTTTCATCCCGAGTCATCGCGCGTGGCCCGGCTGGCTTCAGGCGGGCGGCATGGTTTCGCTCAGTCGCTGTTTCAAGTCGGGGGCAACGCCGGGACGGCGCTGGGGCCGCTCGTCGCGGCGTTCGTGGTCGTTCCATGGGGACAAGGCAGCATCGCCTTTTGCTCGGTCGCGGCGCTGCTGGCCATGCTGCTCTTGTTTAACGTGGGCAAATGGTATGCGGCCAGGCTCTCGGAAGTGAAAGCGCGCCCCGTTGCCGTGGCGCATCACGATGGGCCATCGACAACACGAGTCGCCCTTGCCATTGGCGTCTTACTCGTGCTGATTTTCTCGAAGTACTTTTACCTGGCCAGCTTGAGCAGCTACTACACGTTCTACTTGATCGAGCGCTTTGGGCTCTCGGTGCCGAATGCACAACTGGCGCTGTTTGTCTTTTTGGGTTCGGTCGCTGCCGGAACGTTGGCCGGCGGACCCGTGGGCGATCGCATTGGTTTCAAGTCGGTGATTTGGATTTCGATCTTGGGCGTCCTGCCATTCACGCTCATACTGCCCTATGCCAATCTCCCTTGGACCATCGTGCTGACGATCCCCATCGGGATCATCCTGGCATCGGCCTTCTCGGCGATCATGGTCTACGCACAAGAACTGCTGCCGGCGCGAGTCGGAACGGTGGCCGGCCTCTTCTTCGGATTCGCCTTCGGCATGGGCGGCCTGGGTGCGGCGCTGCTCGGAAGGTTGGCCGATAAATACGGCATCTACTTTGTCTACCAGATTTGCGCGTTTCTGCCGCTGTTTGGCTTATTGACGGTGCTGTTGCCAGATTTGCATCGAAGTAGGCTCCAGGCTCCAGGCATCAGGCTTCAGGGGGGAGGAAAGGAGTGAGAGGCTCCAGGCTCCAGCACGGGAATTTCAAGACCGGCGGCTTATTCCTGACGTTGTTGCGTTTTCCTTTTAAGCGCCCGGATTAGGCCGTTTAGAACTCGGGCCGTCTCTTGGATCAACTCGTTTGCCTTGGTCACATCCTTAACGTAGCCCAAGCGATGTGCAAGGGACATTTGATACTCCAACTCGCAAGCTGATCCGTAAGCGATGTCGAGGAAACGCAAGTACTCGGTGTGTGAACTCCGCGAAGAACCTTCGACGATGTTGGACGGAATCGAAATCGCCGCACGTCGCATCTGCGACGTCATCGTGAACATCTCCTCAAACGCGCGCAATTTCCTGTAGTCTCTCACCCTGTCTCCCCTTAACGACTGAAGTCTCGCGCCACGCCTGCCCTCTCCACCCCGGAGCCTGAAGCCTGGAGCCTATAGCCTTACCCAGCGAGATACTCCTCTGTCGAGACAAGCTTCGCATACCCAAAGCCTAGCGCTGCCATGAAAGCAGCGTGAACGTCGGCCGCGGGAACCACCTTGCCTTGAAACTCCTGGTCGCGCGTGGCGCAGGCGTCGTGGACCACCATGCATCGGTAGCCAAGATCGCTTGCAGCGCGCGTTCCGGCGTCGACGCACATGTGACTCATCGCACCGCAGATGACCACTTCTTCAACGCCGTGTTGGTCCAGGATGGTTTTGAGGTCGGTTTCGCGAAAAGAATTGACGTGGTGCTTGAGCACGACGGGCTCAGTGTCGAGCGAACGCACCTTCTGATGGATCTGCGCTCCTTCGGAGTTCGGTTGGAAAAACGGCGCGCTCTCCGTGGGAAACTCGTGTCGCATATGCACGACCAGATCGCCTTTCGCGCGGGCGGCTTTCAGCAGCTTGGCCGCATTGTCGGCCGCTGCGTCGATCCCCTGCAAAGGCCACTTGCCGCCAGCGAAGTAATCGTTCTGGATGTCGATGAGGACGAGCGCTTTTCGAGGCATTGGGGGAGGCTCCAGGCTTCAGGCGTCAGGCTCCAGGAGGGAAACAACAAGCGACCTTCGCCTGCCTTCCCTGAAGCCTGAGGCCTATAGCCTACCCTCTCGGCGCCAGAATTTTTGGCGTTGAAGTTCCAAAATACTTTGCTGTCATTCATGTGGTTCGCCGCAACTTGAATCAATCTTCGCTCACCCATCGCAAAGCATCTTCATCGATCTATTTTTGAATAGCATGCGGTGATTTCGAATCGGGGAGTTGGCGCTCATTCATGATGACGCAGCGGTTAGAATCGCACGAGAGGCGATTTCATGTGCGTTTCATGATCGCGTCGGCTGACCTGGGTATACGCTCAGTATCGAGTCAGTGGCAGAAAGCTAAACGGACGGGATGAACTATGTCGCAGATCATCAATCGCATTGGGCACGTTGCGAGGGCAGGGTCCAAAACGGCGCAGTCGTTTTTGGTCTTTGCGGTGCTGGGATTAATCGCCTGGTTTGGGCACGCGTTTCACTGGGACGTGAGCCACGCGATCGCCCACTATACGCAGGGTGAGGCGCATCCCACCGACGCCGCGAAATCTGCAAGCACCGTTGTTGCGGAAACCGCCGCGGATAGCGCTCCTCTGTTGGTGGATGGCGACTTGCCTCCGATCGAGTTCTCCTCCCAAGAGGCGGCTCAAAACTGCGGGATCGGCACGGAAGCGGCCATGGAGCGGTCGTTCGACGACGAGCTCTCGGTCAATGCCGAAATCGGGTACGACGAAACGGTCCACGCTCAAATCGCATCCCGCGTTTCCGGCACGGTCTGGCAAGTCCGGCGACGCCTGGGCGACACCGTCAAACGCGGCGAAATCCTCGCGATTATCGATTCCGCCGAAGTCGGCGATGCCAAACTCGATCTGTTGCAGGCCTGCGTCGTCCATCACCTCAAGGCGCAACATCGCGATCGCCTTAAGCAACTGGTGAACACGCTGGCCGGCAAAGAACTGATGGAGGCGGAGGCCTCCTATCAGCTGGCCAAGTCGTCCCGGTTCAACGCCTTGCAGAAGTTGGTGAACCTCGGCTTTTCCCTCAACCTGGCCGATATCGACGGACTCTCGGAACAGGATCTCGGTTCCAAGCTCCAACTGCTCGGAATCCCCGAGCCCGACCGTGTCGATGGCGCGTCGTACAACCTGATTCCGCTGGTTGCCCCTTTCGATGCGACGATCACGCGCTGCGACCTGGTTCAAGGCGAAGCCGTCGAAGTCCGCGGAGCCGTGTACGAACTCGCCGACACCAGCAGCATGTGGGTGTACCTGCACGTCCGCCAGGACGACGCCGCCAAATTGAAGCTTGGAATGCCCGTCGAATTCGGATCGGCCAATGGAAAAAGCATCGCCCAAGGAACCATTCATTGGATCGGTTCGAATCTGGATAAGCGAACGCGAACCATCAAAGCCCGCGCCAATGTGTCGAATCCTTTTGCGCGAGAAGACGAGACGCTGCGAGTGTTACAAGCAGGGACGTACGGAACGGGGCGGATTTCTCTTCAAGAGCGATCAGGACTCGCCGTCCCCAGCGACGCGATGCGCTGGGTGTGGGAGATCGGTCAAGAAGTGATCTTTGTTGCCATGGATGACGGGCGCCGCTTCGAGCCGGTGGTCGTCAAGAAAGGGATCACGCGACAAGGATGGGTCGAAGTGGAAGGCCCGCTGCAACCCGGCCAGCGCGTCGTCGCGCAAGGAAGCCGCATGCTTGCGGCCGAACTCTCGAATCATCTGCAAGGACGGTTGGGCGACAACGCGTCGGCGGTTCGACGATTCGGGCATGCCAACAACATCCACGACGACGCTCCTAAGTCAGCCGACGCTCAGGCGAACTGAGGAAGGCGTTTCCGAGGGCAAGCCTCATGCTGATTTCGTTTATTTCTTGGTCGCTGAAGAACCGAACCACCGTCCTGGCGGTGACCGTTTTGGTGGCGATTGTCGGCGCCATCTCCCTCGCTGTATTGGAAATCGACGCCTTTCCCGATACGACGCCGGTCCAGGTGCAGATCAACACCGACGTCCCCGCTCTCGTCGCGACCGAAGTCGAGCGTCAGGTAACCCTTCCCATCGAGATCGTGATGGGGGGCTTGCCCGGGCTGGTCGAAGTGCGGTCGATATCGCAGTTCGGCCTCTCGCAAGTCACGGCGACTTTCGAAGACGGGACCGACATCCATTTCGCGCGGCAATCGATCGCGCAGCGGCTAGCCAGCGTTCAATTGCCCGAAGGGATGCCGCGCCCCGAGCTAGGCCCCATCGCCACGGGGCTGGGCGAGGTGTTTCACTATGCCCTGCGGCCGCGGGAGAGTGATAACGAGGAACTGCTGCGGGACATTCGCATTGTTCAAGATTGGCAAGTTCGCCCTGAACTGAGGACGGTCGACGGCGCCGCGGAAATCAACACGTGGGGTGGCCTCAAAAAACAGTACCAGGTGGTCATCCACCCCGACCGGTTGCTCAAGTTCGATGTCACGTTCGAACAAGTCGTCGCGTCGCTGCGGACCAATAACAACAACGTCGGCGGCGGCTACATCGATCGCAAAGGGGATATGCTGCTGGTGCACGGCGTGGCTCGCGTGCTGAACGCCGAGCAGGTTGGCGACATTCAAATCGCCGTTCACGATGGTACGCCCGTCTTCGTGCGCGACGTCGCCGATATCGTGATCGGCCACGAACTGCGGCGCGGCCTTGTCACGGCCGATGGGAAAGGAGAAGTCGTCCTCGGGCTCGGCTTCATGCGGATCGGCGAGAACAGCCACGCCGTGACCAAGCGGCTGACCGAGCGCTTTCACGAGCTGGAATCGTCGCTGCCGTCGACCGTTCAACCAGAGGTGCTCTACGACCGGACGACGCTGGTCGATGCCGTCATCGCCACCGTGCGCAATAACTTGTGCGAAGGGGCGCTGCTGGTGGTTGCGCTGCTTTATCTCTTCCTCGGGAATCTGCGAGCTGGCTTGATTGCCGCGGCCGGCATTCCCATTTGCATGCTCTTCGCCTTCATTGGCATGAAGCAGCTCGGCGTCGCCGGAACGCTCTTGAGCCTGGGCGCGATCGACTTCGGAATCGTCGTCGACAGTTCGGTCGTCGTGATCGAAAGCGTCGTGCGAAGACTGGCTCACCTCGATCCGAAGGTCAGTAGTCACGTGCGGCTCGCGGCGATTCGCGATGCCGTGATCGAGGTCCGCCAGCCCGCCGTGTTCGGGCAACTGATCATCATGATCGTTTACCTGCCGATCCTGTCGCTGGAAGGGGTCGAAGGAAAAATGTTTCGCCCCATGGCCCTGACGGTAATCCTGGTTCTGATCGGCTCGCTGCTCGTCTCGCTCACGCTTACGCCCGCGCTCGCGAGCCTCGTGTTGCCGAAGCGGATGGAGGAGCGCGACGTGCTACTGGTTCGCCTCGCCAAATGGATGTATCTGCCGCTGCTTCGTTTGGTCTTAAGCATGCGTGGCATCGTTTGCGCCGGGGCGCTGATCGTGCTGTTCGCTGCTGGATATCTCGCAAGCAAGGCGGGGACCGAATTCGTCCCGCAGTTGGCGGAAGGATCGATCGTCATCGGCATGCGCTACCCGCCAGGCACCAGCTACTTGGAGTCGGCGAAGAACAACACGCTCGTCGAGCAAATGCTGCTGCGGGAGTATCCCGACGAAGTCGATCACGTGTGGAGCCGCGTCGGCGAGCCCGATATCAACACCGACGCCGGGACGCCCGAGACGACCGACATGTTCGTTTCGCTCAAGGATCGCGCTCAGTGGAAGCGAGCCAAAACGCAAACCGAGCTCGTCGGCAAAATGCAGAAATCACTCGAAGAATTTCGTGGGCGAACCATCTGGTTCACGCAACCCATCGAAATGCGGCTCAACGAAATGTTGACCGGCGTTCGTGCCGACCTGGCGCTGAAACTGTTCGGCGACGACCTGGATACGCTGATCGCGACGGCCTCGCAGATCGGCAAGGTTCTGGAGCGGATTCCCGGCTGCACCGACCTGGCGATCGACGACGTCGCTGGCCAGCCGATCCTGCAAATCCAAGTCAACCGCGAAGCAATTGCGCGGCACGGCATCCCGGCCGAGTCGGTCCTCGATATCGTCGAGGCGGTTTCCGGCAAGACCGTCGGTCAAGTCATCGAGGGGCAACTGCAGTTCCCCTTGGCCGTGCTCATTCCGAACGAATACGGCGGGAGTCCTCGCGGGCTGGCGAGCCTTGTTCTCTTATCGCCGACCGGCGCGCGAATTCCGCTCACCGAAATCGCCGACGTCCGCGAGGTGCGCGGAGCCAAGTACATCACGCGCGTCTGGAGCAAACGGCAGATCACCATTCAGTGCAACGTCCGCGGCCGCGATATCGGCGGATTCGTGGCTGACGCGCAGCGGCAAGTCGTGAGCCAAGTCTCGCTCCCGAAGCGCTATCGGCTGGAGTGGGGCGGCCAATTCGAGAACATGCAGCGGGCCCAAAAGCGGCTGATGATTGTGGTGCCGATTGCCATCGCGCTAATTCTAGGACTGCTTTGGCTCAGCTTCCGCAACGTGGCCGATACGCTGCTCGTTGCGCTAAGTATTCCGTTTGCGTGCGTCGGCGGCGTGTTCGGGATTTATTTGCGGGAGATGCCGCTATCAATCTCGGCGGCCGTCGGCTTCATTACCCTCTCGGGCGTTTCGGTCCTGAGCAGCATGGTCGTCGTGTCGGCAATTAGGCAGCGCGCGGCCCGCGGCGCGTCTCCGTTAGACACAATCGTCGATTCATCAATGGAATGCCTGCGGACCGTCTTGATGACATCCTTCGTCGCGAGTGTCGGCTTTCTTCCGATGGCCGTGAATACCGGCATGGGCGGCGAAGTGCAGCGGCCTCTAGCGACGGTGGTCATCGGCGGCGTTGTCACCAGCATGTTGATGACACTCTTTTTGCTGCCAGTGCTCTGCATGCAATTCGGCCGCAGCCGAGGGCGGCCCCCTGAGTCATCTGAGGAAATGGTCCCGCCCGACACAAGCCCGCCCGAGAGCATTTCGTACGACGAGGCGAGCAGCGAAGACTTGCAGTCGGCAATTCACTGAGTGACGTCAGAGGCTAGGGCGGCACTGGCGCCCCACAGACTCCAGTGTAAAAACCGTCGCGCGCCGGCCCGTTCGGCGCAGTGGTGAAATCGCCCTTATCACGGCTCTGAGACTGTCTCGCCCGAAATCCGTGGCGAAGATTCCGCAAACGCCTGGTCCTTTCAGACCATTCCAACGCCCTTGCCATCGTGGGAATTTGCGGAACAGGAAGATGTTTTGCGCCGTTGTTCGCGATCAGCGCACGCGGAACATCTCTCTTGGCAGCGCGATCTCGGCACGACGGACCGTGCTAGTCGATCCGCTGCGAACTACTTCTCACGGTATCGCGATGTCGAGGGAGATTGTGCATGTGCCGGATTCATTTCGCGTTCTGGATTTTCGTGCTGGCGGCATCCAGCATCGGCTTCGCCCAGGTCAAGGAGAGCCCGGTGTCTGATGACGTTCCACAGCACATCGCCGCCGCGTTGCGGGCGGCAGACGAGGGGTTCGAACCCTATGTGCGGATTGCCGACCTGCCCGACATTATCAACTCTCGCAAACCGGGCGCTCTGGCCGACTTCGCGCTGCTCACGGCCGAGGCGGAAAAAGTGTTAGGCCGGCGTCACAAGTCGGGCGTTAGCGCCAAGCAACTCCTTCAACTCGCGTACGAGTTGTCGCAGCAGGAGTCCGACAACGAAACGGCTACTCGGCTTGGCCAGCGTGTTAAAGCGGCTTACTCCGATCTCAACCTGAACTGGGATAACGCCGCCGCGCCATCGCTAGCGATGGAAGAGATGAAAAAGGCGACGAGCGAGCTCCCCGCGGATGCGTCACCGCAAGTCCGCGAAACGTTCGAGGGCCTCTTGGGCGACGTAAAAACCGCATTGCTCTTGCAAAATGCCGATCGCCTGAAAGAACTCCAAGATATCGCGGGAAAGCAAACCGCCTTGTCTCCCGCTATGCAGAACCAGATTACGTCGGTCATTAACTCTGCGAGCAAGTTCGAAGCACGAGATGCAGCGGAGTCCAAGGCGATGTCGGAACTGATGTCGAACCTTGCGGCTTCCGCGGGATGCATCTTTTATGTGCATTCGTGGGGTGGCGGCGCTACCTATACCATTTACGGAGACCAGTTCACGCGCAGCAACATGCCTGATGGTTGGAACGACGTCGTCAGCAGCCTATGGGTCCGACGAGGCCACCTGGTCTATTGCTGGCAGCACGTTAACTACGGTGGCGCCCGATGCTGGGTGCTGGTGGAGCGCAATGGAACACCCAACAGCAGCCCGTTCCGCGACCATCGCTTACATGGCGACGGCAGAATGTTCGAGATGTCGAGTCATGGTTGGAACGACGTGATTTCTTCGTTCCGCCTTGAGTTGCGCTAGGCCAGCGATTGGCGTTTTAGACGTTTCAGAGCGATCCGACGTCGATCGCTCTTGCTGTTTTGAGTCGGCGGAGCGAGTACCATGATCACGCGGTGCCATTTTGCGAATCCATCCACGGAGACTCGCCCGTGAACGTCAAGTCTGCCCTCGCGTGCTCATTCGTTTGCCTTGCGTTCGTCGCGGCGGCATTTGCCGAGGACCAATGGACCGATATCGGTAGCAAGCAGATCGAGGCTCTCGGCAAGCAACCGTGGCCGGGCGGTTGCGCGGGAGTTGCTATCGATCGATTGGCCGGCGATGTGGTGGTGAACTTCGTCGGCAATGGCGTTTGGCGCAGCAAGGACCAAGGCGCGACATGGAAACGGATCGATCAAGAGACAGTCAGCGGCCGCGGCGAATCGGGCTGGAGTTTCCAGGTCGATCAGAATGACCCCAAACGGATGGCCGTCTTCTCGCTCGATGGCGATGCCGGCTACACCGCCGATGGCGTGACGTGGAAAAAATTCAAGTCGCTCGGACGCAACTGGGACTTCGGCTCGATCGATTGGGCGTCGCCCGACGCGCAAGTGATCCTGGCAGGCAAACACGAGTCGGATGGCGAAGTGTATCTCTCGACCGATGGCGGATCGGATTGGCACAAACTTTCGATCGCGATGGACCCGGTGAAGAAAAAAGACGAGTGCATGATCGGCGTACTCGACTCGAAGACGTTGATCTACAGCTACGCCAACGGCATTCATCGCAGCCCGGACCAAGGCCGGACGTGGAGCGAAGTCTCCAAGCTGCAACCGCGTTCCAAGATTCCCGTCTTGTTCAACAAGTCGCATTACCTGTGCACGTCGGAAGGGTTGATCGTCAGCAACGACCTCGGCGCCACATGGCGCGTGCAAGGAGGAGAGATCGACATCTGGCAAGGTCCTTGGTTTGGGGCCGACGAGAATTCGATCGTGGCTATTGGCCCGGAAGGAATCTTCAAAACGACAACCGGCGGGCAAGAGTGGACCAAAGTCAGCGCTTTGCGACCGAACATCGGCAACTCCTTTTCGTTCAGCCCCAAGTGGTTCGGCAGCTATGCCTGGGACCCTAAGAACGACATCGTGTACGCAACGTGCATGGCTCACCCGGCGTTCAAGAATGAGTTAGGCAAGCGCGACCAAAAAGATAAGGCCGGCGCCAAATGAAGATCTAGTGATCTGCATTAGCTCGATCTCGGCGCGAAACTTCGAACGTCCCAAGGCATCTAAAGGCCCACGTGTCGGCACGCGCGCTCAGAAGCCACGTTTCCCGCATGGTGCGGGCAAATAGCTGGGCTCTTGCCACGCCAACCAATGCCCCACTCGGGGGAATGGGTCTTAGCAATAACGCGCGCGCAAGAATCTCCCAAAGCCGGACTTGGCACGCGTCCTGCTGCCTTGTGAGTTGTCGAAAAATCTTCTAATTGTCACGCAGAATTGGAGATTGCCCATGCAACGCTACAAGATTTGCCTCATGGTTGTCGCGCTGGCGACCACGCCGCTTGGAGTCGGCTTGGCACAGGACGCCAAGTTCAAAGAATTCGTGAAGGAGTGGCAAGAAAAGAAGCCGGTGGCCGCGAAAAAGCAGCAGGACCTCCTGGCCGAACGGTACGACTTGGCCGATCGTCCGGCGAAGGACGCCACGATGTCACGCGGCAAAAAGATTCAAGAGGGAGTCCGCGTCAAACTGCCGAAAGGGACGACCTGGGACAAACTCGCTGGAATGTCGCCTGACGAGATCAAAAGTCAGAACCTGTGGCCCGCTGGTTTCTATCCGTTGCCGCATCCTGACCACTTGAACGGCGGCATGACTTTTCCCAAGACTCAAATTGACGAGGTTCTTAAGCAGAACAAACGCGACCTAACGCGGTTCGACCTCGATTTCGATTTCAACAAGCACGACCACTTCCTGCCTGAGTTCCCAGCCCCGATCTACTTGACCACGCGTCCCGATCTTGGAGACCTTTCAAAAGGTCAACTCGTGACGCTGGCGAACTACTACGACTTATTCAAAGACGCCTTGAATCCCAAGCAGTTGGAAGGACTCCGTTTGTTGCTGACGCCGTTCCCCCAGCAGCAGTTCAATAGCACGGACGATCGAAAATCGCTGGAGGCGCACCAAGGTGTTGCCTGCTTCGATTGCCATTCGAACGGTCACACCAATGCCGCGACGCATACGGTCGGCGACATTCGGCCCGATTCGCATCGTCACCGCATCGATACGCCCACGCTCCGCGGGCTAAACGTTCAACGGTTGTTCGGTTCGCAACGTGCGCTCAAAACAGTTGAGGACTTTACCGAGTTTGAACAGCGGGCCGCTTACTTCGACGGAGACATTGCCACGGCCGCGAAGAAGGGGATCAATCCGCTGGAGCGCGGCAGCCAGGTCCATTTCATGGCCGAGTTCCAAGAACTGCTCGACTTTCCCCCTGCCAAGAAGTTGGACGTTTTTGGAAAGCTAGACCCCAGCCAGGCATCGCCTGCCGAAATGCGTGGGCAGGAATTGTTCTTCGGCAAAGCGAAATGCGGCGTATGCCACCCGGCTCCTTACTATACCGACAACCTGATGCACAACCTCAAGGTCGAGCGGTTCTTCAAAGAGAAGGAAATCAACGGCCGCTTTGCATCGCAAGACGGACCGATCAAGACGTTCCCGCTCCGCGGCATCAAGGACTCGCCTCCTTACCTGCACGATGACCGATTGCTGACGCTCGACGATACGGTCGAGTTCTTCAACCTGGTGCTGTCGCTCAAGTTGACAGCCGAGGAAAAATCGGACTTAGTCCAATTTATGCGATGTCTGTAAGACGCACTGAATCTCGGCGCAGGCTCAGCACAACTGCGTGCTGAGCCTTGAGTAGTCGTAAAGCAAGTGCGATCAAGCCTCTAATAGCTTGGCGATCTCATCGTGCCCGCCTCTTTTGGCCCAGGCCAAGGGAGTTGCCCAAGGTTCGGCATCGGGCTCGATTGGATCGGCCCCGCGCGCGAGGTAGAGCTGAACCAAATCGATGCGGCCCCAGCGGCAGGCCCAACCTAGTGGCGTTGACTTAAGGAATGGATCGCGCTGTGTCAGTGATCCGCCGGCATCCAGCAGGAGCGTTGCCCGAGCGACGCTGGTTTCTTGGTCGCAGTAATCGGATGCCAAGTGGTGCAGGATCGTGTATCCCCCGTCGCTCACCACGTCGGGATCGACGCCATGGTCCAAGATCAACTTGAACCCACCCGGCGACTTGGCGTGAAGCAAGACGTAGTTCCACCAAAGATCGTCGAGCTTTCGTTTCATATACGGCAGGCACAACCGGACCATCTCCTCGCCGCCGCCGGCCGCCCAGAGCATCTGTTCGGCCAGGTCGGTGAGCGTCGGGTTGTCGACATTGAGGCTGTGGGCCGCGAGTCTTCCGTCGAGAATCGCCTTCGCCGTATTCAAGTCGGATACTTGCTCGACCGTGATGTGCGCTCCGTTCGTGCGCAAGAGGGCTTCCATTTTGTCGTCGGCAGCCATGCCCATCGAGTCTCCGCTGGCGTACACGATGCCATTGACGTCGGCGCCGCGAGTAAGCAGCAACTCGGCGATCTCATGCCGACCGCACATCGATGCGAACCACAGCGGCATGCCCCAACTCATGCGGGTCCCTTCGTCCGACAAGACGGTCTCGTCGGGATCGAGTCCCAAGTCCAGTAGCAGCGAGACCATCTCGGGACGATTCACGCGCACCGCGATGGCCAGCAGACCGCCGCGGAGATGGTGGATCTCGTTTCGCAACTGTCCGTCACCGTGCATTTGCCGGACAGCCTCGACATCGCCCGTTGCGACGGCGGCGCGCGAGGTAAGCATCGCTCCCTTCTCGCGCAGTAGTTTTGCCGTGGCTTCGAACGCCGCCGGATCTTTAAGGGCGTTCTCCATGAAATGGGCTTGCCCGCCGTGTGCCGGCCATCCGGCTGCGATGACGGCATAGTCGAGCGGCGTGTTGTCGGCTGCGTACTCGGCGGCAGCGCCGAGCGGTGCGTCAAACGGAGCCAACGCATCGACGGCGGCCCCATGATCCAGTAGCCAAGCAATCATCTCGGTGCTCTGCGCCCAAGCCGCCACATGCAGCGGCGTCGTACCGCGAAGGCTGCATGCGCCGACGAGCGACAAGTCGCTTTCCAGCAGGCGAATCGCTTCGTCGTTGCGGTCTTGGAGGATTGCCTTGTGAATCTGGTCCATCTGCGAGTCGATGGTAGCACCTGGCGCGCTTTTCGCCTGACGGCGGCGATCCTCTTCGCGCTCGATGATCGCGACGATCTCGTCGTACTGGCGATCCTTCGCAATCGTGTAAGCGGCGGTCGCGCTGCGATGAGGCCAGATGCCGCGCCGGGCATCGGAGCCCAACTCCATCAGCGCGCGAGCCATTGCGACATCGCCTTTAAGGACCGCGATATGCAAGGCGGTTCGCTCCCCTTCGGCCCCGTCGGGCGAGAGGTCCACCAGGTCGGGTCGAGCCTTCGCCAGGCGGCGAACAGCGGCAATGTCTCCGGCTTCGACTGCCTCGCAAAACGCCTTGATGTTGATGCCGTCAACATGCTGCTTGAGCTTGGTCCAACTGGCAAAGCCGTAGGCGCGAGCGAGCACGCGCTGCGCGTCGACCAAGGCGAAAGACTCCCGATTGGGGGACCGCTCGAACAACTCGAATTCGCGAGTGGCGGTGGAGTCGCCTGCCGCGAACGCTTTGAGCAAATCTTTCGCTTGCTTGCGAAGCTGCTCCAGGCTGGGGTGGGTGGGAAGCGTGCGCGTGGGGGCGGAATAGAAATGGGTCATAACGACCTCCTTTCGGCGGCTGGAGCCGCATGGTTCGGTGTCCGCGTCGCGAACCGAAAGAAGGTACGCCAACGATTGATAGTCACGCTGGGATCAGGTGGGCTCAGCCCTTTCCGCGGACACAGAAGCGCCCTGAACGCTTGCTAACAGTTTAAGAGTTGCGAGGCACGTTGCAACGACCTTGGTCCGCGGTGTCCTTGCCCTTAACGACCAAGGGGATAAAATCGAAGCATTCACAACACGTGCGGGACGACTCGCATGTTCTTCGATTCCGGTAGGGACGACCCTGCCTCTGACGCACAGGTGCGTTATGGCATGGGCTCTTCTTTTTATCGCTTCGTTGTTTGAAATGGGCTGGGCGATCGGTTTGAAATATACCGATGGCTTTACCAAGCTGTGGCCGAGCGTACTGACCATCGCCGCAATGGCGATCAGCATGTTCCTGTTGGCCGTGGCCGTACGAACCATTCCGGTCGGCACCGGTTACGCCGTGTGGACCGGCATCGGCGCCGTCGGCACCGCGACATTGGGCATTCTGTTGTTCGGCGAACCTGCCACCGCATGGCGAGTCGTGTGCTTGTTGCTGATTGTGGGCGGTATCGTCGGCTTAAAATTCACGGCGGGTTAAGTATCGAGGGAGACATCCGTGCTCCTGATGCTGGAAGACAATGCCGAGCGCATCGAGCGGTTCATGGCCGTGCTGCGCGCCGTGGCACCCGACTTATCGCTTCGAGTTTGGGGCGATGCCAACGTCATGATGCGCGAGGCAGGGGCTTTGTTATCGGGCGCCACGCTGATCTCGCTCGATCACGACTTGGAGTCGGAGCCGGGGCAGCCCGACCCAGGCGACGGCTACATGGTGGCGCAGTGGCTGGTGTCGCAGCCGATCGTTCGCTCGGTGATTGTTCACAGCAGCAACGGCGAGCGAGCAATGTGGATGGCTGGGGCCTTCGACCTGGCGAAGTGGCGGCACGAGCGAGTCGTTCCGCTAGGCGACGATTGGATCGAGCTAGACTGGCGCAATGCGGTCTGCCGGATCATCAAAGAAGCGCGCGGGTGAATCACTGGATCAGGCTGTTCCACGGAGCACAACCGTTTGACGTCTCTCCCGGGCTCTAAAAACTTTCTGGTTGGCAACAAAGCGATCCTGACCTTGATCGCCGCGCAAATTGCGTTGTTCATTTCTTCGAAATGGTTTGGCCTTGATTTTGGGCAAGGCTGGACAGTTCTTGTCGCTCTTGGGTCTGTGTTGCTCTTTGCCGTGTGCGTGGCGATTGGTGCGATATGGAGTTATTGGAGAGGATCGCGACTGCAATTCGGTTTGTTGTGGCTGGGTCTCTTTGTGATCGCAGTAGCGATCCCTCTTGGTTGGCTGATGTCGGACGTCCGCACGGCACAAACGCATGCCGAGATTCGACAACACATCGTTGATAAGTTCGGAGAGGAGACAGAAGGGGTGTCCCGTTGGTTCGGCCCGAAGAGTTTCCTGCAGCCAATGCCGCCAGTCGATTGGAAGCAAGATTTCTTTGCTGACTACTATCGCGTACACGCTTCCCTTGCATCGGAAAAGTACAACGAGCTTATCCTGAAACTCCCACGAGTGCAGCACTTGAGCATGCAAAGCATCGACATGACCGATGAACACAATCGACTCGCGCGAGCCTTGCCCGACTTACGGATACTGCACCTCGACTTCTCGTTGTTGAAGGATTCCGACTTGGAGTCCGTGGAATCGCTCGACAAACTTGAACAAATTGCGATCAACGGCGGTGATGTGACCGATGCGAGTCTCTCTTCGATCGTGAAGTTGAAACGTCTCAATTTCATTTGCATTGAAGCCGGTGGCCTCACATCTGTTGGTTTGGCACGTTTCAAAGAACTACCTCAGTTGACGGAGTTGACATTGTGCGACGCTGAATTCTCCGAAGAGGAAGCAACTGCTTTGCGAGGGACAGGGATTGAGCACTTAAATCTGAGTCGCGCTCGGTTTTCAACAGAGGGATTTGCGCTACTAGCGGGCATGCCGAACCTAAAGTCGCTTTCGGTGTCCCACACGAACATGGAGGATGAACATGTCGAAGGGATCAGCGCAATTAAGCACTTGGAGGCTTTGGACCTGACCGAAAACATGCTTACGGACCGCTCTTTGGAATACGTTGCACAGCTTCCTAGGTTAAAGAAGTTGTACCTGTTTGAAGAGGCGATCACACCAGAAGCGATTGATGCTTTCCGTGCCCTCCGCCCCGACTGTGTCGTCGAATAATGGACCAGAAGCCGTTACTGCTTCGCTGGCTGATAAATCTGATCAAAGATCGCGCCGTCGTCGAAGTGCTTCGCTTGCGTCTCTTTCCAGGAGCCAAAGACTTCTTCGAGCTGAAACAGTTCTAACTCCACGAACTGCTTCTTCTCTTCATCTGAAACGGAATTGGGGACAGACGGGCGGTAGTGATACTTCGCCGCGAGCTTCTGCCCGACGGGACTGTACAGAAACCCCAGATAAGCCTGAGCCGCGGCCGTCGTTCCGTGCTTTTCAGCGGCGGTTTCGACGACCGCGACAGGCGGCTCGGCCAAGATGCTAATCGAGGGGACCACTAATTCGACTTTGTCGGGTCCCAGTTCGTTCATTGCGAGGAACGCTTCGTTCTCCCACGTCAGAAGCACGTCGCCGATTTCTCGCTGAATGAACGTATTCGTCGAGCCGCGGGCGCCGGAATCGAGGACGGGGACTCGCTTGTATAGTTCGATCACAAACTCGCGGGCCTTGGCTTGTGCCGCACTGGCGTCTTCGTTTGCCTCAGGTAGCTTGAGCTTGTCCCAACTTCCAAGCTCGCGTTTGAGCGCGAAGCCCCATGCGGCCAGATAGTTCCAGCGGGCACCGCCGCCCGTCTTAGGGTTGGGCGTGATGACCGAAACATCTCCCTGCACCAGGTCGTCCCAGTCTTTGATTTGTTTTGGATTTCCCTTGCGAACCAGGAAAACAATCGTCGACGTGTAAGGGCAACTGTTGTGGGGCAGCTTGGTTTGCCAATTCGACGAAAGCAATCTGCCTTTTTCGGCAATCGCATCGATGTCTTGAGCCAGAGCTAGCGTAACGACATCAGCCTCAAGACCATCGATGACGCTTCGCGCTTGCTTGCCCGATCCGCCGTGCGATTGGTCGATGGTTACCTCTTGGCCGTGCTGCTCCTGCCAGTGCTTGGCGAAGGCCGCGTTGAACTCGACGTAAAACTCGCGCGTCGGATCGTACGACACGTTGAGCAATGTCACCTTTTGGGGTGAGCTCGGCCCCGGCTTGGGTTCGTCGAGAGCCGCGTTTGTAGGCGCCGTCTTGGTAGGTGCAGTCTTCACAGATGACTGCGAGGCCGAAGGCGAGCATCCCACGCCGCACACGGTGACGAGAATCAACAGCACAAGGCAACGGCGCATGGTCATGGTCGATCTCTTGCAGTCGTAAAAACAAACATCCCGAGATGGCTCCGCCATCTCGGGATGAACAAGGGGCAAAGTTCTTCTCTGGTTCCAGCCCCCGACTATTTCTCAGCCCGAACTAGTTGGGCACGCGGACGTTTTCGCTACCGGCGCGAGTCACCAGACCGGCGAAGATGCTGATCGGGATCGTGTCGGCGATGAACCGCACCGACCCGTCGCCCATCGTGAAGTTGGCTCCGCCTGGGTGGAAGGCGTAGGCTTCGCTGGTTCCTTCGGTCCCGTAGTAGGTGTATGGGGTGGCTCCGCCGCTGCTGATCGGGAAGACGTCTTGCCCGTTGGTGCAGTTGATAGCGCACGGTCCGGGGAAGGTCTTGCCGTCGAGCGACGAGCCGTCGACGCTGAAGTCGCTCGCTGGGCGGCACCAGCCGCCACCATTCACGCGAGCGGTAGTGATGTCGCCAACGCGAACGTGGTTCTTGCCGCGATAAACTGCCGGGCGGCCAGCCGACTCACCGTACATGATCGTGTTCGAAAGGCCATCCAACACGTCGGCCAACTTGGGCGAGCCGTTCTTAGGCAGCATGCCGGTCAGCTGAGCCAAGCCCAGCGGCGTGGCCGGATCAGGACGAATCAGCAAACCCGCCTGGTCGAGGCGTTGGTCGACGCCGATGACGGGCGAGTAGTCGGTGACGGCAACAAGGTTCGAAAACGTGGCCGGCGGTTGCGGGTCGCCATCCCACCGGTCGCTAGCGCTGCCGGGGCTGGAAGGGCAAACGAAAACCGAGAGGGGCCGCGAGGTGAATGGCACGTTGGCCACATTGCTCCAGTTCAGGTCCTGACGGTATTGATCGAAGATGGCCGACTGCTCGAGGTTCGGAAGGATGAAGGTCAAGCCGGCGATACGAGGGGACAAGGTGTTTCCACCTGGACGGACGCTCGAAGGCAAGGTCTTGGTCGCATCGTGAAAGGTCTGGGCCGCGATGCCGAGCTGCTTCAAGTTGCTTTGGCATTGGCTGCGGCGAGCCGATTCGCGAGCCGCCTGGATTGCAGGCAGCAACAAGGCGACGAGCACGCCGATGATGGCGATCACCACCAGCAACTCGATCAAGGTGAAACCTCGCCGTGCGCGTCCTGCGTTAGGCGAGTTGTTGAGGGAGGACATTCTTGAAACTCCAATACGTGTTTGTTTGTGAAAGGGTTGTTTTTGAGCGATGTGTTTTTGTGAATTCAGGTCGTTCGTTGTTAACTGCTATTCGCCGAAGGACACTACTCGCCGTAGGACACCGGGGCGGTGGCCGAGGCTTGTTGAACCGAAGCGCGCTGCACAGTGATGGGCTGGAGAACGTTCGACGAACTGGCCGCGACTTGCACCTTGACGTTTGTGCTCGTTTTCGAGGCCAATTCAGGAGCAAGGATGTTGCCGCCGGGAACGAATCCCGAACCTTCCGGAATCAGTTCGTAGGCGGCCACGGTCACGGCGTATTCCCCATCGGGAACACCATCGTTGCTAACGTAAGTGGTCGCTTTGAACTTTCCAGCGGCATCCGTTTGCGCCGTCGAAGGCTGGTGCTCAGCGTTCTTCGGCGCGAGGGGATGAAGCACCACCAGCGCGTTCGCCAGGGGTTGTCCGTCGAGCAGGACCGTTCCTTCGACGGGATAAACTTTCAGCCGCTTGTCGTTGCTACAGCCGATTGAAACTATCATGAGCAGGGCACAGGTGACCCCGAGGATGAATCGATTCAGCATGGCGTCGTCTCCAATAACTCTTCGTGAAAGGCTCTTGCCTGATGCGAAGCACTAAACGCAATCGATGTGCCAATCGGAAAGTCAACTGTTTTGCGTGAATCGCGCGAAGTTTGGTAAATGCGGTACCAGGCAAACGAGTGAATCAGCCCACGGCCCGTGAATAGTGATGGTCGCCCGTGACGGATGACGGTGGTCCATCACGGAAGGGACGGTTTTTGACGGTCGAGAAGGTCGTTACGACATAGAGAGGTCGACTTCAGCCGGGCAAGCGAAGAAAAGGCCCGGCTGAGCTTGGCGATAGTCGCGGCGGCTTGAGCTAGCGTGCACGTCTCAAGCCAAATGTCTGCGTCCTTAGAGACCCTGCAACGGGGAACTGCGTTACGCAAAGATCTCTTGCACAACTTTCCCTTGCACGTCGGTCAGCCGGAAATCTCGCCCGGCGTAGTTGTACGTGAGCTGCTCGTGGTCGAGCCCCATCAACGCCAGCAGCGTCGCATGCAGGTCGGTGGTATGCATGCGTCCTTCGACGGCGTGAATGCCCACATCGTCGGTGCCGCCGTAGCTGAAACCCTTCTTCACGCCCGCACCGGCCAGCCACATCGGATAGCCCGTAATGTTGTGGTCGCGGCCGTCGGGCCCCTGAGCCGTGGGCAACCGCCCGAACTCGCTGCCGAACAAGACGAGCGTGTCTTCTAGCATGCCTCGTTGCTTCAAATCCGTCAGCAGCGCCGCCGTCGGTTGGTCGACCGCGGCGCAATTCGAGATCAGCCCTTTGTGCAAGTTGTTGTGGTGATCCCACCCCCCTTGGCGGACTTCGATGAACCGCACGCCCGACTCGCACAAGCGGCGGGCCATCAAGCACTGCCGGGCAAAACTTCCGGCCGGGCCCGGCTTCACGCCGTAAGCATCGCGGACCGATTGCGACTCTTTGGAGATATCGAGAATCTCCGGCACTTTACCCTGCATGGTGAAGGCCAGTTCGTACGACTGGATGATCCCTTCCAACTCGTCGGGAGCGCTCGGACTTGTCGCCAGGTCGCGGTTCATTGACTGGATCAAGTCGATTTGCTTTCGTTGCAGCGCCGAAGCGGTTTGGGCCTTGAGGTTCTCCACATAGCCGGTGTCGTTGATCTTGGTCCCTTGGTAGTGGGCCGGCAGGAACGCGCTCCCGTAGTTCACCGCGCCGCCGAAGTTCGCCGACGGGTTAATGGTGATGAACCCAGGCAAATCTTGGTTCTCGGTCCCCAGGCCGTAGAGAACCCACGATCCCCACGACGGGCGAGTCAACTGCGCCAGTGCCGTCCCGGTGTGCAATTGAATGACCGCCTGGGGATGCGCGGGTGTATCGGTGTGGAGTCCGCGGATGTGGCACAACTCGTCGACATGTTTGGCCAGGTGCGGGAAGAGTTCCGAAACCCAGTAGCCCGTTTCGCCGTGCTGGGCAAACTTGAACTTGCTGGCGACCAGCTTGCCGCCACCGGGTCCCGACTTGCCATCGCTCTCTTGCAGCTTGGCCTTGTACTCCCAAGTATCGACCGACGAGATAGCCCCTTCCATGAACAGGAAGATGACCCGCTTCACCTTGGTCGGAAAGTGCGGGGCTTTGGGAGCCAACAACTGCGCGGTCGGTGTGGCGGCGCGAGCCGACTGATCGGCCAATAAGCTCGACAGCGCGAGGTATCCAAATCCAGCGCTGGCCGACTTGAGGAGTTGTCGACGCGATGGCGTGATGATCGAAGTGTTCTTATCGGACATGGGGAGAATCTTTCTCTGCGAAAGGCTATTTGTACTTGTATTGGGGTAATCGACTTCTTGGTTGGCTTACATCACGCATCTATTTCACGTAACGAGCTTCGGCGGAGCCGAGGAGTGCCTGGCAGAGGCTGGCCCAAGCCGCAATGCGCGAATCGGCCGCTTCGACCTTTTCGTCGCGAGCAGTTTGATCGCTGTCGGGAATATCGTCGGGGTTGGCGGGAACGACTGGCGCCGCGCCGACTGCTTCTCCGTTGGCAGCGACTGCCTTGGCGTCGGCTTCAGCCTTAGCAAGTTTCGCTGCTTCTTCGGCCTTCGCTTTCTCGGCGGCCAATTGGGCACGAAGATTGGTTTCGTCCGATTGGTAGCTCGCCAGGAACTCCCGCGCTCGCACGATTTCGTTGGCCGTTGCCGGCCGGCCGAGAACCGTCACGTACAAGTGGCTGATCCGCTCCATGTCCGTCACGCCGGAACGAGCCAGCACGTTCTCGGCCAACTTGATCGACGAGCGGCGAACGAACGGATCGTTGAGCAAATACAGTGCCTGCGTTGCGACCGTGGTCGTATCCCGTTTGCCCGTGGGCATCCCTTGTTCGGCGAAATCGAACGAGGCCAGTGAGGTGGGCGTGATGCCTCGGAACAACGGCAAGTAGACGCTGCGATGCGTATCGGCCAAGGCGTAATCGAGCAGCTTGCGAGCCTCCGGTCCGTTGTTGCGGACTTCGATCACTTTGAACTCCGCCGCGAGCGAACCCTTTGGCGGCTCTGCCGTGAGCGTGTTCGATGCGACGAGCGCCGCGTCGCGAAGTTCCTCAGCATCGAGTCGTCGCGGCGAATGTCGCCAGACCAAACGATTGGCCGGATCGGCTTGTACGTTCGTGGCGACGGTATCGCTCGAGAGCTGGTAAGCCCGACTGAGCACCAGCGACTTGATCAACGCTTTGGTCGACCAGCCTTGCTGCACGAATCGCTTGGCCAGGTGATCGAGCAACTCCGGATTGGACGGCGTTTCGCCCGTCGTGCCGAAGTTATCAACCGTCGTTACCAATCCATCGCCGAACAAGTGCTGCCAAACGCGGTTGACGTACACGCGGGTGGTCAACGGATTGTTCGTGCTGGTGAGCCAGTGAGCCAGTTCCAAACGGCCGCTTTGTTTCGGATTGGGTCGCTCGGCATCGGAGACCGAGACGAGCGTCAAGTATCCGCGAGGAACAACCGGTCCCAGCTTCTCGGCTTCACCGCGAATGCGGACTTCGGTATCGGAGACCTTCTTCGAATCACGAACACCGTAGGCTACCTTGCCGAGAACAGCTGGGTCGTGATACTCCGACAGCTCCTGCTGGATCTTATTCATCTTTTGACGCGCGACCTGCCGCTTGGGTCGACCGTCCGGGCCTTTTTCGGCACCGTTAGGATCGGCCTGCAGTGCTTGGAACGCCGCGCGGGCTTCCGCGAGCGCCTTGGTCAGCTCTTCGATCTTCGCGGCGGCGTTGGGATCAGGCTTGGAGTCGGTGCTGATGTTGATCAGCTTGTCGGTGTCGTAATAGTCGAGGCCACCGCCACCCATCTTGCTACGCACACCCGCAAGCAGATCCGTGCTGCGGAAGATCCCCGCCAATGCGTAGTAGTCGGCGGTGGGGACGGGATCGAACTTATGATCGTGGCAGCGAGCGCAGCTCACGGTGAGCGCGAGCACGCCTCGCGACACCGTATCGATCTGCTCGTCGACGTTGTCCATGAGGAAGCGAACGGGGAAGCGCTGGTTCACGTCTTTCACGCCTAAGGCGAGAAAACCCGTCGCTACGAGCTGCTCCCCCTTTTCCATGGGCGAATTGGCAGGCAGCAAGTCGCCTGCGATTTGTTCGCGGATGAATTGGTCGTACGGTTTGTCGGCGTTGACCGAATCGATGACGTAATCGCGATAGCGCCAAGCGTGAGGGTAGGGGACGTTCCGCGCGGAACCGGTCGACTCGCCGTAGCGAGCGACGTCGAGCCAGTGCCGACCCCATCGCTCGCCGAACGCTTTGGAAGCCAACAAGCGGTCGACGAGCGATTCCAAGGCCGTCGGTGAAGCGTCCGCGAGGAAGGAGTCTATCTCTTCGACTGTCGGTGGTAAGCCAGTGAGGTCGAACTTGATCCGGCGGATGAGCGTGAGTTTGTCGGCGTCGGTCGTTGGCTTGAGTCCCTTCTCTTCCAACTTGGCCAGGACGAAGCGATCGACGTCATCGCGCGCCCACGTTGCATCGGCTGGTTGCGGTGGCGTGACATTGCGCAGTGGTTGCCACGCCCAATGTTCTTTTCGGAGTCCCTCGTAGAACTCATCGGGCTTGAGGAGATTCGCAGGGATCGCGAGCGAAGGCCACACGGCGCCATCGACAATCCACTTTTCCAGATCGGCGATTTGCTCGTCGGTCAGCTTGTCGCCTTCGGGGGGCATTTTGGTTTTCCCCTCGTGGCGAACTGCCGCGATGATGCGACTCGCCTTCGGATCACCAGGCACAACGGCAGGACCGCTGTTCCCTCCTTCGAGTAGCCCCTTGTAGTCGTCAACGCGCAACCCACCCGCACCTTTGTGATCGGCCGAGTGGCAGTTGTAGCAATGCTCGACAAACAGCGGACGAACCTTCGTTTCGAAGAACGCGATGCGAGGATCGCTGGCATCTTGCGCCCACGCGGGCAATGCCGAGATGAAGAAGACAAACGAAGCAGCAAGAGTGTGCATCGCTGTCAGAGGAAACAATCGATACATGGCAGCATCCATTCGTATCATGGAAGAGGCTGGAATTGATATTGTGGGGATTGAAACGGCACGTGTCACTAAGCAACTATTGGGATGCCCCCAACTACTGGGCATCGAGGTTAGCCGTCGGGAAATAGTTGGGCGGAGGCTCGGTTTTCCCGGGCGGAGCGTTATCCGGCTCGGGGTCGGCAACTTCGGCTGGACGAACAGCAGCGATCAGGCTGACCTCCTGAGGTCCCTGGACGGTCACGCTCCAGCCCGACTTTTCGGCATCAAAAAACTTGGGATCAAGCGTGCGGTGAGCCCGCCTTTGTCCTTCGACGTCGTCGTCCACCAGGACCAGACGAACCTTGTACTGTCCCGGCTGAACGCCGGTCCCGACGGGGGCGTCTTGATCGAGCTTGAACGAACCATCGGGTTGAATCGAACCGACCGCCGTCGACTTTCCGTCGCTTCCGCCCACGGCTTGGATGAGGTGGCCGTTCAGAACGGTGATATCGGCGCCAGGCAAGCTCAATCGCCCCGAGACTTTGTGGCCACTAGCGCCCTGGCCGCATCCGGCAAACAGGAGCGAAGCGCCCAGGCAAAGTGTGAACCAGCGACGGTCGGTCGAGGCGGTCGGTTTCGGGAATGGTTGTGGAACTACTGGGGACACGAGATCTTCTCCTTGAGTGACCTTTGGCGGATTGCGCTTACGGGACACGGACGACCTGTCCGTCGGCCCGGCCGGCCAAGTAGGTGAGTGTTTGCAAATCGGTGCCGATATTGAGGGGACGAACGCTTCCATCAACAAGCACAAACTGGCAAACGCCTTTGTGTGGCCCGCCGAAACTGCTGTTGGCAACCGCGAGTTTCTGTTCTTTAGGCGGCAGCAATTTCCGATCGTTCCCGGCCGTGGGGCTATAACCCATCATGCGGCGGTGCGTGTTGCGGACGGCGCTAAAGATGCTGCGGTCTTCGTTACGTCCGGTGCGGCGTCCGCCCGTGATGTCGGCCGGTCCACCCAGCAGGGAGTTGGGACGAATGTGCTTCTCGCCGAAGAGGGTCGTGTACGACGTCCCATCGGTGATATCGGAGAACGTGGTCTGCCCGTGCCACTTGGTGATCACATAGTCGTTGAGCGCGGGATCGATTTTCACATAGGGTATGTTGGGAATTAGTGCACCGTTCGATGAGGCAAAGAGGGCTTCCGTGCCGAAGCTCGCCGCGTAGTCGGTGAGAATTCCACCAGGAGTGGCGAAGTCGCCCGTGCTAAACCCATCCGGCACCGGACGCGTGGGGCAAAGATAAACCTTCTGCGCCGTCTGATAGGCGCCCTTCGGTTGATACGCCGCGCGATACTCAACTCGCCACATTTCGTAGTGGTTGGCACCATCGATGTAGGGAAGGATCAACGCTCCCCACGTAGCCCAACCGTTGAGCGAGTCGGAGTTGTCGCCAATGAAGGCCGGCGGCAGGAACTTCCACGAATCGTGAAACGTGTGGGTCGCCACTCCAAGCTGCTTGAGGTTGTTGGTGCATTGGGTTCGCCGTGCCGCCTCACGAGCCGCTTGCACGGCAGGAAGCAATAGCGCGATCAACAAACCAATAATGGCGACGACAACAAGCAACTCGATCAGCGTGAACGCCCGGCGAGATGAGCTCTTTCTAAAACTTGAAACCGACATGGGGAGATCCTTTTCTCTTCGTGATCCAGGAATGTGTATGGGTGGTATTCGGGGAACGGCCAGTGGCCGGAGGGGTGGTATCCAAAACCGGTGCTGCGGCGGTTAGGCTGTCTTCCCAACGTGGGACCGCGCGCAGCACCGGAGTGGTTGGGCGAGCAGTTCGGCGCTTCACGTGACACAAACGCCAACGTGAATGCGAATCTGCGATGAATCGATATCGTGGCCGGGCGAGTTCGGTCGCCCGGTTGGGAGAATCGCGCCTTCGAACTAACGTTCGTGACTACAACACGTGCCGGGATGCAAGAATCCCTGGCAGCGGCGCGAATGATGGGCGATGGATGGCGTCATGGCATGACTCCTCTCGGGAAGTCTTTGCAGCGACCTCTGGTGGATGCCAGTCGGTGCCGCACCGTAATACAAAGACGCTCTTCCCTTTTTAGGAACGAGCTTTCCTCATCGAGTTCGCTGGTCACGTAACGAGCCCATAAACCGACAGGCCGTTCGACTTGCCGAAGCCATTTGACGCGCTAGCATCAAACGTTCGACGAAGGCGAGCGGGAGTGATTAGCGGGCGTGCTGTGTCATTTCCAACTTTCTAGCGAGGTGACAGCCGTTGTGCCGTGCAATTGCGATTTCCGTGCCAATTGCCTTTCGCGAGCTAAAAAGCCGTTTCAACAGCTACTTGGCCAACGTGGCGAAGATGGAGAACGGTCGCGCGCCTTTCGCGACCCAGTCATCTTTGGAGAAGCCGTGATACTTAACGACTCATCTGTTGCCCGTGATAGTCGACCGTTATCTTTCACGGTCTTGGGATATGAAGAACTTCCCTTAGCGCGATGCCTGCAGAAGAGGGGCATCGCCAACAATCGATCTGTTAACCCGTTCGACGACGGTCGTTCGATCGGGCGGGACGCACGATCCGTTGCTTCTCCAATCGTTCAATTTGCACGACGACACCGTCTTGAACCACCAATGTCAGCGTTCCGAAACGGAGGCCGCGAAGGGCATCGGCGATCTGCCGGACAGATCGGTCATTCTCGCCGTCGTGAGGTAAGTGGGGGTACGATTCCATACTGGTTATCTCCTCGAGTTCATGATGTCCGGCACGAATTGTGCAAACGACGGGCCACCACCTTTAGGGCGCCATGAATACTGAGGTTCAGTGGTTGTTCCGGGGTGACCGCACTCTTGGCGAGTGCGGCTACAGGTGAAGGCCTTGCTGACAAATAGATAAACCGGGTGGCTTTTGCCGGTTATTGCAGCCGGGTAGGGAATTGCTAAACTTCGTGCTATTCCGGGTCGAATACCCTCGAACCGATAGCATATCTGCGTAGCTGACTGGTCCACCGGAGGCGCGCCTTATCTGCGATTTGCAGGAGGCTTGCTCGTGCCAGTTTTCTCTGACAACGCCGAGTCGATCGGCCGCACGCCGCTCGTTCGCATCAATCGACTCACCAAAGGACTGAACGTCCGGCTCTTGGCGAAGATCGAAGGCAGAAACCCCGCCTTTAGTGTGAAGTGCCGGATCGGCGCCTCCATGATTTGGGACGCGGAAAAGAACGGGCGACTGAGGCCGGGCCAACACGTCATCGAGCCCACGAGCGGAAACACCGGCATCGCGCTGGCATTTGTCTGCGCCGCCCGAGGTTATCCTCTCACGTTATTGATGCCGGAATCGATGTCGCTCGAACGGCGCCAGTTGCTCAAGGGCCTGGGCGCCAACTTGGTCCTCACGCCAGCGGCCGAAGGGATGCGCGGTGCCGTGGCGCGGGCAGAATCGATGGCCGCCGATCCCAAGTACTTCATGCCACAGCAGTTCCAGAACCCGGCCAATCCCGAGATCCATTTCAAGACCACCGGCCCCGAAATCTGGGACGACGCCGAAGGGAACGTCGATATTTTCGTCGCCGGCGTCGGCACAGGCGGCACTATCACCGGCGTCTCGCGCTATTTCAAACAAAGCCGCGGCAAACAGATTCGCTCGGTTGCCGTCGAACCTGCGGGAAGCCCCGTTCTTTCAGGCGGCGCACCCGGCGCTCACAAGATTCAAGGCATTGGGGCCGGTTTTGTGCCGGCTAACTACGATCCGTCCGTCGTTGACGAGATCGTTCAAGTGACCAACGAGCAATCTTTCGAGATGGCCCGCAAGATTGCCAGGGACGAGGGGATCCTGTGCGGCATCAGTTGCGGCGCCGCGATGCACGCCGCGCTGGTCGTCGCGAATCGACCGGAGTCCTATGGCAAGACGATTGTGGTGGTATTGCCCGACTCGGGCGAGCGGTATCTCTCGACCGGCATTTTTGACGATCGATAAACGAGGCTTTCATGTCCGACAGCTTATTGCAGCGCAGCGTCACGACGGCGGTTGCCCGGAACCTGGCGACCACCACCAAGACATCACCCAAGATGATGTCGATCACGCCGCGTTGGCTGTTGAGCATCCTGCCGTGGGTGCAAGTCGAAGGGGGCACGTACCGCGTCAACCGAACGAAGGTCGAACTCAGCAAAGCGACACGGATCGGCGTCGACGTTTCGGAAGGGAACGCAACGCTCTCGGCCGAATCGCTCCGCAACGTTCCCTTGTTTTCGCAATTGCCCGACAGCGTATTGAGCCGGATGGCGACGTCGTTCAAGACGGCCCCGGTGTCGCTCGGCAACGAACTCTTGACCGAGGGACAGGACCGCTCGGAGTTCTTCATCATTGCGCAAGGCCAGGTGGAGGTCCTGAGCAAAGGGGTGCATGGAAGCGACCTGCGCATCGCGCTGCTTACCGACGGCGAATTCTTCGGCGAAAGCGATCTGGTCTCGGACAAACCCTCCGACGTCACGGTCCGCACCATCACGCCGTGCGTGCTGTTGACGCTCTCGCAGAAGGACCTCGCAGCGATCCTCAACGAGTCGCCGCAACTGCGAGAAGAATTCCAACGGGCAGTCGACCAGCACCTGGCCCTTCGCTCGACAGTGAATCGCTACGGCGAGCGGAACATCGATCTCGTGTCGGGCTTCGCCGAGAATGTCGAGATTCCGGAGACGTTCGTCGATTATTCGCCGAATCCGCGCGAGTACAACCTCTCGGCCGTACAAACCGTGGTCCGCGTCCACACGCGAGTTTCGGACCTTTACAACGGACCGTACGACCAGTTGCAAGAGCAGATGCGGCTCACGATCGAAGGGATCAAAGAGCGGCAAGAGTGGGAACTGATCAACAGCACGAAGTTCGGCTTGATCCACTCGGTCGATCCCACCATGCGGATCAGCACACGCTACGGCGCGCCGACGCCAGACGATCTGGATGAGTTGCTCGCGCTCGTATGGAAGAAGCCAGCGTTTTTCCTAGCCCACTCCAAGGCCATCGCAGCCTTCGAACGCGAATGCACGTGGCGCGGCGTTCCGCCGGTCACCATTCAACTTTTTGGCTCAAACGTTATCACTTGGCGCGGCGTGCCATTGATCCCGTGTGACAAGCTCGAAATCAAGAGCCGCTATCAATCGAACCAGTGGTACGGCACGACCAGCATCCTGCTGCTGCGAGTCGGCGAACCCGACCAAGGCGTCGTCGGCCTGCATCAAGCAGGCATCCCAGGCGAGATCGGCCCGAGCCTCTCGGCCCGCCTGATGGGGCTCGATAGCCTTGGCGTTGCCTCGTACCTGCTGACGCTCTACTTCTCGTGCGCCGTCCTCACCGACGACGCGCTCGGCGCGCTCGAGAACGTCGAAGTGGGCTACTACCACGATTACACCAGCCGCGAGTCGGGCGGTTTCGAAGCCGGGTCAGGCATCTAAGTCGAGACTCCCATCACCAGATCAAACAGACACAACTGATTCGCAAGGAAGTTTTTTCATGTCCGACAGTTTGCTGCAACGCAGTGTGACGACGGCTGTGGCGCGGAACTTGGCCAACACGACCAAGACCACGCCCAAGATGATGTCGATCACGCCGCGGTTTCTCCTGAGCCTGCTGCCGTGGGTGCAAGTCGACGGCGGCACCTACCGCGTCAACCGCACCAAGGTCGAACTGAGCAAGGCCGAACGGATCGGCGTCGATATCTCGCAAGGGACGGCCACGTTCCCGGCCGAATCGCTTCGTAGCGTTCCACTTTTTTCGCAGTTGTCCGACGGTATCCTCGCCCGAATGGCCGCGCGCTTCAAAACCGAGGAGGTCTCGCTCGGCAATAAGCTGATCGCCGAAGGGGAAGACCGCGGCAAGTTCTTCATCCTGGCCCAAGGCCAGGTGGAAGTCCTGAGCAAAGGGGTCCACGGCAGTAATCTTCGCATGGCTCTTCTCACCGAAGGGGAGTACTTCGGCGAGATCGACCTGGTCTCCGACAAGCCTTCCGACGTGACCGTCCGTACGATCACGCCGTGCGTGCTGCTCACGCTATCGCGCAAGGATCTGGATGCCGCACTCGCCGAGATCCCCGACCTGACCGACCAGTTCAAAAAGGCCGTCGAGGAGCACCTCACCCTTCGTTCGACCGTGAACCGTTACGGCGAGCGAAATATCGATCTCGTTTCCGGCTTCGCGGAGAACGTGGAAATCCCCGAAACGTTCGTCGATTACTCGCCTAACCCGCGCGAGTACAACCTCTCAGCCGTACAAACGGTGGTCCGCGTTCACACGCGGGTCTCGGACCTTTACAACGGCCCCTACGATCAGCTGCAAGAACAGATGCGGCTCACGATCGAAGGGATCAAAGAGCGGCAAGAGTGGGAACTGATCAACAGCAAGAAGTTCGGCTTGATCCACTCGGTCGACCCAGCGATGCGGATCAGTACTCGCTACGGCGCGCCGACGCCCGACGATCTGGATGACCTCCTCGCAGCCGTTTGGAAGAAGCCAGCTTTTTTCCTGGCCCACCCCAAGGCGATTGCCGCGTTCGAGCGCGAGTGCACGTGGCGTGGCGTTCCGCCTGTGACGACGCAGCTCTTCGGCTCGAACGTGATCACCTGGCGGGGCGTGCCGATTGTTCCCTGCGACAAGCTGGAGATCAAAGGCCGCTACCAATCGAACCAGTGGTACGGCACTACCAGCATTTTGCTGCTGCGCGTTGGCGAGCCCGATCAAGGCGTCGTCGGTTTGCATCAAGCCGGCATCCCCGGTGAAATCGGCCCGAGCCTCTCGGCCCGTTTGATGGGACTCGACAGTCTCGGCGTCGCCTCGTACTTGCTGACGCTCTACTTCTCGTGCGCGGTGCTCACCGACGATGCGCTCGGCGTGCTCGAGAATGTTGAAGTCGGTTACTACCACGATTACGACCACCGCCCTGCGAAAATCAAATAGCCCTGCCAAAGTGGAATAGTTCGCTCGATTGAGAGCTGCCCCGATTCATTCGTCCTGTAGGAATGCCCGCCGTGGAACCGATTCCGCCTGAGATCATCGCTCGCCTGGCGACGGAACTCTTCAACGCCGGCACTCCGCACGCTGCGTCGCCCGAAGTAGCCACCGGCGCTTCGATGCCGTCGATCCCATCCCAACCGCCGATGATGCCGTCCTCTGTTTTGCCTTCGTCAGCGGCGTCGATCCCGTCGCCGACGGCCTCGATTCCATCCGCTCCGGTGCTTCCCGTTTCGACTCCAATCCCGCCGCCCGTCGCTTCGCCGTTGTCGGAATCGGTGATGAGTCATCCTCAGCCGACGATGCCCTCGGTTCCATCTCCACCCGCCTGGCCGAGCATGCAGCAAGTGCCGGCATTTGCCGTTGGAACCCCGCAACTTCCAGCGGGGGCGTCGGCCCCGACTGGTTCCGACGAAGGCCTGCAACGCTTCGTCCAATCAATACGCCAGCCCGGTTTCCAGGGCAGACAAGCCTGCGTTACTCCCACTGCTTCGTCCTATCGAGGTGCGCCCTCCCTCGGCGGAATGGGGACGAACGCAGCTGTTCCAGCTCCGCGAGCATTCGATGTCCGCGCGATTCGCGCCGATTTTCCGATACTGCAACAAGTGATCAACGGGCGGCCGTTGGCTTGGTTCGACAACGCTGCGACGACACAGAAGCCGCAATCGGTAATCGACGCCATTTCGCAGTTCTACCAGCGCGACAATTCGAACATCCACCGCGCGGCGCATACGCTGGCTGCCCGCGCGACGGAAGCTTACGAACAGGCACGCGAAAAGGTCCGCGCGTTTCTCGGTGCGGGTTCAACGAAGGAAATCGTCTTCGTTCGCGGCACGACGGAAGCGATCAACCTGGTGGCCAAAACGTATGGCGCCAAGTTCCTTCAACCTGGCGACGAGATCATCCTCTCGAACCTGGAACATCACGCCAACATCGTCCCGTGGCAAATGATCGCCAAGGAGCGCGGCGCCGTCATCCGCGTCATCCCCGTCAACGATCACGGCGAGGTGATGCTCGACGAATACCAGCGGCTCCTGAGCCCGCGGGCAAAGATCGTCGGCCTGACGCAGGCCTCCAATAGCCTGGGGACGATTCTTCCGATTCACGAGATGACCCATCTCGCCAAGCGGTACGGGGCGAGAGTTCTGATCGATGGCGCCCAGTCGGTGGCGCACATCCCGGTCAACATGCAGCAGCTGGGGGCCGACTTCTACGTCTTCTCGGGCCACAAGATTTACGGTCCGACGGGAATCGGCGTCACCTACATCAAAGAAGAACTCCACGAGATCCTGCCGCCGTGGCAAGGCGGCGGCAACATGATCCGTAACGTCACGTTCGAAGAGACCACGTTCGCCGAAGCGCCGGCGAAGTTCGAAGCGGGCACGCCCAACATTGCCGACGCCGTCGGCCTTGGAGCCGCTCTCGACTATGTGAACCGGATCGGCTTGCCTTCGATCGGGGCGTACGAACACCGTTTGCTGGAGTACGCCACCGATAAGCTCGCTCGCATCGGCGGCCTGCGGATGATCGGCAACGCCCGCGAGAAGGTGAGCCTGATCTCATTCGTGCTGCCGCACCTCCGGCCGGAAGAAGTGGGGCGCTTGCTCGACCAGGAAGGAATCGCCGTTCGCTCGGGGCACCACTGCTCGCAGCCTTCGCTGCGCCGCTTCGGCGTGGAAGCAACCGTGCGGCCGTCATTCGCTTTTTACAACACCACCGAAGAGATCGATCGCCTCGCCGATTCGGTGAAGCGGATGCAACGCCGGTAAACCATAGAACCGGCGCAGGTTAACTGCGGCTGGTCGCTCGCGATTGGTGCAAACGGGCCCAAAACACAACTTTCATTTTCTCTTCATGATTCGCTTGACCAGGTGCTAGCCAACGATATATTGGCCCCTGTCACTGGTCGGACACAACATCTTGTGTCCGCGAAGAGAGGGAACCTGGTGCAAATCCAGGACTGCCCCGCAGCGGTAAGCGGAAACGACCGCCGTCAACAAAGCACTACTTGGCTCCGGTTTGCCGGGCCGGTTGGGAAGCGACGGCTAGTAGAAATCAAGCGACGCGCCCGTAACAACGCGCGTCGTTGAGTGTCCGCAAGTCCGAAGACCTGCCAGCGACCTGGGAACTCGGAATTACGGAAAAACGATGGCCGGACGCCATCGACCGAGTCCCTTGTCTGCCGAACCTTCTCGGGAGAGGGGCGGTCGAGGATGCTCATGATTTCTCATCGGCGCGCCGCATTGGATTCGAACGCATTCGGCAGCGAAGGCCGCTCCGTTCGTTCTTCTCTGGCTCGGCATCATCTCTCGACGGCCTTGCCTTTTCGGAACTCGGCTACGCCACTGTTCCCTGTCGGAGCGACGGGGATAGGAATCGAGAGCCATGATTCGCGCACCTCACGAATGGATCGTCCGTAAGCGGGACGGCCGCGTTGTCACGTTTGAACCGACTCGCATTCACCAGGCTATTTCCAACGCCTTTCGAGCGGAGTTGAATCTCGCCGATGGCCTGCCGCTCGAAGACGACATCACGACTGATATCGCAGGCGTCGCAAAATCGGTCGTCGATGACGTTGCGCCCATGGCCAGTCAGGCGAACGGAATTGACGTCGAACGGATTCAAGACCTCGTCGAAATGGAACTGATGGCCCGCGGCCACTACCGCGTGGCCCGGCGATACATCATTTACCGCGCCGAACACGCCAAAATGCGGGCGATTCGCGGCGAGGAGCCTGTCGCAGCACCGCCAACGATCCACGTTGTACTGGAAGATGGCACGCGCGTTCCGTTCGATTCGCACCGCGCGCGTAAGCGATTGGCCGAAGCGGCACGTGGATTCGAAGGCGTTGTTGATATCGACGAACTGGCTGAAGACGTGCTGCGATCGGTCTTTGATGGAATCTCGATTGTCGAAATCTACCGCGCGCAGATTCTGGCCGCTCGCTCTCGGATTGAACGCGATCCGGCGTTCGACACCGTTGCGTCACGATTAATGCTTAACGTGATCTATCAAGAAGTGTTAGGTGAGACACCCGACGCCAAAACGCTCCATCGCCTTCATCGCGACCAGTTCGAGCACTACATCATCGACGGCATTCGCGCTGGCCGGCTAACGCCCGATCTACGTGGATTCGACCTGACGAAACTGGCGACCGCAATGCAACCAGAGCGGGACCAGCAGTTTCGCTACCTTGGTGTACAAGCCATCTACGACCGCTACTTGCTGCACGTCGGTGGCCGCCGCATTGAGACGCCCCAGTATTTCTGGATGCGCGTCGCCATGGGACTGGCTCTCAGGGAAAGCGCCCGCGAAGAGCGAGCGATTGAGTTTTACAACATCCTGTCGTCGTTCCGTTTCACTTCCGCAACGCCGACGCTGTTCAACTCGGGCACGCCTCATCCGCAATTGAGTTCGTGCTACCTCAGCACCGTCAGCGACGACTTGAGCCATATCTTCAAAGTCGTCTCCGACAACGCGCTCCTTTCCAAGTGGGCCGGCGGACTAGGCAACGATTGGACCAGCATCCGCGCGACGAACGCCCACATCAATGGCACTAACGGCAAGAGCCAAGGCGTGATTCCATTCCTCAAGGTGGTCAACGATGCCGCCGTCGCCGTCAATCAAGGCGGCAAACGCAAAGGCGCCGTTTGCAGCTATCTGGAGACATGGCACCTCGATATCGAAGAGTTCCTCGACCTGCGCAAGAACACAGGCGACGACCGCCGGCGGACGCACGACATGCATACCGCCAACTGGATTCCCGACCTGTTCATGAAGCGGGTGAAGCAGAACGCGACCTGGACGCTGTTCAGCCCCGATGAAGTCCACGATCTGCACGACCTGTACGGCCGCGAGTTTGAAGATCGCTACGAGCACTACGAACACCTGGCCGACGAAGGGGAGATTCAGCTCTTCCGCCGCGTCTCCGCCACTGACCTATGGCGGAAAATGCTCACCCGACTGTTCGAGACGGGCCACCCTTGGATCACCTTCAAGGACCCCTCGAACATTCGCTCGCCGCAAGACCACGTTGGCGTCGTACATAGCAGCAACCTCTGCACGGAGATCTTGCTGAATACTTCTGAAGAAGAAACGGCAGTCTGCAACCTGGGATCAGTGAATCTCGCCGCCCACATTGTCGATGGCGATCTCGATCACGGTCGTCTGCGCGAGACGGTCACGATTGCCATGCGGATGCTCGACAACGTGATCGACATCAATTACTACCCGACGCCCGAAGCCGCGCGATCCAATCAGCGGCATCGCCCCGTCGGACTGGGGTTGATGGCGTTTCAAGATGCGCTCTATGCGCTCGGGATCAGCTTCGCCAGCGAAGCAGCCGTCGAGTTCGCCGATCGCAGCATGGAAGCAATCTCCTACTACGCGATTTTGGCTTCGTCCGAACTAGCTGAAGAACGCGGTCAGTACTCCAGTTACGCCGGCTCGAAGTGGGATCGAGGCTTATTGCCGATCGACACGCTTCAAATGCTCGAAGACGAGCGCCGCGAAGCCATTCCAGTCGATCGCTCGACCACGCTCGACTGGCAAGTCGTCCGCGACGCCGTCGCAACCAACGGCATGCGCAACAGCAATGTGCTGGCGATTGCCCCCACGGCTACGATCTCCACGATCGTCGGCGTGTCGCAATCGATCGAGCCCACTTATCGCCACCTCTACGCCAAAAGCAACTTGTCTGGCGAGTTCACGCAAGTGAGCGACGCCGTCGTGACGGAACTCAAAGCGATCGGTCTTTGGGACGCGCAGCTTCTGGACGAACTGAAGTACCACGACGGTTCGCTCCAAAATATCGGCCGCATTCCCCTTGAACTGCGTCAGCGGTTCCTGACTGCGTTCGAAGTCGAACCTAAATGGTTGATCGAATGCGCCGCCCGCCGGCAAAAGTGGCTCGACCAAGGGCAATCGCTCAATCTCTATCTGGCCGAACCCAGCGGCCGCAAGATGCACGAGATGTACCTCTTCGCCTGGCAAAAAGGGCTGAAGACGACCTACTACCTGCGAACGCTTGCCGCCACGCAGGTGGAGAAATCGACGCTCGACGTCAATCGCTTTGGCGTGCAGCCCAAGTGGATGAAGAACCGCAGCGCTTCGAGCGATATCGAAATTCGCCGCGAATCGGAAGTGGATGCGCCCATTGCTGCGTGCCGTCTCGACGATCCGACGTGCGAGGCCTGCCAGTAGGCAGCGCACGCGTCTTCGTCACCTTCACTTTCAAATCCGCACTTCACTAGTTCAAGGAATGGCTTGATGTCTTCAATTGTTACGCCTAACTCGACGGTTCAGCCTGTCACTCAAACAGCCAATGCGACCCATGGCCGCGTAATTGCCCGCGAGAAGCGGCTTATCAACTGCCACCAGGTCGACGTCAATCAACTCATGCCCTTGAAGTACCAATGGGCTTGGGAGCACTACCTCAATGGCTGCGCCAATCACTGGATGCCGACCGAAGTCCCGATGAACAAAGACATCGAGACATGGAAGTCGAGCAAACTCACTAGCGACGAGCGCCGCATCATCCTTCGCAATCTCGGGTTCTTCGCGACTGCGGAGAGCCTGGTCGGCAACAACCTCGTGCTGGCGATCTTCCGGCACGTCACCAATGCCGAGTGCCGCCAGTACCTGTTGCGCCAAGCGTTCGAAGAAGCCGTGCACACGCACACGTTCCTCTACGTCGTCGAGAGCCTTGGCCTCAACGAGGGCGAAGTCTTCAACATGTACCACGAAGTTCCGGCCATCGCCCATAAGGACGAGTTGGAAATGGAACTCACGGCCGAGATCCTCGACCCCAATTTCTCGACTGAAACCTTTGAGGGCGCGCAAGCGTTTCTCAAAAACTTGATCGGTTACTACCTGATCATGGAAGGGATTTTCTTCTACACGGGCTTCGTGATGGTGCTATCGTTCCATCGCCGCAACCTGATGACGGGTATCGGCGAACAGTTCCAGTACATCCTGCGGGACGAAACGATCCACCTCAACTTCGGCGTCGACCTGATCAATGGCATCCGCACCGAAAACCCGGAACTGTGGACGCCTCAGTTCCAGCAAGCCATGATCGACCGCGTGAAACACGCCGTGGAACTGGAAATCGCCTACGCCAAGGACGTCCTTCCTCGTGGCGTACTGGGACTCAACGCCGATCTCTTCCGCGACTACGTGCAGTTCATCGCCGACCGGCGGCTCGAACGCATCGGCCTGCCGACCCAGTACGGTTCGTCGAATCCCTTCCCCTGGATGAGCGAAACGATCGACCTCTCGAAGGAAAAGAACTTCTTCGAGACCCGCGTCACCGAATACCAAAGCGCGTCGACGCTGAACTGGGACTAGCAAACTAGGATTTTTGCCACAGAGAGCCCCGAGGTCTCAGAGAGAAAGAGGGCCGAAGGCCCAACTGGGTGGCACTGGCGTCCCTCAGACGCCAGTGCGAGCGACGCCGCCTTCCAAACCACCTTGGGCGATTCAGTTCACGGGGTATCTCATTTGGTGCCCTCTCACTTCGCAATCGCCTTGCTAGAACGAGCAATTTCGACGAACGCTTTCATGTAGTCAACCTTGGCATCTTCCTTCCGCAGGCCCAGGTAAATCTGCTTGGCGACCCCCTTCTTGCCAAGGCGAATCGGGAACAGTTCGAAACGCGGCTTCTGTTCCATGACCAGCCAGCGCGGTAGCGCAGCGACACCACGACCACAAGCGACCATTTGCAGCATGATGTCGGTCGTCTCAATCAACTTGTGCCTTTTGGGAATGACTCCGGCAGGCGTCAAGAAGCGATTGAATACATCGAGACGATCGATCGAAACCGGATAAGTGATGAGCGTCTCGTCAACCAGCTGTTCTGGCTCAACGTAGGTCGCGTTTCGTAGGGGATGCGCCTTGCTCACCACCAACACCTGCTCGTAGTCGAACACGGGCTCAAACGTGAGCCCTTGCTTCTTCAGCGGGTCAGGCGTCACCAGGACGTCGATGTCGTGGCCAAAGAGAGCATCGATTCCACCGAACTGGAATTTCTGAATGACGTCCAAGTCAACGCCAGGCCACGCATCGAGAAACGGCGCCGCGACCTTCAACAGCCACTGATAACACGGGTGGCATTCCATGCCGATCCGCATCGTTCCCCGTTCGCCTTGCGCGAATCGCTGGAGCTGCTGTTCCGCGCGTTCGAACTGCGGTAATAACCTCTTCGCCACGGACAACAGGTATTCGCCCCCCTGCGTCAATTGGAGCGATCGCCCTTCGCGCGTCCAGATTCGCAGCTTGAGCGCATCCTCTAGCTTGCGAATCGAGTGACTCAACGCCGGTTGAGTCACATAGAGCGACTCGGCCGCAGCCGTCACCGAGCCGAGTTCGTGGACAGCGCGAATGATCTCCAAATGGACACGTTCAATCGTTGACACGGCCCCGTCTCCCGTGATGAACTGAATTCATGAATGAATCAGATTCTATCATTTCCGCTCATATGGACTGATTGCTAAACTTCGGACGAACATTCGATTTCGTCCGTGAAAACGCCGGTACAAGGGCTCAAAAATGGTTAAGACGCATAATCTCGGGTTCCCACGTATTGGTGCGGACCGCGAACTGAAATTCGCACTCGAAGCGTACTGGAAAGGGGAGTCGTCGCGCGAAGAGTTATTGTCCGTTGGCGCCAGCCTACGTCGTGCGAATTGGCAAACCCAATCCGGCTTGGACCTCGTGCCAGCTGGCGATTTCGCTTACTACGACCAGTTGCTCGACATGAGTTTTACGCTGGGCCAGTTGCCCGAGCGGGCTCGCGGCTTTCAAGGCGACGCGCTCGACAACTACTTCCGAGTTGCTCGCGGACGCTCGGCCCCGGCGGCGAATGTCACGGCAGGATGCGAAGGCATCGCAGCCGGCGAGATGACGAAGTGGTTCGACACCAACTACCACTACATCGTGCCTGAATTTCTGGCGAACACAGAATTCACATTGGACGCATCTCGACTCATCACGCAAATTCGCGAAGCCAAGTCGATTGGCATCCCAGTCAAGCCGGTCATCATCGGGCCCGTTACTTACCTGGCGCTCGGCAAGGCCAAGGATGGCTCCGACAAATTGGTGCTTCTGTCCAAGTTGCTCCCCATTTACCAGCAACTGCTCGACACGATCGCCGACGAAGGGATCGAGTGGGTACAGGTTGACGAAGCAATTCTTGTAACCGAGTTGGAACCGCAGTGGAAAGAAGCATTCCAAAGCGCCTACCAGGCGCTGGCGAACAGCAAGGTCAAGCTGTTGCTGGCGACCTACTTTGGGCAGTTGCAGGACAACCTGCCTCTGGTGGCAAGCTTGCCAGTCGCGGGAGTTCATCTCGACACCGTTAACGCGCGCGACGAAGTTCAGGCGTTGATCCAAAAGCTGCCCGCCGATCGCGTGTTGTCACTCGGCGTTGTCAACGGCCGCAACATCTGGAAGACCGATCTCAACGGTCTGCTCGACTGGCTGGAGCCGGTGGCAAAACAGTTAGGCGATCGATTGTGGATCGCTCCGTCGTGCTCGCTACTGCATGTCCCAGTCGATCTCGACAGCGAACAGCAGCTCGATCGCGAGATCCGCTCCTGGTTGGCGTTCGCAAACCAAAAGCTCGAAGAGCTTCGTGTCTTAAAGGTCGCGCTGGAAAGTGGTCGCGAAGCCGTGCGATCCGAGTTGGATGCCAACAAGGCGGCTATCGAGTCGCGTCGTCATTCGCCGCGGGTCAACAATCCGGCTGTGAAGGATGCAGTCGCAAAGATCAATTCACAACTGGGACAGCGAAAGAGTCCCTACGCCGCACGTGCGAAAAAGCAGGCGAAGATTCTGAACCTCCCGAAGTTCCCCACGACGACGATCGGCTCGTTCCCACAAACCGCAGACATCCGCCGCACGCGCAACCTGTTTAAGGCGGGAAAGATCGACGATGCCGCCTACCGTTCTGCCATGCAGGCCGAAATCGCTCGTTGCGTCAAGGAACAGGAGTCACTGGGGCTCGACGTATTCGTCCACGGCGAAGCCGAACGGAATGACATGGTCGAGTACTTCGGCGAACAACTCGATGGGTACGCTTTCAGCCAATTTGGTTGGGTCCAATCGTACGGCTCGCGATGCGTCAAACCACCGATACTCTTTGGCGACATCAGCCGCCCCCACCCGATGACCGTCGAATGGATTACCTATGCTCAGTCTTTGACCGAGAAGCCGATGAAGGGGATGCTGACCGGCCCGGTGACCATTCTGAACTGGTCGTTCGTCCGCGACGATCAGCCGCGCTCGATCTCATGTAAGCAAATTGCCTTGGCGATTCGCAAGGAAGTGCTCGACCTGGAAAAGGCCGGCGTCCGCATCATTCAGATCGACGAAGCAGCTCTCCGAGAAGGCCTTCCGCTAAGGCACTCAGGGTGGCCAGAGTATCTCAACTGGGCTGTCGAGTCCTACCGCATCGCCGCCAACGGCGTCGCCGACGAAACGCAAATCCATACCCACATGTGTTATTCCGAATTCAACGACATCATCGAGTCGATCGCCCAGATGGATGCCGATGCGATCACCATCGAAACATCCCGTTCGGACATGGAACTGCTCGAGGCGTTCGAGAACTTCAACTACCCCAACGAAATTGGTCCTGGGGTTTACGATATCCATTCGCCCAACATTCCCAGCGAGGACCATATCATTCGCCTGATGCAGAAGGCTGGACAGCGAATTCCCTCGGAGCGCCTATGGGTGAATCCTGATTGCGGCCTGAAAACGCGCCAGTGGGAAGAGGTCATCCCAGCGCTGACCAACATGGTCAGTGCGGCCAAAATGCTCCGGGCCAAGGCAAACAAGTAATCACCTTTTAGGCCCGTTGTCGGGGCGGTCTCGCGGGTGGTTACTGCCGAGAGCGTGTCTCAAGTAACTTGCCACCGAGTTCGATCAGGTCGAACTCACTTCCTGGCGGGCCGAGAAGTTGAATGGCGCGCGGAAGGCCATCCTCGAAGTGACCCCATGGGAGCGTAAGCACGGTCGCATCGGCAAGATTGCCGGGGACCGTGCACTCGATCAAGCGCGGGTTGTAGTTCGTCCAACCAGGCCACGGTGCAGGAAATGCGCACAGAGGCATAACGACGAGCGCGCCGCGATCCCACAGACGCTGGAACGAATCGCGGATTCGCTTGGCGTTGGCCAGGGCTCTCTTTTTGGTGTGGAAATACACGATGCGCCCAACGGCGATTTGCAGCAGGAGTTCCGCGGTCGCTGGATGGAATGATTTGCCAAGCAGCCCTCGGAACACGACCGCCGAGAGAACCCCGAAAATAGCCGGAGTCAAACGCAGGCTGGGATCGGCCGCGAGCAGATCCAAAAGATGGCTGCACCAGACGCCGTCGTAAATCCATTGTGTACGTCCCATCGGCGGGAGGTCGTGTTCCTCCGCAGGGCGTGCAATGACGTGCGTCAACGGCGCTGCGACATCGCTTTGAAAACTTTCCCACTGATTGCTCTTGGATGGTACGTAGAGCACGACCTCGCGCGCGGTGAATCCGCCGCGCACGGCACCGGTCCGCAACGAGGGCGCGACCGTTTCGAGCACGGCACGAAGTTGCGGGAGCGTGCGCGTGATTGGCCCCTGCGAGCAGAGCCAGGTGAGCGCCTCGGGCACGGCAGGAAAGAGATCCGCAAGAGGCCAGGTCTCGGCGCTCAATTTCATGCCGAAGACACCGCAGTGGCCGGCCGGATACCGGATCGAGCCGCCGATATCCGTACCCCAGTCGAAGGCGCTCATTCCGTCGGCAACGGCAGCCGCCGCGCCGCCAGACGACCCGCCGGAAGTCCGCGTTGGATCAATGGGATTGCGCGTGATCCCGCCCACCCAGCTCGACCCCTCGGGCGCTAGTCCGAGGTCGCTCAGGTTTGTCTTGCCAAGAAAGACGCCGCCGGCCTGATCGAAGGCGCGGAACACCGCGGAATCGTGCGGCGAGCGGCGCTCGCGATGGCGCCACGAGCCACCAGTCGTCGGGAGCGCAAGGGTCTCCCACTCGTCCTTGAGAGAAAATGGGACGCCATGAAGTGCCGAGCGCGGTGGCTCCTGGTCGCGCACAGTGCTATCTCGCAGGGCGTCGTCGAGGCGCTCGCTGATAAACGCCTTGAGGATCGGATTGCGCTCGCGAATACGCTCCACAGCGTCGGGCACGGTGAGCGGAAAGAGAGGCTGCGGCATCGCACTCGCAAAAGTGACGTGATTCTGTAGGGCGCAAATCCCGCCGCGACAGTGGGAGCCTCAAAACGCTCAGAATACCAGATCCCCGGTGCCGCAGGTCCGAGATCACCATTGTGAAGGAACTGATAAGCGACGTCCTCCGCGTTTTTGCCGCGCGTTGCCTAGGCTTTCAGCCAGTAACCGGTAGCATTTTTCTATTTAGCGCGGCAAGCTTATGGGCGCTGGGCCACGAGCGCCACCGTTCTCAGCCTGTGATTTGCCTGTGGAATGACGCACGTCATGTTTGCTGGTTAACTCAAGAGAGGGTGATGAAATGAGCACAAAAGTAGCAGCGACTCCCAAGGCCAAGGAAAGCGACCGAACGGCTCCGCTATTGCGCGAGCTTAGCAGCGACAACGGACTCTACGAGCGGCATCTGGCATTCGACAACGTGGTGAAGTTGTCGAATGCCGACTCACGCGAGCGCTTCGAGGCCTTTGCGCGTTCGGTGCGAGACATTCTCGCGCAGCGATGGGTGCAAACGGAGGAGACGTACCAGCGAGAAAATGCCAAACGCATCTATTACCTCTCGATGGAGTTTCTTATCGGCCGCTCTTTGGCCAACAACGTGCTGAATCTCCATCTCGATCCGGTTGTCATGCAGGCAATCCAGCAGAAGAAGCTCGATTGGTCCGATCTGTTGGCACAAGAGCCTGATGCAGGCCTCGGGAACGGCGGATTGGGACGACTGGCAGCATGCTTCCTCGACTCCATGGCCACGATGCAACTGCCAGCGATGGGCTACGGCCTGCGCTATGAATACGGAATCTTCCGACAAACAATTGCGGACGGCTGGCAACAGGAGCAACCGGACAATTGGCTGCGTCGACCCGATCCTTGGGAAGTCGTTCGTCCTGACGAGAAGGTCGAAATCAAATTGGGTTGCTCCTTTGAGATG
>CAZWSX010000001.1:0-706882 GCA_964636985.1 uncultured Pirellulaceae bacterium | reverse complement strand
CCCGCAACCACCGGATCGACAGTCCGGTACTCTAACCAATTGAGCTACGGCCCCTCGTTCTGATGAAAAGTATAGCCAACCACTTCGCCCCCCTGCAAGGGCCGACTCCAGCCTGGCGGCCTTCCACGCACGCTACCGTACGCGGAAATTCCGCTACAACCCGACCCCAGGAATCACCCGGGACCGGCTGATGCCGCCGATTTGGCACCCCAATTCTTACGTCACGATCCAACACACACAGGAACTTTCCCCGCGTTTCCCACTGCGCCCTAGATTTCTACAGGCGGCGCTAAGGGCGGTGGACGCGTTGTAACCGCTCTTTCAAGACCGCCAAAGTCGTACGAGGGTTCGCACCATGGGCATGTTGACTTACCTGCTTTCCTTGGGAGGCGACATGGTTCGTATGTCGAACCGCCTCGACCGCAACCAGTGGATGATTGCCATGGGCATTGTCTGCGGTTTGGGCCTCTTGTGCATGCGCGGCTTCGGATCGCGCAAGGACTTCTAAGTTACCGCTTTTCATTCCCCGCTTTGCTGGATATCCCCTCATGGTGTGGTTATTGAACCTCGTCGCCAATGTTTTGGCATTCGGCATCCCAACGGCCGTGGGGGTCGCGCTGGTCGCACTGATCGGGTACGCCGTTGGTAAATGGGGCCGAAAGTCCACGACCGCCAGCGATGTTCCTTCGCTCAACGAACTCAACCAGGCCCAACAAGTGGTTCTCGAACTGGAACGCATCGCGGGCGAGGTGCGAAAGAACCTGGCCGACCACCACTCCGACGTCGTCGCCTTTCGCGATCGCATGGACGAGTTAGCCACCCGCGGCGAAGAGTTCGATTGGAAGCGGCTCGCCGACGAAGCCAACGAGTTGCTGCAACCGACGCGTTCGTTCGCCTCGCAAATCGCCATCGCCTACGACGCGATCCGCCGCCAATCGAGTCAGCTGGAGCACTTCAGCAAGCTCCGGACCGACGTCGTCACCAAAATCGGCAATCGCAAGTGCCTCGACGAAACACTCGAGACGATGCTGGGAATGCACAAACGCTTCGGTTCGATCTTCTCGATAGCCGTGTTCGACATCGATCACTTCAAGGACATCAACGACGAACTCGGGCGGCAAAACGGCGACGAATTGCTGCAACTCATGGCCGAGACCCTGAGTTCCTGCGTTCGCAGCACCGATATCGTCGCCCGCTTCGAGGGCGCCGAGTTCGTAGTCGTCCTGCCAGGCACCGACCTGGTTGGAGCCACACGTTGCGGCGAACGCATCCGCAAAAAGATCGCGGAGAAGCTCAAGATCACCGTCAGCGGCGGAGTGACCATGGTCATCGCTCGCGACAGTGCCCGCGCCATGCTCAACCGCGCCGATGCCGCCATGTACGCCTCGAAAGCAGCCGGACGCGATCGGGTTTTCGAACACGACGGAGTGAACACCCGCTGCGTGACCGGCGAAGAGGCTGGCCCCTTTGCGGGGACGCTGAATCTGCGAAACATCCCCGCGCTCGGCCTGGAACGATCCGTCGCCGCGGCTGCCTCTCGCTGATCGCAAGCGAAACGGGTAACCTGGGAACTCCCACCTCGCACAGGAGTTCCCCTTCATGCAATGGCTCGCGCTTCGCGGTTCTTTGGTCCTCCCGACGGAAGTCCGTCGTGGCACGCTGCTCGTTCACGGCGAGCGGATCGTCGACATCCTCGACGAAGGGGCTGCGATCCCTGAGGGCAGTGCCGTTGTCGACGCCGGCGATGGGTTTATCTCGCCCGGCTTCGTCGATTTGCACGTGCACGGTGGCTCAGGTGCCGACTTCATGGATGGCACGGCCGAGGCCTTCCGACTGGCTCTCAAGTGCCACGCGCGGCACGGCACCACTGGCATGGCCTGCACCACCACGGTCGCCAAGCACGAGCAGATTCTCGCGACGCTCGAACAAACGCGAGCCTTCCGTAAGCAACGGGAACCGAACGGTTCGCGGGTCTTGGGGGCCCACTTCTACGGTCCTTACTTCCGGTACGAAGCCCGTGGCGCCCATCCAGGCGGCCCCATCCGCGCGGCGATCGAGAAGGAATTCAACGCCTATCTCGAATTCGCCGACGACATCGCCACGGCCACCGTCGCTCCTGAGATCGAAGGTGCCGAGGCGTTTGCCCGCGCGTGCAACAAAAAAGGCGTCCGGCTCAACGTGGGACATAGTTGGGCTACGTTCGACCAGATGACGCAAGCCGTCGGCTGGGGCGCGCGGCACGTCGACCACTTGTTCTGCGCCATGTCGGACAAGAGCAAGCTTCGCAACCTCCAAATGTACCCAATGCAAGGCGGTGTTCTGGAAGCGACCCTCTATTACGACGAGTTGACCACCGAAGTCATCTCCGACGGAAAGCATCTTGATACCAGCCTGCTCAACCTCGCACTCAAGATCAAAGGCCACGATCGCCTGGCGCTGGTCACCGATACCAGCCGCGCGCTCGATATGCCCGACGGCGAATATCTGATCGGCCCGCTCGACGGCGGCGAGCGGCTGATCAAGCGCGACAATGTCGGTATGACGCCCGATGGCAAGGCTCTTGCCTCGAGCGTGATCGGGATGGACGATGCCGTTCGCACTTTTTGGCGAATGACAGGCCGCCCGTTGTGGGAAGTGATCCGCATGGCGTCGCTCACGCCGGCGCGGATCGTTGGCTGGGATCGCGAAGCGGGAAGCCTGGAACGCCGCAAACGCGCCGATATCATCGTGCTGGACCGCGATATTCAAGTCCAGCGATCCTTTATCGACGGGCGAGAGCTGAACCTCTCGCGCTAGTCACGCTTACGCCTCCCATCCCTTGAGCCGATCGATCGTATTTAAGATTTCGTCCCGCTTTTTCTCGAATAGCCCAAACACCGTGATGATCGCAACACCCGTGATGATGCCGACGACCCACAGGATCCACGTTTGGTGCTTGTCGACGGCCGCGTGTTTGATCACGGCGACTATCGCCACGGCCAGGAACGCTGTCCCGAGATAGAGGAACGATCGTACTCGCAACAAGATGCCAACCATCGCCCCCGCGATGGCCAACGCCCCCAAAATAATCGGGAACTGGATGTCGCCACCCATCCCGTGCAAAACGATATCCGCCGTCGACGACGCGTACAAAACGAGCGCCGCGGCGTAGCGAATGGCCGTGAGCTGCTGATGCGTGAGCTTGTCGCGGCTCCACTGCGCGGCAGCCAGCACGCACAGGGCAGGGGGGATCAACCACAACTGTGGGTGATCGAAGAATTGCAGCGTCTCCGTGCGATGCAAGAGCGACCAAAAGCTGCCGTTCAACGCGAGCGCGCTCAGCAAGGCCAGCGGGAACGAACGACGAGCCATCGCCAGGCCGCCATAAACGAGCGACGTCGAGAGCAGAACGAGCGAATAGTCGAGCCCCGTCGGCGCCAGGTTGTATCCAATCGCCGGCAAGATCGGAGCGAAGATCCCAGTATTCCGGAGCGGATCGCTCAGCACTTTGCGGCCCGACCGCTCGAACCACTCGCTCAATCCCGCGCCGGCGAAGCCGATGCCGATGCAGATCATCGGCCAGTACTGCTTCCAGATTCCCGCAAAGATCTCCGGCATGGTGATTCGCAAGTGGACCACCAACAACACGGCCGCGATCTCCGCCGCATACACATAGACTTGTTTCCCGCGCTCCGAGAGCGCGAAAGGATCTCGTCCCGGCAACAGCGCGGCGCCCAGCGTCGCGAGTACTACACCTCCTAACGTGGCGGCGACGACGGCAATCGAGAGCGGCCCCACCTTTGGATCGATACCGCTGGCGAACATGGCCGTCTCATAGCCCCACACCACCACAATCGCCACGGTCGCCAAACCGGCGTACCAGGGGATGAGTCGCTGGGCAGCCTCCAGCCATTGGTTGCCCGAAGGCAAAAACTTGATCAGCCCAAAGCCACACACCGCGGCGGCGATCGCCAACACGCCGCCTGCAGCCACGACATGATCGACCCAAAATCCGCCCGGCAGCGGAGCCAGCGGCGTCCAACTCAAGGCGACAAAGTAGAGCGTCACCAAGATCAGCGAGCCGCTTTGCAGCCACGAGCGTCGTTCGCCGCGGGCCAAAACGGCAAGCGCAATCGCTTGTCCCAAGATCGGCTTGGCGGCGATCCCACGCAGTTCCCAATCACCGTAGGTGATCGACATCAAGAGGGCAGCGAAAGCGACGACCAGCGACATCAGGACTTGCGTCACGCTAAGCCAGCCGAAGTGCCCTTCGACGCCTCCGCGCGATTCTGGAATCCCAATCGCATCGGCAATGGCCCGCAATCCGTAGCGACGACTCGACAGGTAGCTAACCAGCACCGAGTAAGCACCAACTGTCGCCACGGCAAAGAGCGGCATCCACGTTCCGATGTCACTGAGACCTCGCCCGATGGCCGGTGCGGCTTCCACAAGGCTCCAAATCGCCAGCGTCAATCCGCTAACGTACGCAAGCGGCAGACTCTCGCGGGCTTCGTCGTCCCACAACAAGGCGAACGTGCCAACCAAGGAGCCAATAGCCGCCGCACGAAACCAGTTGCTCAATCCGCCCCAGTCTCCAAGATCGTTGAAACAACGAGCCAGGAATGCCAGCGAAGTGAACAAGACAAACATCAGAAGGGCATACCACACAAGCGGCCGCGCGGCGTTTGCGATCCGCGATCTTTCCTCGCCAGCGCGCATCTGGCCGAAGGCAAAGCGACTGCCGAGGGCCACCAACGTTGCAACCACGCCACTGGTCACAATGGACGACAACCAAGAGTAGATCGGGGGATCGATTGTAGAGCGCGTGAGCCTTTCGACGTAAACAAACGGGCAGATTGCCGCGAGCAACAAGGCCGCTGCGGCGTAATGCATTTGGCGTGCGCGCGACCAACCGCCGACAAGGTATGCCAATGCGCCGAGGGCCAGGCCGCCTCCGGCAAACCAGTAGTGGCCGTCGATACCCACCCAAAAGGCGCGGACGGTGGGAACCAGGGCAACTAGGCCGGCCATGCCAACAACGTTGCTGAGCCACCTTCGCCATTCCCAGTAAGCCATCGGATCGCTGCCCCCTGCGTCGACTAGTTGGCTCCATCGCGGTGCCCAGCTGTGGAGCCACGCTTCGGGAATCGGCAAGAGTCTCCAATCGAGCACAAGTCCCCCCGCAAAGATCGCGAATGCAATAGCGCACTGCACGATCAGCAGCACATGGAAGGCGCTCCCCGCTTGTCCGGTAAAATGCTCAAAGAGACATCCCCCCAGCACGGCCACGACCATCACAAAAACGAAGAGCGAGCGTTTGGTACCCGGAACCAATCCTTGGCGGTAGGCAATCACAATCATGGCCGCCGCCGACAGCAAGGCCGCGGCCGCGAGCGGCTTTGCCATCAACGGCGCCAGGAGCGCGGCGATATCGGGACTGATAACGATCGCATACCACGCGGGCAGAAGCGCCCGCACTGCGAACAGCTGCGACAACAAAACCTGGCCGCCGAGCGCCGTATCGAACTCCACCTTCCGATCGCGCAGCCACCGGATGCCCATCCAGATCAGCGAGATAAACGTCGCAACAGCAATCTGCAGATACAACCAGTCAGCGACAACCGGCAACGGGAGTTGAGCCGGCGGAAAACGGCGAAGCGCAAAGAAGACGATGCTAAACGCCAGGTGAACCGTCACCGAAGCGCAAACACTGGCCATCGCATTTCTGGTGATGGTGGCCAGCACAACCAGCGAGAAGAGGACGACGAAAACGGGGCCTCCGTAAACCACCAGCGGCGAAACGTTCGACAGCGCGCTTTCCCCAAACGGCCCGGCCAGCGGCCTCACGTGCATGCCGTCGACCGCCAATGCAATGATGGCACTTCCCATCGTCACAACGACGAACAGTTGCCCTGCTCGCATGAGAGCGTCGAACGCCGGTCCGAAGAAATTGCGCGACGCCCTCAACGCAGCCATGGTAATAAGCGCGAGGAGGATCGATCCCAAGACCACCAGCCATGGAATCGACAGATCGCTGCCGAACAAGTCCCACCACTGGGAGCGTCCCATGGCGGCGACCGAAGCCATCGATCCACTAACAAACCAAGGCAAGATGCCCCCCACAGCCAACCCGAGCGTCCGGGAGTGCGGACGCAACGCTCGACCAGCGGGATTGGCGCCTCTCCAGCGCCAAACTCGCCAGGATTCGACGGTCGCCGCAGCGGCGATGGCTGCGGCAGCAATCCAGCCGAGAATCACCCCCGTGATCCGAAGGTGTTCAAACGAACCGGCAAACACCATCGCGGCAGCCGCAACGGTGATACTCGCCATGGCGATGCGCAGCACTCGCCAATGCGTCTCCGACCACCTGGCCCCCGCGCCACTCGCTGCCATCGAACGGAAGACGAGGGTCACCGCGCTAAAACCGAGTGCCAGCCACACGGCAAATGTTCGCACGTGCCGATGTACTACGCTGCCGAACGGCGAAGCTTCGGTCGCACTGGACACCGTCGCAGGCGACCACTCGGCCAATAGCGGTGGCGCCGCGGTGAAGATGGATAGCGGCAGCACCATCAGCAGCACGGCCGCCAAGAGAAGGCCACCCAACGGTGGTTCGGTATCGAGAATCCAAGATGCGAAGGGGTGCCTTGCCTCGAACGCCTCACCTTCAGGACTTCGCGAGTACAACCAGGCAGACCACCATTCAGCACTCGACCAAACGAGCGCGAGCCCGGCCCAACTGGCCGCGAGGAGAGTCCACGTTCCGGGGTCGCGCCACGGATGTTCGAGCGATTTGAACCAGGTCGACTCTTCCACCATCCCTACGCTGCCGACCGTGACCGCAATCGTCGACAACACTTGGAAGGTGTGGAACCAACCGCGACTTTTCGCTTGCCACGATAGAATCGCAGCAAGCCCCGTATACATCATTCCCGCGTACGCCGCGAACATCAGATTGCCCGGCTGGCCCACCGTGTGAACCGCGATCTGCGCGATGCTGAGCCCGCCCAAGCCAATCACGCCGAAGCGCAACATGATGCCATGCTCGGCCCATTTTTCGGATCGGAGGAGCAACGAGCCGACGACCAGCGCGCCAACCAGCGGAATCCAGCTGAATCCAAAGTCGCTTCGTACGACAGCGTCCAGAATGGCTCCGCCCGCATTTTCGTTCCACGGAATGTGGCCCGCTATCAAATGCCATCCGAGAGCCCAAATGCCGGCTCCGAGCACCATGGCACCAAGCGTGGCCGCAGGCACATTTCGCCGCCATGCCACGACAATGAAAGCGGCGAAGCCCAGCGTCATCGCGATCAGCAAACGCGCCGGCGAAGGCCACGCCAGGACAATGCCCACGGCAAGCAGCACCACGCCACCAATCGCGAGCGAGAGCCCGATGATGTAGTCGCGGCCCCTGGCATCGTCTGCGTCGCTCTGTTCTTTCGGCATGCTTGCCGCGGCGATTCGCATGCCGACAATGCCGATGGGAAGCGCCGCTAGTGCCACAAGTGGCGAAAGCCGATGCGCCGCCGCCAGAGCGCCGTCCGCTTTCCATGCGATGAATCCAGCCACCAACGCCGCGGCGAACAGGGGAGCGCCTAAACGGCGTAGCGTTTCGCCGATCGAGGCCCGCTCTTGTGTCGATGCCCGCAAATCAAATTGTGGAAAGAGCGCGGCCAGCCCCGCCGCAACCATCGCCAGAGCCGTTATCACGTCGACTGCGATGGTTCCACCGTAGGCATCGGCGCGACGCGCAACCAGGGTCAGGATCGATGGGATAAGAACACCGGCCGTCATCGACCAGCGAGCCTGGCGCGCGATGAACTCCGTCGCCAGGTAGGTGAGCGTCCCTAACAAGGCAATCGAGACGATCTCGCCCCCAATCACTCCGGCATCCCACGCAATTCCTTGTTGGACCGCCGCCATCGCGACCATATTGAGTGGCACGAGCAGCGACGCGATGGTAAGCACCCCTTCACTCGTCGCTTTCAATTTCCACTTTTTGGCGGTGTATAGACCAATACCAAAGAGCGCTGTGGTAACACCGTTAAATGTCAGGAACCTCAGAAGGTGATTCGCAGCGATATCTGCCCAAAACGTGATCACCAGCGCCAGCGAACAACCCACAATCAACAAACCGCCAATGAGCTCGCCCCAGCGAATGTTCCCTTCTTCCATGAACGTCGCCAGCACCTCACTCCAAGGCCGGGCAGGGGGTGCGGGTTCGACCATTGCCGCTGCAACCGGCGCCAAGTCCGGAGCATCGCGTTGCACATGACGCTCTGCGATGTTCTGCATCGCCCGCTGGCGGCGAACGGCCAGGTCGGCCTCTGTGGGGACCGCTGCCGGTTGTTGCGCGGGAGCGACTATGGGCTTGTCGCTCTCGACGAATTGGATGACTTCCTCGGCCTCGACGAGACGCGCCGTTCCCCGGGCTTCGGCAAGCGACGGCGCCTTTTCAGGTTGGGGCGCTTTCGATGGGTCGAATGTGACGTTCGCGGCCTGGAACAGGCCCGTCATCACTTTCTGAAAGGCTTGCGGACTAAGTTCACCTTTTTCGAAAAGATGCTGGGCGTGGTTAGCAATCTCACGCAGCCCTGGCGAAGAATGTACGGGCAAATCAGGCCAATAGGCATTACATGTACGGCAGCGCGTTCCGGCATAGCGGGCGTTGCATCGAAGACAACGCTTGGCCGCCACCGTGGGCGTCGGGCCCTTTGCCCCAGTAAACACGCAAACCACGCCGTAGACGGCGAACCCCAGAATCAAAAAGACGACCAGAATGCACAGGAGTTCCATGATCACGCCCTTGGCGTTGTGTGCCCACCAGCGGAAGCGAAGACAATCTTTACCCTGCGCCGACTGACCAAGGCACAAACTGTGCCAACCCTCCGAACCCCAACACGATCACCTTAGCCGGTTTCTCGCGAAATACCCGCCCTGATTACGTCCGATTGTGACGTTTTTTCGCGGTGCGCTTACCCCTATTTCTTGTTGCCGGTTCCGCCTCGCCATCATCCGCGACCTAAGGTTCAGACACGTTGCGCGCCGCCCTCGCGGCCCTACCGATCACGTTTCCGCTTTCCTCAACGCACGGGTTTTGTGTATGAATGCATGCCACATCTGCAGGAACCTCTCGGCCTTGATCCTTGGTTGGACGGTTTGCTTCTCGACGACTACCGCGAAGGCTGAGTTCACGCCGATCGCCGGTTGGGATAGCCAACTGTTCCCCTCGTTCGTGGTTGCCACCGCCGCGGTCCGTCCGACGAAGGACGAGAGCAAGGAACACAAATCGGCCGACGAGATCGAGACCATCGGCGACTCGCACAGCATCTTCGGTGTGGAACTGACATCGGACCAGGATACCAACGTCAAAGTCACGATCTCGTGCCCCACCTTTTTGGAGCCAAGCGTCCAAACCGCAACGTTGCCGGCAGGCAAGACGGTACGCGTCATGCCCAAGATGCGGTATCGCTACGATCGCCTGGCCAAGAATCATCAAACGGTTCCGACGACGTTCACGTACAAGGTGGAAGTCGACGGCGAAGAGCCGGAAGAGAAGATCGTCTCGATCACGATCCGATCGATCAACGATTGCCCGTACTCGCTCAAAGAAGGAGACAAGTACGTCGATATCGGATTCACGTTCGCCGCCTATGTGAACGAACAACATCCGTTCGTCGATAAGCTGCTCCGCGAGTCGCTCGATGCCGGCATCGTGACCTCTTTCACGGGCTACCAAAGCGACGATCCGCAAGAAGTCCTGCGTCAGGTGTATGCCGTTTGGCACGCCCTATCGCAGCGCGACATGCGATATAGCAGCATCACCACCACGGCAATTGGGTCGCAAACGGTCGGATCGCAAAACGTGCGATTGATCGAAGAGTCGATCAACAACTCACAAGCCAATTGTGTCGATGGCTCGGTGTTGTTCGCCTCGGCGATGCGGAAGATCGGCATCGAGACGTTCCTAGTGATGACGCCCGACCATTGCTACGTCGGCTTCTATCCGCGCAAGCACCGCAAAGGGACCCCGCTCGCCTTGGAAACCACAATGATCGGGGGAGACCCTGCCGACTACACCGAAATCCAAACCGAGCTCGACGAGTTCATCGACGAGTCGTGGCAACAAACGCCATCATGGCGCACCTTCGCGGCCGCCGTCGAAGTGGGCACCGCCGACTACGCCAAGCACGGTCACACGAAGGACGTCGAACCCACCAATAAGCATTGGCGGCAAACAATTTTCATCTCCGACTGCCGCAAGGCGGGCATCCTGCCGATTCCCTTCAACTCGACCGAAGAGTATCAATGGATGCAGCCGGCCGTAACGGACGGCGATGACGTTGTCACGGAGACAGCCGAAGAAACAGAGACCCTCGAAGCGGCCAAAGACGAGGACGACTCTGACGATAACGATGATGACAAGAAGGACGACGGCGACGACGACGAGGACGACGACAAGTAGTCGGCTTCGTCACGGTTGACGAGCGTTCTTCCGAAAACCACAAGGCCCTCGCGAAGATTCGCGAGGGCCTTTTTTTGCGGGCAGCGTCAGTCGCGTTGGTCGAAGCGCTACTGCCGATGTCGCAATAGGGCGACCGGCACAAGTACCACTATGGGTATGCAACCGATGTCAACTAGCAAAGGAAGGGGCCAATAAGTTCGTACGCCGTCTAGCGGCGCTATGGCAAGCGCGATCGCACAAAACACTCCGCCGAAAATAGGTACAACGGAATAGTGTTTTCGCTGGAGGTACGATGCCAGGACGTAGGCCCAGTTCATCACGACGACGAAAAGCCCTGCCGCAAACAACATCGAAGCGGTCACCGAGAGAACCGCGTACAGAAGCGGGGGTCCCCAATTCATTCCTCCATTGTAGGGCAACCCTCGCGCCCCTCTCCTCCGTGTTCTCCGTCACTCCGTGGTGAATTCCCGACCCCGCCGGCAAATAGCACCCGCCAAAGCCCGCCGTTTTCCGTATGAAACGAAGAAATCGACTTGCTCAACCGGCCTGCATTGGGCGAAAATGAAGCGTTCGCACCCGCCGCTAGTCCTGCACGAACGCAGTCCCGCCTCCCGAGAACGGCTCGATGCTCTATCGCTTGCTCTTTGGCCTCGCTATTGTCCTGACGCTTTCCTCCGGTCAACACGTCTTCGCTGACGAGTACGAATACGGGTACGGAGCGCGCGGCAGCGATAAGCCCATCGAAACCATCGCCAACGACTCGCGAGAAGCACGAGTCCGCCGTCCCAATACGTTGACCCTTTCGCCGGACGAATCGCGCATGTATGTCTCGCAGCGCGATGTCGGAACGATGGCGATTGTCGAAGTCGCTAGCGGCAAGGTGATTTCCGAGTCTCCCATTGGCAAGCGCATCGTCGCGGCGATCCCCATTCGCGTCGTAAACGACTCCACTTTTCTCCTGGCCGTCGACGAAGAGAGCCACGAGCTGCGCCTGCTTCGCGCGGAGGCCGACCGCGTGGAAGTCGTCGCCAAAATTGCAACGCCGCCCTATCCGGTAGGTGTCGCCTACGATGCCCAGCGCGGTCATGCCTACGTGACCAGCTTGTGGTCGCGGCGGCTCTCGCGTTTCACTGTCGGAAGCGACGCGTCGCCAACGGCTCTTTCGCTCGACAAGACGCTCGACCTGGAAATGGCGCCGCGATCGATCACCGTCATGCCTCGAACCAGTGCAAACGATGGCATTACACGGCTAGTCGTCGCCGATAGTTTCGGCGGCCACCTGGCGATCATTGACGCCGATCAGTGGAAGGTGGAACGAGTCCGCACCTTTCCAGGGCACAACGTCCGCGCGCTGGCGATTACGCCCGAAGGCGACCGGATCGTGATGGCGCATCAAATGCTCAACGAGCATGCCCACTCGCTCGCCAGCGATATCCAGTGGGGAATCGTGATTCAAAACGATCTCCGTTGGCTCCCGCTCAAGAATCTGCTCGATAGCGAAACGGTTCTCTATGCGGGCGGACACGTCCATCCCCTTGGCTCGCCAGGCCATGGCGGGGCCGACCCCTCGGCACTCGCACTCGGCGGCGACCGGCGCGTCGCCGTTACGCTCGGCGGTTTCAACAAGGTGATGATCGGCCGCGAGGGAGACTTAAGCCTGCGTCCCATTCGCGTCGGCCAGCGTCCGACGGCGGTGGTTCTGAATCGCGACGGAACGCGTGCCTATGTCGCCAACACGTTCAGCGATTCGATCACCGAAATCGACATGAACGCCTGGCGCGCTTTGCGGGAAATCAAGCTTGGCCCGACGCCGGAGCTTTCTCTGGTAGAGAAGGGAGAGCTTGTGTTCTACACCGCCCGATACTCTCACCAAGGTTGGATGAGTTGCCACAGCTGCCACAGCGACGGCCACACCAACATGGAACGCAACGATAACCTGAGCGACGGAGGCTTCGGCGCGCCAAAGCAAGTTCTCTCGCTGTTGGGCCGCGCCGATACCGCTCCGTTCGCGTGGAACGCAGGCGTGCCCGACCTGGCATCGCAGGTGGAGAATTCGATCCGCAAGACGATGCAAACCGATGTCAATCCGTCACCCGAGGATGTCGAGTCGCTGACAGCCTATGTCGCTCAGCTCAAATCGCCTCCTAGTGTCGACAAACTGCGCGGCACGCAAGACGATGAGGCCGTCGCACGCGGCAAACAAGTCTTCGCCGAGCGCAAGTGCGCCACCTGTCACGAGGCCCCGGCCTATACCGTGGCCGACGTTTTCGACGTGGGCCTCTCGGACGAAAACGGCCAGCGCAAGTTCAATCCGCCCTCGCTTAAGGGGGCCAGCCAACGCGATGCCTATTTGCACGACGGCCGGGCGAAGACGCTCGAGGCCGTGTTTCGCGAGCACGGCCATCCGGGCGCTCAAGAATGGACCGACCGCGAAATCGCAGACTTAGTCGCTTTTTTGCGTAGCCTTTAACCGAAACGGGCCTGAAAACGTTTCCGTGGTCCGGATTCGCCCCGGCGATACAATAGAGTGTTGTAACGCCGTCTCCCCCTGCTGCTGGCATGTGATGTCCTTCGCGAACGAATTCTCGGAACCGCACGCTCCCCTTATCGATGGATTCGGGCGGGTTCACTCGGCCTTGCGAATCAGCGTTACGGACCGCTGCAACATTCGCTGCTTCTACTGCATGCCGAACGAAAATGTGCAGTTCAAGCCGCGAAGCGAACTGCTCACGTTCGAGGAAATCGAGCGTTTCGTCCGGGCGATCGTCCCACTTGGCGTAAACAAGTTGCGATTAACCGGCGGCGAGCCTCTGTTGCGGGCCGAACTGCCTCAACTGGTCCAGCGCTTGGCGAGCATTCCGGGCGTCACCGACCTCGCCCTCACCACGAACGGCATGCTGCTCGATCAACAGGCGCAAGCGCTTCGCGCCGCGGGATTGCAACGGCTCAACATCAGCCTCGATACGCTCAAGGAGGCGACCTTTCTTCAAATCTCGCGCCGCACAGGCCTTGATCGAGTGTTGGCCGGAATCGAAGCCGCACGCGTGGCGGGATTCGAAAAGATTCGGCTCAACGCCGTTTCCTTGCTCGGGATCACCGAGGAAGAAGTCGTTCCGCTGGTGCAATTTGCCAGCGAGCGCGGCATGGAAATACGCTTCATCGAGTTCATGCCGCTCGACGCCGAACAACATTGGCAAACCGCGTCGGTTCTCACGGGCGCCGCCGTCCGACAAATCATCGAGAGCAAGCTCGGGCCGCTGGTCGAAGCGCCGCGGTTGGACCCAAGCCAGCCAGCCACCGACTTTTTGCTCGCCGATACAGAAGCCTCGGTCGGATTCATCAACCCCGTCAGCGAGCCCTTTTGCGGCGACTGCAATCGCCTGCGATTAACTGCCGAAGGACAGATCCGCAATTGTCTGTTTTCGGAAGTCGAATGGGACGCCCGGCGGTTATTGCGAAATGGCGCGGATGACCAAGCGATCGGCACGATGGTCCGCCATTGTGTGACCGCCAAAAAGCTTGGCCACGGCATCGATTCGCCCGCGTTCCTTCGGCCCGAGCGGGCGATGTATCAGATCGGCGGCTAATCAAAACAGCGGCGAGGCCTGCTGTTGCTACGCGTCGAGTTCTCGCAGCAATCGCGCGCGAATCGCTTCCAAGCGTTCGGGATCGACGATTCTTTGATTCGTCGCGACATCCGTCACGTAAAACACGTCGACTACCTGGTCCAGGTGCGTGCTGATCTTCGCCACGCCCACTGATAGGCCGAGTTCAAACAACGCTCGCGATATCGAATAGAGAAGCCCCACACGGTCGTACGCGAAGATGGCGATGATGGTGTGAGTATCGGAACTATCATTATCGAACTGGATCTTCGTAGGGACCGGCGCGTGATCGGCCGCGGTCGTTCCCGCGGAGGCCCAAACCTGGCGAAACTTGGGTTGTTTCTCGGTCGGCGCCGTTAGCGATTCGACGAGCGCCTCGCCAACCATATTGATGCGATGAGGCGGCGGCTCGCCATTGAAATCTCCGTCCTGCACGTAGAACCGGTCAAGCACGAGCCCCCCAGCCAGTGTATGAACCTCCGCCCCCAGAATGCTGTGGTGCAAGCTGCTCAACGTGCCGGCCAGGCGGTGAAAAATACCGGCCGCGACGCCTTCCCACGTTCCTACCGTGTACTCAATCGCCGAAAGCTGTGGATTGTATTTTCCCCACGCCTTCGCGCGATCGTGCGGGAGCGTTCTCAGATCGTCCAGCTCGTTCACCAATTGCTTCGGATCGATGTTCATCAAATAGGCGATAGGTAGCGCATCGATCTGCTGTTTCCACCACGGCAAGTCATCGCGGGTCACAGCGAGCTTCTCGATCGCTTCGCGCTTGGGGCGAACCAACCGGTCGACCGCTTGCTCCGGCGAATCGCTCGAAATCAAGGCCAGCGTGTGGCGGTACAAGTCGCTCAGCAATCGCTTTTTCCAGTCGGTCAACACGCCCGGGCCAACGGCCGCGAGATCGGCGCACGTCAGGACGAACAACATCCGCAACACGTCGGGCGACCCGACCTCGGCGGCAAACGGAACCACCACCCGCGGATCGTGGATATCGAATTGCTGAGCCAGGTGGTTCATTCGCAGGTGCTTGTGCACCAAGAAAATCAGCGCGTTCGCTTCATCGGGCGGAAGGTCAAACCGCTCGGCCGCCTGTTCCGCGAGTCGCTTGCCAACTTCGGAATGGTCCTCGTCGTAGCCTTTGCCAAGATCGTGCATCAGCGCGGCCAGGTGGAGGATTCGCTTCTGTCGAATCGCCCGATAGGCATCGCCAAGCGGACCAGGATCGTCGAGAAAGCTTGTGACCGCCTCGACGGTGCGAATCGAATGCTCGTCGACCGTGAATTTGTGATAGTCGTTGAATTGCAAAAGGCCGCGAGCATGATCCATGCCGGGAACCAGATGTTCCAACACGCGGAGCCGATGCAAGCTACGCAGCAGTTCGCCGAGCCTGCGCGATTGGGACAAAAGTCCCAAGAATCGCTTCACGATCTCCTCGCCCAGCACGTCGATCGACGACCCCTCCAGTGCAATGGCTGTCGCCTGCGTTACGGCCTCCCACGATTGCGGATCGATCGCCTTGTCGCTTAGTGCCGCCAGTTCCACGAGCCGCATCACCTCGCCCAAGTTTCCTTCCAGCTTCTTAAGCCCGCTGCGCGTTACCGAAACAGTGGATGTCCCGACCTGATAATCGCGTTCGACCACGTAGCTGAACAAAGGCCGAAGCAGCGACTGCAACTTCAATTCGGGCTGCGCGCGAGTCAAAAGTTGATCGACGATGTCGCTCACGTCCGAGCAATGCCGGAAGTACTCGCGCATGAACTCTTCGACCGGCAAGAGGCCCGGTTGCCCTTGATATCCAAACGCTTCGGCGATCCGAACCTGTTCGGCCCGATCGAGAACGTCCACGCTTCGCCCCGCGTGATAGTGCATTTCGTTGCGCAATCGCAGCAGAAAGCTTCGAGCCGCAAGGAGTTTCCGCGCCTCGGCAGCCGAAAATGCTCCCTTTTCAGCTAAGGCTTCCGCCTCCCGCTCCTGGTAGAGCACGAACCCCACCCAACGGATCAACTGCAGGTCGCGGAGGGCCCCACGTGATCGTTTAACGTTGGGCTGAAGCAAATTAACCGTGTCACCGTGTTTTGCACGTTCGTCCCCCCGCGCTTCCAAGACGCTTGCCAGGATCTGCCTTCGTGAACGGTTTGCCAAGCGCGATAGCCGCTCCCCCATCTGCTCGAACAACGGTTGCTCGCCGTGGAGCAACCGCCCTTCGATCAGCCCGGTGAAAACGGTCGCATCGGACATCGCCATCTCGTTCACGTTGTTTAACGTCCGCGCGGCGAACCCGAATTGCAAACCGGCATCGAAAACCTTGCCTGCGAGCCATTTGGAAACAAAGGTCGCGGCCTTTTCCGCTTGCGGCGTGTAGAGCAGGAGGATATCGACATCCGATCCCAGGGCCATCTCACGCCGGCCATAGCCCGAGTGCGCGATCAGCCCCGCCTGGTCGACCAGAGTCAGCCCTTCGGTCTCCCAAAGTTCCGCGAGCGCCGCGTGATAGAGGCCCAACATGACGCCATCAATCGAATCCGATAGCGCTCGGCAGACTTCGACTCCCGAGCCGCCATTTTGATGCAGGGTCGCCGCGCGCGCCCGCCCGCTCGAGAGTTGGCTTCGCGCCGCCAGGACGGCCGAGTGAACCCGGATGCCTTCACTTGCCATAGTTGAGCGATTAGTTGAGCGGATTCTTTGCGCGTCGAATCGAGAATCAGCTCTTCGCCGCGCGGTGGAGAGTCGGGAGGGTACGAAAAAACGGGAGCGTTTGCGACTCCCGCTTTAAGATTAACCGAGCACAACGAAGCGTGAATCGCTCGCTACTGCTATCGAAGCACAATTCCCCGCCGAGTCAGGTGGTCCGCCGTCACCGAAAGGACTGACTCGGATAGAGAACTTCGTTCGATATTAGAGGGCGCCTTCGCCCGCTTCGCCCGTTCGAATCCGAATGACGTTGGCCAAGTCGGATACGAAAATCTTGCCGTCGCCGATCTGACCGGTTTGAGCCGTTTTCAGGATCGTGTCGACGACGTTTTGCAGAGCGCTGTTGGCACAAACGATTTCGATCTTCACCTTGGGAACGAAATCGACCTTGTACTCAGTACCACGATACATTTCGGTGTGCCCCTTCTGGCGACCGAAACCGCGGACTTCGGTGATCGTCATCCCTTGAATCCCCTTTTCGCTGAGGGCATTTTTGATGTCCTCCAACTTGAAGTGGCGCACGATCGCTTCAATTTTCTTCATTCTCAAACTCCTGGCAAAAACGAATTAGCAGGTAAAGGGCAAGTGGCAAATCCGTTCGATGCTTCCTGGCAGTCGGGAGTGATACGTACTGGTACCGACGGTCCCGCCAACAGGTATCACGGCTCTGCGTGGCCCGAAAAGTGCACTTCAAAACACGGCGGCGAACAGTGCGCCGCCGACTAAGGTAACGCTATTCTACGCAAACTGCGGGCGGTCGTCTTGTTGCATTCGACGACACGCCCCTTTTCTCAACTCACCGCCGCCTGGCGGCGACAGGCTAGATTTGGATGTAGCCCTCTTCGCCGTGTTGGCTTTGGTCGAGACCCAGTTGCTCGTCTTCGCGGCTGACTCGGAGTCCGATGGTTGCATCGATGATCTTGAGCAACACGAACGTAACTGCAATCGACAAGCACCACGTAACGGCTACCGACACGAGATTGCCCATGAACAATTTGGTGCCTCCGTCGGGATACAATCCCATGACATTTCCGCCCGAAACGAGCGGATCAGTAACCATACGGGTTCCGAAAACACCGGTAAGGATCGCGCCCAGCGTCCCACCGACACCGTGAACACCAAAGGCGTCCAGCGAGTCGTCGTAGCCAAGGGCACCCTTGAGGGACGAGCAAGCATAGAAACAGACGATCCCTGCGGCGAAGCCCATGATCAAGGCGTGCATGGGGAGCACGAATCCGGCACCTGGAGTGATGCAGACCAATCCCGCAACAGCACCCGACGCGGCACCTAAAGCACTGGCTTTACCACGAGTGACCCACTCGATTCCGGCCCAAGCCAAGGTTCCGGCGGCGGCCGAGAAGTGCGTGTTCATGAAGGCTTGCGAAGCGATGCCGTCCGAAGCCAAAGCACTACCGGCGTTGAAACCGAACCAACCCACCCACAGCATGCCGGCACCAATCACGGTGTAGGTCAAGTTGTGCGGAGGCATTGGCTCTTGACCGAAACCGAGACGCTTGCCGAGCACCACGGCGCAGATCAACGCGGAAACACCCGAGCTAATATGCACCACCGTTCCACCAGCAAAGTCGATCGATCCCCCCAACCACGCATCCGGCGCTCCATACGCCAAAATACCTCCGTCCCACACCCAGTGGCAAAGCGGGCAATAGACAATCAGTCCCCACAGGATGCTAAACACGACCATGGCGCTGAACTTCATACGTTCGGCGAATGCACCGCAAATTAGGCCCGGGGTGATGATGAAGAACATGCCTTGGAAAAGCATGTGAGTTGACAGAGGGAAGTATTCCACCTTGTCGAGACCGACAAACATCGGAGTCTTGACGGTTTTCGTCGCTTCATCCCAGGTGCGTGTGACATTGTTCATGAACAGATATTCCGTGTCGCCGCACAGCGATTGGCCCGAACGATCGGCGATACTGCCGAACGCCCACGAGTAGCCGACGGTGGCCCAAATTACGCCCATCAGACCCATCAAGAAGATGCACTGCATGAGGACGCTGAGGACGTTCTTCTTGCGGACGAGACCGCCATAGAACATCGCCAATCCAGGCACGGTCATGAAAAGGACCAAGGCCGAGGAGACCAACATCCACGCGTTGTGACCAGCGACCGCTGCACCAGGAACTGTTGACGTCTTAAGAGTTTCGATCTCGGCTTGCGCATTGAACTCCGGTGCCGGGGTACCACCCGGGGGCGGCATTTCGCCGAGGGGACGCACAATACCCGGGCCACCTGGTGCACCGCCAGGTCCGCCACCCGGACCAGGGCTCCCCGACGATGGTTGGTCGACCTGGGGAATACCATTCTTGTCCCTGCCGATAATCTTTTGCCCTTCTGCGTTCGTTTCCTCCTCTTTGGCGGCAGTTGTATCAGCAGCAGCGTCGTCTTGAGCGCGAACCACCGAAATAGGAAACGAGAAAGTCGTCAACACCACGGCGATAAGGGCCAACCTTGCTCGCCATCTCAAACTCGAAAACACCATGATTGATTCACCCTTGTCCGGAAGAGGTAGTTAAAAAGCCTGTGGACGACTGCTCAACACAGTGAGAATTAACACAGTGAGAAATCGAGACCTCAACGCGCGAAGCGATCTTCGCAGTCGGTACATCGAGATAACGACTCACTCCATGCGCGAACGCACATTGTGCAGCGGAGTCGAACTACCAGACCAAACAAAAGAAGCCGAGAACTTTGAGAATTAACTCGTCGCCTTCCGGCCCACGTGCCGGTCGAGCTACTTCTCAGGTGGCCGGAAGTAATTTGCTATCGCAGCGGAGAGAGAGCGCGATGCCATACTTCGGCGGCTACCTTCAAGGATGTAAGTTTAGCTCCACAGATAAGCCTGTAAAGCTGTCATTCGCACATTTTAGGGGTAGATTTTTACCCGAATAGCTCGCCAATCGGCTCGCCAACATAAAGATGGTGTGGACGCTCCAGATTATCGTGCCACGCCGCAGTATGCGGAATCCCAATCGTGTGATAGATCGTGGCCGCCATCGACTCCGGCGTTTGGGGACTTGCGGCGGGAAACGCTCCCAACTTGTCGCTCGCCCCCACGACGGTCCCCCCAACGGTACCTCCGCCGGCGAACAAAACGCTCTGAACCGCACCCCAGTGGTCGCGCCCCGGCAATTTATAGTGCTGCGGTAAATGCGTGATCTTAGGCGTACGGCCGAACTCGCCCGCCATCACTACCAGGGTCGAGTCGAGCATTCCCGACTCGTGCAAGTCATTCAAAAACGCGCTCACAGCGCGGTCCATCGGCGGAAAAAGCTTGTCCTTCAGGTGCGGGAATGCCTCGCCATGCGTGTCCCACGACTCGTTATTTCCCAGGTTCACTTGAATCAGCGTCACGCCTGCTTCGACCAACCGCTTGGCCATCAACAGCGACCAGCCGAATGCATTCTTGCCGTAGCGCTCCTGGACTTTCTCATCGGCCTTGGTGACATCGAACGCGCGTCGAACGGTCGCGTCGGTGAGTAGCGAAAGCACGCCCTGGCGGAAGTCGTCGTATTGCCCGACTTTTGCGGCTTTTTGCGCCGCGTTTTCCAGATGCCGCTTCTGTGTTTCGAGTTCCGTCAACAACGAGTTGCGCCCCGAAAAACGATGATCGTCGAAGCCCTGCGGCAAACTCAAACTGGGTGCCGCAAAAACTCGATCGTCTTTTTCGCCGCGCTCTTGATGGTCGAACTGATATTCCGGAAAGGCGCCGTACGATTTCGAATGAAACGGCGCTGCCTCGACGATCCACGGATCGTGCTGGGCTCCCATTTGGCCGCCAAACTGCCCCGGTAGCACCCGGCCGGAATAGTGAACCAAGCGATCCGGCAAAATCACCGCCGGCGGCAGATTGTTTGTCGCTGTCCTCTTCTTCACAACTTCCGAAGCACCCACCAGCGAGCCGATGCTGGGCCAATCGCTTGGCCGCGGCATATTGGGATTGAACCCAGGCGGCGTTTGTGATCGCCCGGTCAGCATCATCAAGTGGCCCGCGGAATGATCGTTCGTGGGATGTGTGAGCGAACGGACCAAACTCCACAGCGGACTGCACTCGGCCAGACGCGGCAAATGTTCGCAAATTTGAATCCCCGGCGTTTTGGTCGCTACCGGTTGGAACTCACCCCGAACATCGACCGGCGCTTCGGGTTTCATGTCGAAACTATCGTGCTGCGCCAAACCACCGGAGAGAAAGATGTAGACGCAAGCTTTTGCCTTGCCAAACGCGGCGGCCGTTCCTCTCGTCCCCACAACATCGGCCGCTTGCAGCGCGCGGCGATGGTTCATCCCCAATCCAAGCAAACCAATGCCGCCGGCTTGAATGGCAGCGCGGCGCGTTAACGAAGGATGGTGGAGCGTCACAGGCGGGGTCTCCAGGCGGGAATCCATCGGCGGGATTCGATGGATTGTAATCGAAGACGCCTCCAAAAATAAAGAGTCGAGCCCCAGCCGCCACGTGCCGCCACGTCCGCTCTGCCGCCGCTCAGCCCGGCTTCTTCATCAGATACCGCACATACACGAACCGTCGCGTCCGAAAGTTCTCGTACGTTTCGGAACCCTCAATGCCCGCGAATTGCGTAAACATTGGCAGGAGTGTCTTTGAAATCGATTTTTCCATCTGGGCCAACTTTCGCGCACTGTCCAAACGCAGCGCTACCAGCACTTGCGGAGTGATGTCCTCGTGCTCGATCAAGTCCATGCCACTTGCGAGGATCTGCGAGTGGAGTTTGGCTTCGTCCTCGTCCGCTCTCAGGTCGACAAACGAAAAGTGCCCGCCTGGCGCCAGCACGCGTTTCACTTCGGCGAGGAATTTCGGCATCGAACCATAGCAGTGGGACGACTCGACATTGATTACGACGTCGAACGAACCGGCGCCGAACGGCAGCGATTCGGCATCCCCTTGAACGAAACTCAGACCATTCACCTGGTGCCGGCCGTTGCAAAAACGGACCGCTTTGGCCGAATAGTCGACCCCCGTCATACTTTGGGGCTGCAAATAGCGGGCGACAAACGATGCGCCCCCGCCGCGTCCGCTCCCCACCTCCAGCACTTTTTTTCCCGCGACAGGGACGGCCGTCGCCACGCGATGGTAGAGCTGAATCGAGTACCGATTGGGTTCGTCGGCTGGTTCGAGTTCGAGGGTTTTGGGTTCACCCGTAGTGGGGGCATACCCGTAGTTCATGAATTCCCAATCCGCGTTCCGGTAACCGGCGATGTATTGGTACCAGCGTTTCCAGATGAATTTCTTCAACCAGGGCGAGAACTGCATCAAGGCGAAGACAATCCGAATGAACATGAAACGATAACGTCTCTGGTTAAAATGCGTGTTTTAGGTTAGCTTTCTCTACGCCAAGGAGTTTCGTTGGCATGTTTTCATTCCCTGTCGGCGCAGGATGCGACGCAGCAAAGCGGGTGTAGTACTCGATTTTTGTTAGCGCAAAACTCGTCATTGCGGCACGATCTAAGGACCACGTAGTGATGCTTTTTGCACTCGCAGGGACAGTCTCTGAAATTGCCCTGCTGGGGGTCATCTTTGTCGTGGCATGGTTCGCTTGGATGCCCTTCGTCGCACTGCTCGAATACGCCACGCACCGCTGGATCATGCACTCCTTCAATCGCTGGCTCGATCCAAAGCAGGTTCAACTTAGGGCCCACGTCGCGCACCATCAAGGCGAGGACAACGCCGATTTCATCGACATGCCGGTGGGGAACTGCGTGATCCTCACGGCACCATTTATGTTGCTCACCCTGGGCGTTACCGCGATCACGGGAGCCTGGGCAATCGGCGCCATGGTCGCGATGAGCTTGTTGGCCTGGTGCTTCGTCTACGCATGGGCGTGGACGGTGATCCACCGCTCCATCCACGAGACAGGCGCCGCGTGGTTTCGCGGAACCGGCCCTGTCTTTCGCTACTACTACAGCCACCACATGGGACATCACGATCGCGTCGGCACGAACTTCGGAACGCTCTTTCCGATGACCGATTACCTGTTTGGCACCGTCGCCCGAGCACGCGCCGCGGACATTCGAGAAAGCCGACGACGCGCGGCGAGTTAAGAATTCTCCTGGTCGGGCGGGTCGACTCCTTCTTCCTCGCCCCCATCCATGCCGAGTTGGCGCATCTTGCGGTACAAGTTCGACCGGTGCAGCCCCATGTTCTCCGCCGCCACCGTCATGTTCCCGCGCATCCGGGCGATTTGTTGTTCGATGTACTCGACCTGGAATTGCTTGGTTGCATCGGCTAGCGACAAATCGAGATTCATTCCCCTTGCTTTACTCACCTGCTGCGGCGCGAGGATGAACGCCAGTCCTTCCGGTTCGATCCGATCCTCTGCCGACAAGTAAGCCAGCCGCTCGATCAAATTGCGGAGTTCGCGCACGTTGCCCGGCCACGAGTGCGCCAGCAACTTCTTCTGCGCCGCGGCCGAGAACTTTATCAGCTTCCGCTGCGCCTTGCGGCAAAAGTAGTGCAGGAAGTGATCGGCCAGCAAAAGAATGTCGTCACCCCGTTTGCGAAGCGGCGGCAGATCGACCGTCACAACGCTGAGCCGATAGTAAAGGTCTTCGCGAAACCTGCCCGCCTGGACTGCCTCGGTCAAATTGCGATTCGTCGCGGCCAGGACACGGACATCGACCGAAATCGTCTTTGATCCTCCAACGCGAGTCACAACACGCTCTTCGAGGACTCGCAGGAGCTTTGCCTGCGCCCCTAAGCTCATATCGCCGATTTCATCAAGGAATAGCGTGCCTCCGCTGGCGACTTCAAACTTTCCCTGCCGCGTCTCGCGAGCGTCGGTAAACGCCCCTTTTTCGTGGCCGAAAAGTTCGCTTTCCAAAAGCGTTTCCGCCAGCGCCGCGCAGTTCACCGCCAATAGTGGTTCGTCACGGCGGCGACTCTGATAGTGGATGCTCTGGCTAACGACTTCCTTTCCGGTTCCGTTCTCGCCAAGGACCAGCACCGACAACTCGGTATCGGCGACGCGCTCGATCGTCTTACGTAGCGCATCGATCGCCGGGCAATTGCCGATCAGTTGCACCCCCTGGGCCGCTTGCGAAACCATTTGCTCGCGCGACTTCACCACGTGCTCGAATTGCTCGGTCGATTCCAGCGCGCCGGCAGCGTGATCGGCTAGCTCGGTGAGGGCAACGACATCGTCATCAGTAAAATTGCCCACCTTCTTATTGATCATCTCAAACGCGCCGATGATTTCCCCTTTGCGGTTTCGCAGAGGGACGCACAACAGCGAGCGCGTTTGGAACTTGAGCTTTTGATCGACCGCGCGATGGATCTCGCGCTGTTCCGATTGCACGTCGACATCGACCCGCCGCGGCTCGCCTGTATCAACCACTTGGCCGACGACGCCCGTGTGCTCCGGGATACGAATCTCGTTGCCTTCGACGCCGAGCGCAGGCCGGCCGATCAGTTGCTTCGACTTGCGGTCCCGCAAAAAGATCGTCGCTCGCTCTGAGGCCAGGAGCTTGGTCGAGGCCTCGGCCATCTGCTGCAACAGTTCGTCGAGTTTCCGATGCCCCTGCCAATCGGCAACAAGTTGCAGAATGGCATCGAGGCGCTTCGCTTTAGCCGAGAGTTGCTCTCGATGATGCACCGCCGCGACGATATCTCCCAGCCAGTCGCTCCACCGCGTTAGCTGCTGACTCGCGTCGGCGGCCGTCGACTTGTAACTCGCGACCAGCAGTGCCGACGCCGTACGGTCCTCGGCCGGCATCCGAATCGGGATCGCCAGCCAATCGGCCGATCGGCCATACAAACCGTTGCGATCGACCGCTTCGGCCAAAATGCTCTCGGGCATGGCTCGGGTGGCACCGGCGACAATCATCGGCCGCCAGAGCCCTTTTTCGCCTCGCACCAGGGCCACTGTTTCGGCCGCCAAAGCCGTGCGAATTCGCGCCGCGGCGATCGAAAAGAACTGCGATTGGTCGCCGGCATCCAGCGCCGCGGCCAGCGTTTGCAACAGCGCCGCCGAAAAGGCCGGGTGCTTTTCGAGTCCTGAATAGCGAGACGGATCGTCCATGCTTGGCCCTGTCGCGAAATCGTTTCCCAGTGCCCAGATTGTCGAGCCTTTGGCCACCCCTCACAAGCTACCGAACTCGGGTCAACTACCCTAGCCGGAAGGGCCTCAAATCGCGAGAATGACGGCGTCCATTGCCCACTTTCGTATATCAAAAGGAACGGCGACGTTATGGGATTGTTCGAAGGCAAGAAGGGTCTGATTCTCGGCGTTTTCAACGAACACTCGCTGGGCTGGGCGATTGCCGACAAGATCATGAGCGAAGGCGGGGTTTGCGGCTTCAACCACATGCCCGACAAGCCCGACGACGACAAAAAGCGGAACCACCGCCGCGTCTCGATGCTGCTCGACGCACTGCCGCACAAGGATCGGGCCAAGTTCCTGGTGCCGATGAACGTGCAAAAGGACGAGGACGTTACGGCGATTATGGACAAGGCCAAACAAGAGTTCGGCAAGATCGACTTCCTGCTGCACTCGATCGCCTTCGCGCCGCCCGAAGATCTGGCCAAGAGCACCGTCGACACCAGCCGCAACGGCTTCTTGACCGGCATGGACATCAGCGCTTATAGCTTGATCGCCGTATCGCGCGCCGCTCGGCCAATCATGAGCGATAACTCGTCGATCCTCACGCTCACCTATTTCGGCGGCGAGAAGTGTGTCCCCGGCTACAACGTGATGGGCATCTGCAAAGCGGCGCTCGACTCGATCGTCAAATACCTCGCCTTCGACCTGGGCCCTAACGGCATCCGAGTGAACGCTCTCTCGGCCGGGCCAATGAAAACGGTATCAGGCAAAGGCGCCGGCGTCGACGCCATGCTTCGCATGTACGAGTACATGGCCCCCATCGGCCGCAACATGACGCACGATGAGATCGGTAACACCGGCGCGTTCCTTCTCTCCGACATGTCGAGCGGCATGACGGCCGAGATCATGCACGTCGACGGCGGCTACAACGCCATGGGAACTCCGGGCCGCCTCCTGGACAAACTCAAAGAAGCCGAAGCTGCCCTCAAAGCCCAAGGCTAAAAAAGTAGATCCCAAGCGACAGTGAGGCTCCACAAAAAAGTAGCCCGGACTTTCCAGTCCGGGCAAAGTGAAGCAACCATTTAAAAAGCCGCCCGTCTCCCAAAATCGGCCGAGCTTCAAACAGTGGCACAGACAATCCTGTCTGTGCGCAGTGGACTCACCACCTCGGCGCAACATCGAGCAGCAAGCTGCGCCGCCTACCGCGCCTTGAAGTAAACTAAAACGCTCACGCCCACCTTTGCCGGACACGATTGTCCGGCCTACTTTGGAGTCTCCCATGCCGCGTCCCTCTCGCCGAACGGTTCTACAGTTCTCCATCGCCGCCGGATCAACACTGGCCCTCGGCAAACTCCTCGCCGACGACCCCAAGAAGGACCTCTTCGCCCGCGACAACCTGGTCGCCTGGTGCATCGTCCCCTTCGACAGCCAAAAGCGCGGCCCCGACGAGCGGGTCGCCGTCCTCAAGGAACTCGGCTTCAAAAAATACGCCTACGACTGGCGGGCAGAGCACCTCCCCACCTTCGACCACGAGCTTGACCTGCTCAAGAAGGAAGGAATCGAACTCACGTCGGTCTGGTTCCCAGCCGGCCTCAACGACGAAGCCAAAACAATCCTCGGCCTGCTCGAAAAACACGGCATCAAAACGCAGCTCTGGATCACGATGGGCGACCCCGCCCCCGGCAAGAGCGACGAAGAAAAAGCCGAAGCCGCCGCGAGCGCCATCCGCCCCATCGCCGAAGCCGCCGGCAAAATCGGCTGCCGCGTTTCGCTCTACAACCACGGCGGCTGGTTCGGCGAACCCGAAAACCAACTCAAAGTGATCAGCAAGATTGGCAAAGATAACGTGGGCATCGTCTACAACCTGCACCATGGGCACGACCACCTCGACCGCTTCGCCAAGATGCTCGACGCAATCATCCCGCACCTGGATGTCCTCAACCTGAACGGCATGGACGTCGACGGCGAACGCAAAGGGCGCAAGATCCTGGCCCTCGGCGAAGGGGAGCGCGACTTGCAACTTCTCAAAACCATCGCGGCCAGCAAGTACACAGGCCCCATCGGCATCCTCGGCCACACCGGCGACGACATGCGCCTCCGCCTGATGGACAACCTCGACGGCCTAGAGTGGCTGCGCCCGCAAGTTGCGGGCAAGGAAGCGGGACCGGCGCCGAAGTATCGGACGACTACGGGGAAAAAGTAGAAGCGAATTGGCTAACCAACGTGGCCTGCCGATCAGCCGCTTCCTTTGCCACGCATAGTCGCCGGTCCACAGAGCAACTTGCGCTATCTCTTCAAGGCGAAGCGCCAGCAGGATTTCTAAGCCATATAATCCTGAATTGGATCTCTGACGCTGCTTTCTTGCATGCCATGTTCTGGCGATGCAAGACTACCTCCGACTTTGCGTACGTAAGGGCAAGCGATGACTATTGACGATGACGAAATAGCGAATCAAGTCGCGAGACTGAATCGGCTTTTCGAGCGTTGTCGCACTGCGCTCGTAGATATGGGACGTGATGGCGATCCGTACTTGATCCAGGGCCGTAAGACTTTCCTAAAAGTATGCGGTGGAATTGAAGCGGACCTGCACCAAACGGTGTCCAATCTCGAAAATAGGGGTCGGTGAGCTATTCTTCCAACATGCTTTAAAGAGTGTTCTTCGAGAGCCGTACAGTCCGAACCGTGTTGACAATGGGGGCGTCTTGTTTTCGCATTGAACGTTCGTGTCGACAGCCAGTGATCTCGGTGGGCTAAAATATCCCCATGAAATCCCTCACCAAAGAAATCTGGCTGGAAGTCCCCAAGCGGCGGGCGGTGGTCTCGCTACACAAAGAAGTCGAGCGGCTTGTCGCCGAAAGTGGCGTGGCCGAGGGGCTGGTCCTGGTCAACGCGATGCACATCACGGCCTCGGTCTTCATCAACGACAACGAGCAGGGGCTGCACCACGATTACGAGGTGTGGCTCGAAAAGCTCGCCCCGTTTGACGAGTCGCCTGACCGTTACCACCACAACCGCACCGGCGAAGACAACGCCGACGCCCACATGAAGCGGCAGATCATGGGGCGCGAAGTGGTCGTCGCGATCACGGGCGGCAAACTCCACCTGGGACCGTGGGAACACATCTTCTACTTCGAGTTCGACGGCCGACGGCGGAAGCGCGTGCTGGTGAAGATTATTGGGGAGTAGCTTCGGGAAGTTGGCCATGACTCGGAAACCACCGCCTCATCTCCAGTGGCTCGAGCCCTGGGAGCCAGTTGATGGGCACGGTGATGCCCTCCTTCAGGAATTGTTGAGAGAGGTGCCACCCGACCATGTCTTGCACGGGCTCTCGGTAGCGGTCGTCGCCCGGCGCGTTGATTGCGATGACGTCTTGTTTGCCACCGATAATCTCGCAATGCCGTTGGCTGTCGTTCACTTGACTTGGTCGGGCTACATCGAACCCAATCCTCAATGGCCCCACACGGTCAGCTACAAAAATTGGGATGACTGGATAGAACGGTGCCTTTTGCCTGACCATCGTGAGTATTGTGGCGAGGGCTAGCTTCTCTAGAGCACAGCAGCGAGCATCGATGAAGCCAACCACGACGTCCGACCAATCGAATGACTCACAGGGGCCGCCAAGTCCAGACGACACGCTGGTCGACTGGGGAGCACTTTCTTTCCTGGTGCTTGCCGTCGTCGCTTTTTTGGCGCCGTACTTGTCGGCCATAATCATCGGGCCTTATTGGGCAGTGGCCGTGGCGATCGTCGTCGCTGTTCTGTGGTTTCGCAATATGCAGACGACGTGCATCAATGGTGCCATGATCTGTTCGTTGGTCGCCTTTGCCATCGCCGGAAACGTGATATCGACAGCTGTTATCGCTATCATCCATTTCGCCGCATTGTTCCGTCGCTGAAATGGCTCCGATTTACGGAAGGACGGCGAACCTTCCTTGCACGTCAGGTGTCACGCCTTGGGGAAAAAGGACCATCGCGGTGGGAGAGGTAATTTATGTACCGGAACTCCTGTAAGGAATACAAACGCCACTTTGCGTGCCTTTCGTGTCGCAAGGGGTTCAAGCAGCCGACCGTTGAAGACTTCTTCCGACCTCGTGGACTTGGACACGTTTACCGGGAACTCAATTCCCTCCCGAAGTGGACAAAGACACTTGCGAGACGCGAACGGGAACTTGGGCATCGCGTTATTGACCTGTTCAATCAGTATCACAACGCGACTCATAGGTGCCCAGAGTGTGGCCAATCCATGGTCAACATGGGGCTCAATTTCAGGCTGCCGAGGCAGAACGATTTGAAAGCCTGGAAGAGGCTTCAGGGAATGCACCGCGTCGGCCACTGTTTCTACATTGACGGCCTTAGGGCATCGCGTGGAATTCCGATGACCAGGACCAGTTACCGAGACTATTTGGCCGCGAAGAAAAAAGAATACGAGGAGCAACTGGTGCACGTTCGGGTTTGCCAGTGTCCTCATACGGCGAAAGGACGGAGCGAATCCATCCGATACTGGCAAAATAAAATCGAGGTGGTCACTCGCGAACAAATGAGTCTCAAGTAGGCCAAATTGAAGCGTGAACCAAACGCATACGAATGGAAAGGACGGAATTACAGAGTGCACTGCAGCAAGTTATGTGCGCCCTGTTCGCGCGCAACCGATCGTATTTCGGAGCGGGCGGCCCCGATTATTACGGTGTCGAGGTCGTCAACGTGACGGATGACGGCGCCCACTTCGATCTCATTCTGACGTTCAAGCCGGGAACACGTTACTGCTGCGTCGAACTTGGCTGCCACTTCCCATTCGCCATGGGCGCGCGAAACGCACCAAAATGGATCAATCGATTCCACCAGCTCATGAAGGATCGGGGCTATGCGGAACTGGGGCCCATCACGATTAACAATGTTCACGTGATTGTCGAAGAAGGGGTCGTCTGCGAGGCTACAAAACACCTTACGCCCCCTAACCCACGTCGCTACGAATACGACGATGGACCATTTTTTGAGGTCGATCCGGCACATTAGCACGCCCGGGAGATATGCATGAGCGAAGAGCGCGCCGCCAAAAACTTTCATCTTCTCCTTGAGCGAACGCCAATCGGCGCCGAGTTAGAGCGTTGCCCGGAACTACGGGAAGCCTGCAACGGGCTAGAGTGGTATTTGCCGGACGTGCTCAGCAATGCCTGCTCCGAGTGGGATGAAGTCCTTGATGGGGTCGATCCCATTCGCGCAACAAAAACAGGCGCGCGAGAAGTTGATATCGTCGCCATCGCGATTTTGATCTCAGATCAAACCGTATCGCTGATGCACCTTCAATTGCAGATCGACCGTCAAGGCAAATGCATTCCTTGGCTGAAGCTGCGGCTCGGCGAGCGAATCAACGGCCACTGGCTACGCGAGAAATATGGCGAGGACAAAATCCTGGGGCGGTTGTCGCTAAGGGACTGGAATCTCGATGCCGTGGATTGGTACTTCAAAGTGGGCTACGGTGAACGAGAATAGCGAAATCGTCTTCCCTCAGGTTCGTTCCAATCCCATGACCATCGTCGCTCGCAAATTTGTCTCGAGCAAATCGACGGTGTGGATCACGGCAACGCTGTGTGAGCTGGTCACAATTGCTTTTTTGGTTGGAATGGTTCGCAACACACCCGTGCTCGAGTTTTTCTGGTTCATGCCATTTGCGGCCGTCATAATGTTCCTGGTCGGACCGCTCGTTGTCTGGGTTGGGCTATCGGAACTCCGAAAAAACGGGGTCGTGATGTTCTTCGACCGCAATGGAATCTCCTGGGAATGGTCGGGGGCATTTTTCCTTTTCTGGCGTCCAGCGAAGAGTCACTTTCATCGCATCAAGTGGGACGAAATCCTTGGCGCGAAGCTTGGCTACCGAACGATAGAAGAGCACCGGGTCCCCATTCTTCTCCTGGGCATAACCGGCTGCGAATCGATCACGCCAACCGAACTCGCGTCGCGCCATGAGTGGGTGCTGAAGACCCAAGAGCGCCCACTTTGGGATAGGACGCTGCCGATCGAGAATCAGGGAGAATGGCTCTGGAATCCACAAGAAGTCGTCGCCCAGATCGAACAGACACTAGGCGACAAGAGCCTGCGCGAGCAGTGGGGCGAGCCGCCTCAATTCGCCGCGCGCGAAATGTCGGCGCCTGCCTGAACGCAGCCAGGGCAAATCAAGCAAAACTCGTGCGGCGCTGCCCATCCTTTGGAGTACAGGATCGGGCCCACGATCTCGCTCCAGGCAATGGGGTCGGTCTCGATGAGCTCGGTCTGCGGAAGGTCCTCAACGAGTCCGCACTTGGCGCACTCGCAGTTCAACTGAGCCCAGATCGAGAATGAAATATCTCGCACGCTCCGAGGGTCCCAATCTCCCTGGGATGAATTCTCGGCGGGCATGCTATCCCCTTACTTCCCCGTCTTCTTCTTTTTGCCAGGTTGTTCCAGCTTGTCGGAGTCGAACATCCCCATTACTTCGACGTCGACCGAGCCCTCGTTGTCGCGCGTGTCGTTGTCGAAGATCCGCATCAGGAGTTTGCCGCTTACCTTGGGGATAAACTGCTTCTCGGCGCCGATTACAAACGGCTTGTTATCATCCTTGTCGGGACCTTCGATCATTCCCACCAGGCAACCCGGGTCGAAGTCGCGCAGTTCTTTCGCGATGGGCATCCCTTCGGGTCCGATTTGAGCTTCGATCCGCAGCGTCCACTTGCCGGTAGCGCGGATGTTCAACGGGCGGTCCTCGATCGCGGTGACGCCCGTATCTTGCCAATCGTCTTTCGCGCTGATCGAGAACTTGTGGCTCTTGGCCGCCATTTCGTACTGCATGATCTCGCTCATGCGCTGGTTTGCTTGCTGGTGCGCGGGCGCGATTTTGAGAATCTCCTGGTACACGTCGCGGGCCTTGCTGAAATCCTTTTCTTTTTCGTACTTCTTGGCCAGGATCTCCGCGTCCTTCACAAACGCTGCTTGGAGTTTGCGAATCTCGGGGTCGTTCGAGATCTTGACCACCTTATCCTTGTCTTTGTCCTTATCCTTGCCCGGCGGTCGCTTGCCAGCATTGTCTTGCGCCCACAAGCCCGCGGCACCGCCGAGCAAAATGGCGCCGATCACGCCGGGAAGCGTCCATCGCGACAAGCTCGCAGAGGTCCCATTCGCGCCCGGCCCATTGTGAGAAGCAGAAATCGAGTCGCCCGAGGATTGAAAAGACATAGGGAAGGATTCAATGATCAAAGAGAGAGGAACGTCTGGGAGGCCACATTATTCACACTCGCTAACCACTTGAGAACAGCGAATGATGCCCATCTCCTTAAGCGAACGAAGGCGGAAATCGGACTCGACAAACCGATGAAAAACAGCCCTTTGGAGGCCAACTTTAAAGGCCTCTGGCAGCCTCGAAAAGACTCGCCGCAAACCCTTTCACGGCAAGCACTTAAGAAAAGCCAAACCGACGGACTACGCATTGTGAGAGAGGCCCATTTTTGGTAAAAAGAGACGTACGAAAAACAGCGGTTTCGAAGAGCTCTCTGGCACCAAAACGGGCCAATCTGCGGCGCGAAATCGGAATCGATTTTTCCATCTGCGCCCATTGAACTGACAAGCCTTTTTGCGATTCGCACCACGCGGCGCACAGCCCATTTCGCTCCCTTTGATTCTCTTGTGAAAGGACTCTCCTCTTGGCCGGTGAAGAAGACGATATCCCTGGCGGTGCCAACTCAGGTAGCGGCAACTCGGGCAATGGAAATGGAGAAAGCGGCGGGGCAGGGGAGAGGAACAACAGCGACGCGCACGGTGGTAAGGTCGTCGATCAATCGATCGAAGACGAACTCAAAGAGAGTTACCTGACGTACGCCATGAGCGTGATCGTCAGCCGCGCCTTGCCCGACGCACGCGACGGCTTGAAACCTTCGCAGCGGCGGATTCTGGTTGCCATGAACGACCTCAACCTGTCGCCCGGCTCAAAACGCGTCAAGTGCGCCAAGATCTCGGGCGACACCAGCGGGAACTACCACCCGCATGGCGAAGCGGTGATTTACCCGACGCTGGTCCGGATGGCGCAAGAGTGGAACACCCGCGCGCTGCTCATCGACAAGCAAGGGAACTTCGGTTCGATCGCCGGTCTTCCTCCGGCTGCCATGCGGTATACCGAAGCGCGGCTCTCACCGTTCTCGTCGATGATGCTCGAGGACCTGGAACTCGACACCGTCGACTACGTCCCGAACTACAGCGAAACGCGGCAGGAACCGACGGTTCTGCCGTCGAAGTTCCCCAACCTGCTGGTCAACGGCGCGCAAGGGATCGCCGTTGGGATGGCGACCTCGATTCCGCCCCACAACCTCGGCGAAGTCTGTGACGCCCTCGTTCGCGTGATCGATGATCCCGGCGTCTCCATCGACCAACTGATGGAAATTATCCCAGGGCCAGACTTCCCCACCGGCGGCGTCATCTGCGGGCGAAGCGGCATCCGCCGCGGTTACATGACGGGCCGCAGCAATATGGTCCTCCGCGCACGAGCAAAAATCGAAGAGGTCAAGCGCGACTCGTACCGCATCGTCGTCGACGAAATTCCTTATCAGGCCACGCGCGACCGCGTCGTCGAGCGGATTGCCGAGCTTGTCAACGAAGACAAGATCAAAGGGATTCGCGGCATCACCGACTTGAGCAACCTCGAACACCCGGTCCACCTGGTGATCGACCTCAAGAAGGATGCCAACCCGGACGTCGTTCTGGCCCAGCTCTACCAGTTCTCGCCGCTGCAAGACTCGTTCTCGATTATCTTGCTGGCGCTGGTCGACGGCAAACCGCGCGAGCTATCCCTCAAGGAGCTGCTCGACGAATTCCTCCGCCACCGCGTGACGGTGATCCGCCGGCGGACCCAGTTCCTGCTGGCCAAAGCGCGCCGCCGCAAACACGTGGTCGAAGGTCTGTTGATGGCCTTGGCTAATATCGACGAGATCATTCGGATCATCCGCTCGTCGCGTACGCAGGCCGAAGCCAAAGTCGGCTTGATGGGCATCCAATGCCCGGCCTCGATGATGGAACGGGCACTCGGCGCCGATGGCTTCGCGCAGTTCCAATCGGAACGCGGGGTCTCCGATACGTACCCGCTGACCGCAGTCCAAGCCGACGCGATCCTGCGAATGACGCTCGGCCAGTTGGTCAACCTCGAGCAAGAGCGGCTCGGGGGTGAGCACGCCGAGATCTTGACCGAGATCAAGGAGTATCTGCGCATCCTGTCGGACGAAGCCAACATCCTGGCGATGATCCGGCAAGAGCTGATCGACATGAAGAAACGGTTCGGCGACAAGCGCCGCACCGAGATCACCGGCGAAGAGCTAGGCAACGTCGATCTGGAAGACCTGATCGAAGAGCAGCAAATGGTGGTCACGATCAGCACGCGTGGCTACATCAAACGCACGCCCAGCAACACCTACCGCGCTCAGCGCCGCGGCGGCAAGGGACTCAAGGGAGCGACTACCGAGGACGAAGATCCGATCGAGCACCTGTTCGTCGCCAGCACGCACGACTACCTGATGTTCTTCACGAACATGGGGAAGGTCTACTGGCAAAAGGTGTACGACCTGCCTGAACTGAGTCGCGAAAGCCGCGGCCGGGCGATCATCAACCTTCTCACGCTTGCTGAAGGCGAACAAATCGCCAGCTGCCTGGCGATTCGCAACTACGATTTGCCCGACCACTTTCTGGTGATGGCCACCCGCAAGGGCTTGGTGAAGAAGACGCCGCTCGAGCAATACAGCCGTCCGAAAAAAGGCGGCATCATCGCGATCAGCCTCCGCGAAGGAGACGAACTGGTCTCGGTCGCTCTGCTGAAGAAGGGTGACGAAATCCTGATGGCCTCGGCCAAGGGACAAGCTTGCCGCTTCAAGCAATCGCTGGTCCGTTCGTCGGGCCGCAATGCTCAAGGGGTGAAGGGCATTCGCCTTCGCGCCGGCGACTCGTGCGTTGGCATGGTGGTCGCCGATCCCAGCGCCACGCTCCTCACGGTTTGCGAAAACGGCTACGGCAAGCGAACGCCCTTCGGCCCCAACAGCAGCGAGCCCGATGTCGAGCCAGCCGAGGACGAAACGGCAACCGCAACTGAGGCCCCTTCCGAACCAGTCGTCGAAGAAGAAGGCGGTGAAGAAGGAGAAGACAGCGGTGCCCGCTATCCGACCAAGGGTCGCGGCGGCTTGGGTGTTCGCGATATCCGAACGACAACGCGTAACGGTCCAGTCATCGGCATCGCTGCCGTGACCGACGATCACGAGATCCTGATGATGACTGCCCGTGGCAAACTCCAACGGACCCCGGCGTCGGGCGTGAGCGTGATCGGCCGCAACACGCAAGGCGTGCGGATCATGAACCTCGACGAAGGGGACACCGTCGCCGCGATCGTCCGCGTGCCCAAGGAAGAGACAATCGAAGACGAAGAAGCGATGCCAATTTCGCCACCGGTTCCACTGTCACCCCCTGCGGCCGGAGCGGAGCCAACTGTTAAGGGTGGAGAAGACACGGCTGAGTAGCGGCTGACGCTCAGATTCGGCTTTCACTTCGTTGTACTTTGCCCACAGTCGATCGATCACTGCGGGCACTTCTTCGGCTGATACAAGTTCCTCAATGGGCCGGAAGGGCCGAATGCCGATGCGTTTGCGAGTCCGGGTAGGTTGCCGCCCTCCTAGATGCCCACATATTTCGCAAGTTTGCTTTTTCTCGTTCCACCATGAAGCCTTGCATTGAATGCAATGCGGATCAACTTGCCATGACCGCCCCGACGTGATGCCAGCGGGATGTGCGGACAGTACGACTCGCATTTCAGGATGGTGTCGCAACGCCACAAAGAGGCCCGATAAGTCGCGCCATCCCAATATTACCGATACGGGGAGTCCCAATTCCTTGTAATGATCTGGAATGGCGGCGCAAATGATGCGAAGCGTCCGAAGAGCGGCCTGCCGTTTCGATAAGTCATCGGACTGGAGTTCACGCCATATGAAGAACCATCGATTCGAAACCGTTCGGGGGACAGCCTCATCTCCCTCAGGAGTCATCGGTGGCGTATCGAAGAAGTCCATGTATCGCGCACGAGACTTCGGTTCAGTCGGAAGGGCAACGGTACCGAAACAACCTGCCCAGCCGGCTCCACCCCCGTTCGCCGGGCACTCCTGGCAACATTGATTGATTTCATCGAACCCGCCAAATGGTGCTGCCGCCTTGCTGGTATCGAACGCAAAGTATGTCTCGGCCACGTTCTTTGTGATTGCCAAGTTGTCGATCACAAAACGCCATTGGCTAAAATCGCTGATGTACCTGACCGTTCTCAACAATCGCTCCGTCTGATCCGGATCACTGACATCCGTGCCCGCGCGCAAGGGGCAATTGTGAACGAGCGTCCAACGAACGTGCTCCGGCGTCGGACCATCGATCGAAGGATCGAACTCGAACATACAACTAGTGCTTGAAGTGGCGGCGGCCCGTGAAGATCATCGCGATCCCGTACTCGTCGCAAGCGGCGATCGATTCGGCGTCTTTCACCGAACCGCCCGGCTGGATCACGGCAATGATGCCCGACTTGTGGGCCCGGTGGATCGAGTCAGGGAACGGGAAGAAAGCGTCGGAAGCCATCACGGCGCCGACGGAGCGTTCGCCTGCCTTGGCGAGCGAGATTTCGACGGAGTCGACGCGGCTCATTTGCCCAGCCCCGGCACCTAGGAGCATGCCGTTTTTAGCGACGACAATCGCGTTTGATTTGACGTGGCGAACCATCTCCCAGGCGAACCGCAAATCGATGAGCGTCTCTTCGGTCGGCTTGGCCTGCGTGGGGATCGTCCACTCGGCTTCGTGAATCGGTTGGGTATCGTTGTCTTGAACCAACATCCCGCCTTCGATCTGTCGGTACGAAACACGAGCCGGTGCTGGCGGCATCGGGCCCGTAGCGAGCAAGCGAACGTTCGCCTTCCACTTGGGGCGAGTCGTCAGGATTTCTAGCGCCGCTGGATCGAAGTCGGGGGCCGCGACTGCTTCGATGAACAGGCCGGGCTGCGATAAAGCCTCGGCAGTCGGAACGTCAACCGCGCGATTGAAAGCGATGATCCCGCCAAAAGCACTTTGCGGATCGCCCGCCAAAGCATTGGAGCAAGCGAGTGCGAGCGAACCGGCCATCGCGGCCCCGCAGGGATTATTGTGCTTGATCACCGTCGCGGCAGGCAACGCAAAGCCACGCACAATCGAAATCGCGCTATCAAGGTCGAGCAGGTTGTTGTACGACAGCTCTTTGCCGTTGAGTTGGCTGGCGAGCGTCAAACTTGGCGAGGCCGGGTTCTGCTCTCGGTAGAGCGCTGCGCACTGATGAGGATTCTCGCCGTAGCGCAGTTCGGTAACCTTCTCAAATGTCAGCGAAACGCGCTCGGGCAACGCCTTTTCCCCCTCGGTGCGATCGGGCGCGAAGTAGTCGGCGATCGCGCGGTCGTAGTCGGCGGTGTGTGCGAACGCTTCGGCTGCGAGCTTCTTTCGCAACGTCAGCGATGTGGTGCCATCGCGGCGAAGTTCTTCGAGGATCGCGGGGTACTGTTTCGCGCTCGTAGCGATGGCGACGAAGGCGTGGTTCTTCGCCGTCGCACGGACCAGGCTTGGCCCGCCGATATCGATGTTCTCGATGGCGTCCTCGCGGCTCACGCCCGGCTTGGCGACCGTTTCGCGGAACGGGTACAAATTGACGACGACGAGTTCGAACGTCTTCATGCCATGATTGAGAACGCTCGCCATGTCCTCTGGTTGATCGCGGCGGCACAAGATACCGCCGAAGATCTTTGGATGCAGCGTTTTCACCCGGCCGTCCATCATTTCGGGGAAGCCGGTGTACTCGGCGACGTCGATTACCCTCAGGCCCGCAGCTTCCAAGGCGCGGCGCGTGCCGCCCGTCGAGTAGAGGTCGACTCCCAGTTCGACGAGTCCCTTGGCGAACTCGACCAGGCCGGTCTTGTCGCTCACGCTCAACACAGCACGGGCAACGCGAGGGGACTCCATCCGTCGAACTCCAAGAGACTTCCAAAGTAGGCCGGACAATCCTGTCCGGCGAAAGTGCGGATCGAGCTCAGCGAGACATTCGAAGCTTGTTCGACTGTCCACCTACCTTCTCAGGTGAACCCAATTAGTAAGTCCACCGCGCACAGACAGGATTGTCTGTGCCACTTTTTTCTAGTCAACTTGCACGCAGACGGACAGGATTGTCCGTCCTACGGGCAACTCTAAACTTCTTTCGCGTTGATCCACTTCATCAAGCTGCGGAGGCGCTTGCCAACCGCTTCGATCGGGTGCTTTCGTTCATTGCGGCGAGTCGCCTTGAACGAAGCGGCACCGGCACGGTTTTCCAAAATCCAGTCGCGGGCGAACTTGCCGTCTTGGATCTCTTTGAGGATCTTCTTCATCTCGGCGCGGGTTTGCTCGGTGATAATCCGCGGGCCGCGGGTGTAGTCGCCGTATTCGGCTGTGTTCGAGACGCTATACCGCATGTAATTGAGGCCGCCTTGGTAGAACAAGTCGACGATCAACTTCAGTTCGTGCATGCACTCGAAGTAAGCCATTTCCGGTTGGTAGCCCGCTTCGACGAGCGTATCGAAACCAGCCTTCACCAGTTCACTCACGCCGCCGCACAGCACGGCTTGTTCGCCGAACAGGTCGGTTTCGGTTTCTTCGGCGATCGTCGTTTGGATCACACCGCCGCGGGTGCCGCCGATACCCTTGGCATAGGCGAGACCGAGCTTCAGCGTTTCAGGCTTGGCATCTTCGCCGAGAGCGATCAAGCAAGGAACGCCGCCCCCCTTTTCGAATTCGCTGCGGACCAAGTGGCCGGGGCCCTTCGGGGCGACGAGCAGAATATCGACGCCAGCAGGCGGCTCGACCTGGCCGAAGTGGACGTTGAAGCCGTGCGAGCACATCAGGATGTTGCCCGGTTGGAGATTCGGCTTGATGTGTTGGCGATAGAGGTCGCCCTGCACTTCGTCAGGTAACAAGATGTTGACCAGGTCGGCCTTCTTGGTCGCCTCTTCGATTGGCATGGGTTTGAAGCCGTGCTTCTCAGCCAGGTCGTAGTTGGGGCTGCCTGGGCGTTGGCCGATGATAACATTGCAGCCGCTGTCCTTCAGGTTTTGTGCTTGAGCATGGCCTTGCGATCCGTAGCCAAGAATGGCAATCGTCTTGTTCTTCAAGAGCGACAGGTCGGCATCGTTGTCGTAGTAAATCGTGGCGGGCATGGATTGCGGGTCCTGGAGGAAATGAAAGGTGATGTTGGAAATGGTTTCAAACGTGTATTGAATTTGCCGCTTTGGGATCGGCCTCACTAAGCCGATCGCCTGCGCCGTTTCAGAGCCCTAGGGGCAAACGCTCGCCCGATTTGGCTACAGCGTATCGCGAGGGTCGACGGTCGGAGCCGGCGCCTTGGCTGCTTCCGCCTTGACCGCCGCAGTCGCCATGTCGTCATCGACGCCCAGTTTGCTTTCGCTGCGGACCATCGCGATCCGACCAGTGCGAACGAGTTCCGTGATTCCAAAAGGCCGCATCCGCTCCACGAAGGCGACGATTTTTTGTTCGCGGCCGGAGATCTCGATGATGACCTCTTCCGCACCGACGTCGACGATCCGTGCGCGAAAGATGTCGACCAGTTCGCGAATCTCGCTCCGTACGCTTCCCGGCGAGCAACGAACTCGCAGCAACATCAAATCGCGGTCGACAAAGTTTTGCGAGCTGACGTCGTCCACGCGGACGACGGTCACGATCTTTTCAAGTTGTTTGCGAACTTGCTCGAGGACCCGATCGTCGCCGACGACAACAAACGTCATGTGCGAGAAGGCAGGGTTTTCGGTCTCCCCGACCGCCAATGAATCGATGTTGTAACCCCGAGAGGCAAGCATGCCCGAGACGTGGGCAAGCACGCCGGGGACGTTCTGAACGACGGCCGATAGGACGTGACGCATGGACGAGGGTGCCCGGAAAATGGCAAAATCATGATTCTAGTTGCGATTTCGACAGGCAACAAGGACCGCTGGCACCCGCTACGGCGTTGTATTCCCCCTAAACCTTCGCTTTTCTACGGCGACGGCAGGCCGTGGGGGGAGTTAAGTGAAGATGCGCCAGCGCAAAGCGCGTGGCTACAAGAAAGAGTGCTCACACGCGGACGTAAAGCGCGTCGGCAAACTGCCACCGGCCGGAGCGCTCGGAATGAATCTCGTAGAGCCGGAACAAATGCAGCCCATGGTTGTGCAGCAGCTCGGTCACCTGGTGAAAGAGCGCACAACCATCATAGCGAGGAACAAAGTTCACCTCGCACAAAATCGCCTTCACGTCCGGCAGAATGGTTCGCGCCCCTTCCAAAGCCTTGAGTTCCGCACCTTGCAAATCAAGCTTGATCACATCGGGCTTCATCCCGAGTTCATCCAGCGTGATCCCGGGCACGGTTGTCTTCACGGCTTCGCCAAACTCCTCCCCCGGCACAAGCATTGAACCAGTAAAGGCCTGCGACGGAATGTAGAAATCCACGGGGCCACTCACATCAGTCAACGCGGAATTGACGATCTCCGCCCGCGTATCGGTAACGTTTTTCTTGAGATCCGTCGCAAGTTCAGGATTGGCTTCAACCGTCACCACCGTCGCCGAGGAGAAGTCTTGAAGAAAGCGCCGCGTGGCGTCGCCTTTGTACGCTCCACCGTCAATGCAGCACTTGACGTCGTAGGAGTCAACTGCCTTCACAATATCCACATAGGGGTCGCGTTGACGTTCGACATGCACACCCAAATTGCGAAGAGCGCGGTGAAGTAGTTTTTTCATAGTGGGTCAAAGATACCCCGAACGCCAAGGTGACAAAACCATTTTGCGCCGCCATCTCATGGTGTCGTTGCATGCTCGCTTTCGCACAGTTTCGCTAGCTGAATATCGCGCCGATGCGAATGTTCGCAATTTGTTCATTCCCATTGGCATCAATCAACTACCTAGGATGCACGATGCGGTATCCACCTTGCTTCTTCACAACAATTTCACAGCAAGGGAGCATTCTTACCGCCGCCGCGACAATTACCGCAAATGCTGCACGGCGTGAACGGATCGCAACGTGCGATCAAGAAACGAAATCGCCCACGCTGATTTTGCGTGGGCGTATCCAGTCTGCAGGTTGATTGATTCCTACGAAGCCCAGAATTGCCACCAGGCCTTCTCTTGTTTCTTTTGGAATTCTCGCTTGCCGAGGAACTGTCCGACGCTGCTGATGATCCCCTCGGTCTTCGTGCGGTTGAAGTCGGCGCCGATGACGCGTGCATCGGTGATGTTCGCACCCGACAGGTCGGCATCTTCAAACATTCCACCCGACAGAATTGAACCGCGCATGTCGACGCGGCACAGTCTGGCGCCGGTGAAATCGGCGTCCATTTTCGCCATGCTCAAATCACCACCCGAAAAATCGGCGCCCTGGCAATCGCACTCACTCAACCGTGCGTAGCGCAGCGTGACTTCGTTCATCTTTGCCTTGTGAAAGCTGGCGCCTTCGGCGTGAACGTCGGTAATATCGGCGCGCTTGAGCGATGCTTCTTCGAACGACGCATCGCGCAGCACGGCACCGGCGAACACGGCGCCATCCAGCATGCAGCGCGAGAAATCGGCCCCCTTGAGATCTGCTTGTGAGAAGTCGGCGTTGCGCAAATCTTGTCCGACAAAGTTCGCGCCCGCCAACTTACCGCCGCGGAACGAAACGCCGTCGAGATTCTTGGAATCGACCTCGCTCAGCACTTGTCCAGTGCTCTTGTGACGTATCTGAATCATGCGTGTGTACCCCAAGGTGGGAGAAACGGGTAGCAGATCGCAATTCAAACGGATCGTGATTTCGGAGTCGCTAGCAAAGGCTGGAACGGCTATGACGTGGCTAGCGGCAAACTCCATAAAGTTCAACGCTCGAGGCGCTAAACAATCCCTCGCGCACATCCGCAAAACTGCGAGGTTTTTTTCTATCCACCGAGATCGTTTTGTGGCTTTTCGATCTACAAAATGTTGCAGGGAGCAACAATCCCCGCACAATCGAACCGTCTTATATGCTAGGGGTAATCGAAGGCTGCCGCAACAACAATCCGGTTCCAAAACCCCACTTCGAGGGGTTGCCGATGCTGAATTAATTGCGAAAAAACCTGCTTTTGCGATTCGCTCTGGCTTCGCCTATCCAAGCCCTTCGCAACGGGTTAGCTTTGACTCTTGGTGCGTAATTCACCGCTGCTGCTTGCTTCGAGAGTTTTCGTACGATCATGGCGAATCTTGACTTCGAGCTCGAACTCCCCGTTTACCGGGGCCCGATCGACTTGCTGTGGCACTTGGTCCGCAAGTCGGAAGTTGACATCGCGTCGCTCTCAGTCGCCGATATCACGCGGCAATACGTCGAATTCGTCGAAGCCTTGGTGACCTTGCAAGTCGATCAGGTGGGCGAGTTTATCGATTTCGCAAGCCAGCTCGTCGAATACAAATCACGCGCTGTCCTCCCTAACTTGGAGGGAGAAGAACTTGTCGTCGACGACCCCACAGAAGAACTAGTGGAGAGGCTGCTCGAGTACAAGCGCTTTCGCGACGCCGCTTCGACGCTCGAAGATCTGGGCCGCCAAGCGCAGCTTCGTTTTCCACGACAAGCGATCGATCGCGCGCAGTCGGAAGCGAACATCGAAAGCGAACCGATCCGCGATGTTGAAATCTGGGACCTGATCGGCGCCTTCGGCCGCATCCTGCGGGAGCGGGAATCTCCCACGGTCGCCAGCATCGTCTTCGACGATACGCCGGTCACCGTCTACATGGAGCGGATTCGCGTTCGCTTAATCGATCAGCGACGGGCGGTGCTATCCGATCTTTTTGCGCCCGGCATGCACAAGTCGGCGATGGTCGGCGTCTTTTTGGCCATCTTGGAACTCGCGCGTCATCACAATGTTCATGCCGAGCAGAACGATATCCACGGCGAAATCATCATTACGCCAGGCGACGCCTTCGACGCACCACTCATGCCGTCCGACGTCACGTCGGTTTAGCGCCGCCACACCTTGCTGCGACCGAAGCGAACCGATTTGCGGTACACTCCGTCCGTTCTTTTATGTCCCTCTCTTTTTGATTGCTCGTTGGATAGTCGCCGGCTCATGGTCAACAACGCTCCTGTAATTTCGTTCACGCACAACGGCATGACCATTGAAGGCTGGTCTCGGGCAGCCGTTCAAACCTACTGGCGCGTGGCCGAACTCAAGTTCGGTTTCGACATGGGCGCCCATCCCTGGGACTTCATGAGCACGCCCACGTGGTTCATCACGCACACGCACCTCGACCACATCGCGGCTTTGCCGGCGTTTGTGGCTCGGCGGCGGATGATGAAGATGGAACCGCCCGTCCTCTACATGCCCGACCACGCGATCGATTACGTGAACTACTGGCTCAAGGCCATCACGCGGCTCGACCGCGGCCGCTTGCCGTGCGAGCTCATCGGCGTCAAACCTGGCGACGAAATCGAATTGTCACGCGAGTTGGTCGTGACGGCATCACCCACGCGCCACACCGTTCCCTCGCTGGGTTACGTGGTGTGGGAACGACGCAAAAAACTGAAGGCCGAATACCAAAACTTACGCGGCGATCAGATTCGCGATTTGCGTCTCGCCGGAACCGACGTCACCGACAAGAAACGGATTCCGATCGTCGCCTACCTGGGCGACAGCGCTCCGCAAGGCTTGGACGATTGCCCAGCGATGTACGAGGCGCAGGTGCTCCTTTCGGAGATGACGTTCGTTGCACCAAACCATCGCCGCGACAAGATCCACAAGCACGGCCACATGCACCTGGACGACTACCGCGAACGACAAGATCGCTTCAAGAACCAACTGATCATCGCCGGCCACTACAGCACGCGGTACGAAAACCGCCAAATCGAACACTACGTTCGTAAGGCTTTCCCCGACATGTTCGGCGGCCGTCTGGTGATGTGCTTGGAACCAACCCACAAGCCGCGAGCGCCCAAGCGGGCTGAGTAGCTCGAACCTTCGACGATTTTGCGTACTATAGAATGATTCCCAAACGGTGGAGGTTTTATGTCGTACCAGATACCGGCGGACATTCAGCAAATGATCGACGTGCAGATCGCAAGCGGTCGCTATGCGACGCCCGACGAGGTCCTGCGCGACGCCATGCAATTTCTCATTGGTGACCTCCAAGCGGATTCCGCCGCGATTGAAAAAGCGATCGAGGAATGGAAAGACGGCGACGAGGGCATGACCGTGGATGAAGCTTTCCATTGGGCTCGGCAGGAGTACCAGCGGAAGCAGCAGAAATGAAGCATGAAATACGGATTCATCGCGCTGCCGCGGTCGAGCTTCAAGAGATCTACGGCTGGGCGGCCGAATTTGCTCCACGCACCGTCGAACGATGGTATGCACGACTGGGAAAGGCTGTTAAAACGCTCGAATTCTCTCCGCAACGGTGCCCAAAGTCATTTGAAAGCAGACGCGTCCAATTGGATGTGCGCGAATTTCTTTTTGGACGCAAGCCCCACGTCATTCGCGTGCTATTCGTAATTGAGAATGAAGTCGTGCACGTTCTGTCGATGCGGCGCGGCCAGCGAAGATACTTGACCCGAAAGGAAGTCGAAGACGCCCTTTCCGATTCTGAACAGAAGAGGTCGGACAGCGATCCGTGATTCAGACGGACTCAGATGTCCTTCGCCTCTCTCACGCTCCCAAAAAAGAGCTCCACCGCCGACGGACAGGATTGTCCGTCCTACTTTTTTTCTTCTCCGTCGCCTCCGTATCTCCGTAGTGAAAAATCTTCGCACCAAGAAACGCCGCGGCCCCGCGGGACGAATGCGCCTTGCATCGACCGCGGGGCCGCCAGCTGTGCCGAATAAAAACCTACAAGCCACTCACTACCAACGTTCAAAGGATCAAGCCGCTGGACTAGTGGCTAGTCACTAAGTGTCCAGCGGCGCTTTCCTGTTTCGCTGTCCGTGCGACCGACTCGTACAAAGAGAACGTAACGATTTACGACTTCTTACAGACTTATGTATCGACTTTCGCGTTCGAGGTCCCTTTGGGTTGCCTGCTTTCGCAGGGTACGCCGCAGGAAGACGTTCGCGCTTCGCTTTACACACGCCTATTAGGCATTCGCCAACCGTTCCACCTTCTTTGCCAACCGCTTCCGAGCCACGTGCAGACGACGCTTGATCGTGCCGATGGGAGCGTCGAATTGGTCGGCCATTTCGACGAGCGAACGGCCTTCCACGTAAAACGCTTCCAACGTCTCCCGGTCCATGTCGCGGAGGTCCGACAGGCCCCGGCGAACTTCACGAGCATCTTCCGCTTCCATCGCCAAATCGGCAGGCGTCGACGCCTCGACAAACGTGCCATCCAGGATCTCCGGGTCGGCAGCCGACTCCGGACCGCGACGAACCATCTTGTTGATGGCCATCCGGTTCGTGATCGACCGCAACCAACCGGCGAAAGCCTCGGGGACGCGCAATTGCGCGATCTTCGTCAAGGCTTGGATGAAGACGTCCTGCGTCAACTCTTCCGCTTCGCTGTAGTCGCCGAGCCGGCGCAGCGCGATCGCAAATACATGACGTTCGAACCGGGCGAACAATTCGCCAAAGGCCGAACGGTCGCCGCCTTGCGCCGCCGTCACCAACTGAGTCACTTGCAAGTTTTCGTTTTCACACGTTTGGAACGTCATGGCGTGTTCTCTCTTTATGCTCGCCAGGCGACGTCTCACGGTTCATCGGAGAGGTCGCCTCCCGCATGGGGTTTGTGCGAGGGCTTTATGCCTTTTGGGAGCTTCGAGTCGCCGTGAACGTTGGCCGCCAGTGTCACGCTGGACAAAGGGCTTGGTTCGTTAACCCGCCTGAGGGCGAAGGAGCGTTCTCAAAGCTTTATGGTCTGGGAAAAATGTGCCGGGGTTAGGAACTTCGGAAGTCGGACAAGGCAACCGCGGGCCTCCTCACACTGGAGACGGTAGCCTCGTGGCGGCTTGGAGCATCTGGTTTTCGTTTGCTTCGCGCTTTGTCGCGCGAAAAAACGGCTACCCTATGCGTTCCAGCCGACGCAAGGTTTGCGTGGCTGGCCATTGGCCGCGCGTGACGGGCATTGATAGCCCGCCCTCATATGCGCGACCTGCCGCTCCCATGCCATGTGCTGTGGCCATACAAATTCGCGCAATACTTCTGGCGCATTTGCTGGCTGCTTTGTGGCAGGGCTTCCGCTTCGCAAGGGATGCGGAATGCAGTTCGCGCGCAACCACGACGACATCCACATTCGAATCACCGTTGACGGCGACGAAGTTGACGATCGAGCGGGTGTTGAACGACGACATGGCATTCCTCCCCTGTGCGAATGGGCACAGACCGAGAGAGAACAAAAAACGACTCACACGACTTTTCAGGCAGTCGGGGCAGTCAACCCATCAGACTCCTGGCAAGTCGTAGGAAAGATATCCCAACCACGCGGAAAATTCCAGCGAAATTGGCCAACACCTTTCCCCAGACGAGCAAACCATGCTCGCCCGACGTGTCTTAGAGACCGTTTCGACCAAAAGGTTCGCGGTCGCGAAAAGAATTTCCAGAAAAGTCGGAAGGAGGCCGCGAACCACCCAAATGGGGGGCCGAAGTGACGTCAGAGGGGTGGCCCCGTTACTTGAGCTTCGCCAAGGCTGCTTTGGCCTCGTCCGAAGCAGCGTCGGACTTGTTCACTAGGTCCGTCAAAGGCCCACGCGAGGCGTCCCCGCCAATCGCTCCCAGCACGCGACAAGCGGCCGCGCGCACGTCGCGGTCGGTGTGCGTCAAAGGACCCGCAATCACGGCGCTCTCCGCCGGTTGGCCAAATGCTTTGAGCGCGAATTCGGTCTGGCTGCGATCATCCGAGCGTTCCAGATGCTTCGCGAGCGCCGTCGCCGCCTTCGCATCGGACTGTGCGCCCAGATAGACCAAGCCTGCACGCCGAACCGTGGGCTGCGTCTCGGCCAGCAGCCCTGTGGCGGCTTCGATCATCGATCCGCTATCCCAGCGCGCAAGCGCTTTCCACGCATGCGCCTTGATATCGGGCTCGGTGGCGCGTGCGTACTGACCAACGACGGACACGACATCGTTGCGCATGGAATCGACAATCTCGCTGACGGCGATTCTTTGCAGCAAGGCGTTACGCTCCGATGTATCCGCCGTTTCGCGAATCGCATCGAGAATGCGCTTGATGTTGTCCGCGGCGCTGCCAATGGAATACTTCAGCGCGGCGCTAGGCTTGGAGCTGGCAATCGGTATCTGTCCCGGAATCGTTGGTGCCGCAGGAGTACTAGCAAAGGGTGCCGGCGTCGAAGGAGACGGCGAGATCGGGCTCGGGGCCGACGGATTGGAAGGAGCGGCAGAAGTAGGTGGAGCTGAATTCGGCGTGCCCGCGGGCCGGCTCGAGAGGCCGCTGGAAGCAAACGAACTGGCGCTCGACATGTCTTCGGCCTGCACGGCCATGTTGACATCACTGCGGCCCGACGCCTCTTGCTGGGTGATCGTCCCGCGGAAATCGATCGATCGGGTCATCCCTTTTTTCTTATCGAAGACCCACGTTCCCGATCCCGTGTATTCGATGTACTCGTTCTCGGACGAGAGCGACACTAAACGAGCTTTGCCCTGCTTCGCGATCCGCACGCCCGTTCCGTCGTCGCTCTGGATCTCGTAGTTGATCACCTCGCGTCCGACGAAGATCTTCATCTCGGGTTCAGCTTCGGGAGCCGGAATACCACGCAGCCGGCCCGTCCGCCCGTAGCGATTGAAAGGCGAACCGGAACTCGACGGCTTGCTCACAACCTTGATTGCTAGATCGCGCTCCTGCGTCCACTTCTTAGCACCATGGGGAGACAGTGGCTCGATCGGCAGCATGCCGAAGTCGCTCATGAGCGGAGGACTTGGGATATCGCTCTTTCTCTTTTCATCCGAAACCATCTCACCCGCAACGTTGCACTCTCCGTACGTGGATTCACTCTTAGTGATGGCGGAGCTCGATACGCCCGGCACAGAGAGCGATACTTGCGCGTTGCTCTGGAGCCCGAAGCGAGTCCCCAGGCTCGCGACGGGATCGACCTTCACTTTGATCAATCCAACCGCCGGTCCAACTTTGCGGACGATCTCGGGGCCCTTGAGTGCTGGCCCGCTGGTGGCGACGTGCGGCGAGAAATTGTGCTGCGCTGCCCACTTGCGGACAAAGTCCGACGGAACGCAAAAGGCAATGTTGGAGACGTCGTCGGCCACAATCTTCGACGAGGCGATGCCAATCACATTGCCTCGTTCGTCGACAACCGGCCCGCCGCTATTGCCCGGGTTGATTGCGGCGTCGGTTTGAATCAACTTTTGCCCGCGCATTTCGGTAAAACCGGAAACGGCGCCTGCGGTCACCTTCAGGTTGTCGCCGATCTTGGACGCGAATGGGTAACCGATCACGCGAATCTCTTCCGCGAGTTCCACCTTCGACGATTCCGCCAGCGAAATGTATGGCAGACCCGTCGCTTCGATTTTGACGAGCGCGCTGTCGAGCCGCTTGTCGGACGCGATCACCCGGCAACGATGCATCTTTTGATCGAGCTTTACTTCGATCTCCACCGCACCATCCACGCAGTGCGCGCAGGTCAACATGTAGCCATCAGGCGAGACGACAAATGCAGTCCCAGTCCCCTCTACCAACTCCGCCTTCTTTTGTTTGGGAGCCATCGGCGTGAGGGTGTTGGTGCCGGAAATCTCGAGCGATTGTCCCCCCATGGCCAGCGTCAGCTTCTGCCGATAGTTCACGGGCGAGCCGTTGAGTTTGTACGCCAGGACTTCGCCTGAGGCCTCGGTACTCGCATCGCTGTCGCCAAACGAATACTTGCCGCTGCCCGATCCGCTTGAGCTGGTTGCAGGGGCAGGTGTAATGACTGGGGGTGGAGGAGGGGCCGGCGCCGGGGACACAGGCACCTCGGATTGGTTCGACGACGTGGCGACGGGCGTATTGCCTTGCGCAACGGGTAGTGGGGTGTTCCCACCTCGCGACGAAGTGAAGATGACTACCACCAACCCAATCACAACCATCGCACCAACGCCCACCGCGCCTAGGATCAACATCGTGCTTTGGTTGTCGCCACTGTTCGGAAGCGCTGCGCTAGTAGGCGTCGGCGGCTTGTGAGGGGCGGCTCCAATGCCACCAAGCCCCATTCCAGCTGAGTTCATTCCCGCGGGCGAGGTGGCTGGAGAGCCAAAGCCGTGCGGAACCGGTGCCGGGGCGAGCCGTGGATTTGAAGGAAACGGCAGCATGCCGCCGGGAGGATTCGCATAGCCGGCGGGCTGACTCGGGTACGTAGGGAGGTTGCCGTAACCCGGTTGCGGTACGTGCTGCGCGCCGTAAGGAGACGGCCCGCCATACTGGGGACTGGGTATCTGGGGAGAAGGCATCTGCGGCGCCGGTACGTAGGGATGTGGCGCGGGCATCTGCTGCGCAGGCGAACTACGTGCCGTAATGGCGAATTGATTGCGGCATGTGGGACACGAGACCACCGTCCCATAGGCGATAGCGGTGCCCGAGGCCGATACGGTACGGCAATGCGGGCAACTGAATTGAACGCCGGGCGGATGAAAACCATGCGCTGTCATGATGTCACTTTTTCGATTCGTCCGGTCCGCGGTTCGTCTCTGCCTTATTCACCGACCAGGTTCGCCAGCTCATTCCGTATCAGGAACTCGAAGCACGCGCAAGGGCAAGCTCGTCCCATGCACGGCGAAGTACCGTCCGTCGCTGGATGCGATCATGCTGCACATCGAGCCAGCAATGTTTTCGTCGCCGCTGGTGGCGATTTGCTTGCCAGATGTTTTGTAAATCTCGACTCGTCCGTCGACTGCCACGGCGACCTTCGTTCCGTTAGCCAAAAAACAAGCCGCGTCGGCACGACGGCCGCCAAACGACCGGATCGGCTTTCCCGTTTTCATTTCAACCAAGATGGTCCCATCCGACGTCGACACCAGCAGATGGGTTCCATCCTCCGAAAAACTCGGCTTACTAAGACTGCTGATGTAAGCGTCGTGTTCGCGTGATTTACTTGTTTTGGCAATTGGGTCCACCGCGTAAACCGTCCTGTGCGCGAGAGCCCATCCCGATCTACCATCGGGGGAAAAGACGCACGCCTCGACATCATCGAACGAATAGCGCTCAGCGCGAGTTAGCGGGGCGACGACTTTGCACGTATCGAGCCGGCAAAGAAACAAGGGGGAATTATCCACTGCCACCATCACCGTCGCGTTGTCGGGCGCGATGGCGATCGCCTTCACATCCTTGTCGGTGGCGCAAATGATCTGGCCAATTTCTTCCAGGCTCCCATCCCGCTCGAGCTTGAAGACGAACACGCGTCCGTTCGATCCGCCTGCCAACACTCGGGTGCCGTCGGGTGTAAACCTAAGACACTTCACACTGCCGAGCGTCACTTGCTTGGCGTACTTCGACACGCGCTTGCCCGTCACCAGGTCCGCTGTCACGATGCCGTCTCGGCCGCCCGCGACCAGGTAGCGACCATTCGGCGAAAGCCCCACGCCGGTTTCGAAATCGCTCAGGTCGTAAAACGTTCTTACAACCAGCGAGGAATCATCAGGATCGATTCCCTTCAGCGTGACTTCCGGAATCGGCTTGCTTGAAGTAACCGGCGAGCCGGTCAACCCTTCGACATATTTCTTATCGCTATCGGATAACTTTTCGTATTCAACAGGCAGCAGTTCGCCGTTGGGCTTTTTGAGGATGACCTTGGTCCCCTCGATGCGGACAAACTCGGCCTCGATCTTGAACTTGCCACTTGCACTCGCCCACTCGCGGGCAACAGCACTCGGCGCCAGACAAAATCCGGTCACGAGCCCAAGACACACAAACGGTATGGCGAAGAACTTCTGCCAGAGAGATAGTCGACTCACAAATGCCCCACTTGCCGCTACAAGATGAAAGCCGCAATATCCCCGTACGATTTAGAATCGAATAAATAAGTATCCATAACGCCAGAGCTGCGCGAATACGCAAAAAGGCGAAGATCGGCCGATTTACCAGCGTCCTCCCACCATCGTGGGGGCACCCTCCTTCTTTCGGTTAAAAACGGGGCCGGTTCCCGTCGTTGCGGGCCCGGCGTTAACCGTGGTCGAAGATCGTTTCGACGTTTCCTCGCACTACGGCTTTTCCTAGCGCCACCGCCCGCTCTTCGGTCCACTGCCGTTCTACGACAAACCGTTCGGCCAGAACCTTGGCGAGAATCCGCTTGAACATCGCAAACTTGGGCAAACCGAATTCGAGCTTATACATGTCGCTGTAGTAGCCGATTTGCTTCGTCCAGGGGACCGCTTCCAACCGCGCGGCGAGATCGCTTTCGATATAGGTAGGCGTGTTCGAATACCACCAATGCCCGTTGATAGCGACATTGGGAAAGATCCACGCGTAACTCACTAGCTCTTGATTGGTCACCGACGCGAGGACCGAGATCGGAAACGTCACGCTTGGAAAGGCGTTGAACAACTGACGGTACTGAATCAGCGAGACGCGGCTGTCGAACAAATCGCGCCCTTGATGAACGCCCGCTGGATAGACGTTGCGGTTGACGCCGATCATTAAGTCGAAGGGAAGCTTGAAGTCAACGCATCGTTGGGCCAACTTCCAAAAAACAGCCTTCGAGACAACCGACCTGGCTGAACTCGAAGCGTCTTCACCTTTGGCCAGAAGCTCCCGGAGGCTCGTCTCCAGTTCCGTCGTCGACACGGGCTCCGGCACAAAATCAGGCGGCAGCGAGATAGCGCAGGCTTTGGCACCGCGTTTTTTGAATCGCTCGAACAGAACATTCAAGCCCGCATCCAAGTCTGCGACGCTTCCCAACTCCTTCCCCGTCGACTTGGCAAAACGCTCGCGCACGCTTGGCTTCGCCAAGTGAAAAACAAGATCGTCTGTCCGCAAGCACGGGATGTAGCGACACGTATCGAATCCCTCCAGCGGATCGTCGAAATCATTGGTCAAGAACACGGCCTCCAACCGCGTTTGCTTGAGGACTTGCTCTTCCCAGTCAGGCTGGTCCAACTTCTTTTGCGCCGTGTCGTACAGCGACTCCCAGTTCTGGCTGGTGACGCGTTCGTCGCGAAAGTCGAAAAATTCCTGCGCCAGGTGAATGAACCAGCTGTATTGGATCGTGTTTTCCAGCCGCGGCAGGTACTCGGCCAGGCGGCCCACTTTTTCCTTGGGAGAAATGCCCGGTTCCTCGATCCGCTCCTTGGGCATGCCGGCCGAGTGAGCCAGCTCGGTGAAGTAGTGGTAGCCCAGGATGTCCGCGAGATTCTTCGACGCCGGCGCTTGCGGATCGATGTGCGAATGGGGATCGATTAAAACGAGCGAATCGAGTTCGGCAAACAACCGGCGACGCAGTTCGGACGACATGGGCAAACTCTCATAAACATTGGGGCAGCGAGCAATGTAACGACAGAAGGAGCCCATTTCCACCGCCGACGTGGGTCCGTGCCGCCCGTAACGATTCCTCCGCGAGCCTCGTGCGAGCCAACACGAAATACGCGCGCCTCACTGACACCCAATCGGTTCCGGACTACATTGAAGAGGTCGCGGCACGGGGGTCGCGCATTCTCTTACCAACCAACGCATGCGCTGTCCGTTTTGCAAGGCCGACAACGACCGGGTGATCGACTCGCGAGCGAGCGACGAAGGTGCGTCGATCCGTCGCCGGCGGGAATGCCTGATTTGCAAACGGCGTTTCACCACCTACGAGCGCGTCGAGGAAATGGTCCTCAAGGTGGTCAAACGCGACGGAGCCCGGGAACCCTTCACGCGCGACAAGATCCGCAAAGGAATCGAACGCGCCTGCTGGAAACGCCCCGTCAGCGACACCCAAATCGAGTCGCTCGTGACTGCGATCGAGCTCGAAATCACCAACAGCTACGAAACCGAAATCGGCAGCAAAGAAATCGGCGAACTCGTAATGGAACGCCTGGCGAAGGTCGACGAAGTCGCGTGCGTCCGGTTCGCCAGTGTCTACGGCAGGTTTAAAGACGTCCGCGATTTCGTTCAAGCGGTCCAAGCGATCGTGAAGAACACCCACCGTGATGGGAAGTAAGCGACTGAGCCTGTAGCGAGTTGATCCTATGCCCAATTCTTCCTCGCCCACAGTCCTCGTCGTCGGCTCGATCAACCTCGATTTGATCGTCCGCGCAGAACATTTGCCGCGTCCTGGCGAAACGGTAGTCGGCGGCGTCTTCTCGCAAGCCCACGGAGGCAAAGGCGCCAACCAAGCCGTCGCCGCGGCCAGGGCAGGGGAGAAGGGGGTCGCCATGATTGGCGCCGTCGGCGGCGACGCCTTTGGCAACCAAGCGCGAGCGGCACTGGCGCAAGAAGGACTCGACATCACCTACGTCCGCACGATCGACAATGCCGCCACCGGTGTGGCCATCATCGCGGTCGATACGCAAGGGCAAAACGCCATCACGGTCGCTTCCGGGGCCAACGCGCAGGTCATGCCGCGCGACGTCGAAAGCCTCCCTTCGCAGGTCTGGTCACAGGTAAAAGTGGTCCTCGTCTCGCTGGAGATTCCGATCGAAACCGCCGAGGCCGCGCTGCGGCTCGGCAAGCAGCACGGCGCAACAACCATTTTGAATCCGGCGCCGGTGGGCGACGCGCAACTGGTCCGACGCCTGCTACCCTTGTGCGACATTGTCGTCCCCAATGAATCGGAAGCCGCTGCACTAACGGGAATCGCCTTGGACGAAGGCTCGTCGCTGGACCCGACCTGGGTCGATTCCGCGCTAACGCAGCTCTTGGCCGCCGGAGCTAAAGTCGTTGTCTTGACATTGGGAAAGAATGGCGTCGCCTGTCGCACTGCTGGCTCACCTAACGAAACGATCCGGTTGACTCCCCCACCGGTCACCGCGGTGGACGCAACTGCCGCTGGCGATGCTTTGTGCGGCTGTTTCGCCATGTCAGTGGCGGAGGCCACACCGCTGGCGGAAGCCTTGCGCTTTGCCGTGGCGGGCGCGGCGATCTCGGTGACGCGATTGGGAGCGCAGCCGTCACTCGCCAGACGGCCAGAAATCGTAGAAATGCTGAGAAATCGCTGGTAGAGATCGCCTATCCCGGGAACGGTGGCGGTTTGAAAAAACGCCCCCCTTAGACTACCCTGAAGGGCGTTTTCTGCGAGCGCACACTAGTTTGCCAACGCCGGTTGGCAAGGCGCGCTGGCAAAAAGGGCTGTCTCGTCGTGAAATCGACGGACGATAACTCGTCGCGGAATTGATCCACAGCAGCCGGAGGCTCGCACCCGAAACTATTCGCCGTGAATCACTTACGGCGAATCCCACCTTCCTTTGCCAGCCCACCCATCCAAGTATCTTCCACCGTATCTTCCACCAGGAGAGTTCGAAATGAGTCGTCGGCCGAATCGTCGTGAATTCGTGAAGTCCACCGCCGCGCTGGGTGTCGGCTATATGGTGGCGGCAGGGATTGCTCCCAAGGTGAGCAACGCCGCCAACGAGCAAGTCCAGTTTGCCAGCGTCGGTGTCGGCGGCAAGGGACAAAGCGACTCGATGGACGCCGCCACCCGCGGCGACATGGTCGCCATATGCGATATCGATGAGCAAACGCTCAACAAGGCAGGCGGACATCCCAAGTTCAAGAACGCCAAAAAGTTCTTCGACTATCGCAAGATGTTCGACGAGATGGGCAAGTCGATCGACGCCGTCACCGTCAGCACGCCTGACCACTGCCACGCGGTCGTCACGGCCACGGCTCTGCGGATGGGCAAGCACTGCTTCACCCAAAAGCCGATGACCAAGACGATCTACGAAGCTCGGTTGCTCGGCGAATTGGCTCGCGCCAACAAGGTGGCCACGCAGATGGGCAACCAAGGCACGGCCGAGAACTCGCTTCGCGAAGCCGCCGCCGTCATCAAGTCGGGCGCGCTCGGCACCATCAAAGAAGTCCACGTGTGGACCAATCGCCCGGTGTGGCCGCAAGGCAAGGGACACCAGGTCAAGACCGAACCCGTTCCCTCGCACATCCACTGGGCCGAGTTCATTGGGCCGGCCAAGATGCGCGACTACAGCCCCGAAATCCACCCCTTCAAGTGGCGCGGTTTCTGGGACTTCGGTACCGGCGCTCTCGGCGACATGGCTTGCCACACGGTCAACATGCCGTTCATGGCGCTCAACCTCCGCGACCCCGTCTCGGTGCAAGCCATTACCGATGGCCACGACAAGAACACCTTCCCCAAGTGGTCGGTGATCGATTTTGAATTCCCCGAGCTCGCCGGCCGCGCGGCCCTCAAGTTCAAGTGGTACGACGGCGGGAAGATGCCCGAAGACGCAGCCCTGGAAGGCTTCAAGCGGGAAGACAACGCCAAGTACGCCACCAGCGGCTGCCTAGTCGTCGGCGATAAGGGCAAGCTGTACGCACCCGGCGACTATGCCGAGCGCGGCCTGCAACTCACGGGCGTCGAAAAGCCGACCGTCGAGTATCCCCGTTCGCCCGGCCACTTCGACGAGTGGGTCCGCGCCATCAAAGGTGGCGAGCAAGCAATGTCGAACTTCCCCGACTACGCCGGCCCACTCACCGAGACGATCCTGCTCGGCAACCTGGCGGTGTGGGTCGCCGACGAAGAAGGCAAGCCCGGCAAGAAGGTGGAATGGGACGCCAAGCAACTGGTCGCCAAGAACGCCCCCGAAACGGCCCAATTCATCAAGGCCGACTACCACAACGGGTACACGCTGAGCTAGTAGCTCGGGAAGCAATTACTGCTGATCGACTTTAATATTGAGCCCTTCGACGGAAACGCCGAAGGGCTTTTTTCGTGAACTACAGAGGCGTCAATTAAGGTGAAGGGCGGTTACTTACGCCGAAATGTCGACGCAAACTTTTCCGCGTTGTTCTGCATAAAACTTAGGCAAATGATTGGAAAGGTATGGTTAGGTATCTTGCATGACATCATTAATCTCTGACCAACTCTGGCACGAACTCAAACGGCAAGCAAAAGAAACGAAACGCCGTAGTTGTGTGGCGGTTGCATACTTAAGTCCCGGTGCTTTTCGGCGCTTGCCGCTTAGGCCAGGCAGTCTGTTGGTAGTCAACTGCAATGAAACGACCGTTAGAGGTGGACAAACAGACCCAAGAGAAGTCCTAAAGTACCTGGAGCATGGGGTGATGGTCTACAACGTCTCCAATCTTCATGCCAAGGTGTTCGTTCTCGGGTCACGCGTTTTTGTAGGATCGAGTAACGTCTCTAGCTCATCAGAGGGGCTGTTAGAAGCAGCCATTGTCAGCAAGGACCGATCATTGGTACAGGCGTGCAAGACGTTTGTTCGTTCACTCGTTGGCGAGGCGATGACGCCGGCAGAACTCGACCGTCTTATACAGTTGTATGATCCAAAGCGATTCAAATCGAAGGTTGGCCGACGCGGAAACGGCCGTCGTCAACGACGAATTATCCCCCAACACAATCCGATCTGGGCAGTAAGGACTGTAGAAGGCTATTGGCAAGAGGCCGATTATGAGGCAGAGGAAACCTCAAGGGACGTCGCGATACAACGATTATCGTCCGATGACTTCAAAATGGACGACTTCAGGTGGCACGGACACTCGTCTGCCTTTTTTCGAGGCGTCCGAGAAGGGGACGTGATCCTGCGAGTCCACGAAGCATCACCACGCAAGATCTTTCTTCAACCCCCAGAAAAGGTCGTTTTGATCAAAAGGTACAAGCGAGGCAAACGACTGATGGTATTCGTTGAACGAAGAAAAAGATTGCGTCAGCGGAGTTTGTCAGAAGTGCAGCATAGCGTTCCAGCGGTTGGTAAGTTGCTCATGGACGTGCGTCAAGCTCGAATGATACGGGACGCCACCCTGGTTCACGATGCTCAGCAAATTTGGGCGAAGAGTTGACCCCGCTTAAGGATGTCGAGCCCAACCTGGAACGATTGGTTCAACCCGCTCCGCCTGGGCCATTCAAACCCCAGAAACGTCCGCTCCATGGGATTCCGCGTTCAACTGATATCCATCACCGGCAAAGTGCCTGGCACCATCCAACAGGAGTACGGAGTCGCGCCAACGGGAGAACACGAAGAGATCGCCGAATCGCCAGTCGTCGGAGCGATGCTTCCCAGCGGCGCGTACCTCTTGTACGTCAACGACCAGGATCGGATCAATCCGGACCCCAAAGCGTACGCGCGTCTCTCGGCCGGTGCGTCGTTAGTCGCTTGTTACGCCAACGAAACCGTGATGCACAGTTACGCTTGTGGGTGGTCGAACGGTGTCGAACGATGGACCATCTCGCACGACGCACAACATGGCATCGAGCATTTGGAACCGACAGGAGATTTACCCTCGGAGCTGGCCCCCATCCGCGAACGGCTTGTCGCGCGGCAGGCCGATGACGATGGTGCCGATTTCATCTTTGATATCCCGGTCGAGCTATTCGTGGCCCTCGGTGGCGTAAGGTACGACCAAGACATACCAGGGGCCGGCCCACAGCCATGGGAGATATTGAAACCAATCGAACTCCCCGGCGGCGGCAAGAAACGCTGGTCTTGGCTCCCCTGGTGATGCCGATGGCAAACTCCATCAGGTCGGATCGAGCACCAGCGCGCACAACAAGACTTTTTCGCGAACTTGCGGGTCCGTGTTTTCAGCCGCCTTGGCACGCAGTTCGGCTGCTCCCGCTTTCCAAAAGCCTTGCATCATGCTGAAGCTCGAGGGCATGGGATTGGGATCGTACGCCGAAGTCGTTGGGCCGTAGGCCTGCTCTTCTTTCAGTACCCAATCCGCCAGGATGCCGACTTCCGACTGCGCCATGCGGTTCGACTGCGACCGCATGGCCAAAACGAGCAGCGAAACGGCATAGAGCAGCCGTTCGTCGGTTTTTGGAATTCGCCACGTCAAGAAAGAGCCTAAAGCTTCTTCGTACTTCTCTCCCAGTACGCCCACGCTTTCCAGACAGCGAGCCAACGTGGAGTCGGGCGACGTGTCGTATGGCCCGCTCGAACTTTCGAAGTCGATGCATATCAGCACCGCGCACGCGAACAATCGAACGCGATGGCCGCGCACGCCCGTCGGACCAGGTTGAAAGGAGGGCGGATTGGGCCGCTCGGGAGTGCGCCAGCGAGTCAAACACAGGACTTCCGACAGAATCCATGGCACGCTTTGCGGAGTCAACCCGCTCTCGCGGATCGCCACTAGATCGTCGAATGCCTCCTGCGCCCCGCATCCATAGTCGGCCATGGCGATGTCCCAGAGCATGGAATCATCGAGTCCCACCCGCGCGGCGTCGAGCAGCCCATACGGCGCTGGCGGAAATCGCTTAAGGAGAATATCGGGCCGAGACATGGGCTATCGAACCTCATAGGTCCGGCGGTTAAGGTATGGCAGTCATCACCACAGATAGCCCAGGCGCAACTATCAGGACAGATGCTAACCGCACGAGGTTCGGCAGCCTTTTGATACCTCGGCTTGCTTGCAATACTAATGCCCGACCCAATGCTCTGCCACATCAGCGAAGAATCCGGCATCGGGCGTTTCGAACCGCGGCCGTCGCCCTACGCTGCCGAGCCGGTCGTCTGGGCAATCGACGCCGACCGCCTTCACAACTACCTGCTGCCGCGCGATTGCCCGCGAGTGACGTATTACGCCGGTCCCCAAACGATAAACGCCGACATCGAACGATTTCTAGGATCGAGCCCAGCGGTCGTCGCCATCGAAAGCGCCTGGTTCGAGCGGGTCTTGGCCTGTCGACTCTACTGCTACCGTCTCCCTCCCGACGCGTTCCAATGCCTGGACAAGTGCGCCGGCTACTTTACCAGCCGCCAGGCCGTTGCCCCAACGCAAGTCGAAGTCATCGACGACATCCTGTCCGCCCTGCGGAGTCGCGGAGTTGAATTGCATCTGATGCCCAACCTCTGGTCGCTCCACGACGCCGTGGCCAACTCGACGTTACAGTTTTCGATGATCCGAATGAGAAACGCCGCTCCAAGGCGTTGAGGTCACGACATTTTTTTGTTTCACCACGTAAGCTCTCAGGGACCCGAGGGGGAGTCAGGGGGAATGGGAGATGGGGAGCAGTAGGCCGCTACTTCGCAAATCAAAAATCATCAATCATCAATCTCGAAATCCACTCCCCTTCCCCCAGTCACCCCTTCTCCCCCTCACGCCCGCGGGTGAAGTTGCCCTCGCCTCCCGCAGCAGGTTAAACTGATCCAGCCTCACTGATGAATCATCATCCCCGCCCGAGGTTCCCGCCCATGCTCGAACTCACCCGCCCCGTCGACCGCAATGGATTGTCGCGACGCGCGCTCCTCTCTGCAGGGGGTGCCGGACTGTGCGGCGTCACGTTAAATAATCTGCTGGCCGCCGAGTCGCAAACAAGTGCGAAGCCCAAGGCGAAGTCGGTGATCTTTCTATTTCTCTTCGGTGGCCCGAGCCAGCTCGAAACATTCGACATGAAGCCCGAGGCTCCAGACAACATTCGTGGGCCCTTCAAGACGACTCCGTGTAAGACGCCTGGACTGCTCGTTTGCGATCAACTGCCGCGACTGGCTGGCATTTCCGACAAGTTCACGATCGTACGGACGATGTCGCACACGTTCAACGATCACAGCGGTGGCGGCCATTACCTGCAAACCGGCAAACGCTGGCACATTCCTATCGGCGGCGGTTTCAATGCCACGCCGCAGGACTGGCCGTCGATCGCCGCCGTGAACGAGTACCTCGCCCAGCAATCGCCGGCAGGCCTCCAGCGCGAATTGCCGACGTCGATGTGCGTCCCCAACCGGCTCGGGCGCATCGAACAGCAAGGGCAATACCTCCGCCCCGGCCAATACGGCGGCTGGCTCGGCCGCGCGTACGATCCGCTCTGCACAGCGGTCGATCGCAAGAACGAAAAGGACAATCCCTACTGGCGAGACTGCACCGACGAAGAACTCACGTTCCCCATCGCCGGGCTGCAACCTAACGTCACACTCGATGTCATGCACAGCCGGCATTCGCTGCTGGCTCAATTGCAGGAAGAACGGCGCCGCTTGGAATACTTGCCCGAGCGAACGTTCTCGCGCCATCGCCAGCGCGCCCTCTCGCTAGTCTCGTCGGAGAAAACTCGCGCCGCCCTCGACATCAAGCAAGAACGCCCTGAACTGCGCGACCAATATGGCCGGCACCTCTTCGGCCAATCGTGCTTGATGGCCCGGCGACTCGTCGAGGCCGGCGTCCGCGTCGTCACCGTCTTCTACGATGCCGTCGACGGCTACAGCTGGGACTCGCACCTCAATAGCACCGATGTCAAGAATCACCTTCTCCCCAGCTTCGACCAGGCGGCCTCGGCACTGCTAACCGATCTCGATCAGCGCGGCCTACTCGACGAAACGATGGTAATCGCACTGGGAGAGATGGGACGCACGCCGCGGGCCAACGCTAACTGGGGCCGCGACCACTGGAGCACGCTGTTCCCCGCGCTACTCGCAGGCGGTGGCATCCGCCGCGGCGCCGTGATCGGCAAGTCCGACCGCATCGGCGGATACGCTCTCGACACGCCTTACAGTCCCGAAGATCTTGCCGCCACCATCTACTGGGCCATGGGGATCGATCCCGACATGATGCTCCCCGACGCCCAAGGCCGCCCCCACCGGATCACCGAAGGCGGCCGGCCCCAGGTGGACTGGTTCGGGTAGGAAGGATTCACCCCGGAGAACCGGAGGAGGAGAATGCGAAGGGGAGACGGGGGGAATGGGAGATGGGGAGCAGTAGGTCCGTACTTCGTAAATCACAAATCAACAATCATCAATCGATTAATCAGCATGTCTTGAAGATCCAAATCCAACGTGCTAAATCGCGTGCACCGCGCACAGACAGGATTGTCTGTGCCACTTTTTCAATTCTACTGCCTCTTCTCCGGTTCCTCCGGGTCTCCGCGGTGATTCCCCCGCTCTGTGGCAAAATCACCCGACGCAGTAGACGGTCAGCGATCGCGCTCCGTGCGCGCCGATGACGAGCGATTGTTCGATGTCGGCGGTCTTGCTCGGCCCGCTGATGAAGACGCCGAAGCTTGGCTCTTTAAACTGGAGCCGCTCGTATCCTTGCGGCATGTTGTGGAGTAAGTCGCTCCGGCGGAAAACGATCGCCAGGTGTTGCGTAATGAAAGGCAACGTCCGATGAACCATCTTGTGCCCCCACACCCACACCGCCGCATTCTCGGCGATGGCGAATTCTCCCTCGATCACGGCGAAGTCGATGTCTTCTAATTGGTGAGGATCTTTGATCGTCGACAGATCGACGTTGGTTTCCCCCACCCCGGCAACATGGCTGATCGTCTTACGAGCCGATTGCCATTGGGGATGCGCACGCAAATGCTGGTCGGCTGCCGCCAAGTCGGGCATCGGCTGGCATTCACCACCGACAAACTCCAGCGTCTTGATGAACTGGGCCAGCGGATCGTTATAAACAATCCACGGCCCGGTCGTCTCCGGCAACGGTTGCGGCGCGAGCTTGTGAGCCCGGATGGAATTCAAAATCAAATCGCGACTGGACATGGGCGTTTTTTGGTTTGCACCGCGGAGCCCCGGAGGGACCGGAGAGGGAGAAGGGGGGAATGGGAGGTGGGGAGCGAAGTTGGCTTACTTCGCAAATCACAAATCAGCAATCAATTAAGCAGGAGTAGTTAAACGATATCTCGTGCAGCTCGACAATACTCTGCATCGCAACGTCCACCGCGCACAGACAGGATTGTCTGTGCCACTTTTTCAATTCTCCTGCCTCTTCTCCGGTCTCTCCGGGTCTCCGCGGTGAATTCCCTTCTTCCGCTGCCGGAACTGCTCCCGGAAGCTCTGCTTAGGGAACTCAGGCAATTCGCGTTGCTTCCCCCACGCATTGAGTGAATTGTAAAGTGTGAATCGCGGCAGTCGCGGCACGACACTGCGAGCGACGTAGCCCGCCAAGTTGTAGAGCGAGGGAGAATTGAAAACCCAGCCAGCTATCCGCATCTGCATCCGCTTGGGCCACGGCAGGATTCCCTTGACGACGATCTTTTTCCGCCAGGCCAACAGCTGGTGATGTAAATCGATCTTCACTGGACAAACGTCGTCGCAACTGCCGCACAAGCTGCAGGCGTACGGCAGGCTGTAGTGCTTTTTGATGTCCTGCGATGGCGACAGCACCGATCCGATCGGCCCCGGCACGGTTGCGTCGTAACTGTGCCCGCCGCTGCGACGATAGACGGGGCAGGTGTTCATGCACGCGCCGCACCGAATGCAATTGAGCGAGCGGCGGAACTCTGGCTCGCCGAGAATCTCGGTGCGGCCGTTGTCGACAATCACAATGTGCAGTTCGCCACCGGTTTGCGGTCCATGAAAGTGCGAACTAAACGCGGTGATCGGCTGGCCTGTCGCCGAGCGGCCAAGCAACCTGAGGAAGACGCCCAGGTCGGCGGCGCGGGGAATGAGTTTCTCCATTCCCATGCACGCGATATGGAGTTTGGGGAGCGACGCCCCCAAGTCGGCGTTCCCTTCGTTCGTGCAAACAACGAATCCGCCCGTCTCGGCGATGGCAAAATTGACCCCAGTCAGTCCCGCGTCGGCCTTGAGAAAGCATTCCCGCAAATGCTGGCGGGCAGCCTCGGCCAGGTACTTCGGGTCGGTCGCCCCTTTGTCGGTATGCAGATGTTTGTGGAACAGCTCGCCGATTTCTTCCCGCTTCCAGTGAATCGCCGGCAGCACAATGTGGCTAGGCCGCTCCTCGGCGAGTTGGACAATCCGCTCGCCCAGGTCGGTATCAACGACGCTAATGCCGTTTCGCTCGAGAAACGGATTGAGATGGCACTCCTCGGTGAGCATCGACTTGCTTTTCACCAGCCGCTTGACGTTGTGCTGGCGGAGGATGTCGAACACGATCTGATTGTGTTCCGCCGCGTTGCGGGCAAAGTGAACCTTGGCTCCCAACCGTTGTGCGTTGCGCTCAAACTCCTCCAGATAGAAATCCATCCGGCTCAGAACGTTTGCCTTGATCGCGGATGCCCGTTCGCGGAGCGTTTCCCATTCGGGGAGCGATTCCGCTTGCCGGTCGCGCTTGACCCGCACATACCACAGGGAGTTATCGTGCCAGCTGGCCCGCATCCGGTTGGCGACGAACTCGGAAGCGAGAACGGTGTGCGTCATGAAAGATACCCCGCCAGAATCTCGGTGATATGGGCGACCTGGATGGGCTTTTTCTCCCGCCGAATCAGCCCCTGCAGGTGCATCAGGCACGACATGTCGTTGGCCGTGAGCAACTCGGTTCCCGATTGCTCGTGATCGTGCACCCGGTCCTGCCCCATCATGCAGCTGACGGCTTCCTCGCTGACGGCGAACGTGCCGCCGAAGCCGCAACATTCATCCGGCCGCTGCAAGTTGACCAGTTCGATCCCTTCCACGCCTTCCAGCAGCGAACGGGCTTTGTTGTAGGCCGGCCCCATGGTCTCGCTCGATTTGCCTAGCCGCAGTTCGCGCAGTCCGTGGCAACTGTTGTGCAGCCCGACTTTCTTGGCCAATTTGACTGGGATCTTGTCGACTTTCAAAACATCGACAAGGAACTCGCACAGCTCAAAGGTCTTTTTGCGGACTTCCAAGTACGCCGGATCGTCGTGCAAGTACTCGGAGTAATGGACCCGGACCATGGCCACGCAGCTGCCGCTGGGCGCGACGATGAAGTCGTAGGGTCGAAAGATTTCGACAAAGCGTTTGGCCAGCGGCAAGGCATCGGCCGCACAACCGGTGTTGGCCATCGGCTGGCCGCAGCAGGTTTGGGCCTCGGGAAATTCGACTTCGCACCCCAGCTTTTCCAGAATGTCGACCGTCGCCATCCCGACGCGGGGGTAAAGCTGGTCAATATAGCAGGGGATAAATAAACCAACGCGGGGCATGAATGCTCGATCGTGAGGAGGGAAAACTAGCGAGACCGTTATTCTACTTCGAATCCCCCCTTTCGACGACCCGCGGAATCAGTGTACGGACCTAGTGAACAAAGGTTACAATTTTGGGAGATGATGGGAATTCACCACGGAGACTCGGAGGGCGCGGAGGGGGGAGAAATCGAAAGTGGCACAGACAATCCTGTCTGTGCGCGGTTGACTCGCTTCAGCAAGGAAAGTTAGGGGACGGCAGTGGTCTCGTCTTCACTTCCGAAATCAAAAATCATCAATCGCTTAATCAACCTAGCTGAGGATTAATCGATTGATGATTTCTGATTGTTGATCTGTGAAGTGAAATCCCTTCACTCCTCATCTCCTTCTCCGTTCTCTCCGTGTCTCCGTGGTGAATTCTTCTGCTGAGAACAAGGAACGAACGAATGGCCAAGCGCGACAACCACTACGAAGCGGCCTTCGAGGCCTTCTTGCGAGCTCGGCGGATCCCCTACGTCGCCGTCGACGAAGCGAAACGCTCGGTGATCGCGCAGCCTAACTCGGAGAGCTCGCCCACGCTCAAAAACGTCGACTTCGTCGTCTCGCCACAAGCAGGGCAGGGCTCCTGGCTGGTCGACGTGAAAGGAAGACGCTTTCCGACCGGGACGCGGCGGCAGTTCTGGAAGAACTGGTCGACAGGCGACGAACTACGCAGCCTCTCGGCCTGGGAAGAACTCTTCGGCTCGGGTTTCACCGGACTCTTGGTGTTCGCCTACGACGTACGGGAAGCGGTTTCGCCTGTACCGCCCGACTTGCTATTTGCTTTCAAGAACCGGCTCTACGGGTTTGTCGGCATTCGATTGGACCACTACTTGAGCGGTTCCAAGCGGATCTCACCGCGCTGGGACACCTATGCAATGAGCGCGCCGCGATTCCGCCAGCTGGCGCGCTCAACCGACTTCTGGTTCGGCACCCCGCTGGGAGCCGCTACCGAGGCAGCAACCGGGAGAACGGCATAAGGCTGTATGCCGGGCGGGACAAGGATTCTCCACTTCTCAAATCAAAAATCAACAATCATCAATCGCCTGATCACCCCTTCCCGCGACTAATGAATCGAGATGCTTTCTGACCGTCGATTTGCGAAGTGAACCCCCTTACTCCCTATCTCCCACTCACCCCTTCTCCCCCTCTGCGATCTCGTGCCCTCTGTGGCAAAAACATCCGAAAAGTCGCCTCAAGAAACACACTAGGCCGGTCGAAAACGCTTCGCGTCTTCACCGGCCTGTCTCGTTGTTGTCTGGTAGGAGCTAGCGGAACTAGTTCACTGGGGCACCAAAAGGAGCCACAGGAAAACTAGCTCTTCTTTGCTGCCTTCTTCTTGGGCGAAGCCTTCTTCGCAGCCTTCTTGGGAGCAGCCTTCTTTGCAGCTTTCTTCTTAGCCATCTCTCAAACTCCTAACAAACACGGCCGATTAGGGCCTGAGCGAAATTCGAGGTGACGTCGGCCAACCCGTCGCTCACGGGCTGCACCTCAAGTTTCTCCGCGTGAGGACCTTGAAGTGCCTCAGCACATTGCCAAAGCAATGTATGCCGAAGCGATCCACCACACAGATCGCGGGACTCTACCGGTACCCGCATTCGACGCTTTGTATCGAAGCATGCCGCTCGTCGATTCCAATCAACTCACAGCACAATCGCAAGGCTCTGTTCGTCGTGTTGCATCCGTTCAACCGATCGAACGACTGAATTGAAGCAACTCTGCCTTCGTTTCGTCAAGACGAATGTACGACCTTGAGAAAAAATGTTGGCCGCTTAAGCGCGTTGGCTACCTCATAACGTGATGCGAAGACGATGCGAAGACATGGAACGCGACGTGGTGGCGCATCCTCGCGCTGGCACCTCGCGCGAGCGACTTTTGTTGAGATCATCGACGCTCGCAAAGGGTGGTTACGATGATCGCGCCGCGTGCGAAAGCGCGCTTCAAAGCGCCGGGACGACCCGTTTCCAGGAGCCTCCTTGTCCGATACCGTAGACGGCATGACCGAGGATGTTTTTCAACTGCTCGACGATCTGGAAAACGCGCCCCACGTGCGCCGCCAAAGCGACGAGGCCCGAGCGCGATTGGCCTGGCTCGATCGCGCGCAGCCTGCGGAAATTGCCGCGTTTTTCGAGCGTTTGCCCGAGGTGGCGGCCCACTGGAGCGTCGAAGCCGATGGGCTGCTCGCCGATTGTCTCACCCGACTGGCCAGGCGGCCCGACATCGCGTTGCTCGAACCTCAAGACGGCTGGATCGCATACTGGAATACGCTTGCGCAGCTTCCGATCGGTTCCGGCAGCGCGCCGCGTGGAAAGTTCCTTTACCTTCTGGCGCGCGGGGGGACTTCGTCCGCGCTCAAGACGCTAACAGGCCTCCTGGTTGGAGACGAAAAGATCCCCGCCGACGACGCCATCGTGGCGCTGGCAACGGTCGTCCAAGCGGACCGTCCCGATCACACAAAAATTTTTCCAGAACTTCTCGCCGGACTGGCCAATGCCGACCTCGCGCCGGCGATTTTGGACCTCGCCAACTATTGGACGCGGCGCGGCGACCTGCAACCGCACCCCGCCGCGCATCTGGTTCGTAACCTTGCGACGCTGCTATCAAACGTCGTCAACGCGCTCGAACGCATTCAAGAGAACCCTTTCGCACAGCAAAGCAACACCAAGGAACTGGCCGACACCATCGGCCGCGGAGTTTCACTCGGCGTCTCACTCTGCGACAGCTTAGGGTTGATTGGCGACGTCGAAGCGGCCGGTGGCCCGCTGCAAAGGGCTCTCGATTTACCCCACCGGCGTTTAAAGACGGAGGCCGCCGGAGCCTTGGCGCGCCTCGGTGTGCAAGCAGGCCAGGATGAACTTGTCCGCCTGGCCGCCGAACCCGTCGCTCGGCTGCGCGTGCTGGCATATGCCGATGAACTTGGCTTGTCGGACAAGATCCCCCCCGAATTCGCCAGTGACGAAGCCCGCGCCGAAGCGCAACTCGCCACGTGGCTTTCGGAGCCGTTGCAATTCGGCCTGCCGCCGAATCGCTGCGAACTGCTCGACCAGCGCGAACAGTATTGGCCCGGCTTCGAGGCCCCCGTTCGCTGTTACCTGTTCCGCTTCGAATACGAGTTTCAGACGGAGCAGGGGACGGCCAACTATGCAAACGTCGGGATCGCGGGTCCCTTCACGCATGCTGTCACGGCGGAAGTGCTCGATCTCTCGCCCGACGACATCTACGCCCTTTACGCGGGCTGGAATGTCGAGCACGTGGAGATTTTCGAAATCGACTTCGCCCTCCTCAACGAACAGCAGCGCGTGGAAGTCGCCCGCTACGAACGCCGGCTGAAAGACGACCAATACGACGAGATCCGCCCCAAGCTCCTCTGCTCCTTCTTCGGCGAGCGTTCCCTCGCGGCCATTGCCCAGCGAGGAAGCACCGAAGGAGCCGTCGTCGTCGACAGCGAAAGCATCCTTTGGCTTCCGGCAACGCAGGGAAAGCGTTCGCTGGGGGTCAACGAAGCCATCTGGATCAACCGCGGCCGAAAAATGCTGCGGGAATTCAATCCGTAGGAAGCAAAAAGTAGGACGGACAATCCTGTCCGTCGGCGGTTGAGTCGCATTTACAGGAACGCGCGAGAAGCGAAGGCCTTCACTTCGCAAATCAACAATTGGCAATCATCAATCTATTAATCCCTAGGTAGGTTGATTAGGCGATTGATGGCTTTTGCCTTCAGAAGGGCCGGCCCGTCACCAGCGACGCGCAATTCTCTTTGCTAGAGCAAGCCCACCGCGGACGGACAGGATTGTCCGTCCTACTTTTCTTTCCCCGAAGCCTTCCTACATAAAGAATCGCGTCAGGTCGTTCATCGTCGCGAAGAGCATCAGGCTCAACAGCAATAACAAACCGCCTACAGAGAGCCGGATTTGCCATGTTTCGTCAACCGGCTTGCCGCGAAGCCATTCGTAGGTCAAGAAGACCATGTGCCCGCCGTCCAGAACCGGGATCGGCAGCATGTTCATAACGGCCAGGTTCACACTGATGAGCGTGAGGAACATCAGGAACTTGGGAATGCCGCCCCCGGCTTGGTCATAAGCAACGTTGGCGATGCCGGCCGGGCCGGAGGTGTCTTTGAGCGACGCTTGGCCACTAAGGAGCATGCCCACGGTCTTGATCGTCAGCAGAAGCTTTTCCTTCGCTTCGCGAACGCCCAAGGCCATCCCTTCCCAAACCGAAGCCGCTTTCTTGGTCCCTTCGCTGATGCGAAGCGGCAAGTTGCGATCGTCCGAGAACCACGTCGCCGATTCGCGGAACGTTAGATCAGTCGATTTCTCTTGCTTATCGCGGCGGTAGGTAAGCCGGACATTAACCCCTTCCGGCAACAGCGGGGCGACTTCCAGCAGGAACATCTGCCAGTTTTGTCCCGACGAGACAAAGTCGAGCTTTTTCTTCTTCTTTGGGAAATTCTCTTCCAGTGCTTCTTTCAATGTCTCGTCGTTCGTAACGAGTTCGGCCCGAATCAACTCGTCTCCGGGCTGCAGGTCGAGCGAGAAGGAGGGGTCGACCCACGCGACTTTGTGATTCACCTTGTAAGCCAAACCGATCGGCTCGATCGCGACATTGTGTTCGCTCCCAATCGAGAATCGTTGCGAATACTGGGCCGGGGCCGTAGGTTCCACCGTCAGCGTGGCATTGCCATCCTTGCGACGAACGACCACTTCCACCTTCTTGCCCACCAGTGGCAAGAGCGTCGACGAAATTTGATACGGATCGGTGACCTCGACGCCGTCGATCGACTCAATAATGTCACCCTCTTTGAATCCAGCCGCTTCGGCAGGCGAACCAGGCCGAATGGCATCGACGCCAATCGGAGTCACCGCGAATCCAGCCGTCTTGAGCTTCAGTGGCTCGACCTTCAGATCGACAACCTGCTCGGCCGCCTCGACCTGTTTTCCGTCCGCGCTTTTCTTCTCAGGCCGGCGGACCGTGATCGTGACCGACTGGTCGACGTGCGAAGCAAAGTAGTCCTGCACCTCCCAACCTTTGGAGATGGGCTTCCCTTCGATATGGGTGATCACGTCGCCTTTTTCCGGTGCCGGCGTCATCGGGGCAGAAAACTTCCAGCCGTCGCCCGTAGCAGCAAATTCGGTCGTCGTTGCAGGCAATACTCCTACGAGTTTTTGGGAGTAGCCGCCGAATTCGATTCCCAGCACCTTCGACGGTGGTTTGGCTACCAGAGTGACCGGGCGAACGTGGACCATCCGCTCGGTCTTGCCGTCGCGGCCGCGCACCAACATCGGGATGTCTTCGCCCGGGGCGGCGAGCGCCGCGGCCACCCTGAGGTCAAAGTCGAACCGCAGCTCTTCCGACGGCGGGCCCTTATCGGCGATTTGCAGAATCTTGTCGCCTGGTTCCAGGCCAGCCTTCCAAGCCGGACCGCCAGGCGTCGTTCCGCCCAGATCGGTGGTCAAGTACGGCATGCCGAAGTAGTACGCCGCCCCCGCCATAAACGGGGCGGTGAGCATATTCATCGCGACGCCCGCGCAGATGATCGCCATCCGCTTGGGAACACTCTTGGCTTGGAAGCTGCGAGGATCGAGAGCCGGTGTTTGCTCGCCCTCGGTGCCCGCCTGGCGAATCCGCTCGTTCTCAGCGGCCTGATTGCCAGGATTGTCGTCCTGACCGAGCATCTTCACGTAACCGCCCAGCGGCAAGATGCCGATGCCGTATTCCGTTTCGCCGTACTGATACTTGAAAAGACTATGAGGAATCTTGAACGGGCCAATGTGCGTCAGCGGAAACCAGTCGAAGCCGACGTAGAACTTTTCGCACTTGACGCCACATGCCTTCGCGACGAGGAAGTGCCCCAGTTCGTGGACGAAGATGACGAACCCGAGGCCCAACCCAACAATGGCCAAAGTCTTTGCGACCGTGAGGTAGCCCATCAAGAGCGAAGGCTTATCGGCGCTCGCCGCAGCCAACAAAAAATTCGACAGCAGGTCGATTGCACCAAGCAACGTTAGGCACGAATCCACTTTTCAATCTCCTGACGGGCCCACCCATCGAGCCGCAAAATATCACTCAGCGTTGGCTTAGCGTCGAACGGATGAGCCCGCACGACCGCCTGGCAAGCGGGAACGATTTGGTGGTAAGGGAGCCGACGCTCCAAAAAAGCCGCGACTGCCGCCTCGTTGGCGGCGTTCACCACAACTCCAGCCGTTCCTCCGGTGCGAGCCACCTCCATACAAAGGGGAATCGCCGGAAAACGATCGAAATCGGGAGGTTCAAACTCGAGCGTAGGACGGGGTGAAAAATCGAGCCCCGGGGCGGGACATTCCCACCGCTGCGGATACGACAACGCCAACTGGATTGGCAGCCGCATATCCGGAGGACTCAACTGAGCAATCATTGCGCCGTCCACAAATTCTACCAGCGAATGAACCACCGATTGGGGGTGGACCACCACGTCGATCTGGTCGGGTCCTAAATCAAAAAGCCACCGAGCCTCGATGATTTCCAACCCTTTATTCATCATGGTCGCCGAATCGACCGTGATTTTCCGCCCCATTTTCCACGTGGGATGATCGAGCGCCTGTTCTACGGTGACGTTGGCCAGTTGGTCCTTGGTGAATTTCCGAAACGGGCCGCCACTCGCCGTGAGGATTATTCGCCTCACGTCCTCTCGTCTTCCCGCCATCAAGCATTGAAAAATCGCGCTGTGTTCGCTGTCGACAGGCAAGATGGGCGCGCGTGTTTTGGCCGCAATCTCCGTTACAACCGGACCAGCGGCGACAAGCGTCTCCTTATTGGCGAGCGCCAGCGTCTTTCCCGCGGAAATCGCCGCCAATGAAGCAGGCAATCCAGCAATGCCAACGATGGCCCCCACCACAACGTCGATCGATGGGTCGGCGGCCACCCGCTCCAAAGCTTCGGTCCCGAACCAGACTTGCGTTTCAGCGGGCCACGATTCAGCAGCCGCCTCACTGCGCTTGGTTTCGTCGGCAATCACCACGTATTGCGGCCGCCATTGGCGGGCTTGTTCCGCCAACTGTCCCACTCGTTGATGGGTCGACAGGGCCGTAACCTTAAGGCGCTGCGGGTGATGGGCTGCCACCGCCAGCGTGCTTACGCCAATACTGCCCGTCGAACCAAGGATGGCGATGCGTCGGCAGTCCATGAATTGTGGCGTTCCCAGGGCAAAAGAGTGTACCGAATTTTAGGGGGATAGACGCTTCGCTACAATCCGCACTTTCGTTGATGGCACGCCTGTTTTGCGGTTGTAAGCGGCGGTATGGCGGGTCGAAACGCCCTCGAATCGGTAAGATGGAACGAATTGGGCGCGTCACTTGCATGTGACGGTTAGTCTGCTCCGCGGTTTGACATTCCGTTCAAACGACTTCCTTATTGCAAAAAGCACATGAGCGACGACTCCAACAATCGGGACGACGATGGTGACGGCGAAGGACGCCCGAGTTCCATGTTCGTCATGTTCATTCTCGTCTTGGCCGTTCTCGGTCTCATTTTGCTCTTTTGGTATTTCATCCAGGGAATCGGGGGGCGATCGCTCGATTACGTCCAGTTCAAAAAACTGATCGAAGCCAGCAAGCAGGAAAACGGTAAGCTCGCGCCCGGCAGCACCGGCTCCATCGACATCCCCAACAAGGCCGGCGGAGTCGAGCGGATCTCCGACATCTCCGACATCCTGATCGACGATCGCCGGATCACCTTTAAAGCAAAGTGGAAAGAACTTCCCAAACAGGCGGAAGACGGTAAGCCCATCGGGAAAGAGATGGAGCCCGTAGCCATCTTCTGGGAAACGGCCGTCATCCCCGACGTCGCTAAAGAAGCGAACCAGATCATCCTGGACAACAAGATCGCCGATGTTCGCTTCGCCGATCCGCCTTCGCCCTTCCGCGAAAACCTGTTTTGGGCAGGCGTGATCGTCACGCTCTTCATGCTCGGCTTACTCGCCCTTCGAAAAATCCTCTCCATCGGCTCGCCGATGTCGTTCGGTCGCAGCCGCGGCCGGCTCTACGCCCAGGAAGATCTCGGCATCACGTTCAACGACGTTGCCGGGATCGACGAAGCCGTCGAAGAAGTCCGCGAGGTCGTCGACTTCCTCCGCAACGCCGAAAAGTACCAACGCCTCGGCGGACGCATCCCGAAAGGCGTGCTGCTGGTCGGCCCTCCAGGCACCGGCAAAACGCTGCTCGCCAAGGCCATCGCTGGCGAAGCAGGTGTCCCATTCTTCAGCCTTTCGGGTTCGGACTTCGTCGAAATGTTCGTTGGCGTAGGCGCTGCCCGCGTCCGCGATATGTTCGAACAAGCCGAAGCCAAGTCGCCGTGTATCGTCTTCATTGACGAACTCGATGCCCTCGGCAAAAGCCGCGGCGGCAGCGTGGTTGGCGGCCACGACGAGCGCGAGCAAACGCTGAATGCCTTGCTGGTCGAAATGGACGGCTTCGGATCGAACAACGGCATCATCGTGATGGCCGCCACCAACCGCCCCGAAACGCTCGACCCAGCCCTTTTGCGTCCCGGTCGCTTCGACCGCCACGTTTTGGTCGACCGCCCCGATATTCGCGGCCGCGAAGCGATTCTCAAGGTTCACGCCAAGCACGTGAAGCTCGATGCCTCGATCGACCTGAAAGAAGTCGCGCGGCTCACGCCTGGTTGTGTGGGTGCAGATTTGGCGAACCTTTGCAACGAAGCGGCATTGTTGGCCGCCCGCAAAGACCGCTCGGCCGTGAGCATCGAAGATTTCAACGAAGCGATCGAGCGAGTCACCGTCGGCCTCGAAAAGAAACAGCGCCTGATGGGCGAAGAAGAAAAGCTTCGCACCGCGTATCACGAGGCGGGCCACGCGATCGTTGCATGCAGCTTGCCCAATACCGATCCAGTCCATAAGGTCTCGATCATTCCACGCGGGTTTGCGGCCGGCTACGTTTGGAGCCGGCCCGAAAACGACCGCTTCATGGTGACCCAATCTGAACTTGAGAGCCGCATCCAAGTGGCGCTCGGCGGCACGCTCGCGGAAGAAATCTTCTTTAGCGACGTCGCCTCCGGCTGCGAGAACGACCTTGAAAAAGCGACCGAGATGGCCCGCGCGATGGTCACCGTCTACGGTATGAGCAAGCTCGGCCGCGTCCAGTACAAGGGGAAGGGCGGGTCGATGTTCCTTGGTGGCGGCGACGACGACCTCGTCAAAAACTACAGCAGCGAGACCGCCCGCGAAATCGACATGGAAGTCCGCCGCATCATCGACGAAGCCCTCGCTCGCACACGGCAGATCCTGGAAACGCGTAAGGATGCGGTCGTAGCCCTCGCCAAGCGACTCATTGAAATCGAGTCGCTCGATGGCAACGACCTCAAGAAGCTGCTCGACGAAACCATCGTCGGCCCACGTGTCGTACCCGGAACCGCCCCAGCCCACAGCCGCAGTCTGGGAACGCCGCTGACCAATGTCGAACCGCGCGCAGAATCCCGGGAAGGCGCCGGCGGCGCATAGCCACCTCAAAAAGTAGGCCGGACAATCCTGTCCGGCCGCGGTTGACAATCCCTTATAGAAGGATGAGAGAGCAGCAAAACATGCTGCTCATCAACCTTCTTTGCATAGCAATCTGCACCGCGCACAGACAGGATTGTCTGTGCCACTTCTTGCCTTTCTCTCCGTGTCCTCTGTGCCTCCGTGTTTCACAGAGAAGAAAAACATAGAGACACGGAGATCACCGAGTAAGAAGTAGAGCGGGGATAACGATTCCAACTTCGCAAATCAAAAATCGGCAATCATCAATCGATTAATCCCACTTCCTCGCTGCTCCCGTTCTCCTTCGGCTCCCTCTCTCCCCATCTCCTGCCAAAGCCTGTCCACTCCCGTAAAATGCTGATGCTCCTTAGCGTCAGCATTTACCACGGAGAGGCGCGCGATGATTCGCATTCTGATGTGTCGCCCGGATGGTTATGGCGTCAACTACGTCATCAATCCATGGATGGAAGGGCAAGTGGGGCGGGTCGATCTGGCCCAAGCCAAGCTCGAGTGGACTCGCCTGCACCAGGCCATCAACGTGCGAGCTCGCGTGGAACTCATCACGCCTCCCGTGCTCGACGACAATCTTCCCGACATGGTCTTCACGGCCAACGCCGGGTTTATCATCGAACAAACGGCAATCCTCTCCCGGTTTCGCTTCCCAGAACGGCAAGGCGAAGAAGAGCGTTTTCATCATTGGTTGTCGGGCGCCGGATTCAAAGTCGAGACACTCCCCAGCGATTGCCCCTTCGAAGGGGAAGGGGACGCCCTGGTTCAACCGGGCGAATCGCTCGTTTGGGTTGGCCACGGTGTCCGATCGAGCTTGGAGGCCGCGCCTCACATTGCCGATTCGCTGAGGGTCGAAGTCGTCCCGCTGCGGCTCGTCGATCCGCGCTTCTATCACCTTGATACCTGCTTTTGCCCTCTCACCGAGGGGCGATTGCTGTGGCTGCCCGGTGCGTTCGACGAAGCCAGCCGCCAACGCGTGCGGCAGCGGATTCCCGAAGAAAAGCGAATCGAGGCCAGCGAGCGGGACGGCGAAACGTTCGCCTGTAATGCCCTGCAACTGGGGAACGACTTACTTCTCAACGATTGCTCGCCGGCGTTGATCGAGTCGCTCGCGACCATCGGAATCAACGTGGTTCGTTGCCCTGTCCCCAGCTTTCTTCAGGCAGGCGGCGGTGTGAAGTGCTTGACGCTACGACTCAACCAGCCCAACATCCCAGTCAAGCGTAAATCGCTCTGTTCGGTGCGGACCACGCGTGTCTCGTTGCGAGGTCACTTGCTCGATACAGGCTCGCTCAACCGCGCTGTCTCGCGTGTGGCCGATGCCGGTCTCGGCTGCCGCGTCGAGAAATTCGCGCCCGGCCAACGTCCTGATCAACACTCGACCGCCGACTTGCGGATCACGGCTGCCGATCCCGACATGCTGCAAATCGCCGTGGCCGACTTAATGGCGCTCGGCGCGATCCCCGTCGACTCCGAAACTGATGCCAAGCTCGAACCAGCTCCGCGCGACGGCGTTGCCCCCGAAGGTTTCTATGCCACGACCATCTACCCGACGCATGTCCGTGTCGGCGGCAAATGGATTCTCGCCTCGGGCCAGCGGATGGATGCCGTGCTGTCCGTCTCCCCCGGACCGTCCCCAAAAGTCTCATGCTGCTTAATGCGCGACTTGAAGGAAGGAGACCGCGTCGTCTGCGGCGTTGGCGGCGTGCGCGTCGAACCAACGATCAACCGCGCCGCCGAATCAGGCGAGCAGTTCGGCTTCATGACCGGCTCGGCCAGCAGCGAGCGACGCGTCGAAACCGCCGTCCGCGAACTGGCCTGGGAGATGCGTCAAATTCGCGACCGCGGTGGACGCATCGCTGTGGTCGCCGGGCCGGTCGTGATCCACACCGGCGGCGGCCCTCACCTGGAGCGGCTCGTCCGCTTGGGTTTCGTCCAAGCAATCCTGGCCGGCAATGCTTTGGCCGTTCACGACCTGGAATGCCAGATGTTCGGCACGAGCCTAGGCGTCGATATGACCCGCGGCCGCGGCGTTCACGAAGGCCACACGCATCACCTCCGCACCATCAACCGGATTCGCCGCGCTGGTTCGATCGCCGAGGCCGTTAAGCAACGGCTCATCTCCGGCGGTTTGATGCACGCGTGCGTCAACCACAACGTCGACGTCGTCCTGGCCGGTTCGATTCGTGACGACGGCCCGCTTCCCGACACGATCATGGACCTGATCGCGGCACAGACGGCCTATGCCAAGGCGCTCGTCGGGTGCGAACTGGTTCTGATGCTCAGTTCGATGCTCCACTCGATCGGCGTCGGCAATATGACGCCTGCCGGAGTGAAACTGGTGTGCGTCGACATCAACCCAGCAGTCGTCACGAAACTGGCCGACCGCGGCAGCCTGGAAAGTGTCGGTATCGTCACCGACGTCGGCCTGTTTCTCAATCTCCTGGCCAGCGAACTCGCAACCTAGTTCCTCCGTAGTAGGCCGGACAATCCTGTGCGGCACGGGCTTCACTTCTGAAATCACAAATCATCAATCGAATGCCGCTTAAACCGTAATGAGCGGGCCGTATCTTGTGACAGCACACTGCATGCTATCGCAATTCGTCGCGATAGCATCGGCTGCACAAGTGAGTTTTCGCGTCGGTTTAAGCGGCATTCAATCATCAATCAATCATCAATCGCTTGATAAATCGAACCGAACCCATGATTAATCGATTGACGATTTCTGATTGTTGATTTTTGAAGTGAAATGCCTTCGCTCGCATCTCAACCTGACAAAACTAACCTTCGAAAAGGACACCACCGCCACCAGCGAACAGGTCCTGCAACTTACCAAGTGCCCGCGGCTCCGCGATTTGCGGCTTGGCGGGATGCAAATTAGCGACGAGGTCCTCCTGCAACTGCTGGCCATGCCGACGATCCGCTCGATTAGCGCGTTCTCCCAAGTGCGAAGCCATCTTTCGCCGGACGTGAAGAAGAGAATTCGCCAAGACGGTCCCTGGAGTAAGATCGAGTGAGTTGGGAATAGCTCACTGGAGAATACGGCGAATGGTTCACATCCATGGCGAGGCTCTGTATGGCAAGGTCGATTGCGTGCGGCCTCTCTTTTATGTGGCAACGAAGTTTTCGCACGCGAATTTCTTTCCGATCTGGCCGCTAGCCACGGAACTTGTTCTGGAAGGATCCGAAAAAGGAAACTTGCTTCCCAACGCAGAGTACCTCGGCACGAAAATCCCATTCAGTTGGAAATCGATGTTGCTGGGCTATTTAAGTGGCCTGCTGGCGGCTACAGCCCTGGTCATGTTCGCAGGCTTTGGAATCTTGGTCGGCGCGTTCTACTTCAACATCGAACAAACGCCGGCCATCTTTGTGGCCATCGGGATGTTCTTTGCTTCGCTTGGCTGCATATGGTTTGTGATGACCAGGGAGGGAGCGGTCTCAGCCGCGCTCGTCGTGACCTTGATTGCCATCACCGTTGGCGTCTATGGGAACAGCCAATGGATGCTCCGCGATCCTGCCATCCGCAAGGCAAAAGAAATGTGGGCCAGCAACCTGTGGATGGGGATGGCTGGCAGCGGCGCCTTGGCCATCGTGGCCGCAACGCGGCTAGCCTCCAGCGCTTCCCTGGACCGCGCAGTGGAATTGGCAGAATATCTGGGCTACCGCCGCGACAAATTCTTAGCGCAACTTGCCCAGCGCGATTTTGCCTCGATGCGCGAGCAACTCGCTGGCATGATCCACGAACGCAATGCCCAACAAAAACAACCTCGTACCACCTGAAGTGATACGAGGTTGACATTTCGTTCGTTGTCTAGATCGTTACGTCTAGATCGTTACGTCTAGGTAGCTAAAATCCAGCGACTATTCGGCGCCTGGGAGCTTGCCGTCTTTGAGGAGTTCGCCAAAGGTCTTGCCGCTGGCGCTTTTCTTCTCTTCGGCCTTCTTCAGGATTTCGACGAACTTCTTCGCGGCGGCAGCCTCGTCGGCCTTGAATTCGTCGTTCATCTTCTTTTCGGCACCGACGTCGTGCAGGGCGATACCGTAAGCGTTCTTTTCCGTCTTCTTCGTGCCTTTGTGGCAAACGTTGCACTTTTGTTCTTCGATACCTTTAGCGATGGCTGCATTTCCACCGTAGGTTTCTTTAAAAACCTTGGCGAACGGCGGGATAGCCTGCGCATTCGAAACAAGGATCACGGCGGCGGATAAAACGACCGCCATGGCGAGAGCCCAACGAGACTTCATGCGTAAGAACCTCCAAAATTGCTGTCGATCACAGAGTCAAACACTTCCACACAAACGATCAAACCCGCGGCCGGCTATTGAGCCGCCGCGGGCAGTTTTCCTTGTTTAATCAGTTCGCCAAACGTCGTGCCCGCCTTCGACTTCTCCAGCTCGGCCTTGCTCAGAGCATCGGCGATCTCTTTTTCGGCTGCCCCGCCTTCAAACTTTTTGTTGTTCCCCTGAAAATCGGCCACCTTCAGGAATTTCGAAAGCGCCATGCCGTATTCGTTGCGTTCCCGTTTGTTCTTTCCCCGAATGTGGCAAATGTTACATCCGGTCGCCTCGACCACTCCCTTAAACTCTGCCGGAGCGGCATCGCCTGCATATTTCTTGATGAACCCAAGCTTGAACTCGTTGATCGCATAGGCCGATCCAGGAACCGCGAAGACTCCCCAGGCCAGCACTGCCGCCACTAGTCCCCGCCGTATTGCCGCCACGCTGGTTTGCTTCGTCATGGTGATGTCTCCGTACGACAAATATTCCGGGAAGTTCATTAGGCACCGAAAAGCCGCGCGGCACCTTCCATTGGTGCGGCGAGGGATGCCGTTTTCTTCGTTCAGGCAGGGACGATTCCGGCACCATCTGGCTCGTATCGGACTGGCTCCTATTGAACACGAGTTCAATGGCGCGTCGTCAATGGTTCCCGGAATCGGAAAGGTGGGTCTGTAAAACTTGCTCTAGTTAAACTGGGTAAACATCGAGTGTCAAGCAACCCAGCCGCGCGGTTGCTCCCTTCCCATTGATCCGGCGTCGTCCCGCTTTGTTCCCGCGATGCCATTTCTTGTGTTTATCCGCGGTCGCTCCGCGGGTCCAACGCCTCGCGGAGCCCTTCTGCCATCGCGTTAAAGGCCAAAACGGTCACGACAATCGCCAGGCCTGGACCAATGGCCGAATAGGGATTACTTCCCCAGTAATCTTTGGCTTGCGCCAACATGCTGCCCCATTCCGGCTCCGTCGGATCGCCGCCGATTCCCAAAAACGAGAGGCCCGCCGTTTCCAGGATTGCAGATCCTAATCCCATGCTGGCCAACACCATCACGGGCGAAACCAAGGCCGGCAAAACCTCCCGCAGCAACGTTCGCCAAGGCGTGGCCCCCAAAGCACGGCTGGCCAGCACGTAATCGGAATTGCGGACCGAAAGGAGCGTCGCCCGAACTTGCCGCGAGAACGGCGGAACGTTGATCAGCCCCACGGCCACGATCACCGCCGTCCAACCGGGCCCTAAAGCAGCCGCCGCCAGCATGGCGATCAACACCGCCGGAAACGCCAGCGCGATATCGATTCCCCGCATCAGCACGGCATCGATCCGCCCGCCAAAGTAGCCCGAGAGCGCGCCCCACGGCGTGCCGATGGCAATCGCCAGCACCAGCGAAATCGTCCCCGACAACAGCGAAAGCCGCGAGCCGTAGATCACCCGCGTCAGCACGTCTTTCCCCAGGCTGTCGGTACCAAACCAATGCTGCCAACTCGGCCGGGCAGCCGTCTCGGGCGAAGTCTGATTGACCCCGTAAGGCGCCGCGAAGCTCGCCCCCAGCGATATCACGACAATCAAGCACAACACAACGCACCCCGCCACCGCCACCGGATTGCGACAAAAACGCCGCCACCCCCGCGCCAATCGTGATTGGCCGTGTGTGCGTGGAGTCGTTTTCGTTTGCGACGAAACCATGCGGTGGAGTTGCCTACGAATGGTGAATGCGCGGATCGAGCCACGCGTAGACAACATCGAGCATCAAGTTGATGGCGACGAAGATCGCGGCGACCACAATCGCGCCTGCTTCAACGACTGGATAGTCGCGATCGTGCACGGCGTCGGTCAGATATTTTCCCAGGCCTGGCCAGGCAAAAACCGACTCGGTAAGCACCGCGCCCGATAGCAGCATCCCCACCTGCAATCCCGCGATGTTCACAATCGGAACGGCCGCGTTGGGAAAGGCATGCCGCAAAATGGTTCGCAAGACGCTGGCCCCTTTGGCCCGCGCGGTTCGGATGTAGTCCTCGTTCATCGCTTCCAAAATGCTGGCGCGGGTGATCCGCGCGATGATCGCTGTCGGGATCGTGCTCAGCGCCACCATCGGCAAACAAAGGTGAACCATCGCCGCCCACAACAGATCGAAGCGTCCGCGTAGAACCGTATCGATCAGCATGAAGTGCGTGATAGGCTCGAAGTCGAACGCCGTAGCCGGCAGCCGTTGCGACGTCGGCATCCCGCTGAAGACGCTCCGCAAAACCATGCCGATGAAAAAGACCGGCACGCTCACGCCCAACAGCGAAAGCAGCGCCGCCGTATGGTCGGGCCACGAGCGGGGCCAGCGAGCGGCAATCAGCCCCACGAGCAACCCCAGCGGAATGGCCAGCGTCATCGCGCCGAGCGTCAGTTCGATGGTCGCAGGAACGCGGTCGCGAAGCTCCACATCGATTTTGGAGCCGTTCCGCATGATCGATTCGCCTAGATCGCCCGTCGTCGCGAACTTGTAGAAATAGTTCGCCAGCTGTCGGTACAGAGGCTGGTCCCAGCCGTACTCGCGGCGGAGTTTCTCCATCTGCTCCAAATCGGGATGCTGGCCGAAGCGTGCCAGTAGCGGATTGCCTGGAACCACCCGTACGGCCACAAATACCAGCGACACCGCCAGTATCAACGTGAGAGCCGCTTGCAGGAATCGGGAGAAAAGATACGAGGCCACGTTTTCCGCCCCAGCGCGCTAGTTTTTCAATTCCGCCAATCGAAGGCGAATCAGATTCGTCGGGTGCAGCTTATACCCGCTCACGCTTTTTCGCTGCGCCGATCGGACGGCGGTATGCACTAAGGGAATCATCGGCGCTTCGTCGAAAGCGAGTTCCTGAATTTCATGATACATGGCGAGCCGCTTGGCCTCGTCGAGTTCCCGCTGTGCGGCCAGGGTCAATTCATGAGCCCGCTCGTTTCGCCACCAGGAGAGATTATTGCCGGTGATGATATTGTCCGAATCGAGCAGCGAATAGATGAAGTTGTCGGGATCGGTATTGTCGCTCGACCATCCCGCGAGGCAAAGCTGATGTTTCCCCTGTTGGACATATTCGAAGTGCTGGTTCACGTCGCGCGGTTCTACATTGAGCACCACCCCGATCTTGGCCAGCGAGTCTTTGATGAACGAGGCCGTATCAAGCGGACGCTGCATGTAAGGCCGCGGCTGCGCCATCGCGGAAAGCGTTAGCTTGAGCGGTCCCTCGATCCCGGCCTCGGCGAGCCCCTCCGCCAACAGCTTTTTGGCAGCCTCGATATCGACTTCGCGATCCTTTAGCTCCAGATGGGCACCCCACATGGCCCGTGGCACGATGGTCACGGCAGGCTCGGCATGGCCGCCATAACAAACTCGCACCAGCTCTGGTTTGTCGATCGCCATCGCAATCGCTTGCCGCACCTTCTTATTGTTCAGCGGCGGCTTCGATGTTTGCATCGCCAGGTACGCGACATTCATTCCCACTTGCTCCTGGATCTCGATCTCGGGCAACTTTGCCAGTGCGTCCAGTTCAGCCGGCGGCAACTCGTCGGCGATATGAGCCTCTCCCCGCTTGAGCTGCTCGACGCGGGTGGAACTCTCGCTCACGGCCAGAAACACGGCAAAATCGATCTTCGGCCGCCCTCGCCAATGGTCGTCGAAAGCGGCAAGCGCCACGCTTTGCTTTTGCTGCCACTTCGAAAGCTTGAACGGCCCGGTTCCCGCCGGGTTCTCGCGGTACTTGGCACCTTGCTTAACCACGGCCGCGGGGCTGACGATGCTCGCCGGGAACATCGCCAGGTTTTTCAAAAAGATCGCGCTCGGCTCCTTGAGCGTGAACCGCACTTCCAACGGGCCGATCGCTTCGATCTTCTCGATGTTGGAGTAGCTAGATCGGTACGGGACGGCCTTTTCGTATTGCGCGTGAGGATGGTCGGGCTGGGTAAGCCGCTCAAAACTGAACACAATGGCCTCGGAGTCCATCGTCGTGCCGTCGTGGAACTTCACTCCGTCGCGCAATTGAAAGATCCATTCCTTGCCGTCGTCGGAGGTTTTCCAACTGGTCGCCAGCGAAGGCACCAGGTCGGTCGTCACGTCGTCGTATCCGACTAGCGTGTCATAAAGATTGACGAACACCTTCACCGTGTCGCCAACATCCGCATGGATCGGGTCCATCGTGATGGCATCGGTGCCGCGAGAGTAGATGAGCGTTTTGCGCGACGAAGACTGCGAACATCCGGCAACAATCGCGCACACCAAAGCAACCAGCAGAACGTTCGCCCACAACCAGCCGCGACGACGCGCGCCATCTTGTTCCATGAAGCCATCTTGTACCGTTGTCACGTCGATTCCACTTGCAAGCGGACTGTAGAAGCCAAATGCATCCACGCTGCATCAATCTTAGACAGCTTTGCTCGTCTCGGGTGAAGAGGGCCCGAGAAAGTGGTCGAATTGAACGAAACGCCGCGTGAACTACGGCATCGTTTCAGGCATGGTCATATCGGGCGGCATGATGGCCCCGGCACCCGACTTGTCCTCGATGGACTCGGAAAGCGAGACTTCCTGTTGGACCACGATTTCGGGCATTTTGTCAGGCTCGTGTCCGTAGGTCGAACTTGGTTGTTCCAACGGAAAGTCGCTGGCCGTGGTGGCGCAAAGAGGATGGCCAGGCGAAGGTCGAACCAGCGAGATCTTCGATGGAATCGATTTTTCCTCGCGATTCGGCAACGTCTCGTTGATTGCGAAATCTCGCCCGGGCGAACTGCCCTTAATCGCAACCGCTCTCAAAAACCAATCGGCTTCGCAACCATTCCACGAACCGCTATAGAAGAACGGTAACCAGTCGCGATCTTTCATCGATTCCCGGCCGGGAATCTGGCTCACATCACGAAACTCAAACAACGCAACGGCAGGTCCCACCGCCACTGCGCAGTCTTCCATCTTGACGGCGATCTGTACGCCCTTGTTGTTCTTGGGATTGAGATTGAAACTCGCAATCCCGCGCGGCACCACAAGCGTCAGCCGCTTCAACGTAATGTTCATCTGGGAAACCACGGTTGATAGATCGTTCGCCGCAGGTCCCGCCTCTACCAAGCTACCGCTCGAAGCAAACAGTCCGCCGTTCCACTCGAGTTGTATCGCCGACGACTGGGCCATCGTGAGCAATGTCGCACGGCCGCGAACGATGCAATTGGTAAGGGCGACACTCGAGGTCGTGGTTCCCAAAGCACGTTCCGTTCCCGGCGGCAATTTCGCCGGATCATCCGACATCGTGAGCGGTTCGACCGAGCGAACCGTGAAGAACCCGGCGTCGGACGAATCAATGTCGGCACCAATTGGATCGCGCATGGTCAGGACGCAGTTATCGCAGACAACGGCGGCTCCCGGTGCCAGGCGGAACAGCGACCATCCCGCCTCGCTGCGATCCCGCAGTTCCAACACGCACTCGAGACGTTCCAATTTGAGTTTTCCCGAACTCTGGATCGCCACCCCGTGGCGATTGGTGGAAAGCGATTCCGAGTTGGAGCGGAAGATGACCCGCGCTCCCGGACCGCCGCGAATCACGATCGATCGCCCGCCGAGATCGATGGCGGTGCTGAGCAGCTCATCGCGATCGTCGGCGAGTTCAATCGTCGTCTCGCCCGTCAGATCGCGCGCCATCGAAATGGCTTGATCGAGGCTGTCCGCTTGTTTTTCGGAGGCGTTTCGGGCAGGTCCACCAATGCGGATCTGCCGCACTCGAACCACAGCCGGTACAGAAGCACCAATTCCGGGCGTCGAACCGACACGCGTAGGGGTCGTCGGAGCAGCACTCAAAAAGAAGTCGGTCGGCTGCGCACCAATTGAAACGGCTACGTCCGACGGAGGCCCCAGCCCTACCTCTCGAACAATGCGGGGCAATGTCTTGCCATTGGCAACATTTTCGCTGTCCAGCGCGGCATCTGATCCTTTGCCCCTCGGCTGCTTGCCGGTATCGGCTGCCACGGCCGACTTCTCATGAGCCGAGCGGGCGGCAGCTGTCTTGTTATGATCCGCTTTGTTTTTGTCAGCGCTCGTCGCAAACGAACCTGTTCCAACTAAATCGGCAGAACTCGTGGAGTCGGGCGCCGGAAGATCCGGCAACCGCAAATCCCCGTCAGGCGTTTTGCCGTTGACGAAGTCCCACAGAAAGAGCCCCAGCAAGATCACGCCCGCTGCCAAAACGGTTGGAACAAACCTGGTCCAACTCGAGACCCGGTGAGGCACTCGTCGCAGTGCGGTTGCCGACCCACTTCCATCGCGCAGAATTGCGTACAGTCCCAAACGCTGGGCCAGGGTCTGAATGGCGCGAAACAATTCGCCGGCCGTTTGATAGCGATCGATCGGACGCTTGGCCAACAGCTTGGCCACCAGCTGCGCCACCGATTCCGGAACGTCGGGCCGGAACAAGCGGATATCAGGCGGATCATCTCCGTTGTGCCGCAACATCTTTTGCAGCGCTGTACCATCTGGAAACGGCGGCCGCTGCGCAAGCATGAAATAAAGCGTGCACCCCAGCGAGTACAGGTCGCTCCGAACATCGGCCGAACGTGGTTCGATGGCCTGCTCGGGCGAGATGTAGTCGAAAGTCCCCAGAGTGACGCCGGTGTTGGTGAGAGCCTCGTCGCCTTCGGCAACCTGGTGCAGCCGCGCCAACCCCATGTCGACAAGTTTCACTTGCCCGGTTGACGAGACCAAGACGTTGGACGGCTTGATATCGCGGTGGACCACATCACGCTCTGCGGCATGCTGCAGCGCCTCGGCAATTTGCTGCGTGTAGTCGAGTGCCCGCTCGACCGGCAGGGCCCCTTCGTCATCGACGATCTGCCGGAGATTTCGACCTTCGATGTACTCGAAGACGATGTAGTTCCAGCCGCCGTTCTCGCCGACAAAGTAAACGCGGGCAATATTAGGGTGGTCGAGCCGCGCGGCGCTTTGCGCTTCCTTCTGGAACCGCTTCACCATGTCGACGTCGGCCCGCTCGCGCAGCAGCACTTTAACGGCGACAACGCGTCCTAACCGGGTGTCTTGGGCTTGGAAAACGGCCCCCATGCCGCCGCCACCCACAAAGCGGTCCAACTGGTAGTGGTCGAGCGACGTTCCTTCCAGAGCCCGCCCCAAGTCCTGCGGCGACGATACGACCATCGCCCGTGCTAAATCGGACCCCTCCACCCGCTTGGCGATAAAAGTCCGATCGCTGGCACTCACCAACGGGACGCCAAAATCCTCCGTCTGTTCAGATTTCGGAGCGGACGACGAAGCTTCGGGCAAGGGTTGATGTTCGTCCGCGACGACGATTGGAGCGGGTGCAGCCTTGGAGTCGGCCGCAACAATCTTTTCCGGATTCGAGATGGCCGTTTTGGAACTGGTTTCGACCGGCGGCAAGTCGATCAGGACATTCGACTTGGGCCCATCGCCAGCCGACGGCGCATGACCGTCGGGCAAACGGCTGCCCAGGTGCGTCTTGTCGCTGTCGGACATGCGGAATCCCTATGGACTGGAAACTCGCGCCACACGCACAAGCCTACCCCGCGTGCGTGGGATGAGTTTCCACGTTGGATCGTCGCTAGGTCTACTGCGTGAGGTCCCCTGCATTCCGTGCAGGAGCACGAGACTCCATTTTATTCTCAGGGCCGGAAATTTGCACGCTGAATTGCCGTTCTAGCGCACCCCTATGATCAGCGCAAACCGTTACCACCAAAAGACTTAAAATATGTCAAGCAAGTTCTCACAAGATTACCCGTCAAAATGGGCGCGGACGCCCCCGTTTTCCAGGCGGGTTCGGTTTTCGCTCGGGTGCGGGCGAGTCGGGAAACAGCTTAACGGGCGGCTTCTCGTCCTCCCCCGTTTTGGGTTCCTTCTTCCCCCATCCCAAGAGGTCGAACGACGGAAGCTTGATGCCGCTGGCGTCGAATCCCGGCTGTCGCTCGATATCGACATAACCGTGGATAAGCAGTCGGTCGTCCGCCTTGATCAGGCTCGCCTCCAGCCCTCGGAACCACTGCAAAATGGGCGCTTTGAAGTCCTGCGGAGGCGGAGCCCCCGCCGGTTGCAGGGCGGTCGAGACCCACAAGTGTCCACCATCGCGAAGCTTGGCGACTTGGTACTGGCCTCCGAGCGGGCAGACTAACTTCCCATCGGTGAGCTTTTGCGCCTCCGCTAACACCTCGGCGCTGGCTACTCCGTACTGCTGCTCCAACAGATTGAGGAGACTGGCGTGCCCTTGCGATACCTGGGCAGCTCGCTTGTAAGCCCACCCCCGTGCAAAGTCCCGCAGCTTGGATTGATTCAGGTCCTGAATCTTGACCCGCACCTGAGCCGCGTCCTCGGCCTCGGCGACGGCCAATTGAGGCGTCACGCGGGTGAGGGCCTCGGGGTAGAACGATACCACCGAGAAGCCGTCCCCTTCGCGCCGCCACAATCCCAGCGGCAGTCGCGAATAACCATCGGCGTCAGGCGGAGTTCCACCTAACCCCAAGGGAAGCAAGTCGACAAATCCCGACTTCGGCCACGCCCCCAAATAGCCCGGCGTAGCGCGGATCAACCGCAGCCAATCCATTACGTCCTTCGGTAATTCGCCCCCCGCGACGTCGTTGGGCACCCCAACGAACAAATGGTGTGGACGAATGCTCGACTCGAGCACTCCGCCTTGCACGAACGCCTGGATTTGGATCGGGTCATCTTCCGGGAAGATCAGTTTTTCGTTGTTCGGCGGACCAATGATCGAGAACAGCCAGCCGTACTTGTCGTCGCGGAACGAATGGAGCTCCGCATCCACCACCAAACGCTCGCGGTTCGGTTCTTGGCCTTGAAAACGCTTGATCGAAACGCTGATCGGGTCCATCTCCTGCCACTTGGTCACCAGGAAATCTTGCAGTTGCCGGTAACGTTCCGCTTCGGCAACAGTGACCTCCTTCACCTCCACATCGGCCACGGGCAAAAAGGTTCCGCGAGCACCGCGCAGCGAGTCGGTCGCGTCGTCGTCGGTTTCGATCAGGCCGCTTCCATCGGGTCGCTTTCCGAAGCCCTCCGGCAACATCTGGACCGCGATCAGGTCTTCCACATCGCGTAGCGGTCGACCTTCCCGCACCGCCATCCGACGCGCCAATCGCAGGGCATCAATGTCCGCCAAAGATTGCAAACGCCGACGCGTTTCGATCTGGTAGGCGGGACTGGCCAGGTTCTGAAAGAAGTGGCTCGATAGATACGCGAACAAGGTCTCCTGGGGCGACAACGGAGTCTGCTGCCGCGCGTATTGAAATTCGGCTGTCGCCGCCAGAGTTTCGCCATTATCGCGGCAATCGTAAAACCGCTCCACCAGCCGGCGGCTGTTCGTCATCAAGTGGAAGTCGCCGTCCGTCGCATAGTACGAACGGAGTTGATTGTCGGGCGTCGACAAAAACGAGACGTCGTGATCGCGAATCTTCACCGTTTCGATGGTCGCGCCGCGATCCTTTTCGCGAACCAGCGCCACGCGTCGTCGCGCAATCATGCTGGTTGTAAAGACGAGCGAATTCTTTGCCTGAACAAGAACGCCCAGCGAAGAACCATCGCGCGTGAACGTATCGAATCCAATCAAACCGATGTCATGCACGATGGTCGGCCCGAAGACCTCGTCCGTCTTTTCCTGCGTGACGGCGAGTTGATTTTCCAGTCGGCCCTGCAAATCGTTATCGATTCCGCGGGCCGCGATCATTTCCAGGATGTCGCCGCCGTACTCCTTGCGAAGTCGATTGAACCAGGTCTGGTTGGCGAAACTGCCGAAGCGGACATACAGGCACTCGCGCGGAACGCGGGTTGCCAGCGGTTCGACTTCCACGTTCGCCGCGACGACATATTCGCGCTGGGGCCAATCGATGGCTGGGGGAAGCGGCACGCGTTGACCATCGTCCAACTGCTCGACGCCCGCCAGGCTGCGGCGCATTAACGCGTCGCGCGTTTGCTCGACTCCCATCAGCAGATTCAGCGCTTCGCTAATGCCCCCTTTGCCCGTTTGCGGGTCAGGGGGAATCTCCATCTGGATGGCCAATCGCCGTGCCAGCGTCGATTCGAGAAAGCTCATCGCTTGCGGGGGATACTCCTTCGCTTCGCGGGCCTTATCGGCACTCGCGTGGAAGGCGTTCCACCATGCATTCAGTAGCTTCTGTCCGGCTTCGGCACCGCCTGCCGTTGGCCGGATTTCGACTCGCACGTTGCGAGGCGTGCGAACCGTAACGTCGAGCGGCTCGGGCCCGCGAAATAAGAAGTAAACCGTCGCCGAAAGAGGCCTCGCCTCGGGCGCCCCTAGAATTTCTCGAATCAACCCGCCAATTTTCGGCTTTTCAACGGCAATCGCGGGGTAATAAACGCGCCCGTCTTTTTCTTCAATTTGAATCAGGCTGGGATCGATTCCGCCAACCGCGTCGGCGGCCGAAATCACAACTCGGCCGACCCCAAAGGGCTCTCCATGGAGGGCCATCACCCCTTCGATGCCGAGTGCGATGCCCGAACTTGCCAGACAAATCACAAGGCCAAGCGAAAGGATCGCCGAAAAACGAACGCCGCGCGTGAAATAGTTCATAGGGATGCTCCTCGGCAACATTGTAGCCCAGGATGAATCCCGCCGAACACGCCGCAGCACTCGCCAGGGGCTAACTAACTGTCTCGTCCGGATCGTGCAATTCGACGGAGGTATCACGGAAGCGATATCCAACACCGCGAACGGTCTCGATTACGTCGGCATATTTATCGAGCTTTCGTCGCAAGGCGCGGATATGAACGTCGATGGTCCGCTCCATCACCATCGTGTCCTCACCGAGCGCGGCATCGATCAACTCGGAACGGTGAAACACGCGGCCAGGCTGACGGATCAACGTATCGAGCAGCTTGAACTCGCTCTTGGTGAGATAGATGGGCTGGCCATCGACCGTAGCGCGATATCGGCTGCGATCGACGGTGACCCCTTGGCTCGCCGTGTAATCATCCGAAATCGCATCGGGAGCGCGTCGCCGGCGCAGCGCCTTGATCCGTTCGAGCAACACTTTCACGCTGAACGGCTTGGTGACGTAATCGTCCGCGCCCAGCGAGAAGCCAATCAGTTCGTCCGTTTCTTCCGCTTTCGCGGTGAGGAAGATAATCAGCATGTCGCGCGTCGTGGCGTCGGCTCGCAAACGGCGACAAACATCCAAACCGTCGACCACCGGCAACATCAAATCGAGAACGATCACGTCGGGCGACTTGAGCTGCGCTTGAGCGATTCCATCCTGGCCGTCGTGCGAGACGAGCACTTCGTAGCCTGCTGCCCGCAGGTTGTACGCCAGCACATCCGCCAGCGAACGATCATCTTCGATAACCAGCACTTTACCTTTTGCCATGCACGTTTCCTAGGAACTTTTCGGCGTTGACGGCGCTCGACTATGGCGCACAATCTCGGCGTCAACCAGGTAGATCACTTCTTCCGCGATATTCACCGCGTGGTCGGCGATTCGCTCGATGTTGCGAATGGCCGAAAAACAATGCAGCGCCGGAGCAATCCTCACTTCACGACTTTCCATGCGGCCTTGTAAATCGTCGATGATCGCCGCGTTCAGCTCATCCACCTCGTCATCCTGTCCCATCACGCGGCGGGCCACGGTCGAATCGAGTTGAATCAGCGCATCGAGCGAGTCTTGCACCATCCCGCGCGACATCGTCGCGATCCGCTCCGTTTCGGGCGGAACGATAAACTCGGGATACTGCGACAGTCCTTCGCAGCGATTCCCGACCTTCACCGCCAGGTCGGCGATCCGTTCCATATCGTTGTTCACCTTCAACATCGCCACGACGCGCCGCAGGTCGATCGCAACGGGTTGGTGTAAGGCCAACACCTTAAGGCACTCTTCTTCGATCACCACTTCGCGGCGATCGACGACCTCTTCCAACTGGTACACCTCCGCCAACAGTTCGAAGCGTCTGTGGCAAAGGCCTTGCACCGCTTTGTCGATCATCGTTTCGACCACCGCGGCATGCTCGACCATCATCTGCTGCAATTGCTCCATGTCGCGATGCAAGTGTCGGTGCATCAAACTCTCCCCCGCATGAATGGTTGAAAACGATCTAGCCAACCCGTCACATGCGGATTGTTAAAAGGTCTAACTGCTACAAGTTAACGAATCGAGAATAAACGGTTAAGAAGACGCCGCTCAGCGATACTGGGGCGATTCCACCAGCGGTAGACGCACAATGAACTTTGAGCCCTTTTTCAATTGACTTTCGATCCCAATCGACCCGCCAAAAGCCTGCGTCAGGTTCTTGACGATCGATAGGCCCAATCCAGTCCCACCGAGCTCCCGGGAACGGGCTTTGTCGACCCGATAAAACCGCTCGAAAATCCTTGATTGCTCCGGCAGGGCGATCCCAATCCCCGTATCTTCGACCTCCACAATGGCCGATCTTCCTTCCCGGCGGCAACGCACCGTAACCGAACCGCCATCCGGGGTGTACTTGATCGCGTTTCCCACCAGGTTGTTCAGGATGGTCTCCATCCCTTCCTCGTCGGCCCGTGCCAAAATCTCTTCCTCGGTCCCCTCCGTGGTCAACGAAATCTGCTTCGCCGTGGCGGAGCCGCGCAAACTGTGGACGCAAGCCTCGATAACGGTCCCCAAATCGACATCGACGATGTCGAAGACTTCCTGCCCCGATTCCACCCTCGCGATGTGAATCAAATCGAGAATCAGCTGGTGCAGCCGATCCGCCTGCTCTTCAATCCGCTCCACGAACATCACGTTGTTGGCGGAGTCGGATATCGCTCCCATGCGGAGCGTTTCGGCATACGCCTTGATCGAAGCCAGCGGCGTTTTGAGCTCGTGCGAAACGTTGGCGACGAACTCGCGGCGCAGGTTTTCCAGCCGGCGCAGTTCCGTAACGTCGTGCAGCACCACCACCACGCCAGGCGACGGATTGCCCGGCAGCCTCGTCGCGCGAAGAGCTAAGACGCGGCGTTGTTTGCCTGTCGACTCAAACTCGGTTTGAATCGCCGACGTTCCTAACAGCGCTTCGCTGACTGCCTTGTGTACGGCCAGCGACCGCGTGAGTTGGAGGAGGGCCTTTCCGGAAATGTCGCCCGTGGCGATCTCGAGCAACTCGCGCGAGGCCTCGTTGGCCAGCAGGATTCGTTCGTCGGGGCTGACGGCGATCACCCCTTCGACCATGTTCTCCAGCACCGCCTTCATCCGCTCGCTGTTGGCATTGAGCTGGTCGACGCGGGTATCGAGTTCGCTTTGCATTCGCCGGAAGGCGCGCCCCAGCAGCCCCAATTCGTCGCTTTTTTCTGGCTCTTTCGCGAGCCCCTGATCGCCATCGGCCAGGCCACGGGCACCCCGCGTCAATGCTGCTAACGGACGGACCGTTCGCAGGATCGTCAGGTAACTGATAGCCGCTGCCATCAGTGCCGTTGCGATGCCGACTCCCGCTAACCCCCAAGTAATCTGAGCAATATTCCGGTCGATTTCGGTCAGGCTGGCGGAGCTGCAAAGCATCCCTTGGGTGCCGCCGTTTTCCGTTACGGCCTTGGCGGCGTACAGCCGGCGCTGCGAGTTCGATGTCACTCGCTCGGCTTGCCCAATGCCTACTGTGCGAGCCCCCACGACTTCCGGCCATTCACCAATGCGAGGCTCGCCGTAACTCGACGAGGTGGCCAGGCGAAGTCCTTGAGAATCGTAGAGCGTCAGTTCGGTCCGCGCTTGCTCGCTTTGCTGGTTGATCCACTGGGTCAACTCTTCGCTTGGCAGATCAACCCACCCTTTAGGTAGTCGCGATTCGATGCCATCCAGCGTTCTGACCAGCGCGCGCCCTTCTTGGTCGACCATGGCGGCGCGGTAACGCCATCGAACGACTCCAATCAGCGCCGCGACCAGGAGAAGGTCGAAAAAGACAAATACCGAGAAAATGCGCCAAAAGAGTCGCGACGACCACTGCAAAGCGATAGGCTCCGTGCACTGACTTCCACATGACCCACGCGTAGTTCACCGGCGCAGGCTCAACTGCGGTGATGCTTCATCAGTTTACCCGATCGACGACGGTAACCAAACCGCGGGGACGCAACGAAATCGGGGTGCGTTTTTCAACGCACCCCGAAACGTTAGCTCAGGTTCGAACGGTCTTCGCGTTTAGAACTTGAAGAACACGTCGAAGAAGGCGACGCCTTGCACGTTGCTGGTCCCATCGTTGTACGGACGGAGACCAGGATTGTTGGCGTTGCCGAAGGCACGTTGCTTGTTGGTGTCGATCGATCCGCTGAACCAGTCGACCGCCAGGCCGGGACGCATCACCAGGTTGGTGCGCGGCGACCATTGCGGGCCAAACATCACGCGGAAGAAGTCACCGTTGTAACCACCGCGGAAGTTGCCGTTGAAGCCACCCAGGCCGCGAGCTTCGCTACCCGGATAGGCGGGCAACAACGTGCCGACGCGGTAACCACCGTCGTCACGGAACCATTCCGTGTTGAGCCCCCAGGTCCAGCAATCGTTGTACTTGTGGAACAAGTACGAGTTCACACCGAACCAGTTGGCCGAAGCTCCGTTGAGCTTAGCGCGGTCTTGGTGGCCGAAGTCCGATTGCAGCACCCAAGTGCTCTGTTCGCTGAGCTTCTTGATGTAAGTCAGCGTTTGGACGTAACGGCCGGTGAAGTCGTTCGAGACTCCAGGACCGCCGCCGGGCGTGGTTCGCTCGTTGGCTTCCCTCGACCAGTGTCCGAAGTATGAGAAGCTGTCTCCTTCGCAGACACCGGCAATCGTCACCAAACCAAGGATGCCTAGGTTCGGCGAACCGAAGTTCGTTCCGTCCCAGTTGTCCCAACCCCGCGTCAATCCACTGGTAACCGTAACGCGATCACTCAACTTGTACGCCGCGGTGGCACCAGTGTGGGTGAAGGGCTCGCCGTATTGGTAGGTATAAGGCAGGATCGGGAAGAAATTCTGGGTCGTGTCGAGCCCAAAGTACCCGCACGGACACGCAAAACGTCCAACGGTGAACAACCAATCTTGGTTGCCGAACTTGACGTTCATGTTAGGCAGAGCCAAACCGTAGAACGATTGGCCGTTGTTCAGCTGGTTTTCGAAGCCCTGTTCGATCATCCAGCGGTAGTTGGTGCCGTAGACCGCGTCGACCTGATAACCCCAGTCCCAACAGCAGTCTTCTTGGTCGACCGTCTTGGCGACGCCCAACCACAATTGTTGAAGATTCCATTCCCGGTCGCGATCCATCCAGGTCATCGGCCCGTTGAACTTGTCGGTCGGGTGATCGAAGTTGAACGTCATGCCCTGGGCGACGTTGCCATAGATCTTCGTGTTGTTGCACTCGAGGAAATCCCCGAGGTAGGTCCCTTCCATCGCACCCATGAGGGTGAAATAGTCGGGCTTTTCTTCCTCTTCTTCCTCGGCCTCGGGTTCCTCGGCGGCCGCTTCCGCAACCGCGACGGGTTCCTGAGAGTACGAATTCGTACCCACAACATTCCAGGCGAACAAACTAGCGGCAGCGACTGCCCCGGCGGCCCATTTCTGGACCAGTGGGTGCCAGAAAGATTCCTTGCGCATCGTGTCTTCCTTTGACATTAAGGAACCAGAGATCCTGAAACCATTCCGCCGGCCGAAGCTGTCCATCGTGGACGGCGTTCTCGGCGGCTTGGGCCTTGGGATCGACGTTTGAAAATGCAATCCATGCCAGCAAGAGAGAGAGAGCGCCGCCGCCTACGACGAAAACTTCCCTGCTGTCGTTATCCGTTAGGTTCGGCTTGGCTTTGTCGCCCAGTTAATGGGTTTTTTCCGGGATGGCACAGATTACCGGCGTTACGTCCCGTGCGGGTTTGCACGACCTGCGCTATTGCGCTCGCGAATACCGGGAACCAAACCCGCCAATAGAACTGGCTTGAGCGGAGTGAACTGGAGATTTTGCCAGCATAGCAGTCCTCAATCGGCTCGCGTTTGCCAGCGAATCAGTCCCCGCGTGCTGTTTCGTACAGCATCGGCCGCGCGGAAGAGTTTGCCGGTTAGGGTATTTCAGTTCGCCTTGCGTCTCACGTCGGTGGTCGACGCATCGACTTGGCCATGTAGATAGCGGCCTCTTCGCGGGCTTGCGTGGCGTCATAGAACGTCACGTCGGCGCCGCAGAGGGTGAAGCCCATCCGCTCATAAAAGGCGATGCCTGGCACGTTGACGCTGCTGGTTTCGAGCCACACGCGTTCGGCATGGCGAGTCCGCGCGTGGTCTTCCACCCGCTCAAGTAATCCGCGCGCGACGCCTGCCCGGCGATGCACCGGATCGACATACAAATGCCAGAGGACGACATGCGCATGCCACGCCTCGTATTCCGTCGCCGCGACGCCGACGATCGAACCACCTTCCTCAGCGACCCACGCGGTATCCCACCTCGCCCAGCCGGCAAACACGTCCGCGATCGGATACCGTTTGAGAAGCGGCGCCGGCAGCGCACGTGAAGCAAGCTCGATGCGTCGCGCCGAAGTGACCACGTCGTAGACCGTGGAAGTCTCGAAGACCGTCTCGAGCGCCAGGATACCGTTACGATCGCTCGGCTGCATCTCGCGGATCGTGATCATGCTCACACCTAACAGAAAAGGGCTCGCCACAACGGCGAGCCCTTTTGATGAACGCTAGTTTTATCTCTCGCGACTAGACCACTTCGGTCACGCCCGGGATCGGGTGTGCATACCAACCGTCCGGACCCGGTTGAACCGGCGGCGTATCCGTGAACGAGTGGTACTTCTCAACGGGCGAGACCACCTTTTGCGAGTTGAGGCAGTCGTCCCACTTCAGTTCCTTACCGCTGTAGGTCGCCATGCGGCCGAAGATGGCCGTCATCGTGCTCTTGGCTCCCCATTCCCCTTCGTTCGGAATCTTGCCCGAGCGGAGATCCGCGAAAAGGTCGTGGTGCTCTTGTTGGTGGCCGTCGCGGCTCAGGTTGTTGAAGTTGTGCATCTCCTTACCCATCGCGTCGACGATGCGTGCACCACCAACGTGCGACATCCCCTTGGTGCCGTGGACGAACTCGTCCACCTGATCCCAGCAGTGCGGGATGTGGCGGCATTGGCTTAACATCTTGGTGCCATCGGCGTAGGTGAACTCGATCATGTGATGGTCGAACGTTTCGCCGTAGTCTTGGCCCTTGCGAACTTCGCATCCGCCTTGGCCTTGCGCCGTTACGGGGTAACCATTCTTAATCCAGTTGATCACGTCCAGGTTGTGGATGTGTTGCTCGACGATGTGGTCGCCGCACAGCCAGTTGAAGTAGTACCAGTTGCGCATCTGGTATTCCATTTCGGTCCAGTTGTCCTGGCGGTTCTTCACCCACGGCGTGCTGCCGTTCCAGTAAGCACGGGCGAGAACGATATCGCCAATCGCGCCGTCTTGCAGAGCCTTCACGGTCGCCATGTAGGCTCGCTCGTGGCGGCGTTGCAAACCAACGGCGACAGCCAGGTTGGCGTCCTTGGCGCGCTTGGTGGCTTCCAAAACCTTCCGCACGCCGGCCGGGTCAACGGCGACGGGCTTTTCCATGAAGATGTGCTTCTTGGCATCGACCGCGGCAGAGAAATGCAGCGGACGGAAACCCGGAGGCGTGGCCAAGATCACCAGGTCGCAATCGGTGGCCAGCACTTGCTTGTAAGCATCGAAGCCGACGAACATCCGGTCTTCGGGCACGTCGACCTTGTCGTTGTGTTGGCCCTTGATCGCGCGATACGCTTGTTGCACGCGATCTTTGAAGACGTCAGCAATCGCGACGACCTTCAGTCCGCCACCTTGTGTGTTCAAAGCTTGAATCGCAGCGCCGGTTCCGCGGCCACCCGCGCCGATCAGACCGATCTTGATGGTGTCGCTACCAAACGAGTGTGCGGCGCTGGCCAGCCGGAGCGAGCCACCAACGATGGCAGCCCCACCAGCCATCATGAGCGACGAGTTCCGCATAAATTCACGCCGAGAGGCCGCACTGGCCGACAACTTTCGCTTCGTCATGGATCAGAGTCTCCAAAGGGGGAACAAGCCGCCATCGCGACTTCATAGATACGAATTGAGCAACCACCGTGTTCAACCAGCCATTCGTGTTCACGTGGCCGCACGTGGGGAAGCTATGATGATAAATGAGACCTGCCGTGGCGACAATCGACCGGCTCCAGTTGGCATCACGGGTGGTTGATATTCCCTTACGCCCGCCGCTCCGCTTATTCCGAAGATTTGGAAAAAAACGATGTCCAAGGCCTCCCCAGTGGCCCCCTGGCTGATACTCGCCAGCGTTTTCCTAGGCCTGGCGAATGCTGCTCCGCTGGAGCGAATCGAGCGCACCGAGCAGCACATGGGGTCCGATTTCACAATCATCGCCTACGCCGAGCCGGAGAAAGCCAAGCCCGCTCTCGACGCCGCGTTCGCCAAGATCGCCGAAGTCGACAAGATTTGCAGCGACTACAGCCCGGAAAGCGAACTCAGTCGCCTTTCGGCCAGTTCCCCGCACGCCACCCCGCAGCCCGTGAGCCCGCTTCTCGGCGACATCCTTGCGAAATCGCAACAAATCGCCAGCGACTCGGATGGGGCCTTCGACTGTACGGTCGGCAACCTGACAAAACTCTGGCGCCGCGCCAAACGCCAGGTCGAACTTCCTCCCGCCGATCAACTCGCCGAAGCCCTCAAAGCCACCGGCTACGAAAATCTCGTCGTCAGTGCCGACCAAAAAACGGCCCGGCTTCTGCTGCCCAAAATGCGGCTCGACCTGGGAGGCATCGGCCAAGGCTACGCCGTCGATCTCGCCATGCAGGAACTTCGCGACCACGGCATCACGCGGGCACTCATCGACGGCAGCGGCGATGTGCTCCTCAGTGATCCACCGCCCAACAAGAAAGGTTGGCTGGTGGAAATCGCGCCCATCGAACCTCAAGGGAAGCCCACTCGCCAGCTGCTTTTATCGAACTGCGCCATCTCCACGGCAGGCGACGCCTTTCGCGGCGTCGAAATCGGCGGCCGACGCTACTCGCACATCGTCGATCCACAAACCGGCGTAGGACTCCCCCATCGCACAAGCGTCACCGTCATTGCGCCTGATTGCACCACATCGGATGCGATGGACACCGCGGCAGCCGTTCTCGGCCGCGAAAAAGGAATCAAGTGGATCGCCAAGCATCCCAAGTGCGAAGCGATCTTCGTCCAAATCGAAGACGGCTCTTCAGGGCCAGCGACGGTGACTGCGACAGCCAACTTCCCCGCCAGTGACGAACGCGAGGAATCCGATCATCCGACCGAAGATAAATAGCGGTGACAACGGCCCCGTCTTCCAAGTTTTAGAAGGACGCGCGATATGTCGTGGGATGGACTGATGATGCGGTTCCCGCCGAATATCCGCATCTCGGAAATGCCGACCGACTGGAAACCGCCTTCGCTCGGCACGCCAAGCGAAGTGCAAGATCAGCTCAAACGAGCCTTTCCCGAGCACCGTCACATTGATGGCCAAACGTCGATTGACGGAGAAACGTTCTTTATCCTGCTCAACTACAGCCCCCGCAATGATGATGGCGCCGTCGAGTCCATCGGGGTTCAATCGACTCCCGCCCCCGAAGCGATGGCCCAGCTGAAGTGGGCTTGCGAATTGCTCGACCTTCGATTCTATGACTGCCAAACAGGTGAATTTGCCGACTTCTCCAGTGAAACGGAAGCCAGCATGGAGAACTTCGCGGCCTGGCGAGAACGAGTGATGCGTCAGATGGCTGACAAGCCCGATGAGCCGTAGCGAAGGCCGACACGTCGAAGATCTGGGCGAGGAAGATGTTCCAACGCCCCAAAGCTTTAAGGCCGATCAAGCCAAGTCGCGGTCCTCAAACAACACGAGTGCCAACAACATCGCCACCGCGCTGTAAATCACGCAGTACGCACCAGCCGTGAGCAAGTAGCTGAACGGCACCGTTTTGTCGGCCGCAATCGCGGCCTCGATACTGAAGAAGTCCAGCACCGGTAATAGCGTGCCTATCAATCTCGCCATGAATAACACCGGCGCATACACATCGCTCGCCGCTTGCGATTGAATCAACAGCGGGGTCAAGTGTCCCAACACATAGATCGCAAAGCAGATGCTGAAATTGGCCAGCATCGGCAGGCGCGTCGAGATTGCCACGCTGATCGCCGCCAGCACCAGCGATTCCATGAAAATCAAGGCCACGCCGGGCATCACCGAGACGACTTGCGTAAAGCAAAGTTGCCACGTCACTTCGGTCGGCGCACTGCCACCTTCGCGGGCATCGTAAATCGGCTTGTAGGCCACACCTAAGAAGTACACCACCGAGTACACGGCGAACATCGCGGCCAGCAGCCAGGCGATCCCCACAAACTTGCCGAGCACAAAATCGCGCCGGCTGACAGGCTTCGAGAGCACTGTCAACGCAGTCTTGCCGTCGATTTCGTCGGCCACCGACGAACTGGCGGTCCAAAACGCCTGCAACAAGCAAAACACCAGCATCAAGCTCAGCCCGGTGTCCTTGAGCATCTTCACGTCTTCGCCGAACGTGTTGTAAGGAATCAGCGGGAAGAAGGCGAGCAGCACCACCCCCAGCGACAATAGCACCAGGAACAGGGGGGACGACATTTCCGACTTGGTCGTCGCCAACGCCACGGCCGCCAACTTAGGCGTCGCAGTCCGGTGAACCAGATAGAGCAAGAACAAAAACACAACGCCGACTGCCACCAGCGGAACCATCAACATCTCCGGCGACGCCGGCATCACGAACATTCGCACCGTCAAGTGCGCGGGCTTGTCGCCCATGTTTTTGACATAGATGTCGCCCACGTTGAGCTCTTCGAACGGGTTCATGCCCCCTTCTTTGGAGATCCCTTGCAGCACTGGCTCGCCCGCCGCCACGTTCATGCGATGCAGCAGCTGAGCATCCTCAGGCGGAACGGTCGTAATCAAAAGCGATTCGTCCGACTCCAGGCCGACCGCACTCACTTCCCGGTTTTGAATGACAAAGCCCGATTTCGGAACCAGCGACAGGGTCAGGGCAGGGGGATCAGCAAACTCGCTGACGTCCGGTGCGGGGACGTCCAGGTTAAATGTGTACTCCGTCTGATTGGCCGGCCACCGGAGAAGCGATTCGAGCATGATCGACGGTCGCTTCACCGCGACGATGCCGGCAACGCCCCACAATGCCAACACCGCCACGATCACCGTGAACCACGGGATGGCGCCTTCGCCGAAAATCAGCCCCAGTTCAGAACTGGTGCGACGCGACACCAGCACCAAAACGGCCAAAGCAATAAAGGCCGCAAATACCAAAACCACCAAAAACAGCACCGCCATTTGCGTGAGCTGATCGCCCGTTGAAATAGGAACCTTGGCGGCCGCCCACTGCGCCTTAGCCGACGCATACGTCACCCAAGCGAGCGGGACAAAGGCGATGGCGGTCAAAACCACCCAAGCCGCGCGTCCCGTGGTGTTGCTTTCGGCCAGCCCGCCGAGAAACGGAATTTTCGAAAGGACGGTCCCAACGCCCAGCAGAATGGCGAGCAAAGCCACGCCCAGCAGGCATCCCAAGCCAATGATCCAAAACCCGGTCAGCCACTGGCAGGCCCACAGGTCGAGCCGCCCCGCATAGGGGTCTATCGCGTCCAGATTGAGCGCAAAAAGGGTCGGCAAAAGGGAAGGGGAAAATTGCATCTTCTTACCTGACAGGCACTTACAGTCGTCCACAACCTTGAGGACGCGACTCCGAGGACACGACATCCAAACAGCCGACGGTCCGTATCAGCATACTCAAAGGGGCCCAGTTTAGGGCGAAGCTTTCAAGCCGATTTCTGGCGAACCAGGAAGCTGGCCGCGAATGGAGGCTGTACGCAGTGCTGGCAGAGTTGGTTCAGCCGAAGGGGGGACAATCTTAACCGGAATTCGATGGCACTACCGACAGCCCAGCCAGCGCAAAATGGGGACGCCGCCCGCTAACAGGAACGATGACCATGTCCGAACCGAATGAGATCACGATTTATTTTGATGATCGCGAGCCGCCAGTAACTTGCCACTCGCTTGAAGAACTCGATGCGGCGCTGGATAAACTCCACCGCCAAGCTATTTCAACGCAGCCGCCACTTGCAATTGCCATCAAAGTGTTTGGCCACGAAATCGACATGGGGCTGGGAATGGACCCAACGTTTCTTTGTCTTCAGTATGAACCTTGTGACGGTGAATTCTATATTGCGGTGGGGTCGCAGGAGGACTCCGAGTCCGATTCCGACGTGATGTTCTACGGAGCTGGTGGAGACAGTTATTGGCGCCCGAAGAATTTAATTCCCTTAGAATCAGCACGATCGGCCGCACGTTACTTCATCGAGCACCAAGCCCGAAGTCCTTTGCTCCGGTGGCAGGACTGGGAAGACCGCGACGTTTAACAACAGGTCGCACGGCGCGAATGTCCTCATTTACGCAGGGCTCGTGTAGAGGCGAAGTATGGTTGACAACTTGATCACGCGGATGGACCGTTGGCTGGCGGCCAACCGGCCGGATTACTACGCCCTTCTTTAACCGGGAGCGTCCGATACCGATCTGAATGCACTCGAGGCCAAGTTCTCCGTCAAATTGCCCTCAACCTTTCGGAAGTTATACAGTTGGCGGAACGGCCAGGACCCGATGTTCTTCGATCGGTTTCATCTCAACCGAGAGTTCTGCACGCTGGAATACATATCGAGCAGCAAAGAAGAGTTCGACAGTATGATCGGACTCGACTTTGAAGAACCTACCTATTGGCGGCGCGGGTGGATTCCATTCCTGCACAACGGCGGCGGCAGCTACCTGTGCGTCGACATGGGAGTCGAGGACGGCGGCCAAGTGGGGCAGTTGATCGCCTTCTGGAAGCAAGACCAAGACCGGCCAGTCGAGTACCCCAGTGTCGAGGCTTGGCTGACCGAATTGGTGGAATCGATGGAGGCAGGTGAGTACGAGTTGGACTAGCCCACAGAAAGTAGGCCGGACAATCCTGTCCGGCGAGGTTGGCTCCCCACTCCCGTTCACATAGAAGCAACAGTCACCAACCTTGCTGCTCGCAAACAACCAAATCACCAAAGTCCACCGCGGACGGACAGGATTGTCCGTCCTACTTTCTTCCTCTCCTACATCAACTCGCGGATCGGCTCGATCCCTTCGTCGACCAGGTACTGCGGGCGGCCTCGCAAGTCGAAGCGGCGCGTGTTGAGGTTCAGCCCCGCCTTGGTGTAGAGCGTGGCAAAGACTTCCTGGAACTTCACCGGCCGATCGTGCGGATGCTCGGCGTTGCGGTTGGTGCTGCCGATCACTTGACCCATCTTCATGCCGCCGCCGGCGATCACGCAGGCGTTGGCTTGGGGCCAGTGGTCGCGGCTGTTGTTTGAGTTGAGCCGCGGCGTGCGGCCGAATTCCCCCCACACCACCACGCTCACGTCGCGGTCCATCCCGCGCTCCTTCAAATCTTGTAAGAGCGACGAGAGCCCCGCATCGAGCAACGGGAAGTCCCGGCGCGATTGCACGTAGTTCATGCCATCGGGACCGTGCCAGTCCCAGCGAATGAAGTTCATCGAAACAGCTCGCGCGCCCGCTTCAACCAAGCGTCGAGCCAGGCAGAAGTTGCGAACCATCCTCGGCGCGCCGTCCCGCTCGAACACCGGATCGTCAACGCCATACTTCGCGAGGACCTTCGGATCTTCCAGCGTCAAATCGAGGGCGTCCGCCAGCTTCGACGACGTCAAAATGCTCATCGCCTTTTGCGAGAAGGAGTCGAGGCCGTCCATCGAACCCGAGGTATCCACCTCGCGGCGGAAATGATCGAGCCCCGTCCGCAGGCTTTCGCGATCTTGCAAACGGTCGAGCGTAATTCCTTGCAACACCATGTTGTCCGACTTGCGAACGTCGGTCGCCTTATTGTCGACCAATCGAAACGGCGCGTGCCCCATTCCCAGAAAACCGCCATTGCCCGGATCGCCCCAGGTGCTGGTGGGCGTCTTGTACATCAAGCTCACATGCGGCGGCATCGCCGGATCGGCATTCCCCTTGAGCGCACTTTGCCACGCCCCAAAAGCGGGCCAACCGCCTGGCGGCGCTTGCTGTCCGCGCTTTCGCCCGGTCATGCACTGAAACGCGGCGTGGTCGCCGTCGCTATCCGAGAGCGAACGGATGATCGCGAACTGGTCGGCCATCTTGGCCAGTCGCGGAAAGAGCTCGCAGATCTCCATCCCCGGAACGTTGGTCGAGATCGGGCTATACTCACCCCGAATTTCCGATGGTGCATTCGGCTTCAAATCCCACATATCGATATGGGGAGGGCCACCCGGCAAAAAGACGTTAATAATCGCCTTATGCGATCGCCCTTCCGGCCGCGACTCCGCCTGCAACATCTCAGGCAGCGTCAGCCCACCTAAGGCCATGCCCCCAACCGTGAGGAAATCACGTCGCGAAAAGCCATCGCAAAACGGATTGCTCGACCCTTTTCCAAGAATGGTAAGCATGGGTTGCTCGTCGCTCAAAAAGGTGGGAAGCGAGGCGGGAATCAATCAATGGAGGTAGATGTGATTTTCGTCGAGATGCGGGGCGCTCCGCAAGAGGATTTCCTGCAAAAAGTGGCCCAGACAATCCTGTCTGGGCGCGGTGGACGAACCAACGGGAATCACCGTCGCCCGTTCGGACAATCAACCAATCCCATAAATGGGATAAAGTTTGCCTTTCAAATACCTCAGCAGCGGCTCGTGCGACAACGGTTTTCCAACCGCCCGCTTCACCAACTCTCCGGCCGACATGCATTGTCCCTTGGAGTGGACATTTTTGACGAGCCACTCCCGCAGCGGCGTGAACTCGCCGCGAGCGAACATCGGCTCGAGCGGCCCGAGATCGCGCGCGGCGGCTTCGAACAACTGCGCCGAATACAAATTGCCCAGCGAATAGGTCGCAAAGTAGCCGACTAAGGCCGCCGCCCAGTGGATGTCCTGCATGCAGCCATCGGAATCGGTCTCGGGCTTGATGCCTAGGTACTTCTGGTACTTGTCGCGCCACGCATCAGGCAAGTCGCTGAACGCAAGCTTCTCATCGATCAGCGCCTGCTCCAGCTCGAAGCGAATGATGATGTGCAGATTGTACGTCGCTTCGTCGGCTTCGACGCGAATGAGCGAGGGCTCAACCTTGTTCACCGCGCCGTAGAACTCGTCGAGCGACGCACCGCCAACCGCCGCCGGGAAAGCCTTCTGCAATTTCGGAAAGAAGTAGCTCCAGAACGCGCGGCTCCGACCGACCAGGTTCTCCCACATCCGCGACTGGGACTCGTGAACGCCAAGCGAGACGTACGTCCCCGGAGGCAAGCCGTACCACTCAGCACGCAATCCTTGGTCGTAGATGCCGTGTCCGGCTTCGTGCAGTACACCAAAGAAGGCCATCTGGAAAAAGCTCTCGTCGTACCGCGTCGTCATCCGCACATCGTGCGGCCCCGTCATCGTGCAGAAGGGATGGGCCGTGACATCAAGTCGCCCGCGCGCGAAATCGAAGCCGATCTCGGCCGCCGCGGCTTTGGCGAATTTCTCTTGCTCGGCCGCCGGGTAGTGTCGGCGCAGAACCTGGTCGCTCACCTGCTTCGGAGCCGAGGCGATCCTCGCAATCAGCGGCGCGAGTTCGTTGCGCAAGCCAGCAAGAACCGCAGCGACTTCGGACGTTTTGGCATCGGGCTCGTAGTCATCCAACAGCGCGTCGTACCGGCACGAGCCTGTTTTCAAATGGTCGGCCCGCTCGCGTTGCAGCTGGAACGTCTTCTCAAGAATCGGAGCGAACGACTTGTAATCGTTGCTCTTGCGAGCATCGATCCACGTCCGCTGCGCAAGCGTCTGCGTCCGGGCGATTTCTTCCACCAACGCCTGCGGCAACTTGGTCTGCTTGTCGAAATCGCGTTTGATTTCGCGAATGATGGTTCCGGTGTCCGATTCGGGATTCTTGGCCAAATCGCTGTCGGCCAATGTCGCCAACCAATCGCCAATCCGTTTGTCCGTGTGCCGCTGATGGATCATCCCCGAAAGGATCGCCAGCTGATCAGCCCGGAATTCCGCGGCCGATTCGGGCAAATAGGTTTGCTCGTCCCAAGAGAGCAGCGCCTCCGCCGACGACAGAAGCGTCGTCTCGCGAATGTGTTTGACCAGCGAATCGAGTGCCGTTTGCGCGGTTGCCGACATAGCGTCCATCCTTCCACGATTTGGAAACCAGCCACGGATCAGAACGACGCCGCCACGGTATGTCAAGCACACGTCGGCACTGCTCAAGTCCACTCCTGCGACAGCCAACTCGTATTACGATAGAAAGTCCCTATCCCGCTCGACGAGTTCCATCCCATGCGCAACCTATTGCTCTTCGCGTTTATCACCGGCTTTGTGCTCCACAACTTGGCCGCAGCGCAAGACGTGCAGCGCACCGAGGACGTCGTCTACGGGCGAAAGCACGGCATGGCCCTCACGATGGACGTGTTCCAACCGCAAAAGCCCAACGGCTGCGGCCTGATGTTCCTGGTCAACGGCGGCTGGCTCTCGAGCAAAGACACGCCGCTGATGGTGACCATCCGCCCCAGCGACTACGAAGAGTTCCTCAAACGCGGCTACACCATCTTCGCGGTGGTCACCAGTTCGCAACCGCGCTTTCAAATCGCCGACGAAATTCAGGACGTCCAACGAGCTGCCCGTTTCATCAAATTCAACGCGAAACGCTTCGGCGTCGATCCAAATCGCCTCGGCGTCTTAGGGGCAAGCTCCGGCGGACATCTGACGCTCTCGCTCGCCGCGCGTGGCGGTCCAGGCAAAGCTGATGCTCCCGACCCCGTCGAGCGAGAATCGAGTACCGTTCAAGCGGCAGCGTGTTTCTTTCCGCCCACCGACTTCCTCAACTACGGCTTAGAAGGATGCGACGGACTAGGAGCCGGGCCACTCGCACCACTGGAAGTCGCCTTCGGCGCCAAAGGACTCTCGGCGGAGGATCGCACCAAGCTCGGTCGTGAACTCTCGCCCATCTACGCGGTGACCGACAAGCTTCCGCCCACGCTCATCATTCACGGCGATAAGGATGAGGTCGTTCCCTTGCAACAGGCCGAGCGATTTGCCGAACGAGCCAAAGAAGTGGGCGCGTCGACTGTCAAACTCATCGTCCGCCCAGGCAAAGGTCACGGCTGGGGCAATTTCTGGAAGTCAACCGAAGACATCACGGCCTTCGCCGATTGGTTCGATGAGCATTTGCTGAAGTAGAAGAGCGCCGCTTGTATGACGACGGACTCCCTAGAATCGGCCTCGACGCTTGCAGAGGTTATTGTCGCGCGATGCAGCTTGGAGATTGGCCGCACCGTTTCAGCGATCCGATGCCGAAACTGGCCGTTCACCTTCGAGTTCGCTGACGCCGCATTCGCAAAAGAGGTTAAATCCGCCGACGTCTCGCGCGCTCAGTACAGCGAAACTTCTTGGAATGTGATTGGACACTGGGTAATCGAAAACGCTCGATACTTGGCGTCGCGTGGAGTCTCCCGCGGCCAACGTGTGGTCGTCATTAGCGAAAACTCGATGGGCTCTATCTGTGCCGACTTTGCCGTAATCGCCCTCGGCGGCGTCACGATCCCACTTCACACCAATCTTCCGTTTCCCATCGTCTCGCGCCTTGTCGACGACGCTAACCCCACGCTTGTGCTGACCGACAATTGTCAAACGGCTCAGCGACTCAAAAAAGAAAATCGGGTCGAGGTAGAACCGCTCGATTTCACAAGCGGTGTGAACTTCGTCGATCACAACCAAGATCCTCGGCATCATTTTGAGACGTTATACAAGGAGTCTGAAAACCGCCGTCAACGGCTGGCCGAGTGTGCCGCGCAAGTTAAACCAGACGATCTCGCCAGCATCATCTACACTTCCGGCACCACCGGTGAACCGCGCGGCGTGATGCTGACGCACGCCAATGTATTGTCAAATGCTCGCGCGGCAACCGAGGCCTTTGCCTCGCAGCATCACGAAGTCCGGCTGAACATGTTGCCGTTCAGTCACGCCTTCGCCCGGACCGCTGATTTGTACACGTGGCTCTTGCGCGGCTCGACTATGGCCATCGGCTCGACGCGCGAAACGATCTTCGCTGATCTGCTGGAAGTCCGACCAACATTCATCACAGCCGTGCCGTACTTCTACGACCGGCTGTGGAAACGCCTCCGCGCTCAAGGCATCGAACAGGAACCGGATGCAGTCCGAAACGCTCTCGGCGGAAACATCCGCGCCTGCGTCAGCGGCGGGGCAGGGCTCCCGCCCGATGTCGAAGACTACTACGCCGGCCAAGGCGTACCGATCTTGCAGGGATACGGCCTCACCGAAGCCAGTCCCATTGTCTCGATGTCGACGAAAACAACCTACCGCGCCCAAACGGTCGGTAAACCATTACCAGGCACAGAGCTTCGCTTCGCCGACGACGGCGAATTGCTGGTCAAAGGCCCGCAAGTGATGTCGGGCTACTGGCGCGACGAAGAAGCAACCGCCAACGCCTTCGACAACGGCTGGCTCAAGACAGGCGACATCGCGAGGCTCGACGACGACGGCATGCTCGTGATCACGGGGCGCAAGAAAGAATCGATCGTCCTCTCGACAGGTCACAACGTCTGGCCGGCAACATTAGAGGCCCGCTTGATGAGCGACCCCTACATCGCCCAAGTCGCCATCGTCGGCGAAGGCCAAGCGCACCTCACAGCGCTGATTGTCCCCGAGCCCGAGCCACTCAAACGCTTCATCAAAGAAAAGCGTCTCTGGGTCTTCACTAAAGGACAGGCATTGCGGCACCGGATGGTGCGAGAGCTCTATGCGTCGCGAATCGCAGACCGGCTAGGCGACTGCGCACGGCACGAACAGATCACGCGATTCATCCTTTTGCCACGAGCGTTCTCCCTCGATGAAGGAGAAGTCACGCCCAAGCTCAGTCTTCGTCGCGACGTGATCGCGCGGCGATTTGCCAAAGAAATTGCCCGCGTGTTATGAATCTTTCCGCTTACCTCCAACGAATCGGCTTCACCGGCGTTCCAGACGTCTCGCTCAGGACGCTGCAGCAGATCGTCCTTCGCCACATCTGTTCGATCCCCTTCGAGAATCTCGACGTTCTGTTGAATCGAGGCATCTCACTCGACGACGACGCCATCGAACAAAAGCTCGTCCACAACCGTCGCGGGGGATATTGTTTCGAGCAAAACGGGCTCTTGCTGCGCGCGTTGCAAGCGATTGGCTTTTCCGCGTCGCCACTTTCGGCTCGGGTTCGTTTGCAGGCACCGCGTGACTTTGTCCCGCCGCGAACGCATTTGTGGGTCCGCGTCGATCTCGATGGCGTTCCATGGATGGTCGATTGCGGCATCGGTGCACTGGCTCCCACCGCGCCGATTCGTCTCGATCTGCTGGATGTCGAGCAGCCATCAATCCACGAACCGCGACGGATCGTCCGCGGCGACGGATTTCCCTCTCCGCATTACTTCCATCAAGCGAAACTCGGCGAAGATTGGGCCGATGTGAACGAGTTCACCCTCGAAGAGATGCCGCGCATCGATCGAGAAATCGGCAACTGGTGGACCAGCACCAACCCCAATTCAAAATTTCGCCAAAACCTGATGGTGGCGCTCGCGAGGCCCGATGGAACGCGGCTATCGATTCTCAACCGCGAGTTCACGCAACGCCACGGGGCGGAGATCTTAGAGCGCTTCGAGATCGCCGATGGCGATCAGTTGCTCAACGTCCTGAACGATCGCTTCGGACTGTCGTTTCCAAGCGGGACGAAGTTCGGCCCGCCTGATGCCATCTGGCCGACCTAACCAGCCCGCCGCGCATCGTAGTCATCTTCGGCGTCGCCCACCGCAACGGCGGCGCTCGAGCGGAACTGCATCAAGTAGGCGTCTTCGGTCGTGTCGTCGTAGAAGTCGCGCAAAAGCGACGTCGCCTTAAAACCGAGCGTGCGGAAGAATAGCTGGGCCGGCAAGTTCGTTTCGCGAACTTCCAAAAGGATCCGGCTGCGACGTAGCGGCGACAATTTAGCTGCGAGCTTGCGGACCATTTGTCCGCCCACCCCGCGGCGTCGCCAACTGGGAGCCACCGCCAAGTTGAGCAGGTGCAGCCGCGCGCGATGCAACTCGTACACCATGTAGCCGATCACCTGTTCCTGGTGCTCGGCTACCATGCCGATGCAGTTGCGTTGCCGCAGGCAGCGGAGGAACTCGTCCTCCGACCAGGCGAACTCGAAGCTATTCGATTCGATCGCTAGCACTTCGGGCATATCGCGCCGAATCATCCAGCGGATATGGACATTAACTTGGGTCTTGGCCGGCAAAGGCATCGCGGCGATTCCTTTCCAACATCAGCGACCTTCATGGCCGCGTTGACATGCGATGGAGAGGCAAAGGTTAACACAACCCGCTTCTCATCGCCAAGACGAATCACTGCCAAGTGGCACAGACAATCCTGTCTGTGCGCGGTGGACTCACCATCATTGATGAGTAGCGCGCGCAGGCAGCAAATCGACTGCACTTTGGCAGGACACGATTGTCCGGCCTACTCTTCGTCCGCTAGCACTAACATGCGACTGTGAATTTGGGGGGAGTTTTCCATTGGGTTGGATTTTTCACCTGGAACTGCCGATTTTTAGGGAGCCACGTCAGTTTGCCAGGAGTGAAAACCATGTCGCGGGTCGGAAGCTTGTTCGCGTTGTTGGTGTTGGCCGCATCGACCGGCTGCCAATCGATTATTCCCTGGGAAGAACGGGTCTATCGCGAAGACTGCCCCGAGTGCCTCCAGACGCAAGGTAAGGTTCCGTTTCTGCGACGGTGGGTTCCGCTGGGAGCCTGCCGCGGCGGTTGCGGCGACGTCTATTGGGGCGAATGGCGTAGCGATCCGCCCAATTGCGACTCGTGCAACTGCGGCCACTGCGCCTACGGGCAAGACTGCTCGCCTGCACCGCGTGGCCCCATGTCGGCGATTACCTACCGGGCTCTCACCGGCGGACCTTGCGACAGCCACGATTGCTGCAAGCAAGGGCAATGCAACGTCGACCCACCTCCCTCGCGGGCGGTCTACTATCACGACCAACACGGTACCTACGCCGATCGCGCGAACTTCGATCACGCGCGGACCACCATCGCTCCCGGCTCCGGCCAGTACACTCGCAATCAGCAGTATCGCTCGGCTCCCGCGACAGGCTCCTCGGCCAATCGCAGCGGAGTTCGCAACTACGCCTATGCGGCCGACGAATCGAGTTGGGACATCATGGGAAGCGCCGGCCCCAGCCGCAACGCTCAACGGGATCAAATGCAGCGTGAACAGGCTCCGTCGGTTGCACGCCGCTCGGTCGCCCCAAGCGACAACTATCCAACGGATGAACCGGTAACAACGGACCCGCGCGGTTCGTTTGATGCACCGCGTAGCTGGCGCTAAACGCTATCGCTTGGCGCTATCGCTTAGTGGCGCCGCTGCGCGAGCGATGTTCGCGGAGAAAATCGAGCGTCCCCTGCAAATCGTCAGGCAGGGGCGCTTCGAAGGTGATCGGCTCGCCCGTCGTGGGATGAGTAATCGAGAGTCGCCGCGCATGCAGCGCCTGGCGATTGAGCAACACGTCCTCGTCTTTGGTGCGGGCAATCTCGCCCCGCGTCACTTGCGAACGGCCCCCGTAAAGCCGATCGCATAACACCGGATGCCCCACGTACGCCAAGTGCAGGCGAATCTGGTGCGTGCGGCCCGTCTTGGGCAACACTTTCACGACCGCGAAGCCCTCGAACCGTTCGACCACCTCGTAAAACGTTTGCGCCTCGCGGCTATCGGGGTGCTGCGGGCGAATCGCCATCTTCTCGCGATGGTAGGGATGGGGACCAATCGGCTGATCGATCCAATCACGATCGCGATCAGGAACGCCAACGACGATGGCAAAATACTCTTTCTCGGTGGAGCGATTTTCGAACTGCTCCGCCAGCAGCATGTGGACCGGATCGGCCTTGGCGCACACCAAAACGCCGCTGGTGTCGCGGTCGAGCCGATGAACAATGCCAGGACGGGTGGCCCCGCCGGCTGTGCTGAGCTCGCGAAAATGGTGCGACAGCGCACTGGCCAAAGTTCCCGACCAGTGCCCCCGCGCCGGGTGAACCACCATGAAGGGTGGTTTGTTCACCGCGATGAGTGCGTCGTCTTCGTAGAGAATCTCGAGCGGAATATTCTCCGGCTGCGGCCCAGCCGTGGGCATGCTCGGAAGGCACACCGAAATCCGCTCGCCCCCCACCAGCTTGAAGGCGACCTTGCGACCTAAGCCATCCACTTTGACGCCGCCGCCCACAATCACACGTCGCAGCTGCACGCGGCTATGGGCGGGAAGCATCTCCGCCAGATAGGAATCGAGCCGCTTTCCAGCGTGCTGCGGCTCGACGACCAGTTCGACTGTTTCACGCTCGGCGGAAGATTCAGCAGACATTGTCTTCAGTGAACACGATCTTCAGTAAACGCAGTCGAGCGTGTTCCAACGCGCACCGGCGGGGTGGCACTGGCGTCCTAATGACGCCAGTGTGCTTGGTCGTTCACCACTGCGGCGCTATTTGCTATCGGACTCGGTCTTCTCATCCGAGGGTTCGTTGATCGCCTTTCCCTCTGGTTGTTCACCAGCGGGCTCTTCGCCCTTGGGCTCGTCACCTTTGGGTTCGTCGTCACCCTTTGGCGCGTCATCCGAGGGAGCATCGCCGGGGGCCGCTTCATCCGATGCAGCACCGTCCGTTCCGGGACCCTTGCCGAAGTTGAGACCGGGAAGACCAGTCTCCTCACCAATCGTTGTCTTGGGTGCTTCGGGAGCCTTGCCCGGCTTGCCTCCGGAAATTAAGCCGCCCGGTCGGAATCCGCCCAGCGGCGAGGGGTTCAAGTCGAAGCTGTTTTTCTTCGCAGGTTCCCGATTGGGTTGGTTCGCGAACCACTCGGAAAACTCGCGATACTCATCCCCTTTCAAGCGTTCGAGCGCATCTTTCGCTCGGCCTGCCAGTACTTTTTCCTCGGGGTTCTTCGCGACGATCTCGTAGTATTGCTTGGCTCCGTCCAAATTGCCGGCAGTTTCGTTGGCCTCGGCGGTCCCGTACTGCGCGCGGATCTTGAGCATCGCAGGCGCTACGGTCGCCTTTTCGACCGTCTCGTAACTCTTCTTGGCTTCCTGGATTTTCTCCAGTGCGCCCTTTCGGTCGACGTAAATGTCGCGCGTCGCTTGCGACAATTTCTTGTCGGCATAAAGCAGGTGTGCCCACACTCCCTCGACCGTTCCCACCAGGTTGGGCCGCTCGGCAAGAGCGAGCAAACCTTCCCCCGTGGTGTCGTTGAAGTCCGCCTGGGCTTGGGCGAGTTCGTACCAGTGCCCCGTCTGCGGTCCCGTCGTCTCCATCCAGTAGCCGATCACGAAGATGACCAGCACCACGGCGGCCGCGATGATTCCAATCGTGGGGAGATGCGGTTGGATCATCGTGAACCAATCGTCATCTTGAACAACAGGTTTAGGCGGGGGACGATGCTTGCTAACCATGTTCCGTACTCGAGATGTTCCGTATCCTGCGAATCGTCGTTCGCCCCAACACAAAGACCGGTGCGCCAATAGATGGACGCCCCGCGACGAGCGGCGAAACGGCTAAAATAGCCCCCAAACGGCCCAAACGTCAAGGCCGACAACACTTTGCGTCAATTCCCGCGTCCATGCGAAAGGGCGACTGTAGCGTGCTTTTAGCCCTGGAAACCTCGTCCCTGCGAGGATCGGTCGCCGCCTGGGAAGACGGAAAAATCATCGCGTCGCGCGATTTGTCGCCCGACCAACGCTCGGCCCAATCGCTTCTTCCGGCCGTCGCCGCGCTCATGACCGAACTAGGGCGACCACCTCAAGCCATCCAGCAAATTGCAGTTACCAACGGCCCCGGGTCGTTCACGGGCCTACGGGTCGGAGTCACGGCCGCCAAAACCCTTGCCTATGCTTTAGGGGCAAAAACGGTTGGTGTCGACACCCTCGATGTAATCGCTCGCCAGGCCATCGAAAGCCTGACATCCAATGTCGCTGGACAAATCCATGCCGTGCTCGATGCTTTCCGCGGCCAACTGTTTTGCCGTATCTATCCTGCCCACAACCATCTGCCGCACAGCACCGAGCCGGCGGCAATTGTTTCGGTCGACGACTTTGTCAACTCACTGAGTCCAGGCGATCTCGTCACCGGGCCTGTCTTAACAAAGCTCACCCGATCGCTACCCGAGGGCGTCACGATTGTCGACCGCGAACTTTGGGATCCACACGCCAAAACGGTGGCTTTGCTGGGGGCCGACGCATTCTCGCAAGGGCGCGAAACCGATTTTTGGCGGCTCGTTCCACGATATGTTCGGCAAGCCGCTGCCGAAGAGCGCGCCGCCGAGAGTTGAACGTATAATCAATGGTTCAGGTGGATCGCCCGCCATCGCAGTACAAGCAGCCGTTGAAGAAGTCGACCTGGATCGAGAGTAGATGCCATGCCGGTTCGCATGACGTTGTCGCGGATCATCATTAGCGAAATCAACGAACAACAAGTGATCTACCTTCGCGAAGTCGAAGGGGATCGGCAGTTCCCCATCTTCATCGGGATCTGCGAAGCGACCAGCATCGAGCGCCGGGTGAAGCATCGTCCCACCCCGCGGCCCCTCACGCACGACTTGCTCGTGAACGTGATCGAACAGCTCGGCGCCGCACTCGATAGCGTCGTGATCAGCAGCCTCAAGGAACACACCTACTTCGCCCACCTGCGGCTAAAGAAGGACGGCGAGATTATCGAAATCGACTCTCGCCCTTCGGATGCCATCGCCGTGGCCGTTTCATGCGATCCGTTCCTCCCGATCTACGTTTCGGAGGAAGTGCTGGAAGAAGTTCTCGGCAACGATTCCGACGACGTCGATGAGTGAGCGGGCATTACCGCGAACGCTCTGGATCGTCGGCGCCAGCGTCCGCAGCGCAGTCGAATCGGCCCTGCGAGCCGGCTACCGCGTCCACGCTGCCGATCTGTTTGCCGACGCCGACTTGAAGCAACATCTCACCGAAACGATCTGGCCCGGCCAACTTCTCTCGTGCCAAACGTTTCATCCCTTTCCAGGCGGTTTACGTGAGATCGCAACTCCGCCGGATTGCGAAGCCTGGCTCTATACCGGCGGGCTCGAGAACGATCCGCAACTCGTGGAAGAACTTAGCGCGCGTCTTCCTTTGCTGGGCGCCAGTCGGCAAGCGCTCGAACACCTGCGGAATCCGTGGACGCTCCATCATCTATTGTTGCGCCATCGATTCCGCTCCCCCGTCATGCTCCGCGTGCCCCCCTCGGCATCCGACCCGCGAGCTTGGCTGGTAAAACCAATCCGTTCCGCAGGCGGCGTTGGAATCGCCCCCTATATTCCCGGAACAGCGCTTCGCGCCGATACATACCTCCAAGAACAAGTCGACGGAGAAACGGAATCGGCAACATTCGTCGCGCACGATGGCGGCGTCCGACTGTTAGGGCGAATGCGACAGTACGTGACGGGCGATCCGAGTCAGCCGTTTCTTTATCGCGGATCATTTGGCCCTTTGCCGGGAGATGCTTTACTTTCCGAAACACTGATCCGATTGGGCCACGCGCTCCGCGAAGCGTCCGGTCTGCGTGGGATTTTCGGCGTCGACTACGTTCTGAAAGAGAGTCAGCCGTGGGTTTTAGAAGTCAATCCGCGCTGGACCGCAAGTTGCGAACTCTTCGAAAGAGCGACCGGTAACTCCCTCATTGAATGGCACGTGAAGGCCTGTCGGGGCTACCCGATGCCGGAAGTTGCAACTCACTCCCCGTCTGTCATACACGGCAAGTGGACGGTTTACGCGAGCGAATCGGTTTGCCCGCCGCGAGAGATTGTTGCAGAAGCTCTAGCGGCCAATCGGCGTTATCGTTCGATTGCCGACATACCAACGGCGGGCGAAGTTGTCCCAAAGGGCACACCCGCATTCACTTTGTTCGAAGTAGGGCAGGACGTTCAAACCGCTGAAAACCAGTTGCGACGTGACCAGGCGATATGGTGGAACGCGTGGCAAGTCCTGCCAGGGCCATCAACGTTCTGACGGCGGCTTCCGCACGACCACCAGCGACGGATTCGAAGGACGGACGTTCCCCTCTTCGTCCATGCCCAGCACACTGAACGCATGGTAGCCCGGCTTGAGGTCCTTCACCGCGAACTGCGCGGGCCCCTCCATCAGTTCGCCCACTTTCTTCGCTCCGTCGAAGAGCTCCAGCTTCTTCCACCCCGCGAACTTGGAGTCGTCCACGACGATCGTCACGCCCGACCCAGCCTCGAACACTTCGCCTTTGGCACTCATCGGATCGGGCGACGTGATCTTCAGGGGCCGGTCGAGGGTTGAATAGGCGCGATAAATAAAGGCGATGTCCTCGTTCAGTAGCCAGCTCGACTTAGCCACGTTACCGGTGAACTGCGGAGCAGGGGCGATGGCCGTCAGTCCGCCTGTCCACGTGGTGTTATCAGCAATCCAGCCGGAATCCAATTCGACAGGCTTCAGTTTGACCGGCCCCTTTCGCACATCCGCATCGGCCGGATAACGCAGTCGCACGGCCGCATCCAGGATTGGCATGCTCAGCACTTCCTGTCCGGCGAACTCGTGGCCGACACCTTGAACGGCCATCCATCCCCACAGCGCGCCTTGGGGACGTTGCGCCGCGAGTACCGGTTCCAAATGCTTCGCCATGCCCGGGCCCTCGTCCGGTTCACGTTCGAGCTCGCCGTTGATAACGCACATCGGCACGCGCCGATGGTCATCCGTAAGTTCGCCTGCCAACTTCATCGTCGAACCAACAACAACCCCCGCGATCACCTTCTTAGGGTCCGCATGCATGAGCTTCCGCGTGTACCCACCACCGGCCGAGAAACCCGTAACGGCATACGGAGCGTTCACAAGCTCCGGATGCTTCGTGACAAGGGCCAGCTCCTTGAGCGCGGTCTGCATCACTGCGTAGTCGTGCAAGTAGTAGTTGGTCGCGCCCAGGAACGCGAAGCCGTGCAGGTCCAGGAACTCGCGGTACCAAGCCTGCTCGTGATAATCCCGCGAGTCGCCGCCGGAGTAAGGCCCCACCACCAGAATGCCGCGGACGACTTCCAGGCTTCCGGGGATCACCAGCCGGAATTTGTGTTCCCCCACAGCGTGGTCGTAGATCGTGTACTTGCGGTCGGCCACTGCGTCGGCCGCAAAGGATTCAAGGATTGATCCGACCAGCACCGTGATGGCGACGCAAGCTACGACGACTCGACATAATCCGTTCATTCCGGCAATTCCTCGCCATTCGCTTCCACCCCATTCTCCGCCTTGCCTTCAGCACCCGTTTTCCAGTTTCGCCCGGCAAGTTTTGGTTCGAACTCAGGCTGGCCCGCGAGAGCGGCAATCTGGCGCATGACTTCAAGAATCAATCTGGAAGCGGCTTCGCCCTCTTTGGTCTCGCTTCCCAGTTGCTCGTAAAAAAGAGCGGCATCGATGGGCTTGCCAACGCGCACTCGCACTCGCGCAGGCATAAAGAGCGGAGTCCATGCCGCACCGCCGTAAGGTGAACCTTGAATGTAAACCGGTAGAATCAGCGCCTTGGCTTTGATGGCAACCAGCGCCGCGCCCGCCCGAACCGGCAAGAAGAGATCCTTGGTCCGGTTGATGCGTCCTTCGGGGAACATTCCCACGCGGCCGTTTTCTTCCAGGACCCGCACCACGGCCCGCGTCGACGCCGTATCGACACCGCCGCGATTCGTGGGAATCACCAAACAGGCACGCAAGAAGGGGCCAAACAACACACTCGTCACGTACTCCTTCGCAACCATCCAGCGAATCGGAATCGCGGATCGCGGCTCCAGAAAGAAAGGATCGACGCTGCTGCGATGATTCGCCGCGACTACGACTCCGCGGTCGGTTGGCAGGTCAAATTCGACCGGCGCCTCGGCCCCCCACAGGATCCGCCCCAGCCAGATATGGAACCACCACAGAAACGCCTGGACCGCCGTCAAATGGGGCAATTTGCGACGAGTGAAATGGGTTCCCACCGCGGCGACAATCGCGCCCACTACCAGGAAGGCCAGGAGCACGTAGAGGGCGATCATCATGAGGGCAACCAACTCGGCGCTGGCCAGAATAATTTCGTGGCGAAGATTTTGTTTTTTAGTACAAAGATGATACCTCGATTCGCGATAAGCGATACGTTACCTCTTGCGGTCGTGTCCGATTCGAGTTGGGGGGGTGGGGTCGGAGAATCCACCATGTTGTTGGGCGTGATGAGCGACACCCATGGAAGCATCGAGCGCGCCAAAGCCGCCTTGCGCATGATCGAGTCGCTCGGCGCGGAAACCATTCTGCATTGCGGCGATATCGGCTCGCTCGAAATTCCCAAACTCTTTTCCGGCTTCACCGTCCACTTCGTGGCGGGCAACGTCGACGGGAACCGCGAAATCTACGAACGGGAAATCCATTCCATGGGCCATCACTGGCACGGCCCATTCGGCGACCTCACGTTCGGCGACAAACGAGTCGCCTTCCTGCACGGCGACGATATCAAGCGGCTGCAACACACCATCGCTTGTGGCCTGTACGATCTGGTCTGCCACGGGCACACCCACGTCGCGGAAATTCGGCAGGTCAACGAAAAAACGACCGTTTTGAACCCAGGCGCGCTCTATCGCACAAACCGCTATTCTTGTGCTGTTGTCGACCTGGACCCTTTTGCGGTTCATCTTTTGCCAGTCGACTGAGCCTGCACCCGTGCGCGCAGCTCTGGCAAAATGAGCCTGCCGCGATCGATTCGCCAATAACTCTCATCCTTGTCAACGTCAGGAAGAAAATACGCCATGAAGGGCTTGGTCACCGGAGCGACAGGATTTATCGGCACGCGGCTGTTGACGCGATTGGAACGCCGCGTCGCCTTAACCCGCAATGTCGAACGCGCGAAAAAGACGCTGGCCGAGTTCAACGCCGCCATTTACCCCTGGGATGCCGACCGCGATCCCGCCCCGCTGGCGGCGTTCGACGGCGTCGATGCCGTGTTCAATCTGGCTGGCGATCCCGTCGCCGAGGGTCGCTGGACCGACGCCAAGAAGCAACGCATCCGCGACAGTCGCATCATGGGAACGCGCCGGCTCGTCGACACGCTGGCCGCGCTGGAACGCAAGCCCTCGGTGCTGATCTCGGGCTCTGCCGTCGGCTGGTACAGCAACCGCGGCGACGAAACACTCACCGAGAAATCGTCGCCTGGTTCCGACTTCCTGGCCGACGTTTGCGTCGCCTGGGAACGCGAAGCGATGCGCGCCACCGAACTAGGCATCCGCGTGGTCACATTGCGAACCGGCGTGGTGCTGGGCCAAGGCGGCGGAGCCCTGGCGAAAATGCTCACCCCGTTTCGCATGGGCGTCGGCAGCCCCTTGGGGAGCGGCAAGCAGTACATGCCATGGATTCACGTCGACGACCTAGTCGACATGATGATCTTCGCCGCCGAGAACAAATCGGTCACAGGCCCCATGAACGGCGTCGCGCCCAATCCAGTAACCAACTACGAGTTCACCAAGACGCTCGGCAAAGTTCTAGGCATGCCAACGTTTATGCCGGCGATTCCCGAGTTCGTCGTCAAACTGATGTTCGGCGAGTTCGGCGATATCCTGCTCCACAGCCAAAAGGTGCAACCGCAAGCGGCTCTGGAGCGGGGCTTCAAGTTCACTTATCCGTATCTCGAAGTGGCGCTGCGGAACATCCTGAAGGGAACACCCGCCAAAGTTGCCTAAAGCGGTGCCGAACAGATCAACCTTGGGGAACCGCAACCGTTCGCCCCGTCCGCGCCGCTTCGTAGATTGCCGAAATGAGCGCCACCGATTTGCGCCCTTCGGCTCCACCCAACTGCGGCTGTCGCCCCGCATTAATAGCGTCGACCACGTCTTGGAACATCAGCCGATGGGCGTGATGGCCGATCGCCTTGGGGTCGCCTGCACCGCCACCCGTTTGAGTGCGATTAGCCATTCGCGCCAGCAAAGCCTCGTCGTCGGCATGTTTGTCGGCAAAATTCCAAACGGTGATGTCCTCTTCGCGCAGCACCGCTTGCCCTTTAGAACCGCTAATCTCGATCCGTTTTAGTTCGCCGGGGAAGGCGGCCGTCGTCGCTTCGATCACGCCGAGCGCGCCGCTGGCGAATTTCACGGTGGCCACCGCCACGTCTTCGACTTCGATTCGTTCGTGGGCCAGCATCGCCGTATGGGCGGAAACCTCGACCGCCGGTCCCATCAGCCACAGCAGCAAATCGACGCTGTGGATCGCCTGATTCATCAGGGCGCCGCCGCCATCCAGCTCCCATGTCCCGCGCCAAGCGCCGCTGTCGTAGTAAGCCTGCGTGCGATACCACTTCACGTAGGCATCCCCCATCGTGACGCGGCCGAAGCGCCCTTGGTCAACGGCCTGCTTCAGCAGCCGCGCCGACTCATGAAAGCGCGAAGGAAAAATCGTTGAGCAAGTGACGCCCGACTTCTGGCAAGCGGCCAGAATCTGATCGCACTTTTCGACGGTAACTTCGAGAGGCTTTTCGACCACCACGTGCTTGCCGGCCTTCGCTGCTGCGACGCCCGGATCGAGATGCGCGCCCGAGGGCGTCCCAATGGCGACAACCTTGAGATCGGGATCGGCCAGGAACTTGTCGTAGTCGCTGTAGGCCCGGCAACCGAATTGCTCCGCGAAGGCCGCCGCCTTCTCAGCCGATCGCGAATAACACGCCGCGAGATGCCCGCCGTTTAGTTCCTTGATCGCCTTGGCGTGAAAATTCGCGATCATTCCCAAGCCGACAATTCCAAACCCATAGCTCATGTTGCGATTCCCAAGAAGCAGCTAGTGCCGAAGCAATCGACGATGCCCGTGTTCTCTACGGTTTCTGGATGGCCCCCGACCAAAACAGACTGACCGTAAGCATAGTCATGCTGAACCCGTTAAGCATGAAGTGAGCGATCACGCTCGGCCAGATCCGGTGCGTCCGGCGATAAAGAAAGCCGAGCATTCCAGCGAATGGAATCAGGCTCACCCAATCGGGGCCATGGCCGTAGTGCATCAGCGCGAACACGAGGCTGCTAATGAGGATCGGCAACACGTCGCCTGCCGACGTTCGCTCAACAGGAGGGGGCTCCTGCGATGAGGGAATGAACGAAGCCGGCGAAACATAGGGATTCGCCGACACCGCCGCCGTTTCGGCCGGGCGATTCGCCGCGGCCACCATGGCGTTTTGCGTCGTTGGAGCCGCGAGGGTTGGCAACGAATCGACGACTCTCTCAAGCCACCCTTGGAACAAAACACGAAACGCGAACTCCTCAAAGAGGGGCGCGCCAATCACCGCCGCAATGGTGACGGCCAGCCAGCACTCCAGCGTCATGTTCGCGCGGAGCGATTCCATCAACGGATGGGCCGATGGCTGCCAAAGCTTGACGAGAATTCCCTGAAGCAACAGCACCAGCGGCGCGACCATGCAAAATCCAAGCACGCCCGCGACAAGGTCCCGTTTCCAGTGCGACAGCGAAAGCCCAAGATCGCGCGTCGTCGTCCCCGTGGCAAGCAGGGCGGCCACCGCCAAGACCACAAACAAGAGCTTCACGCACGAATCGAGCCAAATGGCGATCAGCGGGAAGGCGCGTTTCGCAGGCGCCGGCGGCTGGTTGTTGGGAGGTTGATTCGCAGCCTTGGCGGGCCCGTTATTTGGCGCGTTTGCTGGCGGCGCCGGCCGGACGTTACTACGAGCCTCGTTCCCCGGCGGTAGCGGCTCCGCAATCGCAGCCGTATCAACCTGAACCACGGGCGGAGGCAGTGCAATGTTGAACGCCACCAGGCTGGCCACGGTCAGGATCACAATAAAGCCAAAAATCGCCAGGGCGAGCGAAACAATCGTCCACGGCACCGGGCGCCGCGGCTCAAATTCGAGAATCGGCTGCTGGTTGGCCAAACGAATGAACGCCAATCCCCAGCCAACAAAGAACCCCATCAACGTGAAGCCAATGGCCGCCACCGCCATAGAGAGAGCGATCGACGAGAGCCACTGCTGATCCATTTGTCACGAACGGGTAGTCACGAACGGGAAATCACGAGGCAGGGTACGACCTGAGTCTCCGTGCCATTATGTACGAATGCCACTCAGCAATGCCAGCGCAACGGACATGTAAATGACAATCGCCAAAATATCGCTGATCCCGGCCACGAAGGGATTACTCATCAACGCTGGGTCGAGCCCGAAGCTTTTGAAGATCATCGGAAGGATCGAACCCGTTACCGCGCCGCAAGTCACCACCAGCACCAGCGTGATCGGAACGATCGCCAGCCAAACGGGGTTTTGGCCGGCAATCGGGTGATCGGTCAGCAGCCACGCCACCAGCGCCCCAAACATGGCCAGGCACAAACCCAAGATCAGGCCCACTTGCACTTCGCGAAACAAAACCTTGGGCCAATCGGTCGCCTTGACATCGCCCGTGCTGAGCGCGGTAATCACCAGCGTAGCCGATTGATTTCCCGAGTTTCCGCCGCTCGACATCACCAGCGGGATGAACATGATCAGCCACGGCCAACTTTCGAGGCTGTGTTCGTAAGAACGCAACGCCGACGCCGTAAACAACGCCGTAAAGAACAACACCGTCAGCCACACGCCCCGCTTCCACGCCAGCGTCAGCAAGCCGGTTCGTAGATAGCTATCTTCCAGGGGAGCCACGGCTGCCGCACGGTAGGCGTCTTCGGTCGCTTCTTCGCGGACCACGTCGATGACGTCGTCGTGAGTGATAATCCCCACCAACCGCCGCTGCCCATCCACCACGGGAATCGCCAGCAAGTCGAAGTGCGCCACGCGCTTGGCCACTTCTTCTTGGTCATCGGTGGCCGCAACGGCAACCACGTCCGATTCCATCAGGTCCGACAGCTTGGTGTCGGGCTTAGCGATTGCCGAGACCAGTTGCCGGGCCGAAACCACGCCCCGCAAGTGATCGAATTCATCGACGATGTACAGATAGTAGATCGTCTCGAGCGTCTCGGCCTGTCGCGACAACTCGTCGATCGCCTTGCGGACGTTCAAATGCTCGTCCAGTTTGGCGACTTCCGTCGTCATCATGGCGCCGGCTGTACCCTCGGGGTATTCCCGCAGACGCAAGATTTCCCGACGAACCTCCAGCGGCACCAGCGGCAGCAGTTCCTCGACGACCACTTCCTTGACGTCGTGGAGCAAGTCGACTCGGTCGTCCGCCGAAATATCGGAAATGAGTTGGGCGATTTCCCCCCGGTCTTGCGACTCGATGATTTCAACTTGCCGGTCGTGGGCAAAATATTGAAAAATCTCTTTCCGCAAAGTCAGGTCGGCGTGCTTTAACACCTCCCACGCCTCGGGAGCGGTCAGCCCTTCCATGAATTCCGCAGTCCGCGCGGGGTGCAAGGCGGTGCAGAATTCTTCCAGCCCCTTGTCGTCGGGGGCCGACAACATCTCGCGCAGTTCGGGCAGGTAAAGGGTGTTGATCATTGCCCGATCCACGCGTTTTAGCGATTCGGTGGCGCGATTGAGAGAACTTCGCGTTCAATAGTAAGTCGACATCGACTTGGCGCAAAGGGAACGAGCCGGCGTTTCGAGAACGTTCTGATTAATCAGCAAGAATCGGCGCTGCGAGATTACAAAGTGCCGGCGCGAACGCCCGCCGCCAAATGCAGCAGCGACGGATGACACGTCCAGTTCAGCGGCACAGGCGACGCGAAAACGCGTCCCAGCGGAAGACTGTTTGCGCTCTTGCCGTAGTGCGAGTCGGAGAGCGAAGCCAAAGCTAACGAACCTAGCGCGTCCTTCGGCGGCGCGGGCAACTCCTCGAACGCCCACAAGCCATCGTCGTAACCTTGGTAGTTCGACGACCCGCGCGGCATCGACGGCGCGCTGTCACCGATCGACATCCACGAGACGGCAGTCGGTTTGGCCGATGGCATTCGCCGAGCACTCGACGTCTTTGCGATCATCGGGAGGATTCCCCCCATCGAGGCCTTCCGCTTTCCATCAACCACCAATTCTCGACACAGCCAGGCGGTCCCCGCTCCTTGAGCGAAGACGCTTCCGCCCCCGGCCACGAATTGTCGCAACGACTGCTTAAAACAATGATTCGACGAAAGTCGCTCCGCGAATTGGGCGATATCGCCGTCGCCAAACACCACCAGCGACGTGCGGGGCGGAATCGCTTCGGATCGCAATGGCGAAAAGTCGGTGACTTGCACGCCTGCTTCCCGCAGCAGTTCCCACGTTCCCACAAAATGGCGATCGAACGCCTCGTCCATGGCGAAAGCAATTCGCGTCGAACGCAAGTCACCTAGCGACCGGACGTCGAGCGCCCCGGCGTCCAAACCCTTAGAGGAATCTCGGCCCAGGATGGGCATTAAGGGTCCATTCAACGTCGAGTCGGCCGCCTCGAAGAGCCGCAGTACGTCGATCGTTTCGCCCAAGCGAGCCCCGAATTCTCGGCACAATTGCCGCGAAGGTTTGCGAGTCCGCGGAAGCTGATCGATCATCCCCATCAACGCCGGCACTTGCGGTAGCCACCCCAGCACGGGCGTTCGCCGCGATCTTCGCAACTCGGCATCGATATTCCTCGCCTGCGCCGGGTCGGCAACATTCGTGAGAATGACGCCTTGCAAGTCTTTGGGGAACGAGAGCTTCTCCAAAGCCGGCGCCGACTCCACATCGAGCACGCCCACCGACCCCAGGCCGAGCCACTGGCAAAGCGTTTCCAACCGCCCACCTTCGTTAGGGCCACCACTGGCGTTTTGGCTTTCTGCAAGTTGATCTTCTGCGAAGTGTCCTTCTACCAACGCCCAGTCGTGCCCCTTGCATCCGGCCGACAGTTGTTGGCGGCACAACGCCGGAGACATCAACCAACTGTCGAGATGCCGGTAAGGAAGTCCTCGAATCGGCTCCGCGAACGGAACAGCATCAAGCCGCGCTTGATAAAAAAACGGTTGGACACTCACGCCGAAGCGATCAAGGTAGTCGAGCAACCCCCAAATGACCGGTCGAACATCGGTTCTGGAATGAAGAGCCCCAACAGCAAGACGCGGCGCAGGCGACATCGCTGTACTCCAACTTGGAAAAGGAGGTGAACGTTCTGGCATCCGCGCTTTAACGTGCGGATGGTCTGGCGAACGCGTTGGGGAGGGGGAACTTCTAACCGAGCGGATGGACGCCCATCAAGCCTAGTCGACCATCAAGGTCTATCGATCCTATTGCACCTGCTTAATTGCAGCACAGTTTAATTCTAGCGCTGCTTCGTTCTGGCGCTGCTTCGTTCGGGCACCATGCATACTGGCAGTGGAGGGCTGTGACGCGGTGTTTACGGTGCTGTCGGCAATTCTCGCAGGCAATGGCCGATGGTCAAGGTTCTTCCGCGCTGTCTGATCCCTCATTTTTCTCGTTTTTTCCCCACTATTCCTATTAATCGCCCCGCTTATAGCGTGCTGGCGTTGCCTTTTAAGAGTGTCCAGGCGACCTCCAGGTTCGCGGGCCTCCCCAATCGCCCAGCATTGCGGGCGCAAAAAGCGTGGGCGCGGGGCCAACCATCGCGCTATAATGGGACACGTTGGAGTTGGAAAGGAGCCTTTCCTTACGGCCTCGCGTCCTACGGCTTCGCGTCCTACGGCTTCGTGGTGGAGGATGTATGTCGGATACCCCTGATGAGAATGCAGCCGCGAACTCGCAAGGCGACATTCAATTCGTCTCTCCAACGCCAACCAGCGGCGCCGATTCCACGGGCACCTTTCCCACCGTTGATCCAGCCAGCACCGACGTTGGACTGACAATCATCAGCAGCCCCAGCCACGCCATCGAGAAGGCTGTCGAGAGGCCCGAGCCGCCACTTCGCGAGCAAGCACGTCGCGAGCAAGCAAGACCTCGCCGGCCGCGCGAATCGTACTTCACGTATACGACCAACACGCTCCTCACACTGATCACCATCCTGGCGGTCTTTTTGGGCTTCCAGCGGTTCCTGCCGATGATCGTTCGGGAGGTCAGCTATTCGTATCACCAGGGAAAGCAGAAGGCCGAGTACGACCTGTCTTCGAAGTTCCTGGCCGAGCAGCCCTTCTCCCAGTTCTCGGCAACGTTCGAAGCCATCGCCAAGAAAGCGGGCCCGGCTGTCGTTCACATCAACGTCGAAAGCAAATCCAACAATAGCCCGCTCGCCAAAACTCCGTCCCAATACAAAAACCCAAGCGGCCAGGGTTCAGGCGTGATCATCGATACCGAGGGGTACGTCGTCACCAACTTCCACGTCGTTTCGGGAGCCAAAGAGATTGAAACCCGGCTCTCCGACGGCCGCCCCGTGAAAGCGCAGTTAATTGGCGCCGACAAGGAATCGGACCTGGCCCTCCTTAAGATCGATGCTCCCAATCTGGTGGCCGCGGATTGGGGCGACAGCGACAACGAAAACGAAGGCTCGCCGGTGTGGGCAATGGGCAGCCCCTTCGGCCTCCACCGATCGGTCACCTTCGGCATCTTGAGCGCCAAACACCGCTCCGGATTCGCGGGCACCGCCTATCAGGACTACCTGCAAACCGATGCCGCCGTAAACCCCGGCAACAGCGGCGGTCCACTGGTAAACGCCCGCGGCCAGGTGATTGGAATCAACACCGCGATCCTCGGCGACTCCTATCAGGGCGTCAGTTTCTCGATCCCCAGCAACATCGCCAAAACGATTTGCGATCGCCTCAAAAGCGAGGGGAGCGTCACCCGCGGTTGGCTCGGCGTTGAACTTGGTAATGTCAGCGACGAAGTCGCCAAGCAATCGGGACTCACCGATTCGCACGGCGCCATCGTATTGAAATACGCTCCGCTGGAAAAAACGCCCGCCGAAGCCGCTGGAATCATGCCAGGCGACATCGTGTTGGAATGGAACGGTTCCCAAATCGAGGACACCATCGCGCTCATTCGCAAAGTGGCCGAAGCCCGAGTCGGCGACAGCGCGGAAGTGACCATTCGCCGCGGCCAAAGCAACCTGAAATTGAAGATCGCCGTCGGCAAACGCCCCAACGGGTTGCCAAGCTAACTCTCATTCCACCATGACGGGCAAGAAGCCAATCGACTCGTTCGCGGTCCTCTTTGTCTCAAAGCGAACGAACGTCGACGGCTACGGTGAAGCCGCCGAACGAATGCTCGAATTGGCCAGCGCCATGCCTGGCTTTCTGGGAGTCGACAGCGTTCGCAACACCGACGGCCTAGGGATCACCGTCTCCTACTGGGAAAGCGAAGCAGCCATCGCCGCCTGGCAGCAGCACGCCGAACATCTAGTGGCCCAACGCAACGGCCGATCAAAGTGGTACGAATACTTTGACCTGCACATCTGCCGAGTTGTATCGAGTCGAACGTTCGAGCGCACAACCTGAGTTGGCGTCCTCCAAAAGAAAAACCAGGGCCGAAGGCCCAGCAGATCTCAGCCAGGGCCGTGAGGCCGTGAGGCCCCGGATTTGTTCGAAGCCAAGGACTCAAGGCCCGAAGGGCCGACAGAAGTGCCCCAGTTTTTCCGGCGGCCCTGAAATCACGGCCCCTTGCTCACCATCGACGTTCTTGCCGTGAAACAACTTCCCCTTTAGGAAGCTATCCGACAGGCCACGCTTCCGCGTCTGCGCACTTTTCCCATCCGCACGAGAGGAGTGGCCTGTCGCGCCGTGCTTAAGTCACATCTGCGCGTGGAACGCTTCCACGACTTCGGACCATGTGCACCTCCGAAGCCGCGCCAGCAATCCGAAGCAGAGCCGCTCATTGACAATTTGGTTGAACGATTCTTTCAGAACCGGCCTCGCGAAGGTGCGCTCCCTTCGCGAGGCCGGCGGGGAAATGGTACGTACGCAGCACGCTAGAACGGCGTCATCTCCCCCTGGAGCCTGAAGCCTGGTGCCTCGCTTCACCGATTCCGCAAGCGCGCTACTTCGTCGCGCAATCGCTCGACTTCCAGCGCCAGCACATTAAGCGACTCGAAGATCCCCTTGGCCATATGCCAGGTGAGAGGCGACTGGGCCTTGTCGGGCTCGTCGGCGATTCGGAGAAAATCGAGGGCCGCCGTTTGGATCATCGACGGATTTTGAATCGGCATGTGGGACATGGCGCAACTCCTTGAGAATACGGAACACGAACTCTTTCCAAGTTCGACTTCCGCATTGTCGGCCCGCTGCGTGAAAACTCCGTGAAGTTGCGCCACAACTCGGCACTGAACATCACGCATCAACGGCGCAAACGGCCTTGTCTACGTAGCACTATGTGCTACGCCAAACGCGACTACTCGATCCACCCACCGCCTAAGACGCGGTCGCCGTCGTAGCAGACAACAGCTTGGCCCGGCGCAACACCGTGGCGGGGCTCATCGAAGACAACCCGCAACCGATCGTCCGGCAACACTTCCACCGTTGCTGGTCGCGGCTCGCCGTTGTAGCGAATCTTTGCCGAGCAGCGCAGCGTTTCGCGAGGTGGATCAATCAGCCAGTTCGTCCGCTGCGCCGTGAGTTCGCGTCGGGCCAAATCATCATGTCGCCCGATCACAACGCGACGAGAGTCGGTCTCGATCCGCACCACGAAGTAGGGCTCGCCCATCGCCACGCCCAAGCCTTTGCGCTGTCCGATCGTAAACGCTTCGATCCCCGGATGTGTGCCGACGACGCGCCCCTCAACCGTCACAATCTCGCCGCTGGTATCGGTCGACTCGCGGCGAGCGCGAACGAACTCGCCGTGATGCCCGCTCGTCACAAAACAGATTTCCTGGCTGTCGCGCTTGTCGGCGACATTGAGGCCAATCTGGGCTGCCAACTCGCGAATCTTCGGCTTCTCGAACACGCCTACCGGCAGCATCATCCGCTCAAGCATCGACCGCGCCACACCAAACAGCGCGTACGATTGATCCTTGCTGGTATCGATGCCTCGCAGGAGAGTCGCCTCGCCATCAGGCCCCGCGCCGATGCGCGCGTAGTGCCCCGTGGCAACATACGCGGCATCAATCGAATCGGCAAAGTCGAACAGCCGGCCGAACTTGATCCACTGGTTACACATCACGCAAGGATTAGGCGTGCGGCCGTGCGTGTACTCGTCGACGAAGTAGTCGATGATCCGCCCGAAATCTTCTTGCAGATCGAGAGCGTAAAACGGAATGCCAAGCCGGTCGGCGACCGTCCGCGCATCCTCAGCATCCGAAGCGCTGCAACAACCCTGCTTGTGGTCGGCCCGTTGCCCCAAGATGGGGAATAGCGCCGCCTGGATGTTCTTATCCTCCACAGCGCACGCCGCCACGGGTGACGTTTCCCCATGCCGCATGAAAACGCCCGTCACGTCGTGCCCTGCTTCGAGCAGCAAGTGCGCGGCGACGCTCGAATCGACGCCTCCCGACATGGCTAGAACAATGCGCGACATGGAAATCAAAAAAGTAGGGCGGACAAAAAAGTGGGCCAGACAATCCTGTCTGGCCGTGGTGGACTCAATTCGCAAGGCAGCTAGGGAGCAGAGTTCGACGACTCGAACGCGCGACGGCAATTGATGATGGTTAGCCGACCGCGCACAGACAGGATTGTCTGTGCCACTACTTGTGTGCGTACTACTCCTTAACTGCGCACCAACTCGTGGAATCGCTTCGTCAACGTCTGCGTAACGGGGCCGGGCTTACCAGTGCCGATGCTGCGGCTGTCGACTTCGACCACGGGGATCACTTCGGCAGCGCTGCCCGTCAGGAACACCTCGTCGGCAATAAACACATCGTGCCGCGTGAGCGCGACTTCATGGACCTTGATGCCGCTGGCGAGCGCGACTTCGATCACGGCGTTGCGGGTGATCCCTTCGAGGATGCCGGCATCGAGCGGCGGCGTGTACAGTTCCTTTTTCTTCACAATGAAGATGTTATCGCCCGTGCACTCGGCGACTTCGCCCTTGTGGTTGAGCATCAAAGCTTCAACGCAACCGGCCTGCAATCCTTCGATCTTGGCCATGATGTTGTTGAGGTAGTTGAGCGACTTGATCCGCGGGCTGAGCGCCGCCGGGTGATTCCGGACGGTCGAAGCCGTGATGATCTTAAGGCCGTTCTCGTAGTGCTCTTTGGGGTAGAGCGTGATCGAATCGGTGATGATGATCACCTGCGGATCACTGGTCCGATTGGGATCGAGCCCCAGCGAACCGGAACCGCGCGTGACGACCAACCGAATATAGCCGTCTTGAATCTTGTTGACCTTGAGCGTGTCGTTAACGGCAACGGCCATCTCTTCCATCGACATCGGAATCTTCAGCCAGATCGCTTTGGCCGATGCCCACAGCCGTTCCAGATGTTCCTGGAGCCGGAAGACCTTGCCGCTGTAGCTGCGCATCCCCTCGAAGACCCCGTCGCCGTACAACAGGCCGTGGTCGTAAACGCTGATTTTCGCGTTTTCTTTGTCGTAGAGCTTGCCCGAAATAAAAACCTGCAGTGCCATGGGGACCGCCGTAAACTCGCTGTGTTAAGGAGAGGACGCCAAATTCAATATAGCCCGAAGGGGGGAAAAAGCCGACCCCGGGTTCGTGGGAGGGACACGGCCTTGCGGGGATTGTTCGCATCGAATCGGTTTCTTTCCTCCTTCCGCCCGTTGTGGCTGTGAAGAGTTCCATCCGATCACCAAATCAAAGCCTTCAAATTGTTAGCGTCGCAATAGTGATATCCGGTAGACTTAGCGCCAATGCTCTAGGCTTCCCACTACGTCTGCAAAAAAGGAGCGGCGCCCATGATCGATGAATCGCTTCCTTGGGACCACGACGAATTTCCACTGCGAGAACCAGGGCCCGAAGGGAACTGGTGCGTTCACGCTTTCGAAGGGGACATTTCAGGCGTGTTATGCGCTCAAAGCACCTTTAGCGAGTTTGCGCGGGTTGCCGAGCTTGAACGTCATCGCATCGTGCCGGTTTACGAAGCAATTGCGGTCAAAGCTTTCTTTCCCTGGCCGGACGAGCCAACCGATGGCGAACACATGTTCCTCACCGAAGTCACCACCGATGGACAGCAAATCACGGCGACGCTCAACGCCGATTCCACCTACGACGCCAGCCTTAAAGAGGGACAAGAGGTCACTTTTCACATCGATCGATTGAGCGATTGGTTTCTCGTCCGAAAGGGGCGCGGGCTAGGCGGCTTCACAATGTCGCATATTTGGCACATGCTCAGCGACGAAGAGAAGGAGCAGTATCAATCGTCGCCGCCATTTTCCTGGTTTGCGCCGATGGACTCCTATTCCCCCTTCGCGGCCATCACGGATCTCCAAAAGTGCACCACGTGTGGCCGACGCGATTTCCATTCCGTTGGCACTGCGAAGCCCGTATGCGGCCTCTGCGAAGGGGGCTTCAGGCGATGCCAGTGCACCAACTGCAACGCGCCGCTCCTGCGAAGAGAATCCCTTCCGGAAGTGTGCGTTCGATGTGGCTGACTTGAAGACGATTGCCAGCGGGAACCGTCCATCAACATGTACACCGTACGATTCACTGCCTCCCGGCCAGGCTTCAACAAGATCACCAGTTGCAAGCTGCTGCGGGAGGCGGCGGGCATCTCCCTGGCCGAGGCGCTCGACCTCACAAATAAGATCGCCGAAGGGACCAGCGTCGACGTTCAAGTCGCAACATTCGAAGAGGCACAGATCCTGATGGGCGAAATGCAAAACAACTACGCCGACTCCGAGATGGTTTGATAGGACGCAGTCATGTCCGAAGTTGATTTCGATAAGTACGGGATGGGCGATCTTGTGAAGTTTGCACAAGAACTGAATGCCGTGAGTGTCCCTGATCCGAATGCCGTCCCAAAATATGAGTTCTTATCTGACGCGTTGATTTGGTCCGACGAATGGGAAAGCACCCTCAAAATCGGCGTCGCTGACGCACTCAAACAACTCTTTCACTACCGGACCTTTCTCATGCTTGGCAAAGCGCCGCCCGACAATCCGGTGTGGCTGAAGTGCCGCGAGTTGTTCCCGAACTGGATTGGATTTCTTCCCGAGCGCCGTACGGCAACGCCAGAACTCCGTGCGGCGTATCGACGCGGTAACATTTCGGCGAACTGGTGCTTCAGAAAGTTTGAACGGGAAATGGAAGACGGATCAAGTTGACCCTCGCAGACGAGGCTCCCCCATGAAACGCATCTGTTACTGCGTGGCTGCGAGTTTGGATGGGTACATCTCCGGGCCCAACGGCGAGGCCGATTGGATCATCATGGACCCCGAGATCGATTTCGGGGCCATCTTTGCCCGCTACGACACCGTCCTGATGGGCAGGAAGACGTACGAGGCCACCAGCCAAATGGGGCAGGGGGAGATGCCCGGGATCAACAGCTACGTCGTCTCGACAACACTCAAGCCCGAGGATCACAAAGGGGTCACCATCATCGCAGGCGACGTTGACCAGAAGGTTGCAGAACTTCGCCAGGGGATAGGCAAGGACATCTGGCTCTTCGGCGGCGGTGCCCTGTTCCGTTCACTGCTCGATGCCAAGTTGGTCGACACTATTGAAGTCGCCATCGTTCCCGTGTTACTCGGGGCGGGCATTCCTTTCTTGCCGCCACCCGGCAATCGAGCCTCGCTGAAGCTGGTGCATCACAAGGTCTACAACAAGACGGGCATCGTGGTGCTCACGTACGACGTAGCGTAGCTGAACTTCACTCCAGCGCTGGGGGACAGGCATGGAAAACTCCAAACCAAGGTTTCGGATCCAATTCTCGCTTCTCTCGGCGGCGATGTTGATCACGATCATTGCTTTGACGATTTCCCATTGGCAGACATCACGCCGACTCGCCATTGCAAGTTCCGAGAATCGCAGATTCCGCGACGAGTTGGGCCACTTGGCGGACAAGCTCACGGTTGAGGACAAATCCAAATTTCACGCGGTCGCGTTGGAAACTACCGAACCGAACACCTGGCAGTGGCGAATGTTTGTTCCCAAGGGGACAAAGTATCAATGGTTCATTGCCGCCGACGCGATTCCACGCGATACCCCGCCTTCCACGCAGGGCCAAATGAGTGGCGTCTCCAACTCGCCTTACTGGGAGAGGGATAACGAGGTTCTCGTCACCGCGCGCCTTCGAGAGAATGACGACGGCACGTGGACGCTTTCGGTTACGTCGTACATCGGCGACTCGAAAGACCAAATGGCGGGCACCACACTGAATATCCCAGCTGAAAAGATGGCCTGGATGAACAAGGGCCCCGGCACCGATGGCCAGGTACTTGGTTCGAATGGGATCACCGTTCGTGACCCCAAAGGTTCGTTTATTCTTCTTCAAAAACGGCCGCTTGAGCGGCAACCCGACGGCAGTTACCAGCCGTCAGAGAATCCGATGCCTGGATACATGATTGGGCTCGAAAGCCGGTAGTTTGATCCTCGTTAATGGGTCCGTTTTGAGAACAGAGCTGATGCGTCCACAACCGCTGATTTGCGTGCGCGATGTCGAAGCCAGCAGCCGCTGGTATCAAACGCTGCTGGGCTGTGAGAGCGGCCACGGCGGGCCGCACTACGAGCGCCTGATCGCCAGCGGCAAACTGGTGATGCAGCTTCACAAGTGGGAAGTCGACCATCACCACGGCCAGATCGGCGATCCGGAACTCCCGCCAGGCAACGGCCTTCTGCTCTGGTTCGAGGTCGATGATTTCGACGCCGCGCTCGCTCGCGCGACATCGCTCAACGCCGAGGTGATCTTGCCGCGCCACCGCAATCCGCCCGACCACGATGGCGGGCCGAACCACTGGGAAATCTGGCTCCGCGATCCGGATGGTTACAAGGTGGTGATCGCGAGTCCCGACGGAACTGCCGACGGCACTTGGAAACCGTGATGCGCCGATTCGATGAGAAAGATCGAGAATTCGAATCCGTCGGAGCAGGCAATCGCCTCATGGGAATCATGAGCCAGATTAAGTCACGGGCGATACAACAAGTGCGCAGGAGTTGTTGAAGTATGAATTCGCGCTGGCGCGCCGCTCGGCTTTTTCATTGACTCAATCCGCGCGGCTCGTAGAATACGCGTTGGTTCTCTCACTAGCGAAAAATGCCCTTGTCTCTCTCTTTCTCAACGAATTCACGCGTTAACGCGGACCGTCAATCGGTGCGCGGCGGAACTTCGTTGGCACTTCGGGGACTCGGAGTTTTCGCGGTTTTTTCGCTAGTTTGCGGGTTCGCAGCCACTTCCGCGGAGGCTTCGTGCGGCAAAGGCTATGTGGTGGTGCCGGCCGGTTATGCGGGAGCTGTCGTCCGCGCGATTGTCGTGAAACATCGCCAGGCCTACGCCGAGCAAACCAACGCACCGCAAAAGCGGGAACCTGCCTGCACGGGTCCGGAGTGCCGCGAAAATGCGCCCGTTCCCCACCAGGCGCCGCTCGTGGGCGCGAAAATCAAGACGAAGACCGAAGCGACCATTGGTGCCGCCGCGGCCTTGAGAAACATTGCATCTATCGGATTCGTTCGCGACCCCGACGAAGCCATCTACTGGTTTGAAGTTGCGCCTCCGCCGACTCCGCCCCCGAACGGTCTTCTGGTTCGGGCGACCATCTAACCGCGTCGGTTGCATTTCGCACGAAATGCGGCAAGGCGGCGTCATGGCCTTCGCGATGCTTGTGATTGCGATGCGAGATCGCTCGTAGTTCCACCGCGGCACTCCCTGTCAGAGAGTTGTGCCTGCGCGGTGAGATTGCGGCGTCGCACTTTCGTATTTCGATCACAGCTTCGCGCTTCGTCAATCGCTGCTCGCGACCGCGCTTCGCGCCGAGGGGTTATCTCGGTCGTATCCCTACGCCTACAAGTGCGCTAGATCTCATAGATTCGTAGCGACGGTTTATTTCCGTTCGCAACAAGTCGTGGTGATTTGGCCGCGCCTTCGTTTCCTATCGGCGTCATGCCATGGGTCCACCTCCATCGGTTGGACGCAAGGTGAGTGCGCGCCGCTTTGTGGAGTCTGTTTACCTACACCTCAAGGGCATCGCGACATTTCATTCATTTCATGTCAAGGCGTTGCCCAAACTCATATTTCCAGAAGGTCTTGTTATGTTGTTCACATGGTCCAGGAATGCGCGCCGGATTGCCCGGCCGCTTGGTTCTTTACGTATGCTCGCCCTCACATCGATCCTGTTGGCGGCGGTAACCATTCTTGCGGTCTGGCAGTACCGCAGGATGAGCGCCATCGCCGAATCCCATTCGCGCGAGCGACTGCGGGCGTTTCCGCGGGGAGATATCGACACCAGCGGTTACTCGATCATTGCGAGCGGTGTCAAATGGCCCGATGATGCCTCGCTCGAGGAAATCGCCCTCATTTGGAAGACGGCCGCTCCGCGCATGATCGCCACGATCGATAAGCGGATGCAGGAGGTCGCGGAAGATTCGCATGAAGAATTCAGCATGGCGCTCACCAAATGCGTCGTTCTGATGTCCCAGGGCAAGGCGGAACAGGCCTACGAGCTCTTGTCGGAGCGCCGCAAATCGCTGGACACTGGCGATATCACCGGCCGCGAACAATGGCTCACCACCATCATGTATTTCCAAGGTGTGGCCGGGCTTCGTCGCGGTGAAAACGAAAACTGCGTGATGTGCCGCGGCGAAAGTTCGTGCATCTTGCCGATCAGCAAGGCTGCGATCCACTTGCAGCCCGAGGGATCGCGCTTGGCAATCAAGCACTTCACCGAGTACCTGGAGATCTTTCCCACCGATCTCGAGGCGAAGTGGCTTCTGAATCTCGCCCACATGACCTTGGGCGAGCATCCCGACAAGGTCGATCCACGGCACTTGATCTCGATCGATAAGTTCGTCAACTCCGAGTTCGACATCGGCAAGTTCCGCGACATCGGGCACAAGATCGGCGTCAACCGCTTTAATCAGGCAGGCGGAGCGCTGATGGAGGACTTCGACAACGACGGCCTGCTCGACTTGGCCGTTACGTCGTTCGATGCCCAGCAGCAGATGGCGATCTATCGCAACGACGGCGAGGGGCACTTCAAGGACCTTGCCGAGGAAGCCGGGATCCTCGGGCAAATGGGCGGACTGACGTGTGTCCAGACCGACTACAACAACGACGGCGCGATGGACATTTTTGTTCCGCGCGGAGCGTGGCTCTCCAACCCGATGCGTCCTTCGCTGCTGCGGAACGACGGCGACTTCCACTTCACCGACGTCACCGAAGAAGCCGGGCTCGCCACGCCGCTCAACTCCAACTGCGCGGAGTGGGCCGACTACGACAACGACGGCTGGCTCGATTTGTTCATTTGCAGCGAGACGACGACGAGCCGCCTCTACCGCAACTTGGGCGACGGTAAATTCGAAGAGGTGGGCAAGAAGGCGGGCGTGGCGTGCCACGCCGACTGGTTCACCAAGGGCTGCACCTGGATCGACTACGACAACGACGACTATCCCGATTTGTTCGTCAACAACTTGAACGGCCGTGCCCAATTGTTTCGCAACAATCGCAACGGGACGTTTTCGACCGTGACGAATCAAATGGGCGTGAGCGGGCCACGTAATGGTTTTTCGTGCTGGTGTTGGGACTTCAACAACGATGGGTGGCTCGACATCTGGGCGACCTGTTACAGCCGAACGCTGGAAGGAGCGGTTCAAGGATTGCTCGACCAACCGCATCTACTCCAGCCGAGCAAACTCCTGCTCAATCGAGAGGGAAAGCGGTTCGAAGACGTCGCCGGAAAAGTGGGCCTCGACAAAGTCTATGCGACGATGGGGAGCAACTACGGCGACTTCGACAACGACGGCTTTCTCGACTTCTACCTGGGGACAGGCGAGCCGAGTTTCGCTACGTTGGTACCCAATCGGATGTTCAAGAACGTCGCAGGAAAGCGCTTCGCCGAAATCACCGGCACCGCCCGGGTCGGCAACCTGCAAAAGGGTCACGGCGTCGCCTGCGGCGATTGGGATCGCGATGGAAACGTCGACGTCTTCATCCAAATGGGCGGCGCCGTCGATGGCGATAAATATCACAACATCATGTTCCAAAATCCGGGGCACGATAACGCGTGGATCAACGTGAAGCTGATCGGCAGCAAAACGAATCGCGCGGCACTAGGAGCAAGGATCAAGGTGGTCACCGACGGCGAGCAACCGCTCACGGTCCACCGGCATGTCTCGCCTGGCAGCAGCTTTGGATCGAACCCCTTGGCTCAAAACATTGGCTTGGGCTCGGCGAAGAAGGTCGCAACCCTGGAAGTCCATTGGCCCACCAGCGGTACGACGCAGGTGTTCCACAACCTCGACGTGCGACAAGCAATCGAGATCACGGAGTTCGACGAGAACGTCAAGCAAATGGCTTGGGACCCGGTGCCCGTGCCGAATTAGCTCGTTGACTGGCCAACAAAAAGTGGCACAGACAATCCTGTCTGTGCGCGGTGGAGTAACAACCTAAAACTATTTGAGAGCAGCAGCAGCAAAGCTACATTACTCCGCCTCCATGTCGATAAAGACAAATCGCCCACCTTTGGCCGGACAAGATTGTCCGGCCTACTTTTTTGCGTACCACGCGTGGATCAGCACGCTCCTGCGGGTCTCGCTTCGATGCCGGTATTTTCTGGCGGTTTCGCTAGCCCCGTGGAAGTGCTTATGATGGAGGGGCCCAGTAGTTCTGGAAGACCAACATGAGCGCGAAAAAGAAAAAGTCGTGGCGCGAGAAGCTGGCCGATAGTAAAGACTTGCCGAAAGTCGGGCCCATCGAAGGAAAGATGACCAAACGCTGGGGGACCGGGACGATGGTGATCCCGGCACCTGTCGAGGTGGATGCCATCATGCGAAGGGTCCGCCCAGGCAAGCTGATCACAATCGACGGCATTCGAACGAAGCTGGCGAAGAAGCACGATGTGAGTATTGCCTGCCCAATCACGACAGGCATCTTTGCCTGGATCGCCGCCCATGCCGCCGACGAAGCGGAGCAAGCGGGGGACGAGAAGGTCACGCCTTATTGGCGAACGCTCAAAGCGGGGAACGAGCTCAACCCCAAGTACCCGGGCGGGATCAAGAACATCAAAGCGCGGCTGGAGGCGGAGGGACACACGGTGGTAAAGAAGCGCGAGCGGTACTTTGTGGCCGACGACGCGGACGATGCCTAGGCTCACCTCACTGGCATACGATAAGCTCTACGTTGTTTGCGAAGGTGAACGCGATGAAGAGAAAGTCGACCAGTCCGCTATTGCGTGTGGTTGCCTTTCTGTTGGCAGTCGCATCGCCTGTAGGAATTTGGTGGCTTGCAAAGCCGCAGTCGGCGAAGGGACTGACAAAGGAGCAATTGAAGGATTACGGAGTTGATCCAAGTCGCTTTTGCCCTGACGAATCCGACTATTACGATTTCCGCAGTAGTCGCTCGACCTGGATCTTTCGCGGCAAATGCCGTCCACAGGTTGCCAAGGCATGGCTGGAGAATCAGCAACTCCAAGAAGGATTGCACCTGAGTGTGCCGGCGAGTGGAACGCCGTTTCCTAGCCCGCTAATCGGCGCAGATGAGCCCGCACTGCAGTACACGATCTTGTACGACAATGGCGTTCCTCAAAACCCGCCGACGCGACTCGTATGGATCGGCTACAACGAAGAGACAGGCGACTGGTATTTTATGTCGAGCCTACGCTAGGCGACTCGCGGGGTCTTGGTCGAGGCAACGCGCAAGACCGTTGAGCTTTCGCCGCGATGGCCCCAGAAAACAGATAGTCCACTTTGGCCAGACAGGATTGTCCGGCCTACTTTCTTAGGCCACTTTGCCGGCGACTAAGCGCACGGTGCGGTCGGTCTCTTTGGCCAGGCTTTCGTCGTGGGTCACCATCACGATGGTGAGGCCTTCTTCTTTGTGAAGACGCAGGAGCAAATCCATTACGCCGCGGCCGGTTTCGCGGTCGAGGTTGCCGGTCGGTTCGTCGGCGAGCAAAAGGCGAGGATTGGAAATGAGCGCGCGGGCGATGGCGGTTCGCTGCATTTCACCACCGGACAACTCGCGCGGCGTGTGGCGCAAACGGTGTGACATGCCGACGCGTTCCAGCAACGCTTCGGCGCGGGCGGTCATCTCTCGGCGTTTGCTCCAGTACGACCAGATGCTGTGGCCGATCATGCCCGGCATCATCACGTTTTCGAGCGCCGAGAGCTCGGGCAAGAGATGGTAGAACTGGAAGATCATTCCCAATTGACGATTGCGAAGCGCGTCCCGGAGCTTCGGCCGGAGGTTATCGACGCGCTCGCCGTCGAAGTGGATCTCGCCTTCATCCGGAGCGTCGAGCGTGCCGAGCAAATGCAGCAGCGTACTCTTGCCGGAGCCGCTTTGGCCGACGATCGAGACAAACTCGCCTTGCTTGATCGCCAGGTCGACGCCGCGCAGCACGGGGACTTCGTGCTTCCCTTTGCGGTACGTTTTGTGGATGCCGACCGATTCCAGGAACACGCCCGGCTCGCTGCGGTGAGGTGGATCGAGGCGCACGCCACCTTTGAGTTGGTTCGTCTTGAGGCGAGTCGATTCGTCGGCGGCGGTGGCTCGCGCGGAGCGAACAGGGACGGTACGCTTACTCATAACGCAAAGCCTCCACAGGATGGAGTCGGGCGGCCCGCAAGGCCGGCAACACACTCGCCATAACGGCAATCAACATCGCCCCGCACACCACCCACGCGACCGTGAAGGGCTCGATGATCGTGGGGATCTTGCTGAAGTAGTAGATCGTTGGATCGAAGACTTCCTGGCCGGTCGTCATTTCGATCAGTTGGGCAATGCCGTTGATGTTGGTGACGAAAAGCAAACCGATCACGGCTCCAACGCCGCCGCCCACCGCACCGAGAGACAAGCCATAATTTAAGAAAATCTGCATGACCCCGGTGCTGGTGGCTCCTAGCGCCTTGAGCGTGCCGATGTCTTTGGTCTTCTCGACGACGATCATAAAGAACGTCGACAAAATGCCGAAGCCGGCGACCGCGATGATCATGAACAGCAAGATGTTGAGAAGCGTCGTTTCCATCTGCACAGCGGCGAGTAGGCTCCCTTGCATGTCCTTCCAAGTGAGGACGCGGAAGGGCCACTCGGCAGGCGGGAAGCGATTGCGCAGCTTGTCGCGGCAAGCTTCGAGATTCGCGCCCTTGCGAAGGCGAATCTGGATGGAGGTCACGCTGGGAACGTTGTCGACCGGATTGATCATCCCCCGGAACAGCTGCAACTGCGACAGCGGAACGATGGCAAATCGCTGGTCGTACTCGCTCATCTTGCTTTCGTAGTAGTCGACGACGGTGAAGAGCTCGCTAACCGGCTTGGGTTCGGCGCCGGCGCTGGGAAACGAGATGCGAACGTCGTCACCCGGCACGCAAAGGTAGGTATCCTTAACGTTGCCCGCTGAATCGCGATGGCGGACGCTGCACATGGCCATCCCGAGGATCACGCCCGTGCGTTGTTCCTTGGCGGCATCGAACACGGCCCCTTCATCGGGTTCCTTGTTACGCTTGGCGAAGGGGTTGACCGGGGGGTTCGAGGTGTCGTCCGTTTCGGTACTCTTGATGGCCGTTACGATGTCGCCCGATGTCATCAGACCGGTTTCGGAGTCCCCTTCGGCATTGGCAATCAGGTTATTGGACGAAGCGCCATGGGCTCGGTCGGCTTCGCGGGCCCGCTCGATTTCTTCGCGGTAGACCTTTTCGTAGGCTGCCTTGGCCCGGCGATAATTCCAGCCCATCTCGGGCAGAACGCGGGTGGGGTCGCCGTTGCCATAACCATCGCCGTGCAGGGCAAACGACAACTGTTTGCGATTGGCTGGGTGGAGCAGGTATTTGCCGACGTCGCCAATGTTGGCGTAGGTCGCTTCGTCGACGCCAATGATATCGACCTGCCGGTTGATCCATTGGCCGCGGAACTTGTAGCTGAGCATGCCGGGGACTTCGGCACTCGCCGAGATGCCCGCCAGATCATCGCCGAGGACCTTTTTGACTTCGGCGATATGCCATTCCGGGTCGGGATAGCCATCGAGCCCGTGGCTTTGCATGACGATGTCGGAGAGGACACCGTTCATCCGCGTTTGCATCTCGTGCGCGAAACCCGACATCACGGCGTTGACGACGATTAACGTCGCGACACCGAGGGTGACGCTGACGATCGACGCCAGCGCGATCCAGCGCGTTCGCAGATAACGCCACGAGAGGAGAAGTTTGTACATCGCCGAGTCCTTGGCGAAAGGGAGTTTTTTGTGTCAGGCAATCCATTGCCTCGGGTGGCACTGGCGTCCCAAAGACGCCAGTGGAGCGACGGTTTCCAACACTGGCGTCTTGTGGACGCCAGTGCCACCCATTCTTCGGCCTACTAGTTGCGTGTTTATTTTTCAGGACGCAGCAAGGGGAACAGGATCACCTCGCGAATGTTGCCCGTATTGGTCAGGAGCATGGTCAGCCGGTCGATCCCGATTCCGAGTCCGCCTGCCGGCGGCATGCCGAACTTAAGCGCGCGGACAAAATCGTGATCCATCTTGGCCATCGAGTCTTCTTCGGCCTGGCCTTGGAGCTGCGTGGTGAACAGCTGCTCCTGCAGGTCGGGGTCGTTGAGCTCGGTGTAGGCATTTGCCACTTCCATGCCACAAATGAACAACTCGAATCGCTCAGCGACTGCGGGATTGTCCGTCTTACGCTTGGTAAGGGGGCAAATGCTGGCGGGATAATCGCAAACAAAGACCGGCCCGACCAGAGCGTCTTCAACTTTTTCCTCAAAAACTTCACTTTTGATCACGTCGGGATGCTTGCCGGCCGTATCGAATCCGATCTTCTGCGCGAGTGCGGTGACAGCAGCCGCGTCGTTGGGATCGACGCCCGTGTGCTCGCGGAAGAGTTCGTCGTACGTGCGGCGGGCGAAGGGCGGCGTGAAGTCGATCTCCTGCTCGCCCCACATCCGTTGATAGCCGCCGCCGATAGCGTTGATAGCGTCACACACGATCGATTCGGTCAGGTCCATCATGCTGCGGTAATCGCCGAAGGCCTGGTAGACCTCGAGCATCGTGAACTCAGGATTGTGCCGCGGGCTGATCCCTTCGTTGCGATAGACGCGGCCGAGTTCGTAGACCCGCTCCATCCCGCCGACCAGCAGCCGCTTGAGATGCAACTCCAGCGCGATCCGTAGATGGAGTTGCATGTCGAGCGTGTTGTGATGGGTGATGAAGGGTCGCGCGGCAGCGCCACCCGCGACGCCATGGAGCGTTGGACCTTCGATCTCGACAAAGCCTTGATTGCCAAGCGTGCTGCGGACCGATTGGACGATCTTGGTCCGCTGCAAAAAGCGCGGCAGGACGCCTTCGGTGTAGATGAGGTCGACATAGCGCATCCGGTGCCGCATTTCTGGGTCGGCAATCCCGGCGTGCTTGTCGGGCGGCGGCAGAACGCTCTTGGTCAAAAAGTGGAGCTTCTCGGCGAAAATGGTCAGTTCGCCGGTCTTGGTGTAGCGCAGTTCGCCATCGACGCCGATGATGTCGCCGAGGTCGAAACATTCAGCAAGTTTCCAGTTCGCTTCGCCGACTTGCTTTTGCCCGACGAAGAGTTGGACGTTGCCCGTCCAGTCGACGATGTTGATGAAGCGGAGCTTGCCTGTATCGCGCTGCAGGACAATCCGCCCAGCCGCGCGGACTTTGGGCCCCGACATCTCACCGGCACCTTGTTCGGACAGCCACGTGCGAAAGGCTGGGTCGTTAGGCGTAACGGGGGATGGGAGGGGGACCGACTCGCCGCTGGCCTTCACGAACTTGATTTCGCCTGCCCGCGCGCGAATGTCCCCCAACAGCAAGCGGTCGTCAAACCGCTGTCCCCAAGGGTCGATCCCCATGTCGGTAATGCGCCGCAGCTTGTCGCGGCGGGCAGCTTCGTGAACACCTTCGGAACCAGTGGTTTCGGACATGGAGCGGGCGATCTTCCACGCGGGGGATTCGACGTAACCCCGCGAAAAGTATGAACTTAGGACTCGAAATGCGGCTGGCAGGCATTGTAGTTTCGGGGCATCGACGGTCAACGTCACTACCCCGTCCGAGTGATGCTCGCAGCAGGATTGAACGCAAAGTTTCGAACAGGCGTCGATTGCCTGCGGACTCGCGCATGGCAACAATGACCGTTGGGTTGCGTCGCTGGCCCCGTCCGACAAAAGCGACCGCAATCTCTTTAAGCAAGTTCGCCATGAAACACATCAACTGCCCGAACTGTCGAGCCAAGATCGAGATTGTCGAGGGGGCCGATGCCACCGTGGTGGTGACGTGCTCGCACTGCGGCAGCCAGCTCACTCCCCGTACGGGCGAGACGACCAGGACCCTGGCCCCCGAAGTGAAGGGGCGGATCGACGAGTACGAGTTGCAAGACGAACTTGGCCGGGGGTCTTTTGGCACCGTTTGGAAGGCTCGCGACACGCTGCTCGACAACTTCGTCGCGATCAAGATTCCGCGCTACGAAAACTTTTCCGAGTCGGAGAAGAACCTGTTTCTGCGCGAAGCCAGGGTCATGGCTCAGTTGGACCACCCGAATATCGTTCGCGTCCGCCGCGTGATCGATCGCGAAGAGTTGACCGCCATCGTGATGGATTTTGTTCGAGGGACGACGTTGCGCGACTATGTTGCCAACCATCCCTTTCAGTCGCCGCGAGAAGCGGTCGAGCTTTTTGAAAAGGTGTGCCGGGCCGTTCATCACGCGCACGAGCACGGCGTGGTCCATCGCGACTTGAAGCCTTCGAACATCTTGATGACGGCTCATCACGAGCCCATGGTTTCCGACTTTGGCCTGGCCAAAGCCGACAGCGCCGAGTTCACGGTTGGCGGCGACAATGCCGTGCTAGGGAACGTGGCCCACATGGCGCCTGAGCAGGCCGCCGGACGCAGTTCCGACGCCGACCAGCGGAGCGACGTTTACTCGCTCGGTTCTATTCTTTACGAGTTGTTGACGAAGCGAACTCCCTTTGAAGGAAGCAAGCGCTCGATCAGCGATTTGAAGCAGAACTTCGATCCGGTTCCGCCCAGCAGGTTCAACAATAAAGTTCCAAGCGACCTGGATACGATCACCACGCACGCAATGGAGCGAGAACCGGAACGCCGATACCAAACGGCCGCGGCGCTCGCGGACGATTTACGGCGTTATCTGGATGGCAAACCGATTTTGGCCCGCCCGATACCGTTGTTCGAAAGGGGCTGGCGTTGGGCGAAGCGGAATCGTTCGCTGGCGGCGGCCTTTTGCACGATTGGTCTACTGGGATTACTGGTCGTCGGAATGGTCGTGCGCAACGCCACCGGAAGCGGTCAGGCTGTCGTCGACGGTCGACAGGCGGTGCGCATTCCCATTACGATCCGCAACGTGGGAACGGATGGCTTTCTCGAGGCGCGGCGCAATATCTCGGAGGCGCCGATCAAGCTGAAGCGCGCCAGCAACGCGAGAGTGAAGTTCTGGCGGCGCGACAAGGCTTCGGGCGAGCCTCAGGAGAAAGACTCGCCCGAGGAAGTACGAACCGATAAGGAAGGCTACGCGAACGTCCGCTTGCTGCCGGGTGACTACTTAGTGGTTGCCGACGTAGAAGGGCACGGTTTTCACGAGGTCTTTCGCAACGTCCCCGATTTCGCCAAGGGACCGCCAGGGATATTTCGCCACGACAGTTGGTTCGTTCTTCCATCGGGTGCCATTCAGCTGTGGGAAGTCGACGTCCCGCCGCTCGATTTTGTAATCCGCGATATGGCGGCCTACGATTCGAAGTCGGCTCAGAGAATTGGCGCGGCAAACGAATCGTTTCCCACCCACTTCAGGGCTGTGGAAGGATTTTGGATCGACAAGGATGAGGTCTCGGCCGCAACGTGGAACCGCGTCTTTCCCAACCGGGTACAAAACGGCAACCCCGAGAACGCGGTGACCGATCTGCGATATGCCATGGCGCTCGAATTTGCAGAGGGGGCCGGAAAACGCCTTCCCACGGAATTCGAATACGAAACCGCGGCAACGAACGAAGGTACCACGCTCTTTCCCTGGGGCACGCTGGACCAGGTTGCAGAGGAAACGGTGTGGACGATTGGTCCTGTTGGGCACGCGGCCTACGACATCAACACCAAGGGTGTAAGAGGGTTGTTCTCCAACGTTGCCGAAATGACCGAGACCTGGGCGATCTTGTACCCGCCGCAAAGATCTGCGGATTTTCTTGAAAGCCCGCAGGCTCGCGAATACTTCATGATTCGCGGCGCTCCCCCATCGATCGGACAGGGAGAACCTCCCCGCGCGGATTGGGAGGTGACCGTCGCCACGCGGCATGCGGTGATGAAGGCCGATCCAGCGGGCGAACGCGTGGGCTTGCGTTTTGCCCGCTCTCGCGAACCGCGATTCAAGTTGACTGCGTCGCCGTAGCAATGCGGCGCGTTGGGTTTGCAGCCTAGGGAATCGCCGTCGTGATGGCCAGGACGTCCAAACCGGAGACAGTCGCGTTGTAGACGTGCTTTTCGCTCCCCACCTGGTCGCCGACAATCACGTCGTCAACCACGTCGCTGCCAATAGGAGGATTGCCGTCGACCTCAAAACCGTGGGCAACAAACCTGGAAGCCTTGATCTTCGTGCCACCGGTCTTCGTGATCTGGAATTTTACCTTGTGGACCAAAGCGTGGACCCACACTTCCGAAGTGTCGGCACGCTTGAGCTTGAAGTAAAAGTCATCGATCTCCGTCAAGCTTTTCACCTCCCAACATTCTCCCGGTAGCGCACAGGACTGGGTAGTAAGGTTCCCCTTATATGCTTTCTTGCGATTCCCAGGCTGGAGCGGATCGACATTTGGTGACGCCGGTAAGGCAGTGGCTACGGGCGCAGGGGGCGCGGCGGGCGCAGGGGGCGCGGCGGGCGCAGGTGGCGCGACGGGAGCCGATACCGGAAGAGCCACACAATCGCCAGTACAACACGTACTGGAGCAGTCCAACAGCGAGCTCGAATACATCGTCGTAGACGTCTTCGAGGTACACGGCGCCGTGCTGTCGTCGTATCGCGTGGCCATGTAATAGCGATAGATTTGGCCGTTCGACGTCACGGTCATGTAGAGCATCCGCGGACAATTGCAATCCGCGATTGCGAGCGCGCTAGTGCCCAGAACGACGATCAACAATCCGCACAAATGGACGAAAAACTGACTCGACATTCTCATGGGGGCCTCGGCGATTGATTCGAGATTAGGGACTCACCTCCGTCGCACTCTAAAAGGCGCAATCCCCGGCTGCAAATCCTTTTTGACAAAACGGCGCAGGTTGGTCGCGAGAATCTGCCGTTTTCCTAGCCTTGATCCAGGTCGGGGGAGGGGAGGTCCCTCAGAATGGTTGGACGTGCCTGATGCAGCCGCTTGAATGCACGTCGCGAACGTGCAGAAGCGGAATTCATACTTTGGCCATTTGCCCACCAGCTGGTGACAATAGTCGCTTGCGTTGTAGTCATATATTTACAGACAAGCTCGCAATGAAACACATCAACTGCCCGAACTGTCGCGCCAAGATCGAGATCGTCGACGAGGCCGACGCCACTGTGGTGGTCACGTGCTCGCATTGCGGGAGCCAGCTCACTCCCCACACGGGCGAGACGACCAAGACGTTGGCCCCGAAAATAAAAGGGTTCATCGACGAGTACGAGCTGGAAATCGAGCTCGGCCGCGGAACTTTCGGGACCGTTTGGAAGGCCCGCGATACGCTGCTCGAGAACTATGTCGCCATAAAAATTCCTCGCTGCGAGAACTTTACCGAGTCGGACAAAAATCTGTTTTTGCGCGAAGCCAGGGTCATGGCCCAGTTGGACCATCCCAACATTGTCCGTGTCCGCCGTGTGATCGATCGCGAAGAGCTCACAGCCATAGTCATGGACTTCGTTCGAGGAACAACGCTTCGCGACTACGTCGCGAATCATCCGTTTCAATCGCCACGGGAGGCGGTCGAACTTTTTGAAAAAGTGTGCCGAGCAGTCCATCACGCACACCAGAGTGGGGTTGTTCACCGGGACCTGAAACCCTCGAACATCCTGATGTCACTCCTGCGTGAACCGCTGGTGACCGACTTCGGCCTGGCCAAGGCGGACAGCGCCGAGTTCACCGTAGGCGGCGACAACGCGGTCCTTGGCAACGTCGCCCACATGGCGCCCGAACAGGCCGCGGGACGCAGCTCCGATGCGGATAAAAGAAGCGATGTCTACTCACTCGGATCCATTCTCTACGAGTTGTTGACGAAGCGGACACCCTTTGAAGGAAGCAAACGCTCGATCAGTGACTTGAAGCAAAACTTCGATCCCGTCCCGCCGAGTCGGTTCAATAACAAGGTTCCGCGCGACCTGGACACGATCACAACGCACGCGATGGAACGCGAACCAGATCGCCGCTATCAAACCGCCGCGGAGCTGGCGGACGATTTGCAGCGCTATCTGGAAGGCAAGCCGATTGTGGCTCGCCCGGTGCCGCTTTTGGAACGAGGTTGGCGCTGGGTGAAACGCAATCGTTCGCTGGCCATGGCACTAGGGGCAATTGGGCTTTTGTGCGCACTACTTGGAGCATTCCTATTGCAACGCGGAGCGAACAAGGATGGCCGTGTCACGGTGCGGGTCGCGGTAACGCTTCGCGGCGTGGAATCGGATGGCACACTCAAGCCGTACCGTCGCTATTTTAAGGACCCAGCAGTCTTGCCCCCGGCAGCGAATGCCAGAGTGAAATTCTGGCGGCGTCATCCTTTGTCAGGTGTTCCGCAGGAACAGGATTCTCCTGCCGAGGTGCGAACGGATAGAAATGGGTACGCCATAGTCCGTACGCTGCCCGGCGACTACCTCGTCGTGGCCGAGGCGGAGGGTCATGGGTTTCACGAGGTGTTTCGCGAGGTCCCGGCACCAGACGTCGCGAACGCGGATCGAATGTATCGGCCAACAGTCTGGGAGCGAGACAAGTCGGGTATCGTTGAAGTCATGGACATCGATATCCCGCCTACTTCTGCGGTGACAACCAACGTGGCGTCGTACGACGCGATCCCCAACCAACCCATCGGAGAGCAGGGGAATGGATTGTTCCCATTTCACTACCGTCCCGTGGCTGCCTTTCACATCGACCGGTACGAGGCAACGATCGCGGAATGGAAGCGATTTGCACCGGCGAGGGAAAAACCGGGAAGTCTCGACTCCCCGGTGACGGAAGTCGACTACCGCGAGGCGATTTCATTTGCAGAGTGGGCAGGCAAGCGATTGCCCTCCGAATTCGAATACGAAGTGGCGGCAACAAACGAGGGGGCCACTGCATACCCATGGGGCAACCTCGAGGACGCGGCGGGCACTTCGCCGGACAGCCTATGGTTCATGGGCGCCGTTGGCCTTGCCGACTACGACAAGAATCGGAAGGAGATCAATGGGCTGTACTCGAATGTTGCGGAGATTACGGAATCTTGGGCAACCTTTTATCCGGAACAAAAGATTCCTGGACTAGACGAACACCCTTTGTCGAAAACCGAGTGCATCATACGTGGCGCGCCCATCCCCCTCATAGCCCCGTTGCCAAAGCGGGCTGCTTGGGTTCCGGGTCCGCAAGGACGGTTCAGTATGCCGAAAATCGCTGGTGCACCGTGGCTGGGCGTACGCTTTGCTCGTTCGCAAAAACCTCGCTTCGAACTCCCGAGAAACGAGCCTTAGCAGACACCTTTGGCTACCAAGTTGCCAATCATCGTCTGCTGCTTTGTCATACGGACGTCGAACAAAAGCAGCTTTTGAATGTGATGGGCATGGCTGAAGCTCGTGGTGCCGATTTTGAGCGGTAAATCCTTGCTCTTCTAACTCCGTAGTTTACCGTTGGCGGCACCTAGTGACCGCAGGCCGTGCGACCGTGTTGACGGTGTACTTTATTCCATCAGCGGACACCGTGAATATGAAATCGCAGCAACCAGGTTCTCCTTCCGGGATGCACTCTTGGTCAATGCAATGCCCGTACGCACACGATGGCTCTAAGCTTTCAACAGCGAACGCCATCTTCTGTCCGGTAAGACGGTCCGTTACGAGCATGGTTTGAGCCCATATCGTTTCGCCGCTCCCGGGCAATTTGAACTGAAAATACTTGGTTGGCGCCACATCAAACCGACCTAGTGGCCCTGAATTGAAAACGGTCACGCTATCACGCGAATCTGCGCCATGCTTGTGATGGAGCGGTCGCATCCGATGTGGGCGTGGTTCGTTATCCGCAAGGAGTTTCCTTCCATTACAGCATCGCGCGTCACCAAGGCAATTGACACAGTTGTTGGAGGTACACCATCCCGGTGTTAGTATTTGGCTCGTAAAAATAGTGGTTGGCGTCATATCGGCACACGTTGGGTCATGCCGTACCGCTGTCCAATAGTGAATTACCTGACCACCGTTGTACGACATCATGTATTCGACTTTGGGACAAGTGCATGGCGGAGGCGCCGCAACCAATGTGTTACAAGAGATGGCAAACACTAATACAAACAAGACTCGAGCTTTGGATCCCATAAAGTGGCCCTGTTTCATCAAGATGCTAAATCACGATGAGGCGAATCCGTTGATTCACCGATGGCCGAAAGATAAGGGGCGCCGAACCACAATGCAATCTAATTCCCATCGATTTTAATGGTCTTTGGTAGGTACATTCTGAACCCTGTTGGCCTCCAGTCTGTCCGATAACGCGGGCAGCAATCTCTCCACGTTCTCTCGATAAATCTTCTTCAAAACATCATCTGGCAAGCCAACCCCATAAATGTTCCATAACCCTTGCGGGGGAAAGTCCTTTTCGGAGTAGGGGAAGAACTCGTCGTAGGTCTCGAAGTGCCGCCAGTACGATTGCAGCCGTAGTTCTGGCCAGGGGCCATCGGTGCCGAAGAGGATGCGATCGGCGTACTTGATCAGGAACTCGCGGGCGGTGTACGGCTGGCGGCCCAGTTCGTTGATGCGGGACGCGGTATCGAGGTAGAGATTGGGATACTCGTCGAGCCACTTCGCGAGCGTCTCCAAATCCTCGGCGTTGTTCGCCAAATGGGCGGCGATGAAGTTCGTCTTAGGATGGCGTTTGACCACCGTTAGTAGTTGCTGAAGTATTTCCCGGTGCGTCGGGAACTGGGGGCCGTGAAAACTCCAAGTGGGGTGGCGGTGGAGTTCCTCCCAACGCTCGTTGTGCTCGTCGATCGGGTCGAAGAACGCAACTGGATCGCCGGTGTGGATCACGATCGGAAATCCCAACTCGCCGCAAGCTTGCCAGATGGGGTCCCACCGCGGGTCGTCGACTCGGATGAGGGAGCCATCGGGGTTTTTGTATTCGAGGCCGAGTCCCTTGAAGACTTTCAGTCCGACCGCGCCGCGCGCTTTTGCGTCGACCAGCGAGAGCGCCGCCGCGCGGCCGAAGTCGGCGCGATTGCACGCCCAGGTTGTCGGTTCGTCCACCTTGCCGGCGCCGCGCCAGTCGACTTGGGCAAAGATGGCGAAGCGATTGGCATGTTCGCCGAGGAACTTGCGGTGATCGTCGATGTGGTCGCCCCAGCGGCCGTCGAGACTCACGCACATGGCGATGTTCTGTCGATCCATCACCGCCACGAAGTCGTCGAGCGCTTGTTTGGTCTGCGGAAGCTTCACGCCAAAGTGCGTATGGATATCGATCACCGGAAACTTGGCGTGCGGCAGAAGCGTTTGTTTGACCTTGAGCGCGGGGCGGGGGCGAAACGCATCGAGGGCTAGCGGTCGACCATCGCGCCCATCCAACTTGTCCGCGGCGGGCACACTAGCGGCCTTGGTTCCTGGTTCGTCTGTCTTGTTCCCGCTCGGTTGTTGCGAGACGGCTGGTGCGATTAAGCACAGGCAGAGCCATACGACTGCCGTGGTCGCGCCAAAGAGACGCAAATGGCGTGAAATCTTGGACATTTCGGGAATCTTGCGGGACAAGGTGGGTTCGTACTTTTGATAGACTTGAGATGACATTGCGGAAGCCACGGGTCCGCCCAATCCGGCGTACCTTTCACTTATTTCAACTCGTCGGCTACTTCAACTCATCGGCGGTATCGTGTTGGGCTTTTGCTTGTTGGGCAATCGGGCGAACTGTTGGACGAAAGCGTAAAAGCGATTCATGTCTACCGATTTCACCCAAGGCCAGTCTCCCTCAGACGAGCTTCGCTCGCAACAGTTGAGCCAGCAACGGCTCGCGCCCCCGTTGGAAGTCGAAGGCTTCGAGGCCATCCGGCAAGTTGGCGTCGGCGCCTACGGTGAAGTATGGTTGGCGGTCGACAAGAACACGGGTCGCCGCGTCGCCATCAAGTTCTATGCGCATCGCCGCGGGGTCGACTGGTCGCTGCTGTCGCGCGAGGTCGAAAAACTGGTCGCTCTGTCGACAGATCGACGGATCGTCCAACTGCTCAAGGTCGGCTGGGATGCCGAGCCCCCTTACTACGTGATGGAATACCTCGAGCGGGGCTCGCTTGAGGACGTGCTGCGCGATCGCGGTCCGCTGGTTGTCCCGGAAGCGCTCGAGTTGTTCAACGACATTTTGTCGGGCGTAGCTCACGCGCACGCCAAGGGTGTGTTCCATTGCGACCTGAAGCCCGCCAACATTTTGCTAGGCGAAGATGGCCGCCCACGGATTGCCGACTTCGGGCAATCGCGATTGTCGAACGAGCAATCGCCGGCGCTGGGAACACTGTTCTACATGGCGCCCGAACAAGCCGATCTGACGGCCACGCCCGACATGCGGTGGGACGTGTACGCGCTCGGTGCCATCTTGTACCGCATGCTCACGGGCGAGTTGCCGTACCGCAACGACGAGCTCATCCGGCAGATTGAAACAGCGGTCGACTTGCCCGATCGCTTGGCTCGCTATCGCCAGTCGGTCAAGTTGGCTCCCACGCCGACGGCGCATCGCCGCGTTCCTGGTGTGGATCGCGCGCTTACCGATTTGATCGATCGCTGCCTGGTGAGAAATCCGGACAGTCGCCCCGCTAGTGTTTCCGAGATGCAAACAACCTTGGAGGCGCGGGCCCAAGCACTGGCGCGCCGCCCGATGGTTTTCATGGGATTCGCGATCCCGCTGTTTCTGACGTTCGTGATGGCGCTGTTTGGTTGGCGGGCTTATGAACAGGCCGTCGTCGATACCGAAAACATGGCTTTGCAACAGGCCTTCGAAAACAACACCATCGCGGCGGAGTTGGCTGCTTCGAATATCGCGCTCGACTTCAAAAGCTATTTTGAAGCGGTCGAAGAAGAATCTCGCAGCGACGACTTTCTGCGAATGTTCGGCGAGGTGAGGGCCAGTGATCTCGCTCAGCGGCTCTCGAATCCCTCGACGCCGACTTCCGAACAAACCGCTATTCGGCGCGAGTTCATCAACGACGCCAAACGCTCCGACTTCAATCACTATTTGGAACAGCGGTTGGATCGTTTGGCTCGCAACTATCCTTTTGCCAGTTGCGTTGTTCTGAACGATCAGGGCCTCGTACTGGCGGCGGCCTATCGCGATCGCGAGCAGAAGAAATCGTCCGCCGGCGGCAACTATGGCTATCGATCTTATTTTCACGGCGGCCCGGCCGACTTGCCCGAATCGACGCGTCCGCCGCTGGTGAAGCCGATCGAACACCCGCATCTTTCGGCGGCGTTCAAGAGTTCCACATCGGGGCTTTATCGCGTTGCGATCTCGTCTCCGATTCTGGAAACAGCCGAGTCGGAGTCGCACGTTCGCGGCGTGATCATGCTGACGGTCAACCTCTCCGACATCGGACGGCGGTTGCACGATGCCAATGACGATATCCCGCAAATGAACCAGTTCGAGGTCCTAGTCGACGGCCGCGAGGGGGAAAGCCGCGGCGATATCCTGCATCATCCGCTTTACAATCAACTAAGGTCGGCGCCCGCGAGTGTGTTCGATGCGTTCCAGGACAAGAAAGTCAAAATCGACCACGCTGGAAAGATGGCGGCGCAAAAATATCACGATCCACTCGGCGAAACCGAGTTAGGCAAGGATTATCGCAAGGCCTACGTCGCGGCCGCGGCGCCTGTTAAATCGATCACGCCCGACATTCCCCTTCGCGCGGGGACCAGCCATGCGCCAGCGCGAAAGATGGGGCAAATCGATTTGGTGGTTCTGCATCAGCAAGAATATGATGCGGTCGTCAAACCGGTGCACACGTTGGCGCGGAACCTCTTCCGCGAGGGCCTGCTGGCAATTGTTTGCTTGATGCTGACGACCATTCTGATCTGGTTCGCCGTGTTGCGGATGAAACGGCTTCCGCAATTGTCGTCGCTCAGCAAAGGAAGAAAGCTCCCGACGCCGGTCTCGGTGCCGATCGAATCCACGGTGCAACAGCCGGGGCGGTAAGTTCCTAGGCAAGCCTGTGCACAATGTTCGTGGCAGTTCGGGGGTATCGCTCTTGAACCTGCAAGTGGTCACGGCGCGACCATCTTAGGGATGCAACGGTTCATGAAATCTTGGGAAACCAATTTTGCGGATTGTAATCATGCCCCCTAACTAGGGCGGAATTTACTGTTGTCAAGCAAACCAGTGAAAATAGTTCTTGCGTGATACCGCCACGAGACTGCCCACAAGGTACGGTTTCCCAACCTGTGGCACATAACGTTGGCGAGTTTTCGCTGCGAGGACCTTATTATGACCGTCTCTTCCCTGGATAAGATGTCGACTTCCACGTCGACCGACTGCACGCCTGATCGCATTGCATCGCTGGCTCGCGAGCTTTCGTTGCAAGTTCGGAACGCCGTCGAGCAAATCAAAAAGCTGACGAACCAGTCGCGTATTCTTTCGTTCAACGCGCAAATTGAAGCCGCCCGGAGCGGAAAGTCGGGCAGCGGCTTTTCGGTCGTAGCGCTAGCGATGCGCGATCTTTCGACGGCCACGGAAGACATCGCGAATTGCGTTCATGACGAAACGCTCCACATCGCCACCGACTTGCAGGACATCGGCCAGACTCTGGCGACCACCGTTCGCGGAACGCGTCTGAAAGATCTTGCGCTGACGAATATCGATTTGATCGATCGCAACCTGTACGAGCGTTCGTGCGATTGCCGCTGGTGGGCGACCGACAGCAGCTTTGTGGATGCACTCCAGCAAGCCACACCGCAGGCACTTGAGTTCGCCAGCCAACGGATGGGAGTGATCCTAAAAGCTTACACGGTTTACTTGGACCTGGTTCTGGCTGACATGCGCGGTCAGATCCTTGCCAACGGGCGTCCCGAACAATACCGCTCGGTCGGCTTGAACCAATCGACCGAGGCCTGGTTCAAATCGGCGATCAAGTCGGCCAATGGCGACGAATTCGGCTTTCAATCGCTGACGGAATCGCCGCTGGCCAACTCACAGCGGTGCCTCATTTACTCGGCTGGCGTTCGCGCTGGTGGGGCGACCAAGGGCCGCGTGCTGGGAGCACTGGGACTGGTCTTTAATTGGGACGCGCTCGCGCAAACGATCGTCGACAACACCTCGCTGCCGCAAGCGGAGAAGGATCGCACGCGCGTCGTTATTTGCGATGAGCAGGGGCTGATCCTGGCCGATACCAGCCGGCAGCAGCTTCGCGAAACGCTCGATCTGCGAGCGATCAACTCCGCGTTTGGCGACGGCCAGAACTTCGCGTCGATTCAGCTTGCCGGCAATGAGTATCTAGTCGGCCGAGCCCGCGCGCCGGGCTTTGAGACGTACTCCACCGGCTGGTGGTCGTATATTTTTCAGCGAGCATAGGCTGCGGAAGGACTCTCTTTTTCCAGATCGCAGACTCTTGTTTTGAATTCTCGCTGCGATCTATTTACACTATGTGCCAACTGACTCTTCATTGGCATAAGGGGCAATCATATGGGATTCGTAGTACTGATATTGGGGCTGGGGTCAATCGCTGCGATATGTGCTGGCTGGCTCTGGATCATCGTGGCGGCCATCCAAGCGGGCGACACACTTTGGGGCGTCGGCTGCGTCCTTTTCAGCCCGCTCGTCCTGGTCTACGGGATACTCAATTTCCAAGAATTGAAGACGCCAATCGCGCTGATCGGCGGCGGATTCCTCGGTAGCCTCGTCGCCAGCGTGCTCGCAAGTTTTATGGGCTGACGTTTGATCCTTGGGACGCCAGTTTTCTACTTCCAAGCGTCTCGGACGCGCATGAATCCGTAGTACGCAAAAGCACCAACGGACCCTCCGCAAACGTCGGCGATCCAGTCGACAACGTCGGTCGAGCGATTTACAAATTGCTGGGTGTATTCATCCAGCGCCCCGTACAGCGCGACGGCGATGATGGCGACAACCGGAGTCGCAAGACTTGCTCGCCAGCGGAGTCCTAGAAAGATCGACACCAGCCCCGCCAAGACCATGTAAGCGGTGAAGTGGGCCAGCTTGTCGCTCTGTTGCAGTTGCTGTGGAAGCGGAATGTGCGTGAGCACGAACAGCCCAAACCAATAGATCGGCAGAAGCGCGGTCAGCACATATCCAATAATGCGGAGCCGGCTGGCCCGCGGGCAGCTTGCTGTCCCTTCGGAGATCTTGGTGGGTGCTGGCATGCTGGTCGGCAAGGAACTCATGTTGGAATAGACCGCCTAAGACTCGGAACGTACGATGGAACGCGTTGGGCTATTACGGTTGGCAACATCGGCGAAAGGCAAATCCCCGGGCGTCGTTAGGACAACAACGCGGATCGTGGTGGAAAAGCATGGCTCGAATTCTGGTGACAGGCGGTGCGGGTTTTATCGGGAGCCATCTTGTCGAACGATTGCTCAACGACGGCAACGATGTTGCGGTCCTCGATGACTTCAACGATTATTACGACCCCGTCATCAAGCGGCGCAATCTCCTGGGGATTTCCCGTAGTCCACGCTTTTCGCTGCTGGAGGGAAGTTTTCTCGACGGAGAGGTTGTCGAGCGAGTTTTCGACGAGTTTCGCCCCTCGCATGTCGCCCACCTCGCCGGATACGGTGGCGTGACACCAAGTTTGGCTCGACCTTTGTTGTACGTGGAAACGAATGTTTTGGGTACGGCAATGCTTCTGGAGCGCTGCCGCAATCAAAAAAATATCGAGCGTTTTGTCTTGGCATCAAGCTCGACCGTGTACGGCCGCGGAGCGACCGCACCTTTCCAAGAAGACGCGCCGCTCGGGGAACCGCTGAGTCCGTACGGGGCGACCAAGCAAGCCGCCGAAGCATGGACGCATCTTTATCATCGAACGTACGGTTTGCCGACGGTGTGCTTGCGTTTCTTCAACGTCTTCGGTTCGCGGATGCGGCCCGATCTGGCGATGATGATTTTCGCGCGGAAGATTCTCACGGGTGAAACGCTGCCACTGTTCGGCGACGGAAGCGTCCGCCGCGACTTCACGCACATCACCGATATCTGCGACGGCATCGTTGCCGCGCTGACGCGACGCGAGGTGATTGGGCAATCGATCAATCTGGGGCACGACGCGCCCGTAACGATTGCCGAAACGATTCGCCAACTGGAAAACGCTCTCGGCAAGAAGGCGAACATCGACTACCAAGCGCCGCGCGCGGAGGACATGCCCTTTACGCATGCCAACATCAGCAAAGCACGGAAGCTGCTTGGTTATGAGCCGAAGGTTTCGCTTGAAGAGGGACTGAAAGAGTTTGCGGCTTGGCTACGCGATGCCAGCTGAAAAGTGGCACAGACAATCCTGTCTGTGCGCGGTGGACACTGGAGGTCACGAAGACACCTGAGCTGCGAGCGCTTCGCGATCGACTTACTAGAGTCGTCCACTTCTGCCGGACAGGATTGTCCGGCCTACTTTAAAGTTCGCCTGGTTGGACGGGCTTGTCGCGGCTGATTTGTTTTGGGCCTTGGCCGACGACTTTCTCATACGTCCCGTCGCCGCTTTTGACGTACTTCGTGAAGCCAAGCTTCTCAAGCTTCTTGTTGTCGTTGGATGACTTTTGCATGGCCGATTCGGACCACTTGCCGCCGACGTTGGGGGCGGTGTAGATGCGGCGGATCGGCCGGCCGTTATCGGGATGGACCGTCAGCGGCGACTCCGCCATTTTTTGGAAGAGTTCGAACGGCTCGCCACCTTCGCCGTCGTCGAGCACGTATTCGTACTGGTACATCGGCATGTTTCGGATTCCACAACGCCCCGGGACCGGAAAGCTTGGGGCCGGGCAACTTGCCCGGCCCACGCTCTAAACCTACGTCAGCAGGCAGGAGTTGCCTGCCTCCAAACTCAATTATTCGGAGGGGTACAGGGCTGTGGAAAGGTATCGTTCGCCCAAATCGGGCAAAACGACCACGATCAGCTTGCCGGCGTTTTCGGGTCGCTTGGCAACGCTGATGGCGGCGAAGGCGGCTGCGCCGCAGCTGATTCCGCCGAAGATGCCTTCCGTCGTCGAAAGAGCACGGGCGGTTGCGGCAGCGTCTTCGTCTTTCACGGCGACTACTTCGTCGATGATGTTCACGTTCAGAACATCGGGAATGAAACCGGCACCGATCCCTTGGATGGTGTGACGCCCCGGCTGCAGCGGTTGGCCAGCCAACTTCTGGGCGATCACGGGGCTGTTGGCGGGCTCGACGGCGATCGCTTTGAAGCCGGGCTTGCGTTGCTTGATCACTTCGCTGACGCCGGTGATTGTGCCACCAGTGCCGACGCCCGAGACCAGGATGTCGACTTTGCCTTCGGTGTCGCGCCAGATTTCTTCGGCCGTCGTCTTGCGGTGGACTTCCGGGTTGGCTGGGTTCTTGAACTGCTGTGGCATGAAGAAAGTGTTGGGGTCTTCGGCGACGATCGCTTCGGCGCGGCGAACCGCACCCGGCATCCCTTCGGCAGCCGGTGTCAGGATAATTTCCGCACCCAGTGCCCGTAGCAAGCGGCGGCGTTCGACCGTCATGCTCTCAGGCATCGTAACGCGTAGCTTGTAACCACGGGCGGCGCAGACGTAAGCCAGGCCGATCCCCGTGTTGCCGCTGGTGGGCTCGATGATGATGGTGTTCTTCTTGATTTTTCCGTCCCGCTCGGCGGCGTCGATCATGGCGCGGGCAATCCGGTCCTTGACGCTCCACAGCGGATTCATGTTCTCGATCTTGGCGACGACGGTGGCCGCACATCCTTGGGTCACATTTCGCAGGAGGACCAGCGGCGTATTGCCGATGCACTCGGTGATATTATTCTTCACGCCAGCAGGTAAAGCAGACATCGCAAAGCCTTCCAAGAAACGAGAACCAGGGGAGGAGGCCTTCTCGCCACAGCAAAAAGGGATTGTTTACGAGCGAAAGTATACCGCAAGCGAGAAAAAGGGGTCAACGCGGGCGGGGCGAGTGCGGAGCGCCCGATTTTGCCTACCGATTGGCGACAGCTACAATGGTGTTAGTAGAGGCCGAAGACAAGCGATGATTTCCGTGGCGTGACCTATCGAAATAGTGAGCGGAAAAATGGACGATAACGGAGTTGGCAACGTCAAATCCGCCGCACGAGAGTTGGTGGAAAGCCTCCCCGAAAATGCGACTTGGGACGACGTGATGTATCGCATCTACGTTCGACAAGCCATCGAGTCCGGCCGTAGCGATTCGGCTGCGGGGAGGTTAGTTGACACTGCCGAAGTACGTCGACGTTTTGGATTGCCTGAATGATCGTTCGTTGGACCGAAACGGCGATCGGCCATCTCGTCGCGATTGAAGATTACATCGGTCGAGATTCGCGACAGTACTCTCGGCGAACACTCTCTCGGATAGCCTTATGCCGGTTCGCAAGTTCACAGTTCAAACCAACTTACGGACTTGGGTAACCCCTCGTCAAAGAAAAAGTCGGCCGCGGCAGCATAGGCTGTTTCGAGCGAGACGAGACGTGCTGCATCGCCCCAGATTGCACTTCCTTCATCGCCGCCGACGAGCAGAAACCTTACATCGTTTTCATGCCCAACTCCTGATTCGGGCTCTGGAATGTATCCCGCATTTGCCTCACTTTCGAGTGGGAAGTAATGGAGGTGAGCAACATTTCCATTGATGTGAATCCAAAGCGAAGGTCCGTTTGGACGAAGCGAAAGGATGAATGCGCCATCATCTCCGCGACGAACACTTTCGAGCCGCGACCGCAGCTCGTGAACATTGGTCACAGCTACGTCACCGTCGAAGTCAGTGACATTCATCGGTGATCTGCCGGTCCCACTAGCTCTTGTCGAGCGCCGTATTGGATCGAAGTAGAGATGACCCCGCCGAAATACCTCGCGATTTTCATGGGCCTCGCGTAGCCAAGAAATGACCTCAAGATGCGTGCAGCTAACATGCGTCTCGTTGTCCAAGGTGAAGTTGTAAAGTCTCCAAGCATCAAAGCCGTCGGGCTCACCGCTGGGCCCCCAATCGAAGTCTATTGTTAGACCGTCAAGTTTTATTTCGATACCGTGTCCGTGGGCATAGATTGGAACACCGTTAATTTGATCCACCAGTTGGATTCCATTTTTTAGGCAGTACGAAATCCAAGCTTGGTTCGAAACTGGTAATGGCAGCTTAAGCACGCGTACGAATGCATCGACGCCGATGTCCTGGGCCGCACGAAAGCGGTCTATCAGAGTATCGAGTTCGGGCTTCATTGAACAACGAGCGCGGCATTCGCAACTCGTACCGATCCAACACCTACACCAATTCCCCAATCGGCTTGCGATCGTCGAGCAAGTATTGCGGGCGACCGGCGGGATCGATGAGCTGCGTCTTCGCCGTGTCGATTCCCAAATTGTGGTAGAGCGTAGCGAAGACTTCGCGAATGTGGACGGGGCGATCCTTGGCATCTTCGGCCTTGTCGGTCGTGGTGCCGATGGTCTGTCCCATCTTCATGCCACCACCAGCTAGGAAGGCGAAGTTGACGCGCGGCCAGTGGTCGCGGCCGGCCTGGTTGTTCACGCGCGGCGTGCGGCCGAACTCGCCCCACATTACGATCGACACATCTTTCGCCAATCCTGAGTTGTTCAATTCTAGAATCAACTGTGAGAGGGCCTGGTCGAGCTTCGGCAGTTGACCTCGCAATTGTCTGAAATTGCCCTCGTGCGTATCCCAACCGCCCCAGTTGAAACTGACCATCCGCACACCGGCTTCGATCAGGCGTTTGGCCAACAGGAAATGGTTCTCTTCTCTGCCGCCGTACGCTTCGCGTTCTTCGCGAGTGAACTTTCTTCGATCCAAGGCATCGGCCACATTGCCCGAGGTCACGACCGAGACGGCGCGCTGCGTGAAGGCATCGAGTGCTTTCATCTTGCCCGAGGAATCGAGGTCGCGGCGGAGCCGGTCGAGATTGCTGAGCAGATTGGTTCGGCCATCAAGTCGATCGGCCGTGACATCGTTCACCAACCGCAGGTCGCCACCTTGCGGGCGATAACCGCCGTAAGCGGGTCCCAGAAAACCGGGATGGTCTTCGGCAAATGAAACCGAAGCCGGCGCACCGGTGCCGGTTGGCCCCAGAAGCTTCGAGGCGACGGCGCCGATGGAGGGACGGCCGCCGACGTTCTTGAGGTCTTCGCGGCCCCAACCGGTGAGCGTGTGAAAATTGCTGTGGTCTTCGTAGCTGCCGATCATCGATCGGACGACCGCCCACTTGTCGGCGATGCCGGCCAGGCGAGGCATCAGTTCGCAGATTTCGATGCCGGGGACATTCGTCGCGATGGGATTGAACTCGCCGCGGAACTCGCGCGGGGCATTCGGCTTGAGGTCAAACATGTCCTGGTGCGATGGGCCGCCGCTCAGGTGAATGTTGATCACCGACTTGCGGGAGCTGGTGATCCCGAGGGAGTCTTCGGCTCGCAGCAACGATGGAAGGGCCAGCCCACCCACGGTGAGAGCCCCCATCTGCAGGAAGCCCCGGCGGTCGATCCAGCATTCGTTTCCGTTCTTCGATTCCTTGATGGGCGCGAACATGGGTGAATCCTTCGTTTGAGAGCGAACAGAAACAAACGCACCGCCTGCCGCCATTTGGGTAATGACCAAACAAAGAGTAAGTTATATCATTCGGTATTGATGGGTCAACGTTTTTTGAGAATCCGGCTCCATCCACCCTTCCTACGGGTGGATACGCCCCCGTTAACGGTGCAAGATGACCATCGTCTTCTGGTTGAGTCCACGGGTCCAAGTGGGGCGTTTTGAGATTATGGCCAAAGCCCCAACAACTCGTGCACTTCCCTTGCTGCGCCTGTTCATCGCGTTCTCGCTCGTTGGCACCTCCTGGGTTCTGGCTGACGAGACCAACCCAGCAAGCTGGGAACGCGAGCTGAAGCCGCTGCTTACTAGCGCGTGTGCGAAGTGCCACGAGGGAAAGGAACCGGAAGCGGGTTTCGCTCTCGCGGCTCTTTCACCCGACATGAGTCATATCGCTAATCGCCATCGCTGGAAGAAAGTAGCAGCGCGCGTTCGGGCAGGTGAGATGCCGCCTAAAGATGAGCCGCCACTTTCGGCGGAAGATTCGGCGCGACTGGTTGCGATTGTTGAAACACAAGTCCGCAGTGCAGAATTGGCAGAACGGCAGGCCAATGGACGAAGCGTTCTCCGGCGGCTAAATCGTGTCGAGTACGAGAACACGGTGTGTGATCTTTTGTCGATCAAGACCGATTTGAAAGACCTGCTGGCGACCGACGGCTCGTCGGATGGATTCGACAACATCGGCTCGGCGCTTCACATGTCGTCGTTTGCACTCGAACGATACCTGACGGCAGGCGAGAAGGCGCTGCGGATTGCCATCGCAAACAGCACGCAGCCGCCGCTGTTTTCGAAGCGGATGGATTTGCGGAAGGAACGACACGTTCTCAACTCGGAAGAGAAGGTTTATCGCCACACGGACGACGCGCTCGTCCTTTTTTCTTCGAGCCCTTGGAATCATGTCTACGTTTCCGATTTCTATCCGCCGCAGGGAGGAACCTTTCGCATTCGCGTTTCGGCGAGTGCGATTCAGAGCGACGGCAAGCCTCTCACCTATCGATTGGCCTCGGGCGAGTTGCGCGGCAAGGCGGGCTTGATTGGATACTTCGATGCACCGGCTGGGGAACCGAAGGTTTCGGAAGTCGTGGTGCAGTTGGAACCGCGGATCGTCGTTACCGTTTTGCCCTATGGCCTGGCGCGATCGACGGAGGTGCATAAGGTCGGCCCCGATCAATACGAAGGCCCCGGCGTTGCCGTGCAATGGGTTGAGATTGAAGGCCCACTCTACGATGCCTGGCCGCCGCCGAGCCATACCGACTTGATGGGGGATTTGAAGCAACAATCGTTCCCTCACCAGCAAATTCACAATTACCGCGAAGTCGTCTCGGACGAACCGGAAAAGGATGCCAAGTCCATCTTGCTGCGGTTCGCGCGGAAGGCGTTTCGACGCGCGGTGAGCGAAAAAGATATTGACCCCTACCTGCAACTGGTACGGGCGAAACTTGCCGAGAAATGGTCGTTCGAAGAGTCACTGCGAGTCGGCTTGCTTGGCGTATTGATGTCGGACGATTTTCTTTACTTGCGCGAATCGACTGGGCCGCTCGATGCGTTTGCGCTGGCGAGCAGGATGTCGTATTTCCTTTGGAGCAGCTGTCCTGATGAGGAACTGCTGACCCAGGCGGAATCGGGGCGATTGAAGGAATCGGATGTTTTGCGGCAGCAAGTCGAGCGAATGCTCAATAGCCCCAAGGCCACGGCTTTTACCGAAAACTTCGTGGGCCAGTGGCTGGGACTGCGGAACATCGATTTCACCGAGCCGAACACGTACGTTTACCCTGAGTTCGATCACATGCTCAAGGTCTCGATGATCCGCGAGACCGAGCTGTTCTTTGAGGAAGTCCTGAAAAACGATTTGCCGCTGACTTCGTTTGTCGATTGCGATTTTTCGATGCTCAACGAACGGCTGGCCAAACACTACGGGATTGCCGGCCCCCAAGGGTACGCATTCCAGAAGGTCGCTTTGCCGAAGGAGAGTCACCGGGGCGGAGTTCTGACGATGGCGAGTGTCCTCAAGGTGACGGCCAACGGGTCTTATACGCATCCGGTCCATCGCGGGGTTTGGGTGCTGGAGCGGATCTTGGGAAATCGGCCGCCCAATCCGCCGGCCAATGTTCCCGTGGTCGAGCCCGATGTGCGCGGAACGAAGGGGATTCGTGACCAGCTTGCCAAGCATCGCGAAGGGAGCTGCGCGTCGTGCCACGCGATGATCGATCCGCCTGGATTCGCGCTGGAGAGCTTCGACGTGATCGGCGGCTGGCGGGAACATTACCGCAGCACTGGCAACGGTGAACCGATAACGATCGACGGCAAACGGATGAACTACTTGCGAGGGCAGAAGGTCGAGTGCGATGGCGTTTTGCCAGACGGCCGAGCCTTCGCCAACATCGACGATTTCAAAAAGCTTCTACTGGACGATAAAGACCAACTGGCGCGCGCCCTGACCCGACAACTGGTCACCTATGCAACAGGTGCGTCGCCAATTGATATGGACCAAGGCGAGATCGAGAAAATAGTCGCAGCCGCGCGCGATCGCGACTATGGCCTTCGCTCGTTGGTCCATGCGGTTGTTCAATCGCCGCTGTTTCAGAGCAAATAGTTTCAAGATAAGTAGTTTCAAAACAAATCGAGACCACTAAGCCATGTCCACGCTTTCTCGCCGCCGTTTGCTGAAGGCTGCTGGTGTTTCGCTGGCTTTGCCGTGGCTCGACAGTATGGCCCGCGGCGATGCTTCGACCGCGCTTCCGCGACGCATGGTCTGCATCTGCTCGCCACTGGGAATTCACGGCGAGAATCTCTTTCCCAAAGAGGCCGGCAAGGACTACACGCCGACGCCTTACCTGGAGGAGCTCAAGGATTACCGGGATCACTTCACGGTTGTTTCGGGTTTGCAACATCCGGATGTGGGGCCGTCTCACGATTCGATGCGGAGCTTTCTCACGGGTGCGCCGCACCCGGAGAATCGAGCTGGCTTTCGCAACTCGATCTCGCTCGACCAGTTCGCGGCGGAGAAGTTGCGGGGCCAGACGCGTCATGCCGCACTAACGCTAGGTGCCGAAGGAGAAGGCCTGGCTTGGACGCGTAGCGGTGCGCCAGTGCCGGCCGAGTTTTCGCCTTCGCACGTGTTCAGGCAGTTGTTTATCGAAGGATCGCCCGAGCAGGTCCGCGCCGAGACGATTCGCATCAAGAGTGGGCGAAGCATTCTCGACACGATCGGCCAGCAGCGGGCCAAACTGCGCCGCGAACTCGGTCCGAAGGACAACGAGAAGGTCGACGAGTATTATTCCAGCGTTCGCGAACTGGAAATCCAACTTGGGCAGTCGGAAGAGTGGCTCGGCAAACCCAAGCCCAAAGTCGACGCCGAGCCGCCGCAGGACGCCAGCCAGGCCGACATCGTTCGTCAGGAAAAGCTTTGGTACGACCTGATCCACCTGGCGATTCAGACTGATTCGACTCGCCTGGTGACGCTAGTGGTCTCGGGACTGACCGGCGTACCGCAAGTCGACGGAGTCTCGCTGGGCTACCACGACCTGTCGCATCACGGGCAGGACGAAAACAAGCTGGCCCAGCTGCGGAAGGTTGAGTTGGCCAAGATGATTGCCTTCCGCGACTTCCTCAAGAAGCTGCACGAAACGCGCGAGGGAGAGGCGACATTGCTCGATCGAAGCACGATTCTGTACAGCAGTAACTTGGGGAACGCCAGCAATCACGACGTGAAGAACTTGCCCGTGCTACTGGCCGGAGGCGGTTTCCGGCACGGGCAGCACCTGGCATTCGACCCGGCCAAGCCGCCGCCGATGTGCAATCTGTACGTGAGCATGCTACAGCGACTGGGGATCGAGACCGAGCAGTTCGCGTCGAGCACGGGGACGCTGACGGGGTTGGAGATCGCCTAATCTTTTCGCGAAGATTTAGGGAGCAGGTCTTGATAGGTCTTTTCCGGCAGTGGGTAGAGCCTCACCTTGATGCGTCCTTGAGTGGCGATGTTGATCTCCTCAATCTCTTGCTCGGAATAGGGCGGGCTGCTTCCTTCCACGTATTGGACGCGAACGTTCACTTGAGGCTGTCCAGGTGGAAAGGCTTTTAGACCATTCACTGTGACGCGCGTACCCGTCAATTGCAGCATGGCGACCGACGTGGGTAAGGCGGCCAGTCCTTCGTCGTCGATCGTCTCGCCGAAAAGCCATAGGTAGACGGGGTTAATGCTTTTCGTGTCAGCGAGGGTTTCCTTGTTGATTTGGGGACCACCAAGCGACAGTTGAGGCGCACTTGATCTTGCGCGCATTGTTTTGCCCGTAATGCTGGTGTCGCGCAGGTGCAGTTCACTGAGGATGGGTATTTGTGCGATCCATTCCAATCCGGCGTCGGTGACGGAAGGAGTCGCCAGCGAGAGAGACATCAAGTTAGGGGCCAGCGGGGCAAGACTCGCCAACCGTTCGTCGTCGCACTCTCCCTCGATCGACAGCTTGCCGATTTGATGTTTGATCAAGGCGGCGACCAACTCGGGAGTCACACGAACTCCTTTCAAGTCAACGCTGTACAACGACGGAAGATCGCTAATTGCCTCGATAGTCTTTTCGCTGACTTTCAGGTTGTGCAACTTGAGAGAACCTAACCGCCGCCCTGCTATCACCTTGGCCACTTCTTCATCGGTTAACTGGGTGTCGACCAACGTGAGTCCGGCTAAGTTCGGAAGCGTGGCGAGGACCTCAGCCGACTTGTCGGTATAGCCTGGGCCAATCAGTTCCACCAAAGTCAAGCCATCGTGGTCACGAAAAGCCGCGAAACCCTCGTCGCCGGCGTTGCGACTGGCGGTGAGGTACTTGAGTTTCTTGAGCCGCGCCGCCGAGCGCAGGCCTTCGTCGGTCGCTCGAAACCACTGGCCTTGTGGCAAGTAGTCTTCCGGAGCGGTGATGCGCTCGCACCCCACGCCCGCGTCGGCCAACCCTTTCAAAAGCAAATCGTCATTTTTCGGAGCACTGACGTGGATGCCTCCCTTTTTAATTCGAGCCAAGGCAGCCAGGAGTTCATCCGAAAAGGCGACCGGCTTTTCAAAACTGAGGTGAGTCAGAGAATTGCATTGGGACAAAGCGTCGAGCACCTCAGGCGTGACTTCATCAGGTGGCACTTGGACTTCCAGGCTCATCTTAAAGGCGTTGGCGAACTCGACAAACTGTTTCAAATCGCCGATCCGCTCGATCTGCCCCAACTGGACACGGGGGAGCACCGGCTTACCTCGCACCCAAGCCACAATGCGCTCGCGTAACGTCGGCTTACCGTTGACGCTTGTTGCGAGCTCATTGGGAGCCTTCGAGTACTCCTTGATCAACTCCTCGCGGCGCACCGTGGGCAACACATCACTTTGAACCCACCAAGCGACGACCGCCGCCAGTGCGATCAAAAAAAAGACCGCCCGCATGCCGAAGCGTGGAAGCCAGCGGCGTTTCTTGGCGGGTTCGGCAAGACGGCTGACGTCGCTCATGGGGCATCCGATGTCGGAGGGGTGCGCGACGACTTGGGTAAAAGCTCTCGAAAACTCTTCTCGGGAATCGAATAGAGCGTGACCGTAATGCGCCCTTGAGTGTATGCGTGAACGGCTTCGATTTCCGCTTGTGAGTAGGGGGGCTCGCTCCCTTCCGCGTACGAGACAAATACACTGACCTCGTGCTCCGCGCGCGACAACGCTTTCAAGCCATCCGTTGTGACGGCCGAACCAAGAAGCGTTATCGAAGTGATTGTCGGCGGCAGCGCGGCGAGCGCCTCATCGTCGATCGTATTTCCCTGGAGTACAACTTGCCGTAGCGCGGGCATCGCTTTCAGATCCGCGAGCGTTTGGCTGTTGATGTTTGGCCCGCCCAGGGTGAGAGCAATCATGACTCCTCGGCGTGGATTGGCCAGAAGGGTTGCACCAGTGATGCTCGTATCAGGCAAGCGGAGGTCCAAAAGCAGCGATGCCTTGGCAATCCAGGCCAGTCCGGTGTCGGCGGTCGATGGCGAGGTGAGCGAAAACTTCATCAGGTTAGGGGTCAGAGGTGCCAGCCCGGCAATCAATGGGTCGTCGTAATCTCCTTCGATCGTGAGCTCTTGAATGGGGCATTTCGCGAAAGCGGCGATGAGTTCCGGCGTTAGCGGGATGTTTTTCAGGTCGACCAGGCTCAATGATTTTGCGTTGCCAATGGCGGCGGCCGTCTCTTCCCCAATCTCGACATTGTGGAGCTTGAGCCTTTGGATTTTGTGACTGGCGATCACTTGTGCAACGGCCTCGTCGGTCCAGGGTGTGTCGACCAATGAGAGGTGGCCCAACTTGGGAAGCGTCGCCAGGACTTCGGCGCACCTAGTCGTATAGGTGGGGCCGATCAACTCCACTTCGTACAATGTGGGGTGGTTTCGAAACGCAGTCAGCCCGTCTTCGCTTGCATTGCGATTCGCGGTGAGCGTACTCAGTTTTCTTAGTCGGGCGGCGGCCCGAAGCCCTTCATCGGTCACGCGGAACCAAGCAACGTGGTCCTGAATTGCCGACTCGCTGTCCCCCAAGCGCCCACACTCCACGCCCGCATCGGCGAGCTGTTTCAAAAAGGCATCGTCCACGCGGTCGGTCCAAAACCAAAAGCCCGTCGTCGGACGGAGCTTGGATAATCGTGCGACGGTGTCATCTGATCGCTTCGTATCTCCGGGGAAATTGAGAAAGGAGATCGTATTGCACCTTGCGAGAGCATCGAGCACCTCCGGCGTGGCTTGGTCGGCATCGATCTGAACCCAGTCCAATTTGACGGCGAACAATCTATTGAACTCGCGGAACAGTTTCGCGTCGGCAATCTGTTCGATGCGGACGTTAGTGATGAGAGGGAGAACATCCTTTCCCCGCAACCGTGCGACAAGACGTTGTTTCCAGGAGGGATTCGTATTGGGCGCGAGGCTAAGTTGGTTTGGGTCTTTCGAAAACTCGGCAATCAGTTCCTCGCGCCGCTGCTCGGCGAGCATTTCGCTGCGGACCCACCAGGCGGCGAGAGCGGCCAGGCCGATTAGGACGAAGACGGTCCGCATGCCGAAGCGTGGCAGCCAGCGGCGCTTCTTTGCGGGTTCGGCAAGTTGGTTGGGATCGTTCATGGAGAATCTGTCTCCGTACGTGGCTTGCGCGAGGTTCGGGGGAGCCTGTGTTCGAAGTGTATTGGCTCGGCGGCGTAGAGCTTCACCGTGACGAGCCCATTCGTCGCCGAGTCAATCTCAGCGGCCTCGGATTCCGAGACAGGCGGCGCGGTTCCCTTGGCGTAGGTGATGTTCACGGCTACTTTGTTTCCGTTCATTGCGAGCGCCTTGAGGCCGCGGGCGCTGACGCGCGTTCCATGCAGGCTTATGGCCGCCATAGGAGGTTGCAGCGCAGCAAGCGCCTCGTCGTCGACGCTTTCCCCGTAAAGGCGGATGGAGTCGATACCCGACACGGAAGCAATGGCGCGCAGACCATTGGCATCGATATTTGGCCCGCCTAAGCCGATCGACGTCGGCGGAAGTTGTGCAAGAAGAGCGGCGGAGATCTGCGAATCGTCCAATCCGAGATAGAAGCTCTTCTTGATCTTTGCGAGCCAACCAAGGCCGGCATCGGTGGCTCGCGGAACTCGAAGCGAGGCCCAACTTAGTGTTGGCGCCAACGGAGCGAGGCCGGCCATCGCTTCGTCGTCGTAGGAGCCATCGAGTGAAAGGGATGAAATGGGGAGCTTGGCGAGGCTCGCCATCTGTTCGCCGGAGAGCGGGACATTCTTCAACTCGAGCTTCTGTAGCGATCCTTGCGTTTCCAAGGCCGCGATGGTTTGCGGTCCGAGTGGCATGTCGTGCATCGTGAACGAATAGAGCTTGCAGTCGGCGATCGCCTTGGCGATCGCCCCGTCGCTCAACGAAGTATTGCGGAGCGAAAGGTGCCAGAGCTTAAGCGTCCCCAGGATCTCCGCACTGGCGTCCGTGTATTGCGGACCGATCAGCGTGATAGTCCCCGCTGAATCGTGATCTCGAAAGGCGGAAAAGCCTTTGTCGCTCGCGCTGCGCCCGGCGAAGACGTCCGTCAAAGGGAGCCTGGCCGCCACTTTCAGCCCCTCGTCGGTAACAAGCTGCCAGGAACCATCCTCGAAATCGTCCCAATACATGGTGACCTTGAGGCCGGCGCGCTCCGCCATGCGCAGCAGATCGTCATCGACCTTGGCGACGCCAACACTAAAGTGCCCTTTGACGCGGATCTTGGAAAGCTTCGCGAGGGTAGCGTCGTCGAGTTCGATGGGCCCACGCAAATTGACGATCCAGAGAGACGGATGCTTCCCAAGAGCCTCCAGCACTTCGGGCGTGACCTGATTCGCATTGATCTGAATATCGATCTGCGAGGGAAATGTGGCCGCGAATTCCGGAAAGCGAGAGTCTGGTGGAACGTGGTTTACGGACGCACTGAGGACATCGAGCACGGCCGGCTTGCCGCGTAGCCAAGCCGCGAATTTGCGATTCCAGGCGGGAACCGACTTTCGATCGAAGTAAAGACTGTTTCCGCTTGCGGAGAACTCGGCCACCAGTTCCTCACGCTGCTGCTCTTTGACGACCTCGTTCCGCGCCCACCACGCGGCCACCGCCGCGAGCGCGATCAGCACGAAGACTGTCCGCATGCCGAAGCGTGGGAGCCAGGGGCGTTTTTTTGTGCGAGATATCGGCGTGGGCTGAGTCGGTTCGCTCATGGAGTCGCTCCCTCGGCCGTTGGTCTTCGCGACGACCTTGGGACAATCTGTTCGAATAGCGCTGCACCAATGGCAAGTTGCGAAACCTCGACCAGGCCACTGGTGGCTTGCTTGATGTCGTCGATTTCCTGTTGCGTCAAAGGGGGCGCCTCGTCGTTGGAATACGAGATGTTCACCGAAATCTTGTTCCCGGCCATCTTGAGCGAGCGAAGTCCTGCCGCCGTCGTTCTTGTCCCAGCTAAGGACAACTGGTTAAACCCGTTGTATCTCGGTTCGATCGCGGCAAGCACACTATCGTCGATGGTCTCGCCATTCAGAGAGATGCTTCTGATGTTGCCAGCGCGCTGGGCGCCGGCGACTACCTCGGCATCAATATTTGGCCCTCCCAACCCTACTGACACCTCAAAGCTCCAAGTCTTTATTCGCTTCATAGTTGTTACCGTTGCCTGCGTATTGATCAGTCCCACCTCGTAAAGTTGGCCGGCATCGGCCAGCCACTTCAGTCCGTCGTCGGTCACATGGGGCGTGACGAAAATGACTTCTCGGAGATTAGGGGCGAGCGGGGCCAATCGTTCGAGATCGGCATCGGTGTAGTCGCCGCGAAGATTGAGCGAACCGATCGGGTGCTTGCTGATGGCGGCGACGAGTTCGGGCAACAGAGGCACGTCGTGCAGTTCGAGGCCGGTCACGATTGGCATTTCTGCGATCGCGGCGATTGTTTTTTCGCCGACGTCCGCCCGCCGGAGTCGCAACGAGGATAACTCTCTCGCTGCAATGGCCTTGGCAATGCCGGCGTCGGTGAGCCTGGTATCGGCAAGCAGCAACGATCCAAGCCGCGGCAACGAGGCGATCACATCGGCGCTGGCGTCGGTGTATCCGGAACCAATCAATTCCACGGTGCCGACCGTGGGGTGGTCCTTGAACGCCGCGAATCCTTCGTCGCTCCCCTTTCGGTTTCCTACCACCATGTGGAGCTTGCGAAATCGCGATGCCGTTTTCAGGCCGTCGTTGGTGACCAGTGTCCAACCTTGCGACTCGTCGACGTGACTCCAGTCCCAAATCCAGCCGAGTTCGATTTTGGCATCGGCAACACGGCGCAAAAGATCGTCGTCCAGGTGCTTCGAGCCGAACGTGACGTCTCTGTTGACGCGAATTTTGCCCAGCTTGCCGAGCGATGCGACAGATGCATCAAACGGCGTTCCAAAAATGTTGAGCGATTCCACCTCCTTTGCCGCCGCGAGGGCGTCGAGCAGTTGTGGCGTCACTTTGGAACTATTTACGTTTAACGAGACCTTGGCATCGGAAAAGAGCTGCACAAGATCACAAATGATCGCAGGATCGTCGACGCGGTTGAGAGACGCATCGCGGATAGCCGATGTAGGAGCCTTGCCGCGCAGCCACGCGCCCAACCGCCGGCGCCAATCTGCATTGCTGTCGCGATCGAGAAACACCTGATTTCCATTCCCTTGAAGTGCGGCGATTGTCTCTTCGCGCCGCTGTTCCTTGGCCATCTCGCGTTGTGCGAACCATGCCGCGAAAGCAGCGGCAACGATTAAGACAAAGAGAGTCCGGGTGCCGAACTGCAGCCATGCGCGGCGTTTGTACGGCGGATTCGACGGTTGATTCGGCGATTGATTCAACGGTGGAGAATGCTCGCTCACGGGGAACTCGCCTCCTCGGTCGACTTTTGCGAGGGGCGGGGTAGCCAGTTTTCAAATGTTGCTGGGTCCATTGTTTTGAGGCTAATGCCCAATAGTTCGCCTCCGGGGCGCAGTTGGATTTCATCGATCTCGAGTTGCGTTACTGTGGGCGATTCGTTTTCAGGAAAAGAAACCTCGACCCACATCCGCTTGCCGGTGGTCTTGAGAGACTCGAGGCCCTTTGCTGTCACTCGCGTTCCGACCAAAGTGAGACTGCCGGAGGTCGGCTGAAGCGCCATCAACCCTTCGTCGTCGACCGATGAGCCCAGTAGCCCCCTGAACTGAGCTTGAATGCGAGGCAACTTCGTCAGAAATGTCGCATTGATATCCGGCCCGCCGAGAAAGAGTTGCTCTGCGGGAGCCGCCATGTTCACGCTAGTTCGCGTACGCTTGAGGAACTGCAAGTAAGGCTGGTCGGCACGCCCCAACCACAACTGCTGCCGCTCCACCACTCGCGTTCTGGATCCTTTGCGTAGGAGCGCATGGGGGCATGCTCTTGCGAAGCAGAAAAAGTCGCCGCCCGGCGATTGAGCGCGTCGTCGCTGTTGCAGCCATAGACCACTAGCGAACCGAGCGGTTGTTTCATCATGGCGGCAGCGAGTTCAGGCGAAAGCGGGACGTTGCGCAGTTCGAGTTTTGCTAACGCCGTCATCTTGGAAATCGCTGCGATCGACGCTTCTCCTAGCTGTGCATTTTCGATGACGAGCGTATGTATTTTGCCGCTGGCGAGCGTCTTGGCGATGCCGGCGTCGGTGATGCTTGTGTCGACCAGGCTCAACACTCTTAGCTGGGGCAGCGTCGCCAGAACGTCGGCGCTGGCGTCCGTGTATCCGCGGCCGGTTAGTTCCGCGTGATCAATCGCCGCGTGGTTCTGAAAGGCGGCGAGGCCGACGTCACTTCCCTGGCGGCCCGCAAAGAGAGTTCCAAGCTCGGGAAGCTTGGCAGCCAAGCGCAGCCCGTCGTCCGTCACCGAATCCCAAAACGAATTCAGCCCAAAAGGATCGACGGGGCGAGCATCCCGAATCCCAGCGATGTTGAGGTTTACATCCACGATGCGGTGCAAAAGGTCATCGTCGACGCGTTCCACCTCCAGGTTTAAAGGCGTCTGTAAACGAATCTGCGCAAGCCAAAAGAGGGTCGTATCGTCCGAATCGACGGGTCCTTCCATGTGAAGAGTATTCAACGACTGGGAGCCAGAAAGAAACTCGAGCAATCTCGGCGATGCTTCTTCCGCCTTCAAATGCAAGTCGAGCCGCGCATCGGGAAATGTCGTCATGAATTCGCGAAGGAGCGCCGTATCGGCAACGTCGACGATCCGCGCCGCCGCTACTTTTCCCGTCGGACGTTTGTTTCGCAGAGCCGCCCCGATGCGCCCGCACAGCGAGGCCATGTTGATATCGATGTCGATTGCATTTCCCTGAGTACCCATCGCCGTGAGCAATTCCTCGCGGCGCTGCTCCTTGACCATTTCCCCGCGGGCCCACCAGGCCGCGAGGGCGGCGAGGGCGATTAGCACGAAGACCGTCCTGGTGCCGAATTGCGAGCGGCGGTTGGCGGGCGGAGAGGTGGCCGCGTTCATGGGGATGCTTCCTCCGCGGAAGGCTTTCCCGATGACTGTGGAAGCAGGCTATCGAACATGGCGGAGCTAATAGGCGTGAGTGTGACAGTCACCAGGCCGCCGGTCGCTTGCTCTATTTCCAGGATCTCGGACTGCGTCAGTGGAGGAGGCGTTCCGTCGACAAACGAAAGGGCAACGCCAATCCGTTGACCGCTGGTTTTTAGCGAGCGAAGCCCCGCGGCCGTTGTATGTGTGCCGACTAGTTCGAGACTGTCGTAGGGCGGTTCGAGCAGCGACAGCGTTTCGTCATCTATTGCTGAGCCACAGAGTCGCACCAAATTCAGCCTGCAGGATCGGTTCGCTGGCGGCAGCGTGGCCTCGCACACGTTCGGTCCGCCCAAGGTGACATCGACCGACGGAGATTTGATGAGTTTGACCGTCGCCGCGGTCACTTGCGTGTCGAACAGTTGCAGTGAACTCAGTTTGCCCGCACCGGCGATCCAAGTATGCCCCTGATCGGTAACGTTGGGGGTCTCAAGGGAGATGGAGGTGAGCGTGGGACCCAAGGGCGCGAGCAAGCCGACGTCGGCGTCGGAATAGTCTCCCTCCAGGTTGAGCGACCGGATGGAAAGCTTCGCAAGCGAGGTCGCCAATTCGGGCGATATCGGGACACCGCGAAATTGAATTCGCAGCAGCGCGGGCATCCCCGCAATGGCGGCGATGGATTCCTCACCGAGGTCGGTATTGTCGAGTCGTAGACTGCGAATCTTACTGCCGCTGCGGAGAATTTGGGCGATGCCGGCATCGGTTAGCCTGGTATTCGAGAGCCTAAGCGCGCGGAGGTTGGACAGATTGGCAAGTGTCTCGGCACTGGCGTCGGTGTAGCCTGGACCGATCAGTTCTACAAAAGCCAATGCGGGGAGGTCCTTGAATGCCGCGACTCCGTCGTCGGTACCTTTTCGTCCGGCGCAGATGTAGCGGAGGATGCGAAACCGCGAGGCGGCCTTCAGTCCGTCGTCGGTGACCTGGCTCCAGCCCTCGGTTTCGTTCGTGTGTTCGCTTAGGTCTACGATCCTAAATGGCTCGATTCCTGCATCAGCCAAACGGCGCAACAATTCGTCGTCCAAGCGGTTTACGCTGAGGTGAACGCCTCCCGAGATGGGAACTTTGGATAGCCAGGCAAGCAATTCATCGGTAGGGTTGAGCGGTTCACTCAGAGTGAGGACGCCTATCGACTTGAGGCCCGAAAGAAACTCTCGCCGCTCGGGCGAGAGTTCAGTAGCCGGTGCATCGACCACCACGTAGGTACCGGGAAACATTTCGACGAATTCCCGCTGCAGCGGAAGGTCGATCGCGCGCACAAGCGCTACCGACTCGACCCTGGGGGTGGCAGGCTTTCCGCGCAACCAAGCTCCCAAGCGGCGACGCCATGTCGACTCAGGCCTCAATTGCAGAAAGCCTCCCTTTTCCTGGATGGTGGCAATCAGTTCCTCACGGCGCTGCTCCTCAACCATCTCGCTGCGTGCCCAGCAAGCTACAAGGGCCGCGAGGCCGATTAGCACGAAGACCGTCCGCGTGCCGAAGCGCAACCATGTGCGGCGTTTGGTTAGCTGGGCCAAAGGTAGAGAGGTGCCGCTCATGGCATTTTTGCCTCCGCGTCAGACTTACGCGACGATTTTGGCAGCATGAGGTCAAACGCCTGCGGGCTGACTACGTTGATCTTTACCTCAACTAGCCCGCCGGTCGCTTGCTTGATGTCTTCGATTTCCTGTGGAGTCAAAGGGGGCTCACGATCGTCGGGAGCGAAGACGCGAACACTTATCTTCCTCCCTGTTGCTGTTTTTAGCGATTTGAGGCCGGCGGCCGTCGTTCGGGTGCCCGCCAGATCTAGAAAGTTGTACGTCGGCTCGAGAGCGGCAAGGACGCTGTCGTCGATGGTCGATCCATAGAGCGACACCCATCCGACTCCGAACTTGCGATGCGCCTCGGCGATCACCTCCGCGTTGATATTCGGCCCTCCCAAACTGAGGGACATGTGCCCCGGACTCGTAGTCGAAATGACCTTCACGGTTGCCACGGTCGCCTGCGTATCTTCGAGGTTCAGGTTGCCCAGTGTGCCGGCGCTGGCTAACCACTTCCGCCCCTCGTCGGTCACGTGAGGTGTATTGAGAAAGATGCCCTGGAGTTTCGGAGCGACGGGCGCCAGCTGGGTGAGATCGGCGTCGGTGTAGTCGCCGCTAAGGTGTACGCCTTCAAGAGGATGCTTGGCAAGGGCAGCCGCTAGTTCGGGTGACAGAGGAACGCCACGCAATTCAATGAACATGAGGGACGGCATCCCGGCGATAGCCGCAATCGTCTTCTCGCCAACGTTCGCGCCTTTGAGCTTGAGATACTCAAACGAACGATTCTCGATGGCCCTAGCGATTCCGGCATCGGTCAACTGGGTATCGTTAAGGTCGAGCGACCGCATTCGGCGCAACGTGACCAGCGTCTCGGCACTGGCATCGGTGTATCCGGGGCCGATTAATTCAACCTCGCTGACCATGGGATGGTCTTTGAAGGCCGCGAACCCCTCGTCGTCGGCGCGGCGGCTCGCGATGACCGTCCTCAGGTTGGGAGACTTGGCGGCCGAGCGGAGCCCTTCGTTGGTGACCAACGTCCACGCGCGAGAGTCGCCGACATAGGTCATGTCATAATAAACCCAAGCGAGATCAACCTTCGCGGCGGCGAGGCGGCGCAAAAGCTCGTCGTCGACTTGCTTTGCACCAAAGCTCAGGCCGGCCGAGCCGGCGTGCATCAGGCCGCTCTGACTGGTGTGGATCTTCGCGAGTCTGGCCAGCGATTCATCGGTCGCATCAAAAGGGGCCGAATGAAAGCTTAACGCCTCGAGTTTTTTCATCTGCGCGAAAACTTCCAATAATTCTGGCGTCACCTTAGAAGTATCCACACTCAACGAGAACCAAGCCTCGGGGAACAGCTCCACGAGCTCTCGCATGACTACAGGATCGTCGGCCCTGCTCATCAAAGCCCTGGTCACCGTGGGGACAGGTGGTTTCCCTCGCAGCCACGCTGCCAGCCTTCGGTGCCAATTCGCCTTGGTCTTTGCATCTAACTCAAGCCAACAATGCGGGCTATTTGGTTCGCGTTGCACCAACGCAATCACCTCCTCGCGCCGCTGTTCGTTGGCCATCTCGCCGCGTGCCCACCACGCCGCCAGAGCGGCAAGGACGATCAGGGCAAAGACCGTCCGCGTGCTGAACTGCAACCACGAGCGGCGCTTGACGGGCGGAGTCGAGGGTGGAGAGGTGCTGCTCATGGGGACGTCTTCTCTGCGGACGTTTTGTTCAAGATCCTTGATAGGACGCGTTCCAGCACGGCTGGTTCGACTGGTTGGAACCATACTTGCGTCGGCCCCATCTCCGCCATCTTGATTGGGGAGGTTTCAGCACTGCGAGGCATCGGGAGGGAGTCGGCCGTGCCTGTCATTAGGACGGTCGCTGACCTGCCCTCGGTTTTGAGAGACTTGAGACCTTCGGCGGTCACGCGCGTGCCGATCAGGTCGAGGTAATCGTAAGGAGGTTCGAGCGCTGCCAGCACATGGTCGTCGATTGCCGGTCCTAGTAGTGTCAGGCTCCCGAGCTTGAAAGGCCGCTTCGCTTTCGGCGGAATCACCTTGGCCGCATCCGGTCCGCTCAACTGGATGTGGAGCTCGGAACGGTTGGTGACGATACGTTCGATGGCTGCCGCAGTGACTTGCGTGTCGAAGAGTTGCAGTCCATGCAAATTGTGCGCGTCGGGGAGCCAGTCGAGTCCGCGATCGGTCACGCTTGGTGTTTGGAGACGGATTCGCTCGAGACTTGGCGCGAGCGGGGCAAGCAGCTTGATTTGGTCGTCGGGGTAGTCTCCGTCAAGCGAAAGGGACTTGATTCGATGCTTTGCAAGTGCGGTGACCAACTCGGGCGACAAGGGGATGCCTTGTAGTTCGATGCCCTCCAAACCGGGCATGCACGCGATCGCCGCGATCGTTTGGTGGCCAACCTGTTCGCGGTGCAGACCCAACAACTCAAGATTCTGATTCCCAATCGCATTGGCAATGCCGGCATCAGTCAACCTGGTTCGCGTCAACCTAAGGACGCAAAGGTTGGGAAGCGTCGCGAGCGCGTCGGCACTTGCATCCGTATATTCCGGACCAACCAATTCCGCAGACACCAAGTTGTACGAATTGCCGCGACTGGCGCGGTTCCACAACGGCCGATGCGGCGTTTGCGACCTGGCGATGTCGGCATACAAATAGGGATCGGCCAAGGAACTGTGCCGATAGAGGTCGCTGCTCTCCCCCATAACTGAGTTAGTCAATCGCAGCAACTTGGCGCGTTGGAGTTTCGTCAGCCAGGCTAGAGATTGGTCGCTGGGGTCAATCGGCCCGCTGACGTAGATCTCTCGCAACGTCTTGAGCCGCAAGAGAGATTCCTGCACTTCAGGCGATGGCGTTCCGGCAATCTCTAAACCAAGGCCGGCATCGGGATACACTTCTTCGAACTCTCGCATCAGAGGGAGGTCGAGCGCCGCATGTAGATCCGCCGAGTCAACCATCGGCGTGCGATGCTTGCCCCGGAGCCAGGCAGCCAAGCGCCGACGCCACGGGGTTCCCGCTTTGGCTTGGACGTATCCACGCCTGGCAAAGATGGCCGCGATGAGTGCTTCGCGCCGCTGCTCCTTGGCCACTTCATCCCCGATGTACCAAGCGCCAAAGGCGGTAGCGACGACAATGAGAAACAGCGTGCGCGTGCCGAATTGCAGCCGCCAGCGGCGCTTAGGAGACGGACTTGACGATGATGGTTCGATCGTCATTGCGACTTTGCCTCGCCAACGGGCTTTGGGGAGGCTTTAGGCAATTCTCTCGCGAATACCTCGGGGCGCAGTGCATTGAGGGAAACGTTGACCAAACCGCCCGTCGTTTGTGTAATTTCGTCCAGTTCCTGTTGAGTCAAAGGCGGGGGTGTCCCAGTGGGGTAGGTGAGGATTACGTTGAACTTCGTCCCATTTGTTTTGAGTGAGCGAAGACCATTGGCTGTGACGCGCGTACCGCTCAACGAGAGTACAGCATAAGTTGGCGCCAACCCTTGCAGCGCCTCATCGTCAACCGACTCCCCACCTAATAGAAATGCTCTTGTTTTTACGGAGCGAGTCGCCTCCGCGAGCGTGGACGCGTTGATGTTGGGACCGCCTAGGGAGACGTAACCAGGCTTTGCGTTCGTAAGGAGTTTCATCGTGGCTGCTGTTGCCTGAGTATCGAGCAGCCGCAGACCCATCAATCGATTGGCGTTGGCCAACCAGACCAACCCCTCATCAGTCGCGTTGGGTGTTTTGAGAGTAAATCGGCTCAAGAGTGGCGCAAGGGGCGCCAACAGAAGAAGATCGGCGTCGCGATAATCCCCTTCGATGTGGAGTTTGGTAATGGGTTGCTTCGCAAGGGCTGCGACTAGTTGGGGCGAGAGGGGAACGTTTTCTAATTCGACCTCGATCAGCGAGGCCATCCCGTCGATCACACCTATGGAGTCTTCGCCCACTTCGGCATTGCGAAGGTAGAGCCCTCGCAAGGGACGCCCTTGGATTGCTTTGGCGATCCCGGCATCAGTCAACCTGGTGTCCGCAAGGCCAAGCGATGCAAGGCTCGTCAAGCTGGCGAGCGTCTCGGCGCTTGCATCCGTGAAACTGGCTCCGTGGAGTCGGACTTGTCCCAAAGCGGAATGGTTCTTGAACGCTCTAAACCCATCGTCATCTGTCAGTTCGCCGGCATCGAGCCAATAGAGTCTTCGAAATCGAGCCGCCGCGCGAAGGCCGTCGTTGGTAACCGCTCGCCACGGTCGAGGATCGTCGGTATTCGTCGCGTCGAGAATTTGCGTCAGGTCGACTTCCGCATCCGCCAACCGCTGCAACAACGCGTCGGTGACGCCGTTGACGCTGAACGACAGCACCTCCTTGCTCCGCACCTTTGACAGCCACGTCAGTGTTTCGTCGTTGGTATCGAGCGAGTCGAGTATCGTCAACGCGTTCAGTCTTTTGAGCTGAACCAGAAAGTCGCGCATTTCAGGCGACAGCTGGTCGGCCTTGACGCGAATATGGAGACTTGCGTCCGGGAATTCCTGGACAATTTCGCGAAGCTTAGACAGGGAGATATTCTCTTCGAGCGACAGCCAGTTGACCGTAGGAGTGGACGGCTTGCCCCGCAGCCATGCGGCCCATCGGCCTCGCCACGTTGCTTTTGGGTTGGCGCTGAGAAGGTTTCCCGAGGCCTGCAACTCGGCAATCAGAATCTCTCGCCGCTCTTCCCTGGCCATCTCCGCTCGCGCCCACCATGCTGCAAGTGCAGCGACCACTACACCAGCAAAAATGGCTCGCGTGCCAAACTGCAGCCACGAGCGGCGCTTGACTGGCAAAGCCGATGGCGAAGAGGCCTCGTTCATAGACGGCCCGGTGGTGGAGAAGCGACCCTGCAGTAACGCTCACTTCTAACATTGCCGCCGTCGGGTGGCAAACCAAATCCGGCATATCCTCGGCTGACATCGGTTTTCGTACTATATTTGCTTCCGGCAGGGGGAAGTCGTCCCTCCATCGAAGGTGCAACATGTTTCGCGTCGCCCTGTTTTTGATCGTCTTGCTCGGCCTCACTTTTGCCCTGACGAACAGCCGGGCCGAGGAGCCCATCGTCGTCACGCTGTGGCCTGGAGAAGCGCCCGATGAAGCGGGCGGCATTGGCGAGGAATACGTGCGGATGTCGCCGTCGCTCGACCGTGTTCAGGTGGAAGTGACCGAGTCGACCCGGCTTGTCTCCAACGTGACGGTGCCGACGATTACGATCTATCGCCCTGCCAAGGAAAAGGCGAACGGGACGACGATGCTCATTTGCCCCGGCGGCGGCTACTGGAATTTGTATTACGAACTGGAAGGAGAAGAAGTCGCCAAGTGGGCCACCGACCACGGCATCACAGGGGTGATTTTGAAGTACCGCGTGCCGCGCCGCCCTGACGATACGCAAGGCGAACCGGCGCGTCGCGCGCTGCAAGATTCACAGCGAGCGGTGAGCATCTTGCGCAGCAGAGCTGGGGAGTGGGGGATCGATCCGGACAAGGTCGGGATGATTGGCTTCTCGGCCGGCGGGCACTTATCAGTCGCCACGGCGACGTACTTCGATCAGCGAACGTACAAGCCCGTCGACGACGTCGACAAGGTGAGTTGCCGGCCTGATTTCGCTGTCGCGGCGTACTCGGGTTACTTGAAGAAGCAAGATAAGGACGAGCTCTCGTCGCACATTCGGATTCCCGAGAAGACTCCGCCGGTGTTTCTGGTTCACGGCGCCGCCGATCCGATCAGTGCCCCGGAGAATAGCGTGCTGATGTACCTGGCGCTGCAGAAGGCGAAGATTCCGGCGGAACTCCATATCTACGCCGCCACGACACACGATTTCGGCATCCGTTCGAGCGATCGCTCGCACGCGGCGTGGACCGATGCCTGCCTGAAGTGGCTGCGCGAACTGGAGTTGATGAAGCCGCGCGAGTAGCTCCAGCAAACGTCCGCGTTCGAGGATTACTCTTTGATCACGAATTGGGGTAGCGATCCGCGCGGGCGGCCGAACCACTCCGCGGCGCGGATTTCCTGCGGCGAGTAACGGCGGACGCGCTTGATCACACCTGTGAGGTACGGTTCCAGTTCGTCGGGCATCATTCGCCCCTCGGGGTCGAGTTCCCGGAGTGTGTCTTTCCATCGCTTCACAGCGACCTCGTCGTCGGCGATCAAAGCGAGACGGAGCAATTCGTACCGCGGCGCGGGATCAATCGTGTGGATACCGGCCTGGCCTAGCGCGGCTTGATACCGCTGTTGCCATTGGCGAGCCTCTTCGGCTTTACTTTGAAGTTGCCTGGCTCGGTCAGTTTCGCTGCGCGACTCGGCAACCTTGGCCAGCGTTTCCCAGGCGGCGACGGATGTCTTGTTGATCCCAAGTAACTCGTCCGCCAATGTTTCGGTTTGCTGTGCATCCGTTCCTTGCGCGGCAATTTGCATCTTTAAGGTCGCTGCGATCACGGCGGCGTCGCTTCCCAGCGACTTGATCGCCTCGCCCGACTGCGCGAGGGTCGCACTGGCAGCGGAAAAATCGCCGCCGACGAATTGCTTTTGCGCCAAGAGGAGATCGTGGCGAGGCCCTTTTGGGAGTTTTGCAATGTCGTTGCCCGCGGCGTCGAGCTCGCCCGCTTCAATTTCGGCAGCGGCTCGCAACGCGATGAGCTTCGCTTCGACGTCGTTCGATGGTTTACGTGCCAGGCCATCATCAATGCACTTTTCCAAGAGCTGGTCGTCGTGGTGGATGCTTGCTTCCTCAGCCAGAAGGAGCCACGGCAAGGGATCGTCGGGTTTGAGCTCGGCCCAGAGCGATGCGTGTTCGATCGTCTTTTCGTTGGCACCCCAGTGCTGAAAGATCTCGGCCAACATGCGATGGGCGTCGGCGGGGTCCTTTCCGTTGGCGATCAGTTTCAGCAGGATGTTGGCCGCCTCCCAGCGATTGTTCATCGCCAGGAAGACGTGCGCGCCCTCAAGGGTCGCCTGCATCTCGACCTCTTCATCGGAGTGGCACTTGCTGAACTCGTTGAGGGCCTGCAAATGCCGCCGATGGACAGCGTGCCAACGCCCCATCAGCAACGCGGCGTGGTCCGCCTTGCCGGGGACTTGCTCGATGGCAGCGAGGGACTGCATGAATTCTTTCAGATTGTCGGCCTCGATGGCCTTCGCCGCGCGCTCGAGTTTGTTATCGAACGAGGCCGGACGCGTTGCATAGTAGGCAACGGTGCAAGCAAGCGTCATCGCTCCCAGTGCAAGAATGCCCACCATGGAGGAGCGAAGGAGCGTCGATAACGCCCTAACAGTCGACGGCCCCCGGGCGGTCGATGGCGCCGAGACGCTTGGCTTGGGTTCGGCGGACTTGCTCTTGCGCGATCGGGAATCCACTACTAGTTCGCGTACGTGGAGGTCTGCCGCCCCAATCGATCGCTGCCATCCGGCGAGCAGAACACGATCGACCCACGCGTCGAAGTTAAAAATCGTCCTGCGCCGCGTCAAGCTTGAATCATGACAACTTCGTTATCAAGTGTAAACACTCTTACGAATGACACCCTGTTGAGAAATTAGGCGGCCTTGCGCCCCCCTCGATCGGTTTCGGCGATCGAGCTTGCGGACCGCTCGGCTTCACTGGCGCGCGTTTGTCGCGAGAACAGCGACGCCAAGGCGTGCATCCTTGGCCAGAGAAATTGCCAGTTCTCGAGATACTTCCAGCGGAAGTAGAACTGTTTGAAGCACTTTTGATGGAGTTGCCGCACTTCCTCGGGCGTCAGGTATTCGTATTGCAAGTTGGGTGTGTAGACATCGTAGCGCTCCCAGTTGCGGGTCGCGATTTTGGCCGAGATCTCATCGTAAAAGCCCGTCCCTGGATAGGGAGTGCAGATGTTGAAATTAGCCACAAACGGGTTCACATGCTTGGCGTAGCGGAGGACGTCGAGAATCGACTCGCGGGTGTCTTCCGGAAAGCCAATGATGAACCCGGCCACAACGCGAATCCCAAGCTCGCGGCACATCGCGACGAAGCCGGCCTGTTTGTCGTCTTTGATGGGAGCGCGTTTGTATTTGACGAGTGTCTCGCGGCGGGGCGTTTCGATTCCGACCGTGATCGACGTGAGACCCACGTCGCGTAAGGCGATCAACAGTTCGCGCGGCAGCAATTCGATGCGGGTCTCGATCGAGAACTGGATTTTGCGAGGCAGTCGCCCGATCTCGTCGATCAATTCGCTGACATGCTTTTTGCGCGCTCCCCACAAGGGGTCGCGAAACTTGAAGCTCTGGAAGCCGTACTCTTTAATGCCACGGCGCATTTCCTCGCCTACCAGTTCGGCGGAGCGAACGCGGACTTTGTTTTCCAGAATGATGTAAGGGCAATACGAACAACTGAGGGTGCAACCGCGGCTCGATTGGATGTAGCCCGTGGGGAACTTCCAGAAGTCGTAGCCCACTTTGAAGCGGTGGTGTGGAAAGCCCTTCCAATCGGCGAACGGCAAGTCGTCGAGGTTAGCAACCGTTCCGATCGAGTGGCACTGCTCGCTCGACGAGATCACGTCGTCCAAGCAATCGATGAGTCGCTCGGGCTCGCCTTGGGCCACTTGGACGGGCCTGCCCGCAAAGCTCTCGGGCATGGTGCTGGCGACCTGGCCGCAAACGATCAGCTTCGCGCGGGGGTGCGTTTCGCTGATTTGCCGCATCACGGCCAGTTCGTGCGGGAGCGTCATCAGCGCGGGGTTGAAGATGTAGACATCGGCCGGCGGAGTCGTGTCGAGAGCGTATTCCACGGTGTGACCGCGGCCGCGCAAGCCGGCAGCGAGCAAGCCATACGCCAGCGGCGGCGAGCGAAAATCGCTGGTGTAGAAACGCTCGATGATTCGGCTGCGGAGGTCGCTGCCACGAAATGTCCCGACGCCGAAACCACCGGCAAAATCTTTGAACGCTCCGCCGTGGCGAGTATCCCAAAGGACAATGTGCATGGGTTGTGTCCTCGATGAAGCGGTTTGTCTCACGCCGCCTTCTTTTGATTCGCTTGGGGCATTTGAACAGGCGGCTCTCGACGAAGCACGGTCGTCTTGGAATCGGAGTCGAGCCGATACACGATCCCTCGCCAGGCAATCGTCCGGCCGATGGCAACGGAGGCCGCCGCCCAGGCGGTGGCGACCGCGACTAGCGGCCAGGCAAACGTGGCAAAGCGTGAGACCGTGGCGAAAGTTTTTTCTTCAGTGTGAACGAAGGGGCGCAAATCAGCTTGGGCGATGGCGTAGCGCGTAGCCGTGAGGACGTAGTAGGCGACGCCGCTCGCGAGTGCGATGGCCCATGGCCCGCCGGTTGCCAACCAGTAACCTGACAGCGCGAGTTGGCCGAACAAGATGCTTGGTCCCGCGATGGCAGCCAACAGCGCGCCGTACCACCAGCGCGGCGCGTAGACGCGAACAACGCGAAATTGCCGGCGGAGGAACTCGTTCAGCGTTCCCCAGGTCACGTCGGCCGAGGAGGTGACCGTGCAATGGGGATTGAAGTTGACGCGCAGCTTGGCGTCGTACGCGTGGCGCGTGACAACCAGATCGTCGCTCAGCGTTCCGCGCCAGGCTTCGGGAAAGCCGAGTTCATGGAAGCGATCTTTCCAGATGATCCAGGCCCCGCCCCACACGAGATTGAAAAAGTGCCGCCCCATCAACGTGGCGACGCGCATATTGATCGCCGAGAGGAGCAAGTTCGGCAACGTCGAGGCTTGCGGAACGTACCAACGGTAGCCTGTGCCAATGACGCATCGCCCGCAGGCGAGCATCTCGACCATCCGGCTGAGGAAATTCTGTTGAACGCGGGCGTCGGAATCGACGAAGGCCATGATCCGGGTCCGCTCGCCGACGGTCGCCGTGGCCACCATCAAGTTATGGACCTTTTGCCCGCAAGCGTCACTTGTTCCGGCAATGACCAAGCGCGACACGATATGGCGATGTCGCTTCTGCAAGTTCGCAATGACAGAGACCGCCGGATCGCTGGCCGATTCGGTGACAAAGCAGAGTTCGTACTTGCGAAAATCTTGTCGAAACAGGATGTCGAGGTTCTGCTCCAGATCGACATCGATCCCCTTGCAGGGAACGAAGAGCGTGACGTGCTCGATGGCGCCGTCCATCAATTTTTGTTTGCGGCGCCCGCGGTAGAACCGCGAGTTCTCCAAAGCATGGATCGCCATGATGCCGATCTGCACCGCGCCCAGCGTGCCGAGGCCAATCAGGAGCAGCACTGACGCGGACATGGATGGCTTGCCTGATGGAAGGAGGGCAATCGGGCAACCAACCCCGGGTAATGCTCGATTCCAGGAGAATGCTGGCTCTGCTAGAGATCGAACTCGCCGGCAATGCTTCTTGAGCTGGTTGCCGGGCAGTCCGATTGGGAAAGATCGCGTCCTGTTAACGCGGCCAATCGCGAAGAACGGCACGCCAGCAGAGCTAGCACGGCCGGCGGAGTGTTGGTTTACTCGCCCAGCACGACGGCATCGTGGCCGCGCTCTTTCAGAATGTCGCAGAACGAGGTCGGCCCGTGCGTGCAGTAGATCCGCTTGGGATCGACGCGATCCACCAGTTCGAGCAGTTCGTCGAAATCAGCGTGGTCGGAGAGGGGAAGCGCGTGATCGACACCCCAACGGAATGCGGTTGAGGAATCGATTGCCCAACCGGTCACGGCGATGGTCGTGGTGTTTTTCAGCTTCGCGAGGTGGTATCCCTTTTGGGACTTCGGCGGGGCGATCACGGCGTGGCCGGGGATGGGTTCGCCGGGATAGAGTTGGCAGTCGCCTAAGCGGCAGCCGTAGGCGCGGTAGATCTCGCTGATGTCCCACGCCAGTTTGTGTTGCAGAACGGGAATGCCTGCAGTCGTGAGGAGCTTGGTTACCTCTTGCGCTTTGCCCAGCACGTAACAGTGGACAACAGGCGTGCGGCCCTGCTCGATGGTGGAAGAAACGATGTCGATCAGTTGCTGCACGACTTGGTCGCGCGGCGGCAAGCGATACCGCGGATGGCCGAACGTGCTTTCCATCACCAAGTGGTCGACGGGCGGTGGGTCACAGCGTTCGGCGGTGGCCGACTCGCGCAGTTTGAAGTCGCCTGTGTAGAGGAGGGAATCGTTGTCCGCCTCGACGTGGAGCATGGCCGAGCCGAAGACGTGGCCGGCGGGATGGCACGTCAGGCGGACTCCGTCCCACTCGAGCGGCTGAAGGAATTGCATCTCGCGGATTTGTCGCCGCGCGCCGTGGCGATGGCGATAGAGAGCAGCCGTCACTGAAGTGCAGAAGGCCAGCTCATGCGGCGCCATGTGATCGGCGTGGGCATGCGAAATGAAGCCGCGTGCTTGCCTTCGCCTGATATCGACTCCGAGATCAATTCGGGTAATCTTCAAACCACGATCAAAATGAAACATCCGTAACTCCGAGGTTCCTCCAATTTAACGCGGGAACCCCGCACAGAAATACCATGCTAGCGGTCTAAAGCGTGCCCTCCCGAACAATTAACCCGCATGCGGCGAAGAAGCGGTCGTGCGGTTCGCCTGACGGGCTATAGTTAAGGGCCCCTCGTATCCCTTATTCTTGGTTTTCTAGTCTTTGATTCGAGCGGCCGAAGGCTCATGGAACACTCATGGAACCGTTGCTTTCATTTTGGCAAGTGATGCTCTTGGCGTTTGTCCAGGGGTTTTCCGAGTTCCTCCCCATCAGTTCCGACGGCCATCTTTGCGTATTGGCATCGCTCATGGGACGCGATCTCGATATCCCGACGCTGACCATCGTTTTGCACTTGGGTTCGCTGGCCGCGATTATCGTTTTCTATTTTCACCGGGTATGGCGGCTGATGTTCGAAGATCGGCGCGTGATTATCCACCTGATTATCGGAACGATCCCGGCGGTGCTGGTGGCAGTCTGTTTCAAGCTGCTTCCCAAAGCGATCTTCAAAACGGACAAATCACCACTCGACGAGATCATGGCCAGTCCCGTTGCCGCAGGCCTTTTTCTACCGGTCACCGGCGCACTGTTGCTGTGGGGTCAGCAAATGCCGCCCGGCGACAAAGAGTACCGCACGATGCCATTCCTGAATGCCTGGTGGATCGGTTGCGCCCAAGCGCTGGCGATTTTGCCCGGACTATCGCGAAGCGGCTCGACGATTTCCACGGGACTGGCCCTTGGACTCTCGCGACAATCGGCGGCAACGTTCTCGTTTTTGCTGGCCATACCGGCCATTGCTGGAGCGGGCGTTTTGGAACTCAAGGATTTGCTGTCGGGCGAACAGCAAACCGGTCCTCCTACCGCGGACCCGATTCACATGGCGATCGGGGCCTTCGTCGCCTTCGTCGTCGGAATCGCCAGCCTGTGGATCCTGGTGAAAATTCTGGAACGCGGGCGACTGACGTGGTTCGCGTACTATTGCATCGCGCTAGGTATCGGCGTGCTGGCTTGGCAGGGGTATGTGGCCTGGGGACAACCGGCGATTGTCACGCCCCATTGATGAAGCTCATCTGACGGGCAATCCTGTTTTGGATTGGCGGACGTTCACACTGGCGTCTTTGGGACGCCAGTGCCACCCAGACGTCAGTGAACAATCTCGCACTTGGGGTGCGTCTTCGCGAAATCCCGTAGCCCGGCTTCTGTCACGTTGGTGCCGACGAGCGAGAGGCGGCGGAGGTTCTTAAGCTGCTTGAGATCGGCAAGCCCCTCGTCGGTGACGGGCGTTTCGTCGATCGACAGATGGACCAGGCTCTTCATCGTGGCGAGGTCCTTCATTCCCCGATCGGTGACGCGCGTCGAATCGAGCAATAGCACTCTCAGTTCTCGCAGTTCGGCAAGGTGCTTAAGCCCGGAGTCGTCGACATTTGTGTGGCGCAGCCAGAGCGTCCGGAGCTGAATGTGGTCGCGAATATGCACCAGCCCAGCGCTGGTGATATCGGTGTGATTGAGCGAGAGGTACACCAGCTTGCGCATGATGCGGAGGTCGGCCATTTCTTGGTCGGTGACGACGGGGCCATCGACCCGCAGCTGTTGAATCTCCGGAAAGTCGAGCAAGGCCGCCATCGGGACATTACCGCGAATATTCGCCGCCCGCACATGGGCGAAAAAGTCCTCTCCCAAAACTTGCCGCAGGCGTTGCGGAACGTGGGTGGCCTGAAACTGCAGGGTCCGCGAGGGAGCAACGGAGGTCATGATGTCGAAGTTCCGCACCAGGCCGTATTCGACGCCTCCTCGCTGGTTGAGGATCTCTCGAATCGCGTCTTTTTGCGATCTGGCCTGGCGAATGGCGTTTCCAAGCCAGCCCGCAAGCGTGGCGACCATGAGCACCATCCCGATCATCGCCGCGAGGCCGTATTGAAACCTGAACGCGGTGAGCCAGGCGACGATGCTCCACATCAGCGAAATCAAGAGCGCACTAGCCGCGATGCCGGCGGCGATGAGGACGGTAAGTCCTTTTTGCTCGTTGAAGGCAAACCACTTGAAGCGCTCGGATAACGCCAGGAAGACTTCAGCTGAAAGCAGCACGAGCAGAAACGTGGTTGGCGAAAAGAGGGCCGACCATCGCCATAGCTTGGGTACGGGTGACTCGCCTGCAGCCATGATGCCGCCCATGTTGAGAAGGGGGATTGCTTCTCAATGTAGCGGGTGGAGGGGCGGGTGGCACGATAGTAGAAAGAGGGGGAGAAGGGGTGAGTGGGAGATGGGGAGTGTTCGTGCTCCACTTCGAAGATCAAAGATCAGCAATCTTCAATCTTGAAATTCGCGCTCTCTCTTTTGACTCCGCTGCTCTCACATCTGTTTGGCAAAACAGACCACCGCGCACAGACAGGATTGTCTGTGCCACTTCGCTTGGGAGTAGCGCGTTTTTGTTTGGTTGCCGCACTTTGCACGGACTGGAAAGTCCGTGCTACTTTTCTTGGCGACTTCAACGCACTACAGCTTGGCGCCGACGCCTTTGGTGAGGGCCATGAAGGCGGATTCGAGGTTGACTTCTTCTTCGCGGAAGAGCTTGATCTTGTAGCCTTGCTGGACCAGAAGCGAGGGGAGCTCGGAGTAGTCTTCGACGCCTGGCTTGAGGGCGACGACGATCAGTGGCTTGGTGTGGCCGGGGAGTGTTTTGACGTCGGTCGATTCGACGTCGCCGTGCTGAGCCAAGCACTTGGCGGCCGCGTCGACATCGCCTGCGACTTCAACGTGCAGCACAACCTTGTTGCGAACTTGCCGCATCACTTCGTCGACCGTTGCGTTGACGCCCATGACCCCTTTGTCGATGATCCCGACCTTGTTACAGAGGTCGGCGAGTTCGGGGAGGATGTGGCTCGAGATGATGATGGTCTTGCCCTCCTGTTGGGCCAGGCGGCGGAGCACCGCCCGCATTTCGATACGAGCCCGCGGGTCGAGGCCGCTCAAGGGTTCGTCGAGCAGGAGCACTTGCGGGTCGTGCAACAACACGCGAGCCAATCCGAGGCGCTGCGTTTGCCCACGCGAGAGTGTATTGGCATAAGCATCGCGTTTGAAATCGAGGTCGACAATTTGCAGCTTCTCGTCGCAAACTTCGCGACGTTTGGCTCCGCGAATGCGATAGGCGGCAGCGAAGAATTCTATGTACTCGATCACCGTCATGTCGTCGTAGACACCGAAGAAGTCGGGCATGTACCCGACCAGCCGCCGAACCTCGCGCGGTTCGCGATCGACAGGATGGCCGCACACCGAAGCCGAACCCCAGCTGGGCTCGAGGAGTGTCGCCAGGATCCGCATCGTAGTCGTCTTGCCGGCGCCGTTGGGGCCGATGAAGCCGAAGACGTCGCCGTGCTCGAGCCGCAAGTCGATCGATTGAATGGCGAACATGTCGCCATACTTTTTGGTGAGGTCTTTGGTTTCGATCACGGTTTAGGCTCGTCGTGCTGGAATGAATTGGTTGCGCTACTTGTGTGCAGCGCTATTCGTTGTCGTCCTTGGGCGTCGCTTTCGCGACGGGCCAAATCAGGCGAACAAACGAAGTCGACTGGCTGTATGGCAATGGTTGACTGGTCGGCAAGGAATCGCCACTGTTGGTTTGGGACCACTGCGTGAGCTGCTCTTTCGCGCGTGCCACAACGACGGCGTGGCCTGATTGTTGGAGCGAGCTCATATCGAGCCCGTTGTGGTAGCGATCGGTCATGCCGATGTACTCGCGGCCACCGGCGGCATCGTAGAAAAAGAGGGCGTCGGCAATCCGTGGGAGTTGCCGGCTTTGCGGGTCCCAGGGCGAAGAGTTTTCCTTCCCCTCTTTGCTGCTTCGCAGCCGCAAGCGGCCTTCCAAACTGACCGGCCAGATGTCGCCCACGTTGAGCCGCGCTCCCGGCTCCCATGTTCCGACCAAATTGTAGAACTTGTTGTCGTGGATCACGCGAACGTCGGTGAGCTGGATCGGCAGCGGGTTGCTGATCTCTCCCTCCATTCGCCCCACAGGCAGATCGCGCAGCGATCCGTAGTCGCCGTCAACGAGCAAGGTTTCCCATTGGGCCAGGATCGGCTTCGACGACTGCGATTGAATAGGAACCGCTAGTAGCTTTGGCATACCGCCGCGGGTCGCCGTGCTAAGAATGGTGCGATAGGGAGTCCGAAAGGGCGGCGCCACGCTTCGCGCTTCGGCGTTACCTGTCTCGAGCGCTCCCAACCCAGCGCCCGGCAAGCCGAGCCAAGAGCCGTCGCCACCCAGCGTCTCGACGAACGTCTTTGTCTCTGCCATCCGGGGATCGACTTGCAATTCCAAATCGTAAGCCGCCGTTTGCGGTGAGAACAAACTGGCAACCGTGAAGCCACGGACGGTGAGCCCCGCGACATCGACGTCGCAAATATCAAGCTGGCTGACGAGCGGCGTGTGCTGGCGCGAGTAATTGGTCAACGTGATTGCCAGTGCGGCGCACCCGGCGACCAGGAGCGGGAACGTGAACCACGTGATGTGCATCCATTGACGACCGAACCAGCGGCAAAGAAAGAAGTCGCCAGGCCCGAGCAGCAAGAGATAGGCAACCATGACCAGGCCGACCAGGGTGAACGTGCCGGACGATAGGCCGGGAAAGTGATCGATCGCTGCCCGGAGTTGCCCCGAAAGATCGGTAAAGCCAAGCTGCGTGCCGCTATGGATGGTTTCGGCCAGTGCATTTTTGGAGCGCGGCGTCGTGCGTCCTTCTAGCATGAAGTTCAGCACCACCGGACGACCGGCCCAATCCGAAAAGGGAGCTTGGTCGAGGTCGATCGTTGTCAGCACGACTTCGCCAAAACCGTGGCGCGAGCGGACCAGAATCGGCCGGTCGCGTTGACCTGGCGTCGGTTCCGCCCGTTCGACGCGTCCTTCGCGAACACGGATGCGGGCAATCTTCGGCAGCGCCTCGTCGGGGGCGCCTGCATCGAATCGCAATTCTGAGCCGGTGAATTGTTCGTAGGGAGCGCCACGGCGAATTCGCTCCACGCCAACCAACTCGGCCGAAGTGAACTGTTTCCATTTGCTGTCGCCCGACAGAATCTTGGGCGCCGATTCGCCAACCACGAGCCAGATGGTTCCACCATTACGGACCCACGACTGGAGGGCCGTGAACTGAGCGGCGTCGAGACCATCGACAATCGAACCGGCCGCACTGGTGACTATCGCAACGGCATCCACCCCGTCGTAACCGCGGCGATCGAACGGGAGTTCCTTTGCATCGGTAACGCTGGCGTCGATGATTGCTTCCGAATCTTCTGGCCGCGATCGACCCGTTGCCACGCTCAGTTGGCGGATGCCAATCGAGGCCCCGGCGGTGGCGATGACTTCCTGGGTTGGGAGATGAAATCCGCCCGACCTGCGAATGCGCAGCGAGCGCGACCAACGGGTGTTTCCTTCGGGATCGACCGCCGCGAATTTCATCTCCGATTCCAGCGGCCCCACGAGCGCGATGGGACGGAGCGTGGCCGTGGCTTTCGGCGCCAGGTCGACTTTCCCGTCTTGATCATAAATGACGGGGACGCCGTCGCCGTCGACGCCTGACGTTTCAAGCCGGAGCGAGAGTGGCGTTTCTGAATGGTTGGTGAGCGTAACGCGGAACTCTGCCCACTTCCCGATCTTGGCGTTCCCTGCCAGGGCGGGCACGACAACGCCTTCGATCTCGGGGAGTTGAGCGCGCGAGATGGAGGGAGCGGTTCCGGCGAGAATCAGTAATGCAATCGCCCCTAACGCCCAGCCTGAAAGGTGCGGTCGATCAAAGTCAGGGCGATTCACGCGCGATCCTTTGTTTTCGACGCATGGTGACACGACGGGAATTCGGAGCCGACCAGACGGCTCCTGGCGATGCGGTCGAAACTCTCAAAGCTAATCGGTAGGCAGGCGATTGAAAACGGCTGTTCACAGAGACTTTATGATTCCAAAGCCGGCCTGAGGCGGATATTTCCGGCTTTTTGCACTCTTACGGCTTTTCTTGGGCGGGGCAGGTACAGACCAGTCGGCCGCAGCCGGGGCAACCTCCACCATATTTGCGTTGTACGGCAGCGGCCAAGTCAATGTTCGCCAGATTCGCCAGGGTGGCGAGCCAAGCCAAAACGTCGGCGAATTCTCCTTCCCGTTCCTGCTGGTCGCCGCTTCGTAGAGCCGTAGCCAGTTCGCCCACCTCTTCCATGAACCAAAGGAAGGTCCCGCCAATGCCCCGCGCACTGTCCTTCTCGAAATACATGTGGCGGATCAGCGATTGAAGCTCCGCCAGGGAAACATCGGGTTTAGGCGACTGGGAAGTCATTGAGTCGGGCGTGGGTGTCATGGCAAGCCATCAAAGGGGAAACCACAAAAGAGGCGATTGCGATAAGATACAACGGGCCAACGACTACGGAGTGCGTTGGACCTGCCGAATCGCCCCTTTTCCAATCATCCATTTTCCATTCATCCCTGAGCACTGCTCGTCCATGAGCACTGTCGAAATGAGCACTGCCGAGCCCGTCGATTTCGTCACTGTCTGCAAAGTCACCGATATTCCCGACAACGGCGGGATGGCGTATTCGGTCAACGGCCGAATGGTTGCCGTCTTCAAGGAAGGGGACAAGTTCCACGCGATCGACGATTTTTGCCCGCACATGGGCGCGTCGCTGGCGGGAGGTTACGTCGAGAAAGGTGTCGTCGCCTGCCCTTGGCACGCCTGGCGGTTCTGCATTTACGACGGCAAGTGGTGCGACAATCCGCGGATCAAGATCGACGCCTTCCAGGTCCGCGTGCAGGGAGACGACGTGCAGGTGTACGTTCCGCCTAAGCAGCCACCACAGCCGCTTAGCTAGGGGTAGGAATTCACCGCGGAGAACCGGAGGGACCGGAGAAGAGCAGGAGAGTGGCGAGCGAGTGGCACTCTTGGTGGTAGCTGCGTTCGCCAGAACGCGGTTAGGTTGACTTGATCTTGCAGTAGCGGAGTCCACTTGCGGGGCCACCACACTCTCCGCGAGTGCGGCTACGGGAGTTGCTTCCACGTTGTCGTGGTCTTGGTGGTGGTCGTCGCGTCGATGTTCTTTTCGCGGACGACCTTTTGCATCGAAACGATGAACGTCGTTTCGGAGGAAACAAGCGCGCCAGCCGATTTGTCGAAGTCCGCTGTCGCGGCATAGCTCGCTTCTTTCCATGGCGGCGTAGCTTGACTCGATGAGAGCGTCCCAGTCCCAACCAATTTGACGACGTCGCCAGCGGCCGATTCTCGCTTCCACGCGATGTCGAGTTTGGCCATGACAGGCGATTGGATGGTGATGGCGGGGCTGGCCCATGTCGCGTCTTCGGCTGCATCGGCCTGGGGTAGCACAACGCCTCCAAGAGTATTGGGGCGCTCGCCGAAAGGGGCGCTGGGGAGTTCGATCCGTTGCCCGCGAAGGTCGACCTGGTAACTTTCCGACTTTCCGACGAGCGGGTCCAGCTTTGTCTTCAAGGTTTTGGCGGCCGGCGTGGATGCCTTGGTGGGGGCGGACGAGTCGTATTCGAACTTTTCCAAGCGGTCGTTGTTCTTGCCGCCTACCTTCTCTTTGTTATCGATCTCAACGGTCTGGCGAATTGCGGACACCGTTTCCGTGACGGTGGCGACATTTTCTTCGACGGCGTTCACCACGATCTGGCTGACGATGTTCGTGGTGGACGTGACTTTCGACTCGGACCCGGGATGCGTCGAAACCGTGGTCACCGTCCGCTCGGCTTGGGTTTGCCACGATTTTCCTTTGACAAACTTCCAAGCGAGGGGCTCCGCAGCCGATGCGGTGGCGGCCAGAACCAACATCAGCGTCGTGACTAAGGATCGTGTGATCATGTGGCGATTACGAAACGAGTTCCACTAAAGTTCAAACGTCTATACCTGGAATGGCTGCCCTGCGATCGGGACGATCGGCGTAGCCGAGGTCTCGTCGGCAACGCGCTCCGACCAGGCCACCGCATCCTGCGCAATCGGGGGCCATGTATTGTAGTGCGAAGGAGCGACCCGCCCTGCTTTCAATAAATTGATGGCCTCGATCGAATCGTCGATTCCCATCGTAAACAGGTCGCCAATGGGAACAACGGCTAAATCGAGACCGACGCGGCCGATGCGTTCCATATCGCCAAAGAGAGCCGTATCGCCGGCGATGTAGATATTGCGGTCACCGATGCGAATCAGGAACCCGCCTGGATTGCCGCCTGAACTCCCGTCGGGCAGCGTCGACGAGTGGAAGGCAATCGTCAGTTTGACCGTGCCGAACGAGAGCTTTACCGAGCCGCCCAGGTTCATCCCGATGGTTTTCTTGACTTGGTGTTTGTTGGAAAACCAGGTTGTGATTTCGTAATTCGAAATCAGCGTGGCATTGCAGCGATTGGCAATCACCGCGGCATCTTCCATGTGGTCGCCGTGACCGTGGGTCACGAGGACATAGTCGGCCGAAACGTCAGCCGCCTTCACCGGACTGGCGGGGTTGTTGTCGAGAAACGGGTCGACCAACACGCGCGTCGTATCGTGCTGGAGTAACCAGCTGGCGTGTCCTAACCAGGTGACGTCGACCATTGTGTTTCTCCCAACCTTGTTAAGTGTCTGGGTGGCACTGGCGTCCAACAGACGCCAGTGTGAACTTCAGGAACATCTCAAATGTAGCCGCACTCGCCAAGAGTGCGGGAAGGGACACGGTGGCTGAGGCGATCCAACTATTCTTGCAAACCTCGCGTCAACTTTCTGCGTTCTGGCGAACGCAGCTACGGGAGAGACCAGTGCCAACAAGCTACTTCCGCTCCAAAATCCGGTTTATGTTTTGCTTGTACTTTTCAACGCCAGGCTGGCCGTAGGGATTGACGCCTGTGAGGCGTCCTTCGACGACTGTCGCGAGCATCAGCATTTGGAACAGTTGTCCCAGTGCCGCCTCGTCGACCTTCGGCAAGCGGATATCGGCGGTGCAGCGGCCATCTTCATGATAGGCTTCGTTCGTGCCCGCGATGGCAGCCGACATCAGCTCGGGCATCGTCTTTCCCGCCAAATCGTTGAGCGAGTCCTGGTTGAGCTCGCTATGGCCGATCTTAAGCGGATCATGGCGCCAACTGTCGACGATCAGGTTGGTAAACAACTTATCGCGGCGTCCTTCCTGGTGCTGCTGCGCGCGGCTGTGCAGGTCGCGGGTGTTAACCGCCGTGAGAGGTGTCGCGCCACGCTCGGCCTTGCCAAGGCTTTCGGCCAGCAGTTGGTCGTACCAGAGGCCGGTCGATTCGAGCGATTTCGACCAGACTTGCAGGACGCGGATGCTCGCCCCGCGCTCTATCTCCATCAAATGGCAGATGCCGGCATAATCGAGCACGGCGTTTTGTCCGACGGGCGCGGTGGCGAAGTGCCTATTCATGGCCGCAGCCGCTTCGAGCAGCCGGACGATGTCGATTCCGAGCAGAGCAGCCGGCAGCAGTCCCACGGCGGAGAAGACGCTGAAGCGCCCGCCGACTCCTTCGGGAACTGAGAAGATTTCGGGGCACCCTAATGCCTTCGACAAGTTAAACAGTTTGCCACTGTTGCCCGTGATGGGAATGATCCATTTGCCGAGGTCAGTACCCGAAGCACCGGTGGAGGTCTTCAGCGCTTCCAGGAAGTGTCGGAAGGCGACAGCCGTTTCGAGGGTGCCGCTACTTTTGCTGATGACGACGAGGGCCCAACGATCGTCGACACTCGTGGCGGGTCGGCCGCTGTCGAGCAACGACAGTAGCCCTGCCGAGGCATCGTTGTCGAGGTTGTTCCCTTCGAAGTACATCCGCGGGCGACTGCCGCGTTGGCTGCGCGACAGTTCATTGAAATAGGGCTCGCAACAGCCATCCATCAGGGCCTTGGCGCTCATGTAGCTGCCGCCGATTCCCAAGACGACGATGCGATCAACCCGGTCGCGCAGCCGCGCGGCCACGCCCAAGATGCGCCCTAGTTCGCTGGTGGCCCCGTCTTTTTTGTAGGCGGCGAGCATCCGCTCGGGGAGCGTGTGAAAACCAGCGTCGAGCGGCTGTTTTTCCGGTGGAATCGCCCCACCGCTGGACCAAAGTTCCGCGTCCGCCAACACTTCCGCACGTGCGGCTTCGAGCTTAGGGGCGAATTGCTTGAGAGCGTTCCGATCGAGTCCGGTGTTAGGAAGAAAGACTCCTTCGTAGTCGTATCGAATCGGCTTGATCGGTTTGGCTGGGATGACGATGGCCTTCCAATCAGAATTGCAGAGAACGTGTGCGACCGGTCAAGATATCCCGATAGGTGGGAGCGGGGTAGGCCGCGGTTTAAGGGCTGATTTTTCGGCCTTCCTGCGAATTTCGCGCAAACGTTTCGAGCGACGCAATAAATAGCCCCAAGCTAACGATGAGTGTTACGTGAGAACATGAGTCCTGACAGCCAGCAACAAAACCGGCTCCGGTTGGAAAGCTGGGTCGCCCGGTACGGGGTGCCCTTGCGAGCCCATTTGTTCGCGCTGGTGCGTCGCAACGATGTCGCCGACGACTTGTTGCAGGAAACGTTTCGCCGCGCATGGCAGGCGATCGGCCGCTACCAGGAACAGAACAACGAACGCGGGTGGCTGTTTCGGCTAGCCGATCGAACGGTGGCCGACCATTGGCGAAAGGTCGGGCGCAACGCGTTGGTTTCCGCGACCGACTACCAAGGCGGCGACGCGGAGGAATCGCAAACGATCGATCGAGCCGACGAGACCGCAGGGCCTTTGGCCCGCGTGATCGCCTCCGAAGAACGGGCCGAGGCCCTGCGGTGGCTTGATGCCTTGAGCGAATCGCAGCGGCGCGTGTTGCTGCTGCGGTTCTTTGGCGAACTGGAGTTCGCCGAGATTGCCGCGCACTTGGAAGTCCCCCTTGGAACCGTTTTATCGCAGGCCCACCGCGGCCTAGACCGACTCCGCACCCTTCTCGCGGCGCAAACGTCTCGGGAGCGCACATCATGAACGATCCGAACCATTTATCGCCGAACCACTTATCGCCAAGCGACGAGCAATTGCTGGCCACCTTGCGTGCCGCCACAAAAAACGGCGCGGCAGCCAAGCGCATCGACGTGGCCAGCGGCGACGAGCCATCCCTGCAAGAGACGTACGCCGGTTTTGCCAAGGCGATGAGCGCGCTGGCACAGCCGATCGATAGCGCGGCGATTGTTCAATCGGTGCTGGGACGATTACCCAAAGTCGAAACGCTTTCCTTCGACGAAGATACTCCAACTCCAACCAAACCAACGACGGTCGAGTTGCCAGCTATGGCGCGCCGCCGGCGCTTCTGGGCCAATCCTTGGTCGTATGCCGCCGTGGCTTCAATCGCGGTGGTTGCGGGGCTGACGTGGTTCGAAAACATTTCGGGCGAGCGAGGCAAAAAGGTCGAAGCGGGCGAACTGGCTCAGTGGCATGGCTATGCCAGGATCGACGAGAAGCTCGATCGTTCGACCCATGAATTGGAACTCGTCCAGCACGCGCCTGAATTCGTCGCCGATGTGCGTCCCGTCGATGAGCGCATTGACAACGCCGAAGCGGACATCGAAGCCTTGCTTCACGATATGGGGCTGGTCCCCCTTTGATTTGATCCTCTCACAAAAGGAAACGATGATGCGATGGTTCAATTTGAAATGGCTGGGACGAAGCGCCTTGCTGAGCACGGCGGCAGTCGCTGCAATTTGCGGCAGTGCGATGGCGCAAACCCCTCGCGAAGAGCCCAAGGAGGAACCTCGTCCGGCAGACACCCGTCCCGCGGATGCTCCTCCAGGCGACAGACGTCCCGCAGAAACCCGTGACCGTCGTGGGGACGCGCCACCGCGACCACGCGATGAGCCCAAGCGGCCTCCGCGCAACGACTTCGATGGCCCTGAGAACGATCCGTATGGCGACGGTCGCGAAGGCTACGGCCCTGGTCCTGAGCCGCGTGCTCGGCGTCCCCAAGGCGGGCCTCAGAATAATTTCGGCATCGACGAAGGAGGACGCCCTGGTCAACCACGCGGACCGCGGTTCCGGCCGATGGGACCGCCGCCGGAAGAAATGGACCGGATGCGCCGGCAAGATCCGGAGATGTTCACCCTCGTCGAGCAGGACCAACAACTCGAGCGGGAATGCAACAAGATGGCGGAGCAAATCCGTCAGCAAACCGACAAGACTGCTCAAAAGGAAGCCCGCGACAAACTTGCCGAGGTGGTGAAGAAGCACTTCGACGTCCGCCAGAAGCAGCGGCAATTGCGGCTGACGCGGTTGGAGGAAGAACTCAAGCGAGTGAAAGAGGCCGTCGAGGCCCGCCAGGCTCAGTCTGAACAGATCATCAAACGCCGGTTGAATGAACTGACGGGCGATGTCGAGGATATTGGGTTCTAGGTCCCAAAGTAGCACGGACTTTCCAGTCCGTGCGAAGTGCGGCAACCAACTAAGAACGCGCTGCTCCCAAGGAAAAGCAACTCCAACAATCCTCTCTTGTGAAGTTGACTCGAATCATCGGTGACGAAAGGGCGTATAAGGAGTCAACCTACGTTCACAGTCGACTTGAAAAGCGAAGCCCACCTGGCCCGGACTGGAAAGTCCGGGCTACTTTTTGGACTCTCTAGTCGACCACTCGGATCTTGATTTCGTCCGAGTTGGCTTTCAGTTCTGGGGCGTACATGGCGTTCCCCTTCGCCGGCAAGGCGCTGAACTGGCCGGGAGCTTCGGCTCGCAGGCGGTACGAGAGGCTGTGCTTGCCGCGGGCCAGTTGCCTTACGAAGAACGAGACGCGATTGTCGCGGAATTCGACGTAGGCTCCCATCTCGTTGCCGTTGTAGCCGCTGCGGACTTCGACGGGTTCGAACCCGGCGGCCTTCATGTCTTCGAACAGCAAGTACTCGTAGTCGTTCTTGCTTTGGATCGTCAGTTCGACTTCGACCAGGTCGCCGCTGGTGATTTCGTCGAGGTTATTGAGTTTTACTCTTTCGAACTTCTCGACCTTTTGCTTGAGCGCTTGCCCCTTGGCGCCTTGGGCGTCGATCTTCTTTTCGACGGGGACGAGCTTGAACATTTCGCGATCGACCTTCACTTCGAGACCTGCATGCTTGATGTCGTCTTCGAGCGTGAAGTTGGTCAGGTAGGTGTTGAAGTAAACGTTCCCTTTGCCACGACGGCGAATCTCGACGTCGTGCGGGCCATCCGTGAGTTCCTCGCCGACGAGAACTAATTTGTTGTCGAACGAGAACAGGTTGGTCCGGTCGATGGCGACTTCCTTTTTCTTTTGCCCGTCGACCCAGACTTCGACGACCATTTCGGGCGTCTGCTCGCCCGACCGCTTGAGGTACTCGGCGAAGGCTTCCACGCACAAGGCAGTGTCGCGGGTGCTCTTCCAGTAGGTCGCATGCTTGCGGTTGTTGAGCAGGTACTTCACCATTCGCGGCGCGGTCACGCCTTTGGCATCGCGGCGCGACAAGAGTTTCAGGTACATCGCGTTGGCTTCGATCTCGTCGCCGTGCCAGTACCACCAGAAGGTTCCCTCGGGCAACTTGAGGTAAGCGGTTTCGTTCTCGGCATCTTGAACCAGCACTTGCTCGATGTTCTTGACGAGCATGTTCAGCTTCTCGTCATTGCCGCCCCGCTTTTCGAGTGCCAAAGCGAACAGCGTCTTCCCGTAAACGGAAAGAGCTTCCACCCGGTCCTTGTACAGATATTCGGTCATGGGCTGGAGTTCTTCCGCGCCGGCTTCGGCGAGGACCATGTAAACCAGCGCGTCTATGTTGTCGATTCGCGATTTGTAGTCGCCTGGCGGCGGATTCTTCTGGTCGCCGTTCTTGCGGAGCCGCAGTTGCTCGGCCTGGTATCGCTTGAGCCACTCGACGCCGTTTTCGATCACGCCCGGCACGACGGCGACATCGTTATCGCGGGCAATCATGAGTCCACGCACGACGACAGCCGTCGTGTGGGGCCAGCTGTGCTCGTGGAAGCCGCTAAACCATCCCCAGCCGCCGTCGGAGAGTTGCATCTCGGTGAGGGCCTTGAGCCCCTCTTTGACGATCTGGTCGAGTTCGTCCTTATCGAGGACGGGGTTGCGATCGAAACGTTTCCACTGCTTGGCCCGTTCGACGTCGTTGCCGACTTCCTGGGCATTGAGGTTAGTCCGCTTTTCGCGGATTTGATTCAAATCGAAATCGAGATCGCGGAGCGTCTTTTGCGTGATCACACTCGGCAAGAATCGGTTGAGCGTTTGCTCGGTGCAGCCGTAGGGATAATCGGCCAGGTAAGGAAGGGCATCCAGCATCGCGCCCGCCAGCGTCGGCGAATAGCGAACTTCCAGCACCGATTGCTCGGGACGGCGTTCGCGCGGCACATGGATGCTGACTTTGTTCGACTCCTGATCGGCCCGGACGGTGCCGGCCCACGATTCGGTCTTGAGCATGCCGTGGACGTACGATGGCAGTTTGACCTCGGTGGCGTCCGATTCGATATCGGTGAGCGCCTTCATCCGGACGATCGCTTCCCCTTCGTCGGCGACTTTCACTCGCCAATCGACCCGTTGTTCACCGCCAGCGGGGATCTTGATTTTGGTGGTGGTTTCGCCCAGCGGCGTCAGGACGTTGCCTGGCACTTCGAGCGAAACGGTCACATCCTTTTCGACAGCGAGATAATTGTGGACGTTGGCCGAGAGGACGACCTCGTCTTTTTGCACAAAGAAACGCGGGGCTTGCAAACGCAGCACCAGATTCTTGCGGGTGACGATTTCGATATCGCCGCTGCCGACCTTGGTGCCGTGCCCCATGCCCCACACGCGAATCTTCCACGCGCTGAGGTTCTCGGGCATGTCGACTTCAAACTCGGCTTCGCCCGACTTGTTGGTCGAGAGGGTCGCGATCCACTTGGCGGTGTCGGCGAAGTTGGTTCTGACTTTCGGATCGACAAGCGCGGGCGCGGGAGCTCCTCCCCCTGCGGCAGTCGCGTTCTTCCCACCGGCGTCTTCGAGAGCCAAACCAGAAGCCGGAGCGGCATCAGCGGCGAAAGTTAAACCAGCCGCCCGCGACATGGCCATGGCTCCCTTCATCATGGGCGCGGCTGCTCTGGGACCGGCTGGGCCGCCAATGCCGGCGCCTTCCATGAGCATATTTTGGGCATCGTACGCGTCGTACACTTCCGCACCAAAGACGCCAATGAAGGCCATGGCTGCCTTGTTGGGCCGAACCATGTTGCGTGTCGGCCGACCGACGCTGGAGAGCGTATCGGGCTGGTGATGACGGCGCCACTTCCAGAAGAAGTCTTTGATATCGGGAACATTGCTGCCGCCCGAGATGTACTCGACCGCCTTGTCGTACACGCTGATGGCGAGCGAGCCGAGGAAGTTTTCGCCTGACTGATCGGTCAAGCGAATCTTTACTTTTGCCTTTTCGCCTGGCAGGTACTCTTTGGCCGAAGGAGTGACCTCGACATTGAGAATCCGCTTCTCGGGCGGAACGACGACTTCGCGAACATCGGTATGAACCTGCGCGTTGGCGATCGTCAGCGCCTCGACAAAGAAGTTGGGCATGTCCTTCTTGATGACTTCGATTTCCTCGGTGACCGTCTTTCCTTTGAGCCGCAGCACCTTCGGCGCAAGGTAGACGCCGTTGGTCGGACGAATGAAGAGGAGGACCGTTGAATCGGCTCGTTCGGCGTTCACCTGCATTTTCAGTTTGTCGCCGGCAGCGTATTCGCGTTTGTCTGGAATCAGTTCGATCGGGTTAAAGCGGAAGTCGCGGCCGTCGACTCCTTTACCGACAATGGTGAAGAGGTAGCCCCCTTCGATCTCGTGGCCGGCGGAGTCCTTCACCTTGTAGGACAAGCGATACTGTCCCGGCTGCACGCCTTGAATCGTCTTTTCGGCGAGTCCTTCGGCATTGGTATCGAGCGGCCATTTTTCAACCGGTGTCTCGACCGGTTGCTTCTTGGGGTCGTAGGTCACCTTGAGCAACTGCAGCTCGCCGGTTCCTTCGACGGGCTTGTTGTCCAGCGTTTGGGCTTTGAAGTTGGCTTCGATCTTGTCGCCTGCTTGATAGAAGCCGCGGTTGAGCCAGCTGAAGATGCGAAATGGCTTGCGCGCCACCAACACCTTGCCTTGGCCCGTGATCACGCGGCGCGACTCGTCGCGCACTTCGGCCGTGATCTGGTATTCGTGGTCGGTGTTGCCGTGCATTTCCTTTGCTTGCAACGTGTCGATCGGCACTTCCAACATGCCATCGGCGGGGATGTCGATTTCGACTTCCGCAACGACTTCGGGTGGAAGCATGGGCCCGCGGAAAATCCAGAACGGATGGGGCTTCGTGCAGCCGACCCAGTTGTTCCAACCGCGGTACCAGGCGTAGTCGGGGGCAAACCACCAGTAGCCCGGCCCGTAGCACCAGTCCCAGCGGCCGACCGGATACCAATCTTGCGAGTAGCTCGTGCGAGTGACCTTGTACTTCACCTTCCCCTTGGCGACAGGCGACCCGAAGTAGTACTTGGCCTTGATCTTCGCGGTGATTTTTTCGCCGAGCATCACGGGCTCGGTGGGTGCATCGATCGAGACTTCGAACTCGGGCTTCTTGTACTCCTCGACGCGGAAGTTGTTGCCGCCCGAGATGTGAATGTTGGGGGCAAACTGGTGATTGATCGAAAGATTGTAGGAGCCCAGCTTGGCGTCGGCGGGTAATTCGTACTCGCCAGCCAGGCCGCCGTACTCGTCCGACTTGATCGTCTGCGATGAAACGGTGTTCCCTTCGGGGTCGTGAATTTCAACGGGGAACGTGGCGTTGGCGAAATCGGATTTGTCGGGCTGATCGTACTTGGCCGTGCGAACCCAGATTTTGAAAAAGACTTTTTGCTTGGGCCGATAGACGGGACGATCGGTGATGAAAAACGTTTTGACCGCGTTGTATTCCTGATCGGCGACGCGTCCAAACCAGACGTTGCGGAAACCGATCATCGCCAACCGCGCCGAGGCACCGGTTCCAGCGCGGGCGATCGCCGCCCATTGATAACCGGGCAACAGATCCTTCTCGCCGACCATCATGATGCCGTCGTTGTTGGTCTTCTCCGAGAAGTTCGAAGTCTTGGTCCGCCAGCGATTGTTGCCGAGATGTTCTTGTTGCCAGCCGAACATTTCGATATTCGCAGCGGGAATCGGCTGTCCGGTCACGGCGTCGGCGACATAGTAGAGGTTCTTTTGATCGAGCCGCTTGCCGGCGATGACTGTGTCGCTAACCCAAACGATGGCCTTGGATTCGTTCCCCTCGTCGACCTTCGCAGTCACCATGTACGCGCCCGCTTTTTGTAGTGGCGTGGTCACAGTAACGACGCGATCGAAGTGATGCGGACGCGGTTCCAGCTCCAGATCCCACGTCGCCGAGACAGCACCCAGGTATTTGGCTTGGTCTTCTTGGACGAGCCGGTAACCGATGTCGTCGAGCTGAACCTTCTGCCAATCGAGGCGTTCCGGCTCGCTCTTGAGGTACGCCTTGATATCGGCAAGCAGCTTTTCGATGTCGACCTTCTGCGCCTCGAACTTCACCTTCTTGGCGTTGCGGAAGCGGAAGTTGAACTTAGCGCCGGTTCCGGCTGCTTGTTCGTTGCCGTCTTCGAAGCGGCCCCAGTTCCCAGCAATCTGTTGCAAGCGATCGACGCGAAAGTTGTTCGCGCCCGCGCCGAAGCGACGAATCGCTTTGCCCCAAATCTCCTCTGCCTTTTCGAATTGGCGGCGATTCTCGTAGCACTGGGCCAGTTGGGTGCTCGCAACCTCGGCAACAGTGGCCAAAGCTCCCTCGCGGGCCTCGAACATCCGCTGGTACATCTTGAGATAGTTGAACTCGTCGGGAAGTTTGATTCGCTTGATACCACTGGCAAGTTTGCAGATGGTTTCGTCATCGGTCAGCGTGTGGAGTTCGTAAGTGCCGCTGGTGTTTTCCTTGCCGTCGTCTGAATCGGGGCCACCTAAGAAGTGGCTGTAGCCCAAGTCGCGGAGTGTTTCGACGCCGAATTGGGAATTGCAGAATTCGGCGAACATCCGTTCGACTTCACCGCGCACGGCCGGGTTGTTTTCGGCCGCGGCCGATAGCGCCCATCGCCAGCGTTCGCCGTCGGTGGTGGCGGCATCCCAAGATTTGGGCGTGCGATGGAAGACGGGGTTGCCTTCAGCGTCCACCGGCGCGCCGTTCCACGGGTAGTAGTTGCCGTACCCGTCGTCGTAGTCGGGCAATTGCGTCAAGTCGCTGAGCACTTGCAGTCGCCAGGCTTCGCCATATCCGCGATTGCGCAACAGGGCGTTGGCCAATTGAAAATAGAACTGCCCGACTGCCGGCTTGTCGTCGTCCTTGTCGGCCAGCGGCATGGCCTCGACCATCAATTGCAAGGCGCGAACGCGGTCGCGGGCGTCGGCGTTGGCGATTTTTCCTTGTCCGCGGTGCCAACCTCGTTCGAACTTGCCCGAGATGATGTAGCCCATGCTTTGGCCACTGAGGTACTGCTGCGCGATCGCGACCTTGGTGCGCCAATGGTTAGGATGAGCGGCGGCCGTTTTTTCAAACAGCTCGTCGAGCTGCGCCACCTCGCCAATCTGTTGCAAGCACATGGCGGCTTTGGGGAGCGCGTCGGCCGTCTGCTGATCGGGCGACTTGGGATCGGTCACGTAGGCTTTGAAGATCGCGTACGCGTCTTTGGCATTGCCTTCTTGCATCAGCTTTTCGGCGCGGGCCAGATCCACTTTGACATCCTCCGCGGGCGTCGACATGGGCGTCAGAATTCCCCACGCCAGCAGCACAGCAATCGCGAGCGAACTGAAAAGAACGTACGTGCGACCCATGACGGGGTTCCTCCTGATCAACACACGGGCCGAAAGCGACTGCGGCAAACGAACGACCGACCGGCCCACACAACGACGAGATGACAACGATAAGAAAGCGACGAGAGTGGCCCATCGCGGCTGACGAGTTCCACCTCTCCTTGGACGGACTCGCTACACAAAAGTTCCTGGCAAACCTTCTTCGAATCGTACCGCGTCCCGCACAGGCAAGAAACTAGGGCTCTCACCTTAAGAGCGCTGCTTGCTCGAGTGACTGCAAAATCGATGTTTTCGGCCCAAGTGTGAAGGCGGGAACTCGAATTCATGATGGACCGTCGAAATGAATCGATGGTCTCGATGCATGGTGCGGTCGGCTCAAGGAAAAACCGCCGCTTTTGCCGCTTAAGAATCCAGGGCGGCGATGCGCAACGTCGACGTAACAAATTGTCATATATAGAGTTAGAAGTTATACTAGGTGTTCTACGACGAGCCCGGAATGGGCCGTTCCCGCCCGGCTGGAGACGATCGAAAATGGATGCTCCGTTCAATCCGTTTCAAGTTTGGTTGCAACACCCGCTGTCGACCCAATCGCTGAGCTTTTATCAGTTGGTTGGATTGAACGACTTCGAAGCGCAAACGGACAAGATCGCCGCCGCTTGTGACAAATCGATCGCCAAGGTGCGCGCGTGCAAGCCTGGATCGCAGGCAAGATTGTGGGCGCGGTTTCTCGACATTCTCCAACAAGTCAAAGCGATCCTGACCAATCCCGAGAAGCGGCCTTCGTACGATAAGAGGCTCAAGGCCGGTGCGCCTCAGGCGTTCATCACGCTCGCCGCGCTGACCGAAGCGGCCAAGAGTGCAGACAAAGAAAAGGGATCTGCTGAAAAAGGCGGGGCTGAAAAGGCTCCAGTTGAAAAGCCAGCTGCTAAGCCCGTTACCGAATCGACACCCGCAGCCGCTGCGCCGAGCGAATCGGTGAGCGACCTTCTGCCTCCGTCGGCCGATTTGCCACCCGAGGCGGATGCGCCGACTTCCGAGACGCCCGCAGCGCCTGTGATGCCAATCGATCCAGCCGCCCAGCCGTATCCAGCCTACGGGCAACCGGGGGCGTATCCTCAACCACCGGCTGGCTACGGTGCGCCGGGATATCCGGGAGCCTACCCGCAAGCTGGTTATCCTCAACCGGGTTACGCACAAGCGGGTTATCCACAGCCTGGGTATCCTCAGGCTGGCTATCCACAAGCTCAGATGCCTTATGGCCAGCCGGCCTACGGGCAACCTCCCTACGGGCAGCCCGCGTACGGCCAGGCTCCTTACGGGCAGCCTGGGTATCCGCAAGCTGCTTACGGCCAACCCGCTTATCCGCAACCTGGGACGCCTTGGCAACAAGCACCCGCAGGCGCGCATCCTGGGTATCAAGGTGCTCCCGGTCAGGAATACGCGATGGGCTCTCCAGCCATGGCGACGCCAGTCGTAGGCGCACTGGCAATGGCTGCTCCCGCGATGCCGGCCGAACCAGCGATCGCGATCGCGGAGGAGAAATCGTCGCTGACCGAGCGCAAGGGGAAGAGCCGATCGAAGGGAATCGCGGTCGCCATCTGCGCGACGCTTCTACTCCTTACAGCAGGCGGAGGTGTCTTCTACGTTTTGAATCAAGGCAAGCCGACCGAGACGGTTCAAAACGGAGGCGACGACAACAAAGCTTCCACCACCGATGAAGGAAACAAGAATGATAAGTGGAAGGCAGACCCTGTTGGGCCGAGTGGCGACAACGCTAAAAACCAGGCGGCTGATAGCGGCAAGAGCAGCACCGATACGGCTACGGAAACGATGAAGCCGGAAGAGTCAACCGCTGAAGAGTCAACCACCGAAGAAGAAATGCCCAGCGAAGAGACGACTTCCGAGATGCCGGCGGAAGAAATGACTACCGAAGAAGAGACGCCCGCGGAGGAAGCTACGCCCGAAGAAGAGATGCCAGCCGAGGAGATGACGACCGAAGGGGAGCCCACGGAAGCGATGAAGCCCGCCACGGGCGACGCGACCGAAGAACCGGATGAGGAAATGATCTCCGGCGAACCGCTCACGGAAGAGGAAATGGCGGAACTTTCGAAGTTGCTCAACCAGGCCAAAGCGGCGATGACCAAATTCGACTTTCCCAAGCTCGACGAAATTTTCCCGGCGGCCGAAAAGCTGGCGCACACGGCGGAAACCAAGGGTTTGGTCGACCGGCTCTCGAATCTTGCTATGAATGCCGCCGAGTGCCGAGCGGCGATTGTGGAATCGATCCGCGCTCTCAAGGGTGGCGACGAAGTCGAGCTGAAGAACTCGGCCAAGACGCGGTTCTCGGTCGTCGAAATCGCCGAGAACAAGTTCACGATCTTTATGAGCGGCCAGCGGCGCTCGTTCACCTACGACAACTTGCCGATGGGCTTGGCCGTAGGATTGGCCGACCGCCGGCTCGCGACCACCGACCCCAGCAACTTGGGCCGCAAGGGCGCGTACCTGGTGCTGGTGTACTGGGCCGACCGCTCGTCGCCGAAGCCGCTGCAAGTGGCGAAAGAGATGTTCAACGAGGCCAAGCTGGGGGGCGTCGATACGGATGACCTCTTGGCGGTGCTTGATGATGACTACGACTCGCTGAAGCCTAAGAAGTAGAGATTTGCCACGGAGGGCGCCGATCGCTCAGAGGAGGCTGGCGTGAGAACTGATCTCGTGGACCACGTTAGAATTTGTTGATTAATTGATTGATGATTGTTGATTTGTGATTTAGGAAGTAGAGCCTTCGCTTCTTGGCTTTAATTCAGTAACATCCGCACTGCGCACAGACAGGATTGTCTGTGCCACTTTTTGTCTCTCTCTGACGCTTCTGTGGCAGAATCCTACCGGCCGACTGCGCGGAGGCCGTCGACGAGGCCGCTTAGTTCGCCGTGGGTTTCGGCGGTGGCTCGCACGACGAGTGCGTGGACGGCGGCGTAGTAGCGGATGGCTCCGGGGCCGCCGTTGGTGTCCCATGATTCGGGAGCGATCGTCGTTTCGATCACTTCAATCAGTTCGGCGGCGTTATCGGCTGCGGCTCCGCCGCCGGCTGCTGTCTGGTTGGCTGCCTGCTGCGTTCCGGCGGAAGCCGTGCTTGTGGCAGCGGGCTCTTTCTTGGTTTTCTTTTTCATGGCGGCGACGCGGCGTTTGAATTCGTCCCGCAGGTCGATCAAGCGGGCGCGCAGCTTGAAGCGATTCTTGTTCAGCGTTTCGTTATCAGGAATGCGCGGGTCGGCGGCGAGTTCGCAGTAGAGACGCGTCATTTGCAAAATGACCGCTTGCCGCTTCTCCATGGTCTCGGCCGAGCGTTCGGCTGCGAGCAGCTCCGATAGTTCGATGCGGATCTCGCCTTGCGTCCGCTGCGGGAGGGGCTTGGCTGGTTTTTCTTTCTCCGCCGCATCAGCGTCTTTTGCCACCTGCGCGGTAGCAGGTTGCGCCTTTGCCGGAACGTTTGCTTCATCAGCCCCAAGAACGGCGATCAACAGTAAGAGCGACATGCCAAGAACTCCCGGCCGCAAAATACTTGCCAGATATCGCGGCGACCATACCCCAGCGCATTCTATCGGCCGAATGCCGATTTCCCAAGCAAACAAAATGAGATCGCTCGCCATCTGCCAGTGCGCGACTGAGCTATAGGGCTAGATCACGGACCGTATGGGCTGGGAATGAACCACCGCAGCAGATAAAGCGCCCCGGCTGCCCAAAAGGAACTTGCGAGGTCGTCGAGCAATACGCCCCAGCCCGCCGGGAGCTTTTCCAACCATTTGGCAGGCGGCGGCTTGGCGATGTCGAAGACTCGCGTTAAGGCAAAGGCCCACAGAAGCGGAACCCACAACGACGCGACTGGCTGGATCAAAAGCCAAGTGAGCAGGAGGCCGGCGACCTCGTCGGTTACGAACGAGCCGGCGTCCTTCCGGCCAAAATAGCGTTCCGCCCATGTGCCGCAGGCGACCGTTGCGGCGCACGCGGCAATAAACGCTCCGGCGAGAATCGCCCCATTCCAAGGAGCTGGCGCGTACGCGGCGGCAACGCAAAACGGAATTGCTCCCAGCGCACCGAAGGTGCCGGGAGCTTTGGGCGCGCCGCCGAGTCCGCCGGCCGTGACAATCCACCACGGCCATGCGGGCGCGGAACCAGCACGATTTACCTCTAAAGGCAGGTCAGGCATCCGCTAGTTGCTCGCCTGCGTGACTTCGTGCAGCTTATTGACCTCGGGCTTGGCGATGGTTTGCGTTTCTCCGCCGGGCCAGTGAATCACGACTTCGTCGATGTGATCGTCTTCGCCGAGACCAAAGGTCGCGGTCGGCTCGACCGACGACAAATACCCGCGCGTCGGGCTGATGAAGCGGAGCTGCGTGGGGCGGCCTTCGATCTTGAGTTCGATCTTGGCGCCGATCGCGTCGCGATTGCACTTGGTCCCCTGGAGCTTGAAGCGAATCCAGTGGTTCTTCAGCGCCTGGTCGTTTCGCAGCACGCGCGGCTTGCCGCCGTTGTTGGTCAGCACGAGGTCGAGATCGCCATCGCTATCGAGATCGGCATACACGGCGCCGCGCCCGACAATCGCCTGGTGAAAGGCCTCGCCCGTTTTTTGGGTGGTCGCCTTGGTGAACTCGTCGCCGGTGACGGCGCCGGTGTTCCAATACAGGTGCGGCGGTTGCTTGTAGAACTGGCTTTCCTGGAAGGTGTTGATCTTCTCTTCCAGGTGGCCGTTGGCCGACAGCAAGTCGAGCCGCCCGTCGAGATCGTAGTCGAGCCACAGCACGGCGAACTTGAGTTCCGTCCGCGACAGCGGGCCCATGCCGGTGCCGATGGCTTCGTCGGAATACGCCAGCCGGTCGCCTGCCTGCGAAACGTAGAGCGAAGTCATCTCGTTGGCGTAGTTGCCGATGGCGATGCCGAGCGAGCCATTGGAGCGGAAGTCGGCGATGTCGATGCCCATCGCTCCGCGAGCGCGGCCTTCACTGTCGAAGGCGACGCCGGCGTCGAGCCCGATTTCGCGGAAGCTCTTTCCTTCCATGTTTCGCAGCAGCAAGTTGGGAACCGTGTCGTTGGCTGTCATGATGTCGACCCAGCCGTCGCCATCGACATCGCACAAAATGAGCCCCAGCGACTTAGCTCGCGGCACGCCGGTATTGGGGTTCACGACGTTCAGGCCCATCTTTTCGCCGACGTCCTCGAATTTCCCACTCCCCTCATTGTGATAGAGGTGCGAAAACGTCCCAGGAAACTGCGTCGGCGGGCCATACGCGCGGTTCACGCCGTCGAGCGTGGTGTTTTGATTGAGGTCGATGGTCCGCGACCACTGGATGTAGTTGCAAACGACCAGGTCGAGCAGGCCATCGTTGTCGTAGTCGAAGAAACCGGCGCTCGAACCGAACTGATCGTCCGGGCCGCTTATGCCCGCGTCCTCCGAGACGTCGCGGAACTTGCCGTCTTCGTTATGCAGCAGCCTGGTCGATCCGACCGTGGTGATGCAGAGGTCGGACCAGCCGTCGTTGTCGTAGTCGCCGACGGCGCAGCCCATCCCGTAGAGGCACAAGTCGAGTCCCGCTTCTTTGGAGACGTCGGTGAACTTCGCCTTGCCATCGTTCTGATAGAGGCGGCAGGTTGGCTTGTCGGTGTTCTTCGACCACGACCAGACGCACGAGTTGACGAAGAACAGGTCGATGTCGCCGTCGCGGTCGTAGTCGATCGCGGCACAGCCGCTTCCCATCGTCTCGGGAAGGAGTTTCTCGCCTTCGGCTCCGGAGAAGTGGGTAAAGTCGATGCCGGAAGACTCGGTGATGTCGGCAAAAGGGGTGACGGGGGCTTCGATCGCTTTATCCCGGGTCTTTTTCGGCGCCGGGTTGACCACCTGCGGTGCGGCGTCGACCTTCTTAGGCAGATTCACCCAGTAGAGCACGCCGCCAATGGCGACGGCAGCCACGGCGAACACCGCGAGCGATCGCAGGAAAGCCGCGGTAATGGCGGAGTCGTCGGCGGCGACTTCTTCCTCTTCAGTTTCTTCGGGTTTGCTTTTCGGTTTCGAACGCTTGTCCATGAGATGAACTCCTCGCGGAGTAGAGAGAGCTTAACGGGTAAATGAATCGAGCTAATCCGCGGCAGCGACGTCGCCAGTTGGTTGTGTGGCCGCAGACTGCCGATCTGCGGGGGCTTCGGTCTGGGACACTTTTTTATTCTCGTCGTCGCTCGGATCATCCGCCTGGGCCGATGGTCCTTTAGGAACCGGCTTCAATCCGGGCGCGTCGGAGCGTTGCAAATCGTAGATCACGGGCGACTGCGCCGAGTGGTCGGCGTGCGGATACTTGAGGCGCGCCGCGGCGACGGCCGAGTCCTGCGCGTTCTCGTCGGGCTTGTACAGCGCGTGCAGCTTGCGATGCTCTTCCGCCTTTTCCTTGTTATCCAACTGCGCGTAGATGAGCCCCAAGTTGTAATGGGCGGTAACGTCTTCGGAGTCGACTTCGAGCGACTTCTTGAACCACGCGACGGCTTCCTCGAGCAGCTTTTTGCGTTCGGCGAGGTTGTCTTGCCCACGCATGGTTTTGGCTCGTTCGAACAAGGTGGTCCCCAGTTCGTTGACGACGACAACGTCGAGCGAGAAGTCGAATCCTCGCTTGATCATGGCATCGGTCCGCCGCGATGGATCGACGACGTTTTTGAACGATTCGATCGAATCGTCGAGCTTTCCTTGCTGCCGCAGCAAAACGCCGTTGAGCCACGCCACGGTCCACGGCGGCGCGGTGTTGTTTTCTTCCGTGTACGCCATGGCTCGCTCGATCGCGGCCGAGGCTTCGTCGAGCCGCCCTTCGCGTTGCAGGGCCCGTGCCATGTTGAGCGGCCCGTCGAAGCGGTTGAGCTTTTCGACTTCGCCGAAGACCTGAATCGCTTGCCGCAACTCCGCTTTCGACTCGGCCAGGCCTTCGATCAAGAGGCCGATTCCGTAGTCGTTCCAGCGCTGCCAAACGGGAATCTCGGGCGCCTTTTGCTCCTCCGATTCCGGCCCGCCGGCAACGGGGAGCGTTACCGTGTCCTGGGCCATAATCGTGATCGGAATGGGATTGCCGTACTTGTCTTCCTCACCGCGCTTGTACTGCCGAATCGGGTTATCCCCTTCCTTGGCGTTTCGAATAAAGAAGTCGACGAATTCCTTGTCGAACTTGCGGTACTTGAGGGAAGCCTCGATAGTAATCGGCTCGCTGTGCCCTTCGGGGACCTTGAACGAATAGTGCATCGTGTCGGCGGCACCCGGCGGGATTTGGTGGTTGTAGAGCGGTGTGAAGATGTCTTGCGGGTTGCGGCGATTGATCCGGTTCCCGTTGCGATCGAGCATGAAGACGTTGAAGTAGTGGGCCCAACGATCGACCTCGCCTTCTTCGTCGATGCCTCCGCTACGGCCGAGAATCTTGTCGCCGCTCTTGATCACGACGTCGAGCCACAATTCGTTCGAATCGACCGTTCCTTGCGTCAGCGGGTGGCCCAGTTTGAGGGTCCGGACCACGGTTTCGATCAGGTACGACTTGCCCGGCTCTAGCGTGGGAACCGTCGGACGAAGGGGCGCGTGAAGCTTTCCGTCGAGCGCGCCGTTTTCCTTAATGCCGAAGATGTCGACCCGCGTCGTGTCCTTGAGGAACTTGCGATGGGCTTCGACGGTTTCGTCCGAAGCGTTGAACCAGCCGACGGCGGTGTTGGCGGCCGGGAACAAGTGATTGTGGATCGTGTTCCCCATTTCCTCCTTCTTCGCGTTGTCGGCGAACACTTTGGCGCCAAAGTCGTTCGAATTCTTGAACGGCATGTGGCAGCCCGCGCAGTTGGCAATGGCTTTCGGCGGATAGTAAAAACTCCTCGCACCATGCCCCGATACACCGCTGAGCAGGTAGCTGTCGTAGTGGTTTTGCCCGCGGAGGAACTCCTTGTAATGGTTCAAGGCCTTGGGCAAGTGAACCTTGTGGCAGGTCGAGCAGAACTCGGCCGACTTGTGAAGCGGCTTGAGGAACGTCGTCTTGTGGAACTCCGGCTTGGCTTTGACGAGTTGCTCGTTGACGAACTGCAGCACACGGTTTTCGCTGAAGGCAAAGGGATAGTGCAGCGGCTCTTCGATTACGTAATCGGCGTTCCCTTTGGTGCTGTTGACGTGGGTGATCGAGTGGCACGTCGTGCAGGTGATGCCGGCCTGGGAGGTGGGATGATTGACGACGTCGAACTTCGGGTCGTCGAACGCACCGCTAAAGAACGGCACGGGGTCGTGACAGCCCGCGCACCAACGGCTGGCTTGCACGTTGTCGTCCCGCTTGAGGGCGACTTCGCGGGTCTCGCGGACGGCGGCCAAGTAGGCGGGGTTATTGAACGAGCTTAGGCGGTGGGCACTGTGGAACCAATCGTTGTAGGCGTCCTCGTGGCACCGGCGGCAGTAGTTGTCGGCCATCATCACTTTTGCGCTGACGAAGTTCCCATTCGCCGTGCCCGCGAGTGACGGAAAGAAGTATTTCGCCCCTTCGGCAGGCGCCGGCTGACTCCACTTGCGCGGGTCTTGCGACCGGGCTACCACCATCAATCCGCAGACGGCGACAATGGCCGCCCCCCAACCCAATCCGACGGTCCAGCGAATTTTTGGCCCTGCCAGGCGATGGAGCCAATACAACCAGACGGCAGCCAATGGACAGACGACGTGCCCCCAGTAGACGGCGCTGCGAGCGAACGCATTTTTTAACTCGAGAATCCTCGGCAAGCGCACCAGGGCGAGCCCCGTCAACAACACGGCGATGCCGACAAAGAACAGGGCGTAGCCAATCATCACCGCGCGGCGATTTTTGCGGTTGCGCGTGTTAAGCAAGTGGATGACGCCGAACACCAGGTAGGGGCCGATCAACAGCAGCCCCAAGGCGATGTGGAGCGCGATCATGTAGACGTAGAACAAGTCTTTGAACGTCTGTTTTCCTTGGCCGCCGAAATACTCTAGAGCCGTAATGCTCCCCAGATAAGCGGAGTTTGCCGCCAGCAGCGCGACCAGGGCGAATACCACGTACAAGACGATCCGCAAGCGCGGGCCAATCGCTTTGACGTACTTCACCTTGGCGGCCGGAGCAGTTGGGCTCGTCGTTGCGGGTTTGTTCGAAAGGGGGGCGCTCGACATGGAAAGCTCGCCTGAGACCAACACAACACGGGAAGAAATTACGGGTGGATCGTCCAAAATCGCTTCCTGGAAGCGATCGACCATCCCATCAAGCCAGTACCGAATCAAACGACGACAACTTCAAGATCACTTCGCGCAGTCCGCGCAAAGCTAAACGACGCACGGCACTGTCGTCCGAGGGCGCAGTGTTTTGCGCGTAGCAAGCGACAGCCGGCAAAAGCTCACGCAATCGGCGGCGGTGTCGGAGGTGGAGAATCGAGCAGCGTCTTGAGAACGTTGGATTGCTCGCGCAAATAGCCCCTCGTTGCATCGAATGGGAGAGTGGAAAACGCCAAAAGAAGGGCGTCCACCACATGGGATCTTTGGGAAACAGAGGGACTCGCAGGGGCCGGTGCCGGCGACAGTGGAAGGTTTTCGCGGCAGGCAAAACAGGGAACAGGCGTCGAGGCGGGAAGGCCGCTTCGGACCAGTTCCTGCCGCACTTCCTCGCGGTGGCGGGAGAGCAACGTGCGGACGATCTCTCCCCGCGTGCCCGGACGTAAGACAATGGCTCGCGTGCCGCACGAGGCCTCTGCCGACGATGCCCCAACCAGGCCAAACGCCACCGTGCCGAACACTGCGGCAAAGGTGCAAACGGCAATGGCTTTCGACAACGACATGGGAGGAAATTACGAACGGAGCCGAGAGAAAGTTCGGCAATTCAACGGGCAAATCTTGAACTTCAAGTGTAAGCGTACGCCAAACCGTGTCAACAAAACCTGTTGCGAGCGGCCAGCATCCACTTCCAGTATATACGATGGAGTCGCAGCCTTACGAACCTCCAGTTGGCCACACCGTGACTTTGCCCCCATTTCTTCGCCGTGTTTGTTCCCGCTGTGGCAGCGACCAGCAACTGCCAACGGCCGACGTTTTGACGGCGCTCAGGCGGCAGGGGCAATTCCGCCGTGAAGCCAAGCCGGAAACCGAGATCCTGTTGGCGGTTCTCAATGCGGGCGACTTCAGCGACCCGCAGCTGTCCTGCGACGAATGCCCAGCGGGCAAAGCGGGTTGGGACGTCGCACCCGAAGAGGCCGATTGGGACGACATCACCGGCGGTCCTGGCAAACGATGCGAGTCGTGCGGGGAACCGATCGAAGAGGAACGACTGGAAGTCTTTGCCGATGCCACCCAATGCGCCGCCTGTGCCCGTTCCAAGAAGCCTCCCAAGCAATCAACCACCACGGCCGAAGATTATTGCCCCCATTGCGGCGACCTGCTGACGACGAAAATAGAACGGCAGCGGGTCACGCGGTACGTGATCCGCTGCAAAAGCTGCGGCTGGACAAAGTGATTCCATGAAGTTGTCAGCGTCAACGGCGATTTATCTCTCGGCCCTCGTAGCGATGGCCGTGTGGCTGGGTTGCGACAATTCCAGGCCTCCTTTGCCGCCGGTCCAAAGCAAGCCCGCCAAAGTGAAAGAACCCGAGGCGTCGCTCGACCAGCAGTGGAAACAGGTCGCTGCCAAACTGGTGGACAATATCTACCTGACAGAGCAGGCAATCTCCGATGCCGATTTGAAAGCTCTGGAACCGGGCGACGTTTTGCAAACATTCGTCGCCGACGAGGGAGTCGTTACCGACGAGGGATGCCAGCGGCTGGCTGGTCAGTCGGCACTGCAGCACCTTCGTTTGCGCAAAAGCCCGATTAGCGACGCCGGGCTCAAGGAACTTCAGGCCTGCCAGAAGTTGGAAATCCTCAACTTGCCGCAATCGCAGATCACCGATGACGGGCTGGCCCTATTGAAGCAGTTTCCCAAGCTCAAGCTCTTGCGGTTGAGTAGCCCGCACATTACGCCGGAAGGGCTGAAGCACCTTAAGGAGATCCCGAGCCTGACGCAGCTCCACTTGATCGATATTGCGGTCACCGATGTCGGACTCGATGAGTTATCAGAGATCGAGAAACTTCAGTCGCTTTACATCGATGGCGCGACGTTCTCCGACGAGGCGATCGCACGTTTGTTCGAGAAGCATCCGAAGCTGCATGTGCACTTCGACCAGCAGCATCACGACCGGGATCCGAACAAGCACGAGCACTAGCTCAAATCCTTGGATTTCGCGCCGCGTACTTTCCATCGTTCCGCAGTCAGCCGGTGCCTCCAAACCTTGTGGCGGAAGCCAGCGTTCACAAAATGCTCTAGGCTTCCAAGCCACCCTAAGCTCTCGCGCTCAAATCCGAGCTTATCGAGCACGCGCTGGCAGCGGGTGTTTGCTGAAAAGCAATCGGCCACGATCGAAGTCAAAGACGCTTCCAGGAACAGCCGATCGAACACCAGTGTTAGCGATCGAGGCATAATGCCACGGCCCCAGTGGCTCGGCAAAAGATTCCAGCCGCAAATGGCGGACGGACGACGTGTCCAAGTAAACAATTGCTGGAGAACACACCCAGCAAAGTCGCCATCAACCAAGATCGCGGTACAACGCCGCTCTTCACCGAACCAATTTCGCGGGAAAACCAAGTAGGACCGAAACGCCGCGGAATCGGCGCTCCAATAGGAGGACAATGGGTACTGCTCTTTCAGGATGGCAGGGTCGTGCCATAGCGCAAAGATACGGGTGAAGTCGCTTTCGTTTGCATCGCGAACCACGAGATCCATCAGTGAAATTCCCCAGGTCTGTTCCCCTTCTCCCACAGTCCTACGCGTCCAATTAAACTAGATCGCTTCCCGCCTATCCACTTGGAGCCCTGCCATGAAACGTATTGTCACGGCCGTTGTGCTGCTGGCCGTTTTTGCTTCCGCTTCTGTTTTTGCTGCCTCGCGATTGCTCGTCACCACGGGCGAAGCCATGGAAGACGCCGCCGTGGCGTTTTCTGCCTCGCTCTCCGACAAGCAAAAAGAAACGGCCCTGATCGCCGATTACAACGACGCTCGCCGCGTCGATTGGCACTTCATCCCCAAGCCGAGCCGCAAGGGCCTGCAAGTTAAGGAGATGAACGACGATCAGCGGAAGCTCGCCAAGGCGCTGCTCCGCAGCGCGCTGAGCGAAGCCGGCTACGACAAAGCCACCAAGATCATGGCGATGGAAGCGATCCTCCGCGAACTCGAAAAGTCGAAAGTCGGCGGGAACATCCGCGACCCCGAGCGATACTACTTCACCATCTTCGGCAAACCCAAGTCGGGTGATCGCTGGGGGCTGAGCGTCGAAGGGCACCACTTCTCCGTCAACTTCGTTGTCGAAAAAGGAAAGGTGATTTCGTCGACGCCTACCTTCTACGGCGCCAATCCTGCCGAGAGCAAGAACGACATCGAACCAACCGTTCCCAAGGGGACGCGGATCTTGGCTGCTGAAGAGGATATCGCGTTCAAACTGGTCGCCAGCCTGAGCGATGAGCAAAAGAAGACGGCGATCGTCGCGGACAAGGCCCCGGCTGATATCCAAGGGCCGGCCACGGTGCAGCCTCCGCCTGCGACCACCGAAGGGATCGCGTGGAAACAACTCAACGACGGGCAACAGAAAATGCTGACGGACCTGATTACGGTCTATGCCAACAACGTTCCCCAGGATCTCGCCAAGGAACGATTGGCGAAGTTTACTGCATCGAGCGACAAAGTCCGCTTCATTTGGGCGGGCGCGACGAAGCCTGGTATCGGCCACTACTACCGTATCGAAAGCGCTTCGTTCCTGATCGAGTTGGTCAACGTCCAAGCGGATGCGGAAGGGAACATTGCCAACCACATCCACAGCGTCTGGCGCGATGTGGCTGGTGATTTCGCTCTGCCGGCGACGACGAAGTAGAGTTACGCCACAACTTGACCCTGGGATTGCGTTCCTCACGCGCGACGCGATCCAGGTTGGCAATATCCATAGCCCAGGGACAGGATTGTCTGTGCGGCTGTTTTTGGGAGCAGCGCGTTCTTAGTTGGTTACCGCACTTTGCACGGACAGGAATGTCCGTGCTACTTTTTTGGGCCGCGGCTTTAGCGGTTCGCACTCAGCTCGTGCACCATATCGACTAGCGCGATGGCGTGGTCGACATCGGTTTGCTGCAGGATGCCGTGGCCGAGGTTGAAGATGTGGCCGGGGCGTTTGCCGGCTTGCTGGAGCACTTCCTGGACCCGTTTACGGATCGTGGGAAGAGGGGCCAGCAGCACGCAGGGGTCGAGGTTGCCTTGCACCGCCTTGTTGTGGCCGACGCGCTCCCAGGCATCGTCGAGCGGGATCCGCCAGTCGATCCCGATGACGTCGCCGCCTGACTCGACGATGGGTTCCAGCAGTTCCGGATTGCCAGTGCCGAAGTTGATCACCGGCACGCCAGGCGTGAGCTGTTCGAGCACCATCTTCTGGTACGGCAGCACGTATCGGCGGTAGTCGTTGGGGCCTAAACAGCCCACCCAGCTATCGAAAATCTGTACCGCCTGCGCACCGGCGGCGATCTGCGCGTTGAGATAGCGTGCGATCGAACGCGCGAGGCGTTCCATCAGCGTCTTCCAAGCGGGCTCGTCGCCGTACATCAGGGCCTTGGTCGCCGCGTAACTGCGGCTGCCGCCACCCTCGACGGCGTAGCTCGCCAGTGTAAAGGGCGCGCCGGCGAAGCCGATCACCGGAATGTGTTGCGGAATATCCGCGCGTGTCTGGCGAACTGTTTCGAAAACGAAGTTCAGATCGTCGACCTTTTCCAATTCTTTAAACCGCGGCAGATCGGCGGCTGTCCGAATGGGGTTGTGGATCACCGGCCCTTCGCCGGGACCGAATTCGAGGTGCAAGCCCATCGGCTCGAGGATGGGGAGCAAGTCGGAAAAGATAATCGCAGCGTCGACACCGAGCTTGGCTACCGCTGTGCACATCACCTCGCTGCACAGCTTGGGGTTGCGGCACAGTTCGAGAAAGCTGGTCTTCGCGCGGACCTCGCGGTACTCGGCCATGTACCGGCCTGCTTGGCGCATCAGCCACACGGGAGTCACGTTGGATGGCTCGCGGCGGCAGGCCTTCATGAAGGGGCTGTTGTACCAGGCGGGAAGATTGCCCGATTTGGCCAGCGCGGCGGGAACGACTTCGACTCGCGCGGGCGCGGCTGCTGCTTTGGTTTCAAAGTCGGTTCGCTTGGTCCGTAGAACCTCCGCCGAGCGTTCCGCTGCGGTGGCAACCAGCGGCCCCATCTTCGAGTGCTCGGGTTCCAGATCGACAGGAAGCTGGCACTCGCGGAGCATCTCGCTGGTGGTTGGGCCGATCGATGCCACGGCCATCGCAGCAAGCGACTTTCGCAAGGCTGGTTCAATGCCCAGGCGTTCCGCGACGCGCAGCATATTGACCACCTGGTGGGCCGAGGTGAACATCACGACGTCTCGTTCGCCTGCGGCCATGGCGCGGACATTCTCTTCCAGCGGACCAACGTCTTCGGGCAAATCGTAGTGATAGATCGTCAGCGGCACGACTTTGGCGCCGCGGGCTTCGAGGCCGGCGACGAGGCTGGGGTTGGGCTTGCCGTATTCTTGAACGGCGATGGTCCAATTGGTGATCTTGAGATGCTGGTCGATGTACGCCAGCACCTCCCGCCACGTGTTGGGCTCGGGCACGCGATGCGTCGGTTGGATGCCGACTTCTTTCATCGCCACCACCGGCTTGGGGCCGCGAGCGATGGTGACTACGTCGGTTAAGCTGTTGAGAAAGCGCTGCCGATCGACGTGCTTTTCCACGGCGGTCAAAAGATGCTTGAAGCCGACGCCGGTCAGGAAGATCACTCCCTCGACATCGCCGGTGATGAGACGATGGGCGAAATCGACGGCCGCATCGCTCCGCTCCAAGGCGACCTCGCGCATCGATGGACTGACGAACGCCTTGCCGCCGAACTTCTCGATGAGCGCCGTCATTTCGTCGCGGCGGCGGCTTTCCATGGCGGCGACACGAAGCCCGGCAAAATCTGTGTTCTTGTTCATGCTTCCATGCTAATGAGGGTGGTCGCTTTGCGAAATGGCGTGCCTCGCGCGAAATGGCCCGACCCGATGCAATTCGCCGCCACGGGCGTTATGCTCGTGACTCGAAGGAGAAAACGATGAAGATCGCCAGCATTGAAGTCTGTCCCCTCACCGGCGCCACCGTCGACGGAGGTTGGCCGCAGGGACATGCGCCCGCCGAGAATTTGCACACACTGATCTGCGTTAAAACCGACGAAGGCCTGGCAGGCTGGGGAAGCTGCTTTACCAGCGGCAAGTTGATCGAAGGGGCCGTCGAACTCTTGTGGCCGCTCCTCAAAGGGGAAAGCGGAGTCGAAGCCGAACGCGTCAGCGAAAAACTTCGCCAAAGCAGTTTCTGGCAGGGTAGGGGAGGGGCCGTCGAGCACGCCATCAGCGGGATCGATATCGCGTTGTGGGACCTGATGGGGCAAGCCTGTGGTCAACCGGTATCGCGGCTGCTGGGCGGCAACTATCGTTCGCGGATCAAGCCATACGGGTCGATTCTTTTCGACGAGCCCGATGCCCTGGCGGCGAATCTGGAAAGCGTGGTGGCGCGCGGCTTCAAAGCCATCAAGATGGGCTGGCGCCCGTTTGGCCGCCGCGATCGCAAGTTCGACGAACTTCTCATCCGCACGGCGCGCAAAACGGTCGGCGAGGAAATCGAACTCATGGTCGATGCTGGCGGGAGCGAACAATTCTGGCCGCACGGCACGAACTGGGCCCGGAATACGGCGGCGATGCTGGCGAACTACAACATCACGTGGTTTGAGGAGGCACTTCCGCCCGACGACTTGGCAGGTTTCATCGAGTTGACCAAGACCAGCCCCGTTCCGATCGCTGGAGGAGAGGTCCTTACCCGGCGGCAGAGCTTCATCCCGTTTATCGAGAACCGGGCCTTCGACATCGTTCAGCCCGACTGCACCAAGAATGGCGGCCTCAGCGAGAGCCGCAAGTTGGCGTGGCTTTGTTTCGACCACAATGTGCAACTGGTGCCGCACGGTTGGAACACGGCCTTGGGGCTGGCGGCCGATTTGCAGTTTAGCGCGGCGATCCCGGTCGCCCGGTATGTCGAGTATCTGACCCCGTGCGCCTATATCGAGGAAATCTGCACGGAGCCATTCCGGATCGACGCGGAAGGGCTGCTCGAAATACCCCATTCCCCAGGGCTGGGCGTGAAAGTCGACGAGGGGAAACTAAAGCGATTTTGTCCCAACCGGATTGTTGTCCGATAGGCCCAAATTTCGAGTACGATTGAGGCAGATTTCGAAAAAGAACCGCTCGCCGCGAACGTTCCGCGTTCCGCCGAGTCACACAACGTTACATCTGTTCAACACCTCTCTTTGTGGGAACATTCGTTATGGAACCAAACGATGTCAAAGGCGATGTACTAGGACGCCGAACGGCGTTAGGCGTTTTGGCCGGCGGTGCCGCGGCTGTAGTTGGTTGTTACAGCAACGCACCCAATAGCATCCCGCCCCCAAAGATCAAGAGTACCGGCAAGAACCTTGGCCCCAAGCCGCTCAAGCTGGCCGTGATCCCCAAGGGGATGACGCACGAGTTTTGGAAGACGGTCAACTACGGGGCGCTCAAGTCGGCGATGAACAACGGTCCGATCACGATCGAGTGGAAGGGCCCGAACGAGGAACGAGACGTTCAGGGTCAAATTGAGATCGTCAAAAACATGATCGTGATGAAAGTGGACGGCATCATTTTGGCGCCGGTCCACTCGGAGTCGCTGGTCGACGTCGTCAAGGAAGCGGAGGCCGCTGGGATTCCCACGTTGATCTTCGACAGCGCCATAAGCGACGAGGCCCCCATCGTCAGCTACGTTGCCACCGACAACTTCCACGGCGGCGAGTTGGCTGCCGAGACCTTAGCTGCCGCACTCGACAAAAAAGGGAATGTGATCATGCTCCGCTACAGCGAAGGGAGCGAGAGCACCGAGCAACGGGAAAAAGGATTCCTCAAGAAGATCGCCGAGTATTCGGAGATCAAGGTCCTTTCTTCGGACCAATTTGCCGGCACCACCATTCAAGCGGCTCAGGAAAAAGCGAGCCAGTTGCTGCTGAAGTACCAGGACGAAGTGAATGGAATCTTCGGCGTGTGCGAATCGAACTGCAACGGCATCCTGGAAGCGCTCGAGCAATCGGGTCAGGCCGGCAAGGTGAAGTTCGTCGCCTTCGACCCGAGCGACCGCTTGAAAACCGGGCTCAAAGAAGGCAAGGTCCATGGCATCGTCTTGCAGAATCCCGATCAGATGGGCTACGAATCGGTCGAATTGATGGCCAAGAAACTTCGCGGCGAAGAAATTCCCAAAACGAAGTCCACGGGGGAGTATGTCGCCACGACCGAAAATCTGGAAACGGCGATCATCAAGCGCCTGATGGATCCGCCCATCGCCGAGAACGGCAAGCTCATCGAACCCGGTGGCGGTGGCGGCATGGGAGGCCCCGGCGGTGGCAAGGGTCCACCACCTGCTCCTGGCGGCGGAGCGCCTCCGCCTGGAGGTCCTGGCGCTGCTCCAGAGAAGGCTCCCCCTGGCGAAGCCGCACCTTCCAAGTAACGCGTGTTCGGTTCTTGAAGATTACCTCTCGTCATGAGCGATCCTGAAAAGTCTCCCCCGGCGCCGTCGAAGGATGGCGCCGGTTTCGATGTGCAACGGCTCATTGGGTCGCTGGGGCCGGTGATCGCTCTGTTCGTGGTGATCACGGTTTTTGGAGTGCTCGATCAGATCTACAGCCGGGGGATGTTCCTGACGACCCCCAATCTGGTCACGCAACTCTCGCAGATGTCGGTTGTCGCCGTGGCGGCCCTCGGAATGACTCTGGTGATTCTTTCAGGCGGAGTCGACTTGTCGGTCGGTTTCGCCGTCTCGCTTTGCGCGACCGTGCTGGCCTATGGACTTAAGGCCGGCTGGCCGCAGCCGGTCGTGCTGTTGGCGACGCTCGGCACCGGGTGCTTTTGCGGCCTGCTCAATGGCGTCCTGGTTAGCTACGGGCGAATCGTTCCATTTATTGTGACGCTCGGGACCATGACCATTTTTTTGGGGATCGGCAATCGCATCTCCGACAACGCCACGATCACGCCTGGCCGCGATCGAACGCCTAAATGGTTGGCAGAGCTGATGTCGACGCGCTCGACCGTCAAAGCACCCGCCTCGACACCCGACGGGACAACACCTCCGGCAGCAGTGTCCAAGCCCGTAATCCCAACCGGTGTCTACGGTTGGCTCGTCTTAGCGGTCGTCACCGCCGCCGTTCTGCGTTGGACCGTTTTCGGTCGGCATGTGAAGGCGATCGGTTCCAACGAACGAGCGGCCATGCTTTGCGGGATACGCGTCGAACGCGTCAAGTTGTCGGTCTATGTTTTGGCTGGACTAACCGCCGCGATTGCGGGCATCTATCAGTTCTCGAATATCAAGATCGGAAATCCCAACGAGAACCGGGCGCTGGAACTCAATGCCATCGCGGCCGTGGTGATTGGCGGCGGATCACTTCGTGGCGGACGAGCATCCGTACTCGGCACCATTTGCGGCGCCGCGCTGATGAGCGTGATCCGCAGCGGTTGCGATCAGCTTGGCGTGCGAAACTTCGACCAGCAAATCATCATCGGCTCGATCATCGTTGCCGCGGTCGCTCTCGACCAATGGCGCAGCGGCAACAAGGATTGAATTTCCCGTAGCTCTCCCGGCAAATCCTATGAGCGAACCCGAAACGTATCGGCAGCTTGTCGAACGCTTGCGGCAAGCGTTTCCTGCTCCCACGTCCGATCCGGTTCACGACGGTTACGTGGTGTTCTCGCTTTTGAGAGCGCTCGATCAAGTCGATGCCCTCAAGTCGCAGGCGCCCATCCTGGGAACGCCGCGCGATCCTGATTTCATGGCTGCGCAGCAAGCCGTGATCGGCGAAACGGGGCAAACGCTCGAAGCCGTGATCCCGCAACTCGTCGCGTGCCTGCAAGGGATGTTGATTTGGGGACACCCGCGCAGCCAGGTGAACGTGGTCGCTCATCCGTCGATCGCGAGCCTCGTCGGAACCCTGTTGCCGACAATGTACAACCCCAACCTTTGCAGCGAGGAAAGCAGCCGCGGTTTTTCCGAGGCTGAGGTCCGCGTAGCGTCGATGGTTGCGCGGCTGTTGGGCTACGAGCCGGAACACGGCGCGGGCGTTTTCACATTCGGTGGGACGGGAACGCTGCTCTACGGAATCAAGCTCGGCCTGGAACGCGCGATCCCCGGCATCATGCAGCGGGGCCTAGTTGGTCACGCTGGTCCGGCTCCGTGCATCCTCGCGAGCGACCAACGTCACTACGCCGTGGCGAACGTGGCCGCATGGCTGGGAATCGGCAATGAGAACGTGATTGCCATTCCCAGTCGCGACGACAACTCGATGGATGTCGACGCATTCGCGAGGACCTTGCGCGAACAAATCAATAGCGGGCGGCCCATTGCCGCGATCATCGCCACGATGGGGACGACCGACGCTTTCGGCCTGGATGATCTTGGCACCATCATCGACGTCCGCGACCGCGTGGCAGCCGAAGCAAAGCTGCCGCGACCTCCGCACGTGCATGCCGATGCGGTGATCGGTTGGGCCTGGAGCGTGTTTCGCGACTACGATTTCGCGGCCAATCCACTGGGCTTTCGGGGGCGAACGCTGCGGGCCCTGGCCGGTGCCAGTAAGAGCCTCAAACACCTCGCCCGCGCCGACAGTGTGGGGATCGATTTTCATAAGACCGGCTTCGCGCCTTACATTTCGTCGTTGGTTTGGGTTCGCGATCGCGCGGACTTTTCCCCGCTGTCGCGCGACCGCGCCACGATGCCGTACATCTACCACTCGGGCGAGCATCACCCGGGTATGTTTACGCTCGAGACTTCCCGCGGCGGACAAGGCCCCATGACGGCACTGGCCAATTTGCTGCTGCTGGGCAAGCAAGGATTTCGCGCCCTGATTGGGCACCAGGTCGATATGGCCGAGCGGCTCCGCGAGCTGATTGCCGCCCGGCCCGAGTTGACGGTGGTCAACGATCAAAATCTGGGGCCGGTCACGCTGTTTCGAGCGTACCCCGACGGCATCGAGACCTTCGGCGTGGCGCAGCGAGAATTGCACGACGCGGCGATGGGGGACGAAATCGCCCGCGTTAACGATTTGAACCGCCGCATCTACCAGCAGGTCCACGCCTTGGCGCTATTGGGCCACGGCGTGGCGATCGGCTTTACCGAGTGCTACCGCACGACGGCCTCGGGCATGCCGCTGTGTGCGCTCAAGTCGTACGTTAACAGCCCGTTTGTCGACGAGGCGCGGATGGAATCGATCGTCGAGCATGTGCTCGCCGCCCGGGGCAGGATCCTGGCGGAAAATTCGCCGGCTTAATTCTTCGATTTCGCGAAGGATTGCGGGTGAAGCGGCGTTTATCTTAGATGTAGTCGGTCTTGTCCGTCGCTTCTCCGGGAGATTTCCACCGTGCGCACCGCCCTTGGCATTTTGATCTTGTTGCTGGGAATATCCCCAAACCTTGCTGTGGCGCAGGAAAATCCGGCAACCTTCACTTTCGATCAGAAAACGAATACCACGCGCATCGTCTCGCGAAGCATTTTGATCGATGTGGAAGGAGACGAAGAAACGTTCAACGGCACGCTGGAATCGACGCCGGCCGAAAATGTCCAATTTCGCAAGTTCATCGTTTACGAACCGACCGAGCTAGGCGAATTCTGCCGCGACTTGAGTTCGATCTTGGATTGCACTGTGATCGTCCCCGCCAACTTGCGAAAACTGTCCGTTCCCGAGTGCACGCTGCGTCGCGTCAACCTGAGGCTGGCGCTCGAGACGATTGCCGAAGCGGCTGATAGCCAGTTTCAAATCGACATGGGCGACGGCGAGAAGCCTGTCCGTTCGGGCGACGTCGTCATTCGTGTGCAGGATGCGCGTGAAAATCCCATGTCGGCTTTCGTCGTCGGCCGAATCTTTCGCTTGCCACCCGTCGCCGACAAAGACAAACCCAAAGCGCAGGACGAATCGCTCAACGAGATCCTGGATTTGACCAAGTCCGCGATCGAAACTTTGGCCACAGCAAAGGGGACACCGGTCCAAAAACTTCCGACCGTCAAGATGCATCCGCAGTCGCACATTCTGATTGTGGCCGGCACATTCGAAGAAATTGAAATCGTCGGCTCGGTCGTCACGGCGCTGGGAGGCGAAGTGGTCGAAGTTCCAAACGTTCGCGGCGCTCCGCCGGCCATGGGGGGCATGGGTGGCGGTATGGGCGGATTCGGCGGTGGCATGGGAGGCATGGGAGGTGGTATGAGTGGCGGAATGGGCGGAGGAGGCGGGGGCGGCTTCCACTAATCGCCCGCGCGGGACAATCGTGCTTCCGACTTGTTCATCGGAATTCGAAATGGCACGCGACGATGTCGGGCCATCACCAACGATCGAAGCCCCTGAGATCCCGGGGGTGGCGAGCGACGTTTGCTCCTCTCTCCCGACTCAGGCGATTCGAATTTGCATGGTCACTCCCGAACTCTCGCCTGGAGTGGCCGCGCTGACCCACAAGATGGCGGCGCTCGACGAATCGGCCTTTGTCCAGTTCCATGGTTTGTATCACGCGCGACTCTTCCGGTACGCCTTTGTCCTGGCGCGCGGGCACGTGGACGTCGCCAACGATTTGGTGCAGGAAACGATGCTCCGCGTGGTGCGGCACATCCGGCGATTCGAAGATGAGAATGCCTTTTGGCAATGGCTCACGCGGATCGTGCGAAGCGTGGCCGCCGACCACGGCCGCAAGCTGAGCCGGTGGCAAAGGTTTATTGAGAGCTGGGCGGGCTTCCTACGCACCACAGTCGAGGAATACCATCCGGAGGATAGCAAGAGTGACGCGGACGTACTCGATAATGCTCTCGCGAGCATCGATGCCAGCGATGCCGCACTTTTGCGGAGCAAGTACCTCGACGGGACCAGCGTTCGCGAAATTGCCCGCCAGTACGAAACCAGCGAGAAGGCGATCGAGTCGCGGCTCACCCGCGCTCGCCAGGCCTTGCGCAACCAGCTAGAACGAATGAACCGACAGGAGCAAGAAAGATGAACCGACCACAATTAGATGAACTATGGCACGACATGGCGTCCGATTCCAGCGACGCCAACGCGGGCAACGCAAACGCGCCGATCCTTTCCGCAACGCTCGCCGAAGTACGCCGCCACCGCAAGCGACGTCGCATCGTGCGGGCGGTCGTGGCTGCCTCGCTGGTTGCACTTCCGCTCGCGCTGGCTGCGATTGCGTGGCAATTCGCGCCGGCGGCCACCAGCCAACAAGTCGCTAATCATGCGCCGATGGAATCGCAGCGCCCCGAGGCTGAATCGACAGAAGTGAAATCGGCCGGGAAGAAGCGGCCTCGCGGCAAGCTAGTGGTGGTCGAAGAACCAGCCCCCGTGACGCCGGAGTGGAATGTAGTAGAACTCACCGACGAAGAGTTGCTGGAAGCACTTCCAGTTCCGGCGAAACTCGTCGATACGCCAGATGGAAAGGAGTTGGTCTTCCAAAGGGACGAAAAAGTGATTCCCAAGATCCAACCAAGTCCCCGGAAATTGCCCACCCGTGGTGCGACTCTCCTAAGTCGCACGAAGTAAGCGCGGCGGAGCAAGGCGACGTTTGAATTGCCTGCCACGTCGCCCGATGGACGGCTCGGAAGAGCGGTTTTACTTGGCGAGCGACTTCTCCGCGATTCGCCCGTCCTCCATATGGACGATCCGATCGGCGATATCGAGCACCCGGTTGTCGTGCGTGACCATCAAGATGGGGCAACCTTGCTCCCGTGCCAGCTGCTGCATCAGGTCGACGACTTCGCGGCCTGATTTTCCGTCGAGAGCGGCCGTGGGTTCGTCGGCCAACACCAGCTTCGGCTGCGCCGCCAATGCCCGGGCAATGGCCACCCGCTGGCGTTGTCCGCCGGAGAGGTTGTCGGGGTAGTATTCGCGGCGATTGGACAAACCAACCATGTCGAGCATCTCGGAGGCGCGACGTTTTGCTTCGGCGTGGCTGTACCGAGGGTGCAGTTCGAGCGACATTTGCACGTTCTGCCGAGCCGTCAGAAAGTTAAGCAGATTGTGCGCCTGGAAAATGAAACCGATGTGCCGTCGGACAGGGGCCAGCTGTTGCTGCGAGAGTCCGCGAAGCTGGTGCCCGAAGACGTGCAAGCTGCCGTCGCGAACGGTTCGCAGCCCGCCGATCAGCGTGAGCAGCGTCGTTTTTCCGGAGCCCGACGGCCCGGTGAGCAAGACGATCTCGCCGGGGCGAATTTGCACGTCGACATCGAACAAGATCTGCTTGCTCAGATCTCCTTTGCCGAACGAAAAATTGACGCCCCGCGCGTCGACGACGAAGTCGTAGTTGGCTTGGGAATCGTTGGCCGTGTTATCGCGCGACATGATCTTGATTCATCTCTCGTTAAAACACGTCGGCGGGATCGGCCTGGCGGAGCTTTCGCACAGCGAGGAAGCCGGAAAGGCCACACATCAAGACGGTCAGCCCTAGAATCATGAAAAGACGACCGGGATGAATGTACATCGGCAACATGGTCGCTTTTTGCGTGAGGTGATAAAGCCATGCCGAGATCGCCAGGCCCGGCAGAAAGCCCATCATCGAGAGCATCAGCGATTCCGTCAAAACGACTTGCAGCAAATAGAAGTCGGTGTAGCCCATCGCCTTGAGGGTCGCGTACTGCGGCAAGTGATTGGCGACGTCGGTGTAAAGGATCTGATAGACGATCACGAAGCCGACGACAAATCCCATCGCGACGCCCATGTTGAACACAAAGCCGATGGCAGTCGCTTCGCGCCAATAGTCCTTTTCGCGTTCCTCGAACTGATGCATCGTTAGAACGACCAAATCGGGCGGCAGCATCGCCTGGAGTTCGCGTTGCACGGCGACCAGGTCCGCTCCCGCGGCCAACTTGATCATCCCGACATCGATCGAGCCCGTCGGCCGGTTGGGCTGAATGCGTTGGAAGTTGGCGTCGCTGACGACGACGTTACCATCTGCTGCGAACGAGGCGCCCAGCGAGACCAGGTTCTTCACCTCGACGCGCCGCAGGTTGAGTTCGGTCGTGACAGTTCTCCCGGCACGAAGCCAATCCTTCACAGCTCCGAACTCGAGCCGCGAGCGTTCGTCGAAGAAGACAACGTCGGTGCGGTTGAGTTGGTCGAGATTCTCGTCCAGCCCAGGCAAGCTCAGAATCGGGTTTCGCGGATCGATGCCCAGCATGAAGATCGCGCGTCGCCGGCCACTTTCCGGGTTTTTCCAGGTAGCCGTGTCAACTTTGAGGGGCGACACCGCCACGACTTGCGGATGGGAACTGAGCCGATACAAATTGCGACGCGAGAACTGCTGCATCCGGAACAGAGCTTCGGACGTGCGGCTGATTACCACCAGGTCGCACTTCATCGTGTGCTGCACGGTCGCGGCGTTGTCGAACAACGCGTCGTGGAAGCCGATCTGCATGAACATCAGGATCGTCGCGAATCCCACGCCCATCAGCGCGATCATCAGCCGCGTTTTCTCACGCGTCAGCTGGAGCCAGGCGAGCGGAATGCGTCCGAAGGGGTTCATGGCGCCACACGATGGATGGCGTTCGACGCGCGAGATGCGTGCGAACGGCGAAGCGGCCTATCGCGCTTCGCGGTTGGGATGGCCCGTCTCGATGGTGACTTCGACACGCATATTGGTCATGCGGCGGACTTTGGCACTGTCCGAGTCGCTCAGGCGAATGCGCACTTCGATCACGCGGGCGTCGGTGTCGGCCACGGGGTCGTTGTCGAGCGTGATCTTCCGGCCGATCTGGCTGCCGATCTGTTCGACCACGCCGGAGATCTCGTCTTTCCAACTGGGAAGCTGGATGCGGGCTTGCTGCTTCTCGGCGATCAACTGAACGTCGGCTTCGTACACTTCGGCGACGACGTACATGTGATCGACATCGCCGATCTCGACGACGCCTTTGTCTCCCACGCGTTCGCCCGAGCGAGCGTGCACTTTCAAAATCGTTCCGTCGATAGGGGCAATCAACTGCGCTGAAGCGAGGTCGGCATTGGCCTTGGCGAGTTCGGCATTGGCTTCCGAGATTTCGGCTTGCGCCAGTTTAACGTCGACGTCGCGAACTTCCTTCACGGCCACGAGCTGCGCCTTGGCGTGTTCGAGCGTTTGCTTGGCCGTATCGCGTTCCATGCGGCGCTTATCGACCTCCGACTCCGCAATTAAGTTGACGCTTTTCTGCCGAAGCGTGTCGACACGCTTGTATTCGTTTTCGGCCTGTTGCAAACCTGATTCCGCACGGATAACCATCGCCTGCTGAGCAGCGATGTCGCCCGGCTTAGCACCGGCTTTAACTTGCGCGAGCTTCGCCTCGGCGACTTTCACGCTCCCTTGCTTCTCGGCGACCACCGCCTCGCGCCGCTCGTAGGTGTCGAGAACAGCCAGCAATTGTCCTTGCTCGACCCGATCGCTTTCGTCGACGAGGAGCTTCTGGACGCGGTTTCCTTCGGGGCTGGTGGGCGCGGAAAGCTTGATCACGCGCGAGCGGGGCTCGATCCGCCCCAAGCAACTGACGCGACCGGCGTCGCTGAGGTCCGTCTTGGGCTCGATGGCGACGGGTTGGGGGGCGTTCTTACCACCGGAGGAAGCGATCGCCGCCAGAACGCCCGGGCGTGTCAACAAGATCGTCCCCAGCGAAGCGATCCCCAGCGCGACCACTCCCCACAACCACCACCGGCCAACGACTGGCTGGTTGAACTCGATCTGAGGACGCGTCGCCGTGCGGCGCGCAGTTGAAGCGTTCGGCGAATTGCTGGATGCCGTCGTGCTAGGTATTTGTGATGGTGCCGTCGTGGTACTCATCCGAGGGTGTCCTTGGAAAGGGACGATTTCGCTTGGGGAGCCGTCGCGTGGGAGGTCATGGAGTTATGAGGAACAACGGGATAGGTTTTCGCAATCAACCGCTCGATGGTTTGCTTCCGTAACGCATTGTCGAGCGGAGTGACGCCGACAACGTCCCAAAACCACAGCCCATCGGCCGCCGCCCAAATGGTGACCGCCTCGTCTGGCGGGAGCCCATCGCCGGTGGCGCGCTCGCGGGCCCACCCGAAAAAGGGGCGAACGTCAGCGACCATATCAGGGTTCGCTATTACCGTAGCGATAAAAGCGGCATGTAAGCGACGTTGTTGTTGCGGATCGAGCCCCGCGACCGGGCTGCCGTCTTTGGGAGCCGTCTCCGGAGCCAACATCGATAGGAAAGCGCGGAGGAATCGCCCCTGCGGATGGGGGTCCAAAGCGACGCGGCTTTCCAGCTGCTGCTGAAACTCGCCCAGGCAGAAAGCGATCATCTCGCGGATCAGCGCTTCCTTGCTGGCGAAGTGGTAGAGAACGCCCCCTTTGCTCAGATTCGCCTCGGCGGCGACGGCGTCGATGGTTAACGACTGAATGCCCTGCCGGACAATCACATGGACTGCTGCCGCTAGGATGTCGTACCGACTCGATTTTGGATCGCGCTTTCCCGTGGCCATGCCTGAACTATACCGACCGGACGGTACAGTTCAAGAGCAACTCGATTTCTACCCATTTTATGTCATTTTCGCCCCCCCCAAAGGATCTAGTCGTAGTGCACCGCCAGCCAGATCGTCGGCTTGTCGGGCGCGGTCCACGCGACGCGATGTTTCTGGTGGGCAGGGATGTTCACGAAGTCGCCCGGCCGCATCTCGAGCGAGCGGTCTTCGAACTGGAGGGTCGCGGCCCCTTTGAGAACGACGACCCACTCGTGTTGATCCTGGTCGTACCAGAAGCCCGCAGGCGACGCGTGACCGTACGAGACGATCCGTTCGATGCGAAACTTAGTGCCTGTAAAGAGCGTTTCGAAGAGCTCTTCGGGAAGGCGTCCCGGCAACTCGGCGAAGAGATTGGTCATAGGTCTAGCTCCGCAGCGTCACTTTGGAGTCGCTTCGTCGGCCGGCTGGCCTTCCTTCTCAAGCGCCGCCAGGAAATTGCTCCGCTGCGCGGTGATCCACTTTTTGTACCCTTCGGGATCAATCCAAGCCTTGGCCCCTTCCTTCATCGAACGGGCAAGCTTTTCCTCGTAGCGATACGTTTCGTTGTGGGGATGCAGCCAGATGTCGGCTTGCAGCGGTTCCAGCACCGCGAATGTTCGGCGATAGTCGGCGACGATGCCGTCGTAGGAAGTCTTGTCGACCAATCGGTAGCCGGGATTGACGCTGGTCCCATTGGGGAACGCGATGCTGTACTTCTTTCCGTTGTCGACGATTTGGGTCAGGAACGTGGTCGAGCCTTTGGTGTGGCCAGGGGTCCAATGAGCTGTGAGCGTGATGTCGCCGAGCTTGATCTCGTCGCCGTCGCGGAAGACCATATCGACCTTCGCTGGATCGAACCCGAACTCCTTGTAGGCTCCGTACTGAAAGTCGGACTTGCCGCCCGACTCGAAGAGATCCTTCTCTTCTTGAATCATGGCGATCTTCGCGCCACAAGCTTTTTTGAGATACGCGTGCCCGCCGGCATGATCGATGTGAGCGTGAGCCGTCAGCAAGATTTTGACGTCTTCCGGCTTGAAGCCGAGTTTGCGGATCGATTTCTCGATCATTGGTCCCGAACCGGGCATGCCGGTGTTGAGGATCACATGCCCTTCGGACCCCGTGATGAGAAAGACGCTCAGTCCCTTGGTGCCAACAAAGTAGATCGGCCCGACGATCTTCGCCGGCTCAGCGGGCTCGTCCCATTGGAAACGTTTGCGCGCAGTCTCTAAGAAGAGTGGCGGATCGTCCACGAGCTGATCCAAACTGACTTGCGGTGCCCTGTCTTGAGCACAGGCAAGCGACGCCACGCTCAAGCACAGCGCACTCACTACCGAAAATGTTCGTAGAGCAGTGGACTTCGTCATCTCTGGGGTCTCCAGAGAGATATCGTACGTCGGCGAGAGAGCCGACGCGATAATGAGTGCTGTGGCCTAATACCGCTTACCGCAACTGTCCAAAGACAATCGAGGCGTTGTGGCCGCCGAAGCCGAAGCTGTTGCTCATGGCGGTGCGGAGGCGGCGCTGGCGGGGCTCGTGGGGCGTAAAGTCGAGGTCGCAGCCGGGCCCTGGATTGTCGAGGTTGATCGTCGGCGGGACGACTCCATCGACAATCGCCCTGATCGTTACCACGGCTTCGATGCCGCCACTGGCGCCAAGCGTGTGCCCCAGCGAGCTTTTCGTGCTCGAGATGCTGACGGTCTTGGCGCTGTCGCCGAAGACGCGTTTGATGGCGTTCGTTTCGGCCAGGTCACCCAGCGGCGTGCTGGTTCCATGGGCGTTGATGTAGTCGACTTCGGCTGGATTGAGTCCGCTGTCCTGCAGCGCCCGCTTCATCGCCAGCATTGCCCCGGTCCCTTGATCGTCGGGCTGGGTGATGTGGCCGGCGTCGGCCGAACACCCGAAACCGATCACTTCGCAGTAGATCTTGGCGCCGCGCGCCTTGGCATGTTCGTAATCTTCGAACACCAGGATGCCCGCACCTTCGGAGAGGACGAAGCCATCCCGATCGGCATCGAACGGGCGGCTCGCCTTGGCGGGGGCGTCGTTGCGAGTCGACAGAGCCTTCATGTTTTGAAAGCCGGCCAAGCCCATCCTGGTGATCGCGGCTTCGGAGCCGCCAGTGATCATGATCTTCGCTTCGCCCAGTTGGATGCTCCGCATCGCGTCGCCCATGGCGTTGTTGGCGCTGGCACAGGCGGTGGCCACGGAATAGTTGGGGCCACGCAATCCCCAGTGCATGGAGATATTCGCACCGCCGGCGTTGAGCATCATCTTGGGAACGGTGAAAGGAGAGACGCGGTCAGGACCGCGCTCGATCAACTTCACCACCTGCTCTTCGATTTCGTTGAGTCCGCCGATGCCGGAGCCGAGAATGACGCCGATTTGTTCTTTGTCTTCGCGCTGGAGATCGAGACCCGAGTCGGCCAACGCATCGGCCGCGCCCACCAAGGCGAACTGCGAGAAGCGGTCGACCCGCTTGATTTCCTTCTTGTCGAGGTACGACTCAGGATTCCAGTTGGCGACGTCGCCACCGAATCGCACCTTGAACGGCGCGGTATCCAGGATCGTAAGAGGATGAACCCCGCTTTCGCCAGCCAGGAGCCTCGTCCAGAGGTCCTCGACTTTGCAACTGAGTGAGGTTACCACCCCCAGGCCGGTAACGACGACCCGTCGCTTCATGATCTGGTCCGATTCGCGGAAGAGCCAAGAGGACCGGGCGTTTGCTACATGAGCTGAGCCCGGCAAATTTACCAATGTTGCGCCGCCTTCGAACGCCGAATGCGGCAGTTGGCCACAAGGCCACAGTTCTTAGCGTGGCCTGATTGCCGGTTGCAACACGAATGTAAGGATACTAGGACTTCTGGGCTTTTTCGATATGTTCGATGGCTTGCCCGACCGTGAGGATCTTTTCGGCAGCATCATCAGGAATTTGGATGTCGAACTCTTCTTCGAGTTCCATCACCAACTCGACCTGGTCCAACGAATCGGCGCCGAGATCGTTCACGAACGACATTTCTGGCGTCACGCGTTCTTTTTCAACGTTGAGTTGCTCGGCAACGATCGCAATTACTCGTTCCGCGACAGATGACACTTCCCGTTCTCCTCAATAGCTTCAACAGTCACACGGAACGATATTCGAACAACGAAACCGGAACCCCGCATTTTTATCGGCGGCGCGAAAGGAACGCCCTGCGAGCTTCGTCTGTCTAGCCGTGTGGTAATAAGTCTTTCGATTTTGGTGCTACGTCGTGCAAACCCAACAAAATAGAGGATTTAAGGATGCCCGGTCAAGGACACTTACCCCCCTACCGAGACAAACAAGCCGAGCAAGGTGAGACGTTTTGGTCCGCCCCATCTTGCTTCAACCGTCGGCCCCTAGCCAGTCATACCTCCGTCGACAGTCAAAGTTTGACCGGTCACGTACGAAGCTTCTTTGCTTGCCAAGAATAGCACGCAAGCCGCGACGTCCGCCACAACTCCCACCCTGTTGGCGGGGATTCGTTCTTTGACGATCTGCTTTACCAGGTCCCCACCTAGTTTTTGCGTCATTTCGCTCTCGATGAAACCAGGCGCCACGGCGTTGACCGTGATTTTTCGCTTGGCTAGTTCGCGACTCACGCTGCGGGTGAACCCGATCAAACCCGCCTTCGAGGCCGAATAGTTGGTTTGCCCTGGGTTGCCCATCAAGCCACTAACGCTCGACATGTTGATGATTCGGCCATAACGCTGGCTCATCATGTGCTTTACGGCAGCGCGCGTGAACAAAAACGGACCCCGGAGGTTCGTGGAGATGACATCGTCCCATTCGGCATCGCTCATGCGTGGAATCAGCGTATCGCGGGTGACGCCCGCATTGTTGACGAGGATATCGAGCCGGCCCCATTTTTCGACGATCCCGTCGACCAGCTTGTTGACGGCGTCGGCATCCTTTACGTCGCAGGCGAACGCCTCGCCTTGACCGCCGACAGCCGTGATTTCGCTCACCGTTTGGGCCAGCTTCTCGACATTACGAGCCACACACGCAACTTTGGCACCGTTACGTGCGAGTTCAATCGCACAGGCCCTGCCGATCCCTTGCGAGGCCCCGGTGACGAGCGCCACTTGGCCTGACAAATCGGCTCGCAACGTACTAACGGCTGTTTCCGACATGGACTGACTCCTGATTCGATAGGCTCCAGGCTTCGGGCTGGAGGCTCCAGGGACGCCCCCTGGAAGGTCTTAACTATTTTTCACTTATTCGATTGAGTTGCGACTAGCCTACGGCTCCTTCGCACGCGACCTTGCGGTCGATTCGCTTCATCAAACTTCGCAATACGCGCCCCGGCCCTACTTCGTAGAACAGATCGTGCCCCTGCGCTATGAGCGCTCGCATCGAGTCTTCCCACCGCACAGGCGAGCATACCTGCTGCACCAACAACTCGCGAATTTCGCTCGGATCGCTATGGGCAGCGGCGTCGACGTTCGAAATCACGGGGATGCGGGGAGCCGACAACTTGGCATTGGCTAGGACGGCCCGCAAGCGTTCGACTGCCGATTGCATCAGCGGCGTATGAAATGCGCCGGCCACGGCGAGCGGAATGGTCTTCATGGCGCCGGCCTTTTCGGCCGCGGCAGCCACACGCACGCAGGCTTCCTTGTGGCCGGAAACGACGATGTTTCCTGGGCACAACAGATTGGCGATTTGCAGCACCTCGCCGGGGCCGCGCGACTCGTCGCAAAGCTTTTCGATTACCGCTCGCTCCAGCCCCAGTAAACTAACCATTCCACTGGGAGCGGATTCGGCTGCCGCTTGCATCGCGCGGCCGCGTTCTTGAACGACCTTCAAACCGGTCTCGAAGTCGAGCACGCCTGCGAACACCAGCGCGGTGTACTCCCCCAAGCTGAGGCCGGCGCACGAAGCGCACGAGGCCACCACATCAGGCGACTTGGCCTTGAGAACTTCCAGCGCCGCGAGACTCGATACGTACAAGGCGGGCTGGCTGAATTCCGTCGCATCCAGCTTTTCGGCGGGACCGTTGTAGCAGAGTTCCAGCAGGTCGTATCCGAGCACACCCCGGGCTTGAGCGAAGAGGGCCTCGGCCGCAGCGTTGCCTGGTACGAAGTCCTTCCCCATGCCGACGCTCTGTGCGCCTTGGCCGGGAAACAAAAACGCGATCTTGCTCATCGGATCTCTCTACACTGCGCCGAGTGTTGCCACTGCGTGCGTGGCACTGGTCATGAGGCGAAGCCGTCGCCCACGATCAAAATCGAAAAAGCGAACGGCGTCAACGAGTCGGGATGCCACTCACTAAACAAAAAAGGAGGCAAAACTTGCCTCCTTCTGTCTGCGAGTATGTCGCTCGAACGCACTGCCAAACGACTTGGCGCGAGCTGAGCCTACTCGGCTACTTTCTCGGCGCCCGTCGAAACGACGACCCGGCCCATGTAGTTTCCGCAGGTGGGGCAAACCACGTGGGAAGGCAATGCGGTGCTGCACTTGGGGCAATACGACATTTGCTTGGGGGTCTTGGCGTGATGGGCGCGGCGCTTGTTGGTCCGCGAGTTGGACGATCGTCGCTTTGGAACGGCCATGAGTCTGCTTCTTAATCAATAAACGCCGCTTAGGAAAATCCAAGCCTTGTAAGATACCGGTCGCTCGAACTTGCGTCAATCGCCGCTCCAGGCCCTGACCCGGCAGTTTTCCTTGGAATTTCGCATGTTTGGGGTGACGACTCAGGTCCTTTTGAACCGTTTGTCCAGTTCGTCTCGCGTAAACAGGAGCGATGTGGGTCGCCCGTGAGGGCAGTGGTGGGTGTTGTCGTACAGGTGCCGCTGCTGGAGCAGGGAGTCGATCTCTTCGGGCGCCAGATAGTCGCCCGCTTTGACGGCCGCCTTACAGGCAACCATGTTGAGCAAATCGTTGACGAGGTCGACGGTGCTGATCCGTTTGCCCCCTTCCACGAGTCGCTCGACTGCCTGGCGGACAATCTCGGCCGGGTTGCAATCGCCCAGCACAGCCGGGTAACTGGTCACGAGGACCGTATCGCCACCGAAGGGCTCGATGTTGACGCCGAGTTTGGCCAGAACTTCGCGGGACTCGATCGCGGCAGCGTATTCGGCCGGACGAAGCGGCACCGTATCCGGAATTAGCAGCCGCTGCCCTTCGAGTGCCCCCTCGTCGAGCTTCGCGCGGAGTTGTTCGTACAGAATTCGCTCGTGCAACGCGTGCTGGTCGATGACTTCCATCCCATCGACAGTTTCGGTGATCAAGTACCGCTGTTGGATTTGCATCCCGCGAACGTGCCGGGGAACCGCTGGTGTGTTCGCATTCCCGATCGCCTCTGGGCCTTCCTTTTCGGCATCGTTCATGACGTTCTGCGCGAGACTTTGAGGCCTGTGCAGCGTCGCGGGATCGATCCGGTGGAGCGTAAGGGGCTCGAAGCGTTTCGATTCGAATTGCAGGTCGAATTCGGTCTGGCCGCGCAAGGCGGCGGCTTCGGCTTCGTCGGTGGCCGCGGGAAGTTCCCCGCCCGCAGGAATCGACTCGGCGACCAATGTGGCAGTGTTTTCCGCGATCGAGGTCTTGGCGTTTTCCAACTGGCCGGTTGCCCAGCGGACAAAGTCGCGGCGATGCTCGGCGAGTTGAACCGCCTCGTGCCCGCCGGAGTTCGCATGGTCCTGGTACACGGATTCGGCAGTCGGGACAGTCGGCAAGCGGGGCGAGTCGGTCGACGATTGGACCTTGGCCACCAGATCGGTCGTGAGGAATTTTTTCCGCAGCGAGCCCAGCAACTGACTGTACAGCCGACCGCTGTCCTGGAAGCGGACTTCCATCTTCGTCGGGTGAACGTTCACATCGACGGCGTCGGCCGGCATTTCAAAACGCAGAAAGGCGATGGGGTAGCGGCCCGTCAAAATCAGCCCGCGGTAGGCTTCGCCGAGCGCGTGCTGAAGAGCCTTGTCACGAATGCAGCGGCCGTTGAGGAAAAAGTACTGGAGCCGATTGTTCGCGCGGCTGTGCTGGGGATCGGCGACGAAACCGCGGAGGACAATCTCATCGTCGCGTGATTCAACCGGGATCAGCCCGTCGGCGATTTCACCGCCGAAGAACGCGGAGATTCTTTCGCGTAAATCGCTCGTCGGCGGCATGTCCTGCAGGGTTTTATCGTTGTGCCGCAACGTGAAATGGACGTTCGGCCACGCGAGAGCTAATCGCGTGACGGCCTCGGTGATGTGCCCCATTTCCGTTTGTGTGGTCCGCAAGAACTTCCGCCGCACGGGCGTATTGAAGAAGAGGTTGCGAACCTCGATCAGCGTTCCAACGGGGCAACCGCAGGGAACGACGTCGCGCAGCGTGCCGCCGTCGACGCTAAGTTCGGCTCCTTGGTCGCAATCGCGCGGGCGACTGCGGAGATAAAACTGGCTAACTTCGGCAACCGATGCCAAGGCTTCGCCGCGAAAACCAAGCGATCCGACCTTGAACAAGTCGTCGGCATCGCGAATTTTGCTGGTGGCATGGCTGGCGACGGCCAATGGGAGCTGCTCGGCGGCGATACCGCAGCCGTCGTCTGAGACGCGAATCAGTTCGAGCCCGCCTTGCGCCACCGAGACATCGACGCGGGTCGCCCCGGCGTCGAGTGAGTTCTCGACCAGTTCCTTGACGACACTCGCGGGGCGCTCGATCACCTCGCCAGCGGCGATCTTGTTAATGACGCTGGCCGATAACTGGCGAATCTCTGGCATGGTTTCCTTACCGGCGGTCGCAACCGAATGAAAACAGTGGCGTGCGAAATGGTTCTCTTGCGAGTAGCGCGTTATCGATTGGTAACCGCACCGCGCCCGGACAGGAATGTCCGGGCTACTAAAAGTTAGTGGAGTCCGTATTTGTCCAATTTGCGATAGAGTGTGCGGGCGCCGATGTCCAAAATGCGGGCGGCCTCTTCGCGGTTTCCGCCTGTGAGCTTCAGGGTTTCGACGATCGCCCATTGCTCGATGTCGTCCATCTTGCGGCCGATGAGCGACAGTTCGCCGTCGCTGGCGGTGATCGTTTTGTTGGACGAGTCGCTCGAGTCGTTGGCTTGCAAGGCCTCGGTGCCGGCGCTGTCGCCGTTCGACTCGATATGCAAGTTCGAGCGGATCGGCACCACGTCGTTCTCGTCGGTCAATTCTGGCGGCAAATCATCGACATCCAGGATTCCATCCTGGTCGAGCACGACCATGGTTTCGACGGCGTTGCGGAGCTGCCGCACGTTGCCGGGCCAGTCGTACCCGTACAAGCGTTTGGAGGCGATCGGCGAGATGCCTTTGACCGTCTTGTGGTGGCGGCGGACGAACTGCTTGCGGAAATGGTCCACCAGCGGGACGATGTCCTCGCGCCGCTCACGCAGTGCGGGGAGTTGAATCGTCACCACCTTGAGCCGGTAGTACAAATCGCTGCGGAATGTTCCGGCCTTGATCGCGTCTTCCAGGTCGCGATTGGTGGCCGACACCAGCCGGATGTTGACTTTGATCGGCTTGTTGTCGCCGACCCGGGTGATGATTTGCTCTTCGAGGACCCGCAGCAGCTTGATCTGCGTCGAGAGGGCCATGTCGCCCACTTCGTCGAGAAAGAGCGTTCCGCCGCTGGCATATTCGAAGGCGCCCACGCGATCGCTGGCCGCGTCGGTGTAGGCCCCTTTGACGTGGCCGAACAGTTCGCTTTCGATCAGGTTTTCGGCGATCGCCCCGCAGTTGAGCGCGACAATTCGCTTTCCTTTGCGGGGGCTGTTTTGGTGGATCGCTTGGGCGATCAATTCCTTGCCGGTGCCGTTTTCGCCGGTGATCAAAACGGTGGCATCGGTGGCGGCGACGCGTTTCACCCGCTCGATCACGTTTTTCATCTTGTCGCTGACAAAGATGATCCCCTCGTAGCCGAAGCGCTCGTCGAGCCGCTCTTGCAGTTCGAGGTTTTGTTGCTTCAAGCGGACAGCGTCGGCGGCCTTTTCCGCAATGGTCCGCAGGCGGACGGGCGTGATGGGCTTCTCCAGGAAGTTGAACGCCCCCAACTGCATCGCTTCGACCGCTTTGGGGACCGACGCATGGCCGGTGACCATGATTACTTCGGCACCAGGCAGCGCTTGCTTCGAGCGGGCAAGAATTTCCATTCCATCAACGTCGCTCATCACCAGATCGGTGATGACAATGTCGAACACATCTTGAGCGATCCGCCGTGCCCCTTCGGGGCCGCTGGTGGCAACCGAGCAATGATAGGCGCCCACGCGGTCGAGGCTTTCGCTCATCGCCGTGGCATGCGCCGGATCGTTGTCGACAATCAACACCCGTAAGAGCGGGGTCGTTTGCGCCGGTTTTGGGGTGGAAGCCTCCGTCATGCCCCGATCATACAAAATCGTGGAGACGGACTAAAGGGTTGGAATTCCATCGAATGCGAGCAGGCGAGCGCGCGAATAGGAGGGGAAGCAGAACCCTAGTGCAACTCTTCGCCCGGCGTTTGCCCCATCTCGACGATCCGTTGGCGGTCGAGGTCGGCACCGGCTTTGTCGCCGAGGGCCTCGCGGATCATTTGGCGGTGGTTGTACATCACGGCCCAATTCTTCAAGCCTTCTTTGGACAGTCCCTTGTATGGCCCGCTCTTCAACAAATCGCTCGCGCTGTCGGTTTTGGAACTCGCGTCCGCGGCCTTAGCGTCGGGCGCCGTTTTCTCTGCGGCGGTCGTTTCAGGCGGCGTCTTTTCCGTTGCCTTCTCGTCCGGCGTCTTCTCGTCTGGTGCCTTCGTTTCAGCGGCGTCTTTTTGCTGCGAGTCCTTTTCCTGGGACTTTACTTCCGCCGCATCTTTCTCCGAGGCGTTTTTGTCTGGCGCGCTTTGATCCGTCGGAGTTGCGGCGGAATCGGGCTTGGGAGGTTCGGCTGCTCCTGGCGCGGGCATCGGTTTACCGAATTCGCGTTCGTAGGTTTTTTCCTGGTAGGCAATGGCGCTGTTGATATCAACCAGCGCTTCTTCGTTTCGCCCAAGGCGATGGAGAAGTAGTGCGCGAGTGTCTTCGAACATCGCGCGCTCTTGGCCCGACACGGTCAGCGACGGCATGCCGCTAGGGAAACTCAAGGCCTTGTCGGCTGCTTTCAAACCCTTGTCGCAATCGCGGTTGACGACGGCACGGCAATAGGCCGACGTATTCAACAGCTGTCGATGGATTTCCATTTCGTGCTTGGAAGCCGCCGTGTCGATCTTGTCGCAAACCTGGACGACGGCCTCGGGAAGCTTGAGTTTCGCCGCCAGATTGGCAAACTCGGACAGTTCGGGATAGGAATCACCTAGAAGGGGCAGCGCCAGGTTGAGATTCTCCTCGGCCGCCTTCCTGTTATCCATCTCCACATAGATCTGGGCCTTGGTGATGTAGAGGCCCGGAACCTTCTTGGGCAGATAACGGCTGGCCGAATCGAGAGAGGCAAGGGCCTCGTCGTACTTCTTTGCATCCTTGAGGTTGGCCGCCTGAGCCAGCAACAGTTGGCCGTACTGCGCCGGCAGCGACCAGACAAAATACGCCAGCAAAAATAGGGAGCCGACCAGCGCGATCCGCGAGACCCACGAACGCGGCTGGGTCCGTTCGGCCGGCGTGCGGCGATCGACGGAACGGGAGTTTTCGGCCGCGGATTCCATAACTAGGGGGACTCGCAATGCGATCGATTTAGGGTGTGCTTGTCTTGAACTACCATTGCACGATACAACAACACATGTCCAGGCGAAACGCCATGCCGATCGATTTGCCGACGATGCCGTCGCAGGAAAAAACGGTTTTGTCGGTAATCGTATCCGAAATGCTCGTTTTTCGGTGCGGACTGGTTATGTCGCCAACTTGTTTTGGTGCTGGCCCGTTTCGAGGCTCCTGGCAATTCGGAGATGCCCTGTGCCGCTGTACGAACTCGAGACCGACTCGCACATCATTATCACCTGGGCGGAAGATGAGCGCGCGGCCGAATTGGTCGTTCGCGACGCCTATCCGCACGACAAGATTATCCGTGCGACGCGGCGTCCCCGTAACGCCTGGGTCATTTCGAAGGCGGCCCTCGGCTTGGCGACGCAAAGCAGCCCGTGCGATATCGCGCGCGATTGCCTGGCGAAAGCCCAAGGCGACAAGCTGCACGCCATTCGTCTCTACATGCACGAAACCGGCAGCGACCTAGATAGCTCCCGTAAAATCATTGAGTCGAATGTGGTGATGGGGTGGTAGAGCCCCCCTTGAGAGCCGGATCGGCGGGGATGCGTTTGCCCCGCGATAGAACCAGCCACGCCTGATAGAGCTGCTCCACTTTTTGCAGGCGTTGCCACACCGCCTCGGGCGACATATCGGTCGACCAACCACGACTTCGGTCTTTGCCGCGTTCGACGTCGCTACGGTTATTCTGGTTCATGGCCTGTCAGCATCTCCGCATCCATTTTATCCTTGCTGCGACCCGACGTCGATTTCATCCGCAATAAGCTGTTGCGGGAAATCGCCCACAGCTTCCGTCCTTGGAAGTCAAATCGCTCGCGGTCCTGCAATAAGTCCTGGTCCACGTCCCGTGATTCAAGCAGATCGAGCATTAAGTGCTCGGCTCCTTCAATCTTGTTGATGCGATACAAACGCTGGGGACCAATCGGATCAGGCGGCAAGACAAGCCATCCCTCGTCCAAGTCAAATCCCGCCGTGGCGGCCGCTTTCACTGCATCGGCGATCTGGGCGGCGGGAACCAGCAAATCAATATCGACGGTGGCTCGCGGCTGCCCATGCACGGCCATGGCCAGACCGCCGCATAAGGCGTAGTCCACGTTATTGGCTTCGAGCGCTGACGTTACGCGGAACAGCTCGTCGATGAGGTTCATGGCTCGCCCGGCTTTTCGTAGTTCCCTTGATAGCGCTCAACCGGGTATTTGGCCTCGTTCTTTTTCATCTTGGCGCGGAGCGACTCGCTGATATCGAGATCGAGCACATTCGCCATGGCGATTGCGTAGCAAATGACGTCCGAAAGTTCGTCGGCGACATCGGACTTTTTCTTAGGGTCGCCGCCGACGTCGCGAGAACTGGCGACATCGATCCACTGAAAATGCTCCATCAATTCCGCCGCCTCGATGGCCAGCGCCATCGCCAGGTTTTTCGGCGCGTGATGAGGTTCCCACTTGCGATCGCTGACAAACCGCTGCACCATCGCCCTTAGTTCGGCGATGGTGGTGACATGATCCGTCATAGTTGGGCCGTAGGACGAACAATCCTGTCCGTCAAAAAGCGGTTCGTCGAATGGAAAGGGGGATTACTTCAACTCTTTGACGCGGAGGTTGCGGAACTCGAGCTTGTCGCCGTGGCCGCAGAAGCAGATGTATCCGCTCTTGCGAGCCAAACCGGGATGTTCGCGGCCGTCGATCGGCTTCTCGGCATCACCATCGACAATCGTCTCGCCGTTGAGAATCACTTTGATGTGCTTTCCTTTGGCGATGATCGTTTCCTGATTCCATTCGCCCACCGGCTTGAGGGCCCCTCGCTTGGCCGGAATAACGCCGTAGACCGAGCCGTGCACCTGGTAGGGTTGCAGGTCTTTGTACTTCGGATCGCCGTCGTCGAGGACTTGGATTTCCATTCCGGCGAAAGCGGCATCGCCTTCCATCGGTGCGCGGATGCCGATGCCGTTGTTCGCGCCGGGCGTCAGCTTGAACTCGAAACGGAATTCAAAATCGCTGTACTCTTTTTCGGTGTACAAGTTGCCGCTGCCGCCACCCTTGCAAGCAATCACGCCATCGGCAGCGACGTAACCCTCGGTGTTCCCCTTCCATCCCTTGAGAGTCTTGCCGTCGAAGAGGGTAGTGAACCCTTCATCCTCGGCCGACAGGAAACCGAAACTGGCCACAACACCGGCCAAGGCGAGCAACCCAACAAAGAAACGTGTTTTGATCATCGAGGTGGGACTCCAAAGGGGCAGGGGAGGAGAGGGGGTTAATTTGGTCCCCCTATTGTGACTAGCGAGAGGGGAAGTTTCCATTGGGGCACCGTCATGCACCTCGACGGGCGAAACACAGGTGTTGGCCGTGGTATCCCCTGCACGACACTCGTAAAATCGATGCTGAAAATGCTCTGAGTAACAGTCGGCGGCTAGGGGTAGAGGATGTCTGCAGTGTCCGATCACGATTTGCGCCATGGTCACATGGCGTGGCTGGGAATCCCTTCCGAGCGATGTCCGCCGAATCATTACGATCTGCTCGGACTGGCCATGTTTGAGCCGGACCGAAACAGGATTCTCGAAGCAGGCAAACTTCGCCAACAGTTGGTGACGCGAAAAAGTGCTGGTTCACCAGACGGCGCCTTGGCGAATCGGCTCCAAGCCGACATCCGTAGCGCCATGAACTGCCTGCTCAACGATGCAACCCGCGCCACCTACGACCAGGCGCTGATGATGCAGTTGCAATTGGCAGCAACGCGACCATCGGCTCCGTCGATGGAACCATCGATCCCAATGTCGCAAGCAGTCGGAGTTCCCACCTATGGAAACGTTCCAATCCAGCCCCCTGCCGATCTGATGCCAGTATTTCCTGGTACCAAACGAGCAAAAGACAAAAAGAAAAGCAATCCGACGTACTTGATCGTGGCTTCCGCCATCTTTGGAATCGCGGTGATTGGCGGCGTCATCGCCATGTTACCGATGGGTTCATCCCGAAAGCCGACGATCGCACAGGCCGTGCCTGCGGAACCGACGCCAAAGGCCGCCAAGACATCGCCGGCGGGTGCGCCACCTCAAGCTGCCCCTCCCTCGTCCATTAGCTCCAGATCATCCGAAGAGCCGCCACCGGCTACCGTATCCGAGGAAGAGGCAACTGGTGACAAAGAAGCTGAAAGTCCGCCGGAGCCCGAGACGAGTTCGGAGGAGAAGCCGACTATCAGCGTCTCGTCGGATGCAGCGTCCGATCCAGAGGTGTCCGAGACGGAGCCCCCACAGCCTGAGACATCGCAAGCTGAAGCTCCGAATTCTGAGTCGCCCGACGTCGATACCCCCGAAGTTGTCGCACCATCGGCGGAACAGCCCGAAGGCCCTGGTCCAACCGACGATTCCGCCACCGAGCCGCCTGTCGTTGATGAGCCCCTGCCGGAAGAGGAGACCCAGTGGCCGGCCGAGGGCATTATCAAAGCAGTCGAACTCAAACCGCTGGGAACCTCGGCTCCGGGAACGGAACTTTTCCGAACGCATGAAACACTTCCCGCAACGTGGGCGGTTCCGCACTCGGAATCGATGCGGCCGGCGACAATTTTTATCAGCATGCAGCCGCGAAGCGCCGCGGTGTTTAGTATCCCCAAGGGAGCCATCGGCTTTGAGGCCGTTGCCTACAGCCGGCTTTCGGAATCGGGGAAGTTTTCGATTGATGCATCGAAGTCGAAAGCCAATGTGCCGCCGCAAGATGAGACCGAATGGGAGTCGCTGAAAGCCTCTCCAGCCATCCAGTACGGCGAACTCAAGGTCGCACTAAAGCCCACCCATCGTTACCTGCGCCTCGTCGCCGACGCTCGCCCGGGCGGCAACGACCCAATGTATTGGGTGCGGCCCCTGTTTATCGGGAAGACCAAGCGGGTCGCGCTCACCGAGAAAATGCTCGCCGCGCCAGTCACTGGCTTTCCGAACTATTTTGGTTTCGGAGTCAACCACAGTTGCCACTTCACGCAGCCGCTCGAAACCGACGGCAAAACGCGCTGCACCGAACTTTTCTACGGCCACGCTCCGGCCGAAATCACGCTGCCGATTCCATCCGGAAGCAAGCGATTCACGGCGCTGGTGGGCGGGCTTGAGGATTACAAGGACGTGGAAGTCTCGGTCAAGGTCGACAGCAAAAAAGAGGCTCTCTATTTCACGGTCTCGCCCAACTGGGACGAAGTCGATATCGAACTGCCCGACAACGCCAAGACACTAACGCTGATTGCCGGGCCACTCGCGAATCCGCATAGTGACCAGGTGGCCTGGCTTTATCCTCGCTTTCACAACGAAGCGAAAAGCGATAAAGAAAAAGCCAAGGCGGCCGCCGGTTGGAAAAAGGCGCTGGCAGCGGGTCGAGCGGGGACCGATCCGCAACTGCGCATTTCAGCCATGTCGTATAGTGCCGAGACGATCACCGCCCTGGGTGAAACAATCCCTGGCATTCAAAGCTGGAAGGGGATCGCGCTCATTCCACAGTTGGAGGGCCACAGCGGCGTGCTGTTGATCCATCCGGATACGCAAGACGCCGTTGCGACAATCAGCTTCGGCCGTATCACCTCACAGACCAAAGGGAAGCTGCGGCTGTGGACCAGGAATTTTCCCACGCACGGCGAGGGGCCCGTCGCTCACCGTACGATTGTGAAACGAAACGGCGAACTCGTGCAGGACTTCCCATGCCCTTTCGAAGAGGGATGGAAGGAACTCGTGATCCCGTTCGACCATCAGTACGTCACCATCGAGCATCAAGCAGTCGGTTGGGCCGGCGAACACGGCTGTTACGATTACGAAATCGTGACGGGGAAGTAGCTGATGGCTGCACTGCCCACCGAACGCCGCTGGTTCCGCTTCGGATTGCGAACACTTTTGGTGATCGTGACCTTGGCAGCAGTGTTGTTAGGAATTCTCTCCTCGCTTCTTTACCAAGGACGTCGCCACCAGCGAATCGCGCAAGAGTTGGAGGCCCTGGGAGCCATCGTCGATATGTGGGAGCCCTATACCCATTTCGCCGGAATCCAGGGCCTTCCCGGCCTCGGGGGTGGCAAAAGTGGGCCACCGCTAAATGGCTTCGGCAAATCACTTCTGCCCCTTTGGATCGACCGGATCGGGCTGAGGCTGGCATTCGAACGAATTGACCGCGTCGAGATTCACGCGGGCAACAAGTTGCCCGAAGCGTTGGAACTTCTCAAAGAGCTTGGCGCGGCCAATTCCGTTTGGATGAATGATCCGGCCATTACTTGCGAACAGCTATCGGATACATTCCGTGGCGTACAAGTGCGGCAGCTTTCCCTCTACAAGCTTGTATTGCCGCCCACCCGACTTTCATGGCTGCGGAAGCCGGAGTTGATGTGGCTCGATGTCGCAGGAACCCACTTCTCCAATCCGGCGATTGACGACTTGCCTGAATCGCTCGATTGTTTTTTCGCAGCCGAAACGAGCATCGACGATGAAGGCCTCTCCAAGTTCGTGCGTCTCAAGCAGCTCACCATGCTCGACTTAAGCCGCACTCCGACAACCGAATCCGCCATCGAGAGCCTTCGCGACCAGATGCCATGGTGCACGATCACGTGGGAGAAGCTCTAGCAGCCGTGACTACTTCTAGCCGTCCTCCCGAAGGACATCCGAATCGCTGTTTGTCCACGTGGTGAAACGAGCCGGGCCCTAGCCTCCACCACCGCTTAGCTTCATCACGCGCATCACGATGGCGATAATGCCCACTGCCGCGAGGGCCGATTTGGCCTGGTCGAAGGGGGTCTCGCCGAGCAGGACGACAAAGTCGAAGCCGCGATGTTGCTCCGCATGCTCGCGCGGTTCGGGCGGATCGTCGGGGACGTAGGTTCCGTCGTCGTGGGGTTCGCCGGTATTGCTGCTTTGGCCGTGGCTGACTAGTTCTCCGCCCGGATGCTGAATCGGCTCCAGCACCGAGTCGGTGTACTCGGCCTGCTTGCGGCGGGGATTAATCGGCGCCTTGTTGGCTGCGACTTTGGATGGATCGTTCGCTTTGGCATCGCTTGATGCGTCGCCGGACGACTCGCCGTTCAACAGCGGCGGAACGGAGATCGGCGGCTTGTTGTGGCCGGCGAGGACGGGAGTATCGTGGAGCGGCTTGCCGTCGCCGCCCTCGCCGATCAACGTCCCGAGAAACTCTTGGATTCGGCCGGCGTAGCTTCCCGATGTCGTGCCGTCGGAACTGCCGAACAAAACGCCGGCCAGTTCGCCGCGCTCGTTGAAGATCGGTCCGCCAGAATCTCCCTGCCGCGCTTCGGCCGAGAGTTCGACGATTTCGAAGGGATGTTTCTCGCTGGGTGCCTGGTACTGGGTGCATCGCCCGGCCACGTGGCGATAGTCGCCGGTGGCGCCATATCCCGCGATCGAAAGGGTGTCGCCCGGTTGTGGAGCCACGGTGGCAATCGGAAGGGGCTTCACGGGGGGACGCCAGATACTGAGAGCCGCCAGGTCCCAATCGCGGTCGGCCTTCACAATCCTGGCGGCGCTTTTGAAGCCGTCGGGAAAGACGACGGTGATGTCGCCTGCGGCGTCGCGGATCACGTGCCAATTGGTGATGACAAGGCCGAAGGAATCGCGGATATCGATCAGCGAACCCGAGCCCATCGATTCGCCGTCGCGTTCTTTGACGATTATTCGGACTACCGCTGGATGGGGCGTGCTGGCCGGCGTGACCGGCGACGCGCCGCTCGCGGCGGCATTGCGACGCTGCGGCGGCCCCATCGGCGGGCGCGAAATGGGGCCGGCGCCGGCGACCTGAACGATCGCAGCGAAAAGAAGTCCCAGGGTTGTAGCCCAAAGCGCTATAGCCCGAACCATTCCAGCCAACATCCTCGCAGTGGAACAACGATTTGCCACTTCATCGTTATCGACTGCGGCCAGCAGGGGCTCGCGGGAACCATTTTCGGCTGGAAATCGCGGAAGAATCGAAACACGGCTTACGACTTGCAAGTTCTACAAATTCGCGTGCCTTGATCGACCAGGCCTAGTCGGAAGGCAAGCCGCGCTTGGGATATTCGCTCGAACGCAACCATTGCGGCGGGATTCCTTCTTTGCCGACGTGGCAGGCCACCAAGCCGCCCACGATGGCAGAGTTGGTATCGATATCCCCGTCGACCAGCATCGTTTTCCAAACGGCATCGCGCCCTGATGAATAACGCCGTGCCGCTCCAGCACATCGCAAATGGCGATCGCCATTTCGGTATCGTCGGTATATTCCCACGGCGGCGGAGGAGGCTGCTTGTTCTCCAAACACCAATCGCGCATCCCGATGCGAAAGATCTGCTGTCCAAAGGCATCGCCCACGGAGACGCCGAGGAGTGCTTCGTCCGCGCGTTGTTTGCGGCCGAGAGGTGTGGCGTCGAGTGTCATGAATACACCACGTGTTACTTTGAACTGGCTTATCGGTCCAGTTTTGCGAGCCTTTCGAGTTCATCGTCGTAGCGGCGACCGGTGCGTTGTTCGTATTCGTCAATCGCTTGCGCTCGTTTGATTCGCTGCTCCGGCGAAGAAGGGTACGAGTAGAACGAGCCGCCTCCGAATCCAAACGTGTCGGAACCTCCCACCATCAACCACTCATGCTGGCAAATGACGTTCTCGTTTCCGGCCAGAGGATAGACGGTATCTCGGTCTTCGATCGTTCGCCAAAAGCGCGTTCGCACGACCGTTCGTCGATGGGCCAGACAGTTAACGCACAAACGGGTGCGGCTTTTTCGCTTGGTGCCGATGTCCGTGAAAAGCAACGCTAGAAGCGCAAACAGCACCAAAAAGCACGTCGCCCGTCCGACTAACGTGAACCACTTTTTCATGGCGACGGCCCTGCGATCACGAGCGGCTGCTACTCGTCATCGTAAGTGAAGAAGGGATCGCCGGGCAAATCTGGTCGAAGTTGATCGGAGCGTTTTTTGGCTGCGCTATTCGCCGGGAACGAAATCTTTATCGACGAGTTGAACTAACTTCGATATGCAGAGATCGTTCATGCTGGTTTGGTGCAGATGAGCTTCGGCCTTGAGGGCCTCGTGGAGGCTCTTGGGCAGGCGGACGGTGATCACACGGGTTGGCTCGGTCGAATCTTCTTCGGCGGGGCCCTTTTCGCGGAGTTTCACGACCATCTGTTGGATGGCGGCATATTCGGTGGTCTTTTCAAACGCGGTCAGGTCTTCGGTCGAGGGGAACATCTTGCGGACGATGCCGTCGGCCCCTAAGACTTCGCGAAAGAACGCGACCCAGTCAGGTTGGCGGGTGGCAGCTTCCGAAGCCATTCGTTGAACGGCTTGGCAGCGGTCTTCCATCGTCGCCACGTCGCTCGTGGGGAACGTTACGGTAGCAGAGCCGCGTATTTTGGTCGATTCGCCTTCGGCCGCACCCCCGTTTGTGCGGAGCTTAACCACCGATTGCCGTGGGGCATTTTCAACCGGTATTACATCCGAAACCTCCTTAGTTTCGTGTGCGGTCTTGCCTTCAATGATTTGCTCGTAGAGACCGAGCGCCTTTTGAGCCAGTTGGGGCTGTTGAGTCACCATAGGTAATCGGCTAACGGCTCGCAGCATCTTCTCCGCCTCAGACCACCTTCCCACGGCGACGAGGTCATCCGCAATCTGGTCGAGCACAAGATGAACGTCCTCCTCAGGCAGAGCGGCCAGCAGACGATCTCCCACATCGGGTTCGGGAAGCGTATTCAGCGCTCGCCGCGCGGAGATTAATTCGGACTCTAAGAAGGACTCCAACGTGCTCCAACCACCAAATGACGAGGAATTGGTTTGTGGAGCGGTAAACCCTTGTGAAGCAATAGCTCGCCGAACATCTTCTTCGTCGACTTGGGTGGCCTGGCTGAGCTTGTAAGGAGGACGCACGAGTTGGACGTGATCTGCATCGCGCACGAAGGCCCACCCGTCTTCGGGCGAGTACGCTAGCAATTCAAGCGCCATCGGCCACCTTCACAATTTTGATCCTGCCGGCGTTCGCCGCCTCACGCAGAACCGCAAAATCCTGCGCCTCAGCTCGCTCGGCTGCGCTGGCGTTACCCAGGGCGATGTTGATCGCCATGGCCACCAGTCGATTATACTCCGACCGCGAAATACGGACTTCCGCGACCTCAGCGAGACCAACCGACGCGGTAAATATCACTTCGACATATTGCCGCGAGGAACAGACGATTTTGTTCCAAACCGTTATCACTACCCCGGTTTTTTCGACTTCCGGGGCATGCTTAACAGCCGCCAACATGTGCCGTCCGTCATGACCCGCCAGATCGGCACGGAAGGCTTCTTTGTCAAAGTTGCACTGTGTGTCCACATAGTTCAGAAGGCTATCGCCCCAAACGTATGCGACGGCGTTTCGGTCGGCAGGAAACGCTTCATTCAAAACGAAGCACAGAACACCGTAGTGGGTGCAACCCGCACCGCCAATGTTAAGTGCCCCGTAATGGAGTTGTTCGCGTTGAACGAAATGGTCGTCAAAGCAACGTCGCCGCTCATAGTAGATGCCCAGTTTTTCGCGCACGATATCCGCGGCGTCTTTTCCGGGACTGAGGCGAGCTTCTTCGGCCGCGGCTTCGTAGATGTTGCGATAGCAGTTGTCGTTTACGAACCGCGCCCCGCCTGCCAACCTGCGATTCAATGACACGCGACCATGCGTGGCGACGTGATTGGCAAACTCTTCAAGGACCTTGGGAGACGCCGACTCCTCCAACCGTCTTTCGTACGACTGCTTTAGGTTCGCCGCATTGTCGGCGACCCACTCAAAGAGATCTTGTTTCGCTTGCGAGCCAGTAGAACTCACAACGCCCCCTCGCGATCATTTACGCCCCGTACTTGCCTAAGCGCCCCGCGTTGGCGAGGGCCAGCGTCATTAGGTGCTTGGCTTCGAAGTGGCCTAGGCCGCCGCGGATGCTGGCTCGTTCGGTGAACTCGGTGTTGCCGTCGGGGCGGCAGCAGTCGCTCACCAAGAGCGTCGGCACGGGGTGCCAGCTGTGGCTCTTCAAGTAGCTGGGCGTGCTGTGGTCGCCGGTCACGATCAAGACCGTCGGCTTGAGGGCTGTGATCTTGGGGACGATCGCGTCGAGTTCTTCGATCCGCTTTACCTTGGCGTCGAAGTTGCCGTCTTCGCCGGTCGAGTCGGTGTACTTGAAGTGGAGGAAGAAAAAGTCGTACTTGCTCCAGTTGTCGCGAAGCAGGTCGACTTGCTCTTCGAGCGTTTGCGCCTTGCCAACCAGGTCCATCCCGACCAGGCGAGCCAAACCCTTGTACATCGGGTAAACGGCGATGGCGGCCGCCTTGAGACCGTAGACTTGTTCATACGTTTCCAAACTCGGCCGGGCGGAGAAGCCTCGCAGTGTCAGTCCATTGGCCTTGGTTTGGCTTTTGAGAATCACGTTCGCTTGTTTGATGAACTCGTTGGCGATCTCGGCAGTCTTGCTGCTCGCGGCATCATGGCCGACGGCTGCAAGCGGAGCGACGCCTACCTTTTGCGGGTCGGTGTCTTTCACGTTCCCGCCGAGTCCTTGCCCGCGGAAGACGACAACGAAGCGGTGTTCCTTGACTGGTTCCACAATCACTTCCACGCCGGGAATCTTCACCGCGCGAAGCATCGTGGCTAGAGGCGCGCTCTCTTCGCTGGCGATGCGGCCGGCGCGGCGGTCGGAGATTTTTCCGGCCGCGTCGAGCGTGCAGTAGTTGCCGCGGGCGGCGACGTCGCCTGCCTTCAGTTCCAGACCAATTCCGGTTGCCTCAAGGGCGCCGCGACCGATCAGGTGGACGAGGGGATCGTAGCCGAACAATCCCAAGTGGCCGGGGCCGCTTCCGGGGGCGATACCTGGCAGCACGGGGATGCTGGCTCCTTGGACACCGCGCGCTGCCAGAGCATCAAGATTGGGCCGCTTGGCCGTTTCGAGTTCCGTCTTTCCGCCTGGCGTCATCGGCAAGCCGCCTAGGCCGTCGGCCACTAGCATCACGATTTTGCTGTCGTTGGATTGTTGCAGTTCGCGAATCAAATCGTGCGTGTCCATGGCCTGCGCTCAAGCGGAAGAGTAGGGGATTGGCGCGATCAGTTTCGCCACTTGGACCAATTCGACCGCCGAAAGGCCGTTTTCGCAAGGGGTTGCGCAAGGTGGGTTGTGAAGGAGCGGTCGCTAAGGACTGGGCGCTAAGGATTGGGCGCAGATTGCTTCGAGGGCGCCCGATCCATTGTCGCGCCGAGCGCGGCGTCCACTGGTGCCAGGTTGTCGAGCGTAACCCAATGCCACTGGTTGCAGGCGCTGCAAGGCTCGTAGCGCCACGTCCCCATGTTCATCCCCATTAGAATCGGTTGCCGATAAACGACATGGCACCCGGGGCATACCATTTTCCTCGCCATGATACGGCCCACTTTTTTGTGGAAGTGAACGGCCATCACGGCGATCAGCGTACCGATGGTGAACCAGATCAGCCAAACGCTCAGCAAGACCGCCCACACATCTTTTTTCACGCCGAAGGCTTCTCGCTGCATCAGAACGATGGGTGCATTTCCGAGCCAATGGAGCGACATGCCGATGCCCAGCCCGACGAGCCCCCACTTCCACCCCTTTCGCGAGAAGTAGATCGTCGGCAACGCAAACAAGCTGTGCGAGAAGCAAGTCATGAGGCGCTCGCCGAAGAAACCGCCGAACTGGTACCAAGGCAAGTTGGCGGCCGCTGGCATGTCCTCGACGAACTTCGCGACCAGCCAGATCTCCCCTACGGCGAACCCAAGTCCGGCCGCCAGCGCGAGCGGCGCCACCATCTTGCGGCTCGGTAACAAAGGGGCGCCGAAGGCTAAGAGCAAAAGCCACGGAAGCAGCTTGGCTGGTTCTTCGGTGAGCGGCGCGAAGCACAATTTGACGGCATCAATGAGCGGCGAGTTCGCCTGGTCCTTCCAGTCCGGCTCTTCCAGAAGGCGTTTCAGCGGGTCGACCAAGAGCGGGACTCGCACCCCATAGAACGCCGGAACACTCATGAAGGTGCCCAACAGCACGATCCCAAACAGCATCCAACGGCGGTTGTCTTTTGGCGACAGTTGCCAAATCAAGGCCCCAAAAGCGAGTAGGGCCACTACCGTCGTTACGCCCGCCATGATGTAAATCTGGTGCATGACTGTATTTTCCTACCCTTTCGGCGGTGCGGAATCCATACTTCTAAGCGGGGATTTTTGGTAACGAAGGTGCGAATCGCCAAAGGGTATTCGCCTCAGCGTCTCTTCTATTTCGTTCAGCGCGTCACATCATGAAAAGCTACAGCGATCGCTATATCGTCAAACCTGGCAAGAAGATTCGACTTCGTGATGTCAGCCCGGAAGAACATGGCAAGCACGCTTCGCGCGAGGAAGCGGGCCCCGCGATGCAAAAAGCGCTGGCCGAAATGGAGGAGTTGCAATACAAGCTGTATGCGGAGCGGAAACACAGCCTGCTAATCGTCCTGCAAGCCATGGATGCGGGCGGAAAGGACGGCGTTGTCCGCCACGTCTGCGGCGGCATGAATCCACTCGGGGTTCGCCTGCACGCCTTCAAGCAGCCGACGGCCGAGGAATTGTCGCACGACTTCCTCTGGCGCATTCACAAGTTTGTGCCGGGCAAGGGGGAAGTCGCAATCTTCAACCGCTCCCACTATGAAGACGTGCTCGTCGTCCGCGTTCACCAGTTGGTGAAGGAAAAAGTCTGGTCGAAGCGATACGACATCATCAACGCCTTCGAGTGGCTGCTGGCCAAGGAAGCCAACACGACTATTCTCAAGTTCTATCTGCACATCGGCAAGGACGAACAGCTCAAGCGATTCGAAGACCGGCTGAGCGATCCTAAGTGCAACTGGAAGATCGCCGAGAGCGACTACAGCGAACGCAAACTCTGGAACCAGTACCAAGAGGCCAGCGAGGACATGCTTTCCAAGACGAGCACCGATCACGCGCCGTGGTTTGTGATCCCGGCCAACCGCAAGTGGTATCGCAATCTCGCGATCGCCAACATCATCAACGAGAAGCTCACAGAACTCCGCCTCGGCCTGCCGCCGGTGACCGTCGACATCGACAAGATCCGCGCCGAATATCACGACGCCAAGAACGGCGAGGATCGAGAGAACGGCAAAAAGAGCAAACGGCGCGAGAAGGTGGCCAAAGAACCGGCCAACTCAAAGGCTAGTGCAACGGTCGATACCGCTAAGTCGCTTGCCAAGCAAGCGAAGCAGCAAAAAGCGAAAGCAAAGAAGACGAAACAGTAGCTCGTCTTGGCGGAAGACGAGCTACCGGCCCAATGAAGGCGACTCTTTGAAGGGCGAGTCCTTAAACGGGTTGTCGTCCTTGGCGGCAAGTAGCGCAGGAAAGGCGCCAGCTATCTGGTGCGGCTTTGCTACTGCCGCACCTTTTCTACCAATTTCTTGGTCGCCGAAGCAATCTGCTCTTCGATGTCCGGCGACCACTGCTCCGCCGGGTGAAGGTATTGGAACACGCTGGTCGACTCGTAACCTCCTTCGGCAATATTGCGGCGCGAAGGGATATAGGCGATCAAGTTGTGGCCGTATCCCGTGGTCCATGTTCCCTCGCCGTGCTCCACTTTGAATCGGAGGCTGTAGTCGACTAGCACTTCGCCGGCGAGTTGAATCCACGTTTGATCACCCAGTCGCCACGCCTGGACCGTGTAGGGCGCCGAGGTGGGAAGTTTTCGCCCGGCGTCGAGTTCCGCAAGGTAGTGCTTCGCCCAGTTGCTGCGGCGTGCTTCGGTGTTCTTTGCATACATCTCGAATTCCTCGCGCGTGAACACCCGCGCGTACGGAAGATCGATCGAGGTTCCAGCGGTCTTGATGGTGGGCTGGAGCGGTCGCAAGCCGGTCTTTAGGACTTGCTCTACCGAAGCCGCGAGTTGCTCGCCGTACTTTTGGCAGAGGGACAACTCGCGCCGCGGCAACGGGTTTTGGTCGCCGCCGCAACCGGCGACAAACATCGCCGTGACGCCGGGGTGCTCGCGCTCGATCGCGAGTTGGGCAAAGCCGGCGTAATCGCCGCTGTACTGAAAAAACGCCATCGTCGTGTTGTGACAGGCGTACGCGAAAACAATCGTCCGCAGCGAGTTGTCGGAAGCGTCGCGAACTTCGATCACGGGAACCGTGTGGTCGACAGGTCCATTGAGCATCTCACCGCGTTCGCGAATGGCTGGGACCTCGGGTTCCTTATTGTTTCGTCGATTCACGGCGAAGCCGCAATTTCCGGTTCCAGTGGAAACGAGGGCGGGGCGCAAGTCGGCCAGGGCGTCGTCGAGAACTTTCAGCAGCTTGGCCGCCAGTTGATCTGAGTATTCGTAGATCCGCTTCTTTTCCTTCTCGTCGAGCGGGTACATCTTTTCCAGGTCTTCCCGAACGACCGGCGCGCAGTGCGTGTGCGAATAGGTGATCCGAACTTGCGAGCGATCGAGGCCATGCTTGGCTTGCATCGTGTCGCAGATCTTGTCGTACAACCAGCGCGGCATGCCCAAGAGATCGGTAGTCAGTAGGACCACGCGTTTGCCTGAGGCATCTTCGAGGGCCAACGCCTTGGCCCACAGGTCGTGGATCTTTCCTTCCGCCGCATGGTCGCGCCCCGCGTAGCCGGAGAGCCAAACCGGCCCATCGGGCGTGATCACGACCCGCGCTGTTCCAGCTTTCCAACCGGTTGGCTCGGCCGATTCGGCAAAACTCCAACTCACTAAGGCCAACGTAACCAGCAAACAGATTCGAACCGTTCCAAAACGAAACGACTTCATGGCGGGGCTTTCTTTGAAGCAAGGCGAGGCGGGAACGTCGATTACTTGAGGGTCTGCGCCGCTATCCCAATCACGGCGATCACCAAACCAATCGCGAGCGAGACGCCCACGTAGATCATGATCGCCGTATCGTTCGACTGGCCGGTCTTGCCGTTGAACTTCGTCTTGCAGTGGACGCACTGCACGTGACTGAACATCCAAGGCCCCACCGCGCCGCCCCACAAAGTCCAACTGATCTTGGTCGCATAAGGACAGTGGCAGCGATAACACGGCGTGACCACAATGGCACCCGGAGGAATCGCCGGCGGAGCCATTTGGACCGGACCAGCGGGAGCTTGATAGGGATTGTCAGAGAAGGGATTGGACATAGACGGCCGCAAGGCAGGAATGTGCGGAAGGGCTGGTTAAGAGGGGTTAGCGAGAGTCTAACCCAGGCCTAACAGAAATGAAACCAAAACCGGCGGAATTGCCGCGATTCGCACGTCCGTTCGCTTCGCATTGGGAAATGTCTTTGACAGGCGATGGACGCCGGAGGACGATTTCAAAGTGGGCGAATGTGCTCCATCATGCCCAGCGTGGCGAACAAACATTTTCCCTGCGGCGTTCGTTTCGAACGTTCCCCTCCCAACGATTCCTGCCAGGCAACTGATTATGCCCACCTCCACGACATCGACGTCGTCTGTTCCCGCTTCGAGTAGTGCGGCAACTGTTGCATCGCGGCGCACTCCGACGCCTATCGTTGCGGGGCGCGCGGGCCTGCAAGAGCGACTTGTCTCGATGGATGCGTATCGAGGCCTAGTGATGCTCGCGATGGTGAGCGGGGGATTCGGCATTCCTCAATTGGCGAAATCAGCTGCGTTCAAGGAGAGCGAGCTCTGGAAAAATGTCGCCTTTCAATTCGAGCACGTGCCGTGGGTTGGATGCTGCTTTTGGGATTTGATTCAACCCTCGTTCATGTTCATGGTGGGAACGGCGCTGGCCTTCTCGGGGGCGAAGCGTGAGTCGCAAGGGCAATCGTTTGGCTGGATGTTGTTTCACGCCATTTGGCGATCGTTGGTTTTGATCCTGCTCGGGATCTTCCTGCGATCGAACGGCCGCGACCAAACGAATTTTTACTTTATCGACGTGGTAACGCAGATTGGGCTGGGCTACGTCGCCTTGTTCTTGTTGTGGCGAGCCGGAACGGCTGCTCAATGGGTGGCGGCGATTGTGATTTTGCTCGCCTATTGGGGATGGTTTGCCACATATCCCGATTCAGCCGCCGCGGAACTCGCCACCAAGGTCGAGATCCCCGCCGATTGGCCGGAGCATATGACGGGGCTGGAAGCGAAGTGGAATCTGAATACCCACCCGGCGGCTGCGTTCGAGACTTGGTTCCAGCCGCTCTTTCCGGGGCAGAGCGACTTCAGATTAAGTTCACAAGGCTATTGCACGCTGAACTTCATTCCGTCGCTGGCCACGATGATCTTCGGACTGATCGCTGGGAACTGGCTGCGGAGCGATCGATCTTCGTTCATGAAACTGTTAGGGCTGGTCGTCGCCGGCGGGATTGCCATGGGGTTAGGATATGGCATTCATGAAGCGCATATTTGCCCAGTCATCAAGAGAATCTGGACGCCCAGTTGGGCCATCTACGCGGCAGGGATCACAACGCTCATCTTGGCGGGCTTCTATTTCTTCTTCGACATCCTGCCGTTTAAGAAACTCGCCAAGCCGCTGGCGGTTGTCGGGGCGAACTCGATTGCCATCTATGTGATGAACTACTTGTTCGCGGGATGGATCAAGAAAACCGTGATGACCCATCTGGGTCCCAACTTCGTGGGCTGGCTTGGGTCGCAGCCGTGGATCCCGGCTCGCACCAAGGAGCTATGGACGCAGTACCCGCCCCATAATGTGTTTGAGTTGGCTGGGCCCGGCTTTACCGTGATGCTGCAATCGATCACGGTCGTACTGGTGCTGTGGGCGATCTGCTGGTGGCTCGACAGCAAGAAGGTCTATATCAAGGTTTAGGGGAGGCTCCAGGCTTTAAGCGTCAGGCTCCAGGGATTCGAGGCTGACGCCTTGTTTTAGCTGCCGATGACTGGTGGGAAGCCGAGCGCTTTGCGCGTGACCGAGAGTTGCCCGGCGTGGAGACTTTCGTGCCAGACGGCCGTTTCGAAAACCGAGGCGAAGTCGGGCAGGAAGTCGGGCGATTTGGGCGGGGTTTTCTGGCCCAAGGTTTCGTCGGTGAACGTATCGAGTGCCGCCAGGAGCGCCTCGCGGCGGTCGCGCATCAGCGCGACCATTTCTTCGGGCGACTTGTAGGCCGAGGCATCGGCGACCGGCTGCGATCCCATGCCGAACTGCTTGGATAACCAGTCGAGTGCGACGGCCGATTGGGGTGCGACGATCGACGTGAGGAAATTATCGGTCGAGGCCATGTGCCCGACGAACCACATGGCGTGATTCGCCCCTGGGTAAACCTGGTGCGTCCATTGCTCGGGCGTTTTGAAATCGGCCAGCATCTTTTCGCTGCGCTGACGGGTGGAGGTCAAAAGCCGCTTGAGCCGTTGTTGGTTGGTCATGTTTGCCGTGCCGAGACTCGAACCGCCGGGAGATTGCGAAAAGCCCGCTTTTTTCGGCCGCAGCGGCCCCTACTCAAAAAAAGGCGGTCTTTGGTATGATGCTTACCACCTTGGAATAGTTACCGACCGGCCATGGCCGCTACAGGGAAATGGAAGATGCAAGCGATTTCGGGCGTGACGCCAGCTGCGGTTCGCGAAACGACAGCGATGATCGTGTGGCCCTCCAATGCGGAGTTCGCAATCGGCCGGATGATGGGGCAGCTGTTCGACATCCGTTTTCCCGACATCTACTTCCTGCGGATCGGTAATCTGTTCGCGCTCCTGTCGATTCCCATCAGCCTGGCCCTTTACTTCTACAAAGTGATTCCGGGCATGGGGAATCGCTACCGGCTGACCAATCGCCGGATCATTGTCGAAAGCGGCCTGCTGGGCAAAGAGTCCCGCTCGGTCAAGCTGGACGATTTCGACTCCATCGAACTCGAAGTGCTGCCCGGCCAGGAATGGTACGCGGCAGGCAACCTGATTTTCAAACGAGGCCAAATCGAGACTTTCCGCCTCGAAGGCGTCAGCCGCCCCGATTGCTTCAAGAGCATCTGCTGGAAAGCCCATCGCGCTTATGTCGGCGTCAAGCAAGCCACCGGCCAACCTGTTGGCGCTGGATAGCCTGTCTTAAGCAAGCGCTGTTGTCTCTTCGCGAACGAACATGTCGAGCATCATGCGGACCGCTTCGGCCGCCATGTTCGACGGCATCGACGCCGGCACGGGCGATTCGTTCACGACTTGCGATGCTGCCAACGGCAAGTGGACGAAGGTCGCTTTCGTCTTGAGATTCCTCCGCTGGGCCGTGAGCAGCGTCCAATAAAGCGCCGCGTTGCAAAGGTAGGTTCCCGCGTGATAGGAGACGCGGGTTGGAATCGAAGCAGCTCGCAATTCCGCTGCCCAAGTATGGAGCGGCAACGTGGATGCCAAGGCCAGTGGTCCTTCAGCATCGAGCACGCTTCCTTCGTCTCCTTTTTGCACGGCATCGATGCCGACGTTGAGCGCGATCGACTCGAGTTCGATGGCGGTTCGTCCCGGCGCTTGACCGAGTAAGAACACCGCGTCGAAGTCGGCGGCGAGATCTTTTTCCAGCAGCGGCCGCGTCCGCGCGAAATCGACGGGGTAGCGCCGCGTGACGATCCTGGGATGCGTTGGGGTGTTGCGGGTCAACTCGACCATGGCCAACCAACTGGAGTTGTCGCGCCATCGGTCGTACGGCTCGAAGCAGGTGATCAAGACGTTTGGCATAGGCTCAAGACAGGCAAGAGAATTTCATTGCAAAGTCGAATAAGGTGACGCCATCGTATCAAACTTTAGCTTGTGCTTGCCCCTTGCGAGTCGAATCGGTCGCGACCTAAGATGAAGGGAATTCGCGGCCTTTGCCGCGAATTGTGTTTCGCGAGCCCAATTCTTTAAGATAGCTTGGCGGCTCATGACCCGTCTTTCGCCTGGTAAGGCCCTCCGTGTTGCCGCCGATGCCAGTTTTCTGCGGATTCCCGGCGCGCCCAACGCCCTCGCGGGGCGAATGATCGAGCGGCTTGGATTCGACGCGATCTATCTTTCCGGCGCGGCATTTTCGGCCGGCGTGCTAGCTTTGCCCGATGTGGGGCTCTTCACGCTCACCGAGTTGGCCCAGCAAACCGCTTACCTCACGCGGCGCGTTTCGCTCCCTGTCGTCGTCGATGCCGATACAGGATTCGGCGAAGCGCTTAGCGTCGAGCGAACCGTGATCGAATTGGAAGCCGCCGGGGCGGCAGCAATTCAACTCGAAGACCAACAACTTCCCAAGCGCTGCGGCCACTTGGCCGGTAAGTCACTTGTTGACGCCGAGGCGATGTGCGCCAAAATCGCGGCCGCGGCCGCTGCGAAAAACGACGACGACTTCGTGATTATTGCCCGCACTGATGCTCGCGGCGTGACCGATTTCGACGATGCCATTGTCCGGGCGAACATGTACCTGGATGCCGGTGCCGATTGGATTTTCCCTGAGGCGCTTCTCTCGCGCGAGGAGTTCCAGCGATTCGCCGACGCCGTCGATGCGCCGCTGATCGCCAACATGACCGAGTACGGCAAAAGCCCCTTGTTGCCTGTCGACGAACTGGAGGCGGCCGGATTCGCCGGCGTGTTGTATCCCGTGACGGCGCTGCGGCTGGCGATGAAGGCGATCGAGACGGGGCTTTCGCTATTGGCTCGGGATGGAATTCAAACGGAGCTGATCGATCTGGAAGTGATGCAGACGCGCGAGGAGTTGTACGAGTTGCTCGACTACAACGACTTCGAAGAACGCGACCGAGAGTATTTTAAAACTCACCTCCCCAAAGACTGACCCACCCATGAGCGAGACCGCGACGAGCACAACTGAGACCTACAGCCCCGGACTCGAGGGAGTCGCTGCCGGCGAGACAGCGATCTGCACGCTCGCCACGGGACTGAGCTACCGCGGTTATGCAATTGAAGATCTGACTGCCAACACTTGCTACGAGGAAGTCGCTTACCTGATTCTGTACGGCGATCTGCCAACCAAGGACCAGTTGCAGGCCTTCCAAAAGCGGCTGACCAGCGCGATGGCGATTCCGCCCGAGGTAGTCGAGGTCCTGAAAAAAATCCCGCGCACGGCCGACGCCATGGACGTGATGCGGACGGGGTGCAGCTTGCTCGCCCACTTTGATCCCGAAACGGAAGTCGGCGGGCATGACGCCAACGTTCGCAAAGCCGAGCGATTGCTGGCTCAAATGCCCGTTGTGCTGGGTGCCTATCAGCACATTCTAAGCGGCAAGGCGCCCGTCGCAGCCGATCCGTCGCTCTCGTTCGCCGGCAACGTGTTGTGGTTGTTGCGAGGCGAAAAGCCGAGCCCGGCCGCCATTAAGGCGATGGACGTCACGCTCATTTTGTACGCCGAACATGAGTTCAACGCATCGACCTTCGCCGCCCGCTGCATTGTGTCGACCCTTTCGGACATGCACGCCGGCATCACCGGCGCGATTGGCACGCTGAAAGGCCCATTGCACGGCGGAGCCAATGAACGCGCGCTCGAAGTGCTTCTCGCAGCCGGCACGCCTGACAAAGCCGAGAAATGGGTCCGCGACGCGCTCGCACGTAAAGAGCGGATCATGGGCTTCGGCCACCGCGTCTATAAGCATGGCGATCCGCGGGCCGTCTATTTGAAAACTCTATGTCCGCCGCTGGCCAAAGAGGCCGGCAAGGAATCGCTCGAAGCGACGGCCGAGATCATCGAGAAGATTGTCACCACCGAGAAAAAGCTCCCGCCGAACGTCGATTGGCCGTGCGCGCGGGTGTACCACTACCTGGGCATTCCAAAAGAACTCTTCACGCCGTTGTTTGTCTGTGCACGCGTCGTCGGCTGGAGCGCCCACGTGATCGAGCAACTCGACAACAACCGGCTGATGCGCCCGCGCTCGATCTACAATGGCCCCGGCCATCGCGATTGGAAGCCGATTGCGCAGCGGGGGTAGGAATGCGAATTCACCGCGGAGAAGTAGCACGGACATTCCTGTCCGTGCAAAGTGCGGTCACCAACCAAGCCTACGCGGCTTTCACGGGGCGGTGATTAATCAATCGTTCTCTAGCTGTGGCGCCATCAGCTGCCATTGCTGACGCCGTACGGATAGGATTGCTCACTTCGCTTTCTTGCGTTCTATGTCCGCTTACTAAAGCGGATCAACCGCGCCCGGACAGGAATGTCCGGGCTACTTTTTAGGATCACTTCCGCTTCGGCAATTGATCTGAAGGCTTCGCCGTGTTGCGAAGCATCTTGCCAATCTCACCACTCAGCCACAGGTAGTGGTCGGTGGGGAGATTCTCGTACGTGAGAAAGGTACTTGCCCCTTGTGGCGGGTTGTTCGTGCATTTGAGGATCGCGGTGGCTTCGTTGAGTTCGTCGAACATCGCGACGTAGGTCATCGAGGCCTTTGCTCGCTTGGCTTCGATCGCTTGCTGCCACAAATACTTGCCGCCTCGTCGTGGGGCGAGTTCCCACTGCACTTCGCGGCCGCCGCCGGCGGCGCGATTGTGTTCGCTAAAGCCGGGGCTGATCACCGGCATATACGCGAGCTTCTGCTCGCTGCACCAGGCGAGATCGGGCTCGATCGTCGCGGTGCGATGCTCGGCGATGGCTTCGAGCGTGTGGAAGCGGCTCGGGGTCCACGGCAGCACGATATCGGCTTTCGCCAAAACGTTGTGAATGCGCCGGTCGGTTTGGCAATCACGATCGAGCGTTCGCCACCACGTGGGAACGCCCACCAAAACGGAGTTGCCGCCGAGAGCCCGATCGTTCTTGAAAAAGTTCACCAGCTCCGCGAAGGCTTCGCTCGAACTTTTCGTTCCGGCAAAACCAAGTCCCCACAGGCCGATCAGCGGCTTTCCCTTGTAGCGCAAGTAGGCCAGGTCGCCGCGGCTTCGGCTGATCCCCATCGATTCGACGAGCAGGGCCCAGTCTTCGCGGACGGTGGCGACAATTTTGCCCGCGTCCATTTGCGACATGTCGTACATCAAGAGGTAACAGCGGCCTGCCTGGTTGGCCGCGTGGCGGACGTTGTTGAGTACCACGTTGCAACGGGCCAATTCCTCGGGATATTGCAGGTCGAGCGGGAAGCGGTTGAGGATGGCCCCGTCGATGCCGTACTGCCGCATCCACTGAAAGTGTCGCTTCACCGTCTTGGGCTGGCACGACGAAAAAAGCTGAGCCTTGGTGCCATCAGCATGGGTGAAGTTGGTGGTAAAGCGTTCGTCGGCATCGAACTCGCTCACGTCGGGCCACAGTTCGAACGAGCAGTGGCCCGGTTCCAATCGTTTGTCGTCGGCTGCGTAGTGCGACCAGCCGACGTTCATGCCGTCGCCTTCACAGCAGAACCAGCCTTGATACCCGGCCAGGACTTTTCCCTCCAAGCCTTCGGCCTGTTTCTTGAGGATCGATTTTCCGTCGTAGGGAAACATCGTCGACTCGATGACCATCCGCCGCAGCGCTTCTTGCTGTGGATCTTGTGCGCCGGCGATACCAGCCAATGTGGCGCCCAGGATCGCGGTGCCGCTGGTTTTCAAAAATCGGCGGCGGCTGGCGCGAAGGGGATCTTCGAGCCCGCGCAGCTTAGAGAAATCACTGACGCCGAAAGGACGACGATTCATGTTGCGATTCCCTTCTCCGCAGGCGGGCTGGTAGGCGCGGGCGTTGCGGAAGTTGGAACGAAGGCGAGTGCCAAGACAGGCACGGCGGCAGCCACCGTGAGGGCGATCGGCAGCCAATCTTGCGATCCGGCGAAATGACCCAGGAGTGCATAAACCAATGCCAACACCAAATGCGAGAACATCATGGGTAGCAGCATCGCTCGCCACGAGAGGCCGTTCATTCCCAGCCACAAAAGGCCCGCTTCGGCGAGCACCGGCAAGCCGCGAGTCAGCATCAAGATGCCGGCGCCGTAGCGTTTGACCAGCGACTCGGTCCGGTGCAATTGCTCGGGCGTACTGAACCACCGCGCGACGGCTGGTCCCCATTTTTTGGCGATCGCAAATGCGACCAGCGCGCCGAGCGTCATACCGATCCAGTTGATCACGGTTCCGCCGAGCCAACCCAAACTGGCGCCGGCTAGCGTGCAAACAACACTGGAGGGGACAGGCAACACGACATCCGTGGCCAGCAAACCAATCACAGCGCCGGCGACAATCGGCGCCGCAGGCGGGTGCTCGCGCCACGCCGCGAAGTACCGCTCGATCGGCTCTCCAAACAGCAGGAACGGCACAATCGGTAAGGCCGTTACCAGCAGCAGAGGGATGAGCGGTCGTAGGCGTTCGGCCATGAATCACACCAATCGGTGAGGATGGATTCTCCCTATCTTAATCCGCACCCTTTCGCCCCGACGCGTTGACGAGGGCAGGCACCGACCTAAGTTTTTGATATTGGGATATCAGACCGCGAAATCGTTTGCCTCGCTCCTATCGGAACTAGAACCATGCCACGCTTTGTCACACTATCCTCGGTAATGTGCTTGCTTACTGTAATGTTCGTCGTGATGGCGGCCAGCGCCACTGAACCACAAACTAAAAAACCGCGACCGCTGACTATTCCCGAGATGGCCACGGCCTACCGGGTGCAAGCTTACCTTAAGCTCCATCACGATCGCGAAACCTACCAGCGCCACCGCAAGGCCGCGGAAAAAATGATCGCGAGGTGGAAAGCAGATGGCTCGCCCGAGGCGACGGAGGTCGTTACCTGGTTCCACGATGCCCGCCAGGCCGCCCTCGCGGGAGAGCTGCCACCGCAAGTTCTCGAACTCGCTCCAGCACGCCGAGAAGAACTGGTCGAGGTGAGACCAGAGCCGTCACCAAGTCGACCCGCTTTTGTGCCGGCGTCGATGACAAAACCAGGTGACGACGCTGAACCCGCGGCTGAAACAGTGGATTCACAACTCGAACCAATTGTTCCGGCTGAGACTTACAACGAAGCCGAAATATCGCCCACGCCGGCCGACTCCAACCAAGAGCGATCGTCGATAGAAGAATCGATTGACGAGTTGGACTTTCAAGACACCAGGAGCCAGCTGGGTGTTCTGCGTTCGACGATCAAGGCGCTCTTGCGAGCCATCCTCGCCGAGCACAAAGAACAGCCTCACTAACCCAGCGGATCGCTGCCGCCGTCGTTGAACTGGTCGAACTGCGAATACCGCTCGGGTGCCGCGTTGCAGAACTTAGTGAAGTCTTTCTTCCAAATCAAGTCGATATCGCCGACAGGGCCGTTACGCTGCTTGGCGACGATGATCTGCGCTTTGCCCGCGTGCTTTTCGGCGTCTTCGCCGCGGTGGTAATACTCCTCGCGGTGGACGAACATCACGACGTCGGCATCTTGTTCGATCGCCCCCGATTCGCGCAGGTGGCTTAGCCGCGGGATGTTGTCTTTGCTCGCTTCGGTCTGACGATTGAGCTGCGCCAGGACCAAGATCGGCACCTTCATTTCCCGCGCGAGTCCTTTGAGGCGTCTTGTCATCCGCGACACTTGCTCTTGCCGCGGGTCCTTCATGTTGTCGGGCTCGATGAGCTGCAAGTAGTCGATGACGATCAAGCCCAAGCGATTCTCGCGGCGTGCTACGCGGCGTGCACCGGCGGCGATTTCGCTAATTGTTCGGCTCGGTGAGTCATCAATGTAGAGGGGAGCCTGGCCGACCACGCCCGACTTCATCGCGAGCCGCTGGCGTTCGTCTTGCCCGCACGTGCCGTTGCGCAAGCGGTGGCCGTTGACTTCGGCAACGGAGCAGAGTAACCGTTCCGTGAGTTCCATCGCCGACATTTCGAGGCTGATGAACAGCACCGGGACCTTTTGATCGACCGCCACGTTCGACGCGATGTTCATCGCGAAGGCGGTTTTGCCCATACTTGGCCGGGCGGCCAAGACAATCAGTTCGTTGTTGTGCAGGCCGCCCGTCTGTTCGTCGAGGAGTGTGAAACCGCTATTCACACCTCCTTCGGTGTACTCGCCACGGATGCGGGCCTCGATCCGGTCCATCGTGTCGTGCAGAACAGCGTCGATCCGCGCAACCTTGTCGCCGCCCCGCTCGTCCATGATCTCGAAGACGGCATGCTCGGCGGAACTGACCAGCGATTTGACATCCCGCGTTTCGTCGTACGAGTCGCGAAGAATCTTGGTCGCCGCGCCGATCAAACCGCGAATCGTGGCGCGATCGCGAACGATTTCCGCGTAATAAACGGCGTGCGCGGCGTTCGGGACGGCGTGAAAAAGCTGCGTCAGATACAACGCGCCGCCCACGACCTCAAGTTCGCCTGCTGCGCGCAAACGATCGAGCAATAGCGTAGCGTCGACTTTCTTTCCCGCCTCGTACATTTCCTGCATGTGCCGGAAGATCTTGGCGTGGGCGTCGTCGTAGAAATCGTCGGCGCGGACGATGGTGGCGATTTCGTCGCAGACCTCGGGCACGAGCATGATGCTGCCGATCAGGCCCATCTCGGCATCGCGATTGTGCGGCGGGGCGCGGTCGAAGATAGGAGCGGGCGCCTCCTCCTTGCGTTTACTGGGTCCATCCGATCTTCGCGTTGTCGACATTTCAATCCTTGGCGATATCCGTACCAACTGAATCCTAAAATCATCGACGCCACGCACGACGCGGGTTGAGGATTTTATCCGCGCCGACCAGCGAGGCCAACCAACCCATTCATTATGCCACGATGTGGCGTCAACGCCGACAAGAAACGATCAACGCCTTGTTCCGCCGATGGGGACAAGGCGTCGAATGGGTTGCATTGATGGTCCGCGCTCAGCCTACTTCTTTTTCTTTTCGGGCTTGGCTTCGGCGGCAGGAGCTTCCGGCTTGGCCTCAGCTTTGGGCTCGGCCTTCTTTTCCTTTTCTTTCTTTTCGGCGGCCTTCTTTTCCGCAGCAGCGGCTTCGGCCGAATCGACCGTCGGGACGACCCACACCTTCAACTCGGCATCGATATCCTGGTGGAGGTGAACCTTGACCGTGTACATGGCCAATTCTTTAAGCTGCCCTTCGAGGCGGATCTGGTCGGCCGTGACGTGGAAACCACCTTGCTTGAGAGCGCCGGCGATTTCGTGGGCACCCACGCTGCCGTAAAGGTGGCCATCGGCGTTGGCGTTGGCTTCGATGGTGACGGTGTGCTTGCTGATCCGTTCGGCTTCCTGGCGGTAGCTGACGAGGCGGGCCTTCTCGATTTCCATCAGCTTGGCGCGGTGCTTTTCGACCATCCGCTTGTGGTGGTCGCTGGCCAGCGTGGCCAAACCTTGCGGGAGGAGGAAGTTCATGGCATAGCCGGGGCGAACTTCGACGACGTCACCTTGCTTGCCGAGGTGGTCGACCGATTGGATCAACAGCAGTTGGATTCCGCCGCTGTTGCCGCGAGGAAGACGCTTGAAGGACGGAAGGAGTTTGCTTGACATCGAAAAAGTCCTGTTCGATCTACTTACGTATTTGGCTGATTGCGTATTTCGTTGTGAGGCCCGTTCTTTATCCGTAAAGCGGACGAGCCGACTTGTTCGTTAACACACGTTAAAAGGGAATATCGTCGCCATCGGTCGGCGGAGGCGCCGGTCGGCTTGGTGCCGGCCGCGACGAACGTGCCGGCGGAGCGTCGTCGTAGTCGCCTGGCCCATCGTCGTATTGCGGTTCGGACGACTGCCCTCGTCCGCGGCTTGGTCCGCCACCACCTCCACCGCCACCTTGCTTGCCACCCAGGAGCCGCATGTTTTCGGCGACCACATGGAGCTTAGACCGCTTTTGGCCGTCCTTCTCCCATTGATCCAACTTGAGCCGACCTTCAATCAGTACCGGAGCACCCTTAGTGAGGTACTCGCCGGCGATCTCCGCCGTGCGCCCCCATAGGGTGACATCGACAAAGGTGGTCTCGTCGACCCATTGGCCCGACTTGTCCTTGCGCCGGTCGTTCACCGCCATGCCGATCTCGGTGACAGCCATGCCACTTTGCAGGTACTTCACTTCGACATCGCGAGTGACGTTCCCCATCAGGATGACACGATTGAAACTAGCCATGGCTCAGTTCCGACAAAAAAGGACTGCCCAATATCAAACACGGAACAAGCGTTCATCCTAACAGTTCACGGTCGTGAAAGCTGATGGACGGCGGCGAACCTAGTTCAAACTTTCCTCAGCTTCGCCTTCGCCTTCAACTTCGGCGTCGTCGGCGGGGATGGTCACTTCGGCAGTACGGAGCCGACCGCCACCCTTGGCGTGTTCGACCAGTGTATCGACCAGGCGAGCATCTACCTTGAGGACCAACTGGCGGAGGACCGTTTCGTTGATTTCCAACGCGCGGGTCAGCTCGGTGAGCTTCTGCGAATCGAGTCGCAAGAAGGTCAGCCAGTAGGTTCCCTTGCGATGGCCATCGATGGGGTACGCGAGCTTTTGCTCGTTCCACAGACGGCTCACCAGGACCTCGCCACCCAGCTTTTGCACCAAGTCGCCCACCTGGTGGCCGACACCATTGGGGTCCTGGGCATAGCGGTTGGAATCAAAAATCACCATGCATTCGTAAACGTTCGTCAAAGCCATTCTCCTGCATTATCAACGAGCTGCGCCAACCGGCGGCTCGCCTGTCACGCGTTGAACTGGTTCATACATTTCTCGATGCCGTGTTTAACCCAAACCGACACCGCGTCGGCCGTCCGCTTGATTGCGTCGGCGACGATTGGCTTCTCATCCTGCGAGAATTTGCCCAGCACGAAGTCGGCTGGGTCCCATTGCGCGGGGACGGGGCCAATCCCGATCCGCAACCTGGGAACTTCTTCCGTTCCGAGCCGCCGGATGATGTCGGACAAACCTTTTTGTCCGCCAGCCGATCCTTTGGCTCTCGCTCGCAGCTTCCCCAAGGCGATTGCGAAATCGTCGCAGATCACCAAGAGGTCGTTTTGTTCGATCTTGTAAAAACTCACGGCGGGCTGCACGCACTCGCCGCTTAGGTTCATGAACGTCAGCGGGCAAACCAGGAGGGTCTTCTCGCCTTCGATCGTTACTTCGCAAATCTCGCCTTGGAATTTTCCTTTGGGCAATCCGGCTTGATGGCGTTTTGCCAGTTCGCGAATCGCGTCGTATCCGACGTTGTGCCGCGTCCCGTCGTATTTGGGACCTGGGTTTCCCAGGCCCACAACCATCTTCATGGAAGCACCAAGTGAGGGCTACTCGGCAGCTTCTTCGGCCGGCTTTTCCTTGCGGATCAGTTCGGGCTCGGCAGCACCAGGAGCAGCCGTCGGCTCTTCGGCCGCGACTTGGACCTTGGCACAGGTTGCGACGACTACGTCATCATGGCCGGCAATCTTGACACCTTCGGGCAACGTCAGATCGCGGGCGAAAATTTCGCCGCCGACGTGCAGGTCCTTCACCCAGCAAATGATTCGCTCGGGGATCGACGCCGCCGGGCACTCGATTTCGATTTCGTGGAGGACGTGCTTGATGAGGCCGCCTTCGCGAACACCGGGGGCATCCCCCTTGAGTTCGACGACGACCTTGGTGCGGACCTTTTCCGATTCCGACACGCGGGCGAGGTCGACGTGGATGATGTCGGTTCCCAGGGAATCCCACTGGACCGACTTCAGCAGGGCCTTCTCGGTAAGGGCTCCCTTGAGATCAAGCAACTTGTGCCCAAGGCGAAGGGCGGTTTCGATATCGTCCGCTTTGACCTTGAGATTGACGCAGGCTTCTTTGTGACCGTACAGGACGGCGGGAATCAGGCCTTGCTCACGCAGGCGGCGACACGCCCGCGAACCTTCTTCTTTTTTGTCGCGCTTTTGGACTTGGACAATGTCCGACATGACCAGCTCTCTATGCAGAACGCCAGGTTCCTAGGTTTTTCCGTCGCCAACCGTTGGCCAATCGGACGAAAACCCGGAAACGACCGTCGCCCACCGCGATAGGCGGAACCGTTTGGGTAAGGGGAAACCCAAAATTGTGCCAGAAATCGGGCGATTGGCAAGCCCAAAGGGAGCCGCTAGAGGAAATCGGGGTTTGGACGCGCCAAACGTCTCAAAAAAGGCCCGAAGGGTCGAAAGATTTTAGCCGGGTCCCGTCAGGGTCCGGTTACTGATTGCGAGGAGGTTCTCAAGGCCCAACGGGCCGACAGAAAGTCCAGACCGCCAACTTCTGTCGGCCCATTCGGGCCTTGAAATTGCAAGCCTCTGATTTCCGGTGGCTTACGCACACCGGCTAAGATCTGTCGGGCCTATCGGCCCTGGATTTACTTCTACCCTCAAGTGACGTGACGATTCACACTGGCGTCTTTGGGACGCCAGTACCACCCTCACCTATAGGCCATGGTCCAGATGTTCTCTAATCAACTGGCTGATTTGTTTGAACTCCGGCGTCCCTGCTTCTTCGCACCATTCGAAGAGCGCGGCTTCAGTAGTGGTAAGCGTGGCTCCAGAGACCTCCATCCGTCGTAAGGCGATTTCCTTGTCGAGCGGATAGCGCGAACCGACCGCATCCACGGTCACGTAAACACGGAAGCCATCGGCCAGCAGATCGAGCACGGTTTGCTGGATGCAGACGTGGGCTTCGATTCCGGCGACCAGGATTTTGTGTCGCCCGGCGGTGCGGAAATGCTCGCTCACGTCGCCGCAGTCGCGGCAGCTGAAGCGGAGCTTGGATGGGATCGATTCGAAAGAGCCCCGCAAAGGCTCGACCGTCGGGCCCAGGCCCTTGGGATATTGTTCCGTCGCGGCAAGCGTAACGCCAAGGATGTTCGCACCGTCGATCAAGCGGCGGCAGTTCCAGACGACGCGGTCGCCCCCGTCGATCATGGGGACGAGCTTTTCTTGAACGTCGACGACCAACAGCGCCGAATCGTAGCGCGACATCAACTCAGGAGAGCGATCGGAAGGCATGGATGGTTCCTCATGGGCAACTCAAGGTTGCCCATGGCATCCGCTCGTTGAGTTGCGATCTACTCGCCTTATCGTAACGCAGTCGCCGACGCGCGGGCGACGCGAGCCGAGTTGCGCATCTCGTTAGCAATCTCGCGCAGGCGATCGGCCAGAGCGTATTCGCCTGCTTCTTCGAGTTGCCAAGCCTTGGCGTCCAGTTCGCGGGAACGCTCGTAGAGATAACCCATCACCTCTCCGGCGGTGTTACCGGAGTTGGTGCTAGTCGTTTGTGAGCAGGTCGATTCGCAAGCGCCGGCCGCGCATGTTTCGCGATCACAGGCCGTAGCATGGCAAGTTGAATCACATGGCGGACACGATTTGACGGAGGCCGTCAGCTCGCATGCCGATGCCTCGCAACTATCGCTACCGCACGTCGTTGTGGCGCACACGGTCGCGTCGTTGACGGCCAACGGGCAACCGCCGCTGGTGCCCAACGGGCAATCGTCATCTGCGGCCGAGGTTTCGCAATGCGTACTGCCGTGGAACAATCGGGGGTCACGTTTGAGGTCGGCAACGACTCGCGGGTCATCGACGATAGGCAGAGCTTTTTTCTCAACTTGCTCAGCAACTTCGGCCAGTGCCTCGACAAAAGCGACGTCGTTCGACGGGTCGTCAAACATCGTTCCCGCTGCAGCGCTGGGACGAGAGCGCGCGATCTCCATCACGCGCTGAACGTCCTCAGGAAGCTGATTCGGGCAAGCTTCGACCTCGACAGTGCAGATCCGGTTGGGCTCGTTCGAGGCAGTAGGGCACCGATCGCAATGATCCATTGGAACGCCAATCTCATTACCCTCGGAGTCGACACCGATATTGCGAAACATCGGCGCGCCTGTCTCAGAGCAGTCGAAGTCGACGCCTACACGTTGCAAACTATCGTCGGCTTCCCACACGATGTCGATCGACGGGCGCGACGAACCCATGCAGAACGCGCTCCACATCCCCAGACCGTAGGTACCTACCAAGACCGTGACCGCGGCAATCCATCGCCACATGGCAAGACTCCTTGCGAGATTCAAAAGAAAGAGGCGGCGGATTATCGACCCACGCACGCAATCACCGCAACGGCAGAAAGGGCCGCAACGCCAGGAAGTGCCCGCTAGCAGGCTCAATCTTGCATCGACACGTGCAAATGCGTATTCTGTGTTCGTAGCTCGGCTTCGGTTTTTCATTTCCCACCTGACGAATTCCCCCCTTACCCCCTCCTTGGGAATTCGGTCCGATACTCCGAGTGCTTGCATGTCTCAGCGCCGACACGCCTTCGCTTCTTGGCAGCCTCAATCACGAGATGGTCTCACCGTGGTGGGACGTCGTAGTGTCCTGAAAGCCGGGCTCGCCGGAATGGCCGGGCTTTCCATGCCGGGCATCCTGGCGGCCAATGAGGCGAGCGGCGGTTCCAAACACAAAAGCGTGATCCTGCTATGGATGACGGGCGGTCCCAGCCACCTCGATACGCTCGATCCCAAGCCGCTGGCACCGGTCGAAATGCGCGGGCCGTTCGGCACTATTCCGACGGTCCTTCCAGGCGTGCACGTTTGCGAGCATCTGCCGAAGTACGCCAAGGCTCTCGACCGGATGACGCTGATTCGCAGCGTCGACTGCCGGTTCTCTAACCACGAGCCGAACCAGGTTTTCCAGACGGCGAACCTATCCGCTGAGCCGCGAACCAACCCCGAAGCGCCCATGTACCCAGCGCTGGCGTCGCTCGCCGCGAAGCACCACGGGACGATCGGTCGCCAGATGCCTCCGTACGTGGTCCTGAACATGGAATCGACCAGCCACCTTGCGTGGTCGGGCTACCTTGGCAAGGCGTACGATCCTTTCAACGCCCGCCAGGTTGGAAAATCGTTTTCACTTCCAGGCGGACTTACCGCCGACCGCCTGACGGATCGTCGTGCGCTGAATCAACAACTCGATCGGTTGCGCCGCGACCTGGATCTCTCGGGCAACCTGGAAGGAGTCGATCGATTTGGACAACAGGCGCTCGACATGGTGCTCGGTCAAAAGGCACGCAACGCCTTTGATGTTTCGCAGGAGTCGACGGAAACGCGCGCTCGATATGGCGACGACGAATGGTGCAAGCAAACCTTGCTCGCACGCCGGTTGGTTGAGGCCGGAGTCGGCTTCGTGACAATCGACCTGAGCCGCCCCGGCCATAGCGGTTCGGGAACGTGGGACACTCACGGCGACAAGTTCCCGCCGTACGGCGGCATCGAGAGCGGCCTCAAGCCGCTGTTGCCCGTGTTCGATCATTTGTTGACGACGCTGATCGACGATCTGACGGAACGCGGACTGAGCGACAACGTGCTGGTCATCGCGATGGGCGAGTTCGGTCGCGCACCGCGGATGGGAACTCAAGGGAGCAGCGACGGTCGGGACCACTGGCCCGTGGTCATGTCCGCAACGCTCGCCTGCGGCGGCTTGAAGCACGGGCAAGTGATCGGCGCTTCGGATCGGACCGGGTCTGAAATCGCCAATCGCCCGATCACGCCGGGCGACATGGCGTCGACGATCTTCAGGCACCTCGGTGTGCCACTCGACTTGCAATACGTCGACAATCGAGGCCGTCCTCGGATTGTGATTGAGAATGGCCAGCCGATTGCGGAGTTGTATGGGTAAGGGGCCGCACGTTCTGATTGAGTCAACTCGACTCAAAATCGACTTTGTCATAGACATCGGCGAACTTGAGCTTCTGGCGGATGCTTAAGAGATCGACTACCGCCTCGATTCCGCGAATCTCGTGGATGAGCCAATCTCCATTCTCAGTCTTGGTGTATTGCTCCGCGCGAGGCTGGTCCTGCCACACGACGAGATATTCGACTAGCGCAGGAATTTGGCGATAGTGGTCGAACTTGGTTCCGCGATCGAAGTCGGCGGTGGATGGAGAAAGAATTTCCGCCACAAAGATAGGATTGCTAATAACGTGCTTCGAGTCGCCTTCGATGGGCGGGCACACGATCGAAACATCCGGATAGGCTTGGTATCCGGTTGCGCGAATATGGATCCGCATGTCACTTCCGTGAGCGCGGCACGGATGGCCCTTTAAGAACTGCCTCAATTCGCCACCTAGATTGAGACTTATCAGGCTATGGTTTTGTGTCCCCCCAGCCTGTGAGAAGACCTCTCCACGATAGTACTCGTGGCGTTCTGGCTGGAGCGGCTCCCATGCCAAGTACTCTTCGAGAGACATGGGGCCCGGTTTTGAAACAGCGCTCATGGTTCAGTCCTTGCGATTGGCGGCACTATCGCAAGTATACAGCGCTGCCTCAACCTTGGACGGACAGGATTGTCCGTCCTACTTCGCGGTACCACTCGTAGGCGTAAGCCATCGAGTCTTCAATCGAGTGCGTCGCCTTCCAACCGTAGCGGGTTTGAAGGCGGGTGCTGTCGGCTTGCAGGTTTTGGCGTTCGACTTTGCGGATCAGGCGCTCGACCGGCTTCAGCTTGATCGCGCGGCCGTGGATCTTTGAGAGGATCGCCGTGATCTCGTCGACATCGAACACCAGGCCGGTGCCGATGTTGCAGGTGTCGATGGGCTCGCGATTGCCTTGTAGCATCGCCATCACGCCGCGGGCCATATCGCGGACGTCGATGTAGTCGCGTTTGGGGCTCGTGTTGCCGATTTCGATCACGTCTGATTCGACAATCCGCTGGAGGATATCAGGGACCAAGTGGGGATTCGTTTCGCGACCGCCAACGGCGTTGAAAAATCGGCCCACTGAAACGCGAGCACCGCTTCGGCGACTGAAAATCGCGGCTTGCTCTTCGTTGGCCGACTTGGTCATCCCGTAAACGTCCATCGGCGCGCGAGGCGTTGTTTCGGGGATGCCTGCGGGCATGTCGGGATAGACGGCCGCTGTCGAGGCGATGAAGAGACGCTGGACTTTGCCCGAATCGCGCGCGGCGTCGAGGATGTTCTGCGTCCCTTCGATATTCGTGCGGCAAGCGAGGTTGGGGTGCTGATTGCAGAACGGGATGAAGTGGATTGCCGCGAGGTGGACCACGGTATCGAAGTCGTGCGACTTGAACAGGTCTTGCACCATGTCCCGATCGACGATGTCCCCTTCGACAAACTCGACGTCGTCGCGAATATGCTCGCGTTTGCCGAACGAGAGGTTATCCAAAATCGTCGTTGCGCAGCCCGCTTCCACGAGCAAATCCGCGACGTGGCTTCCGATGAATCCGGAACCGCCTGTCAAAAGAACGTTTTTCATTGTGCTACTTCGTTTTCCAAAAAACGGACGAGCGAATCGGTTACCGTCGTCCAAGAGAATTCCGTGCGGGCGTCTCGCAAACAGTGCTCGGCGATTTCGTCGTACGAGACTTTTCCATCGGCGAACTGTCGCAGTTCGGAAACCAGGGCGTCTTTCGATCCGGGGCAGATGCGCCCGATCGAGTAGTCCTTTACCACCGAACAGGTGCCGTTGTCGGGATAGTCGAGCGAAAGGGTCGGGGTGCCGACGCAGGCTCCTTCGGCGACCACTCGTGGAAAACCTTCGCGGCGCGACGGCATTACCAATAGCGCCGCTTGGCGAAGGAGATCCCACTTGGCTTCGTCCGACACACGGCCGTGGAATGTGATTTCGCCGTTGCCGAAATCGCTCCTCAAGCCACTCAGTTCGGGGCCGTCGCCCGCCATGTGAAGTTGAAAGCCCTTTTGCGCGATGCCCGACTCGACGAACGCCTCAGCGAGCAAGCGCGGGTTCTTGTGGACCGTCATGCGGCCGAAAAAGAGGAGCTGTTCCGATTGTTTTTCAAAGGGAGGTTGCCCCGCGCTATTCAGGTCGACGCCGCTCACGGCCACGTGAGTTCGCTCCGGCTTCACGCCATGCACACGGATCATGTGGCGGATGATCTCGGGATTCACTCCGAGAAATCGAACGCGTGGAAGCACTTTGAACGACTTGTAGACGAGGTGCCAAAACAGGCCACTGCGCGTCTCGCAGATATCGACGACTGTTTTCCCTCGGAGAAACCAGCCCAAGATCATGTGGGGCAGGATCGGCCAGATGTTGAAGATAACGACGTCGGCTTTCTTGAGTTCCCCCAAGCGCCGCCATAGCGCCCACGTGAAACGGACGATCGAAAACGGACTACGACGAAACCACTTCGACTTGTAGTTAGGGCTGGTAGCAAGTCGGATCACATCGATCCCGTGACGCTTTTCTGTTACGGGCGACTTGGTATCGGTCTGAATCGCGTAAACGGTAACATTGTGGCCGCGCGCGACGAGTTCCTGCCCCAGTTCCTCGAAGCGGACTTCTTGCCCGCCGATACTTGGGTAGTAGAGTTCAGTAACAAATGCGATATTCATAAAGACACGTTCAACAATCCAGCGCTACACTGCCCCAATTTCGCGAAACGCGTCGCGTACCACTTCTGCCGATTTTTTCCAGCTAAACAGCCGATTGCGATCCAAGCCTCGCTGCGTCAGCGTGGCTCGAAGTTCGCTGTCGCGAAGGACTTTATCAATCCCCGCAGCAATGCTCTCGATCAACGCCGGGTCGACGTACTCGACCGCGTCACCCGCTACCGACGGAAAAGCTGTCGTCGACGAACAAATTACAGGCGTGCCGCAGGCCATAGCTTCGAGTGTCGGAATGCCGAAGCCTTCGTAGCTGGATGCGAAGACAAACGCCTCGGCTCCGCTGTACAACGCGGGCAACCACTTATCGTCGACATAACCCAACGGTTGAACGGCTGGTGGAATCGGATTCAAGTCAGGCTCGCTAAAGACGCGCGACTTGCCCTGGCCACCTGCCAGCACCAACGTGATGTCGTCGTGCCATTGGGGGAGCGTGCCCCATGCTTTGATGACGCTCCGCAGATTCTTTCGGCGGTCGAGCGATCCAAGACTCAGGATGTATCGCGGCGGAAGGTTGAGCGCCTCGCGGACGTCTCTTAACTCTTGTTCGGTGGCGGGGCGAAACCGTTCGTCGGCCGCGCACGGAGTAATCGCGAACTTCTCTGGCTTCACTCCGCAAACTTCGGCTAGTCGTTCGCGCGAGAACTCGCTCACGGTGAAGAGTTTCACTGCCCGCTTGGCCAAGCGCGGCATAAGCCAGCGATACCAATTGCGAAACGCCCACGAGTACGCAGCCGGCGTGTCGACAAAGGCGGCGTCGTGAATGGTCACCATCTGGCACTTGCACGCCAGCGGCGCGGTATTGCACGGCGACCAGAGAATCGAGTCCTTCGGCAGTTGGCCGGGGAGTTTCCATTGCTCCCAGTATTGCCCTTTGACACCGAGGGCCTGATAAGGGGGCTCGATTAGTTTGACGGCGTCACCCAGTTGGGCCACCATCTCGATGGCATAGCGGTGGACGCCCGTCGGCCGATGGCTGCGGAATCGGCAATTGACGTAAGCTCGCGAGGCAACCATCGGTTCGAAAAAATCGGCAAAGAAAAATGCAGGCAAACCCCCGTCGGATTTGCGAGTTTTTCAGTGTAATTAGCGATTTTCAAAGCCAACGGATGGACACACTTCCTTCACATTCGATTGGTCCGACGCCAGCCGCCATCTCACCAAAAATACGAAATATTGCCAACCTAATTCCAAGTAATTGCGAACAGGAGAACGGTTCGCTACGCTTGGCGATGAATCTGATTCGATTCTTTTCCATGTTGGGTACCTCTCATGACACGCCTCCACCCAATCGTTCTCCCCCTGATAGTCCTCACGATCGTCCCGTTCGCCGACACCATCGCTGCCGACGAGGCCTGGAAGCCAGCTAACGCCCCTATCTTCACCCCTTGGGCGAAGGACGTGAAACCTTCGCGCGACAGCGAGAAGGGTTTGCATCCGCGTCCGCAACTGCGGCGGATGGATGCTCCGCAGATTCTCGACGGCCTTTGGGACTACGCCATCACACCGAAGGCACAAACGAAGTTCGAAAAATCCGACGGCAAGATCCTGGTGCCGTTCTGCGTTGAATCGGCCCTCTCGGGCGTCGGCAAAAAAGTCGGCGCTGACGACGCTCTGTGGTATCGCCTCAACGTGAAGACAAACCGCAAGAAAGATCAGCCGGTGATGCTGCATTTCGGTGCCGTCGATTGGGAGACCGAAGTCTTTGTGAACGGGAAGTCGGTCGGCAAGCATCGCGGCGGCTACGACCCGTTCTCGTTCGAGATTACTAGTGCACTGGGCGCCAACAGCGAACAGGAAATCATCGTTCGTGTGACTGACCCGACCGACGCCGGTCCACAACCTCGCGGCAAGCAAGTTCGTCGTCCCGAGGGAATCTGGTACACGCCGACCACAGGGATTTGGCAAACTGTTTGGATCGAGTATCTGCCAAGCAACTACATTCGCGATCTCACGATCACGCCCGACGTCGATTCGTCGAGCGCGAAGTTTTTTGTCGACGCTCCCGCAGGCGACGTTCGCATCGAGATCAGTCACCCCAAGCAAGGCGTGGTGAAAAAGGCGACGGGCAAGAGCGGGCAAGAGATTGTGGTGCCGCTCGAAAACGCGAAGCTGTGGGCACCGGGTTCGCCCGAGTTGTACGACGTTCGCATTACTCTAGCCAACGGCGACAAGGTCGAAGACGCCGTCGATAGCTACTTTGCCATGCGGAAGATCTCGCTCGGCAAAGACGAGAAGGGGATCACCAGGATTCTGCTCAACAACAAGTTCGTATTCCAATCGGGACCGCTCGATCAAGGCTTCTGGCCCGATGGTTTGTACACAGCGCCGACCGATGAAGCCATGAAGTACGACCTGGAAATCACGCAAGAATACGGCTTCAACATGGTCCGCAAGCACGTCAAGGTTGAGCCGGCTCGCTGGTATCGCTACTGCGACGAGATGGGCCTGCTCGTTTGGCAAGACATGCCCTCGGGCGACCGCTACATTGGCCCCAACGATCCCGATTATCAACGCACGCCCGATGCCAAGGCGATCTACTACGAAGAGTGGAAAGAGATCATCAAAGACCTCAAACACTTCCCATGCATTGTGATGTGGGTCCCTTTCAACGAAGGTTGGGGGCAGTTCGACACCAAGGAAGTCGTCGAGTTCACGCGCAAGCAAGACCCGACTCGGCTTGTGAACAACGCCAGCGGTTGGAGCGACCGCGGGTTAGGCGACGTGAACGACGCCCACATCTATCCAGGCCCCGGCGCTCCGAAGGTCGAGGAGAAGCGGGCGATTGTCCTCGGCGAGTTCGGCGGCCTCGGCTTGCCGCTCGAAGGACATACCTGGCAAGGCAAGGACAACTGGGGTTACCGCTCGTACACGAACAAGGATGACCTCAACAACGCGCTGGCCGACTTGTTCGAGCGATTGCCCGCCCTGAAAGCACAAGGCCTTTCGGCGGCGGTTTACACCCAAACGACCGACGTTGAAATTGAAGTCAACGGACTCGTTACGTACGATCGCAAGGAAAAGAAAGTCGATCCCGCGATGCTCCGCGAGGCGCACGCGAATCTCGATCGTCCTGCTCCCGAGACTTTCGTCGTGGTTCCGACGTCGGAGAGCGAACCGGCCACGTGGAGCTACACAACCGATAAGCCCGCCGACGGTTGGGAGCAAGCAAACTTCGACGATGCCAAGTGGAAGAGCGGCCCGGGCGGATTCGGCGAGCCGAGCACGCCAGGCTCGAAGGTTCGCACAAATTGGAAATCGGAAGACATCTGGTTGCGTCGCAAGGTGAAGTTCAGCCGAAAGGATTTTGATCGCCTGGTCGTCCGCGCCCACTGGGACGAGGACTCCGAGATCTACATCAACGGCAAATTGATCAAGCGGTTGGCTGGCTACTCGACCGAGTATCGCGATTCGAGCGTTCGCGGGCTTGATCGCGAGACACTTGACAGGTGGCTCGCCGACGACGAAGTAACGATCGCGGTTCATACGCACCAAACAGGCGGCGGCCAGTATATCGACGTCGGGCTGTTGGGCACCAAGGTGGCGAAGTAACGGCTTCAGCCTATTTCTAACTGCTTCCCCGCGCTCTTTCACTGCGGGGGAGCATGGCGGTTCTCTCGCTCGCCATTTCTCGACTTACGGTAGCCGGTGGTTTACACTCAAACCACGGCGCAGGCCTCGGCCGCGCCGCCCGCCGTTTGCAAACCTGCCTATGCCGATCCCGCCTTCGCTTTGAGGCTTCTCATGCGTTCTTGGTCGTCGCGCCGTTGCCTTCCGTCTTTGATCGCAATCTTGTGTCTGCTTCCTGTCGCGTGCGATGGCGATGGTCCAGAGTGGAAGCGCGTCGCCGTTCCCGAAACTTGGAAGTCTCCGCCTGCGGTTCAAGATGGGTGGTGTTGGGAGCGGACGTTTTTCAAAACACCAAGCGATTGGTCTCAAAAGGAAGTTGTCATCGCACTGGAGTGCGCCGACGACGCCCGCGAGGTGTACCTGAATGGTAAGCTGCTCGGCCCGATGGGGGCAATGCCACCAGCATTTCGCTCGGCGCTGGGCGAGATTTTCCATTTTAAGATCCCGAAGGAGTTTCTGCGAAAAGACGACTGGAACGTCTTGGCTCTTCGCATCTACTACCGCGACGGGCGAGTTAATTTCAACGTCGCAGCTCCGATTCTCGTCGCAGGCGATCAAGGCCTGCGTTTGGCAGGCGCGTGGGAACATGCCGCTGGCGAAACGAAGGCCGCGTTTGAATTCGACGCAGCCAAGATTGGCGGAGACTTCGAGCGCAAGGTTGCCGACTCGGCCACGCTCGAAAAGGAGTTCCGCAAGCTCGGCGACAACGACGCTGGGCCTCTCTCGCCGCAAGAGACATTGGCCAAGCTCACGTTCCCCGCCGATGTGAAAGCCAACATCGCGGTCGCCGACCCTGATATCGCGCAGCCACTCTCGATCCGCTTTGACCCGCAGGGCCGGATGTGGCTGGTGGAGTATCGGCAGTATCCTCACCCGGCGGGCTTGAACGCGCTCAGCCGCGATAAGTTTTTGCGGACGGTGTACGACAAGATCCCGCCTGCGCCGCCGAACCACGATCGTGGCGCGGACCGGATCAGCATTCACGAAGACGTCGATGGCGATGGCGTCTACGAAAAGCACTCCGTCTTCCTGGACGGCCTCAACCTCTGCACTTCGATCGCGCTCGATACCGACGGCGTGTGGGTACTGCATCCGCCTTACTTGCTCTTCTATCCCGATCGCAATCACGACGACGTACCAGACGGCGATCCGGAACTCCATCTGCAAGGCTTCGGCATCGAGGACTCGCACTCGGTGGTCAGCAACTTGAAGTGGGGTCCTGATGGCTGGCTCTACGCTTCGCAGGGGAGCACCGTCAGCGGAGCCGTGCAGAAGCCGGGCGACAAGGAAATCACGCGCAGCCTGGGACAATTGATCTGGCGTTACCATCCGCGACTTCGCAAGTACGAGGTCTTTGCCGAAGGTGGCGGCAACACGTTCGGCGTTGAGATCGATGGCCAAGGCCGCGTGTATTCAGGGCACAACGGCGGAAATACGCGGGGCTTCCATTACGTTCAGGGTGGCTATTACCAGAAAGGCTTCGGCAAGCATGGCTCGCTTTCCAATCCGTTCACGTTCGGTTATTTCGAGGCGATGAAACATGCCGAGGTGCAACGCTTTACCCATGCACTGCTGCGATACGAAGCCTCGGTTTTGCCTGAGAAGTATCGCGATCACTTGTTCGGCGTCGGGCCGCTACAAGGACACGTGACTTACAGCGAGATTACCCCGATCGGTTCGTCGTTCCAAACGCGCGATCTTGGATACCTGATGACGAGCACCGATAGCTGGGTTCGCCCGGTCGACGTGCAGCAAGGTCCCGACGGTTGCATTTATATTGCCGACATGTACGAACAGCGGATCGACCACGGTTCGCACTATCAAGGCCGCGTTCATAAAGAGAGCGGCCGGGTGTACCGCGTCGCTCCCGCGGACAAACAAGTTCGCACGCCTAACTTGACCAAGTTGGATGATGCGGCGCTACTGGCCGAGTTGAAGGGAGACAACCGGGCTCGTCGCGAGCAGGCTCGCTGGCTGCTGACACGGCGCAAACCGGCGCTGAGCGAAGCAGATTCACTAGCGGCTCTGATGAAGGCCGACGGCACGGAGGCCAACGAACGGCTGTGGCTTCACATGGCATGGTTCGGCCTGAACGAACGCGCGGCTGCGAAGTTGCTGGAACATCCTTCGGCGAGTGTCCGTTCGTGGGTGGCGCGTGTTTCGTGCGACGACGGTGAGTTGTCGCCAACTTTGACCGATCGCATTGCGGCAGTTGCTACGAAGGAAGCCAATATCGAGGCTCGCGTGCAGTACGCGGCTTCGGCTCGCCGGCTGCCGGTCGAATCGACGCTGAAAATTTTGCGAGGCCTGTTGGCGCATCAGGAAGATGCCAGCGATGTGTTCCAGCCCCTGATGCTCTGGTGGGCGATGGAGGCCCATGTCAAAAAGTCGCCTGCCGAATTGATCGCGATCTTCAAGGAACCCGACGTTTGGAATGGCCCGCTGGTGCGCGAGGCGATTGCACCGCGGCTCGTCAAACGATTCGTCACAGCAGGCGATCGGGAATCGCTTCGCAACTGCGGCAAGTTGATTGCCGCGGCGCCAGTTGAGCATCGCAAAGGGCTGGTGTCCGCTTTGGAAACGCAGCTCGATAGCATGCCGCCAACCGCGTTGCCTGATGAACTCACGCAGTTGATGGCCGAGTTCGGCGGCGGATCGCTGACCTTGCGAGTACGTCGAGGCGATGCGGCGGCAACCCAAGAGGCGCTCGCGCGCCTGGCGGACGATAAGGCCGATGCGACGGAACGAGGACGATTGACGACCCTGCTGGTTCAAGCGAATGCCGAGGCGACTCGCCCTGTTTTGCTGAAACTTTTGACCAGCACGCGTGACGAAGGATTGCGAGCAAGTATCTTAGCGGCGCTGCAGCGTTACAACGACGACGAAATCGGTAAGTCGATTATCGCGTCGTTCGCGCAATGGCCGGAAGAGACGCGCCTGGCCGCGATGATGACGCTCGCCAGCCGTAAATCGTGGAGCCGGCAGTTCGTCGACGCAATCACGTCCAGGAAATGGGAAGCCGAGCGAACCCCGACGAGCGTGGTCGACGCGATAGCCGTTCACAGCGATCCAGCGCTGGCGGCCGACGTAGCGAAACTGTGGCCGAAAGCGACACCACCCAACGCCGAGGAACTGACTCGCGAGATCAGCCGCTACACCAACATCATCCGCGAAACGACGGGCAATCCGTACGCGGGCCGCAAGTTGTTCGCCGATTCGTGTGCCAAGTGCCATCGGCTATTCGACACGGGCGGCAAGATTGGGCCCGATCTAACGCAGTACAAGCGGGACGACTTGCCCATCCTGCTGCAGAACGTCCTTAGCCCGAGCGCAACGATTCGCGAAGGCTTTGAAAACTACGTCGCGGCAACCGAAGATGGCCGCACGCTCACTGGCTTCATCGCCGATCAAGACGCCCAGGCGGTCACGCTGCAAGCCGCCGACGGCCAACCGATCATCCTTCAGCGCAGCGAAATTGAAGAGTTGCGGTTGAGCAAAGTCTCACTGATGCCAGAGGGATTGCTGAGCAAGTTGACCGAGCAACAGATTCGCGACTTGTTTGCCTACTTGCGGATGTCGCAGCCGTTGCCGGACTAAGTTCGCAATAGCGCGGGCCACAGCGCATCGCTCACCAGCAGTCCAGCGCGGGTGAGCCGCAGTTGGTCGCCAACTCGTTCCATGGCTCCTTGCCTGAGGTAGCGTTCCAAGTTGGCGCCGCCTAATTTGAGCACGTCGAAGCCGGTTTGCTCTGAAAACGTGGCCAGCGAAATCCCCTCAAGGCGCCGCAGTCCAAAGACGAGGCGTTCGCGGGCACGGTCTTCGGGCAGCAGCGTTTCGCTTTCGGCCACCGGCGATTTTTCCGCGAAAAGCCGCTTCATCCACGTCACCGTGCTGCGATGGTTCGTCTCGCGACGGCCATCGATATACCGCGCCGCGCCGGGCCCCAGGGCGAAGTAAGGTGCGCCGAGCCAGTAGGTCTCATTGTGCCGGCAACGCTGCCCCGTGCGGGCAAAGTTCGAGACCTCATAGTGTTCGAATCCGGCGGCTTGGAGACGCTCGATCGCGTGCACGTACATGGCGGCTTCGACGTTCTCGTCCGTCGTCGCGAGTTCCCCTTTCGCGAGCCGCGACCAATAGGAAGTTCCTTTTTCCCAAGTCAGTCCGTAAGTCGACACGTGGTCGATCGGCGTTTGCAGTGCCGCTTCTAGGTCGCTCTGCCACAGCGTGAGCGATTCGCCTGGCGTGGCGAAAATCAAATCGAGCGAGAGAGAAGAAAAGGATTCGCGGGCAAGCGACAGAATTGCCGGCAAGTCTGTGCGGCGGTGGTCGCGCTCAAGGATTGCCAGCTTATTGTTGTCGAACGACTGCACGCCTAAGCTCAATCGTGTGACGCCGTGTTCTCGCAGCACTGCAACACGTTCGGGCGTGATGTCGAGCGGGTTGGCTTCGATGCTGAATTCACCGCCGGGAGCAAGCGGGAACGTTCTACCGACCAGTTCGAGTAACCGCGCCAGTTGCGGCGGTGGCAAATGAGTCGGCGTGCCGCCACCGAAGAAGAGGGTATCGACTTGGCGCGCTGCGCCTACTAGCTCAAGTTCGAGCTCCAGCGCCCGCAGGTAACCGTCGATCAAGTCGTCGCGGCCGGCGACCAACGTGAAGTTGCAGTACCCGCAGCGATGCCGGCAGAACGGGACGTGGACATAGGTCGCACGCGGTGGCTGGAAGGGAGTCGGCTCCGTCACTTTGACTCCTTGATTTGCTCAAGGAGTTTTTTGGCGTCGGCCGCGATCCGCGGGTCGCTCGAATGTGCGGCCATTTCCGCCTGCGCGGCAGCATTCTTGAATTGTCCTAGCGACGCCAGGCAACGCGCCCAATTCAAGCGAATTTCGCCATCGGTAGGAGCAAGTAATGCAGCTTCCCGATAGTGCGGCTCGGCCTCGACGTTCTTTCTCTGGGACGACAGGGCAATCGCCAGATTCTTCTGTGATACGGCGTGCCGGGGACCATGCACAGCGACGAGCCGCCAGTACTCTTCTGCCTGGCCCCACTCCTCATCTTTGATGGCAAGCAGCCCCAACTGTTCCGCAATTCTTATCTGAGTGCGATCAATCGCCAGGGCTTGGCGCCATTCATCCTTAGCACCAGCTTTGTCGCCAGCGCGGTAAAGCGTTTGTCCCAAGTCGTACAAGACTTTCCGGCGGTCGTGCGAATCGACGGTCAGCGGGATTGCCTTGCGGTAGAGCGTTTCCGCTTCTTTGAAGTCGTCAACCGCGGCGCGCTCCGCCGCCAGACCTTGCAGGGCCAGGGGCGAGTCTGGATTCTTCTCCAACACGTCTGCCCACAACGTGGCCCGGGACTGGTAGACGCCGACTTGCCGATAAGTGAGAACACCGAGCGCCAGCAGTACGCAACTGCCAACAACTGCTGCGACCAGACGCAAGCGAGAGTCGCGATCCACGAAATAAGCAATCGTCCCAACCACGAGTGCGATGATCCCAATGCTCGCCAGATACTGAAAATGGTCGGCCACAAACGAGTACTTGAAGGGGTAGACGTTAAAGAACCCCAGCGCCGGGAAGAGCGTGCCACCGAAGAATAATACGGCGACGAGCGGTCCACGGCCCAACTTGCTACCCCAGCGGTGGGTTGCGGCGGCCAGTCCAGTTACCAGCGCCAGCGTTGCCGCGGCCCACAACAGCCACCATCCCTGGAAGGAATCGAGATTCCAGCGCGGGTAGATGAATGACAACTCGCTCGGCCACAGGAGCTTTTCGGCGTAGAACCACGGAATGCGGCCGGCGAGGAAGATGCGTTCGGCGATGCCGTACTGGAAGGCTTCGCCGCTGGCTCCCACTTGATTGCGTTCCAGCCACGCCGTCAGCATGGCCATCGGGATGCCGATAAGAAAAAACGGAAGCACCGCCACCGCGTGCCGGCGCAGCGACGCGGGTTCCTTCCACCAAGCGACCAATAGAAGAGCCGCGGGCAACGATACGGTAACGGTCTTACTCAGTAGCGCGGCGACGTAGAACGCCAGCGCCAGACCGTACCATCTCCACGATGGCGTTGCTCCCTTTGGTTCTCCACCCCAGTTGGCCCAACGGGTGTACGACCACGCTGCCAATAGGTAGCAGAGCCCGGATAAGACGTTCTTGCGTTCCGTCACCCAAGCGACCGATTCGACATGCACGGGGTGCAGCGCGAAGATCGCCGCAATCCACCAACTGCCAGGAACTGCAAGTCGGGCCAGCAAACGCCAAAGCAAGATCGCCGTCGCGGCATGGATGGCGACATTCACTAGGTGGTAACCGAGCGGCTGCAATCGCCACAGCCGGTACTCGCACCAGTAGGTTGTGTGCACGAGCGGATAGTACTGCGGAGTCGCCTTCGGCTCGAGCCAGATGGTGCGCAATCCTTCGAGTGTGCGGAGGTGCCGGTTCTCGGTCACGTAGTCGTTGTCGTCCCAGATGAAGTCGCACTTCGTGACGGGCGAATAGAACGCCGCCACCAGCGCGGCCAGCACCAAGGCTGGCCACCACGACTGGAGACTTGACTCTGTTGTCGCACTCCACGTCTGTTGAGTACCGGCCTTCGTGCGCGGACTTTCAGCGGGCGACTTCTGGTCGCCACCATTGGCTCGGAAACGACGACGACCAGCCATCAGAAGCTATCGGACGTGTAGAAGCCACCGCCCCCCGACGACCCGCCACCTGAGGAATCGCCGCCTGAGGAACCTCCACTGGACGAGCCGCCGCCAAAATCGCCCCCCGACGAACTGGACCCGCCCCAGTCGCTTGATCCCCCTCCAAAGCCGCCGCCCCAATTACTGCCACCCCAGTTGCCTCCGCCCCAGTCTTGGCTGCGTCGACGGACCGCGTCGTGAGCCATGCCACGGGCGGCAGCGCCGGCGACTTGCGTCATCGCGTCGAGCATCACGTAGGTCCACGGGCTGTTGGCGATGTCGGACATCGTGCCGCCGGTTTGCGACACAATCGTCGGAGCCCACGATTGCTGGCTGGAAATCTGTTGCCAGAGAGTCCCTTCGTCGATCTTGCCCGCCAGGTAATGGTCGGCCCATTGGCGGCCATCGAAACGATCGTCGAACAACGATCGCCCGGCGTCAAAGTTTCCGGCGACAAAGCGTTGGATGATGCGGTCGAGTCCGTCGGCGCGATCGCCCGTCGTTTGAACCGTTTTCGACGTCAACTCCTGCTCGGGACGAAGATTGGTGATCTCGTCCCCTAACATGGCGATTCGCGCGACCAGATCGTCGTCGATCCGCTCAGGCGTACGACGCGCTCTGGCTTGCAGGACCGTGGTTTGCGTGCGAGCCAAATAGTCGCGAACGCGCGAGACGGCTTCGGCGTAGAACTCGCTGGTCGGGAAATCGAGTTCGTTCAGCTTCTGGTGCGCTTGCGAGAGCTCTTGTTCGCTCTGGGCGCGATTCTGCGACAGTTCGGAACGCTGGGTCTCGGCCGATTTTTCTTGTTCAATCGCCGCCTTGAGCCCCAAATCCACGGCCACTTGATCGCGGCGGGCCTCGATCTGAGTCATCAGTTCATCGAAATCAGCCCGCCGTTTGGCGACCTCCTGAGCCACCAGTTGGGGCGTTCGCAGGAGAAACTCATAACTACGGGCGGCCCGCGGATAGCCAATCAAATCGGCCACCCAACGGTCCCATTGCTTGGTCATCCCTTTGTAGTTGTAGGCCGCCGTTCCCCATTTGCGCTGGTAGAGATACTGAAATAGCGCGCTGTGCTCGTAGGCAGGCAGCTTGTCGTGGGCTTCGTGCTCCAGGTCGTGCACCCGCTGCTCGTGTCGCTGCAATTCCTTTTCGATATCGAGCGAGAGTTTGGTTAGCTTTTGAAATTCGGGGTCGTCGGCGAGTTTTTTAGCGACCGCCGTTTCTAAGTCTTTGCGGCGAACTCCCAACGTTTTGAGTTGCTCGTCGATGTGTGCGACTTTCGCCTCGGATTGGTCAACGAACTGTCCCAGTGACGCCACTTTTTGTTCGAGTTGGCGGCGGTAGTCGGTCTTGCGCTGCAGGATGTCGGCCAGGTCGATTTGCACGTTGCCGTACAAACTTTGGATCGTCTGGGCCGAGACGTTCGGCAGGTAGTGCTGCGCCAACTGGTTGATCGCTTGCCCGCGCTCCGCGACCAGGCGCGTCAGTTCCAGTTCAACTTGCCGGCTGTGTTGCCGCAATTGATCGAGATTCGACCGAGCAACCGCCAGGGACGAACGCAATTGCTGGAGAACGGTAGAGCCGGCATTGGGCATGGGAGCTCAAAAGCGAATAGGAAGAGGAATGATAAAAACCGGCACTAAAAACGGCCGCAAGCAGAACGAGATCATCTTCGCTGTTGAATCTTTTCGTCGATGTGCGTCAACTGGCGTTGTCGGGAAAGGGGCTTGCCATCGGCACCCGTCATCATGATGTCCATCCCCAGGTAGCCCTTCTTTTTGACGGCATAGAGATCGTTGTTCAGGATACCGTCGGCTTGTTTGTCTTGTTTGATCCGTTCATAAACTTCGTTCGGCACCATTTCTCCCCACTTGGTCGCCCGCTCCGGTTTGCCGTCCTCCACATCGGGGACTGTTACCGCGACGGGCTTGCCCCCTTTGTCCAGGGCTTCAACGATCAAGTAGGAACTAGGTGCACCGTTGGGATTATCTTTAGATTTTCGTTGCAGGGCACTCTTCTGATTTCGCCAGACAACGCGGATCTCGTAGTCTTGTTGCAAGGCACTTTCGATCTCGGCGACCGAGGTGCGCAGTTGGCTTAGCCGCGCGATGTTTTGCGAGCCTGCCAGTTCGTCGGCCTGCTTAGATAGTTCGGCAAGCTGCTCTTTCACGCCTGGTTCCACGGCGACACTTTGCGCGGACGCGAGGAGCTTGTGGATCTGCGCAAGATCTTCGGCGGCCGTTTTGGCCGCGGCTTGCGATTCGCGCGCCTTGGTTGCGACTTGTTCGATTTCCTGCCGCGACTCGCGAAGCTTGGCGACGTCGCGGGCCTGCTCGTAGGTCTCAGCCGTCGACTTGAGTTTGCCTAGTTCCGGATGTGCGGCGACGGCACCTGGTATAGTCTGCAAATCGCGCTCGACGCGGACGATGGCTTCGCGTTCCTTGTCGATTTGTTTGGTAACGCTGCCGTAGCTGGACCACGGGCTGTAGGGATTGAAGAACAAGCCCCAAGCGAGAGCCGTCGCCGCCGCTACGCCGCCCACGGTCGCGCCGATGGGACCGCGCCGAATGTAGGCGTGCGCGATCATCGCGTTCATGCCTTTCGGCTCTTGGTAGCGGTGGAGATTGTCGTAGTACAGATCGATCGCGGCATCGAGTTCGGCCTCGTTGTAGCCGGCGCCGGTGAGCTCGCGCGAAGCCAGCAATCGCTCGCGCATTCCAGCTTTTGCTTTTTCGATCGAAAGCTGTTCGTGCACGGTCTCTCGATCGGCCTGCAAACTGTGGGCCACGTCGAGAATCTTCATCATATCGGCGAGCGTCAAATCTTTGCCCGTCGAAGCGCGGCCTTGCTCGTTGCTGGTGGAGGCTTTTTCGTCTTTCGGAGCGTTTTCTGTAGCTTGGGTCATTACGCCAATTCGCGTTGGACGGGATGAATGAAAACGAACTTCTTAAAACACGCAATGTCGGAAAACACCGAATGTTTAAAAACACATCGAACAGTTCCCAGATTATGGCTGATTTTACGAAGTACGTCAGTGGCCAACGTTCGGACGCACCGCCGATTCGAACGGCCGGACGATTGTCTTAAGCGACAATCTTGATACCCTGAACGGCTTACCACGCAGTGCCGCGATTCGCACGGTTTTCATCTCGTCAACCGCCTCGATTTATTCAACTACTGCTTTCCCCAATTACTAGGGACTATTCGCATGGCAGCCGAAAACATTCAGGAACAAGCCGCCCCGGCCAGCAAAACCGAAAGCAAAGGGGAGACGTCGGTCGCCTCGACGGGGATGCAAAAGTATCTCGACAAGGCCTTGGGGACGCTCAAAAAGCTGGGGATCGGCGAGCGTGAGGACGTCCCGCAAGAAATGATCAAGATGCTCGAGGAGCTCAAGGACCTCGACGAGCCCAAGGTGCTTGCCATCGCCAACACCATCAAGCACATGAGCACGTTCAATGCCCTGGTGCGCGACAACGTCGAGAACATTACCGTCGGCAATCGCTATCTCGACATCAGCCAGATGTTCGATTCGATCCGAGACGACAGCAAGACCCTCATTCGCCAACTCGACGACGGCAAGATCAGCACCAGCGAGCGGATCCAGAACTGGTGGATGCGGATGCGCCGCGGCACGCCCAGCCAACGCTTCGAGAAAATCGTCGACCTCTACAAGGATGTTTCGGCCGATACCAAGAACCAGCTCAATCGCGAGCAGGCGATCATGGACGGTTACATCGACTTCCGCTTCGCCGTGAAGGGAGCCGAGGCCCTGGCTCGCGACCTGCTGGCCAAGCAAACCGGGATCCTCGAAGCCTCCAAGAAGAAACTCGCCGACGCTCAAGCCGCCTGCGATGCGCAGAGCAAGGAAGGGAAGCAAGTCGAGACGCGGTTGGAACTGGCCCGCGACGAAGCCAAGGACCAGATGGACAAGGCCGACAGCAAGTACCAGCTGTGCAAGGACATTGCCGAGAACCTGAGCGTCGGCTACGACGTCGGCGAAACGCTGGTCACCAAGCTCAAGCAAACGCACGACGTGAAGGACCGCGTCTATCGCCGTGCGGTGACGTTTTTCACCACGAACGAACACGTCTTCACGATTCTCGGCACCGTTTACACCTCGCAATTCGGTTTGAACGAGGTCACACAAGCGACCGAAGCGATGAAAGAGGGAGCGAACAAAGCCATCGAAGACGTGGCCGAGTTGGGCCGCGAACTGGAACGCGCTGCGTTGAAAGCAGGCTACGGTTCGACGCTCAATCCGGCGTCGGTGCAGAAGTTAGTCGACGCGATTTCGAATTTCCAAATCGAGTCGCTCAGCATGATCGCCGACTTGCGGAAAGAAAGCGAAGCCAACGCCATCGAAATCCGCCGCGTGGTCGAAGAAGGCAAACGCAAGTTCCAGGAAACGATGGCCCGCCATGCGCGGGGTGAGACCGGTTCGGCATAGGAATTTTCACCACGGAGGGCACGGAGAGGGAAAAAGAAAGTAGGACGGACAATCCTGTCCGTCCGAGGTTGGGTTGGCAAGTCAGGAGAGGTCGAGAAGCCAGAGATGACGATGCGACTTCCTATTCTGCTCATCCTGGCCGGCATGCTTGCGCTGTGTGAAGCAAACCACGTCGCCGCTGGCGAACTGGAACTCTTGTCCTACAACAACCCCGGCCTCGTTGTCGACCTCGGCGTCGGCCTGTGGGCGTGGCCGGTTCCTTGCGACGCCGATGGCGATGGCGACTTCGATTTGATCGTGTCGTGCCACGACAAGCCATCCAAAGGCGTTTGGCTGTTCGAGAACTCGACCGGCGATACCGCGCAGAACAAGTTTCCGGTCTTCAAACCGGGCAAGCTGCTTAGCACGACGGTCCCGTACATCACGCCCAGTTACGTCGACGGGAAACTCCATGTCCTGTCGCCGGGTTTTCGCTACCCTGACTTCGCGAAGAAGGGAGTTGCCGACCGCGAGGCGCTTTCGATCGCCGCTGGTTTCTACAAACCCAAGTGGGAGTACACCAAAGGTCCGGGCGTGCGGCACGTTCAATTCAAATACGTCGACTACGACGGCGATGGCAAGCTCGACCTGCTCACCGGCGTCGAAGACTGGAGCGAATACGGCTGGGACGATGCCTTCGACAGGGTCGGGAATTGGACAGCCGGTCCGCTCCACGGATTCGTCTTACTTCATCGCAACACCGGAACGACCGAGTCGCCGAAGTACGAACCTTACGTGACGTTGGAAGCGGAAGGAGAGCCAATCGACACGTTCGGTTGCCCTTCGCCTAACTTCGCCGATTTTGATGGCGATGGGGATCTCGACTTGCTCTGCGGCGAGTTCCTGGATGGCTTCAATTACTTCGAGAACGTCGGCACGCGCACGGAACCGCGCTATGCCAAGGTGCAGCGACTTCGGCAGGCCGATGGTTCGCCACTGGTGATGGACCTGCAAATGATTGTGCCGGTTGCGTTCGATTGGGATCGCGACGGCGACTTCGATTTGATTGTGGGTGACGAAGATGGACGCGTTGCGCTCGTTGAAAATGTGACGGCTGAAAACGTCTCGCCGAAATTGGCGGAGCAGGGCAGAACTCCTACATTCTTAGCCCCGCGGTATTTTCAACAAGAGGCAGACACGCTCAAGTGCGGCGCGCTGGCCACTCCGTGTGGCTGCGATCTCGATGGCGACGGCGATACCGACATCGTCAGCGGCAACACAGCTGGGTATATCGAGTTCTTCGAGAACCTAAGCGGCCCCAAAGTCGCCAAGCCGAAATGGGCGGCGCCGAAGAAGATCACCGCAGGCGACAAAGTCTTCCGCGTCATGGCCGGCCGGAACGGGAGCGTTCAAGGCCCTGCTGAAGCGAAGTGGGGTTACACCACGCTCAACGTCGCCGACTGGGATGGCGATGGGCTGATTGACATTGTTTACAACTCGATCTTGGGTAAGGTTGAGTGGCTTCAGAATATCGGTACGAAAACTGAGCCCAAGTTTGCAGCGGCGCAAGCCGTCGAAGTCGAGTGGCCCACCGAAGTCGGGCCTAGACCTCAGTGGACGTGGAGACGTCCTAAAGAAAAGGAACTCGTTACGCAATGGCGAACGACGCCGGTGGTTCATGATTTCAACGACGATGGCTTGCCTGACCTGGCGATGCTCGACACAGAGGGGTATTGGGCGTGGTTCGCGCGTTCCAAGCAAGATGACAAGTTGTTGCTGCTCGCTCCGCAAAGAATCTTTTGCAACTCTGATGGCAAGCCGATGCAATTGAACAGTCGCCAGGCGGGCGCCAGCGGCCGCCGCAAGCTGCACGTGGTCGACTGGGATGGCGACGGCGAACTCGATTTGCTCTTGAATTCGACCAGCGCCGATTTTTATCGCGGACTGGGACGCGATTCCGGCATGTCGCTTTTCGAGCGGCAGGGGACGCTCTCGGGACAGAACATCGAAGGGCACGATGTAAGCCCGACCACGGTCGATTTCGATGGCGACGGCGTCCCCGATTTTCTCGGCGGGGCCGAAAATGGCCGTTTCTACTGGATGCGGAATCCTCGCTCCGCTCTTTAAGCTTCGCGAAAAAACTTTCGATTTCTTTGCTTGACCATTTACTACGTCTGTCGTAAAATAATTACGACATCAGTAGTAAAAGGCCTCCCATGAACGCGAAGAAGAAATCGCCTGCGGACGACAAGGTCGAGCAGAAGCTCACCGAAGGGGAGATCAGCGTCGTCCAGATGCTGTGGGAGAAAGGGCCGCTGGCTCTTTCCGAGGCCCACGAGGAGATGTGCCTTCGCGGGCCCAAAATCGGCTACACGACGGTGCAAACGCGGCTTGAGCGGCTCGTCGAAAAACAAGTTGTCGCCAAGACCAGCGATCGCCCGGCGAAATACCGAGCGGCGATTAATCCAGGCGACGTCAGCGCTCCCTTGCTCGATTTGCTGCTTGAGAAGGTAAGCGGCGTGGTGCCGCTGTTTGCCCATCTGATTCAAACGCCGAGCCTCACGGCCGACGACCTGGCCGAGATGAAGCGGCTGATCGCCGAGGCGGAAAAGGCACGCAACAACACAGCACGCAAGTCGGAGCCGAAAAAATGACAACGTTCCTCGCGGCGACGCTCCTGCGGACGACAATTGCCGTCACGATTGCGGTGCTCATTGTGCGATTCTTGCTGTGGCGCCTTCGCATCACTTCGCCGCGCGTTCACCGTGCTGCGAGTGTTTTAGCGTTGTTGCCCGGCTGGGCATTCGCGCCGATGGTGATTGCCATTCCTTGGTACAGTTCGCCGTGGCACGCAGCGATCCCCGCGCACGAAACCCATGCCAACGCCCCGTCGCAATCGTCCTCTCCTGTCCACCACTCAGTCGTAACTTCAGATCAGGCGGCCGGTCCTGAGTTCGTCGATGCGTCAACGACTTCGATCTCGTCGCACCCCCAGCACCTTGCCTGGCCTGACGTTCCTCAAACAGTGTTGCGCGTCTGGTTGTACGGCTTACTCGCTTGCGGAGCCAGCTACGGACTTATCTATCTCGCAACATGGCTGATGACGAGGCGGCAACTCGCCGACGATGCTCCGCGACGACGGTGGCGAAGTCTGGTTCAGGACCTAAACGGCCCATCCACGTTACCGTTGCAATTCACTCGCATTGCCGGGCCCATGCTTTGTTTGTTCCCGCGCGGCTATGAGTTTTGGACACCGCGCGCCTTCTGGCATTCGATTACCGACGATCAGCAACAGGCGATTGCCCGGCACGAATTGTCCCACTGGCGCCGCGGCGATGTGTGGAAGTCTTGGCTCGTCCGGCTCCTCGCCTTACCGCAATGGTTCAACCCGGCCGCCTGGTGGGCGGTGCAAACCTTCGACGCTGCCGGCGAATGGCTCTGCGATGCCGATGCCACGCCGGACGAAGCGGCCAAAGCCGATTACCTGGCGGCGCTGCTGGCGCTGATCGAAATCCAAAAAACCAATTCACCCCGTTGGGCATTTCCCCTTTCGACCTATCCGGTGGCCGGGCACTGCGCGCACGCCCATCCGCTGGTTGTTCGTGTTCGTCGTTTGCTTTCTCCTGGCACTCTCAAGGACTCTCGAATGAACCAACAACTGATGGTGGTATCAGCCGCGCTATTGGCCCTGGTACCAATGATCCGTTTCGATCTGGTCGCCAAGGCGGCCGATCCTCCTGCCGTCGTGCAAACCGTGCACGAGCAGATGAAGAACCTCGATTCGCAGCTGGAATCGCTCAAAGGCGATATCGAAAAGCTGAAAGAACGCGGCCAATCGCTGAAGAGCGAAATCGAAGGGCGCGTCGCCGCGCTCAAGGAACTTCGCGAAGACCCTTCTAAACTCAGCGACGAGCTCAAGGCGCTCGCTGCCAAGTTCCACAGCGAAAAGGAGAGCGATCAGCTCTCGGTGATCGAGAGCATCGGCAAACTCGGCAGTGAAGAGCAACTTTTGACACTGGGTTTGATCTCCAAAGAGACCAAACACGAGTCGGTCCGGCGCAAGGCTCTGGCCGCAATTTGCGAGATGGGCGATCTGGGCATCCCGGCCATTGCTTTGGGCTACGAAGGGCTCAACACCAAGGACAGGTGTTTCCTTGCCGAAGAGTTGAACAAGAAGCCCAGTTACGACCGCCTGATCGTCTTCGCCGGCATGGCCAAGGATGCCGACGAGGAACTGCTGAAAACGCTCCTCGGCCTCAAGATGGATACTAAGTCGAAGCTGACGTTCCTGGCGGTGATTGCCGATGCGAAGAAGGACGACGAGACGTTCGCACAAACGATCCTCGAATTCGGCGACAAAACCGAAGGAGACGACGGCGTCCTGGTCCTGTATGCCATCGCCAAGAGTGCCGAAGACAAAAACGTCGCCAAAGCGGTCGAATTGGCCGTGAAGCGCAAGGAAGCCGGCTACGCGGTGATCGCGATTGCGTTCAAGAAGGCAGGGAAGGAATCACGCTTCGCAGTCGTGAAAGCCGCCAAACAAATCGGCGGCGAGGCGGGTAAGTTCGTGATCGAAAAGGCGCTGGCCGACGAAGATCCCGAACTGCGGGCTGCGGCCGAGAAGGCCAACAGCGAGGAAGGCAATAAGTAGCCGCGGAAACATATAAGTGGCACAACCTCTGCGCCAAAATCAATGGTCGCTTCTGGAGTTCGCCGCGGCGATTGTCGTCGCGGCGATCGGCTTTCGCTGGCTTGAAACGCTGCCGCTGATCGTTCCGTTCGCTTTGATGTATCTGGCGAGCAAGACCACTTTCGAGCGCCCCGCTCGGTGGATTTACATCGGTGCCTTTCCCGCGGCGTGGTTTATCGCTGCTCGATACTCCATCCATCATCCCGGCGACGAATATGGGATGGCCGTCGTAGGACTTCTGCCGCTCTGCGGTTGGGCAGCGAGGTGGGTTCCGAAATCTGGCAGACCCATTGATGCCATCTCCATGCTGGCTCTCACCGGGCTCGTTCCAGCAGCTATGTACGGTTGGGCGATGGATCGCGCTCGCGCCAAATGGTGGATTTTTCTGTCGCTAGCCACGATCGGAATTGTCGGACTAACGGTTTGGGCGTTAAGCGGATACCCGTCGTACCAACGGGCGATGGCCAAGAACGGCTCGCTCACGGCGTACGTGTCGGCGGCGGGACTGTTAACACTGCCACTGGCGGCGATCGTCGCGACGTTGATCACCGTGGTTGCGAATTGGTGGCAAGGCAACGGCATAGACGCAACGTCGACTGAGCAAACCCCGCCGTAGCTATACCCGCCAAGAGCGCGGGATGGGGGGAAGTCATGCCAACCTTCCGCGTTCTGGCGAACGCGGCTACGCCAGCAGTTCCTTGACCACGTTGCCGTGGACGTCGGTCAAACGATACTCGCGCCCCTGGAAGCGGAACGTCAGCTTGGTGTGATCGAATCCGAGGGCGTGCAGGACGGTGGCGTGCAAGTCGTGGACGTGGACCTTGTCGCGGGCGACGTTGAAACCGAACTCGTCCGATTCACCGTATGTGAATCCCTTTTTGAAACCACCGCCGGCCAGCCACATGGTGAAGGCGTTGGGGTGATGGTCGCGGCCGTCGTTGCCTCCTTGGACCATCGGCGTGCGGCCGAACTCGCCGCCCCAAATCACCAGCGTCTCGTCGAGCATCCCGCGCTGCTTGAGGTCTTTGATCAAGGCGGTGCAGGCCTTGTCGGTGTTCTGGCAATTCTTCTTGAGTCCGCCGACCAAATCGCCGTGCTGGTCCCACGCTTCGTGGAAAAGTTGCACGCAGCGGACGCCGCGTTCGACAAGCCGTCGCGCCAACAGGGCCGTGTTAGCGAATGTGCTCTTGCCTGGTTCAGCGCCGTACATTTCGAGAATTTCTTTGGGCTCCTGCGAAATGTCCATCAAATCGGGCGCGCTGGTTTGCATCTTGAAGGCCATCTCGTAACTATTGATGCGGGTGGCGATTTCGGGATCGCCGATCTCATCCAGACGCACCTGATTGAGAGCCTTCACCGCGTCGACGGCTTCCTTTTGGCTGGCGTTGTCGATCCCGCGCGGGTTCGACAAGTACAAAATCGGATCGCCGCCGGTGCGGAACTGGACTCCCTGATACATCGTCGGCAGGAAGCCGCTTCCCCAGTTCGAGTTGCCGCCGCTGGGGCCTTTGCTGCCCGTGCTGAATACAACGAAGCCGGGCAACTCTTGGGACTCGCTTCCCAAGCCGTACAGCGTCCAGGCTCCCATGCTGGGGCGGCCGAACTGCTGCGCGCCGGTGTTCATGAAAATCTGCGCTGGCGCGTGATTAAAGGCGTCGGTCGCCAGCGATTTGACGATGCACAGATCGTCGGCCACTGTCGCCAGGTTGGGAAGTAGCTCCGAAAGTTCGGCTCCGCTGTTGCCGTGCTTGGCGAATTTGAATTTCGGTCCCAGCAACATGCTGTTGGGATTGATGAACGCCGAGCGGTAATCCTTAAGGAGCTCGGCCGGCGGCAGCTTGCCGTCCCATTTGGCCAGTTCGGGTTTATTGTCGAACATCTCCAAGTGGCTGGGCCCGCCCGCCATAAAGAGATAGATCACATTCTTCGCCTTGGGGGCGAAGTGCGGCTTTTTGGGCGCAAGGGGGTTGTTCGCAACTGGAGCCGCGCCAGCGCTCGAGGCCAACAGTTGTCCCAGGGTAGCCGCGCCGAGTCCGATACCGCATTGCTGGAGAAACCAACGCCGCGCGACGTCGTTGGGCCGCGAACCTCGATAAAAATGTTCTTGGCAGTTCATCGGTTACTCCTTGGTGATTGTTTCGTCGAGGTTCAGCATCACGCGGGCAACGGCGGTCCAGCCCGCGGCTTGCGCGGGCGACACGCCATTGGGAAGCGCCGGCGGATTGGCCGGATCGTTTGCCGCGAGATCCCACGGCTTCGCATCGGGCTGAGCAAATCTTTCGGTTTGATTTTTCAAAAGGCCCAGCAACACCGATTGTTCCCGTTCGCTAGGCAAACGGCCCGTGCAGCGACGGAATGCGTAGGCAATCTTTTCGCCATCGTCGGCACCACCTTCGTTGAGCGCCTTCATCGCGAGTGCTCGGGCGCACTCCAGGAACAGCGGTTCGTTTAGCGACGTCAACGCTTGAAGCGGCGTGTTCGAGCGCGGCCGTTTCACGCAACTGGCGTCGCCGTTGGGCGTGTCGAAGTTGGTGAAGACAGGGTACGGCACGCTGCGGAAACGGAACGTGTAAATGCCGCGACGGTAGCGATTGGCCCCCATTTCTTCGTTCCACACCTTAGGGCCGTAGCTGACGGGCGGTTGGAACAAAAACGCCGGGGCAGGGGGGAAGACCGGCGGTCCGCCGACTTCGGGATTGAGCAGGCCACTCGCGGCCAGCGTGATATCGCGAACAACTTCCGCTTCCACTCGCAATCGCGAACCACGCGCCAACAAGCGGTTGTAAGGATCCTTTACAAGGGCCTCGTCCGACACCTTCGACGATTGCTTGTACGTGGCAGTGTTGACGATCGTCCGATGGAGCTGTTTGAGGCTCCAACCTTTTTCCATGAATTCGACGGCGAGCCAGTCGAAGAGTTCCGGATGCGAAGGCGCCTCGCACTGTCGGCCCAAGTCTTCGGAACTGCTGACGAACCCCGTGCCGAAATAAGCTTGCCAGATCCGGTTCACCATCGCGCGGGCGGCAGTCGGCGAACGCCGATCGACCGCCCAACGGGCAAACGTGAGACGATTCTGCTCGGGCGTTGCTTGCAGTTCATGAAGCGCCGCGGGAACGCCCATGCTGACGTTCTTGCCTGGCTTGAGGAAGTCGCCTCGCTTGAGCACGAAGGTGTCGCGCGATTTCTCGCGGGCAGCCATCGTCAGTTGCGATTCGGCGGGCGGATGGGTCTTCCACAACTCTTCGATTTGTTTGGCCTGCTCGCTCCACTGGGGAACGGTCGTAAGCCAGTACGAGAAGATTGCCTTTTGCTGGGCCTCAGTTCGTTTCTCACGAGGAATCGCCAGCAACGTTTGGACATTAGCGGGGACCTGGTCCGCGACTGCGCTTGGCGCATCGGTCACGCTGAAGCGGAACCGGCCCAGGTTGTTGTTCTGGTTGTCGTCGCTATTCCAGCCGCCGTGCATCTGGCGAAGGCGGAAAATCAACGTCGCACCCTTGGGGAACTGGACCGGACGCTCAGCGACGAAGACCGCGCGGCGAGGAATATTGCTGCGTCCCGGTCCGGCGTCGACGCCCCAAGCGGTCAAGTCGTCGCCATCGATCGCGTAACTGACGGGCCCGGTCACTCGTTCCTTGTCAGACTTGTCGTGGTACATCGCTTCGAGCGGCCGGCGCTCGTTGCCGAAATCGGCCGTCGCCAGCGAGAACTTGACCTGGACGCGTTCGCTTGGGTTTTCTTTGTTGATCGCTTCGACTTTGAACTCCGTGAGCGCGAACAAGCCCTTAGGCGAGCGGCCCGGACCGTTCAGCGGCAAGTTGACGTCGTTCAGCAGATCGATTTGGAAAGCCGTGATGACCGGCAGATCGCTTTCGCCTTTGAAGGCCGATTCCCACTTGGTTGGAGCGTAGCCCCAAGCCATTTGCGAACCATCTTCGTGGTAGACATATCGCTGAGCGTTTTCCCCTTCGTTGGCGACTTTGACGACCTTCCAAGGAACGGTGTTGCGAGTGACGGCCGCTTCCCATTGGGTCATGCGATCGGCCCAGTCGGGCGTTGTCTCTCGCAGCCCACTTTCAATCTCGCCGATCTTCCGGAAGATCTCCCCCCGCTGCATTAGTTGCGCAGCGGTGTAGACGGGCGTCGAGGCTTCGTGCGTGTCGTTGAAGTAGGCGAAGATCCGGTAGTAGTCCTCTTGCGAGAACGGGTCATACTTGTGGTTGTGGCACTGGCAGCAAGCGAGCGTCAGACCAAGGACCGATTTGCCAATCGCGTCCATCCGGTCGAACATCGCTTCCATGCGAAACTGTTCGGGGTCGATGCCGCCTTCCTCGTTGATCATCGAGTTGCGCAGAAAACCAGTTGCCACCAGCTGGTCTTGCGTGGCGTTGGGCAGCAAGTCGCCAGCGAGCTGCTCGATGATGAACTGGTCGTACGGAAGGTCGCGGTTCAGCGCGCTGACAACCCAGTCGCGATAGAAGTAGACGGCTCGCGACTTGTCCTTCTCGTAGCCATCGGAGTCGGCGTAGCGAGCGGCATCGAGCCAATGGCGTCCCCAGCGCTCGCCGTAGTGAGGGCTCTTCAGCAACCGCTCAACCTGCTTGGCATAGGCGTCGTCGCTGTTGTCGTCCAGGAACGCGTCGATTTCCTGCGGCGTCGGCGGCAATCCGATCAGGTCTAAACTAAGGCGACGCAGCAACGTCGTCTTGTCGGCCATGGGTGAGGGTGACATCTTCTCCTTGTCGAGCCGCGCGCGGATGAAGCGGTCGATTGCCGTTTGCGACCAGGCGGGATCGGAAACGGCCGGAACCTCAGGGCGAACGGGCGTCTTGAACGCCCAATGCTCTTTAGCGTTAGCAAGCGGTTCACCTGCTAACTCGTCGGGCCACTTGGCACCGCTGTCGATCCATTGCTTGAGAATCGCGATCTCGTCTGCTGAGAGGGGGTCTTTCTCAGGCGGCATCCGTGTGGAGGTATCGGCCGAGGTGATGCGAGCGATCAGTTCGCTTCCGGCCCCGTCGCCTGGCTTGATAACCTGGTGTCCCGATTCCCCTTTGCCAAAGGCCTTCGAGCGGACATCCAGCCGCAATTCCGCTTCGGACTTCTTGGGGCCGTGGCACTCGCCGCAGTGTTTGGCCAGCAGCGGCTTCACCTGCGTGGCATAGTCGATTTCGGCGGCGTTCGAGGCAGCAACGGAAAGGCTGGTCGAAAGCGCCAGCACGCCCGACCAAAACGGAAACTTGGATTTCCACATAGCGGTCTGTTCTCGAAGTGGATCTAGCGTTTGATCTTTGGCGGGATCGCCCTTGGTCGCTTGAAACGCGGAACAAGGAAGGTAGGACCTCCCATCTTAACTTGCTAATGCTGGAACGTCGACCCTTCCAATCGCCCGACGATCGTTCGCAAAGTCTTATGCGGCAATTAGTTGCGCACTGGGAATTGTTAAGGTGCGAGGTGATCGGGCTGTGTATTCCTTGCTCTAGACGACCGATCGGCTATTTGAGAAAAGTTGGGCCGAAATTTCCCTGCGATGGTTTTCCCGCGATGATTTTCGCTGTGAGTTCGCCATGAAGTCCTCCATTTCCCTGAACATGATCCGCATCGGGTGGGTGTTTGCCGCCATCTTTTTCGTAGGCTGCCAAACCACTCCCACCGAGTTTTGGAACAGCTTAGGCGGCGACGGCTACAACCGGGACAAGACGTTTGACTCCGCTTTGCGTCCTAAAACCGAGGAGCGTCCGTGGTGGGACAGGGCCTTTTCCAAAAAAGCCCAAGAAATCGACGAGCACTTAGGGCACTAGGGTTTCTCGCCAAGCGTTGCCGAAGATTCGAGATTCGGCTACATTATGGGGCTTCGTTGGTGGCCCGAGGCCACCGTTGGATGCGTTGTCAGGAGTTGTTGTTGTGACCACCCGCCCTAGCACTATTTACGTGTTGAAGAAGAAGTCTCGCATCTGCGGCAAGTGCGGCGCGAAGATCAACAATCAACGGACCCGCTGCAAGAAGTGCAGCGGCCTGCTGGCGTTCCCGACTAAGAGTCGCAAGCGCAAGACCAAGCACCGCACGCTGAAGCACCGCGGCAAGAAGGTCTAGTTCGCAAGTTCTTGGCAGGGATTCTAACCGCGCGGGATTTCATTCCATCCCGCACATGCCGGTTCCGCACTGGGGCAATCCGCACATTCCGGCGGATGGTGCATTTGCGCCGCAGATTGGCAGATCTCCTCCACGGCTTCCCGAGTGAGGCGCAGCCGGTGCTGAAAGCAGCCGAGTCAACTTGACACTGCCGCACTCGGGGCATTCTGGCGTCTCACTGCCGCGGACCAAAATCTCGACACTCTTGTCGCAGGCGGCACATTCGAAATCAAATAGGGGCATAGTAGAACTCCTGGCTCTTCTTTCCCTTATTGCAATCGGAACCTCGCCGGCGCTCAAGCGGGGTTTGGCGATCTCCTGCGAGAATCTCACCATGCAACCGCTCAATCGCCACTGGTCGCGCGAGGTCGACCGCCGGGCCATTCAAGATTGGCATATGCTCGGCCTCGTCCTAATGGAAAACGCCGGTCGCGGCGCGGCCGACTGGATCGCCGCGAACACCAAGCCGGACGACCAGATCGCCATTCTGTGCGGCAAAGGAAACAACGCCGGCGACGGCTTCGTGATTGCCCGGCACTTGGATGCAATGTCGCCGCACGTATCGATGGTTTTGTTGGCCGACCCGAACTCGCTACAAGGCGATGCGCTGGCGAATTGGAATATTGTCGAGCGATCGAGAATTCCTAGAACGATCATCGGATCGAATGGCGCGATTCGTAAATCCATCGAAGACTCGCTTCGCAGCGCCACAGTAATCATCGACGCGATGCTCGGAACCGGTGCCACGGGAGATCCACGCAGCCCGATGTCGGACGCGATTGAAATCGCCAATGCGCTGCGTTCGCTGCGGATCGCAATCGATTTGCCGACGGGGCTAGATTGCGACACAGGTGCCGCTTCGGTGACGACATTTCGTGCCCATCACACCTTGACCTTTGTCGCCAGTAAAGTTGGCTTCGACGTTCCTGGCGCCCGCGAGTCCACGGGAGTGGTGCACGTTTTTCCGATTGGCGTGCCGGGGGAGTTGTTGGAACAGATTGAGCGTGAGGCGAGTAGCCGTCAATCATGCACAACTTAAGACGACAAGTTTCCACCTATGGCCAAAGCAAAAGCAAAGCAAGTCCAAGACGACATTGAAGAGCTGTGCCAGTTCTTTCAAAAGCACTGGGCCGCGCTCCGGTCGCATGCGGCCGAGATGCACCGACAAAAGAAACGGGGAGTATTCGTTGCCGATATGTCTTTGGGAGTGAATAGTGAGCCGTTTCAACCAGGAAAGCTAACGTACGTCGACGGCAAATCGGCCCAAGGAGCGATGTCCGAGCGTCTAGAGGGTTACGACATCGAACGCGAAATCGTCTTCTTCTTTTCGCACCCGCTCGAAAAGCGGATGACGTTCATGCGAGTCCTGAGAGAATATCCCGACGGAACGCCCAGGCCGACGCCTGAAGCGGCGCACAAGCGATGGTGCGGATTCAAACGAACTTGCCCGCGTTGCCACGAGTTTTTCCTTGGATTCGCCGATACGATGCGGTGCACCGGATGCAATCTCCTATTTAGCGCCAGTGACGTTCAGCATGCGGCCATGGCTGGCGCCGAGGTGCCGCCCATCAGTGAATACCCGCTGCCGACTTCGACCGTGCAGACGATGGAGGAACTTATCGAGAGCATTCGCGGGGTCGTCACAAAGAATGGGCTGGCAGCACTACCGGAACGTCGGCGCCTGATCTGGCTTGCAATCGAGTTCGATGACAGCGTGCGTACAGAAACTCTGGAGGGATATTTCTTTAACGTCATGGACGAACGTCCGACGGAGTTTTTGCGGCTTCTGGAGCAATATCAACTTGCTCCAATAGAAGGCTTTTTCCGACGCGTATGCAATCAATTCCCCGACAGTGTCCCTCCCAGAAAGCTAGACGCTGAGTTGCTGAAAGCGGACCCGACGCTCCTCGAAACGCTTGAGGACCTGTCATCTACCTACTACGACAAAATCTATCCGACGCGAGAGTCCCTATGGGCCGATCTTTGGCAGTTCTGGCAGACGAGCATAGATTGAACTGACGCGAACGGTACCTTTACCCCAACTCGGGAATCGGCCGTCCCCCTTCGACCACAATCGGCGTGGGGCGTCCTTTGGGATCTTGCCAGTGGGCGTCGAGAGGGATCTCCAAGTGCTTATAAATCGTCGCCGCCAAATCTTGTGGGCGAACCGCGCCGCTGCGGATTTCGCCACCGTGGCCGTCGGTTGAACCAATCGCTTGTCCGTGGCGGAATTTGCCGCCGGCCATTACGGCGGACATCACTTGCAGCCAGTGTTCGCGACCCGCTTCTTTGTTGATGATTGGCGAACGGCCGAACTCGCCCATCATCAGGACGAGCGTGTCGTCGAGCATTCCCCGCTGATCCAGATCGGTCACCAGGCCGTAGAGGGCGCGATCGATTCGCGGCAATAGCGGAGTGAGGCCTTTGACGATCCCGCCCCAGTTGACGTGGTCACCGTGGTGGTCGAAGTAGCCCCAGGCGCCGCTCACGACGACGAACGTTGTTCCCGCTTCCACGAGCCGCCGCGCGAGAAGCGCTTTGGAACCAATTTCGTCGCGACCATACAGATCGCGCGTCGACTCGCTTTCGCCTGAGATGTCGAAGGCTTTTTTCACGTGCCCGCCGAGGACCATCTCGTACGCTTGGCGGTGGTGGTACTCCAGGCGCGCTAGTTCGCCTGCGTGGTCGTGGGCGTTGTTCAGACGATCGAGTCCACTCAGAAGTGATCGGCGGTCGCCCAGGCGCGATGGCTGCATTCCTTGAGGCAGATCGAACTTGCCGCTGAGTTCCAAGCCTTTCGCGGGAGCGTACTTCTTGCCGAGATCGCCCGACTCGTAGACGTCGGCCACCCATGATGGGGCCAAGCCGACAAAGGCGGGCATATCGGGATGGTTCGCGCCGCGGAACTTCGCCGCGATCGAGCCCATCGACGGCCAGCCGCCACCGTCGTTTCCGTCGTTGGTGCGGCGCGCGAGCGGATTGCCCGCTTGCATCGTGATCGGCGTGTGGTCGCTCGCTTTGCAATCGACTGCGCGGAGGAACGAAAGCTTGTCGGCAATCGAAGCCTGCAACGGCAGATGTTCGCTCAATCGAAGGCCGGGAACCTTCGTGGCGATCGTTCCATACGGCCCGCGGATTTCGACCGGCGCATCGGGCTTAGGGTCCCAGGTATCAATCTGGCTTGGCCCGCCCGAGAGCCAAAACAAAATGACCGACTTATTCTTGTTGGCTTGGACGGGTTTTTCTGAGCCCATGCCTGCGCCGGCGAACTGGGAAGCAAAAAGCCCTGCGATTCCCCCGATGCCGGCGCGCAGCACCCAACGGCGCGATGGTGAAACAACAAACGGCACGGTGAATCTCCGGCGGGAGGATTTATGCCGAGCAAAGGAAAATACATCATCGTTCGCCGATACGACAATGTACGGTGCCTGCCTCGTCACAACAAGATTTGTTTGCGCTCGGGTATCCGCAAGAACCTGCGATCTTCGCTATCGCGATTGCTTATCTAATCGAAAAAAGCTCTACAACGAACCAAGTTCCGCGTCCCGTGACAATGGGCTTGTCGGGTTCGCGCAGGTAACCTAGATGGACATTTCTTCATCTGATGCCCTAAGCCATTATGGTCCTTCCGGCAGGTGTCCCAGTCACCGATAGACTAGGAGCAGCCCCTCGCGGCTGCGGGTGATTTTGGCTGTGCAGGGCGGCATCCACCGACGGATCATTAGCCACAACTTTGCGAAAGATTTCGCGTGACAGGTACAACGATTCACTCCCGACTGGCGACTCTACCGCTCACGGGGTTGTTAACGATTCTTGTGGTCGCGGTGGCCGGTTGCGCCAAGCCACCGCCGCCAGCGGCCGAGGCTCCACCGCCTGCTGTTACCGTGGCGCATCCGGTTGAGGACGACGTCCAGGACTTCGAAGAATTCACAGGGCGAGTCGAAGGAAGCCAATTCGTCCAAATCCGCGCTCGCGTGAGTGGATACCTCGATACGATCTACTTCAAGCCAGGAACGTTGGTTAAGGAAGGAGACAAACTCTTTCAAATCGATCCGCGTCCCTACGCGGCCACGCTCGAACAGGCTGAAGGATCGCTCGGCCAAGCCAATGCTCGCTTGGCACGGCTCAAGCAGGACCTCGAGCGAGCCGAGCCTCTCGTCGCACGAAAGGTAATGCCGGCGCAGGAGTATGACCGAATCGTTGGCGACAATCGAGAAGCGGAAGCGGCAATCAACACCGCGCAAGCCGCCGTCCACTCGGCGAAGCTGAATCTGGAATTCACGACCATCAAGGCTCCCATCGATGGACTGGTCAGTCGCGAGATGATCACCGTCGGCAATTTGGTGCAGGCCGATCAGACCATTCTTACGTCGATCGTCGATCACGACCCCGTCCACGTTTACTACGACATCGACGAAGCCACCGTCTTGCGGCTTCGCAAGATGATTCTCGAAGGAAAGCTCAAGACCGCCCGGGATACGCGATTGCCCGTCGTGATGGCGTTGGGCGACAGCGAAGGATTTCCTTACGAGGGCTATGTCGACTTCGTCGATAACCGGCTCGATCCAACGACGGGCAGCATTCGCATCCGAGCCGTGTTTTCCAATCCAACGTTGGAAGGTAACGCGGTGGCGATCACGCCCGGGATGTTCGCGCGGGTTCGCGTGAATTTGGGACCCAAGTACCGCGGGTTGTTGATCGCCCAGCGGGCAGTGGTTGCCGACCAGGGACAAAAAGTTGCCCTCGTGGTGACCGACGATAACAACAAGGTTTCGCTGCGACCCCTGGTGTTGGGACAACAGTTGGACAACGGCATGATTGTCGTGAAGAAAGGGTTGAAACTTGATGACCGCGTGATCGTGCGCGGTGTGCAACGTGCCCGGCCTGGCCAACCCGTCACGCCTGAGACGGGCGACATGGAACCGCTCGCCCTTAAGTAACCGCTTCTCCTCGTCACATTTCTGGACGTCGAGTTTGTTTGACCCAAGCGCCGCGCCCTGGCGGCAAAGAAGCAGAGACGGCATAGCGCATGATTTCCAAGTTTTTCATCGACCGCCCCGTCTTCGCTACCGTGATCTCGGTCGTGATTGTGATTGTGGGGGGCGTCGCGCTCTTCGTGTTGCCGATCGCGCAATACCCAGACGTTGTGCCGCCGACCATTCAAGTCACGGCGGTCTATCCCGGTGCCAACGCACAAACCGTTTCGGAAACCGTGGCTACGCCGATCGAGCAGGAAGTCAACGGCGTGGAGCGGATGCTCTACATGTCGAGCAAGTGCACTAACGACGGAGTGATGGCGCTCGATATCACGTTCGAAGTCGGCACCGATCTCGACACCGCCCAGGTGCTGGTGCAAAACCGGGTCGCGATTGCCCAGCCAAAGCTGCCCGAAGAAGTCCGCCGGCAGGGGATCAGCACGAAGAAACGCTCGCCCAACATCTTGCTGGTGGTGAGCATGGTGTCGCCCGACTTGTCGCGCGATTCACTCTACATCAGCAACTTCGCCACATTGCAGGTGAAAGATACGCTGGCCCGCGTCAAAGGGGTGGGCGACGTGATGGTGTTCGGCGCCCGCGACTACAGCATGCGGGTTTGGCTCGACCCCGAGCAACTCGCCTCGCGGAATATGAACGCCGGCGACGTCATTAAGGCCCTTTCGGAACAAAACGTCCAAGTCGCCGCCGGGCGAATCGGCCAGCCGCCAACCACAAGCACCGCCCAGTTTCAGCTCTCCGTCAGCACGCAAGGTCGCTTGCTGGACGAACACGAGTTCGGCCGGGTCATTGTAAAAACAGGAGCCGACGGCCAGGTCGTGCGGTTGGACGAGGTCGCCCGCATCGAGCTCGGCGCTAGAAGTTACGACTCCAGCAATGACCTCGACGGCAAACCGAGCGTCGGCTTGGTAGCATTCCAGCAGCCAGGGTCCAACGCGCTTCAAACGGCGCAGGCCATCCGCGCGACGATGGAGAAGCTGAAAAAAGACTTCCCGGTCGGCCTCGACTACGAGATCGTCTACGACACGACTGTCTTCGTCGACGAATCGATCGCCGCCGTGTATCACACCCTCATCGAAGCGTTCCTGCTGGTGTTCGTTGTCGTGCTGTTGTTCCTACAAGACTGGAAGGCGACCATCCTGCCGATGATCGACGTCCCCGTCTCGCTCATCGGAACGTTCGCGATCATGGGCGTGATGGGCTTTTCGCTCAACAACCTGACGCTGTTCGGGCTCGTACTGGCGATCGGGATTGTGGTCGACGACGCGATCGTGGTGCTGGAAAACGTCGAGCGCTGGCTCGCCAAAGGCTACAACGCGCGCGAAGCGACCATCAAGGCGATGGAAGAGGTCACGGGGCCGATCATCGCTATCACGCTCGTGCTCAGCTCGGTGTTCATTCCGACGGCCTTTATTCCCGGCATCACCGGGCAGTTCTATCGGCAGTTCGCGCTCACGATCGCGGCCAGCACGGTCATCTCGGCCATCAACGCCATGACGATGACCCCCTCACGCGCCGTGCAGATTTTCGAACGAGCAGCACACCATACCGATCACCACGACAGCAAAGAAGCACTGCCCTGGTGGGGCGTCGGCGCGGCCTTCGGAATTGTCTTGGTCTGGTTCTTTTACGACTGGGTGCAGCCATGGCTCGGCCTGCCGGTCGTTGGGCACGGCAGCCACATCGAACATGTGGCCCACCATCAAGCATGGGGGCTCGAAGCCTGGCTCATTCGTTTCGGCGTCTCCGAAGCCTGGCTGCCACGAGCAGGCCAACTAACGCTGTTCACCATGGCCTGGATTGCCGGCACGATTGTCAATTGGCCGGTGCGACTGTTCCTGAAAGGCTTTTTGTGGCTCTTCAACAAAGGGTTCGAAACGGTCGAGCATCTTTACGGGGCAACGGTCAAATGGGTCGTGCGGCTATCGGTGGTGATGCTGATCCTATACGGCGGCCTGATGGTTCTGACGAATGTCGGCTTCAATCGCGTTCCCACCGGCTTCATTCCGGAACAGGACAAGGGCTACCTGATTATCTTCGCGCAGTTGCCCGACGGCGCGAGCCTCGACCGGACCGAAAAGGTGATGACCGAAATTGGCAACATTGCGATCGAAACTCCTGGCGTGGGCCACACGATCAACGTGCCGGGGTTCTCGCTGCTCAACGGATCGAACATCTCCAACGCGGGCACGATGTTCCTCTCGCTCAAGCCATTCGCCGAGCGAAGCCGCGATCGTGCGCAGTACGCGACCGCGATTCAACAGGCGATCACAGGCCGGCTGGCGGGCATTCAAGACGCCACAATCATGGTGCTCAATGCGCCGCCTGTCGACGGCTTGGGGAACTCTTCCGGTTTCAAGCTGCAAGTGCAGGACAAAACGGGGCAGGGGTTGGAAGCCCTGAATGGCGCGCTCGACAACTACATGGCGGCCGCGATGGCCCAGAAGCGCTTCATCACGTTCAGCACGTTCCGCATCAATGAACCCCAACTGTACCTGGAGATCGACCGCACCAAAGCCAAAAGCGCCGGCGTGCAGTTGAGCGACGTGTTCCAGTCCCTTTCGGGATATCTGGGAACGTCGTACGTGAACGACTTCACGCGGTTCAGCCGCAACTGGCAAGTGAACGTGCAGGCCGATACCTCATTCCGCGCAACCAGCGACGACATCCGCCGGCTCAAGGTCCGCAACTCGACCGGCGACATGGTCCCGCTCGGGTCGATCCTCACAGTCAAAGACGTGGTGGGGCCGGCGGTCGTCTCCCGCTACAACATGTTCCCCGCGGCCGACATCAACGGCGCCCTCTTCCCGGGAACGACGACTGGCGAAGCCTTGGCGATGATGGATCACCTTGCCAACACCGAGTTGCCGCAAGGGATCGGCTACGAATGGACCGACCTCTCGCTGCAACAGCAAATGACCGGCAACAACGCCGTGTTTGTATTCGTGCTGGGAACGGTGTTCGTTTACCTGGTACTGGCTGCCCAGTACGAAAGCTGGACGATGCCGTTGGCGGTCGTGCTAATCGTTCCCATGTGTTTGTTCTCAGCGGTCGGCGGCCTCTGGCTGATTGGCGGCGACAACAACGTTTTCACCCAGATCGGTTTGGTCGTGCTAATTGGTTTGGCAAGTAAGAACGCGATTCTCATCGTCGAGTTCGCCCGTCAGCTGCAATCCGAAGGGCGGACCGCATTTCAGGCAGTGGTCGAAGCATGCCGCTTGCGGCTGCGACCGATCATCATGACGAGCCTGGCATTCATCCTCGGCGTGGTGCCGCTGGTATTCGCGCAAGGGGCGGGCGCCGAAATGCGGCGGGCAATCGGTACGGCCGTGTTTTGGGGGATGCTCGGCGTGACACTATTCGGCTTGTTCTTCACACCCGTGTTTTACTTCTGCATTCAATGGGTCTTGGGAAAAACGGCTCCGACGTCGCCGGCGTCTCTTGAAGGGGCAGGCCATGCCGACGTGAACGGGGAAGCCGTCATCGCAGCCGAAGTCCCAACGCCCTCCACCATCCGGTGGCAGGATCGGTTCTCGCAGATATCGGCAGCGATTGCGAAGATGTTTGCGCCTAAGCGGTAGTCGAACGCGGCGCCGTTCCGACTACGGAAATTGAAACATCATCACTTCGACGCCAACTGCCGCCGCCTCGATCTCGAGGTTCGGCTCACGCGCGATCGCAATGCCATCGCCCGCGTCGACGCGATGGCCATTGACTCGGGCTGCCCCGCGCAGGATCTGTAACCAACCGTCGTTGGGCATAGGGAATTGGATCGTGTGCCCAAACGACAACGTGCTAAGGAACACGGCAACCTGCTGATTGATTCTGATGCTGCCGTGATCTCCATCTGGCGATGCGATCAGTTGCGAATTCCAGCGTCTCTCCTCTGCAGGAAACAGACGTTGATCGTAGCGCGGCAAGCGCCCTTTGCGATCAGGCTCGATCCAAATCTGGTAAAGGTGGACCGGTTCAGCAGTTGAAGGATTGAACTCGCTGTGGTTGATCCCAGCACCGGCGCTGATCCGTTGGACTTCACCCGCTCGGAGCACCGCCGTATTGCCAAGATCGTCTTGGTGCTGCAACTCACCTGCTAAGACGTACGTGATGATCTCCACGTCGCTGTGGGCATGCATGTCGAAACCCTTCCCCGGCGCAATCACATCTTCGTTAATCGCCCGCAGCGAACGAAAGCCCATGAAGCGTTCGTCGTGGTAATCGGAAAACGAAAACGTGTGGTACGAATCGAGCCAATCATGGTTCGTATGACCACGATCGTTGGCCTTGCGAATGGTCAGCACGGTGCGGCCTCCTGAAGTGAAGTCTATCGCAGGCAGGGATATCCGAGGGGGAGCGGGCTAACCACGCCCTTGTGATCGTCGAACAAAAAAAACGCCCCGCATTTGCGGGGCGTTTTCATTGGTCCAACTATCGGCAAAGCGATCGCTTACAGCATCTTACCCAGCTTGGCGACCAGGTCGGCGGTGCGGCAGCTGTAGCCCCATTCGTTGTCGTACCAGCTCATGACCTTGCAGAACTTGCCTTTGTCGCCGAGGACGGTCGTCCAGTCGCTGACAAAGATCGAGCTGTGAGGGTCGTCGATGATGTCGCTCGAGACGAGCGGATCTTCGCTATAAGCCAAGATGCCTTTCAGCGGCCCTTCGGCGGCGGCCTTCATCGCGGCGTTGATTTCAGCAGCGGTCGTTTCCTTCGACAGGTTCACCGTGAGGTCGACCACGCTACCGGTTGGAACCGGAACACGCATCGAGAAGCCGGTCAGCTTGCCCTTGAGGGCAGGCAACACCAGGCCGACTGCCTTCGCGGCACCGGTGGTGCTGGGGATGATGTTCACCGCGGCGGCGCGGGCACGATAGGGGTCTTCGTGTGTCAGGTCCTGCACGCGTTGGTCGTTCGTGTAGGCGTGGACGGTCGTCATCAAGCCCGACTCGATCCCGAAGCTCTCGTGCAGCACCTTGGCGACAGGAGCCAGGCAGTTGGTGGTGCAGCTGGCGTTGCTGATGCACTTCATGTCCTTGGTGATCTTGTCGTCGTTGACGCCGATCACGCAGGTCAGGTCGGCGCCGTCTTTGGCAGGGGCCGAAAGAACAACCTTCTTCGCGCCGCCTTCCAAGTGGGTGTCGTAACCCGGCTTGCCGTCTTTGGATCGCCCGGTGAAGACGCCCGTGCTTTCGATGACGATGTCGACGCCCAGCTTGCCCCAGGGGAGTTCAGCGGGGTTGCGGACTTGCAGCACTTGGACCGTCTTGTCGCCGACCGTGATGGTCTTCTTTTCTTCGTCGCAACTCACCTTCGCGGCGAGCTTGCCGTGAACGCTGTCGTACTTCAGCAGCGTCGCATTCATCGGAATGCTCGTGAGGTCGTTGATGGCGACGACGTCGAACTCGCCTTTGCGTTCCAGCAGGTTGCGGAACGTCAGACGCCCAATGCGGCCGAAACCATTAATCCCAACGCGAATAGCCACAACCGATCTCCTGTGTGAAAGGCGCGGCTGCTTCGAAACTGCAAACCGCCGAGAAAACGAGTCGCCTTAATCTTCCCGCCGTTCAGGAAACATTTTTCAGACGAGTAAAGCGAGCTATTTTAGGGCGAATTCCCCCGATATGCGAGTCCACACGCCGACTAACGGCGGCGAGTACCCCCTTCAACGCTTTCCCTTAGATGACGGCGTTTGTCACCTTCCCCGTAAGCGGCATTGGCTTGTGGCCATCCCTAGGCGCGCCAACAATGGCGGTTCGATGCGCAATGGTCGGCCTACCCAACTTGGACGAGCCAAACACGTCCGCCGCCCGGCGCGAATCGGACTATGCTTTCCATTGGAACTTTTTTCATCCCGTCAGGAGTTTTCGCGATGCGTCGTATTGGTTGGTGGTGCGTATTGGCAATCGTTTCTTGTCTGATGTCCGGGATCGGGATGAAGGCGCGTGCGGCAGGCGATCCGGCCGAAGCCGATCCAGCCAAGGTGGGCGTCGACTACGATCTGCAAGGCGAATACGTCGGCAAGAACAAAGAAGGGGACGTTTGGGGCGCCCAGATCATCGCTCAAGGCGACGACCAGTTCGAGATCGTCGGCTACAAGGGCGGCTTGCCAGGCGAAGGTTGGAGCCGCGGTGACGAAGTCAAAAGAGGAAATGGCAAAGCTTCCGACGGCGTTCTGACCATCAAAGGGGATGAATTTACCGCCACCGTCAAAGGGGGCGTGATCACCGTGAAGCACGGCGAGGAACAAGTCGCCGAACTCACCAAGAAGGTTCGCAAGTCGCCGACGCTCGGTGCGAAAGCCCCGCAAGGCGCGATTGTGCTGTTCGACGGCACAACCGCCGACAACTTCAACAACGGCAAGATCGTCGAAATCGGCGGCGAGAAGCTCCTCGCTTCCAGCAACCCCGAGAGCAAGGAACTGCTCAACGATCACACGCTCCACATCGAGTTCCGCACGCCGTACATGCCTAAGTCGCGTGGCCAGGGCCGGGGCAACAGTGGGGTGTACGCTCAGGGCCGTTACGAAATCCAAGTGCTCGATTCGTTCGGTCTGGAAGGGGCCGACAACGAGTGCGGCGGGATCTACTCGATCAGCAAGCCGGCCGTGAACATGTGCCTGCCTCCGCTCACCTGGCAAACCTACGACATCGATTTCAAAGCGGCCAAGTACGACGCCGACGGAAAGAAGACGACGCCCGCCCGGATCACGATTAAGCACAACGGCGTGACGATCCACGACAACCTCGAACTCAAAGCGGGCACGCCGGGCCACCATCCCGAAGGTCCCGATCCGGATCACCTCTATTTGCAGGACCACGGCAACCCGGTGGTCTTCCGCAACATCTGGGTGGTAAAGAAGTAGTGCACGTGGATCAAAAGAACTAAGCAACGCGAAGGGCGAGTTCGAGAAGGACTCGCCCTTTTCTATTGGCTGTCGTCGACCGTCGCGTAGGTCTCGCCGAAGAGCTTCTGGTCAACGATCCACACGTCGGCCGGGTACTTCGTCTCGCGATCCTGGAAGTTTTTGACCAGGTAGTCGCCGGGCTTCCCCTTGAGTTGGCCCCAACTCGTTTCAACATCGAAGGCGTGGTTCACCTGAACGGCCATCACGCCTTGGGCATCGGCGCGAGGATTGTATTTGGTCCAACCGTCAGACGACGTTTCCTCGGTCGCCGTGTATCGCTTGTCGAGTTGCTCTTTCGTTTGCGGCCAGATGTCGCCGGCCTCGCCGCGGCAGAGGTAATGGCCGGCCTTCACGGTCTCCAGGCCTTCGAGCGTTTGGACTTGCTCGTCGGCCGTTAGTTCCTTGGTCCAGATCGGCCGCGTCTTCTTGGCGTGAAACCAGGCCGGCGAGGCGTTCATCTCGTCGAGCAACGCCGCGTTGGGGCTAGCAGGAGCGCTCGTTACAACCGGCACCGTAGCTGGCGGCTTGGAGTCGCATCCGGTTGCAAGCGCCACCGCGAAAGAGCTGATCATGAGAGTGAGAAATCGTGATGGCACGGAAAGCGACTCCAGGGAAAGTGCGCCGGTTGCGGCTGTAGTGGCGCCGACTCAGTCATGATACGGCAGTGCTAGCCGGTGCTGAAACGCGCGTCGCAAGTGCTTGGCAATCATCGTCTTGCGACAAACCAGCCGCTTCTGTTGCGATTACTTCACCGGCGTTTCGCTCTTGTGACGCCTGTGCGGGAGCGGTACTCTTCCGGCCCGAATGGATGATTTGTCGCTTCCGCATGAATGGACAGCCATGCGCGGTTTTTCGCGGTGTTTTTCGTCTTTGAAGCATGACCGGCGCAAGGCCCTGCTCGTTGCCACGATGGCAATGACGGCAAGTCTCAGCGCAGTGCACGTTGAGGCCGTCGAGCTTCGTCCTGCGCGGGTGGAACCCGTTTCCAAGGAACGTGGCAGTAAGCCCGAAGCGCCGCCAACTCAAAAGGCCAAGTCGAATCGCCCCAAGGAACCGCTGGCCAACAAAGTTCCGTCGTCGCTGCCGGTGACCGATCCCGCCGTCACGCTGGCTGCCAATCCCGAGCCGGTAAAAAAAGAAGGTGAAGTCGAGAAGTTTGTCGACCAGGTCATCACGCTCACGTTCCCGACGCTCGATTCGAAAACTGACAAAGCAAACCAGCCAACTCCGCCCGCCGACGAGCCGCAGCTCAAGGGCCCCCGCAAAGAAAAAGCATCTGCCGACGAAGAATGCGGCCAGGACGATGCTGGCGAAACGGAAACTGAAGAAGACGCCGACGACGAAGAAGCGAGCGAAGAGGACGACCCCACCGACGCCACGGGCGACATCACCGACGACACCAAGCTCCCTTCGAGCGGGAAAACCGAGCACGTCGACAACGACCCCATTCCGACGCCCAAGAACAAAGAACCCGGCAAGCTCCCCCTTTCGCCGATCTTCCCCGAGGCCGTCGCGCCCAAGCCAGGTGATCCATCCAAGGCAAGCGAACCAGCCAAGCCGAAGATACCGCCCGAGATGCTCGCGCGGCGGAACCGCATTCGCGACGTGCTCGCTTATCACTTCGAACGCCCCGAGAAGGCCGTCGATCGGACGCCGTGGGGATTGATGCACGCGATGATCGGTTACGGCGTCGACGCCACGATCCTCGACGCCGCCGGCAAAAAGCAGAACGCCATCGGCTACCTTTGCTACAACTACGCGGGTAAAGGGCAGCGGCTCTTTAAGCTCGACCACGGGCGGATAGCGGCCGACGTTGGCGAGGGAATCCAAGGCCACCCAGGCCAGTTTTTGGCCATGTTGGCGCAATCGCGGGTCGAACTCACCTACCCGATGCGCGTCGAAGGGCGGCAGTTTCGCGTCCAGGACCTGCTCGAATACGAAATGCGGACCTGCAAGCCGCGGACGGAACTCACGTTCAAGCTGATGGCTCTTTCGCACTATCTCCCCTCGGATGCCACCTGGCGGGACGAGCGGGGCGAAATGTGGAGCATTTCGCGGCTGATCGAAGAAGAACTCAAGCAGCCCATCATCGGGGCCGCCTGCGGCGGGAATCACCGGCTCAACGGCCTTAGCTACGCGGTGAACAACCGCATCCGGGACGGCAAGCCGATCGATGGGCAATTCGCTCGGGCGGACAAGTTCACCCGCGACTATCGCGACTATCTGTTCACGATGCAGAATCCTGATGGTGCCTTCAGCACCCAGTGGTATCGCTACCGGGCGGCCGCGCCCGATTTGGGCCGCCGGGTGCAAACCACCGGCCACATGCTGGAGTGGCTGGTGTACTCGTGCCCCGATTCGCAACTGGAAGACCCGCGCCTGCTGCGGGCCCTCGACTACCTGACCGGCGTGCTGGCCGCGGGCAAGGGAACGAAATGGGAGATCGGTCCGCAGGGGCACGCTTTGCACGCCCTGGCGATCTACGACGAGCGCGTCTTCGGCGGGCGTCCGGGAATGCGCGCGGTTCAGCTCTCGCGAGAGAATCGCGCTAAAGAAAATGCCCAAAAAGTCCGCTGAAAATCGCGGACGCTGATCCCGTCGCGGTGACAATTTCGCGATGTCGCGGTGGGAACTTTGTTGCTCGGGTTGTCGATCCGGGATGATCGGCGTACGATTCGCCTGTCGCTCGTTTCTTGTGGCCTCTCACCCGCGCAGGCTCGATGAAATCCCGTCGATTTAGCCAGGATTTTCCCGCTTTTCTTGATATGGCCGTGGGGCTCTATCGGGAGTCGGAGGCCGACGCGCTGTTGGTGATGCTCGATGGTCCCGTGCAGTGGGAAGACCTGAAGGAAAAGAGCGAGCACGCTAAGTTCGTCTTCGCGGCCAACAACGACGAAGAACTGACCGCCTGCACCGAGGCAGGCTTTCCGGCGATCAAGCTGGAAATGACCGAAATGCCGGTCCTCGAAAAGCTGACGCAGGTCTTGCTGACCGCCGTCGCCCAGGAAGTGATCCCCTCGGCCGCCGACGTGGTCGCCCTCTATAGCGGTTTCGAAGTCGACCAGATCGACTCGATCAGCTTCATCAGCTTGGATGAGCACTTGGGCCGTCTGACCTCGCGCGACCTAAAGCAACTCAGCACGATCGTGCCGCTGCAAACGCTGCAAACGGTGGTCGACCTGGCCATTGAAATCGGCCGCGAAGGCCGCGAAGGGAAGCGAGTCGGGACGATGTTCGTCGTCGGCGACACCCGCAAGGTGCTGCAACACTGCCACCCGGCCGGCTTCGACCCGGTCAAAGGCTACCCGCGCTCCGACCGTGACCTGTCGGACCCCAAAGTCCGCGAAGCGATCAAAGAAGTCGCCGTGCTCGACGGCGCCTTTGTCGTTTCGTCCGACGGCATTGTCGAAAAAGCAGCCCAGCTACTCGACGCCGCGGCCGAAGGCGTCGTCATGTCGGCGGGCCTCGGCGCCCGCCACTGGGCCGGCGCTGCGATCAGCAAGAACACCAGCGGCGTGGCGATCGTCGTCAGCCAATCCAGCGGCACCGTCCGCATCTTCCAAGGCGGCGAAATCAAACTCCGCATCGAACCCTTCCGCCGAGCCATGAAGTGGGTGGAGTTTGATTACTCGCTGGATATCAAAGAGGACGACGATAAGTAGGGACGGGCTGAGACATGGTTCTGGGCATCATTCCAACGGTCGACTTCGTCTTCAAACGGCTGCTGGGATCGCCCGAGCATAAGGCGGTGACCATTCACTTTCTGAACGCCGTTCTGACGGGGCGACCGCCAATCATCGACGTCGAGTTCGAGAACCCAATCCTCGATATTGAATCCGAAGACGACAAGCTGAGCATTCTGGATGTCAAAGTGACCGACTCGGCAGGTCATCACTTCAACATCGAGATGCAAAACATTCGGAACCGCGAGTTGCCGGAACGCTTGGTTTTCTACGTAGGACAAATCTTCTGTTCCCAACTGGCATCGGGCGAAACCTATGGAAAACTCAAGGCAGTCATCGGCATTTGCGTGCTGAATGACATTCTGTTCTCACAGGATTCCGAGCTTCATCGCGACTTCCAAATGCGCGATCGCCGAGGCAATGTGCTGACCGATCGGCTCCAAAATCACGTTATCGAGTTGCCGAAACTAGTCGTTCGCGAACATAATCTAAGCAGCGCCAGTCCTTTGGAACGGTGGGCGTTTTTCCTGAGAAATGCGGCTAACTACTCGGCCGGTGAACTTCACCGATTATTGCCCGAGCCCGAGTTCGACGAGGCCGTGGAGGTATTGGACATGATCCGCCGCACCCCGAGCGAGGAAGAAATGTATCAGGCGCGCTTGAAACTGTGGCGCGATGAGGAATCGCGTCTGCGATACGCCGAGGAGAAGGGACGTGAAGAAGCACGCGCAGAAGCCCGCATCCAACTCGCCCAAACGTTGCAGCAACTGCTTGGCGTTCCAGAAACGCCAAAGGACGAGCTAGTCAAGCTCGAAGCAGACCGATTGACTGCTCTTATTGAAGATCTCAAGGCCAAATTGCGCAAGCGACAGCCCTAAGCTGGGCCCCGCGCTAGCCACCACTTCCTCTCCTCCGCCGCAAAATGCTCAATCGCATACCGCAACATCGTGCGCGGCATGCTCTTGCTGTGCTCTAGCAGAAACTGCACGAGCGCATCTCGATCCTTCACGCCCACTTCTCGCAGCATCCACCCCGCTGCTTTGTGGATCAGGTCGTGCTTATCTTGGAGCAGCAGGCGACCGATGGTGATCGCTTCCTCAACTTGTCCCAGCCGATTGAAATGCTGCGTGGCGATGATGGCGATCCGGCGTTCCCACAGGCTTTTCGATTTGGCGAGTTTCTTGAGCGGCGCTCGCGAACGGTCGACCAAATAGGCTCCGACGATTCCGGGAGCGGAGCTGTCGACCAAGTCCCAGTTGTTCACAAACTCTGTGTTGGCGAGGTAGAGGTCGTAGATTTCCTTCCGCGTGGCACTATCGCCCTTTTCGAAACGCGAGACCAGAATCATCAGCGCGAGCAGCCGCTCTTCGTGGATTTTCGATCGCAGCAGTTTCGTGATCTGCAACAAAGGCAAACTCTGAAACTGCTTGGCAGTCTTTCGCAGAACCGGCACGCGAATGCCGATGAAGATATCCCCCTCGCCGTACTCGCCGGGTCCCGTTTTGAAGTAGCCCGCCAGTTGTTTCGCGTCCGCCGGCGAGGCGAGCGTTTTGAGATGACGTCGTACTTGAGCGACGGCTGGCAATGAGGCCATGCGTTCTTTCATCAGCAGATTGATCGCGAAAATGACTCTGGGGAGGGCGGGGATTTCGACCTTACGAAACCCTTATGACAAAGGAGGCCATTTACGACCGCGTCATCTATGCGACCGTGATTCTATTCGGTCGGTCTAAGACTTATGATGCTCCTTGACAGGGGTACTCAAGATTGGGGAGGTCGACCCCAAACCGACGCCGGCCCTATCTAAGTACGACGCCGAAGTGGCGGATGGAACGCTCGTTCGCGAAGGCCGGGCAACCTTATCGGGGACGATGGCACGACCGGCAAGTAACGCCGAACGAATTCGGATCGTTGGTGCTTCGCCTTCCTATCGCGGTGAAGCACTTAACCCAAACAGATCGCAATTCGGGAATCTCCAAAGAGCGGCGTTCACGACGCGTGCGCACATTCCGACGGCGCCCGGCAACGAACGGCAGATCGCAAACCGCTTTTGGACGGCGTCAATAATGGCTTCCCAAGACGGTACGGCGAGCCACGAAAGCACTGCGATGCATGGAAGGAAATAGATTTTCATCGCCAAAAGTACGCCCACGTGCATGCCGATCAAACACAGTGCCCACCAGAGGCGGGTCCATCGATTCCAGAAAGCGAGCAGGGCCCCTGCCTCAAGAATGATCGTGGCCGACATTAAGATCGTTGCCAACATTCGTGAGTTGAGAAGCGGTCGGGCGAATGCGTTTGGTTCGTTCTCCCCCACCAGGATCAGTTGGATATTGAGGCCATCGAAGGCCAACCAGCCGCTGCTAACGACCTTATTAAATCCCGCGTAACCGTAGTACGTGGCCATGAAAAGGACCACCAAGAACGAGACCCAGCGCGGGCAAGAAGCGGAATGCCAATAGCGACGATCCTCAAGCAGCGAACGAATGGCGGCACCGTGCAGCGAGTAATGCAGTGCGATGATGATTAGCAGCGCCTCCGTAGGCATGTATTCATGCGCATAGGTGAAATTTCGCGAACCGCGAATGCAAAGCAAAAATCCGTAACCGACGGCCGTGGAAACACTCGAATAGGGAATCCCAACCTTGAACAACCACGCGAGGGCCGAAACCATCGTGACGCCGGCGACGATGCGATTGAACGTCGAGTTCAGCACCAAATCAGGCGGCAGTAAAGAGGCCCATCCCATGGGCCGCACTGCCACGACATGCGACTCGAACGCAGCTGACGATCGAATCACCTCTTCACTCTCGCGCACGGAAGACAGCGCGGTCCTAAGAACAATCGCAATCAGAATCCATAGCAGAATCTCCACCGCCCCGGGCTTCTCGACAACAAAAAGCGATCTCCACCAACGCGCAACGCTCTTCATGGTGAATTGCGACCCCTAATCGACGAGGCGCCACGTAGTCGGTTCGATGGTCCAGTGCTTCGTATCGGTAATCCCTACCCCGCCGCTCTCCAAAGGGCCCCAAATCTCGCACTTCAGCGAAATCGGAAACGGAGAATTCAGTTCCGTGGCGCGCCTTTGAACGTGACCGCACAACACCGATTCATCGGGAATGACGCCCGGCGAAGCAATGATGTTTTCGGGGTACTTTACGGGATAAAAAGACTCCAAGTACCAATTCACGTTTGACCGGAGGCCATAGACGTCCTTATTAAGCGCATTCCCCTCCGCGTCCGAGATGCGATAGATGCATCGCCGTTCCAGATGACGGGCGAACATCGGATTGGAAGTGACGGGAAAGCACTCCACAAAAAACGGCGGCGCCAGAACAATCCACGCGGCAACAGCCGCGACAATCAATCTTTCGCATCGAGATACATGCGAAAGATTTTCTTCCTGGTTGGCTAATTGACTCATAACTGAGAAGTACTAAATGCCGGGATCTTCAGCGACTTGGCCACTTCTTCGGAGATGAAAGGGGCCATTATGACCCCCGACGCATCGGGCTCACCTGTAGGGTCGACATAGATTCGAGAGTCGGTGTGTCGCTTCCCCTTAAACGTTTGCGTGGGCGTATCGACGGCATTCACGCGAAACAGAACCGACATTGGCGCGAGACCCTGCAGCCAATGGATGTTGCGATAGAACTCCGAATTGGTTGAGAACCCGCCCGGCCCGAACTGGTCGTCCGACGCGAGTCTTACCAACAGGCCGTCGGCGTACTCATCGATTCGGTCGTAGTGCCGAACCGCCACCATGCCACTGAGAACATAAAAACCAGATACGACGCGACAGTGACCGTGAGGCGCAATCGTTTGACCTTCTCGTAAGATCACCGTGTCGCACGAAATTCCCAAATGCCTAAGGAATCCGTAGCGCCGTCCCCAAAAGTCGAAGCGCCCCGGACGCGCCGGCTTCCCGGTTGCACCAGGATTTGTCACTGCTGATTTGTAACCGCCTGGCCGATCGAGAGCTTGAACTTGCTTCTCGTAGCCAACTTCGTCTTTAAGAGATTCGACGTCCGCTCCAGCAAAGCACTCATCGAGTGCCTCGCGAAATTCGTCTTCCGTCAGTCTCCCAAGTTGCAATTCGATTGCGATCGCCATCAGTCGATCGATGACATAGCGGCTCGCGCGAAACCGCTGAAGATTCCAACCAAGGTAGAGGCTGGCGACGACTTTTTTTGCATTCATAAATCAAATCGCAAAACATAGGTCGAAAACAAGTCACATCAACTCGCAATCGACCAGAAATGCGGCAGACAACCGCACAGACTGCACTGAAAACGACCAGCTTGAGCTTACCCAGAGATCTTAACATGTAAATACAGTTAGATTGAAAAGCGCAAAAAAAAGCACAGTCTACCCCCTTGTCTCGGGAGGCGCTCCCGCGCCGGACCTTGCTATGGCAGAAGTCCATTTGGCCGCGACGGGGCTGTTATGACGCATCTGCGTCTGCAGTGAAAATCCACGTACGCAAGTAAGAATAGCGCGAACTAGAGGGTGACGATCACCACAATAAGGATGTCGTTCCGCTCCTCACTCACAGCATTGAATCTGTCGGGCAAGTGAGTATTTAGTTCGCCTCAAGTCAGCTTCATATTCTTGCCCGCCAGCCCCTTTCGTTTGGCTAACCTCGTTCCAAAAAAAAGTTCTTTCAGGCCTACCAAGGTGATATCATGCACGCTCTATCAGGGGCCCAGAACTGGGAGGGCGTGCCATGGGGGTTGTCTCGCGGTTCCGTTCTTTTCGATCCATGGCGGTCGCCACTAGCTTGGCGAGCGTTTGGAGTCTCGCGTCGGTTGATCTCACCTTCGCCGATAAGAAGGCCTCACACGAACGGTCCGCAGAAGAATTAGAAGCGGCGAAAGAGATCGATGGTCGCGAACTATTCGAGCGGCAATGGAAACCGGGCGACGAGCGCAGCCACGGCGGCGACGGGCTCGGGCCGATGTTCAACGAGAAATCGTGCGTCGCCTGCCACAAGGATGGCGGCGTCGGCGGCGGCGGTGGACCGCGCGAGAAGAACGCTTTGATCTTCACGCCGCTTGTTCCTGTGCGCTCCTTTGCGTTGCCCGGAGAAGCTCAAAAACCTCCTTTCACTGACGAAGAGCTCGCCCATCTTCATCCAGGACTGAAGGCGACTCTCAGTGTCGTGCTGCACCGCTTCAGCACCACCAGCGACTATGCGGAGTGGTTGGAAGAACGAAGGGGACATTCTGGCAGAGCGTCTCTTGTCAAGGTAGACGACAAGCGATTTCCCGGGCCGGTAGCAAGGGAAATCGAAACGCTGAGAAGCAAGTCCGATCATGTGCCACAAGGCGGTCGCGTCGACACTACGTTTACCATCGTCAGCGAGCGCAATACGACGCCCCTTTTCGGTGCGGGGGCGCTCGACAAACTAAGCGATCGGGACATTCTCTCGGGCGAGTCAGCTCGGTTCCAGGAGTGGCCGGAAGTAAGTGGTCGCGCGGTTCGTCTCCAAGATGGCCGAGTGGGCCGTTTTGGTTGGAAGGCTCAACAACCGACGTTGCGCGAGTTTGTCGCCACGGCGTGTGCGGTCGAACTCGGACTCGAGGTACCCGACTTCCATCAATCGAAAGACCCACTGAACGCCTCCGAGGAAGAGTCCAGGGGCCTCGACTTGGACAATGCCCAGGTGACCGCGCTGACGATGTTTATCGCAGCATTGGATAAGCCGGGTGTCCGTGAGGTTCTGACGCCTGTCGAAAAAAAGGTCGCTGCCAAGGGTCTACGAGCTTTTAACGCCGTAGGTTGCGCGGCATGCCATTCACCCGAGATTGGCACTCTCAAAGGTGCGTACACCGATTTGCTCATTCACGACATGGGACAGCAACTTGCCGATACGGGCCAATATTACGCGACACCAGTCGCCCCACCCCAAAACGGTTCGCCCGAACAAGGAATCGCGTCAGTCGTCGACCGCACCGAGTGGCGAACGCCGCCGCTGTGGGGCTTGCGCGACAGCGCGCCTTACATGCACGACGGCCGCGCCGATACGATCGAGGAAGCGATCGCATGGCACGGCGGGGAAGCCAATCGATCCATCGGGGCATACTTTTCGCTTCCAATGCCGACCCGATCGGCGTTGCTCGCGTTCCTGAACACGCTCGTGGCACCCAAGAACCTTCGCGCGAGGCTGGAAGCAGACGTCGCGGACCATGTCACTCGGGATAGCGCCGGCGAGGGCGAGCCTGCCACCGGTAGCGACAACTTCCCAGCGTCCGAGACGGAAGATTAGGCAGATCGATCGGCATCGTCCGTAGAGCCAACAGTTCGCTCCATTCTGGGGGGGCGAACCTGATTGATTCTCAACGGTCCATGATCGGTTGTCTCCCTTTTTAGGGCCAGATATGCTGGTCCTTCTCGACTTTTTCCATCGTTGGCTGCGGGTCGATCGCATCGCCTGCGGCCTTTGGCACATTGTTTCCCCATGTCACATCTGCCCGACGCGTCGCGATTTTTGGAACTGGCCAAGTCGCATAATTTGATTCCCGTCTACCGCCGGTTGCTCAGCGACGAAGTCTCCCCCGTGGCGGCCTTCCACAAACTGGATGACGGCGGCGAATTGGCCCTTTTCGAGAGCGTCGAGGGGGGCGAAAAAGTCGGGCGTTGGACCTTTTTGGCCGTCCACCCGTTTGTCAGCATTTGTGCGTACGGCAACGAGGTGACGATCACGACCCTCTCTGAAGACGGCAAACCGGGCAAGACCGAGAAGCGGACTTCGGAAAACCCAGTTCTTGAACTGCGATCGCTGCTGTCGAAGTACAAGTCACCGCCTCATCGTCCCGAACTGCCGCCCTTCATGGGCGGCGCTGTCGGTTATGCGGGTTACGACGTCATCCGCTATTCGGAACGGCTCGAGAAACCGCCGCCCGACGATCGGCACTTGCCCGACTTGTCGTTTGCGCTGCACGATCAATTGATCGCGTTCGACAACATCAACAAAGCGATGTACGTGATCGCGTTGGCCCATCTCGACGGCAAAAGCGAGCCCATGGCGGCCTACGCCAAAGCGGCGAAAGCAGTCGACCGGTTGGTCGAGCGCTTGTCGGCCCCAGGTCACGAACTGTCGATGGCCGATATTCCCTTCACGAGCGACTCCGAACTGAAATGGGAGTCGAACTTCGCCCAGCCGGCATTCGAAGACGCCGTCCGAAAATGTGTGGAATACATCAAGGCTGGCGACATTTTTCAGGTGGTGATCAGCCAGCGAATCAAGCTTCCCATCGCGTGCGATCCCTTCGAGATTTACCGCACGTTGCGGGTGGTGAACCCCAGCCCGTTCATGTTTTTGCTTCGCACTCCGGAAGCGATGCTGGTTGGAAGTTCGCCCGAAATCATGTGCCGGGTAGCGAATCGGCAAGTAACGGTTCGTCCGTTGGCCGGCACGCGGCGCCGCGGCAAAGACACGGAAGAAGACAAACAGCTGGCCGAGGAACTGCTGGCCGACCCCAAGGAGCGGGCCGAGCACGTGATGCTGGTCGACCTGGGCCGCAACGATGTCGGCCGCGTCGCGAAGTTCGGCACTGTCAAAGTGACCGACGTGATGCGAATCGAGCGTTACAGCCACGTGATGCACATCTCGTCACAAGTGGTGGGCGAGCTCAAAGACGAATTGGATGCGTTCGATGCCATGGCCTCGTGCCTGCCGGCGGGAACTTTGTCGGGTGCGCCAAAAGTTCGGGCGATGGAAATCATCGACGAAGTCGAACCCCACCGTCGCGGTCCTTACGGCGGCGCGGTTGGATATATCGACTACGTGGGGAATATGGATACGTGCATCGCGCTGCGGACGATCGTGGTGCAAAACGGCACCGCATATGTCCAAGCAGGGGCGGGCATTGTCGCCGACAGTGTGCCGTCGGAAGAGTATCAAGAAACTCTCAATAAAGCTCGCGGGCTGCTGAAGGCTGTCGCACTGACTGAATCTCGATGCGCGATGCCGCCGAAGTAGGGAATGCTGGTGTTTGCCGCGCTTGAGGAGCCGTGCCTGTCATCGTAGAATGGTGAAGTAATCAAGAAGAGACGATGGAGAAACGTCGTTCGACTAACCAGCTTTTCCGTTAAGTTGGCAAGTTGAACTCAAGCGAACTCAAGTCGATTTCCGAGTTGAATTTCGCTGTCCGCCCAACACCAACCCCCAACGCGGGCGATACGACGTCGCCGCGGGAGTTTCGATGAGCGAGATTCACGACGAGTGCGGCGTTGCCGCAGTCTACCATCTTCCAGGGGACGAGAGCCCCCTTTGTCCGGGAGGCCGGGACAACGCCCACCGTCTCATTCCCCGCATGCTCCTCGATATTCAAAATCGTGGGCAGCTCGCGGCGGGATTCACTTCGTACAGGCCGAATCGCGACCAGTTGCTGCTCACCCACAAGGAAGTCGGCACCGTCTCCGAAGTCTTTCGGATGTCGCACAAGGCAAAGGCCGAGAGCCTGATGAAGGAGTTCCCCGGCGTCGCGGCGATCGGGCACGTTCGTTACGCGACCTGTGGCGGCGACGATCCCAACCTGGCGCAGCCGTTCGAGCGCCAGCACTTGGAAAAGCGAAAGTGGTTCTCGTTCGCTTTCAACGGGCAGTTGGCCAATTTCGAAGAATTGAAGGCCAAGATTCTCAGCGATGCGTCGCACCACCTGACGCGCGACAATGACACCGAAGTAATCATGCACGAGATCGGCCGGGAACTCGCCGGCGAGCGAAAACCGACCCTCGTCGAAATGATGTCGAACCTGAGTAGCCGGTTCGACGGCGCCTACAGTATGGTGCTACTGAACGCTCGGGGAGACATGCTGATCGCGCGCGATCCGCTCGGCATTAAGCCCCTTTGCTACGCTCGAGAAGGGACGCTTTTCGCTGCCGCAAGCGAAAGCGTAGCCCTCTTCAATTTGGGTTTTAAGCCCGAAAACATCAAGTCGCTGCTGCCCGGCCAGGCCATCACCATCACCGACGGGCGAATGGAAATTGAAACTTTCGCCAACAGCGGCCGGCGAGCGCACTGTTTCTTCGAATGGGTCTATTTCGCGAACGTTGCCAGTTCGCTCGACGATCGCAGCGTCTATCTCTCGCGAACCGCCCTCGGCGAAGAACTGGCGCGACTGGAATTGCTCGACGCCACGGTTCCGCTGGACGATCAAACGATCATCGTGCCTGTTCCTGATACCAGCAAAGCCGCGGCCGACGCGATGGGCTATCGGCTTCACATTCCGGTGCGCGAGGGATTGATCCGCAATCGCTACTCGGGGCGCACCTTCATCGAAGGTGGCAGCGGACGCCGGAAGAAGGCCGAAATCAAATACACGCCGCTGCGTGAAGTGCTAGGCGGAAAACGAGTCTTCCTGGTGGAAGACTCAATCGTCCGCTCGACCACGATGAAGGTGCTGCTGGAGCGGATTCGCGAACAAGGGGGAGCGAAGGAAATCCACGTGCGGGTTGCTTGCCCGCCGATTATCGCGCCGTGTTTCTACGGCATCGATATGCCGACCGTGGGCGAGTTGTTCGCGCCGAAGTTCCTGGAAGGCGGGCCGCTGACGCCCGAGGTCCAAGCGACCATGGCGAAGGCCATGGGAGCCGATTCACTTCGTTATCTGCCGGTGTCCGCACTTGCCAAGGCGATCCGTTACGACAGCGACCAACTTTGCCAGGCTTGCGTGACCGGGAAATATCCCACGCCTCGCGGTCAGGAGTTGTATCAGCTGGCTTTAGGACATGGTCGATCAGCCGACGGGCAGGCTTACGATCCTACAGAACGCGACCCCTCCGACGTCGAAAAGACGCTGGAAGCCGCTTCGAGCGCCCGGTCTTAGTCCCACATTGAGGCGGAAAGTCGCAATTTCCGCCCGTTTTTTAATCGGTCTTGCGTGATACGAGACGGCGCAAGAGCACCTCGTTGACGCGGCCGCGAAAGCGAATCACACCATCGATTTGCACCACCGGAACGCATTCGGTAAAGCGCTTCTGCAATTCAGGATCTCGATCGATATCGACCATCACGGGCGCCATCCCGTAACGCTTCAAGAGTTCCTCGGCATCATGGCAAAGACAGCAGTTTGCCCGGGTAAAGATAACGACAGATGGTACCGAAGTTGCAGTAGAGGGGTTCACTTGTCAATCCTGTCAGGATGTGTCGACGAGCAATCCGCTTATCGGCGCCACAACTTTCACTTCGAATTCGATGCCAAGGGCGTCGAATCGGTGTGACTAAATCTAAATTGTGGTTAGAATTACGGTAAGAAATGCTTTACGACTCTCCTGGATAGGGGTAATCTTTCTCTCGAAACTTTGTCGTTTTCCCGATTTTAACGGGCTTTTCCCAGACAATCCGAGACTTTTCGTTCGGAATACCGTTTTCGCTTCAACGTTGTTTTCGCGCGCGATTTGATCGCGAGGTTTCGGCATGCCAGCCAACACGGCCGCCCTTACCGTTCCCAACGTGGTTGAGTTGTTGCAGAAGAGCAACCTCATCCAAGCGGAACGGTTGCAGGCGGAGCTCGACGAACTCGCGGCAGCCAATGGTGGCCAATTGCCCGAATCGACGGAAGCGGTCTTCACGCACTTCGTCGACAAGGGATTGATCACCAACTGGCATGCAGCCAAGCTGCGCGACCGCAAGTTCCGCGGCTTCTTCCTGGGGCGATATCGCCTGCTGGAGCATATCGGCTCGGGCGGGATGAGCAGCGTTTATCTGGCCGAACATGCGCTGATGAAGCAGTTGCGAGCGATCAAGGTCCTGCCGAGAAATCGCGTCAACGATTCGTCCTACCTGGCTCGCTTTCATCTTGAAGCCCAGGCGACGGCCAAGCTCGACCACCGCAACATCGTGCGGGCGTACGACGTCGCCGAGGAAAACGGCCAGCACTACATCGTGATGGAGTATGTGCCGGGCAAAGACTTACAGAATCTGGTCAAGGACCATGGAGTTATCAGTCTCGATAACGCCTGCCGCTACATCATTCAGGCGGCCGAAGGCTTGCAGCACGCGCATGAAGCGGGGCTGATTCATCGCGATATCAAGCCTGCCAATTTGCTGCTCGACGACCGCGGGCAGGTGAAGGTTCTTGACCTCGGTTTGGCTTTGATGTCGAATTCCGACCAGCCATCGCTAACCGTCGCGCACAACGAAAACGTGCTGGGGACAGCCGATTATCTGGCCCCCGAGCAGGCCTTGAACAGCCACAAGGTCGACCTGCGAGCCGACATCTACGGTTTGGGTTGTACGCTTTATTATTTGTTGACGGGCCGGCCCCCGTTCAACGATGGAACGCTGGCTCAGCGGATCGCCAAGCACCAGAAGGAAATGCCTTCCGACATCCTGGTGCATCGTCCCGATTGCCCGCGCGACCTGGCGGATATCTGCTTCCGGATGATGCAAAAGAAACCGGAGCGCCGGTATCAAACGGCCCGCGACGTTGCTGCGGCCCTGCATACCTGGCTGGAACGCCGCGGTTTCGAGGCCCCCACGCTTGAGTTTCCCAAAGTGGGCAATGCCTCGAGCGCCGGGCGGATTTCGCCGCTGCCTCGAAGGTCGATTCCGTCGAACACGGTCAGCCCGGCAGCCAAATCGGGTGATGCTCTGGCCGACGAAGGCCGCGACACGATCACTGGCTTGCGAGAAGGCGATACCGCCGGTTCGAGCAAGTCGAACACGCTGGGCGTGACCGGCGGATCGGGCTCCAGCAAGGGTTCGGGGTCGAACAAAGGTTCCAATAAGGGTTCAGGAAAAGGTTCGGACAAGCTGTCCTCGGCGGGTAAACCCGTTGGCAGCACTTCCGGCGAAATGAAGGTTGCCCGGGCGCTTCCCAAAGCGAAGGCGACTACGTTCCCAGCCCCGATGCCAAATCCATTCGGCGGGCCGTCCGACGGTTCGATCGGATTGGACGAGTTTGTCAGCGGCCAATTCCCCACTCAAGGCGCCGCGATTGGGTATGGTACGGTCGGACAAGGCGCGATGATTGGCCAAGGTGGCGGGCAAATGATGCCCTCCGATCCCTTTTTGACGCCGCAGGGATTGCCTTCGCTCGACTTTGACACCGCCTCGGAGCGTGTTCGTCCGTCGTCGCCGGCGCAAAACATCCCTCTGTGGGCTTGGGTTGCGGTCGCCGTAACGGTGTTCGGTATCCTGGCAGCGATTCTGTTGATGGCAGGGGGTGGAGACACTTCAACCCCTCGCCAAAACCCACAGCAGCCAGCGTCGCCGGTTCCCAAAACAGACACCAGCTTGCTCGTAACGCCTTCTTCGCACGATCGCAACTGATCGCTACGCGAGCTCCTCTGAACATCGTGTGATGCGCCGTGGCATCATCCCGTGCCTTCGTCGGCACGTTTTGAGGGTCCATTTGCGACCCTCAAGAACCACCCAAAAGATGGGTGTCCCCGCCGGCAAATCTCCCCCACCCTTGACACCTTTGGTCAACCGCTAGCGATCGTAAGTTCTTGGCAAATAGCCACTTAAGAAATCTGCTTGTATTCCTCTCGGCGGGCTTCGTAGGATTGATGGAGGGATGAGACGGGGCCCTGACCAGCTTTCCGGCTTGGCGAAAACCCGATGGGTAGTGTCATGACTCGCAGAACATCACAGCACATTCGCAACGCAACGCCTGCTAAGAACAACGCAGCCGTGTCCGGCCAGCGCAATCTTCGTCCAATGGCTGGCAAGCGCGCTCGTGGCGTGGCCGTGAGTTCTCCGCGCACGTTTCTACCGCCCGAGTCGTGGTACGAGCCGACGGGCGAGGTCGGCGGCAGCTTCGAAGTGATCGTGCAAAAGCCCGGCGAGGGTTATCGGCACATTGTTTCCCCTGCCGACGTGGTCGAACGGTTGGCCAAGCTCCCTAGTTGGATGCTCGAAGGCCTTAACGTCGTCCAATTGAGCCAGATGACTCGCAAGAAGCGGGCGTTCCCCTGCTACGGCATGCAATGGGGTTCGACGATCTACCTGTACCCGGTCGAGATCGACCTGGTGGAAACGTTTCCTCATCCTCCCAAGCCGGCCCAGCGGATCGAGGCCAAGCAGTACGGCGCCCGCTGGCGCCAAACGGACGGCCTGTGGCGGTTGGTGTGGAGCGAAGAAGCGATCCGCGACTTCTACCTCAACAACATCCTGATCCACGAACTGGGCCACCTGATCGACGCCCGCAACACCAGCTACGTCGACCGCGAGCGCTACGCGGAGTGGTTCGCCCTCGAGTACGGGTACAAGGCCAGCCGCCGCGAGCAGTTGGCCAAGAAGTTGGCGGCGAAGATCGCCGGCAAAGCGTAGCCTCGCCGCTGCCGCACTCAGTGACACACGACTAAGGCAGCCTCGCCCATTCTAAGTGCGCCGACAAGTCACGGGGCTTGTCTGGCTGATTGATGGCTTCGGGGTTCCTCTCGAAGAATCGCAGGCCGAGTCGAGCGAGCCCTTTGTCGCGCGTCCGGTAACCAAGTTCTACGGCCATCACTGAGATCCCAACGTCCGGGTCTGCATTGAGGCGAGCCTGCACGCCGCGGACGAGGCGCTCGTAATCGAGGTGAACCAGGAGCAGATCGCTCCGATTTTGCCGGTCGGAAAAGTAGTAGTTCCTCATGTCTGGCTGCCCGCGGCTATTCAGCCGCACGTTGCCCGTGATATTTGCGGCCCTGGAGTGCATGAGACTCTCTGCGATCCCGACATAGACGGCGTCCCCTGAGACAGCGTCGTAGCGGTTCTCTTCGGCATCGGCAACCGCTTCAATGAGCCCCACGGTCGCATCCATTGCCGAATCGCCCTGATTTGGATTCTCCTGGCCGTATTCGAGCAGGCCATTGGCAATGAAGACGAGGCTGAAATCGTTTGGCGGACAAATCTCCACGGCGCGCGCGGCAATCTTCATGAGCAGGTCACGGCCAGGTGGAGACACAGAACAGGTTTGGAGAAAGTCGATGACGTCCTGAGGTGTCGGATTTTCCCCGTTCAGAATCGCATCGGCGAGCTGCTGCGGCGGCATCCTTTCCCGGCCGGGGATGATCGTGCTCGCGCGCCATCCAGGCTCGAACCTCATAGCGGCACGGGAGCTCCTGGACAAGGCGGCAGCGTTTTGGGTTGGACCAAGGGTGTTCTGCGTGCCTTCGGCTGCTTTTTTCGTCGGGCCAGGATTGTTCTTAGCGCTTTCGGCTGTTTTTTTGAGTTCAGCGGCGATCGTCTCTTCCGAGTGTCCGAGCTTCCGTAGCGCTTCGGCGACCTCCTGCTGTTGCTGCTCGCGCTGCGACGGACCGCATCCGACAAGTAGCGCACAGAGACTTAGCGCACAGAGACTCAACGCGCAGACTACGTGCCGTGCAACACAAAACGCGAAATGATGCCCGCGGCATGGGCTGTACTTGAAATTGCGAATCATTGCTCACCTCGCAGAATGCGTTCCCGGCAACCCATGATGGCGGCTACCAACTCGTTGTCGCCGCGATCGCGCGCGATCTTCCACACCCACTCAATAAACTGAGGTGGTGGATGCCCTTTCTCGAAAACCAACTTGAGGCCGGCCAGTGTCTCGGGATAGTTGAAACCTAAAGTCTCCGTGGAATCCCGGCGATTGTCTTGAATCCACACGTCGTTCCCGTGGTAGCCATAGAGTCCGGTGGCAATTCGGGCGTAGGCCATCTTGCCAGCATCGCCGCCCACCTGGTCACGAATGAGACAGGCGAACTTGTGGCAGTCGTCGGGTTCGCCATGCCATCGGGGCAAAAGCAACTCGGCCGCGGTATGGCAGCCGGGATACCAACCGTCGACCCGCCGTGCAAGTTCGCTAATGTGATGGCGGATCACGTTGGCAGGCCAGCCGGCGCCCTTGCCGACCTCGAACCAGGGATCGTAAAGATCGACGGGCGGCGGCTCATCGCCGTTGAAGAATGGATCAAGCAATTCGTGAGCAATGAGCAGATGTTTTCGAAACTTCTCAGCGCCTTCCTCAGCGACGGTGAAGGCGAACCCGGTCCCACGCGCCTGCCACGCTAGTTGAACATTCGCCATCGCCCCCACGTAAGCCGCACCAACGCGATGCGAGTGAGTCGCGAGCCATTCCTTTTGCGCCTCAAGAAAGGCGGCCCGGCCCTCAGTTCGAATCGGCACTCGATCAAACTCCTCGGCGAGCCTGGCGAACTTCGTCATGGACTGGTCGAACGCAAACCTCCCCTCCTTGGCGGCAACGGCGAAGACCGCGTCGATCTCGTCGTAGGCTTTGCGTTTGATGGCTTCGTGAGCCCAGATTTCCATTTCTCGTGCAGGATGGGATGCCATGGGTTGAACATCGAAGCGGACCAGCTCACCGGATGCCGTAACAGCGGCCAAAGCTCGAAAGTCCGATCGAACGTCCCGAATGCGCACGCTGGGAATGCTGCCCACCCAGAACGCGTGGCTTGTATCGGCAGGCCGCGCCGCCACGTCGCCCCCCGAGGTGGTGGCCATCGCGAGCGATTCATCACGCGAAATATAGACGCGATGGACATGATCGAACGGGACCACAACATACGAAATGGGCGAGTTCGGACCGTCGACCTTGTCCGGCGATTCGAACACGGTTAGCCCTCCCTTGGAGTTTCCAAGGACGCGAAGCGTCTGTCCCGCAGCCGCGCAGATAGGATCGGAAAGATTGGCAGCGAACGCGCCGGGCCGTCCAAAGAGCTTGCCTGGTTCGACCGAAATCATCTCCGTGAACGGCTCCGTTCGGCTGAGGCGCGCCAGATAACGCGTGCCATCGTGATTGATGGCCAGGTCGGTCGCATGATTGCCTAGCGGAGTGGTTACGTTCGACTGCGCGCCGTTGCCTCCCAACAAAGGATAGTAGCCAATCCCTTTTCGCCGGTCCGCAAAGACAATCTGCTTGCCGTTTCCCGAGATGCGGACTTCCGTGACGCCTCCCGTGGCGGCGCTATGCACAAACTCGACTTTGTTTGCCTGCCAATTCCAAACCAGCACGCCGTCGGTGCAGCCGATCGCGACATGCTTTCCGTCGGGCGACATGGCGATGCAGCGCGGCAATCCTTTGGCCTCAGGGCAATCGGAGCGATCCTCGGCCTTTCCCTTGAAGCGGGCCAGTTCGCGACCGCTACTCGCATCGAACACCAGCACTTCCGCCTCGCGCGAGAGGACGGCCAAACGGTCGCTTTCGGATGCCCAAGCCACGGGAGCGAATTCGCGAATCGGCAGCGCGACGCGCCACTTTTCCGAGAACGCGATGCGCGGGGCAGGGCGGTTCCAGCCCTTTATCAGTTCACGCGCCTTGGCGAGGAGCTCTTCGGACAATTCGCCCGAAGCAGATTCGTCCGCCATCGACCTAGAAGGGGAGACGCAGACCGCCATCCACACGAGGGAAACGACAGCAACGCATCTGAACCAACGAGTCATGACGTCGCTCCGAAAACCATCGACTCCGACCGTGCCGCTAAAGCGATTTCGCCTGGGCAAGAACTTTACCAAGCAAGCGGTTGGGCCCATCATTGCTCACCTCGCAGTCTTCGCTCCTTGCGGCGGAGCACGGCGCTCGTGAGCTCGTCGTCATAGTCCCCCTGAGCCACGCTCAACACCTGTTTGAGAAACGACGGTCCTACGTACGCTGTTTCTTTTTCCAAAATGTGCAGCAAGCCGGCCTTCGTTTTGGGAAGGTCGAACCCGAGCGTGGGAGTTTGGTCGCCCGGTTGACGGCGATTTTGCACCCACACGTCGCGACCGTGGTAATTCACCAGCCCGAGGGCGACTCGCGCGTAAGCGGCCTTACCGGCTTCACCTCCCAACTTCGCTTCCAGAGCCATCGCGAACTTATGAGGATCGTCTGGCTCGCCATGCCATCGAGGCAACAACATCGTTGCGACATTGTCACAGGAAGGGTGCCATCGATCGATTCGTTCGAGGAACCGCTTGATCTGCAAACGCATCACCGGCGGAGACCAGGAAGCCCCCGTCCCCATCACGAACCATGGGCCGTACATATCGAATGGCGGAGGCTTGTCGCCGTTGAAAAATGGTTCGAGCACATCGTTGGCGCTCATTAGTTGCTTACGAAACTCCTCGAAGCCTTGGGGCGTAACGCTAGAGGCCAATCCAGAGCCACGAGCCTCCCAGGCGTCGCCGACCCTCTTCATCGCCAATGCGTATGCGGCGCCGGGACGGTGCGAACGTGTAGCCAGCCACTCGTCCCGGGCCAATTCGAAAGGTTGCCGATCGTCCGCGCGGACAGGCAACGACATGAAGCCTCGCTCTAGTGCCGAAAATTTTGACTCGTGCGGAATGGAACGAAACGCCCCGGGATCGTCGGCCAGCACAGCGAACACTGCGTCGATTTCGTCAAACGCTTTTCGGCTCACCACGTCCGCAATCCACACATCAATTTCGTGGGCCGGATGAGGGGCCAGAGGTTTCATGTCAAAGCGAATCAGTTCGCCGGGACTTCGACTCGTCGCGACTAAGGCTCCAAAATCCGCCTGCACGGCCCGAATTCGCACGTCGGGAATCACGCCCACCCAAAGGGCCTTTTTCCCTTCGGTATGTCGCACGGCAACGTCGCCGCCAGAGCTAGTGGCCATAGCCCATTGGTCATCTGGCGTGATATACACCCGATGCAGGTGGTCGAATGGGGCCGTGGTGTGATCGGTGAGCCTCGGCACCCCTTTCGTATTCAGCGGGGCCTCAAAAACGGCGATGCGTCCTTCACGATCGCCGGTGGCGCGCATTTTGTTTCCTGCGGCGACGCTGATAGTTCCCTCAAATCCAATAGCCGGTGCCCACGGAAATTCATTGGGAGAAGGATTGTCGTCGAAAATAGCTTCGAAAACCGTGCGAGGCCGGCTGGAACGCCCTATGACCCGCCGACCGTCGTAATCAATGGCCAATTCGCTGAGATGGGTGTCGAGAGGCGTAACGAAACCGTTGGCGAATCCCGCGCCCCCAAACAAGGGGAAATAGCCAAACAGCTTGCGTCGATCGGCGAACAGGATCTGCTTTCCGTTCCCCGAGATTTGCACGCCCACCACACCGTTTTTGGGAAAACCATGGACGAATTCAATTTTGTCTTCGCCCCAATTCCAAACGACAACGCCATCGGTGCAACCAATCGCCACATGCATTCCATCAGGCGTGATCGCCATGGCCTGGGGAAGGCCTTTGGCGTCCCCCGCGTCCGAACGATCCTCAACCTTTCCTTTAAAGCGAGCCAACTCGTGACCGTCGTTGGCATCGAGCACCAACACTTCCTTGTCAGTCGTCAAAACGGCCAGCCGGTCACTTTCAGCAGCCCATACGACGGGGGCGAATTCGCGAATCGGTAGTGAAACCCGCCATTTTTCAGAGAACTCGAGCCGCGGGGCCGGGCCGTCCCAGCTCTTCACCAATTCGCGCGCTTTGGCGAGGAGTTCTTCGGACAATTCGCCTGAAGTGGGTTCGTCCGCGGTGAGCGGCGAGGTAGCGAAACTAGCGACCGTCAAGAAAAGACAAACTACGCAGCCGTAGCACCGAGCCATCCCATCGCTCCCGCCAAAACGATCGACTCCAGAAAGGAGGCCGCTGGCCGCGACCGCCCGGTGTGAGTCTACAGAAGCTGAGGCGCGATTTCAAACAAATGGCGCACTGCGATCACTCATTTGAACCGTTAGTAGGTCGCGGCGCTCATCCCTTTGAGCTCTCCAGCGCGCATCTTTTTCATGGTAGCGACCAGCACTTCGGCCGCGCGAGTGCAGCCGGCGCGATCGACATCGAGATGTGTGACAAATCGCACGCGCTGTTTGGCGATGGCAATCGCCAAGATACCTTGGGCCTCCAGCGCACCCGCTAGTTGGGCTGCCGTGCCAAACTGCGGATCGACGTTGCAGATCACAATGTTGCTGTCGATGGAACTCACGGCCAGCGTGAGTCCCTGCGAATCGCGGACCGCCTGTTCGATGAGCTTCGCGTTTTGGTGATCTTCGACGAGGCGCTCGCGATGGTGTTGCAAACCATACAGCGCTCCGGCCGCGATAATTCCTGCTTGTCGCATGGCGCCGCCGAACAATTTGCGATGCCGGCGGGCCTCGCGAATCATCTCTTTGGGGCCAGCCAGGCACGAACCAACCGGTGCTCCCAAGCCCTTGCTGAAACAGACGCTGACGGTGTCGAAGTGTTGCGACCACTTTTTCGCTTCGATACCTGTGGCTGCGACGGCGTTGAACAGCCGAGCTCCATCTAAGTGGCGGCGCAGGCCGTTGTCAGCGGCCCAGCGGCAAATTGCTTCGACGTTTTCGTACGGCTGCACGCGACCCGAGGCGCGGTTGTGGGTGTTTTCAAGGCAAACCAACCTCGTGCGAACGCTGTGCTCGTTGTTGGGCCGGATCGTGCCATCGAACTGATCGACGTGAAGAATCCCGTCGACCCCAGTGATCGTTTTGGTCGCTACACCGCTGAGTTGGGCGTAAGCCCCTTGTTCGTAGTGATAGATGTGGCATTCGGTCTCGCAGAGAAATTCATCTCCAGGTTTGCAGTGGATGCGGACGGCGATCTGATTCGTCATCGTCCCGGACGGCATATAGATGGCCGCTTCTTTGCCCAGCAATTCGGCCGTCAGGTCTTGGAGGGCCTCGATCGTGGGGTCCTTGTCGATGACGTCGTCGCCAACCGGGGCGGCGGCAATGAAGGCCCGCATTTCCGGGGTCGGCTTGGTGACGGTGTCGCTGCGGAGGTCGACAGTGGAGGGCGAACTCATGGCGGGTCTCGTGTGTCAGAAGAGTGGCGGCCTGAAAAGCCGCGCTATTCGGGGCTTTTGTTGCGTTGATGTCGGTTTTGCGGCCTTTGCGAAAAGGGCAACACAAACGACAATGGCAGTTTACCTTGTTCGCAAACCTTCCACCCAGTGGCCCACTCGGGTCAAAGTCCCTTAGCAGCATGTCGCCCCCCTTTACCATCCAGTCGATCGACGCGCGAGGCCGCGACCTCCCCTCGGTTTTAGCTCCCCTGCGAGAACGTTTGAGCCCGCGCGGCGAAGTAGTGAGCGAGGCCGGCCGCCGTCGCACGATCGAAGTCTTCGGCGAACCGCTCTCGCCGACCCAAGTGGTTGAGCGAATCTGCCGCGAGGTGCGGGACCAAGGCGTTGCTGCGCTGCTCGATTATTCAAAAAAGCTTGACCGCGCTGAATTGACGCCCGAAACGCTGCGAGTTTCGCCCGACGAAATCGCCGCCGCCCACAAAAAGACCGATCCTGAATTTCTCAAAACGGTGCGGCATATTCGCAACCAGATCTTGGAATTTCAAAACGCGATCTTGCATCGCGACGTGGAAGTCCGTCGCCCGCACGGCGTAGTTCTGCAACAGCGTTATGTACCACTCGCGCGAGTGGGCTGCTGTGTGCCGGGCGGCGCTGCGGCCTATCCGTCGACGGTTCTCATGACCGCCGTTCCTGCGATGGCGGCGGGTGTCAAAGACATCGTGGTGGTCGCGCCGCCCACGCCGTTCGGAGCCAACAATCCCGATATGTTGGCCGTATGCGCGGAAATCGGCGTCCGCGAAGTCTATCGCATGGGGGGCGCGCAGGCCGTCGCCGCATTGGCGTACGGTGTCGAAGGCGTGCCGAAGGTCGACAAGATTGTCGGGCCTGGAAATCTGTTCGTCACGTTGGCCAAAAAGCATGTCTACGGGGAAGTCGATATCGATTCACTTGCGGGTCCAAGTGAAGTAGTCGTCGTCGCCGACGACTCGTCGCCTGCTCGCTTCATCGCCGCCGATATGTTGGCGCAGGCCGAACACGCGCCAGGCGCGAGTGTGCTGGTCACTTGGAGCCAATCGTGTCTTAATGCTGTTCGGAGCGAATTAGAAACTCAAGCTGCTAAACTCTCGCGAAGCGAGTTGACGCTGCAAAGCCTGCGCGACTTTGGGTGCATGATCCTCGTCGACAATGAGAAGACTGCTTGTGAAGCAGCGAACCTGCTGGCACCCGAGCATTTGCATATTGCAACCGAACAGGCATTGGCCGAGCGGTTAGTGCAAGATATTCCTTACGCAGGTGCGGCGTTTCTAGGGCCTTATTCACCCGTGGCGCTTGGAGATTATGTCGCTGGTCCATCGCACGTTTTGCCGACGAGCGGAACTGCCCGGTGGGCGAGCGGCCTGTCGGCTAATTCGTTCTTGCGCTCGGGAAGTGTGATTTCGTATTCGAAATCCGCTTTGGAACTAGATCAGGTTCACGTGCAGCGATTGGCCGATAAAGAGGGGCTAACGGCGCATCGTGAAAGCGTCGACGTGCGGACCCGGAAGCAATAGCTGAACAATTTGAGATTCTCACTGGCGTCTTGAGGGACGCCAGTGCCACCCATTTTCAAATCACGATAAGACCAAACTGACTTCCCATGAGTGCGTTGGTTCGTCCTGAAATCGCCGCGATGGCCGGATATGTCCCAGGCGAACAGCCGCAGGCCGGCAAGTTCATCAAGCTGAACACCAACGAAAATCCGTACCCATGTTCGCCGAAGGTAGTCACGGCGATCGAGCAATCGCTCCACCAGGGGCTGCTGAAGTATCCCGATCCAATGGCGAATGCATTCCGCATTGCCGCGGCCGACGTGTTCCAATTGCCCGGGAAAGAGTGGGTTCTGGCGGGCAACGGCAGTGACGATTTGCTCACCATCCTCACGCGCTGCTTTGTGGGGCAGGGAGAGTTGCTGCGGCTTCCGCACCCCAGCTACATCCTGTATCGGACGCTGGCCCAATTGCAGGGAGCCAGCTGGGAAGAAGTCCCGTTCGCCGAAGATTGGCGGCTGAGCAAGGAATTTTTCGCCGCGAAGCCGGGCCTCAAACTCGCTTATCTGCCGAATCCCAACAGCCCCACGGGAACGATGGTCTCGCGCGAGCAGATTCTTGAACTCGCCGATCGGCTGCCATGCCCGGTGGTCGTCGACGAAGCGTACGCCGATTTCGCCGCGTTCAACTGCGTCGACCTGGTGAAGCAAAGCGAGAAGATCATTGTTACGCGGACGCTCAGCAAATCGTACGCGCTCGCCGGATTGCGTTTTGGTTTTGCGATCGCGCAGCCGCAAATTATCGATCAACTGAACAAAGTCAAAGACTCCTACAACTGCGACACGCTCTCGATCGCGGGAGCGACAGCCGCCATCCTCGATCAAGCGTGGGTTTCGGAAAATCGTCGCCGGGTGCTTGCTACCCGCGCGCGATTGGACATGGGGCTGCAGGCCCTTGGCTTCACGACAATCCCATCGCAATCGAACTTCATCTGGTGCGAGCATCCCCGCCACGATGCGAAAACGCTGTACGAAGGGCTCAAAGCCCAACGGATCTTGGTCCGATACATGGCGTATGCCGGTTGGAGAACGGGGCTGCGGATCAGCGTCGGCGATGATGCCCAGACCGACGCCTGCCTGACGATCCTGAAAGAACTGGTCAAGTAGCTCTAATCGCCATAAGCCCACTGATCGAAAAACTTTACCGTACGATTTCGCCATGCCACGCACGTCGACCATCAGCCGCAAAACGAACGAAACGCAGATCGACCTCGAGATCAATCTCGACGGAACCGGCAAATCGTCGATCAAAACGGGCGTGGGCTTTTTCGATCACATGCTCGAATTGTTCTCGCGGCATTCGCTGATCGATTTGACGGTGAAAGCCAATGGCGATTTGCACGTCGACGCCCATCACACGGTCGAAGACACGGGCATTTGCCTGGGCCAGGCGGTCAAGCTCGCTCTTGGGGACAAGGCCGGAATTCGCCGCTATGGGCACTTCACGCTTCCGATGGAAGAAACGCTGGTAACCACGGCGGTGGACCTGTCGGGGCGGTATTTCCTGGTGTTCAACGCCCCCATGCCGTCGCACAAGATTGGCGACTTTGATAGTGAGCTGGTGGAGGACTTCTGGCAGGCCGTGGCCGCAAATTGCCTGTGCAATTTGCATGTTTTATTACAGTACGGGCGAAATACTCACCATGTGAGCGAGGCCATCTTCAAATCGCTGGCGCGGACTTTTCGCATGGCCATAGAGGCCGATCCACGGTTTTCTGGCGTTCCCAGCACCAAGGGAACGCTCTCGACGTAGGCCACCAAACCCCTCTTAGGTGGCACACCTCCTTCGCAAAGCTGGGGCGGCAGTGCGCGCTTTCATAAACTCGCAATTTAACGAATAAATCGATTGCGAAAATCTTGCGGGCTTCCACAAGGCTAACCAGAATAGACCCCTGGTTTCGCTAGCATTCTCAAATTGCCTGCTTTGACATGGCAATTTCTCACACGACTTTCGTGGGGTCTGCGAGTAGAGACCAACACCGATTCATCGGTCGCAATCGTTTCAATTGTCTCATTCGCTTTCATTCCCCCAAGTTCGCACCTTTCGGTCCGGCCGACGGCCGATCCCCTCTCGTACGTTGAGGATACCCGCAACATGTTTTCGCTCTTTGGTTCTCGCTCGTCTAAAAGCAAATCTCGTTCACCGGAAGTTCGTCGCCGACAACAAACGAAGGCGCGCAAGTTGTTCGTCGAAGGCTTGGAAGCTCGCCGCGTGATGGCCGCGCGTCTCGACATCAACGGCGCCGGCAATGTGTGGGACGCTACCGTCAGCGATCAAGCGGGCGACAACACCACCATGACGGGCTCGTTCGTCGGTGGCGGCGTTCAATGGCAATTCCTCAGCGTCGACGCCTTCGACTACTACGTCAACGGTGTGTTTCAATCAAACACGAACACGGCCAACGCCAACCTGGTGCTGAACTCGGTCACGTTCAATCTGGGTGACGGCAACGACACGGTCCAAGTGACGGCGGCTGCAGGTGGCGGCGCCTTGCCGGGTGGCACAGCCATCGCTGCGAACCTGGGTCTCACGACCGAAATAAACGCCCTCACGGTCAACCAAAATGCCGGTACCACGTTCAATGTGAACGCGGATGGCGGCGGCACGTTCGGACCCAACGGGACTTTCGCGGGTGTCACGTCGCTCATCGGTGCAGGCGGAGCCGACACGTTCAACATTAACGTCGGCGGCGATATCAAGGGCTCCATCTTGGGCCGTGCCGGTGCGGATACGGCGAACGTCGCGGGTGCGTTGACCGGGCTCCTGGATCTGGAAACGAACAACGACCGCTACACCATCCTCAACGGTGGCACGGCTGCGAATATTCAAGACACGGGTTTCGTCACCGACCGCGACGTTCTCGAAAACCAGACTACGAATGCGGCGTTCAACATCACAGGCACGAATCAAGGTACTTCGACGGGCGTTGCGCTGTTCGCCAACATTGCGAATCTGCAAGGGGGATCGTCCGGCAACACATTCACGTTCGGGGCGGCTGGTGAGCTGGAAGGCGGCATCGACGGCGCAGCCGGAACCGATACGATCGATATCCGACTCAAAGGCCCCACGAACGTCAATCCGACCGGCCCCACGAGCGGCAACATTCCTAACGTGCTCAACACGAGTGGCCTGACCCTCTTCACGGACGGCTACATCAATGTTGAAAGCGTTATCGCTTCGGGCACGATGACGGCCGTAATCGACGGCGGCGGCAACCTTGTCGTCACCGATGCGGCCGGTGTGAACAACCGTTTCCGAGTTCGCATCAACGGCGGAAACATCGAAGTCAGCGACGAGTTTCAAGGATTCGCAGCAGCCCCAGCCCCGCCCTGGACTCTTTCGGCCGACGGTCGCACGATCTCGATCGGCGCGGCTGCGTTCGTTGGTGGAATTCGCTTCGTCGGCGATGGCGGTGACGACCTTCTGACCGTCGACTACTCCGGCGGCGCGGTGGCGAACATCGTCGACTACGACGGCGGCTCGGGCGGCAACGACTCGCTCGCCTTCAACGGCGGCGGTGCCTCGAACATCACGTCGAACTACGCGTCGACTCAAACCTACGCAGGAGACTTCGACGGCAATATCCAAGTCGGCGGCGTCACCAAGATTAACTACGTGGGCCTGACGCCGGTCGCGATGACCAACATCGCGGGTGTCCTCACGTTCAACCTGCCCAACCTCAACAACACCAACGTCCACATCGGATTCGCCGCCGGGAATATCACGCTGACCGGCGATACGTTCGAGAACACGAGCGTCGCTGCTGCCGGAATCACGCAAGTGATCCTCAACGGCGGGACGTTGCAAGATCAAATCACCGTCGACGCGACCTACACCGCAGCTCAACCGACGCTCGACATCAATGGTGCCGCCGACATCGACAACATCCTGGTTTCCGCAGGAGCCCAAGTCCACAACATCGACGGCGGAAACGGCAACAACATCGTGACCGTCTTCGGAACGGTTACTGGTACGATCACGACCGGAAACGGCGCCGACACGATCATCGTTCAGGTCGGCGGTGTAGTACAGGGACTGATCGATTCGGGCGACGAGAACGACATCCTGGTCCTCCGAGGGACCGAACAGGATGTCCGCATGGGCAATGGCAACGACACGCTACGAGTCGAGTCGGGCTCGGCGCGTGACATCCAAACCGGCGACGCGGCCAACAACGATGCCGGCAACCTGCCTGTGCCGTTCAACCGCGTTGAAGTGTGGGCCGGCGCGACAGTGCGCAACATCACGGGCGCTTCGGTCAACAGCGCGATCCTGATCAACGACTCGATTCAGATCGACGGTACGGTTACCGGCAACATGAGCACGTTAGGTGGTGCCGACGATATCGCGATCACGGCGACTGGTATCGTCAATGGCAACATCTCTATGGGCGACGAAAACGACCGCATCCTGGTCGCTGGACGCATCGATGGAGGCATCAACGGTGATGCTGGAAATGACCGCCTCACTGTGATCGGCGGCGCCACTTTCCGCGTCGGTGCCACTGGCATTCTGCAGAACGCCGGTAACTACACCAATCCTGTCGATGCCGTCACGAACTTCGCGACGATCGAAGCGTTGATCGGAACTACGGCCGCGATCGACTTGTTCATCTTCTCCGATCAAGCGACGTTGAGCGGCTTCATCGATGGCCAAGGGGGTGTGGGTGACCCGGAAGATACGCTCGACCTGTCGGCGTACACGACTTCGCTAACCGTCAACATCAAGGGAGTCAACATTGCGGACGTCATCGGCGTCCTCAACACTGACCCCGCCACGGTGGCTCAGTTCACCGCTTCGGACCCGACGCTCGGCCCTAACGGCGCCAACAGCATCGAGAACATCTTCGGCGGATCGGCTGCCGACACCTTCAACATCGCGGACAACTCGCGATTGAGCGGGACGATTGGTATCGATGGCAATGGCCCGACGTTCGCTCCACCGGCCATTGGCGACCGCATCAATGCCAATCTGTCGGTCGCAGCGACGTTCAATGTCACGGGCACTGACTCCGGCAGTTTGAGTTTGCCTGTAACGTCGTTCACCAACTTCCGCGACATCGAAACGCTGTCGGGAACGGCCTTCAACGACATTTTCAACGTCGCGACCGGCGCGCGGATGGCCAACCTGATCGGCAACAACGGCAATGACACGTTTAATAACGACGGCACTGTTGGAACGATGCAAGGCGGCAACGGCAACGACACGTTCAACATCACGCAAAACGGCGTGGTGACCGTACAAATCGACGGTGGCGCCGAAATCGGTCCGCCTTGCGACGTGCTCAACGTTCAGAAGGCCGCAGGCGCACGCTTTGCCGTGAACGGGACGAACTCGGGTACAGTCGGCACCAGTGCCGGCACGCCGGCCAACATCGTCGCTTCGTTCATCAACGTCGAGAACCTCAATGGCGGCACCGGAAACGACAGCTTCATCATCGCCAACGGGGCGCGACTTGGTGGCGGAGTCAACGGCCTAGGCGGTGTCGACCTGCTCGAAGTGCAAGAAGTTGCTGGCGTGGCGTTCGATGTGATTGGCCTCAACACAGGTGACGTGTACACCACCAACGGTGGAACACCTCCCTACGGTGTCCAACCTAGCGGCACCAAGATCCTTAACACCGAGCCGTGTGCGGTGCGAGGTTACACGAACGTCGAAAACCTCCGCGGCGGTGTGGGGAACGACACGTTCGAGTTCTTCCAAGCCGGCGACATCCAATCGGGCTGGATCGACGGTGCCGGCGGTCTTGACCTGGTCAATATCAACAACCAAGTGCCGACGCTCGTCCTTGTGACCGGGCTTGGTTTGACCGACGGATACAACGGCCGACTCGACAATGTCGGGGGCGGTGGGAATACGGGCATCGTCACTAGCGGTCTCTCGGATGAGTTCCGCAACATCAACAGCATCTGGACCAACGACAACAACGGCGACATCATCCGCAACGAGACGGCCAACATCGGTCGCTTCAAGGTGATCGACGACAACACCGTTCCCAGCAACGATCGCGATAGCCAATTCAAGTTCGATGGCGAAACGGAAATCCTCGACTTCCGCGATTTCGAAACGCTGGTTGGCGGCAGCAACAACGATATCTTCGGCGTCGTGAACCTGGCCCCAGGTGCTTCGCCGCGGATCACACTCGATGGCGGTGTGGATGGCGATGATTCGTTCTACTTCGGTACGTCGTTCGACCTCGCCACCGAGAACGTAGAAGATGTGTATGCCATCGGCGGCTTCGGTAACTTGAACAACCTCCAATCGCAAGCCGAGATCATCGCCGGCATCGGCGTCGACAGCGTCTTCGCCGATGATTCCGCCCTGACCGAGCCCTACTGGTACGACGTGACCGACCACTCGATCCTCAACTCGAGCTTCACGGTCGACGTGTGCACCAACACCGTGAACCAATTCCCCGGCCCGGCCGGTCGAACGTTTGCCGGCATTGTGTTCAACGACGGCGTCGGTGGTTTCGATGTCGAGAATGTGAGCCTCGCAGGCACGCAAGGCGCGAACAACTTCTTCGTCACGCCTAGCCAGAACACGCCTGACTCGGCGGCCTTCGTTACCATCAACATCGAGGGTAACGATCCCACTCCGGGCCAAACCACCTTCGATTACCTGGCCATTAACTTTGCCGGCTTGACGGGCAAGAAGTTGATCAACTACGTTTTCGATCCGCTCACCGGCGCCTCGGGAACTTGGACCTTCGCCAATGCTGGCGATGTCAACTTCACCGAGATCGAGAAGCTCAACTACTTCCAGATCATCGCGGTGGCCTCGGAAAAAGGTGTTAACGCCAACGGCGAAATCCGCGTCTTCGACGCCGACACCGGCGAACTGGTTACCGCCGGAGGCATCAACGCGTTCCCCGGATTCAAGGGCGGCGTTCGCGTTGCGACGGGCGACCTCAACGGTGACGGCATCCCCGAAATCGTCGCCGCGCCGGGCGTTGGCACGCTCCCCATCGTCAAGGTTTTCGACCTGCTCGCGGCCAGCGATGCCGGCACGATCGGCAGTGCGTTGCTCACGCAGTTCAATGGCTTGGGCAGCACCCAGACCGGCCGAGGGCTGAGCGTCGCCGTCGGCGACATCAACGGTGACGGCTTTGGCGACATTATTGTGGGTGCCACTGGTGGCGGTTCGACCGTCCACGGCTTCTACGGCACCGGCGACCTTCTCAATCCCGTTAGCACGACTCCGTCGTTCACGTTCCTCAACGTCTTCCCGGCCAGCTTCAAAGGCGGCGTGTGGGTCGCTGCGGGCAACGTGGTCAACAATGCCACCGACCCGGTCGGCGGCAAGCGTGACGAGATCCTGGTGGCCTCGGGCAACGGGCTTGTCTCGGGCACGCCTGGCGGCTCTCGCGTCAAGATCCTGGGAGCGGTCAACGCGGCCAACGCGATCGGGACCGTGGGAGTCTTCACCGCATTGCAAGGCTACCGCAGCGGTGCGTTCGTCACGACGGCTTACTTGGCGCCCTGTGCACAAACGATCGATCCCGCGTTGGTCGACAATCGCGTGACGATCATCGTCAGCATGCAACAAGGCAACTCGGCCAATCCGCTCACCTCGCGAGCCGGAAACGCCAGCCTGGCCAATCAGCCTGGCGGTGTGGTCGAAGTGTACTCACAACCCGTCAATCCTGCGGCGACTCCCAACTACTGGACCACGCCGACCTTCCGCTTCCAACCGTTCCCCGGACCGGGCACCGGCCAGGCGGCGCATGCCGGCACGCGGGTGCAAGCTCGCTTCATCGACGACTACTCCACGGCGCCTCGCCTCGCTGCGGGTGTCGATCGCCGCATCGAGTTCTTCACGACCCAAGGACAAGACGGCCGTCCGGCCAACGGAGCGATCACTCGCTGGTACGGGATGGTCAATCTCCAAGGCAAGCTGACGAACGTCCAAGCCGCAAACGACGCCATCTTTGCGACGCTGGCGATCAACCTGGAAGCCACCCGCCAAAAGCCGGGCGGATTGTTCAGTGGATACCACCTCGGCTAGGCACCGAGCGCTAAGTACCGAGCGTTAGTACGAGCAAGAAATGACGCGGGCGTCTCGAAATCGAGACGCCCGCGTTTGTTTTAGGCGCGATTCCGCTGCGGATGGGGACTACCAGCGGAGTTCGGTGCCGACATGATAACCGTACAGGAACATGTCGGCGTGACCGACGCGTTGTTGCGGGCCGGGAGCGAAGTTGAAGTCAACTTGCTTGCGAGCGGTGGCAACACCGGCCAGATAGAAAACATCGTAACCGAGCCGCAGACCCCAGTTGTCGGTGATCCAGCGGACCGCGTTGAGCTGGCCTTCGCAGATCGTACCGATGTTACCGGTGCGGTTGAACGAGCTGGTGATCACACCGGCGTCGTCAAGGGTGGTGCGTTGCCACGACGAGACGCCCATCAGGCCGGCCTTGGCCAAGCCTTCGAGGCGCCAATTGCACAGGACATTGCGACGCAGCCGCAAGCCGAGTTGAGGACCAATCATGTTGGTCTCGGTCTTCCATTGCAGCGTGCTGATCGGATTGACGTTGTCTGGGTCGATGGCGAGCATGCCGATGCGATCTTGCAGGTTGAAGTAGCGGACACCGAACAGCCACGAGAAACCGGCACAGGTCTCGGGAGCGAAGTAGTTCGCTTCCGCGTTGTGCAGTTCGGTAACGCGCGAGATATCGATGTAGTCGGCATCGAAGAACCCGTCGGTCGCAGGCCCCAGATCCGGCGGCAAGCTCAGGTTGTTGTTGCCTCGCACGAACGCGCCTTTGGAGAAGTGGTGCAATCCCCAGTAGGTCAGTTCACCGGCTCCGTAGCATCCCATCGGGTAACCGATGGTGATCCGCGGTCCAGCGACAAATCCGGAGTTCGTGTTGCCCGTGGTAAGAACGGCATAGTTTGGGTCGTTGGTCGGAAGGTTTTGGTCGACCGCCATCACGGTCGAGTTATTTTCGCGAATCCGCAACCACAAAGCATCGACCGCAATGTACCAGTGCGGGCAACGTTGGCAGGCGCACAAGTCGCAATCGCAAGCGCCTTCGCCGCAGTATTCGCTAGGCGATTGCGGAGCGAATTCAGCGGGCGGAGCACCTTCGGGTCCGCCGCCGGCGTAACCAGCTGGGGCGACTCCGTAGCCGGGAGGTCCGTAGGGTTGGGGGCCGCCTTGAGGACCATATCCTTGTGGGCCGTAACCCTGAGGGGCGTATCCCTGAGGCCCATAACCGGGTTGCCCGCCAGCAGGACCGTAACCGGCTGGAACACCGTAACCAGCAACTGGACCGGCATAGTTCGCGGGCACGTCGTATCCGGGAGGAACGCCGCCAGGTCCCATTTGGCCTGGCCCCATTTGACCGGGTCCCATTCCTGGGGCCATGGCGCCGGGCCCGGCTCCGTAGTAGGAGGGCCCTTGCCCAAAACACTGGGCTGCGACGACCAGGGTCGCCGCCAACGCCGCTGTAAAGGAATTGATTTTCATTTCGTTTATCCTTGGCTGTCGCGCCTTTTTGTTCGGCAGTAGTGGGAGAAGTCCCTTTCCCCGGGCTACACCGATTAATCCGTGCACGCCGATTCAACGTGCCGTAGTGATTGAATCGGTTGCAACTTCGGCAAAACCAATAAAACCCGGTTGAAACGCAAATCTTGACGCAAATCACCCAATCCCCCACAAAACACCCCTCTGTGGGGCTGTTTGTCGCCCATCTGCGCGGCGTTTTGGCGAGCTAGAAGTGACGACATACGGCTTTTCAGGCCGTCGCCAAGTTGATACCTTCGAGGATTCGGCGCGTAGTTGTGCCCAGCGTTTTCAGCGAGCGCTTTCACCAAGGATTTGCAGGAAAGATCTTCCCGATGGCCAAGCCCCACCGTACTCTCAAAAAGGCCAACCACGGCCGCCGCCCCGCCAATGCCAAGGCCCGGCGGATCAAGCGCTGGAAGGTTAAGACCTAACGGTTCCCATACCGGTGGACACGCGCGCGGTCCCATCCTTTGGAGGGCCGCCGCAACGTCCCTTAAGAGCGGTCACGGTTCCCTTTCCCACCTTGATGTATACTGCTGGCCACGACCGAAAGAGAAGCCCCAAGGTGTCCGCGAAACAACTGATCGTCGACCCGTCGGAATACGACATCAACGCCGTCGTCGCCGACATTGAGGAGATCCGCAGGATCAATCCTCAAAGGCACGAGATGGAGCAGTTGACCGCGATCGTATTTGTCGATCAGCAGCGTTATCGTTGCGTGGGCTACAAGGACGTCACCGATCGCGAGTTCTGGGTACGCGGCCACATGCCCGGCATGCCCCTCATGCCGGGCGTGGTGATGCTCGAATCGGTCGCGCAGCTCTGCAGCTTTGTCACGCAGAAGTACGACCTGCTCGGCGCGGCGATGGTTGGATTTGGAGGCCTGGAAGAGGTCCGCTTCCGCGATCCCGTCCTCCCAGGCAGTCGCCTGATCGTGATGTGCGAACTCGAGAAAGTCCGTCGCGGCCGGATGATTGTCTGCCGGTTTCAAGGCGTTGTGAACGATTCGATCGCAGTGGAAGGAATCCTCAAAGGCATTCCCATTCCCATCGAGGCGCTGACCCGTTTTAAGACCGGGTAGAGTGGCCGTATAGCCGCGTTCGCCAGAACGCGGAAAGCGACACCGCGGCCATTCTCGCCCTCTCATTTCTTGGATCTGAACCCTCATGGGTCGACGCGCACTTCCCCGAATCGATCCCACCGTCGACGTTTCGCGTCATCTGGTGGACGCATCGACGTTGCCCAAGCCGGGCCAGCCGCTTCCCGCGGAATCGTGCGCGCCGCCATCGTGGCCGGTTGACGCTTTCGATCCCAAGAGCTGGTTTGCCGATCCAACACTTCCGCTGGAAATCGAAGTCGGCTCGGGCAAAGGGCTGTTCATGAACAGTGCCTCGCGGGCGATGCCGGAGCGGAACTTCCTGGGCATCGAAATCGCCACCAAGTACGCGCGGTTCGCTGCCCATCGCCTGGCGAAAGAAAATCGGACTAACGGGATTATGGTCCACGGCGACGCGCAAGCCTTCTTCGCCGATCGGGTTCGCGACGGCTACGCGGATGCCGTGCACGTCTATTTTCCCGATCCGTGGTGGAAGAAGCGGCACCATAAGCGGCGGATCATGAATCCCTCGTTCGTGAAGCAAATCGAGCGTGTGCTCCGTGTCGGCGGGCGGCTCCACTTTTGGACCGACGTTGAAGAGTACTTCCAGGAGGCCCTGGTGACGCTCGCCGAGCACACTCGCCTGGCTGGCCCGTTCGAGGTCCCGGAATTGCCGCCGACCCACGATTTGGACTATCGAACCCACTTCGAACGGCGGATGCGGTTGCACGAACTCACCGTTTACCGGGCCGAATTCGAACGCACGGCCTAACTGCTTCCGCCGACTTGCCTTTCTCAGCGATGGTGTATCCGCTCGTCGAAACCGTTATGCTAATGGCTGGTTTCTCGTCGCTGGGCAAGGGCACGTCTTCCATTCTGCGAGCAGTAAGCAGGGCCAAACGCCGCTCGCACTTTGACGTTCTGTTTTTTCACGAGGAACTCGATCGTGACGAACGAAGTCGAGGGATCTCAAAGCAGTAGCGCGGTAATCGATTTTCCGATTCTGCCTCCGCCGGTACCCAAGCTGCCGTCGTGCACGTCCGATGCGGCCGAGAAGCGCCCGGCGCTTCCCACGCCTCCGGGTCCGCCGCTCCGATCGACGACTACTTTTCGAACGTCTACCCGAGGTTTGCTGCCGCCTCCTGTTTGGTCGCCTGCGCCTTCTTCCGCTGTGCAATCAGGTAGCGAGTCGTCCAAGCAAACATTGCCACGACGGCAATCGATGGAGGAATCGTGCAAGCGCGCTAACGTCGATCTACCGCCAGACGATTTTGATCCGCCGGAAGGCAGTGGTGGATGGTACCGATCGATTGGACGCAGCTTGTTGAGTTTCTGTTTGAGCGGCGTGATCAACGCAGTGCCAGTGCTTGTCTTGGCGGTGCTGACGGTGTCGGGCGCTAAATATGTACAGCCAGTCGCCGTGGTGATGACCAACGCATCCGAAGTGCCGAGCGCGGACGACCTACTCCTCAGCGATGCGGATGAACTGCAACTAGACCTTGGTTCCACCAGCAGCGAGTTAGACGAGGCTCCGAGCGATGCATTGCCTGTGCTTCCAGCCGCCACCGACCCGGCCGATGCCATCGGCGGCCTCTTCGGCTCCAAATCGGAGGCGACCTTTGTCGAACCTGGCCGCTCGGATTTTCCTAGCTTCCAACCCGGCCGTATGGATGGGTCCATTCTCCAAGGACGCAGTGGCGAGAAGAAAGCCGAACTTCTCGAGCAGTTCGGTGGAACCGTGGCGACGGAGCGCTCGGTCGAGATCGCACTAAAGTGGCTTGCCAATCATCAAGCGGACGACGGAAGCTGGAGTTTCGACCATAAAGTCGACAACCGCCAATCGAAGTGCAACTGTTCGGGATCAGGAGTCATCAGGGATTGCCGCACAGGCGCCACGGCGATGGCTCTGCTCCCTTTTCTAGGGGCTGGTCACACGCATCGAAAGGGAAAGTACCGCTCGACGGTGGAGCGGGGGCTGCACTTCCTCACCTCGCAGATCCGGATCGAGGATGGAACGCGCGGGAGCCTTGCCCAGGGGGGCGGCACCATGTACGCGCACGGGCTCTCGGCCATGGCGATTTGCGAAGCCTATGCGATGACCCAAGATCCGGCACTACGGCAACCAGCGCAGCTGGTGATCAACCACACGGTGTACGCCCAGGCGGAGAACGGCGGATGGCGCTATGCACCGAAAGAGGCGGGCGATACCTCGGCGGTAGGGTGGCAGCTGATGGCTCTCAAAAGCGGACAGATGGGGCAGCTCGAGGTGCCCGATGTTGTGTTTGACAGGGCAGGCAAGTTCCTCGATGGGGTGTCGGCCCAGCAGGGCGCACTTTATGGATACACCTCGCCAGGGGAAGGGCAAACGACGACGGCCGTCGGTCTGCTGAGCCGGATGTACACGGGGTGGAACAAGGACCACCCGCCGCTCATCGCCGGGGCGCGTCGTCTATCGGCCTGGGGGCCTTCCAAGAGATCGATGTACTACAACTATTACGCCACGCAAGTGATGCGGCATCTCAACGACCAGAAAGAATGGCCCAAGTGGAATGCTGAAATGAAAACGTACCTGACCAAAGCGCAGGCACACGACGAAACGAAGCACCAATTCGGCAGTTGGTATTTTGGCGGCGACGAACATGCCTCCGTGGGAGGCCGGCTCTACCATACGTCGCTCGCGACGATGACGCTGGAAGTGTACTACCGGCACCTTCCGCTCTACCGCCAGGATGCCACCACGTCGCATCGCCCCCAGTGACGGCTATTTCCCCTTGAAGAACTTGCGCCCCATGCTGGCGAAGTAGGGGGTCCAAGGACTGTCGCTGTTTTGATCTTCGCGGATGATTTGCCCGATGCTAAAGAGCTTGGCGTCCAGGTCGTCCAGATAGTGCAAGGCGACCGCTTCGAGCGTCATCGGCAGCTTCGGGCTGCCGAATTCGTATTCGCCGTGGTGCGAAACGATCATGTGCTTGAGCCGCAACGCCAACTCGGCGGGAAAATCGTCGCCGGTTGAGCGCTCTACTTCACGAATTTTTTCTTGCAGCGTTACCACGCCTTGCACGACGTGGCCGATCAGTTGCCCCTCGTCGCTGTAGCCCAAGTCGCGCTCGTAGGTGAGCTCGTCGACTTTGCCTGAGTCGTGCAGTAGTGCACCCATCAGGAGCAAATCGCCATTGAGTTCGGGATAGTGCGAAGCGGTCAACCGGCACATCCGCATCAAGCTGACCACGTGCTGAAGCAATCCGCCACGATAGGCGTGGTGATTTTTGACTCCTGCCGGCGCCGCCGTGAACTTGGCCATGAACTCGCTGTCGGCCAAGTAGGCATCGGCCAAGTCTCGTAGCGAAGGCTCCCGGATGGTTCCCAACAATTCCTGTAAATGGGCCTGCAACTGGGTGACGTCGGACTCATCGAGCGTGATGAAGTCGTCGGGCGTGATTCGTTCGGCCGGGACGCGCTCGATTTGCGCGAGGATTATTTGCAACGAACCGTTGTAAACTTGGGCCATGCCGCGGACGCGAACGTAGTCGCCGTTTTCAAAGCCGTTGTAGTGGCCTTCATTCGCATTCCACAACATGCCCGTCATCGAGCCGGTTTTGTCGGCCAGCCGCACTTGCATGTAGAGATTGCCGTTGCGATTGGTTCGCAGTTGTTTCTCGGCGGCCAGATAGATTTCGTCGACGTTCTCACGTTCCCCCAGTTGGTTCACAAACCTGCGCGACATAATGAGCCACTGCCTTGATCGAGATGCTTTGCTCGCGCGGGGAAACAACTGCCGTGCGTCTGCTGTAGTTGAACGAGGATTCGCGGTTCCGTCCACGCCCCAGCCTCGTGGCATCCCGAATTACTCGTCACATTCGAGATAATCGATACCCAGCGCCGTTCTAAGCGGCTCATACGCCCGGCGCTCGCCTGATTTTCTTTCATCGAGGGCCGGCGCGGCTAAACGCCGTGATGAAACGATCTAAACTGGCGAACAGTGTTCTAAACTGGCGAACAATGTCGCGGTCGCGCGGCAGGTCGCCTTGTCCGTGCGGCGGTTCGGCCCTAAAATCCGATCCATCGCTGCGGACGAAACTCCTTCCGCCGCAACAAGTTACGCCCAGCAAATCACACAGCTGCAAGTTCAAACCCGTGTCCCTGACGCCCTTTACCTACCAGAAGTGCATCAGCCCCAAGTGTGGGGCGACGTATGCCGCCGATCAGGTGCTCACGAGTTGCCCGAAGTGCGAAAGCCTGCTCGACGTCGAGTACGAGTGGGACAAGGTGCCCGTCCCCAAGCGGCTGGCCGACTTCGAGCAGTTTTGGACGCAGCGGCACGATCCGGTCCGCTTCAGCGGCATTTGGCGATTCTGGGAGCTAATCCCGTTCTCGACGCACCAAAACATCGTCACCATCGGCGAAGGGCAAACGCTCCTGCAAAAGGCCGATTCGGTCGCCGACTACGTAGGTGTTAACGCAGGCAACTTGTATTTGCAGTACGAGGGGATGAACCCCTCGGGCAGCTTCAAAGACAACGGAATGTCGGCGGCATTTACCCACGCCCGGGCCACAGGCGCCACGCGCGCCGCGTGCGCCTCGACTGGTAACACCAGCGCATCGCTCGCGCTGTACTGCTCGGTAACGCGCTTGATGCGGGCGATCATCTTTATCGGTTCAGGAAAGATCTCGTACGGGAAGCTGTCGCAGGCCCTCGATTACGGCGCGCTCACGATTCAAATTGCGGGTGACTTCGACGATGCGATGTCGCGCGTCCAGCAAGTCTCGAAGGAACTAGGCATCTACCTGGTCAACAGCGTGAATCCCTTCCGGCTGGAAGGGCAAAAGTCGGTGATGTTCCGCGTCTTGGAAGCGCTCCGTTGGGAAATCCCCGATTGGATTGTGGTGCCGGGCGGAAACCTGGGGAACTCCAGCGCGTTCGGCAAGGCGTTCATGGAACTGAAGAAGCTTGGCCTCATCGACCGCGTACCGCGATTGGCCGTGATCAATGCGGGCGGCGCCGATACGCTCTACCAGCTTTACGACCAAGGCGCCCTTCGCTGGGAAAAGGGTAAAGCGAACCTCGACGCCGTCACCAAGTACTACGACAAGCTCGATCGCGAACATCGCAAGGCGTCAACCATCGCCAGCGCGATCGAGATCAATCGTCCCGTCAATTTGACCAAGTGCCTGCGAGCGCTCGAGTTCTGCGACGGCGTCGTCCGCCAGGTGAGCGATCAAGAGATGCTCGATGCCAAGGCGAAAGTCGGGGCAGGGGGCCTCGGGTGCGAACCGGCCAGTGCCGCAAGCGTCGCTGGAGCGCGTTTGCTGCGAGACCAAGGCGTGATCGCCCCGAGTGATCGGGTAGTCTGCATCCTGACCGGTCATCAGCTCAAAGATCCGACGGCGACGGTCGCGTATCACACGACCGACCAAGAGCAGTTCAACCAGGTCTTGGGTAGCCGCGGCGTTAAGCGAGCATCGTTCGCCAATCGGGCGTTCGCTGTGCCGAACGAGCTGCCCGATATTGTCCGGGCCATCAAGCTGTATGGCTAGGCTGCACTCTCCTAAGTAGGCCGGACAATCCTGTCCGGCTGAAGTGGGCTATCCCTTCTCAAAAGACTTGAGAACCGCTGGACCGCGGCTTCTCAACTTTCCCGCATAGCAGTCCGCACTTCGCACAGACAGGATTGTCTGTGCCACTAAGTTGAGTAGCGACACCCCCTTTAGCGCTAGCCAATCTTTGCGACAATCGGTTTCATCCTGCAACTTATTTCGCAATCTATTCTCTGGCGAGCCGCTCCATGACTCCTACCAAAACACGTTTGGCCATTCACGGTGCTGCCGGCCGCATGGGAAAGCGGTTGATTGCTCTCGGCAGTGCCGACCCGGCGATTGATATCGTGGCCGCGATCGAAAGCGACAAGCATCCAGCCATTGGCGAAGATGCGGGCGTCGCAGCGGGCGTGGGATCGATCAACCTCGTTTTTGCTCCCAATTTGTGTGGCAATCCCCAGGCGATGATCGATTTCTCGGTTCCAGCGGGTGCGGAGGCCGCGATCAAACTGTGCGTTGAGAACAAGGTTCCCCTCGTCATGGCGACGACAGGGCTTAGCGAAGCCCAACGGCAGATGATTCGCGATGCCGCGAAAACGATTCCGGTCGTCTGGTCGCCGAGTATGAGCCTGGCTGTGAACATCACGATGAAACTCACCGAAATTGCCGGCAAGGCACTCCGCAATGTCCCCTCGGGCGCCGACGTGGAAATCATCGAACGGCATCACCGGTTCAAAGAGGACTCGCCCAGCGGGACCGCGCTCAAGTTCGGCGATATCGTGGCCGCGGCCATGGGTCAAAGCGAACATCGCCACGGCCGTGAAGGGGCCGTCGGACAACGCCCGCACAACGAGATCGGCTACCACGCGGTCCGCGTGGGCGATAATCCGGGGGAGCATACGATCATCTTCGGCATGCTCGGGGAAACGATCGAATTGACCGTTCGCGCCAGCAATCGCGATTGCTATGCCGTAGGCGCGCTTTTGGCGGCGCAATTCGTGGCCAAACAAGCGCCGGGCCTCTACTCCATGGCCGAAGTGCTGGGGCTCTAAACAGCCGATCGTAAGGTTTCTGGTGAAATTGGTTCGGGCTGTAGCGGACGAACCGATAAGTCGTGCCAAACGGCAACCAAAATTACGACGCCAGCCCGGCGGCGACCTAGATTTGCCTGCGACAACTCGCGCAAGGTGCGCGGGTGTCGAGGACTATCCAGGCAGTTTTTGGAATGACGTTCGCCCGCGCCCTTTCTTGGCCTTCGCTTTCCACGGCAAAGGACACGCACGCCGCCTTTACGCCCGGATGGCTGGCGCGGCACATTCCGGCGCTGGATGGCCTGCGCGGCCTGGCGATTTTGCTGGTGACGCTGTTTCGCTTCATCAAGCAGTTCAAGGAAATCGATGGCCCGCTCGACGAGACGGCGACGCGATTGATGACGCAAGGGTATCGAGGAGTCGATCTCTTTTTTGTCCTCTCCGGCTTTTTGATCACGGGCATCCTGTACGACACCAAACAAGCCCCGCACTACTTCCGGGACTTTTACGTACGACGAAGCCTGCGGATCTTTCCGCTGTACTACGCCGTGCTGTTCGTCTTGCTAGTCGCGTCGCTGTTGGCGCCGCAAGCGGTCGCCAACAGTCCGTTCGCCAAGTCGTCCGACAACGCCCCGTGGCTGTGGTTCTACGGCGCGAACATCGTTCAATCGCTTCAGAACAGCTGGACGCTGGGGCCGCTCAATCACTTTTGGTCGCTGGCCGTGGAAGAGCATTTCTACCTGGTGTGGCCGCTCGCGATTTACTACTTGTCTCGCCGGCAAGCGATGACGCTATGTATTGCCTTGGCGGGAATTGCCTTGGCCCTTCGCGCCGCCCTTGCCGCTCAAGGACAAAACGTGGCAGCCGAGGTGCTGACGTTCTGCCGGATGGATGCCCTTTGCATGGGCGCGTTGTTGTCGCTCTACCTCCGGGGCCCGGTGAAGCCTTCCACGGCCACGTGGACGATCTGCTTCTCGACGGCCGCTAGCGCCGCCATTTTGCTGATGCTGTACGGCCTATCACGCCGCTTTTTGACAATCGCCGATACGTTGGTGCCCGTCTTTTGCGTGGGGGCGATTTACTGTGCCGTTGCCGGCAACAAGACGTCGCCGGTCCGATCGCTGATGGAATGTGGCCCGCTGCGGATGCTGGGGCGCTACAGCTATGGAATGTACGTGTACCAATCGATCTTGATTCCGCTGGTGCCGATGTCGCTGGCGGCGTCGACTTTCGCCGCCGCGGCTCCATCGCTCCTAGTCGCCAAGATCGGCTACGTGGCGATCATGTCGGTGGTGACGCTGCTTCTCGCCATGATCAGCTTCCACTGCTTCGAGCAGCCTTTCCTGCAATGGAAGGACCGCTTGGCTCCCAAGGCCGAGTAGCTCGTTCAGAACACTTGTAGTTGCCTTCGCCGCGTGGCATGGTAGGTTCGACGCTCGAGGATCAAGTGCGAAGGACCGAACCATGCGGCACTCAGTACGGAAGCCCCAACTTGCTCTCATCGCCGAGCGCGGACTCGACGAAGCGGCCGAGAACCTGCGCGCACTGGCCCATCCCAAGCGATTGCGGATGGTTCAAATGCTGCTGTCCGGCAAGTTCAGCGTGAACGCGCTGGCGGCTGCGTGCCAAATTCCGGCGCACGTCGCATCCGAGCATTTGCGGCTGATGCAGCGACTGGGGATGCTCGCGCCTGAAAAGCGCGGACGGCACGTCTTTTACACCATCGCCGACCCGCACTTGCCAATGCTGCTGGCGTGCATCGACGCCCGCTTTGGCGGCGAGAAAGAAATGCTTGAGCTCTCGCCGGATGGGTGAGCCTGTCAGCAGTTACTCAGCCATACCGGCAGGGCGGCGGTTTTTGCCAGGCTTCTTGGTGAGCGAATCGCCTAGATCGGCGCGAGATTCCTCGGCCAATTGCATCAGCTGCGCGACGACATCGGGATGGTCGGCCGCGACGTCCGTCTTTTCGCCTGGGTCGCTTTCGAGATTGTAGAGAGCCACCTTCGTATTTCGCTGCGTGTAGCCGTTGGGCTTGCCATCTTTGCCCGGCTTCCCGGTCAGGGCGCGGTAACTGTGGGGGAAATGCAGCTTCCAGTTTTCCATGCGGACGGCCTCCAACTGGTAGTCCCAGTAGTAGTTGAAGACTTTCCACGGGCTTTCGGTCGATTGGCCGACCAGTACCGGCATCACGTCGTGCCCGTCGATGATCTTGTCGCGCGGCATCGAACCGCCGGCGACTTTGGCAATGGTGGGAGCAAGATCCATGGTCGACATAAGGGCCTCGACGGTTTGGCCTTGAGGAATCCGAGTTGGCCAACGAACCAGGCAAGGGACTCGCATTCCACCTTCCCAAGTGGTGCCTTTTCCTTCGCGAAGTCCACCCGAAGAACCGGCGTGGTTGCCGTAGCTGAGCCAGGGACCGTTATCGCTACTGAAAATGACGATGGTCCGCTCGTCGAGGCCGCACTCGGCCAGCGTATCGAGAATTCGGCCTACGGAGTCGTCGATCTCTTGAATTACGTCGCCGTAGAGGCCTTGCTCGCTTTTGCCGACGAAGTCTTCGGATGCGAAGAGCGGCACATGCGGCATCGAGTGCGCCAAGTAGACAAAGAACGGCTTCGCCTTGTTTTCGCGGATGAACTCGACCGCGCGGTTGGTGTAGGCGCCGGTGAGCTTCGACTGATCGGGATTGGTCTCGGCGACCTGGTCCTGGTCGATCAAGGGGAGGGGAGGGTAGTTGGGGTCCTCCGGGTGCTTGGGCCACATGTCGTTCGAGTAGGGGAGCCCGTAGTAGCGCTGAAAGCCATGCTTGAGGGGCGAGAACTTGGGCAGATGCCCCAGGTGCCATTTTCCGAAGCAGGCGGTCGAATAGCCGCGCTGGAGGAGAATCTCGGAGATCAGCGTCTCGTCTTCATTGATTCCGTTTTTCGATTTGGGACCAAGCGCCCCTAGAATGCCAACCCGCTGCGGATAGCAACCTGTCAGCAATGCCGCGCGCGACGCACTGCAAACCGCGGCCGCCGTGCAAAAGTTGGTAAGGCGCACTCCCTCGCTCGCCATCTTATCGAGTCGCGGCGTTTTCCATCCCTTAGCGCCGTAGCAGCCTAGATCACCATAGCCCAAGTCGTCGCAGTAGATCAAAACGACGTTGGGCTTGAAGGTTGACGGAATATCCTCGGCGCCGACAGTTGCAGAGAAATTCGCCAGGACAACTACTGCGGCAAAGACAAAAGACCGAACGATGCTATTCCAGAACATGTTGTCCCCTCCGCTGGAAAAGCACGGAGCGGACTAGGTTCAGTCGCGCTCCATCGAGTTACTGGTTGTCATCAGTTAGTGATCGTGCTCGTGTTCGTGCTCTTCCATCTTGACGTCGGTGAACGTCTTGTCGCCGATCTTGAGTTCTTTGATCGTGGCGGTGGCGGCTCCCAATGTCTCGATCGCTCCCAGCAACTGTTGGTCGACGATTTCGAACTTGCTCGCCTTGGCTTCTTCCGAGGGCTTCACAGCGATCAGTTCGTAGGTGTTGCTCTCGTCGCCCACTTTGGTTTCGATCGTGATCGAAGGTTGGTCGACGCCGACTTCTTTCTTCGCGGCGGCGTCGAGAATGTACACGACGACCTTGCCACTCTTATCGTGTGTCCATTCGATGTGATATTCCTCTTCGCCGACTTCGGCAAGGTGCCCCTCGTGCGGACCGTGATCGTGATGATCGTGGTCGTCCTTCTTGCCGCCCGTCCCCTTGGGGCTGGACGTTCCGCCCGACATGGCCTTCGAGCCAGCTCCATCCGATGAACCGCAACCCACTAGTGCCAGGGTCGAAACCAAAGTGGCTACCGCCAGGTAGCACGTTCTGCCAATTTGCCGACGCATCGCTTGAATCCTCGTCATCCGTTAGTTTCGATCCTTGAGCCGGGCCCTACAGATTGCCCGGCAGCGTAAACCGACATTTTGGCACGATCGGCGCGATCGTGCATCCGGGTGTAAGACTGCTAGAAATACGGAGGCCGGTCAAGAACGGTTCGTCGCCGAGATGGCGACCAAGACAACCCGTTCCACGCTGCGATCAGCCAATGCGGCCGGTGACGTACGATTCCGTATCGCTCAGCCGAGGCCGCGTGAAAATCTCGGACGTGGGGCCGTACTCGACGAGCTGCCCCAAGTACATAAAGGCGGTGAAATCGCTGATCCGCGAGGCCTGCTGCATGTTGTGCGTGACGATCAAAATCGAGTAGTCCTCGCGCAATTCGCGAATCAAGTCTTCGACTTTGCCGGTGGCGATGGGGTCGAGCGCGGAGCAGGGTTCGTCGAGCAGCAAGACCTCGGGTTCGCTGGCGATGGCCCGGGCGATGCACAAACGCTGCTGCTGCCCGCCCGAGAGGCTGAGGGCGTTGTCGCGCAGACGATCTTTGACTTCGTCCCACAGCGCTGCGCCGCGGAGACTTTTTTCGCAGACGTCTTCCAGCACGCGCCGATCGCGTTCGCCATCGATCCGTAGCGGATAAACGACGTTCTCGAAGATGCTCATCGGAAACGGGTTGGGCTTCTGGAAAACCATGCCCATCCGTTTCCGCAATTCGATCACGTCGACGCCGGCGCCGTAGATGGAACTTCCATTGAGCCGCATGTCACCCTTGATGCGAACCGTATCGATCAGGTCGTTCATCCGGTTGACGCATCGCAGCAACGTCGATTTACCGCAACCGGAGGGTCCAATCATGGCCGTCACCTGGCCGGCGGGGACCTTCATCGAAATGTTGAACAACGCCTGCTTCTGGCCATACCAGAGACGGAATTGATCGATTTCGAGAACGGCCTTCACATCGGCCAGTTGCTTATGCACAACCGATTCGACGATTTCCCCCTTTTGAATCGCGGTCAGGCGACTGGCGGTTTGCGTTTGCCCGCGCGCTCCGTCGGAGAGCGGCAAGGGAGGACGCGTGTTGTTCTTTTCGTCGAGCATTTCGGACTTCATTTCAATCATTTCGCGAGCACGTGAGTGCGATTGGACTGCGACCTCGTCGGAAGCGAACCTCGTTAGAAGTGGCTGGCCTGGAACGCCTTTTTCAGGCGCGACCGCAACCAGATCGATGTGACGTTCAAGGCCAAGACGATCGAAAGCAGCAACAGCGCGGTGGTGTAAACCATCGGCCGCGCGGCCTCGCTGTCGGGGCTTTGAAAACCGAGGAACAGGATCAAGTACGCAAGGTGCATAAAACTGCGGTCGGCATGCACGTAAGGGAACGACGTATCGACGGGCAAGTTAGGGGCGGAACTCACGGCCCCTACCAGCATCAACGGCGCTGCCTCGCCGGCGCCGCGCGCCATCGCGAGAATCATCCCCGTCATGATACCCGGCAACGCATGCGGAAGCACAATCCGGCGAATGGTTTGCCATTTCCCGGCTCCACAGGCGTAGGAACCTTCGCGCATCGAATTCGGCACAGCCGAGAGGGCTTCCTCGGTTGCGACAATCACCACAGGGAGCGTCAACAGCGAAAGCGTGAGGGCGGCCCATAGAACGCCACCTTTACCGAAAGTCGGCTCGGGAAGCTTGGCGTAATAAAACCCGTGGAAGTAGGGAGACCTCAAAATCGCGTACACCAGGAGGAACGTGGCCAACAGCCAAATCACGGGCGCGGTGTAACGGATGATCCTTCGCCAGAGAGGATCCTCTTTGCCCGGCTGAGCGGCGCCAAACAACGTCGCGACGAACGCCCCGACAGCGCAAACAGCCAGCAAGAACAAGTAGAAGAACCAAGACGGCGGCGGTAGTGGATCGACGCCAATGCGGGAAGGCCCACCGTCGACGAAGGCCCCCACGTTGTAGCAAAAGAAGCCCAAACCAAAGATGCCGAACACAATGCTGGGGACGCCCGCCAGGTTGTTGATGGCGATGCGGATCGCACTAACCACCCAGCCGCCTTTGGCGTATTCGCGCAGGTACAGCGCGGCCAGAACACCGAAGGGTGCCACCGCCATCGACATCAACAGCGTCATGGCGACGGTGCCCCAAATTGCCGGCAGAACGCCCCCTTCCGTGTTGGCGTTGCGCGGTTCGGTAAACAGAAACTCTCCCCACCGGCTGAAGTAGACGCCGACCGATTCGCCGAATGTCAACTGGTTGACCGGAACGAGCCGAACGATTGTCGCCAGAGGAATCTTCACCTTTTCGCCGTTGGCAAGTTGAACTAACAGAGCGGCGCGCTCCATCTCACCGTTGAGGCCTTCGATCTTTTTGTAGATCTGGTCGATCTCTACTTCACCTTCGGCTTTGATCTTTTCAGCTCGGGCTTTTTCGGAGACGGCTTGGGACGAATCGGGGCCGTAATCGATAACTGCCTTGCGCTCGGCCACCCGTGCAGCCTCGGTCATCGAATTGACACGGCCGATGTCGTACGTCTTGAGCGACGCGATCTCGGCGCGCGAACTCTCGACGCTCACAAAGTAGGTCTGGAAGTGTTGAAGGATGATCCTCGGACTGTCTTCGTCGATCTCCTTGCCAGCGACCGCGATTCCACTCAGTATGCCGTACAACCTTCCGGAATCGGTCCGCTCGATCACAACGGCCCAGGGAGGTTGGCTTTCTCCCTTGACCTCGAACTCCGAAACCCATTTGTAAGAAGGGCCACCGAGTTCCTTGGCTTCGACACGCATGCGGCGCCGGCGGACCCTGCCGCCATTCTTCTCCTCTTCCGTCGCCAGGCGATTTTTGGCTTCTTCGTTGAGGCTGTCGCGAATTGCAGGATCGACCTTGTAGAACTCAGAGGAGACGACTTCGCCGAGGAGCGGCCTTTCGCCATCGTGCTGTTCGACTTGCACGATCCGCGAGGGCCAAAACGTCCGTACCCCCTGGGACACGATCCATGTGAACAGGCCGGCGATCATGGCGATTGCCAGGACCAACGATCCACCCGAGAGCCACACCATGTGCTCCCCTTGGGCGGCCATCGAGTGCGCGGATCGCCCTTCCGAACTCCGACGGCGCGTACGGCGCTGCCGCGGCGCAGGGGCCACTTCGGGTCCGGGTGAAGGTGGGTCGATCATTCGAGGATTGGTCGAACTCAAAGGGAAACTCTAAAGTTGGTAGGCGCGCCGCCGAAAACGCATTCGGACGATCTCGGCGACGGTGTTCACGACAAACGTCATGGAAAACAGGATCAAGGCAGCCAGGAACAATAAACGGTAGTGGGTACCGCCTGGGTCGGCTTCGGGCATTTCGACGGCAATCGTCGCCGACAGAGTCCGCATGCCGTTAAAGACGTTCCAACTCATGACAGGCGAATTGCCGGTTGCCATCACAACGATCATCGTTTCGCCGACGGCTCGCCCCAACCCGATCATGAGTGCCGAGAAAAGACCACTCATCGCCGTGGGCACCACCACGCGGACCGCCGTTTGCCATGGGGTCGCGCCAGCGCCGAGTGATGCCGACCGCAAATGCTGAGGAACGGTCGAGAGCGCGTCTTCGGCAATGGTGTAAACGAGCGGGATGACGGCGAAACCCATCACCAGCCCGACCATCAAGGCATTTCGTTGGACGTAGGTATCGAGCACGCCGCCCCGGGAGTCCCAGCCGAATGCTGTCAGGATCGCTGCGACGCCGCCAGCCAGGCCGGCGACGGCGATCGTGCCAAGCACGATTTTCGCCATGCCCATCCAGGCGTACGACGTTGCCGATACCGACATGAGCTTCGGCCCTAAGATCATTTCCCCAAGGCGATTCCCGGCGAAGAGCACCACGACTAGCGAAAGGGGCAAAAACAGGATCATCCATCCTGCGAAACCGCTGCCGATGTTGCCGTTGAGCCACAACTTGAGATCGCCGGCGAACAAGGCTCGCTCCAGAACGGGCCCAACTGGCCACGCCAAGGCGGCACCCAGTCCCAACGCCAAGGCGACGCCGATCAATTTCCATCGAGACAAGAGCAGCGTCCAGCGATGGGGCAACATCAGCCAAACTTGCGCACCGATCAAGAGGCCCAGCGGTGCCGTAATCAGCATGGCCAGATACCTGGCGATATCCTGCTCAAACATCGGGGCCAAAACCATGGCCGCGATGTAGCCCAAAACAACGCTGGGCAAGCCGGCCATCATTTCGATCGCCGGCTTAACGCGTTGCCGAAACGGCGGCGAAAGAAACTCGCTGGTATAAAGCGCCGCCAATAGCGCCAGCGGTGCGGCGAAGAGCATCGAGTAGAGCGTGGCCTTAAGGGTACCGAAGACCAGCGGAATCATCCCGTACTTCGGTTCAGGAATCTCCGAACCCGCGGCGGCCTGCCACACGTGCTGAGGGCTATCGTATCCCTCGTACCAGACGGGTCGAAACAGCGCCGCCAGCGAGGCATCGGCCTGTTCCAGGTCGAGTGCCGCTTGCTGCGACTTCTTTGGCCCAACCGCCGACAAGTAGCCGTTGTTGGGAGAAAACGAGAGAGCCGTCAAACCGTCGTCCATTTTCAGCGTGGCCAAACGGCTCCGCGAAGTGACGTGGTAGATGCTGACTTTGCCTGAATCGTCCATCGCGGCGATCACGCGCGACGCGGTCGATCTCTCCAACCGAGCGACTGGGCTCCCCAGCGACGGAAGCTGGTGCACCAACTTCATGGTCGTTCGCTCGACGCCGTGGTCGGTGGACCGCACCGCGAACCAGGCCGCCACACCGCCGCTGGAATCTCCCAGGATCAGGGTCCAGCCACCTTGCATCACCATCGCCGCCGTAAGCTTGCTCGACTTGTCGGAAAGCGTGTCGATGTCTTCCAGGAGGAAATCGGACTCGTTGAAGCGGGTCATGTCGAACCGAAGCATCCGCCCTGCCTCGGATAAGACGATCACTTCCGTGCCTCGGTTGATCGCCACGACGAACTTGGGAACCATGCCTTTTAGGTGAGGCGTGATATCCTTTTTCTCGAGCTCGGAGGTTACTTCGTCCGTCAGCGGATTAATGGATTCGGTGACCGTGGCGAAGTAGACACTGCCATCGACCGTTTTCGCCGTTACATAGGCTTCCCTGCCCGTCCGCAAGACATTCAGGTAATTGATTGCTTTGTCGGCAAGGGCCATTCGCTCGCCGACGGTCCACTCGCATTTTTGGCGTCGCAGGATTCCCGTTCCACCACAGACATAGAGCGCCCCACCACCTACTTTGGACGTTCCGGGCGGAAGGTCTCCCACCGCCTCTTTCACCGTCGCTTCGTCGGGATAAGTAATGACCGTCTTCACCGTAACGATCCGCAATCCGCCTTGATCGTCGGCCGCGAAAAATTCCGTGACGTGGGGATGCACGTCGGTGAAATCGGAGCTCAGCGGCGGATGAAAGAGAGCCGTGATCTTTTCATTCGCCGAGATCTCGGTCTGGGCAAGCACTGCCGAATCCGACCAAAGTTGCGAGCCTACCTTGCCGTCGCTGCCCGCGACATGGACGAGGCGTCCGTACTCGTCCTGCACCAAGTTGCGCGGCTCGGAGGTGAGGCAGACAAAATCGGCCGGTGGTGCCAGATGAACAGACACCGACCCGAACAACGGCATCACGACGGAAAGCAAGAAAATGAAGACGGTCGACACGGCACCGATGGTTCCGATGCCGGCGACCGTGATAATGACGCGAGCCGCGATATCGACCAGCTTGACCGAGGCGCGATTGGTCAGCCGCCGTTCGCGCCCGGAGTAGCTTTCTCGTTTCGACATGCGGTGAACTCGTGCACCCTTTGCGGCGTCATCAATGCGCCGCTTTACGCTACGCTGCTTTCAAGAGTTGGGATTGAAGCCTATTTGATGCCGACTTCTTCCAAACCCTTCGCGGCCACCTTTGCCGGGACAGGCAGCACTCCGGATTCTACCGCGAGAGCCTGGCCTTCCTTGCTATAGATGAATTTGATGAACTCGCGCCGAAGCGGGTCGAGTTGCGATCCCGGCTTATAATTGAGGGCCAGGAACAAGGGACGGGCTAACGGATACTTGAAGGCCATGCCGTTTTCGGGAGTCGCTTCGATGTACTCGTTGGCCTTCTTTGCGATAGAAACGGCCTTCACATCGGGAGTGAGGTAGCCCACGCCACTGTAACCAATGCCGTACTTATCGGACCCGACGGCTTGCACCACACCCGCGCTTCCTGATTGCTCCTTCACAGTCGCCTTATAGTCCCCCTTGCCCATCGCTTCATTCTTGAAGTATTCGTAGGTTCCGGATGCGGAGTTGCGGCCGTAGAGGCTGATCGGTTGGGCGGCCCAATCGCCCGTCAAACCAACGTCGCCCCAGGTCACCATATCCTTCTTTCCGCCCAGTTTCCGGGTCGAACTGAAGATGGCGTCGACCTGTTCGAGCGTGAGCTTGTCGAGCGGGCAATCCTTGTTGACGAACACGACTACCATATCGATGCTTACGGCGAGTTGGGTCGGCTTGTAGCCGTACTTCTTTTCGAAGTCGGAGATTTCCTCAGGCTTGCACTTGCGGCTCATCGGACCGAAATTCGAGGTGCCCGCCGTCAGCGCGGGGATTGCGCCCGACGTTCCCTTGTCTTCCACTTCGCGAGTGATGTTGGGGTAGGCCTTCTTGAACCCGTCACACCACTGAAGCATCGTGTTGACCATGGTGTCGGAGCCGACACTCTTGATCGCCCCCGAGACACCGGTGGTCGGCTTGTAGGGCGCCAATTCTTTTTCTTGGGCGAGCGCCAGGTTGAAGAGTCCGGCAGCCGCCAGAACGAGTCCGAGAGCAAGGCTACGAAGGTGCATGGGTTTTCCTAATCGACCAAAGCCAAAGGGCTGAATGTGTCAAGAATGTCCGACCCAATCATGCTCCCCGGATATGTTAAGAAAAAATGAAGAAACGATGAACCGCCGGCCTAATGGCGTGTTTGGATGAAAAATCGGCCAGATTTGCGACCTTCTATTGGCGAAAGGCCGCCTTGGATCAATCGCGATTGGTGCAATTCAAAAGAGAAAGGCGTACCCAAATGGGCACGCCTTTTTGAATACTCGGTCAAATGCGGAGTCGCGACTACGCCTTCACCGACTTGGTCTTCGTCATCACGTCCTTGAGGGCTACTTCGCGGAGAACGACCGTTTCGGTTTGCAGCGACTTCATATAGTCGACAGCAGCGTCGATCGTGTCGGCTTGGACCAACAGCAAATCGCCCGGTTTGGCCGACTGGAGGGCGGTGTCGATGGCGGCTTGCCATCCCATGAAGGATTCGATTTGCTTTACCCGTTGCGACTTCGAGCAGCCTTCGCGGAAGAGGTGGGAAATCTCTCCCTGTTCACGTCCACGGAGGTATTGGTCTTCGTACAGGATGACGCGGTCGAATTCGCCGCCGAGCAGTTCCCCTTGGCGGACCATGTCTTCATCGCGACGATCGCCCGCGGCCGAGTACACGGCAGTCCGGCGTTGATGCGGCATGAGCTTAAGCGTATCGAGCATCGCCTGGAGCGACGACGTGTTGTGGCCGTAGTCGACAATCACGGTGGCGCCGCCGAAGTCGAACAAATTGAATCGCCCCATCGTGCGATCCATTTGCGCGCCAAACGATTCGAGGCCGGCGCGGATATATTCCGCCGGCGTTCCCACCATCCAGCAGGCGGCCGCCGCGGCCATCGCGTTTTCGACCTGGAACTTCACTTTGCCGCCGTGAGTCAGCGGAACCTTGTCGAGGGAGATGATTGGATACTCGGTCGCACCATCGGCCAAAACAATGGCATTCTCGCGAACGAACACGACCCGTCCGCCATCGGCACGACGCTTCACGAGTTCGGGATGATTCCCATCGTGTGCAAACCAAACGACCGATCCCTTGCAGTATTCAGCCATCGCGACGACGTGAGGATCTTCCGCATTGAGGACCGCCGCTCCATCGAGCGGCACCACGTCGACGAGGCAACGCTTGACCTTGGCCAGCTTTTCGATGGTGTCGACGTCGTGCAGACCGAGATGGTCCCCTTCGCCGATGTTGGTGACAACCGCGACATCGGTCCGGTCGAAAGCGAGCCCTTCTCGCAGGATGCCACCGCGAGCCGTTTCGAGCACGGCGGCTTCAACTGCCGGGTGCATCAGCACGGCGGCAGCGCTCTTAGGTCCGCTGCAGTCACCGGTATCGATGCGTCGACTGCCGATGTAAATCCCATCGGTGCAGGTCATGCCCACGGTTTTGCCGGTGAGCGATTGGATGTGCGCGATCAAGCGAGTCGTCGTCGTCTTACCGTTCACGCCGGTGACGGAAACGATCGGAATTCGCCCGTTGTCCCCCTCAGGGAACATCATGTTGATGATCGCTTCGCCGACGGGGCGGCCTTCCCCTTCGGAAGGTTGCAAGTGCATCCGCAAGCCTGGGCCGGCGTTCACTTCGCAAATGATGCCGTTTTGCTCTTCGAGCGGGCGCGTGATGTCCTCGACGATGACGTCGATTCCCGCGATATCGAGACCAATCACTCGGGCGGCCCACACCGCGTGTTCAGCAACGAGCGGGTGAACGATATCGGTTACGTCGATGGCCGTACCGCCAGTGCTGAGGTTCGCGTTGCGGCGAATGACGACCTTCGTTCCGACGGCAGGCACGGATTCGGGCGTGTATCCATGCTCAGCCAGCGTTGCGAGGGCGATCTCGCAGAGCTTGATTTTCGAAAGCACCGTCGAGTGCCCGTCGCTGCGGCGAGGGTCGCGATTAACCACCTCCACCAGCTGCGCGATGGTATGCACGCCGTCGCCGATCACGTGAGCAGGTTCACGCCGCGCGGCGGCCACCATGCGATTGCCGATCACCAGCAATCGATAGTCGGCGCCTGGCGCGTACTTTTCGACAATGATGTTGCGGCCATGCTCGCGAGCGAGGTCGTAAGCGGCCTTCACCTGATCTTCCGCAGTCAGGTTGGTTGTGACTCCGCGACCATGGTTGCCGTACTGCGGCTTCACGACGACGGGAGCATCGATGTCTTTGGCAGCTTCCCAAGCATCGTCTCGGTTTTCGACTGCACGGCCTTCGGGAACCGGGACACCGATTCCCTTGAGCAGCTTGCGAGTCATTTCCTTGTCTTGCGCGATTGCTTCGGCAATGGCGCCTGTGCGATCGGTCTCGGCGGCGCAGATGCGACGCTGCTTGGTGCCGTAACCCAGTTGCACCAGGCTATCGGCGTTCAGGCGGCGCACCGGAATGCCACGCAGCTTGGCGGCTTGCACGATCGAGTTGGTGCTCGGGCCCAAGCCCACTTGTTGGATCATCTCGCGAAGCGTTTCGACTTCGGCGTTGACGTCAAACGCTTGGCCGTTGATCGCCGACATGATCAGGCGATGAGCGACCTCGATCGCTGCGCGCCCGACTTGTTCTTCAACGTATTGAATGGCAACGCGGTAGGTCCCGTCGACGGTGGTCTCGCGAGCGCGGCCGAAGCCCACTTCGTGGCCGGCCAGGGTTTGCAGTTCCAACGTGACGTGTTCGAGGATGTGGCCCAGATAGGTGCCGCGACGCAGCCGCTCGAAGAAGCCGCCACGCTCGCCCACGCTGCAACGATGCTCGATCATCGAGGGGAGCCAACCCATCAGGCGGTCGTTGAAGCCGGGCAACAACTCGCTAGACAGCTCTTGGTACGGCCCCAGTTCCACCCATGCCTCGAGGCAGGGGAAATTCGCCCAAACGTTAGGGCCACGGAGCGCGAGAACTTTCTTGATTTCCATTGCAGCTTTCTGTCGGTAACTCGAACGGGGTTCGCCAAGGTCTTGAACTGGAGGGTGGCCCTGAACCCGATTTGTCATCGCGGTTCCAGCGCCAAAATCCGCTCCGCGGGTGAGTGATTCACCCTCTGCGGCGGTCGAGTCACAAATGAAGGGAGAAGAGGTTTTGATGAGGAGTGCGAGCGGTGCTGTCCGCCAAGCCTTGGGCGGAATGCGCGTTCTCGTAATGTCTTGATGAGGAATTTGTCAGGAAATTCGACGACGAATTTCCTTGCTGGGAACTCGGAAGGTTAATCAGTCTCGATAGGCAACGCACGGTCCTACTCCGAAAATCCGACCCGAAACCTAACCCGCAACCCATCACCAGGAAACGATGCCTTCGCAATCCGAAATGACACCTTACAACCCGGATAACCGGTGCGAACGTGGACCCGAGCACAGACTTCCTAACAGGCTCAGCGACACTCGCCACGAAAAATGATCCCCCGCCAACTGGACTTATTCCGAATCCAAACCCGACTTCGCACGAACGGCTTCCCGCGAACCTGTTGCTACACTTACCGGCAACGATACCAACCTTCGAATGGGTATCGACGGGATCACCGGTCTTCTTGACGCCACCGCGATCGATCTCGTACCAGCCATTGGCGGCGCCGCGATCGACTCCGATCCTACGGCGACCAGCGGCAGCTGGATCGGCGCGATTTGCCCCCGTCAGCTTGGCAATCCTTGTGCCAAAAAGGAGCCGCGACGGCGAACGGATACATCAATATAATTCGCCGTGCCTGCGAAGCTGGAATGCGTGCCGAGCCGATTTTTGGAGGGTGGCCGGACTCTCGATGGGCCCAACGGGGTATCCTCATCGCCGAGTTGCGACTCCTTTACCTCAGCTCACCCCCCCCAAAGGGCTGGCCGGCACAGACTTTGCCAAGACGAATTGCCTCCTGTTTTGTCCTTCATTCTTCTGGACCCATTTGGCATGCAGACCCCGCCGTCCACGGAACGGAATTCGTCGCGAGACCGTTCGCCGGCCTGGGGAGCCCTCCTGCGCGGCGCCCTGGAAACAGACGAGACGTACTGGGCCTGGTTCGAAGCCGACTTGAACGGCCAAGCCCATTTCGAACGGCAGGCCATTGTCGTTACCAATCGCCGGGTCTTGATCTGCAAGCTGTCGGCCGCCTTAAGCCTGGGCAAACCGGCGATTACCAATGTCAGCATCGTGAATCAATGGCCCCACGCGGAGGTCGCGTCGCTTAAGCAGCGCGAACTGGGCGCCGCCGGTGCCATCGAGATCCGCGGGCAGGATCGGTTGCTGGCGGTGGTCCGTTTCACCCGTTCCAAAGCAACGGCGGCGGGACGATTTGCACAGCGGGCCAGTACGATGTTGGCCTCGGATGAGGCCTCGCTCCAGGAACTCGAAACCACCGTCTGCCCCAATTGCGGCGCGGTGCTCGGTCCGGACGACGCTTCGTGCCCCAACTGCGGTGAAGCCGCCGAGGCGGTTAGTGCCAAATCGCTGTTTCGACTGTGGCGGTTCGCCAAAAACCGATGGTGGAATATCGTCTTGGCAATCGTGATGGCGCTGTTGAGCACGCAGATGACGCTGTTCTCGACGTACGTCACCATTCCGCTTTTCGATAAAGAATTGGTCCCGGCACAGCAGCCGGGAGGAACGCTCAATACCTCAAACGTGACGATGTACCTGGTCACGTTCTTTTTCCTGGCGGTCCTCGGTTGGCTTTTCAACTGGTACAAGACGTACGTCATGGCGATGGCCAGCGAGTACATGTCGGCTGACTTGCGCAACGCGACGTATCGCCACTTGCAAAGCCTCTCGCTCGACTACTTTGGCAGCAAGCGGACCGGCGACTTGATCTCGCGGATCAATAACGATACCGACCGGATCAACTACTTTCTGTCGGTTCACCTGGCGGAGTTCATCACGTCCTTCGTGTTCATGCTCCAAGCCGCCGTGCTGATGCTTTGTTTGAACTTCTGGCTGGCACTGGCGGCGCTGATTCCTTTTCCGATCATCGCTTACATCATCCAGGTTGTCCGCGAGCGGATGCGGCACACCTTCGCGCTCTCTGGAAAGACTTGGAGCGAACTGCTTAGCGTCCTCGCCGATACAATTCCCGGTGTGCGGGTGGTGAAGGCGTTCGCCCAAGAGAACCGCGAGATCAAGCGATTCGAAGAAGCCAACGATCACATCATTGATGCCGCCATTCGCGTGAATCGCATCTGGTCGTTCTTCACGCCCACGATCACGCTCCTTACAGAACTCGGCAAACTGATCGTTTGGGGTTACGCGGCGTGGCAAATTGCCAATCACGGGGTGACCATCGGCCAGTTGAGTGCGTTCCTGTTGCTGATCGGCAACTTTTACGCGCAGCTCGACTGGCTGAGCCGGATGCTCGGCTCGGTCCAACGATCGGCCGCCAGCACGCAGCGGATCTTCGAAATCCTGGACAAAGTTCCGAGCGTTCCCGAACCCAAGTCGCCGGTTCGCCCGGGTCGCTTGGAAGGACGCATCGAAATCTGCGGCGTTCGCTTCTCGTACGGGACGCGCGAGGTCATTAAAGGGGTCAACCTCGTCATCGAGCCGGGCGAAATGATCGGCCTCGTCGGTCCCAGCGGCGCCGGTAAGAGCACGCTCGTGAACCTGGTTTGCCGCTTCTACGACGTTTCGGCCGGCGCGATCTTGGTCGACGGCGTCGACATTCGCTCATTTCCGACCATCGATTACCGCTCGAACATTGGCATCGTGCTGCAAGAGCCGTATCTCTTTTACGGAACGATCGCCGAGAACATCGCCTACGGCCGGCCCGATGCAACGCGCCGCGACATCATCAACGCCGCCAAGTCGGCCAAGGCGCACGAGTTCATTCTCAAGTTGCCCGACGGGTACGACTCGATCGTCGGCGAGCGTGGGCAATCCCTTTCTGGCGGCGAGCGGCAGCGGATCTCGATCGCCCGCGCGCTGCTGACGGACCCGCGGATTTTGATTCTGGACGAAGCGACTTCGGCCGTCGACACGCAAACCGAACGCGACATCCAAGAGGCGCTCGACAACCTGACCCGCGGGCGAACGACAATCGCCATCGCCCACCGCCTGAGCACGCTTCGCCAGGCAAGCCGGATTGTCGTGATGGAGCACGGCTCGATTGTCGAATCGGGCCCGCCACAAGAACTTCTCGCGCGCGACGGTCCATTCGCCCGACTACACCAAGCCCAACTCGACCTTAGCACCGGAAACGCGAGATAGCATGTCTCCCATCGCCGCCAATCCTGCCAGTACGACGGTACCCGCCTTCGGTGTTTACCGAGACGAGTGGGGCCGACTCGTTTTGATCGATGCCAACGGCGAGCGGCATGTCGATGTAACGGCTTGCCGGCTGTTTCCGTTCACCGATCCGGAGCGTTGGCTGTCGGTCTCCGATGCCACCGGGAACGAACTGCTGTGCGTCGAGAAGACGAGCGACCTGTCGCCAGCCGTCGCCGAAATCCTGATCGAAGCTGCCATGCAGCGCGAGTTTGTGCCCGTCATTCGCCGCATCGTCAGCGTCAGCGGTGTCACCGAGCCGTGTGAATGGCTCGTTGAAACGGATCGCGGCACTACCACGTTAGTGCTAAAGAGCGAAGAGGATGTTCGCCGCCTGGATGCGCGCCAGGCCATGATCGTCGATGGCTCGGGCCAGCGTTATCTGGTCACCGACGTGCAGAAGATGGACCCGCTCAGCCGCCGGCAATTGGAGCGCTACGTCTGACAGGCCACGTCGGTTTGGATGGTGAAGACCGTATGAACCAACCGCGCCAGCGCCGATTCCAATTCACGATGCGGCATCTGCTGTGGCTCACGGGGCTGATTGCCCTTGCCATCACGGGGCTCATGCTGGCGGTGGAGAGGGTTGGCTACGCGGAAACCGATGTCGAGATCCTAAAGGTTCACGATACCGGCACCGTCGAGTTCCTAGTCCAATTGCCAAATGGCTTCGCGCAATCGGGCGTTTCGATTCCTCCCAATGCGTCACCGGCCGAATACGAAAAACTAGTGGGGACGAAATTCACAATTCGGTATCGGGCCCTTCATGTGTTTGGGAGGCCGATTGAGAATCCGGTGATGGTTGCCTATGAGCGGGTGCAGACAATAATCGACCGATGCGCGAAAGAGAAACGGAACAATTGACGCGCTTCATCGTCCCAATTCATCGTCCCAAAATGACATTGAGCTTCGGGCAAGCCTGCCGAAGCCGCTCGATACCAGCCGGTGTGACATTTTCCCCCGGGACGTAGACTTCCTTCAGCGACGGCATTTTGGCCAGTTCCAGCAGCCCGGCGTCCGTGATTTTTGTGCATTCCAGGTTGAGCTGGTGCAATTTCGGGAACTTCGTCAGGTGAGCCAGGCCGGCATCGGTGAGCGATGTGGAGTCGATCCGCAACCGCTCAAGCTTCTGCAGACCAGTCAACTTCTCAAGGCCGGCGTCGGTGATCTGCGTCTCGACGACGTCGAGCCAAACAAGATCGCTTAGGTCCGCAATCGGAACGAGTTGCTCATCAGCCGCTTGATTGGACCGGATCGCCAATCCAACGACGCGCCCAGGCGCCTTGGGTTCGAGGATCGTCCAGACCCACCGAGGTTTGGCATAGACCTCGGGCGATGTAGGGCCCAGATTCTTGATGGCGAGCATCTGTTTGCGCGCTGCGGCGCGCTCGAAACCCAACCACACGCTTAGAACCGCCAACACGGTGATGGCGATCAGCAGGCTTCGCAAGCTGAAGCGGAGGCGCGCGTAGAAAGGTAGTCGGGACATCAAGGTTATCTCGCCGACGGCGATCGCGAACTACAAACGCCGATCCTCGTTTCGCGCAAACTTGCGGACGACTTTGAGCCAATCCGTGAATTGCTCGTCGGTTACTCGCGTCGCAGCATAGGGAATTGTCAGGGTCGCGATGAAGCTTGGATTCTCGTCTTGCTCCACGTGTTGAGCGATCACGCGGCGAGGCAAGCCGCAGTTATTGCGCTCGACGGTCAACCTGATCCGGGAATCATTTTGCTCATATTCCAGACATGGTCCATCCGTTCCAAGCGGCGCATAGCCCAGGTGCTGGAGTTGCGATTCCAATCCGGCTTTGATTCTCCGCAGGATCCCTTTGGCGGACCAGTTACCCGCCACGGTCGCAAGGTTCTCACGTCGCCAACGACGGCAAGCAAGACAGCGCCCGGCTCTGCCGTAGAGTGACCCTTTGGCCACCTCGTAATACCACTTCTGATCCTCAGCCGTCCAAGTCTCCTCGACTCCGCAATCGACGCAGACAAATTCAACGTCGGCGTAATAGGGTGGCTGCCAACCGTTCCAAGAATTCCAAGACACCTGCTGGGACACATCCGCCACGACGGCGCCCGGCGGAAGCGGGATCGATTTTCCAGTGCTATCCGTGATGAATCGCCCCCCGCGATCACCCTCGTCCTTTTTGGTCCGTCGCTTGGTCATGCCCGTTCACCGAAGAAGACAGGAAGGAGACGCTCCCATTGGCGTCGTCTTAACGATTGGACAAGCTTGATCCCCAGAAGGTAATCGCCTTTGGACTCAAATCCTTGAAAAATCCGAGCCCAAAACGCATTCTGCCATGTGATGACCAGCCTTGTCCGTCCACTCGCGATAAATCTTCTACGAGCGATGAAGAACTTCGCTTGCCACGCCGTAGTGACATCTGTATAGTATCCTTCCGTTCAGGTATCACTGCGCAAAACCGAGCCCGCCCGCCTTGTAGCTTCATTCGGTTTTCCTCCCCGAATACGAAGGCGGTGCAGCTTCCGTGGAATTGCCCGAACTTTTTTGCGGCCGCTTGCCGGGCGGCGGCCGGTCCACCATAACAAGGGAATATCAACATGGTCGCCGCGGAAAAACCGGTTACTCGAATGGCCAAAAAAGCTAAGAACGGCGAAAAGGTTCCTCCCTCGCCGATGGATGCTCCGAACCTTAAAACCGCGCTGCAACAAATCGAAAAGCAGTTCGGCGAAGGTTCGATCATGCCGCTGGGTGCGGAAGCGAATGTTCCGATCGAAGGTATTTCGACAGGCAGCCTGTCGGTCGACTTGGCATTGGGAGGGCAGGGGATTCCTCGCGGCCGGATTATCGAAGCATTTGGCCCGGAATCGAGCGGCAAAACGACGCTTACGCTACATGTGATCGCGCAAGCCCAAAAGGCGGGCGGTGTTGCCGCGTTCATCGACGCCGAGCATGCGCTCGACCCTAGCTGGGCCAAAAAGTTGGGCGTGCAGCTTGAAACGTTGCTGGTCAGCCAGCCCACCAGCGGTGAAGAAGCGATGCAAATCACTGAAATGCTGGTCAAGTCCAATGCGGTCGACGTGATCGTCATCGACTCGGTGGCCGCCCTGGTGCCGCGGCAGGAATTAGAAGGGGAAATCGGCGATTCGCACGTCGGTTTGCAAGCTCGTTTGATGAGCCAATCGATGCGGAAGCTGACCGGTGCCATTTCCAAAAGCAAAACGGCGGTGATCTTCATTAACCAGATCCGCGAAAAGATCGGCACGATGGGCTATGGCACGCCCGAAACGACACCTGGCGGCCGGGCCCTTAAGTTCTATTCGTCGTGCCGGATCGACATCCGCCGGATCGCCCAGCTTAAGGAAGGGGAAGACGTCGTCGGCCAACGGGTAAAAGTGAAGATCGTGAAGAACAAGGTCGCCCCGCCATTCCGCGTGGCCGAGTTCGACATGATGCACACCAACGGCATCAGCTACGAAGGTGACATCATCGACATGGGCGTCGAGCAGAAGATCGTCAATAAGAGCGGCTCGTGGTTCAAGTACGGCGAGCACTACCTGGGACAAGGGAAAGAAAAAGCCCGCGCGTTCCTGATGGAAAATCCGAAGGTGACCGCCGAGCTTCGCGAGAAGATCCTGGCCGCCTATGCTGAGCTGGAACATCCCACCAAGCCCGAAGCCGGTGACGACACCGACGAGGGTGAGGAATAAGCCGACGAGGCACGACTTCTCTTTCAGCTTGACCGCCATGCCCACGCTGCTCGCCCCCTCCGCTGCGCGTCGCCCGTCTCGGACCTGGGACGGCCGGTGCGCTCCGCTGGCGGCTACAGTTTGTTGGGGGGCGGTTCTGTTGTTCTTGAGCGCTGTTTCGGCGATTGCTCAAGAAAAAGGAAAGCCTCCCGCCACGGACCGCGCTGCGGCCGTCGCTTTGGAAGGGGCCCTTGTCCACGCCATTGAAGTGGCCAGCGACTCGGTCGTCGCCATCGCTCGCGTCAAATCGAGCGATAATCTCAGGCCAGATTTAGCCGGAGGAATTCCGCCCGATCCCACCAGCCCCGATTTCGTACCCAATGAGTTCGGGACAGGCGTAGTGATCGAATCGAAGGAAGGTGATGTCAAGGAGAAGGGGATCGCGCTGATTGTCACCAACCAGCACGTGATCGGCGATCCGAACCAAAACCGCTACTACGTTTGGCACAAGCAGCGTCCCTTTATCGCCAAGGTGAAGGCTTCCGATCCGTGGACCGACCTGGCGGTGCTGCAAATCGAGGCGGAGGGACTTAAGGGGATCAGCCTGGGAGATGGCTCGAAAGCCAAGCGCGGACAGATTGTCATCAGCTTAGGCAATCCCTATGCGATCTCGCGGGACGGGCAAGCTTCGGCGGCGTGGGGAATTGTCTCGAATCTCTCTCGGCAGGCGCCAGCGATCCCTAAGATCGACGGTTCGGCCAGCGGCCGCGATACGCTCCACCACTATGGAACGCTCATCCAAGTCGACGCGAAACTCAATCTTGGCACCAGCGGCGGCGCACTTGTCGACCTGGATGGCAAGATGATTGGTTTGACAACCAGCCTGGCGGCGCTCACTGGCTTCGACGCCGCCGCTGGTTTCGCCATCCCGGTCGACGATACCTTTCGCAAGGCCGTGGTATCCCTCAGCGAGGGCAAGGTCCCCGAGTTCGGCTTCTTGGGATTGCAGCCTGGGGTCATTCCGCTGGCGCAGCGCCAAAAAGGAGAGCATGGCGCACTGGTGCAAGGGATGGTCCGCGCGACTCCGGCCTCGAAGGCGGGCCTCTCGGTGAACGACATCATCACGCACGTCGACAAGCAACCGGTGACGGACGACCTTGGACTCATTCGGTTAGTGAGCAGCCGCCCCGCAGGAACCACGGTGGAACTCACGGTGGTGCGTCCCGGCGACGAAGCCGGCAAACGGCGCGTCATGCAAACGAGCGCGGTCCTGTCGAAAAAGCCGCTCGTCGGTAAAGTTGTTCCCTATAGCGAGCACCCTGCCAAAGCGTGGCGCGGCATGGTGATCGAGTCTCTCACGGCGATGCCCAACTTTTCGGAATTGAGCCGCTTCGCCGATTTGGACGGTTGTGTGGCCGTCCTTTCCGTCGCGAACGATAGCCCGGCAGCGAGCGCCAAACTTCGCACGGGGATGTTGATTTCGCACGTGGGGAATAAGCGTGTCGACTCGCCGGCCGCCTTCGCAGCGGCTGTTGCCAGTGCAACCGGCAACGTGGAGCTGACGATTGTCGGCATCGACGGCACAAGCCGATTGACTGTCTCGCCCTAGCTCATCGAGCGGCCTCTTGAATCACGATTCTCGGCAGAGTCCTTACGATCGTGGAGTTGCGAAGCCTACGTGTGTCAAGACCGGATCGGCCTCGAAAAAAAGTACGGCCCAATCGTGGGTCTTTCGACTTGATCGTTCGACCGAAGCCGGGCTAGGATGAATCTTGTCGAGGTCGTGGAGCGCGGAAGAAGAGGCAAGTTGTCTGTCAATTCTGCGACGTCGAACATAAAGGTTCTGTCGCCATGATTCATCATTCGTGCGACCGGTGTAAACGGGTGATCGACCCGGAATCCGAGTTGCGCTATTTGGTTCGTCTGGAGATCGAAGCGGTCGCGGAAAGCTTCGACGAATTGAACGCCGAAGAAGATCGCGATCACCTCCTGGAAATCGACGAGGTTCTGGAGCGTCTAGACGACGCCGAGGATCCCAATATCGCACCCGAGGTGTACCAACGTCGTCGCTACGACTTGTGCCCCGAGTGCGCCCGCAAGTTGATGAGCAATCCGCTGGGCCGCGATCAAGTGGCCAAGATGGGTTTCAGCTCCAACTAGCCGGTCCGATTTTCCAACTTCGACTCTGTGGGAATCTGCGTTCCCTCTTAAACTATTGCGCCATGGACGAGTGGACGGCCTATCACGAAGCCGGCCACATGCTGGTGGGCGATCTTCAAGGCGGTTTGATCGTGAGTGCGACCATCGCACCCGACCGCGACGATGGCCCCTTGCGCTACGGCGACGTCCAAATCGCCTGGCCGCAACAAAAGTGGACGGTTAGCGATCTGGCGCGCCGACAAGCTCTCACGTGCCTGGCCGGGCCAGTCGCCGAGATGATCTATCGCCAGGAACCGTTGCATCCTGGCTTCGTCCGCGAGTGGGAAAGCGATTGGCGGATGGCGTGGGATTGCGCCGCGAATTTTCACCGCGACCAGCAGCTTCGCCTGCGCTGGCTGGAACAAGCTACCGCCAAACTTCACCAGCAGCTGTTTCGAGACGACCACTGGGACGCTGTGGCAGCCCTGGCCGATCACTTGCTGGCCCACGAGCAACTCGAAAGCGAGGATGTGGTAGAAATCCTCGACCAGTGGCGGCCGTAGCGATGCACCGGTTAGCTTGAGCCGCCTGTCCGCGTTCTGGCGAACGCAGCTACAGCTTTAGCGCGGCGTGTGCGACTCGTCGGCAACCATTCGGAGGTAGTCGCCGAACTCGTTGCGATAGGCTTTCGCCAGGTCCAACAATCGCCCGCGATCGATGTAGCCCATCTGATAGGCGACTTCTTCCAGGCAGGCGATCTTCAGTCCCTGCCGGGCTTCGACCGCTTGCACGTATTGGGCAGCCTGAAGCAGCGCATCGTGCGTTCCCGTATCCAGCCAAGCGAAGCCGCGTCCTAGGGGCTGCACTTTGAGACGTCCGGCTTGCAAATAATGCCGTATCACGTCGACGATTTCCGTCTCGCCGCGAGCACTCGGTTTGAGCTTGGCCGCGATATCGGGCGATTGTTCGTCAAAGAAATAGAGGCCCGTCAGCGCCAAGTTCGACCGTGGCTGGGCAGGCTTTTCTTCCAAGCGAATCGCCTTCCCGTGTTCGTCGAGTTCGACAACGCCGTAGCGCTCCGGGTCGCGAACCGGATAAGCGAACACCGTCGCATCCGTGCGAGTGCTGGCGGCATCGAGCATCGGACGAAAGCCTTGCCCGTAAAAAATGTTGTCGCCGAGAACAAGGCAACAGTGCTCGCCTGCTAGAAAGTCCCGGGCAATCGTGAAGGCCTGGGGTAGGCCTTCTGGCTTGGCTTGTTCCGTGTAGCGAATCGAGATCCCAAGCGAGGCGCCATCACCCAACAATCGCTCGAAGGCAGGCAAGTCGCGCGGCGTCGAGATGAGCAAGACCTCGCGAATGCCCGAGAGCATCAGCACCGACAGCGGATAATAAACCATCGGCTTGTCGTAGACGGGCAACAACTGCTTGCTGGCCGCCAGCGTCGCGGGGTAGAGCCGAGTTCCCGCCCCTCCCGCCAGGAGGATTCCCTTGCGATTCATTCGCCGTCCAAGATTAAAGGGCCGTGTTGTCTAGAGATCCAGAGAGTCGAGTTGATCGATCAACGAATCGAGTTCGTCTTTGGCTTCGGCCGGCTTATCGGCTTGCCGCTTGGGCATGCCCACCGACATACCTACGGCCTGGCGGCCGGCGGCGACAAGTTGCTCGTCGCGCTCCCGGGCGGCAATCGCGGCCGCGTCTTCTCCGGTTTCCGGTGCGCCGAACAATCGCGACAGGTCGATCTTCAGTGCTCCGCCTGCGCTCACATCGGCCCCGGCGATGCCCGGCGTTTTGTGCTGCGGGAAAATGATCGCGTTCTCCGGACAAACGCGACTGCAAGCCGGGCAGCCCTTACGACAGTTGTCGGGCTGCTCGACCAGGATCGTTTCCACCTTGTCGACGCCATAGACGCCGAACAGGCAGAAATCGATGCACTCCATGCAGTTCGTGCAGCGGCTGTAATCGATCACCGGGTACCAGCGACGATCGGGAGCCTCTTCGATGCGGACTACCTGCGCCGCGCGCTCCATCTCGGCCCCACGCTCGGCGGCCGTGGGCTGGTCCAGTTTGCCGTCGCCCGATGGCGCCAGTGCGGTGGTGTTGGTGGGGTTCTCGTAGCGGGCCTGCTGCGCCGGGTTTGGCGAGCCGCCTAACAATCCACCCAAGTCGAGCGAAACAACTTGAGTGGCATTCTCGCCGGCAATGCGTTTGATTTCGTCAATGTACTTTCGGGCACTGGCGTGAATGCGGAGGTCGATGCAGTAGATGCGACGGTTGGGCGTGGGGCGAACATCGGCGACTCGAGTTTTGTCGTCGGCTTCCGCTTTTGCGGCTTCGAGTTCTTCTGCGTCTTCCTCGTCTTCCTCCTTGGGAGGCTTGATCAGCGTGATTCCGGCTTGGCCTCGGACATCCAAACGGTCGAGAACCCACCGCGCGGCCCGGTCGTACAGCCACGACAAGAGAACCACATTGCCGGCCAGTCCTTGCAGCGCCAGCGCGCCCGTGCCTTGTGAGCCGAGATCGTACAAGTGCGGGACCACGACGACGTCGATCCCCGGCTCCATGATCAGGCCAGCCACGAGGTCTTCCTCGAGCTGCCGGCGCGCAGGGTTTTGGCTCTGCGACTGCGAGATCACTACCGAGATACGTTTTGCCATCGCGCCGGGGCTCCCATATGGACGCGTTATACGTTTTTCGAACCTATCGAGACTAATCGACGCCAATACCAGTTGGCAATCCTGCCTCACTCTTAACAATCAGCTGATTACTCGTTCATTTGCCCCTTGATCGTCCGCTGGGCCACTTCCCAAACCTTGACCAGATGCTGCAAATATTCAGGGGCGGTCATCAGCCCGACGGGCTCGGATTCCATTTCGAACAGCCAACCGCCGCCGTATTTGTCGACGTTGATGGCCGAGGGGTCCTTCAATAATTCGCGATTGAACTGCGAGATCCGACCGGCCACGGGCGCATACAAATCGCTTTCGGCTTTCTTGCTTTCGATCGCACCGATGTGTTGCCGCTCCGTCACGGCAGTATCGGCATCGACGATCCAATCCAGGAAGTAGACGTCCTGCAAGAGTCTTACCGCGTAGGCCGAGAAACCGAATCGAATCACCTTCTCGCCAGCAGGCTTGGCCCACATGTGGTTCTTGGCGAACAAGCGGTTGGTCGGGAAGCGGGCCTGATATTCCCCCATCGCGAAAACGAGTTCGCCGTCGCTCTCGGGATCGGATGTTTTTTTCTTCGAGTCCCCTTTGCCATCCTTGCTCATGTGTAGCGGACGCCCCGGTGCTCGGGCTCGAAGAACGCGGGCAACAATCCGTCAGCGTGCAACAAGCCCTTGCGAGTTAGCTCGATTCGATCGCCTGAGATCGTGAGCATGCCGTCGGCCTGGTGGACCGCCCATTCGGTGCGCCACTCGGCCAGGATGTCGGTCTCGAACTTCTTGCGGAAGTAGCCGGCGTCGAGCCAGCCCTTTTTGAGTTGCAGAATCATTTCTCGAATCAGCGCCTGATGGCGCGTCGGCCTGAGGGCGCGATAGAGCGGCAATTGCCCCTTGTCGAGGAGCATCCCGATGTAGTCGGGCCAATCGGGTTTGTTTTGGTAGTGAACGCCCGAGACGTGGCCGAAGCTAGCCACGCCCGTTGCCAACAAATCGCTGCCGCGCCACAAATTGTCGCGGTAGCTGAAATTCACCTTTTGCGGATCTTTGACCAGCGTGTAGGCGCTCGAAACGTGATAGCCGTGTGCCATGAGCTCGTCGTAGGCGTAGTCGAGCCATGCCCGCTTGGTCGGCCAATCGGCGACGGGCGTTTCGATCACGTGCCCCAGGATGTCCTTGGAGTAGATCGTGTTGAACGGCAACTCCATCTGGTAGATGGTGACGCTATCGGGATCGAGCTCGATCGCCCGGCGGATATTGTTTTTCCAATTGTCCCACGTCTCGCCCACCATCCCGGAGATCAGGTCGATGTTGACGTTGGGGAAGTTGACATCGCGAATCCAGGCCCAGGCTTTGTCGACTTCTGCCGAGAGGTGCGCGCGGCCGTTTTCTTCCAGAATCTTGTCGTCGAAGTTCTCGACACCCAGGCTCAGTCGCGTGACGCCGAGTTCTTTGAGCGTCTGCAACTTGTGATGCGAGAGTGTCCCCGGTTCGCACTCGAACGTGACTTCCTCGGCCTTGTCCCAGCGGATGTTGGCCCGCAGGCGATCGACGAGCGAAGTGAGTTGTTTAGCCGACAGGAACGAGGGCGTCCCGCCACCGAAATAGACAAAGCGGAAGGGCCGGCCCCCCATCACAGGCAAACGGCTGACGAGTTCAATTTCTCGCGACAGAGCCGAGACGTACGTCTCGACGTCGTGGGCATTTTTATCCGTGTAAACGCGGAAATAACAGAACTTGCAGCGTTTCCGGCAAAAGGGGATGTGGAGATAGAGGCCCAGAGGAGTATCGGCCACAGGCGGCGAATGGAGCGTTGTCTCCAGATCGGCCACTGCCTCGCTCTTCCATTGGGAGAACGGGGGATAGTTGGAAATGAAGTAGCTCCCCACTTCCGTTTTAGCTTCGGTCTTGCTGCTGTCGGTGGCCATCGCTGTTGCACCTCCCGAGGACAATCATTGCTTACCGGTTCCAGTGTAAGCGCAATCGCCGTCGAGGGCGAATCGAACCGAGCGCCACCTGGTCGAAAGGCGGACACCCCGTAGCTGCGTTCGCCAGAACGCGGAAAGATCGGCGCGCCACTCGCTGGAACCCCCGCACTCTTGGCGAGTGCGGCTACTACGAAACGTCCAGGCCCAATCTTTCTCCCCGGTACGAGCCGGAAGCGATTCTTTCGATCCAGTTGCGGTTTTCCAGATACCAAGACACCGTTTCTTCGATGCCGCGATCGAAGCCATGGCGCGGCTGCCAACCTAAATCTCGACGAATTTTCGAAATGTCCATCGCATAGCGGCGGTCGTGCCCGGGACGATCGGGGACGAACGTCCGTTGCGAGAGTCGCGGCTGGCCGTCGTCGCGCGGGCGAAGCCGATCGACCACGCGGCAGATTGTTTCGACCACCTGCAGATTGGTCCGTTCCGCCTCGCCGCCGATGGTGTAGGTCTCGCCGGGCGTGCCCCGCTCGAACACCGAAACAAGCGCCTCGCAGTGGTCGTCGACGAAGAGCCAATCGCGCACGTTGAGGCCGTCGCCGTACACCGGCAATGGCTGGCCCGAGATCGCCTTTTCGATCATCAGTGGAATCAACTTTTCCGGGAATTGCCGCGGGCCGTAGTTGTTGGTGCAGTTGGTAATGAGCGCCGGCAGCTTGTACGTATGAAAATAGGCGCGAACAAAGTGATCCGACGCCGCCTTCGAGGCAGAGTAGGGGGAGTTGGGATGGTAGGGGAATTCGGGATGGAAGAACCCTTCGTCCCCGAGGCTGCCGAAGACCTCGTCGGTGGAGACGTGCAGAAAGCGGAAAGCGTGCTGCTTTTCTTCGTTGAGCGCAAGCCAATGTTTTCGAGCGGCTTGCAGCAACTCGAACGTGCCGACAGCGTTGGTCAGAACGAACTGCCCCGGGGCATCGATCGAACGATCGACATGCGACTCGGCGGCCAAATGGATCACCCCGCACGCGTCGAACTCGGTCAGCAGTCGCTCGACGAGCGGCCGGTCGTTGATGTCCCCCTTCACGAAGACGTGACGGGGATGGTCGATGACGTCGGCCAGCGAGTCGAGATTGCCGGCGTACGTAAGCAGATCAAGGTTGACGACTCGATAGTCCGCGACGCCGTCTTGCAGGAGCCGTCGGACGAGCGCATTGCCAATGAAACCGGCTCCTCCAGTTACGAGCACAGTTTTCATGAAGGTCGCCTTGCGAGAATTGGGAAAGATGGTTGGCAGCCCAATTCTCTATGCCAGAGTCGTACGTCAACGCTATTCGTTGACGTACGTCTCCAAAAACCGGGCCAAGCGGTGGAAGTCGCTTCCGGCGTTAATGTAGCGAACCACCGTGACCAGCGTTTCGGGATTAACCAGTTTTTCAAATGGGACGTAATGGAGGTCGAGTTGCCCGGCCACCGAGACCATCACGCCATTCAAGCCCTCTTCCACCAGGGCCCGGTAGGCCCCAACGCCGAGTTGGCTGCCGAGCATGATGTCGAACGCATGCGGTTTGGCACAGCGGGATTCGTACCCTAGTTGCAGACCCGTAACCTTGCGGCTGCGGCCTGTTTGCTGCTTGTAGGCATCGGCGACCAATCGCGAGAACATCCGGCTCAGGTTGACGTGCTGGATCGAAATATGCCCGTGGTCGTCGCGGGGAATATCCTGCAGGTACCGCATCGGCAGCAACTCGGCCAAGCCTTCGGCGATGACGATCACGCCGAATTCCTTCCCTTCCTCTTCGCGGGCGACCATCGTCTTTACGATGCGTCCGATGACGCGTTCCACATCCATGACGGGCCGCGTTTTGGGTTGGCCCGATTTGGGGTCGGTGATGGTTTCCTCGGTGCGGTATTGGCCGATGACGTCTTCGACGCTCACCACCAGGCTGGCTTCACCCGCGATGGCGGCACCGTACGACAACCAGCCGGCGCTTCGGCCCATGGTCTCGGCCAGGAAGTACGCCCGACCCGCTTCGGCATCATACAAAAGGTTGCGTATCTCGCTGGCCAGCGTTTCGACGGCGGTGAAGTAGCCGAACGTGAAATCGATCCCCATGTAGTCGTTGTCGATCGTCTTGGGGAGATGGACCACTGGGATCTTCTTCGAACCAGGCGGCAAGCGATCCTGGAACATCTTGAGCTTGTTGGCGGTCTTGAGCGTGTCGTCACCGCCAATCGACACCAGGGCGTCGACACCGAGCGAGCAAAGCCCCTCGTAGGTGCGGCGGAGCGGGGCGCTGCGTTCGGGATCGTCCAGGTGGCTGGGGTGCGAGACGCTCTTGCCCGGGTTGCTGCGGGCGGTGCCGATCATGATACCCTGCGAACTGCGGCTTCTCTTCAACGCGGAGTGCCCCAACTTAATGTAGCTCTTCCCCTCCACGAGCGGCTTGCTGGAGTCGAAGTCGATGAGCGACGAATAGCCGTGCATGATGCCGACGACGTCGATATCGTTCCGCAGGAACGAAACGGCGGCGGTCGAAATGACGGCATTGGCACCCGGGGCGGGGCCGCCGGCAAACAGAATCGCGACGCGCTTGATATTCGAAGATTTCTTAGGGGGGCGCGCCAACGTACTCGACATCGAAAAGACTCCAAAAACGATCCTCAACCGGAAGCAAAACTGCGTTCCAAACCCCAGATTTTATCGGGTTTTTCGAGAGGAGCCAAGGCACGCCGGTGGCGTTAGGCAGTTGTCACAATTGCGCCACGGAATGGGCGCGCATCCGCCATTTGGCTGCTCTTAAGGATGCTTTGGCAACTGTTGACACACCCGCTGCAACGGATTCCCGCAAGGATCGCCGCGGGCTAGTTCTTAGGAGGGCGACGTTTGGCTGGTCGTTTTTTTTCGTCCGGGCGCGCCAAGTCCTCCTCGCTCATCGCGGCGATCTCTGCCAGGTACTCGGGTGGAAACGGATTGTGGGCAGCGGCAAACGACTTATCGCTCGGAGGTGTTTTTTCGGTGGTCGATCCGGTCGGCGCAGGGCCGACTGGGACGGCTGGCGGTTCGACCTGTTTGGGTATCGCCGGCGGCGTCGGTTCTGCGGGAGTGGGCCTTGTGGGGGCCTGACGTTTCGCAAGCTTGTTCTTTCGCAGACCCTTAGGCGACGGTGCCTCAGTCCCCGCAGCATCGATAGGACCGAACTCTTTCAGCCACCGGTTTACTTCCGCTGCGCCCACATCATCAGGCTTTTCGCTGGCGGTCGTTGCCGAAGTGCTTTTAGCAGACTTCACCTTGGCGTGAACGATCTGGCTATACCACGTTTCGCTATCGATGAACGATGCCCCGCGCTGACGAGCGGCTCGCTGCAACCGATGATCGCTCGAAACGACCAACAAATTGCGGGGATCGATTTCGCTCGCAATCAGTTCTTCAATCAGGTCGTCGGCTTCCTGACCGCGACGCGCAAAGCGAATCAAGATTGCGCGAAATACTTCTTCCGACGGCAACCCCGGAGGGGCAAACGTAGCATCGAAAGCGACAACGGTGGCTTTTCGTAAACGTTCGTTCAAGTGCTTGCCCAGGAACTCGAGCAAGGCCTCGCGCGAGCGCTGCAGCGATGCTCCCAGACGACCGCCTGCGAAGATCGAACTGGCATTGAGCAGGTTGTAGCCGTCGATGATCAATCGCATGAGAGTGGTTCCGCGTTAGCAGTATCCGCTACGAACCTGTAACACGTTTGCGGTAACGTTTGGTAGTAACATCCGCTAGGAAAATCGTAGGGCAAATCGCATTGCGGGCAACCGCGGTACGTGCGCAAGTAAGCAAGAGAACTGAGAAACGAACTGGCGAAAGAGGCCTGAAAAACTACGGTTGATGCTATTTCGCAACATGCATCAATTGTGAAACAGAAATTGACAGAATTCGCTAGGAAATTTCGAGGAATCGGGAGCGATTTAGAACCTCAAGGGCGATTCCAGCATCATAGATTTGTACTGGAGGGAAATGAGTCCCCCACAGACGATCGAAATCGTCTGACGTACTCCTGGTCGATGTTTGCTGACTGTTTCGACTTCACTGAATTTCATCGTCGGGGAGATAAGACCATGTCGCACTTCAAAGCCTATTCCGCAAACCCTGGAGGCGTTTCCACGACGCTCCCGGCCTCGGTGATTCTTGGCGAAAGTGAAACGCTCGGAACCGTCGCTGTTAATGCGAAGGCTTTTGAGCAGTTCGAGTCCAATCTGCAAGGGCAACTCGACTCACTGGTTAGCCAGTGGGCGGCATGGACGACTTCTGAAGGGGAGTACGCGGAGATTCGCAAGATCGTGAAGGGTCGCGGTCAGAGCACTCCGTAAGCGAAGCCGGCGCCGTTGCGGCGCCGGATGAATGGTCGCGATGGCCTGGCCACTCTGCCACTCAACTCTTGGGAGCGAGGCCGATCGCCCTGATCGCTTTTTCCACTTGGCGCCTGACCAGTGGAACCTTTTCTGTCTCGAGCATTTGCTCCAGCTTGGGCTTTATCGATTCGGCCGGCGCGCCGACGTTCGCCAGGGCCTGAGCCGCAAGCATCCGAAACTCTTGATCCTGCTCGTCGAGCAATACACCTAAGCGGTCGATGGCCGCTTTAGGCGGCGGTTTAAACCGTCCCAACGAATCGATCGCTTTCAAGCGCAAAGGGGGAGGTGCCTTGGACTCGCTCGCCCAAACGACCGTGTCGACCCCAGCCGGTCCGAGTTTGGGCAATAGACGACAAGCGATGATCCGCGATTCGATTGTCCCTGAGCTATCGCGAACGACCGCGCTTACCGGTTTTACGGCCTTATTGGCTTGCATGACGAGCCAAGCTTCCGGAGGAGCAATCAGGGCTTCGTTCTTGGCTTCTGCGCCGCGATTGAGTTCGGCGATCGCGGCTTCGATGTCGGGAAAATCATCTTCGCGCACGGCGGCCTTTTCAGGGGCCTTCAGATTCTGAAGCTCCCCGGCTTTGGCCTCCTCTTTGGCTTGGAGGGCCTTCTTGGTCAACGCGTCGGGACCACAACCTACTAGCAGAATGGTCATCCCGACAAAGGCGAGGCCGCTGGTCCAACAATTCTTCCGTTGCATAGATGATCCTTTGCTTCACTTTCCTTCTTTGGCCCACTTTTTGTTCAGTTCGATATTCCGCTTGAGCTCGTCAGCCTGCTTGGTGGCTTCAGCCAGATAGACCTTCATATCGGAGTCGTACATTTCCATCGACTCGGGCGTGCGTCCTTTGTCATCGGTGGCAGCTTCCCAGTCGGCAAGTTTTTTCCGCATCGCCTCGAGCGTGGCTTGATACTTGGGGTTCACCGACTTGTGATTGGGGACCAAGTTGTCGATTTCGAAAGGGTCGACGGAGAGGTCATACAGTTCTTCGTCCTGGCGTTGCTCGGCAAAGAGAAGTTGCTCGGTCAGTGCATCCAATTGATGCGCCGCGTGCAATTCTCGCAAGCGTTGGACAATCGCCTTGTCGTCTTTGTAGGCACAAGGCTGCAAATGAGGACGCCCGGGCAGGTAGTTGCGAATGTATTTGAACTGGCTGGTCCGCACGCTTCGGATGTGCTCCATGGTTTCGTCGCAGCGGTCGCGGGCAGCAAAGACCGCCTCACGCGGTTTGTAATCCTTGCCGAGGATATTGCGGCCCTGCATCCACTGGGGAACGTCGATTCCGGCGAGCGCAAGAGACGTCGCCGCCAGGTCAATGTGCTCGATCAGATCGTCGCGGACAATACCTTTCGCAATTCCAGGACCGCGAACCACGAACGGAACATGCGTACCTTCGTCGTAGAGAAACTGTTTCCCTCGCGCATGACTGATCCCGTGATCGGTCATGAAGAAAACGATCGTCTCGTCCAGCAGTCCTTCCTTTTCGAGCCGGGCGATCACTTCGCCGACCTCCTTATCGGTCCAGCGGCAGCAATCGAGGTAATCGGCCCAGTCTTGCAGGATCACCGGATCGCGCGGGTAGTAAGGTGGTAGCACAACTTTATCCGGATCCGTGTTGGAGCCGAGGATTCGGGCAACGCGCGATTGCCAATTCGCATCGGCACGCTGGCCGCGGTGTTTACCGCCGTGCAGTTGAACCTGCATGAAGAAGGGCTGGCTTGGCTTTCTCCCGGCCCAGTCGTTACTGTCGTAGATGGCTCGATCCCACTCAAAGTTGTAATCAGTCTTGCCCAGCGCACCGTCCTTGGCGCCGTGCCCGCCGATGCAGGTGTAATAGCCCGCTTTTTGAAAGAGCGTCGGGATGGGAACCACGTCTTCCGGCAAATAGATTTTCCGTTCCCCGCGGCCACTGCGATGGTTATGAGCGCCTATCGTCGTTTGGTAACAGCCGGTAATCAGCGCCGATCGGCAGGGCGAGCAAACGGGTGCCGTCACGAACGCTTTAGCGAAGCGCGTTCCCTCGGCGGCGAGCCGGTCGACGTGAGGCGTTTGAATCAGCTTTTCGCCGTAACACGAAAAGTTGGCCGACATGTCGTCGACAATGATCCAAACGATATTGGGCCGCTTGGCCGGTTCGGCCGAGACCGCCGTTGGCAGGAGCACGCCGCCGACGACCAACAGGCCCAGGAGAAGTCGCGACATAGGAGCAAACTTGGAGAGGATAGGTCGCCGTGAGAGACACGCCCATTGTACTTTCCCCCGTTCATTTTCGATCTTAGGGATGTACTTCCAACGCCACGTATCCCAAACTGGCGACATCCGCTGCGCGGTCGCTCGGCTTCCCTGATTGAACCCGCCTGAATCCCACCCAAAGCGCCCACCTAAAGCGAATGTCGCATGGCTCATGCCAATCCTCACGAAGCGCCGAAGAATCCGAGTCCTTTGGGCGACTTGCCACCCGCCGAATCCGTCGTTGCGGCGGGACACGTTCGCGTTTACGTCGTGCTGGCTACCACGCTCACGGCTATTTTGCTCTACCTGACGCGGTACAACCAAAGCATCTGCGAAGGATGGATGCGGGCCGACTTGGGACTCGATAAGGAACAAATGTCGTGGGTTCCCTTTGCGTTCTTCCTTTCGTATGCGCTAGCGCAAGTCCCCTCGGGCTGGTTTAGCGATCGCTTTGGCGCCCGCCGCATGATGGTGATTTACATTCTGGGGTGGTCGTTGTCGGTCGGGCTCATCGGCTTCGCCAGTTCGCTGGGCGCGTTACTCGTTCTGCGAGTGGTGTTCGGGATCTTTCAAGCTGGCGCGTACCCTACCGCGAACGTGCTGCTGCGACGATGGTCAACAGTCTCGGCGCGCGGATTCGCATCGAGCACTGTCGCGCTGGGCGGCCGCTTGGGTGGTGCGATCGCGCCCGTGCTCACGGCATTCCTGGTGCTGTACTTCTTCGCCCGCAGCAACCCCACTTTTGATCTCAAGGCGACGCCTTCGCCGGAAAACGTGGGAGACGCCTGGCGCGTTTCCTTTTTTGTGTACGCCGCCCTGGGACTTGTTGTCGCGGCAATTTACGCCTACGTGGTGCGCGACTATCCCTCGCAGCACCCCCGTGTGAACCAGGCCGAATTGAATTTGATCGCCGATGGCAATCCTGCGGCGATTGAGAACCCCGATCCTGCAGCCAGACGATTCGACATGCCGCTGCTGCTCTTGGCCAAGAATCGCAACATGATGCTGTCTTCGCTCGGGCAGTTCATGACGAATGTGACGTGGACGTTCAGCGCGACCCTGTTGCCGCAATTCCTGCAAGATCGCTTCCAGACGCCCGTAAGTGAGCGGGGCTATTACACGATGATGCCGATGTTGATGGGCGTCGCCGGCATGTTTGCCGGCGGCTTCATCACGGACGCACTGGTACGACGACTCGGCAAGCGGCTGGGAAGAGCCATTCCCAATGGAGCGACGAAGGTGATCGGAGCCGTGGCTTTCGTTGCCGCCGGTTACTCAGAAGATGCATTCACGTTTGCCTTGTTGATCGGGCTCATGGCGCTCTCGACCGACTTGGGCGTCCCAGCAGGGTGGGCGATGACCCAAGAGATCGCGGGCCGCCACGCCGGATCGGCCGTCGGCTGGGGCAACATGTGGGGCAACATCGGGGCGGCCATCTCGACCCCGTTCATCACCTACCTGCGGACCCGCGTCGCCGAACCGTACGACCTGCCAACGCTTCCTTTCTGGATCGGCGGGGTCATCTTCGGACTGTCAGGCCTTTGCGGCCTGATGATGGATGCGACGAAGCCGCTGGAGCCGGAAGAAGAGATTCATCGCGGAGACTCGGAGGAACCGGACAAGAAGTGAGGAGTAGTTGATTAATTGATTGATGATTGTTGATTTTTGAATTGCGAAGTGAAAATAAGAGTGGCACAGACAATCCTGTCTGTGCGCGGTGGACCTTGCCAATTTAGGACGCGTCGCGTGGCAGAACGGCGGTCCCCACGAAATGACTTAGGTCGCTTTTTCGACAACCGTACCAAGCGATCGCAGGAGTTCCAGCGTGAAGATGCCGGTGTCGTGGCCGTCGCTGAATGCGATGCTGTAGGCATACTGGCCGACGGGTAGCATGCCTTTGATCGAAAGGGGCTCGGCTTCGGCGGGCGTCAGGATTGCGAAAGGGTTGGCCGGAGTATTTGCCTTGCCGCGTTCCTTCTCCCGGCACGAGGCGCACGGGCAAGCGTCGCGAAGCACCTTGAACGGGTATTTGCGAGTCTCGCCGTTGCTCCACGAAATGAGGAGCGCGCGATCATCGGTCAATTTCAAGGCGGTTGGATACGTATCGTCGGACATTGCCACCATCTTCTAACCGCCGCAGATCTCGCCTAGCACCAGCAGCAAACGGCTGATTTCGTCTGGCGTGTTGTAGTGGACAGCACCGATTCGCACCATGCCGCCGGGTTCCATCCCGAGCTTTTCGCTCAGGTTGAGAGCATAGTAATTGCCGTGCCAAACGAAGAAACCCTGGTGTGCCAGCGTGGCCGCCAGTTCGGTCGCCGCAATCCGCTGATGGGTAATCGAGAACGTCGGCACGCGTCGTTCAAGCTGTCGCAGGTCGGTCGGTCCCCAAATGCGAACGCCAGGAATCGCTTCGAGCCCTTCGATGAGCTGCCGCGAGAGGTCCTGCTCGTACGTGCGAATCGCTGTCATCGCTTCGACCAACGCCGCGCGCCGATCAAGCCCATCGTGAGCCGCAATTTCGCGACCCAAATCGGCCAGGTAATCGACGGCTTCCAGTGCGCCGGCAATCGATTCGTGGCTCTGCGTCCCCGTCATCCATTTTCCGGGCAGCGTATCCGGGGCGGGGCGGACCTTGTAGGCCTCGAGCGATTCGAGCAGCGAACGCCGTCCCCACAATACGCCCAAGTGCGGACCAAAGTACTTGTAAGCCGAGCAAGCCAGGAAGTCGCAGCCCCAGGCCTCCACGTCGATGAGTCCGTGCGGAGCGTAGTGGACTGCGTCGATGTACGTCAGCGCGCCGACGCTCTTGGCCATCGACACGATTTCGGCGATGGGATTGATCGTACCGGTTGCATTCGAGGCGGCACCGACGGCGACCAGCTTGGTTTTGGACGAAAGTTTGCTTTTCAGGTCGGCCAAGTCGAGCGAGCAGTCGCTCTCGTTGAGTTCGACCACTCGCAACGTCGCACCGGCGTCGCGGGCGGCGAGTTTCCAGGGACTGAAGTTGGCGTCGTGGTCGAGGCGCGTGACGATGATTTCGTCGCCTGGCTTCCACGTTTGCGAGAGCGATCGGGAAATATGGAACGTCAGCGACGTCATATTCTGCCCGAAGACGACGGTATCGGGATCGGAAGTTCCCAACAGGTCGGCCACACCGCGATGGGCCTGTTCGAGCATGCGGTCGCTTTCGCGGGCGGTGGCAAACAAGCCGCCATGGTTGGCGTTGGTGTGCGCCAGATAGTGGCTCATCGCTTCGATGACCCGCTGCGGCACTTGCGTACCAGCCGGTCCATCAAAGAAGCAAACGCTTCGGCCGGCAATCGAGCGCGATAGCGCAGGAAATTGCCGCCGGCAAGCAGCTACTAACTCGGGTGTCATTCGTCCGTCGATTGCAGGCGTGTCCATTGCCGTTTCCATAACGTCGTGCTCGCTTGAGGTAATCCCTTGGCTGAAATCTTTTCACCGAGCTACTATCACCGCGTTATCTTCACTCAACTGTCAGGATGCTTTGGGGCGTTCGTCGATAAAGCGCTTTCCTTTCCCGTCGAATCGCGGCAACGATCCCAGCGGGACGGACTTCACCTCGATCTTCAAACCCAATCGCACATAGAGTTCTTGAGCGATTCGGGAGATGCACTCCAGACGGTCTTCCACTTCAATCGTAAGGTCATCGAGGGCTCCCTGGCGACGGGCAGTCATCCGATATTCCACAACTTCTGGAAAACCGTGCAAGATCCGCTCGATGCTCGCCGGGAAGATGTTTACCCCTCGGACGATCATCATGTCGTCGACGCGCCCCAATATGCCACCTGCCAACAAGACAAAGCCGTGGTTATCGGATTGTGACCAGACAGGCCGAACCAAGTCGCCTGTGCAGTAGCGAATGATCGGATAGCCGGGCCTCCCCAAATTGGTGAGGATCAGCTCCGAAATCTCCCCTTCACGGGCGGGCCGGCCAGTATCGAGCGAACGAAACTCGGGCAAAAATTCGCTTTCGGTAATGCGAAGACCTTCGCGGCCGGAATCAGCGTATCCCCAGGGACCGACTTCGGTCGCCCCGGCGTGATCGATCACTCGGCAATTCCAGGCCGATTCGATGCGCTCTCGCGTTTCGGGTGCCGACCCGCCTGGCTCGCCTGCCACGATGATGCATTTGAGCCCCAGGCTGGCGCAATTGATCTGATGCTCCGCCGCGGTTTCCGCCATGTGCATGGCGTAACTGGGCGTGGTGAAAACGACGGTCGCTTTGGCCGAGCGCATCAGTTCCAAGCGCGCGATGGTATTCATTCCGCCCGTGGGAATGGCGAGCGAACCGCGCGCGATCACGGCATCGAAGGCGCTCCAGAAGCCGACGAACGGCCCGAACGAAAAGGCCATCAGGACTCGATCGCCCGCGTGGACGTCGGCGGCATCGAGAACGTACTGCCAAACGTCGAGCCACCACTGCCAGTCTTCGGCCGTGTCGAGCACGACCAGCGGCCGGCCGCGCGTTCCGGAGGTGCGATGGAAGCGGACGTAATTTTCTTGCGGATACGTCAGGTTCGCCGCGATCTCGCCATTGTGGAGTTCCGACGCCAGTTCGTCCTTGAACGTGAAAGGCAAGCGCGCGATGTCGTCCCACGATGCCAGCGGCAACGAAATGTCGGAGAACTTCGCCGCGTAAAAGCGGTTGTGCGGCAGGATTTTGGCAAGCAATCGGTTCAATCGATCCAATTGCCAGCACCGCAGGGCCTCGCGATCGAGCGATTGCAAACGACGACGTTCTTCTTCGGTGGTAAAGTGCATTCATCCAGTTTACCGGGCACCTTCCATTGCCGGAAAGCGGACGCCTGCGTAGAACCGGTTCACGGAGCCGAATACCATTGGGTGGTAACGGTCTCGCAAGTTTGAAGATTCGGAGAAGTGATGAGCGTCGAACCCGCACCCACTGAAGACATCAATCCCTACCATCCGCCTGGCGGTGCAGGGGAAGGGGCTCAAGCCGCGCCGACAAAGCCAACAAAAGAGGCCACGCGCGGATCGCTGGCGGTGATCTTTTTGACGGTGATGGTCGATTTGCTTGGTTTCGCCATCGTTTTGCCGCTATTGCCCATTTATGCGAGGAAGTTCGGCGTCGGTGAAGACGGCATGGTGCTCGGCCTCTTGATGGCGAGCTTTTCGATCATGCAGTTTCTTTTCGCGCCGGTCTGGGGATGGACCTCCGACCGCATCGGCCGCCGCCCGGTATTGCTGGTCGGCTTGGCCGCAGCAGCTTTTTTCTATTTTCTGTTTGGCATCGCGACGACAACGCACAGCTTGGCACTCATTTTTGTGGCGCGAATTGGCGCGGGGATCGCCTGCGCAACAATCCCAACCGCCCAGGCATATATTGCCGACAGCACCACATTGGAAAACCGCGGCAAAGGAATGGCGCTGATTGGCGCCGCCTTTGGCATCGGCTTTTGTTTTGGACCTTTGCTTGGCGCCGTGACGCTTCTCTTTGGCGATCCCGAAATCGAGAGTCCATGGCCCGGCTACGCGGCGGCGATCCTTTCGTCGGTCGCGTTTGCCTTGGCGTGGTTCAAACTTCCCGAATCGCTCAAAGTGAGTCACAGCGAATCGAAGCTGAAGATATTTGACTTTCAGGCGTTCGCGGAGGCTCTCTCGGTCCCGACGATTGGGATGCTCCTGTTCACATCGTTCATGTCGGTCTTCTCGTTCGGCGGCTTCGAGACAACGTTGTCGCTGCTGCTAAAAGATGAAAACTTGGCATTTAAATTTCGCTATTCCGACGTGCTCCTCTACTTCGCATTCATCGGGCTGGTCCTCACAATTACTCAAGGGCTCTTCGTGCGGCGTTTCACTAGCCGTATCGGCGAAGCGAACATGGCGGTGCTGGGGGGCGTACTTTCTTTGCTGGGCTTCATCGCCATTGCGATGGCGAGCCAATCCAACTCCATTCCGTTTCTCATGGCGGCTTCGGCGTTAGAGGTGGGGGGCTTTGCCTGCATCACACCGAGCATCATGTCGTTGATCAGCCGGCGTAGCGATCCCGCGCGGCAGGGAAGCATCAGCGGCGTCGCTCAAAGCGTAAGTGCTTTGGCAAGAATCGCCGGACCCATTGTTTCGATCCCGCTTTTCAAGCGCGCCGCGACACTTCCTTACTGGACGAGCACAGGGCTGATGCTGTTCGCCCTGGCATTCATGCTCGTCGCTGTTCGCGGTGGTCGCGACTATGGGAAAGGGGCCGATTTGCCACCTGTCAGCCATTAGCTGGTGGCGTTCCCCATCCACCGCCGCCGGGCGTTTCGATTCGGATTGCGTCGCCGGCATTGGCCGCGACTTCGACGATGCCAGGCATTTCCCTCTGCGAGCCGTCCGCGCGAATCAAGATGTTCTTTCCCTTGGCGCCGCTTTCACCGCCGTCTGCTCCGTAGGGGACATAGTCGCCGCGCCGCTGAGTCACGAGCGAAACCGTTACGGGCTTGAGAAACTCGATTTCGCGAACGACTCCGTCTCCGCCGTTGTGCCTTCCGCGCCCGCCGCTACCTTCGCGAATGGCGAATTGCTTAACGCGAACAGGAAAGCGGGACTCGAGCACTTCCGGATCGGTAATCCGCGTGTTGGTCATGTGGGTATGGACAGCGTCCGTGCCGGGCCCATCGGCGGTTGCTCCCGAACCGCCGCATATCGTTTCGTAGTAGCCGAACGATTTATCGCCGAAGAGAAAATTGTTCATTGTTCCCTGACTCGCCGCCGCGATGCCGAAGGCGCCTAGCAGTACATCTACGACGCGCTGCGACGTCTCCACATTGCCTCCCACCACGGCCGCGCATTTTTTCTCGTCGACATATGCCGGTGGATTCAACAAACACTCGGGCAAGCGAATCTCGACCGGAGCTAAAACGCCTTGATTGAGCGGGATTTCTTCCGCCAGGAGGCAACGCAAAACGTAAAGCACGGCGCTCGTCACGATGGCGCGGTTCGCATTCAGGTTCCCCGCGAGCACGGGACTGGTTCCTGTAAAATCGACGACGAGCGGTTTGGCAGACGTCGCATCCTTGTCAATGGTCAGGGTGACCGCAATCGTCGGGCCGGCGTCCAAATGGTCGACGAAGCGCCGCTGCCCGGGTGATAGTTTCGCGAGTGCTTGGCGTGTCTTTTCTTCCGCGGCCGTTTGGATATCGCGCATGGCCGTGGCGACTTTAGGCCATGAATACTCCGCGATTAACTGTTTGAGAGCCGCCTCGCCTTGGCGATTCGCGGCCACTTGAGCCCCGATGTCGGCCAGATTGTCGGCCACGTTTCGCGAGGGCCAAGGTCCGCTCTTGAGAAGCGCCGACAGTTCGTCGTATCGCGCCTCGCCATTGGAAAAGAACTTGAAGTTTCGAATCAGCACCCCTTCATCGGCGAGCGATTGCGAGCTCGGCGGCATCGAACCGGGCGTGATTCCGCCGATCTCGGCGTGGTGGGCGCGGTTTGCCACGAAGAAACGGAGTTCCGGCTGGCGCGCCTCGGCAACGTCGAAGACAGGTGTGACAACCGTGATGTCCGGCAAGTGCGATCCACCGCGAAAAGGATCGTTCGTCACCACCACATCGCCCGGCGAAAGATCGGGGTTGTCGGCTAGAACCGCTTTGACAGTCTCGCCCATCGCTCCCAAGTGCACCGGGACGTGAGGAGCATTGGCCACGAGATCGCCGCTCGCAGTAAAGAGCGCGCAGCTAAAATCGAGCCGCTCCCGGACGTTGACACTGGTCGCCGTGTTCCGTAAGGCGATTCCCATTTGTTCGGCAATGGCGGCGAATCGCTGGTTGAAGAGTTGCAGTTCAATGGGGTCGGTTGCGCCAGCCGTTGCTTGGTCTTGAGTCGACTCCTTGGTTCGGCGAAGGATCATCACGCCATCGGTCCAGACTTCGGCCGTCCAACCATCGTCGACAATGGTGGTCGACAATTCCTCGCCAATAATGGCCGGGCCAACGATGGTGTTGCCTGGAACAAGATTCGATCGCTCGTAAACGTTTGCTTGCGTCCAGCCTTCCTTTGAGCACATCGATTGGCTACCAATGGGAGTGGCTGGCCTTCGAGCACTAGCCGGAGTGGCTGACGAGAGCGAACCGCGCGACTGCCCCACCGCCTCGACGCGCGCCGTCACGATTTCGACGGCTCGATCGTTTCGGACGTATCCGTACAGCCGGAGGTGCTCTTGGACGAACTGCGAAAGAAAATCGCCAGATTCCAAGTCATTGACGTTGATGGTTATCGGATGTTCGGTCCCCTGGTATCGCACGTCGATACGGCGATGTACGGTGATTCGGCTCGCGTTCAATCGTTCGCTGCGAAGGCTTGCCATCGCGGCGCTGGCCAATTCGTCCAACAGGTCGACAACGTGCTGACGCGTGTTCTCGCTATCGACGAGCCCCACATGTTTGGCGCCGTGGCGAACGAGGTCCGACAATCCGATGCCCACCGCACTTAAAACGCCCGCCGACGGGTGGCTGACAATCGTCGCCATTCCGAGTTCGTCCGCCACGGCACAAGCGTGCTGCGGACCGGCTGCTCCAAAAGGAATCAGCGCGGATTCGCGCGGATCGTACCCCTTGGCAATCGAAATCGAACGGATCGCGCCCGCCATCTGCGCGTTGGCAATTTTGAGTAAGCCCGCGGCGAGCTCCGTTAGCTCGTAGCGCCGCTCAATCGTCGCCGCCACCGTATTGGCGAGTTCGCCGAGGCGTCGCTCGACGGCATTTCGGTCGAGCGCAAAAGGGAAGTGCGCCGGAAGTAATCGCCCTAAGAACAAATTCAGGTCCGTGACGGTGAGCGGTCCGCCGCGGCCGTAACAAGCCGGTCCAGGATTGGCTCCCGCACTCTGCGGTCCCACGGTCAGCATCGTTCCGTCGAATCCACAAATCGATCCGCCACCCGCGGCAATCGTTTCGATCGCGAGCATCGGCGAGACAATCCGTACGCCTGCCTTTTCGACTTCGTACTGGCGTGCGAACTGGCCTGCGTATCGAGCGACGTCGGTGCTTGTTCCTCCCATGTCGAAGCCAATCGCACTGGGGAAGGCGGACGTATCCGCATGGCGACAAGCTTCGGAAACACGGGCAAAGCCGACCACGCCCCCCGCTGGCCCCGAGAGAACACTTTGATGTCCCTCGAACGCCTCGGGCGAGACCAGCCCGCCCGAGGAAGTCATCAACCGCAAATCGGAGCCGGGCAGGTGGTGGACGATGCGATCGAGGTACTGCTGAAGAACCGGGTTGAGATAGGCGCTCACTAACGTAGTATCGCCTCGTGGCACGGCCTTGATGGTCGCCGACACCAAGTGCGACAGCGAAACGTGCGTGAAGCCAATCTCCCGCGAGATCTTGCCAAGCAGCTGTTCGTGAACTGGATTCTGGTAAGCGTGCAGCAAGCAGATCGCTAGCGACTCGATCCCTTGGCTCTTGAATACGGCTAATGAGCGACGGGCGGCTTCTTCGTTGAGTGGCTGCAAAACACTTCCGTCGGCGGCGATTCGTTCGTCGATTTCCGTTGTCGCGGCGTAAAGAGGCGCTGGCTTGCGGATCGTCAGGTCAAACAACCGCGGCCGGTTTTGATATCCAATTGCCCACAGGTCGGCGAATCCGCGCGTCGTTACAAGCCCGACATTCGCCCCGCGCCGCGTCAAGAGCGCGTTCGTACCGCGCGTCGTTCCCAAACGAACATCGCAGGGGGGGATCGGCTGGTCGAGCGGCAATCCCAACTCCAGATGAATCGCCAGCAGCGGCGCCTCCATGCCGGGGTTCAGTTCGTAGCGAAAGGGTTCGCCACCGCTTACTGCAATGGGAGTGGCAAGCCTGATCTCACCGGGCATGCTGTCGGCGATCGGCCCGACGGCGATGACTTTACCTTGGTCGTCGACGACTTCCAGGAGCGCACCGCGCCAAAAACCTGGTGGCTCGTTTCGGGCGGAATCGACGACGGTCGTCTCGTTTTTGAGCCGTCCCGTTCCTTTCACCGCGGCCGAGCTGAGAACCTTGCGCTGGCGCCAACTTCCCTCAGGCGACACCGCGACGCAATCGGTAAACGTTCCGCCGACGTCGATCCAAAACTGCCAGCGATCAGTCGCTTTTGGTGTCATGGGTTACCTAATCGGCTCGTTGTGCGCGCTGCATCGCACACGGCGAATGGGCACAAACCGATAAACTGTAACAACTTACGGCGCGCACCGAAGATCCGAGGCTAGCTTGCCCCCTCGTCTCAGGCGTTTTCCAACCACTATATTGTGGGCATGCGTTCTGTCCCACTCAGAGACGCTGTCCTCCGGAGAGGCGCGTGCTTCGCAAAGACGCGGCCTCCGCAGCGGCGCTGCTTGCCCGGATGGCGAGCGTGACCTATCGGGTCGGGCGACATCCAAGGCTGGATTCCGCATTGGATCGTTCCGGACAACCACTTAGACAACTTTGTCCCTCAGGTAACTCTCAGGTATCAGGCACGAAAGGTAGCATCATGGCCTTTACGCTTCCCCCTCTCCCGTACGACTTCAAGGCGCTCGAGCCCTACATCGACGCCAAGACGATGGAAATCCATCACGACAAGCACCATCAGGCCTACATCACCAACGTGAACAAGGCCATCGAAGGTACGCCGTACGACACCACGCACGTCGAACAACTGATCGCCGACCTCGCGAAGCTTCCCGAAAACATCCGCACCGTCGTTCGCAACAACGGTGGCGGCCACGCCAACCACTCGCTGTTCTGGACGATCATGGCTCCCAAGGCTGGCGGTGAGCCGACCGGCAACATTGGCGAAGCCATCAAGTCGACCTTCGGCGGCTACGACAAGTTCAAGGAAGAGTTCACCAAGGCCGCCACCACTCGCTTTGGTAGCGGTTGGGCATGGCTCTCCGTCGACAAGAGCGGCAAGCTGGCTGTCGAAAGCACGGCCAACCAAGACAGCCCGATCATGGAAGGCCGCGTTCCGGTGCTCGGCATCGACGTGTGGGAACACGCCTACTACCTGCACTACCAAAACAAGCGCCCCGATTACATCGCGGCGTTCTACAACGTGATCAACTGGGCCGAAGTGAACAAGCGCTTCGCGAACGCGAAGTAAGCATCGCGCCAAGTTCGAACTGAAGTGATCAAGGGCCGTCGTATCGATCGATGCGAAGGCCCTTTTTGTTGGGGCTCAAACTCGCCTTCGGCGAATAGAGCAGTGGAGCACCCGGCCTTTTCCACTGCGGTCGACTGTTCTACTGGTCTGACTCAGGTGAAGTCGCAAAGCGGGTTTCCGTTCGCGGACCCCGGCGAAAAACAGTTCAATAGCCGTCTTGTCGGTCCGACCTACCGGGGAGAATCGCATGAAATTCGGGCAAGTTGACAATCCAAAAAAGATCGATTTCACCATTCCCCGCGACCATCCCGGCACCACGAAGCTGCTGAAAACACACGCCCTGAAATCGGACAAGCTGGAAGTCTTTGTCGGGTGCGCCAAGTGGAACAAAAAGGACCTGAAGAATTTCTACCCGAAAGGGATCAAAGACGAGCTCGCGTACTATTCGACGCAATTCAACTGCATCGAGTTGAACGCCACGTTTTATCGCTTGTTTCCACCAAAGACGTTTGAACAGTGGCATGCGACGGTTCCGAAGGATTTCAGGTTCTTTCCCAAGCTCGAACAATCTATTTCGCATTTCAGGCGGCTAAAGGAAGTCCAGAAACTTGTCGAAAACAACGTTGCCAACATGTCGCACCTCCGCGAAAAGTTGGTGATGCCGTTCCTGCAGTTGCACGACAATTTTGCGCCGAAGGATTTCGAACGCGTCGAGGCGTTCGTAAAAAACTGGACCTACGACGTGCCTCTGGCCGTGGAGTTTCGCCACACGGGCTGGTGCAACGACAAGTCGGTTGCGACCAAGGTTTACGACCTGTTCGAAGCGCATAGCGTCACGAACGTGCTGGTCGATACCGCCGGCCGTCGCGATCTGATGCACATGCGTTTGACGACCCCGACGGCCTTCATACGCTGGGTCGGCTCGAACGAACCCAAGTCAGATCGCTCGCGACTCGATGACTGGATTGTGCGGATCGGCAAATGGAAAAAGGCTGGTTTGCAAAAACTCTTCTTCTTTGTCCATCAGAATGAAGAGAAGGAATCGCCTGCGCTCTCGGCGCATTTCATCGAGCGGCTCAACAAAAAGATTGGCACCGACCTGGCGGTCCCCAAGACTCTTCCGGCGAAGGGTCTTTTAGATTGAGTGTGATTTACCAGTCCGCACCAAGTAGCCATTCCGCCGTCCAAGCGCGCGCGACGTACTGAAACTGCATATTTGGCGGGGCAGAGGCCACCTTTGCCGCTTCCTGCTCAACGCCATCCATGCGATCAATGGCCTCGCTTAGGCCCAACTCGCCTGTACGCATTCTGTGGATTCTTTCCAAGGTCGCTTGTGCCTCTCCGGAGACAGCCGACAACTGCAGTTGATGCCGGACCGCGATGCAAACGGCGCAATAGTCGTCAATCTCGACTTGCGATCGCAGTTTTGCAGTCGATAGGAGGTCGGCCGCGGTCGGCTGAAGAATTCGAAGCTTCCTTGAAAGTGGCCCGGGATCGATAGTGACGTTCGACTCAGGTTTGTCGAAAAGTTCGAGCGCCCATCCAAGAAGCAAGGCTGCTTCTCCGCGCCAGTAGGCTTCCGCTCGATCTTTGGGCGACAGGTTCTCACGAGGCGTGTTCAGAATCTCTCGATGCAAAGGCTCGACTTGGTCTCCCAGACCGAGTTGATCGAGCCAAGGCAGAAGTTGACAGCAGAGTGACTTGCTTCTTGGATGCTCGGTCACTTCTAGAGAACCGCGAAAGCCCAAACATCCGTAGATAATTGCTTGAGCGCACACTTCTTGGGCGGTTCGACGCATCTCAACTCTCTCAGTCGCACGGAGTTCTACGCCTTGCGGAATTTCATCTCCGTAAACTCCTTCACGCGGTCGCGAATCGCCGGTTCGACCGGCAGGCGTTCCATGCTGCTGGCGCCGTAGAAGCCGACGATCCCTTCGGTTCGGTCGAGGATGTACTGGGCGTCGGCCGGTTCGGCGATCGGGCCTCCGTGGCAGAGAACAATGATGTCGTTCTTCACGCGTTTGGCCGCGTCGTGCATGGCTTGGACTTGTTTGACCGACTCGTCGAGCGTGACGGCGGTGTCGGCACCGATCGAGCCTTTTGTTGTCAGGCCCATGTGCGGGATCAAAATGTCAGCGCCGGCTTTGGCCATCGCGGCGGCTTCGTCAGGATTGAAGCAGTAAGGCGTGGTGAGCAGGCCCATCTGGTTAGCGGTCGCGATCATGTCGACTTCGAGACCGTAGCCCATACCTGTCTCTTCCAGGTTCTGCCGAAGTTTGCCGTCGAACAAACCAACCGTTGGAAAGTTTTGCACACCGCTGAAGCCCGCGGCGTCGACGTCGCGCAGGAAGAGCTTCATGAGGCGAAAGGGGTCCGTTCCGCACACGCCGGCCAAGACGGGTGTGTGACTGACGACGGGCAACACCTCGCGGGCCATCTCCATCACGATCGCATTGGCATCGCCGTATGGCATTAAGCCCGAGAGCGAGCCGCGCCCCGCCATGCGAAAGCGGCCGCTGTTGTAGATGACCAGCAGGTCGATTCCGCCCGCCTCGGACATCTTGGCACTGATGCCGGTGCCGGCTCCGCCGCCGACGATTGGCTTGCCTTGGGCCACTTTGGCTCGCAAACGCGCGAGGATTTCACTTCGGGGGAACAATGCCATGGGAGAGCTTTCTAAAGATAAGTTGTCTCTTGCGAGCGGGAACACTGGCGTCTTTGGGACGCCAGTGCCACACAGAATTTGCATTGCAATGCATTAGGCCTTGGCGGCGGCCTTCTTTTCGGCCATTTGCCGCAGCAGTTCGTTGGCCATGGCTTCCGCGAAGGCGGGGTCGTTGATATGGAGGTCGAGTTCGACTCGTGAGCTAGCGCTCAAACCATTTCGCAAGTTCGTGAACAACGCTTCCTTGGCGGAAGGGGCGTCGAAAGGTTGCCCCGCGCGGTCGATCGCCGAAACGCCTTGCAGCGGAATGAAAAGTTTCACCGGCCCTGTGGCGAGGGTGAGCTTCTCCCCGATTTCCTTGCCGAGCGCCGCGTTCTCGTCGGCCGTGGTCCGCATGAGCGTGACGTTCGCATTGTGAACGTGGAATTTCCGGTGACGGAACTTTTCGGGCACTGTGTCGATCGGGCCAAAGTTGACCATATCGAGGGCACCAACCGAGACTACTTGCGGAATGCCCATCGCGCCGGCGGCCGTCAGCCGCGTGGGACCAGCCGAAAGGACGCCACCCACCAGTTGGTCGGCCAGTTCTGTGGTCGTCACATCAAGGACGCCGGAAATGGCGCCGTCGCGGATAAGCGATTCCATGGCCTGGCCGCCGCTCCCCGTTGCGTGGAAGACGAGGACTTCGCAGCCGGCCTTCTCCAAAATCGAGCGCGCGTGCTGCACGCACGGTGTCGTCACGCCGAACATCGTCGCCGCAACCAGCGGGCGATCGTCTTTGGAAGGCTCGCTGGGCCACTTGAGCATCCCCGCCATGGCGGCCGCGGCGTGGTCGAGCACGATGCGGCTGATCCGGTTGATCCCCGCGATATCGACCACCGAGTTGATCATCACCAGGTTTTTGTCACCGACAAACGATCGGGTGTTGCCCGAGGCCAGTGTCGAGACCATCACCTTGGGGACTTCCAGCGGCAGGGCTCGCATGGCGGTGGTGCCGATGGTCGTTCCGGCAGAGCCGCCCAACGAAATCACGCCGACAACTTCGCCCCGCTCGTGGGCTTGCTTGACGAGCGAAGCGACACCATGGGCGCCTTTTTCGATGGCCGCGCCGCGATCATTCTTTTCGCGCATCACGGCGACCGAGCTACCGGCCGCGGCGAAGACGTCTTCGCGAGAAACGTCGGCCTTGGTTGTTGGTTCGCCAAGGCAACCGGCATCGACGATGCGAACTTGAACGCCCGCGGCCACCAGGCGGTCGCGCACGTACTCCGCTTCGGGACCCTTGGTATCGAGGGTCGCAATCAGGTAGACGAACATCGCCGAGTTCCCTTGTGGGCGCAATCACTTGATTAGTACTTGACGCCTTCTTTGCGTTGACGGTCGGGCCACAGCGTCTTGACCGTCTTTTCCGCTTCGACGCTCATCATCCGCAGTTCGCTGCCGACGGCCAGAAACCGCATCCCTTGCTCGTGACGCATCAGTGCTTCTTCGGCGCTCATGGCGTGGATTCCCGTGGGGCATCCCGTTTTCTTGCCGACGCGGATCACTTCTTGCACGGCCGCTTCGTGTTCTTCCGGGGTAGGGAAGGTGCCGTCCTTCTTGCGCATTTGGTAGCGCAGGTCGTTGGGACCGATGAAAATGGCATCGACGCCGGGCAAGCTGTAGATCTCGGGTGCATTTTTGATGCCAGTCGGGCTCTCGGTCATCAGGATGACCATGATCTCGTCGTTGGCCTTCAAGTAATACTCAGCCGAACTGGTCTCGAAGTTCAACGAGTTCATGCCGCCGCCAATGCTGCGATTGCCTGTCGGCGGATACTTGGCGGCCGCGATGGCGATGCGGGCCTGTTCGACCGTGTCGACCATCGGCACCACAATGCCCCACGCGCCAGCGTCGAGCGCGCGTTTGATGTAGAAGTGGGTTCCTTCCGGAACGCGGGCCAGCGGCACGCAGCCGGCATCGGCGATCGCCGCGAACAATGTGGTGGCTTGCGACCAGTCGATCGCCGAGTGTTCCATGTCGAGCGTCAGCCAATCGAAGCCGCTGCGAGCGATGGTTCGCGTGGCGTAAAGATCGCCGAGGGAGAGCCAGGTTCCGTACGTCGTTTCGCCCGACTTAAGCTTTGCTTTGGCGGCATTGGTTCGCATGACAGTTTCTTTAGCTGATTCGTGTGCGTTGGAGGGTTAGGAAGGCGGGGTTGAAGGGACTCCAGGGCTGCACTTTCTGGCACAACATCACCGGGTTTGTCGCCTGGAGATACCGCCTATCGTTATACTTGAATCGTCGTAGGCTTGGGGCACTGTTGGGAGAGCATTTCATGTGTCGTTTCGTCTTCCCGTCCGTTTCGACATCGCGCATCCGACCGCTGACGTTGATCTTGGCGATTCTATTTGCGGTCTTCTGGTTCCCAGCCGTCCGACAAGCGAACGCGCAAGGGGAATTCACCGCGCGTCGCAAATACATGGTCGAGAATTACATCAAAGCGGCGGGCGTGAAGAGCGAGCGCGTGCTCAAGGCGATGAACGACACCCGCCGGCACGAATTTGTGAACTCCAAAGATCAGGACAAAGCCTACAAAGACATGGCGCTGCCAATCGGCGACAAGCAGACCATCTCATCGCCGTTCATCGTGGCCTACATGACCGAGGCCCTCGATCCCAAGCCCGAGGACAAAGTTCTCGAAATCGGCACCGGCAGCGGTTTCCAGGCTGCCGTTCTGTCGCCGCTGGTAAAGCAGGTTTATTCCATTGAGATCGTGGAACCGCTGGGAAAAAAGGCCGCGGCACTCTTGAAGAAATTGGGCTACAAGAACATCACCACCAAAGTGGGAGACGGATACCAAGGCTGGGCCGAGCATGCGCCGTTCGACAAAATCATCGTGACGTGCTCGCCGGAGAAAGTCCCGCAACCGCTGGTTGACCAACTCGCCGAGGGAGGGCGGATCGTCGTTCCCGTTGGCGAGCGCTACTCGCAAACCCTGTATCTGTTCCGCAAGGTCGATGGCAAGCTGGAATCGGAGGCGCTGCTCCCCACGCTATTTGTTCCCATGACGGGCAAGGCCGAAGACAATCGGCTGGTGAAGCCTGATCCCGATAATCCCGCCGTTGCCAACGGGGGTTTCGAAGAACAAGCCTTCGAAAGCGGCGCGCAGCCGGGTTGGTACTACGAGCGCAATATCGAGTGGGTCGCCGACGATAAGGCGCCCGAGGGGAAACATTACCTGCGAATGGAGAACTCCGAGCCCGGCAACCCAGCGCAGATCTTGCAAGGACTATCGCTCGACGGCCAACGCGTAAAGCGAATCAAGTTGTCGGCGATGATTCGCGAGACCGAAATCCGCTACGGCGCGGACGACAGCGAATATGCCACCATCGCGGTGACCTTGTACGACAAAGACCGCAAGGAACTTAAGTTCCTCCACATGGGACGATTTACTGGTACATCCCAGTGGGGCCGGAAGACGCTCGAGATCGATGTCCCCAAGGGAACGCGCGAAGCGATCTTGCGGATTGGACTGTTTGGCGCGGTCGGCAAATTGGAAGTCGACAACGTTAGGATCGAAAAGCAATAGTCACTATTGCATTCGCTTCTTACTGACCTAGAGTGCGCGCGGTTCTCTCGTGCGCTGCCGTCGCGGCAAGTCAAAATCTCTGAGAAACGCGACGAAATTGCCCGAAAAACCGGACTCTCTGACAAATCCAACACGTCGGAAATTTGCTTTCAACTGCTTGAAATGCGAACTACCCTTGGTATGTTGCTTTTTGCGTTGACTCGGAGTTCTGGGTAATCTGTGCCAGGGAGAGCATCTATGCTCGTTAAGAACCTAGTTGCGACGGTGTGCGTCGCGGCTGCGATTGGATTCACATTGGCGTCCGACGCCCACGCCGGTTGGGGAAGCTCGGGCGGCTCGTGGGGTAGTTCGGGGGGTAGCTCAGGCTCTTGGGGATCGCGAGGTTCCTGGGGTTCGTCGGGCGGGTCCTCGGGCGGCAGCTGGGGTTCGTCGGGTGGTTCGTCCGGCGGCAGCTGGGGATCACGCGGTTCAAGCGGCGGGTCCAGTGGCGGTAGCTCGGGACTCTTCTCGCGACTTCACGCTCGTTTCCACTGCCATCCCCGCGTGGTTTACAGCAGCAGCGGCGGAAGCCGCGGCTACTACGGTGGATCTTCTGGCGGCGGATCGTCCGGCCACTATTACTCGGGCGGCAGCTCGGGTCACTACTACTCGGGCGGTTCGAGCGGTGGCTCGAGTGGCGGTAGCTACTACGGTGGCACCATCATCGATACCCAATACGCACCGGTCATCGTGAGCCCAGCGGCTCCGTCGGCTCCTCCTGCACCACCGGTGAAGGATGAAGACGCGGGCGCCCAAAGCTCGACCTCGATGAACGACGGCCTGCTGACGATCGACCTGCCCAGCGACGCCAAGATTTTCGTCAACGGCGTCGAAACCAAGACTCCTGGTTCGCATCGCGAATACGTTTCGCGTGGTTTGGACTCGAACGTCGACTACGCTTACGACGTGAAGGCGATTGTGGTCCGCAACGGCCAAGAAGTCGAAGAAACCCGCAAGGTCACGGTTCGTGCCGGCAAGACCACGCGTCTGGCCTTCGATTTCGAAACCAACGCGGTTGCCGTCGAAAAGGTCGAAACCAAGCTGACCGTAAAGGTTCCCGAAGGCGCCAAGGTTTTCCTGGCTGGTAACGCCACGAACGCCACTGGCGAAACCCGCGTCTACCGCACCAAGGCCCTCAAGGCCGGTGAAGAGTGGAGCAACTACGTCGTCCGCGTTTCGCACGTCGTCAACGGCCAAACCTTGACCAAAGAGCAAAACCTCATGCTCAAGGCAGGTGACGATCGCGAACTGTCGTTCGACTTCAACGATTCCTCGCTGGCCGACGCTCGATAGCGACAGCCGGATCGTCGACTAAGAAACATCGAGAACCGGAAGCTACAAAGCTTCCGGTTTTTCGTTTCTTGACGGTTAGCTAGACCCGCTCGGGTTTCGCCAAAGAATCGGCCTCGTTGCCAAGGATGGAACGGGTCTTAGCGAGCGGGCTCGTTTGCCTTGGGGAGACGGCGCGGCAATCCGATGACTTCCGATATGGAGCCGTCATCGACTAACCCGCCCTTGAGCGCCAACGACGGCCTGTCGCCAGCGGTGCGATGGATTGCCAGCGCGGTGATTGCGTTTCACGTTTTCGCCGTGTTTATCACGCCGTTTCACGTTTCTACACTCGCCAGGACCGGGTCCAATTCTCCCGCCTCGGGCCCCGTTCGATTGTTTATCGAACCCTATACACGGTTCATGTACGTGAGCCACGGCTATGCTTTTTTCGCTCCTGATCCAGGCCCCGCCCATTTGATTCACTACGAAGTTCGGTTTGCCGACGGGCGAAAGGAGTCGGGCAAGCTGCCCGATCTCGACAAGCACTGGCCGCGGTTGCTCTACCACCGGCACTTCATGATTGCCGAGGCGTACCACAACTCGTACGCGTCGCCCGACGAGCCGCAATTGATTCCTGCGCTGCCGGACGGCGCACCACCGCGCGACAAACGGGAATACCGCCGGGCGAAAGACAATCTGCCGACCGTCATCGCAGAGTGGAAAGCTCGGCGGCGCGTCTACGAAAAATTCCGGAACTCGCTAACCGACCACATTCGCTCTTTATACGAAGCCGAAGGTGAAATCGAGGAGATCAAGCTTACGCGCGTAGAGCATCTCCTGCTGAGCCCCGACGATATCCGCGAACGAGTCGATGGCGAGGCGAACGAATACTACGACTCCCTATCCGAAACCCCCGACCGCGAACCCCTGCCGTGGAACCGAGCGACGCCATCTCCCAAGAACAAATAGCCGGCACTTCCTCGGCCGGCCTCGCCGTCGCTGCCGTGGGGGATTGGCTGCGCACCGCCGTCAGCGGGTGGAACCGGTTTTGGTTCACGCCTAGCCAACCGCATACCCTGGCGTTCATGCGGATCGCTGGCGGTCTGATGATCTTCTACACGCACCTGGTTTGGCTGTGGGACCTGAACGCGTTTTGCGGTCCGCGAAGTTGGATCGATATCGAAGCGTCCCGCGCGCTCAACAGCGAAGGCCCCGGTCCCTGGAGCCACTTGTGGTACATCCAATCGCCTACGCTCTTGTACGCACAACACGTCGCCGGACTTTTGGTCATGGCGTCTCTGGTTGTCGGGTGGCAAACGCGCATCATGGCAGTCGGGACCTGGGCCATGACCATCTCCTACTGTCACCGCCTGGTTGGGGCACAGTTCGGGCTCGATCAGGTTAACGCATTGATCGCAACCTACTTGATGGTCGGCCCCTCGGGCGATATCTGGTCGGTCGACCGATGGCTTGCAAATCGCCGTGCTGGAACGGTCTTGCCGGTGAAGAGTTCGCCGTGGACGACGGTGGCCATCCGGCTGATGCAGTTGCACATGTGCATCATCTACCTGTTTGGCGGCATCGGAAAAATGCGCGGCGACTTGTGGGCCGACGGTAGCGCGCTGCTTTACGCCTTCGCCATTCCCGAGTACCGCTCGGTCGACATGCAGTGGACCGTTCGATTCCCCTGGCTGCTGGCTCTCTTGTCGCACGCCACCGTATTCTGGGAGACGTTTTACCCCTTCCTGGTCTGGCCGCGATGGTCGCGCCCCATCGCCTTGGGAATGGCCTTCGCCGTGCATGCGGGCATCGGGCTGTGCTTGGGGATGATCACCTTCGGCACGATGATGATCATCGGAAACTGCGCGTTTCTCGATCCGGCGTTCGTCGAGGCGGTCGCCTGGCGCCTGTTTTGGATCAAACCAGCACCGAAAGCCGCGATAGTGGACGCGTCATCTCCTGCGGCGCCGTCCCCAAAGATGGACGGCACCAAATCGCCTCGCGCGAAGCGACGCTAAAGAATGCTTAGCTGGCCGACTTGAGAGCGGCCAGAGCGGCATCGTACTTGGGTTCGTCGGTCACTTCTTTGCACGTTTCGGCGTAGACGACGTTCCCCTTCGAATCGAGGACGAACGCGCCGCGGGCGAGGAGTTTCAATTGGTCGATCAACATCCCGTAGGAGGTGCCGAAGTTGCGATCGAAGTAGTCGCTGGCGACCCGCATGCTCTTGATGTCTTCCGCGCCGCAAAAGCGGTTTTGGGCGAAGGGCAAATCGAGGCTGATGGTGACGGCGTTGATCTTGTCGCCAAGCGCGCCCACTTCCTTGTTGAACTTTTGCGTCTGAATCTTGCAAACGCCGGTATCGAGCGACGGAACAACGCTGATCAGCGTCGGCTTGCCGGCCAGGTCGGCCTTGGTGATCGTCTTGAGGCCCCCTTCAAAGAAGCGAACGGTAAAGTCGGGAGCGGGCTGGCCGGCTTTGATTTCCGGTCCGACCAGGGTTACGGGGTTTCCCTTAAAGGTTACGGCGCCTTCGCGGTTCATTTTGAGGTCGCTTTCATGAGACAAGGGGCGAATGGAGCGGTTGACCTATCGCCAACCGAAACACGCCTCTTTTTATCCCATTCACCCCCGGATCGTGAGGCCCCGATCTTGCCTAAACAAAGCGCGAATCTGACAAAAGCGAAATTTCGTTCGCATTTGTCTTGCTTGCCGATCTCCAATTCGCCATAACATCAGGAAGGCGACGGATTCGCCTTAAAAAACAGCTCTAAGGAGCATTACCTCCCATTCTGTGATTTTGCGCTGGTGCACCCTTTTACGCTCGGAAGGGTAGAGCCAGCGATTTGGTTTGCTCTCTCCCAAGCTGCTTTCTCGTGTTGCTGTCTAAGGAGGACCGCCATGACGATGCTTGCAACCAAGAAGAGTTGGTCGGTGGAATTCGACCGTGGTCCCGATTGGCTATTCGCCAAAGTGATTTGCCCGGCCGGGGCCGACATGTCCGATTGCCGCCTTGCGGAAGTGATCTGGCAAGCCCTGGAGCAACAGTTTCTCCAGCGGTGCGTGATCGAGATGGATCTGGTCGAACACCTTCGCAGTGTCCTGATCGGCCAGATTGTGCTCCTGCACAAGCGGCTCGCGTCGCACGGCGGACTGCTTCGCCTGTCGGGGCTGACGCTGCGACAGATCGAAGTCCTGGAAGTCACCGGCTTGGAAGACCGTTTCCCGGCCTTCCAAAACCGCGAACAAGCCGTGATGGGCCGAATGCCCGCGAAGCCTCGCTGAGTCGTTGGATGTTGGGGCGCGTTACGCGCCCCACTGAACGACCAGTTCGTTATTGATCTCGGCCGTTCCGGCGACGTCGCGGAGGGCTTCCTGCGCCATCTGCTTCTGAAACCAGCTCGCTACGACTCCTCGCAACACGATGCGCCCATTGGCCGCTTCGAATCGCAACTGTCGACCGGCCAAGTAAGGATTGGCATTGATCGCGGCGCGGATTTTCTTTGCCAATTCGCTGTTGGACGCGTGATCGCTCTCGTGGCGGGCGGCCGAAACCATGTCGGCTCGCAATCTCTTATCGCCAACAACCTTAGTACTGCTTCGCGCGCTGTCACTTCGCTGTGGAGGAAGGGTAGAAGCCATGATCGTGGCGGCGCCTCAATGGGGAGGATGGTACGTCCGTGGGAGAAACGGCATTCCATTTTGCGGCGGTGCAGAAAAGAGATCGGCAACTCCCTGGAAAGGCGATCACCTTTGCTAGCAGTTTGACTAGAAATTCCCAGCTTGGAGGCGCGATTTACGGCCCCTTCCAAAGACGACACCCATTCCGAAAACAACGCCGGGCATTCACCTCGATCGGCGGCTGACCGTGATGGCAGTGCATGTCTTGCGTGCGGATTGTAGCGAGTGAGTTGCCCGGTCAGAGAACTTGTCGCACGCGGGGGCCGTAACCATTCATGTTGTTTTCCGCCGCGGACGATAAATGGTTCTTATTCACGGTGGTAAGAGCCTTGGTGATTGTGCTATCGTCACGCCGCATCGTGATACAAGGACGGTAAGGATTTCAACGGATGAAGATCGGGGATTCGACGTACTACTGCTGGAACTGCGACGCGCATCGGCACATTGCCGCCAAGTCGGACAAAAAGATCTGCTGCCCTAGCTGCGGTTCGCATCTCGAGGACGATAGTCCCGTCACGCTCACCTTTCCGGCGCCGGCGAGCGAAAGCCGCTTCGCCGACGAGTACGCGTTCGTGCGGTTTGCTTCGTAAGAGCGGCCGGCTGCTTCACTTCTGGCTCTTGAGAAGCTGCACCATCTCGTCGCCCATCGTTTTGCCGATGCGGCTGAACCAGATGGCGCTTCCCAAGTAGTGGTAAGGGTGGTCGCCTCCGGTGAGCTTCCACTCCTCGAAGCGCTCGCGCCACATCGGGTACAGGTCCTCCGCCACCTTGTCGACGAGCGGATCGGTGCGGAAGGCCTTCACGTTCCCTCGGAAATCGGGGACATCGTTCATGGCCAGTTGCGCGCTACGGACGGTGAGCATCGCTCCCTCGGCCGGCTTAGAGCCATTTTGCCCCATCGCGGCGATCACGAACGGCAGCTTCGGGACGCCAAAATCGCGCCGCACGTCGCGAACGAAGTGCTCCATGTTCGAGCGGTATTCATCTTGCCCGCCGTATTGATCGTTCCAACCTTGGAACCACACGAAGCCGGCGATTTCCAGCTTTTTGCCTTGAAGCGACGGGAAGAGCTCGCCACCGTTCTCCATGGTCGACTTCACTTCCGCCAGCATGTCGCGGTATGAGGTTCCATAAGCCGACTTGATCTCGTCCATGGTCGGCAGGGGATCGTTCTTCTTGTTCTTTTCGTTTTCCTTGGCGACGTGCTCTTGCGCTTGCTTGAGTTCCGCTTCGAGCTTGTCGTCCCTTGGCAGTCCGGCCGAGGGAGAGCGAAAGTTCTTCACCAGCGAATGCCCACCCCAGGCGGTCTTGATCAGGAGAACGGGCTCCTCGAAATGGTTCCCCAGCACCGTCCCAAATTCCAGTTCCGGCCCCGTTCGATCGGGTGAACCAAAGCCGAGCGTTAGCCCGCCGTGGCGTTCGAGGAACTTGATGAAGACATCGTCGTGGACGATCCACTTGTCGTCCTTCCGCAGGTGGGTAAAGAACTCCTTCGTCTTGGCGTCGGTGGCCTGATGTTCGAACAGAGCGTTGGGGGCCTTTCCCTCCATGTTCGATTGGCCGGCGAGGATAAAGACCTTGACGGTCGCCTCGTCTCCAAACGCGGCCGGCCCAAACGCCAAGCAACTAAGCATGAAACAAGCAATAACAGCAAGCCGCGACATCGAAGGACTCGAAAGAAGGAGCGGGAGAGGTTTCCAAAATGATAGTCCGTCGAGGCCGCGTGCGCGCTGCGACAGTAGTGCTGGCAAGGCAAGAAACTTTGGGTCATTGGACGATAACAAAGAAACGGAGCGGGTCCGATTCGTTTGTCCGGAGTTTTGCCATGTACTGTTCCAACTGTGGAGCGAAAGCAGCGGGAAAATTCTGCTCGGAGTGCGGACATCGCCTGGGGACCGCGACCGAGTCGGACCCGGTGGTCGACTGGGAATCGTCGATCGACCTGGCCGTGGTGAACCACGTCCCCGAGGTCGTCGACAAAATCGCAATGGCCGAGGTCCGGGCTGAAAAGAGATTGCAGGGGAACGAGTTGCTCGGCCTCTTCGACAAGGTGATGACGCCCCTTACCGGCGGCCTCACAGTCAAAACCACGGCCAAGATCACGACGCCCATCACCTCGGCAATGGGCTTCAAGACGTCGAAGGCATGCAGCGAGTTTTTGGTGCTGCCGCCTGGCCGCGTGCTGGCCAACGTGTTGATTGCCATGGCCGAGTTCGGCCACAAGCTCTCGAAGGTCGATCAGAAGCCTGATTCGTGCACGCTAACCGCCGAGATCCCGGCCGACCTCTGCTCGGTCGATGGGACGCTCAAAATCACGGTGAACCCATCCGAAGGCGGCACGTGGCTCTCGCTCGAGGCCATCGTCGCCGGACAATGGTACGACTGGGGCAAGTGCCAACGTCGGATCGGCGAGATGCTCAAAGCGGTAAACGAAGCGGCGTGAGAGAGCTATCCAAAGTGGCACAGACACTCCTGTCTGTGCGCGGTGGATTCGCTACTCCAAGATAGTTCAAGAGCCGCCTTAATACCGGCGCATCGGCCCCGGGGCATTCACCATACGATTGCCACCAGCGTAGGGAGCAGAGTAGGGGGAGCGACTGGGCGCTGGCCCGCCGCCCCATGCCGGTTGCTGCGGTCCCCAGTTGTAGCCGTTGCTGGTCCCTGTTCCCCAACTGCCGCTATTCGTGGCGAGCGTATTGGTAGGCGTGAAGGCACCAGTCCCAGTGGGGTTGGCTCCCCAAACGCCGTTTCGTTCTAACAACGCGATACGTTGGCCCACTGCCGGTTGGAACCGATTGATTTGATAGGAGCGTTGGTAGTTCGCGAGCGCCTGGGCATAGTCGCCCGACTCTTCGCGCAGCTTTCCGATGGCGGTCCACGCTCGCGCGTTTTGGCCGTTCAAATTGATGGCTTGCTGCAAGTAGTTCTCGGCAGTTCGCCGGTCGCCGAATTCCTCGTAAAGTCGCGCCAGTTCGACGCGGGCTTCAGCCTGACCGTTGGGTGGATTACGGGGATCGCCGGCCCAGCGGCTTAACAGCGTGAAGGCCTTGTCGGGGCGATTCGTTTCGGTCAGGAGCACGGCGAGGCTTCGATAGGCAGCGGTGTGATTGGGATTGTGATCGAGCGCCGTGTTGTAGAAGTTCTCAGCTTGATAAAGCTGCTGCTGGTCGTTGGTTTGCAGGCCCGACGTGTGATAAATGCGGCCCAGGGAGTAGTACGACTCGGCATCGTTCGGATTGCGAGCGATCTGTTGCTGTAGGACCTGGGCAGCGGCACCGTATTGGCCGCTTTGGTAATACCGGGCACTGGTGGCATTGGGACCAAACGATCCCCCTTGGCAGCCAACTAGCGATGCGGCCAGCGCGCAGGCGACCACCCAGCCGCAAGAGGCCGTGCGAGTGCGAACCGAAATCGCGGTCACAGGGTCCATGGAATGCCGAATGTCATGCGCGCAAAATGGCCAAACGAACCGAGTCCGAAAACCGCGGGGAGATTACTATTGCAAGGCCAGCGGCGCCAAGACGAACCGGGCCTTCCAACACCAGCTAGCGGCCAGCTTTTTCGGCCAAACTGAAACGAAACTGGGTTAGATCGCCAAAAAAAACGAAAAAACATCCAGCAACCTGCCCCATGCTCGCCTGCGTCGACACCCACTACCACAATCAAGGCGCGCGAACCGCACTCGTGCTGTTCGAGAACTGGACCGACGCCTCGCCGGCGGGCAAAGTGGTTCGCGAACAGCATTACCCGCCTGCGGAATACGTGCCGGGCGAGTTCTTTCGCCGCGAGCTGCCGAGCATCCTCGACATACTTGCAGAAGAACGCCACTGGCTTTCGACACTCGTGATCGACGGTTACGTCTGGCTCGACGACGACGGGCGACGAGGGATCGGCGCCATCCTCTATGAAGAATTGGGCGAGAGCATTCCCATCATCGGCGTCGCCAAACGGCAATTCGCCGGAGCCGCGGGAACCTGAATCATGCGCGATTCAAGCAAAAGGCCGCTGATCGTAACGGCGATTGGAATCGACGAGTCTGTAGCCGCCAAGCACATCGCATCGATGCACGGCCCGTACCGCATTCCCACTCTGCTCAAGTGGGCCGACCATCTGTCGCGGCATGGAAAAGAAGCTTGACCACTCACTGGCCAGCCGGAGTGGACGAACCTGATCCGGCGAGTGGCGAAGGCGACTCGACAAACTTGTAAATCGCGACGGCAAGCGAAGGGGCCTCTTTCGATTTGAGCTCTTCGAGCAAGCGTTCCCAGCGTTTTTGGGCGGCAGCCAGACGGTCGTTCTGCGATTCCGTGTTGCGTTGCTGTGAAGCGGTTACAAAGCCTTCTGCCTCCGCTTTGCATCGCTGGAAGAAGGCCTTTTCTTCGCCGTAGTTCTGCTTAATCAACTCCTTCGCCTGATCGGCTTGGCTCTGCAGGTCAACGGGTGGTTTCTTATTCCGGCCGGCGCGAACCGTATCTTCCAATTTGCCTGACACGATCGCCGCATCGAGCGCGTCATCTGCCAGGACGAAGAAACCAATCGCAAGCTCAGGCCGGTTGGCCCGTAGCATGAATTCCGCTGTCAGTTTGTTCCCTTCACTTAACTCGTTTCTCCAAAGCCTCCGCGTACTGTCGGTCGAAACCAACTCCTTTCGCAACACCAAAGCTCGCAGCAACGCATTTTCGGCGTTTGTCATTTCGTCCATGTCGACGTACGGCTCACTCAATCGCACCAGGCTAAATGCCAAATCGCGTTTCCAGAGTGTGTTGCCCGGTTCGTATTTCGTGATCAGCTGGCGGATATCAGTCGCCAAGCCGTAAAGAAGGGCGGACTTCTTCGGTTCCGTTTTGCGAATCAGAAAAGCAAGTTTGCTAAGCGGCCACGTGAGTTCGCGATGGTACTTGACGTCTTCCGGCCGAGACTGGAGGATTCGCGCGGCCAGATCGAGAGCTCGTTCATAGTCTTTGTATGCCTCGGCTTGGTTATTGTCGGGCAGGTCTTTGCAGTCTCCGAGTCGAATCAAACTTTGTGAAACGGCAAAGCAGTGGTCTGGGTTCGCGGGTTCGCTTTCGAGCAACGCGTTGCGAATCGCGTAGGCCCTATCAAAGTGAGCACGCGACTCGGCAAATCGCTCGGTAGCCTCGGGATTTTTCTTTCGGTCGAGGTCGCGAGCCATCTCGCGCAGAACATCGCCAATTTGATCATAGCTGTTGGCAAGGTCGAGCTTGGTTGCCGTCGCGGCGTCGGGTTTCGAGGCTAACTCGGAACGAATCGCAAACGCAGCGTGTGCCTCTTCGAGCGCCCTTTGCATCGGCTTCTCGGCCAATGTGGAGTTTTGAAAGACCTTCGCGAATTCATGGTGCATGTTCGCGCGGACCCGCGGCAACTCATTGTCACTTCCGCTTTTATCTTCCGCGTTCTTTCGGCTCTTTTCCTCGAGCGCCGTTAACTTGTCGGACGCAGTTTTGAGCGCGGTTTCAATCGACTTGACACTAATTCCCTCGACATCTCTGAGATTCTCAGAAAAGCCGGCAATCACTTGATCGATCGTGTCTTGAGCCAGCGCGAAGTTATCTTTGGCAAACCCGGCATTTTTGATCGCGTTCTTTGTTTGCGTTACGGCCACGAGTTGCTCGTAACGCGCGAAGATCGCACTCCCCGTCGCCGCAATCGCCAGCCCCGCAAATAAGCCAACGAGTCCCACTGTTATACGCCGCCACAATTTGGCGCGGTTCACAGACTTGCGAATGTAATTTCGCATGTTTTCCGACAGTTCGGCCCCATAATCAGCCAGCATTTCTTCCGCCTCGGCGACCGGCGCCCCTGCTGGCAACAACAGTTCGTCGCGTTTCTTACCGTCCTTCCATCGCCGGCGGGCTTGATCGACCGAATCACGAACCCGGTAAAAGTTGTTGTTCTTCTTGATAAGCACTTGGGCGCGTTTCCAACTCACCAGTACTCGGTCGTGGGCAATGCCCAAGAGCGACTGTTTGTCGGTGCGAGTCACCAGGAGAATTCTCGCCATGAGTAGGGCGTCTATCACCTGCATCGTTTTTTGGTCGTTGCGGCGAGCTTCCGAAAGCGGAATCATCCGTGATCTGAGTGCACCGTCTGCCGCACCATCGACACGGTCCTGGTCATCACTCTCATAAACAACAAGCTCGCGAAGAAGCGATTCCAGAATCGGATTGATTTCCTGAGCGACTCGTTCCGCAATCTCCTTCTCCGAAAGCGGTTTCGGACTCGTGTCGCCGCCAAACCCTTCCTTCACACCGAATGACTTAAGTCCATCCGACTTAACGAGCCCCGCCAACGCCTTTTCGGCTGCCTGTTCGATCGATCCGTCGATGCCGCCACTTTCCTCGTACGCCTTAAACGTAAGAAGCTTGGATTTGTCTTTTGACCAACAACGTTTAAAAATCTGGTCCAACGCGAATTGCAGCAATGGCAAAGTGTTTGCGCCAAGGGAGTGTTCCAAGAGGCGATCCTCTAGCCTCTCCTCCCTCTCAATTCCTTTCTCGTCGGTGACGCGTCTTACTTCGAGCGAAAGATCGGCCGCTCGAGTCGAGCGATAAATGATCTCGCTCAGTTCTTCCAGGCCCGGTGGGCTCAAATCGTACTGGCCGCCGCCATCCTTCAACTCGATGAAAGGAGCTTGAATCATCCTTTGGTACATGTCGGCCCGAAGCGTCGCGATCACCCATACACGTTGCGTTGCAACCAGCCTTTGCAACAAGTCCACAAAGTTCTTGCGGATTTCGTCCGAAATGTCCGGCGAAAAGATTTCCTCGAATTGGTCCACTAACAGCAACAGATTGCTGTTCAGTGGGGCGGTCCACCCACCCGTTGTTTTCTCTTTCTCGGAAATCGAGTCCAGTGCGGCAACAATAGGGCGGACTGCAGATTTGGCGGGGCCTTCCATCAACTCGGCAAGTTCATCCGGACCTCGATAAGATCCATCGGCAAGTTCTGGAAGTGCCGGGCCGAAACCACCTTCGTCATCTCCGTCTCCGCGGGAGAACAGAGCGCGCGCCAAATTCAAAAACGGCGCCAATTTTTCCGTACCGGGGCGGACGACGGCGATACGCCACAAGTCGACACCGGGAATTGCTCCTGGTTGCACGATGCGGGGAGCAAGGCCGGCCCGCATCATCGACGACTTTCCCGCACCACTTGCACCCGGTATCAGCAAGAACGGCTTTCCGCGCGCGTTCGCAGCGAGCAATTCGTCGAGTGCTCTTTGGACCTTCCGTTCGCGACCAAAATAAACTTCGGCCTGTTTAAAGTTGAATGGCTCCAGTCCGCGAAACGGGGTCCCCTTGATGTCGACCGGCCAGGTCACAGCCTGGTGTGCGAAATTCTTGATCCACTCCCGAAGCAGCTTCTCGACTTTGTCGCCGAATTCTTCCGTTTCTTTAAACCGCTCTACGGCCCGCATCACGCCCCGGTCGGCCGATTCGAAGTGCTCGCTGAAGAAATCATCGAGTCGACGCCGCTGTGCCCGGGTTTGATCCCACTCGGCGGGACTGTCCGGCATAAACTGCTGCGCCGTCTTACGAAACACATAGACCGCGGGGCGCTCTCTCGTCTCTTTGTGCCGGGCAAGGGACGTCAACAGCTCGTAAGCTGTTCCGCTGGGATACGCTTGGCCTCCTTCCATCTTTTCGGGAAATGAATCGGGCAAAGGCGTCCCCAGTCTTCCCCAAAAAATGGTAAGCACGATGTCGCAGTCAGCAGCTTGTTCGATCTGCGCTTGGAACCCGCCGTCCTGGGCACTGTAGATTTTCTCCTCGTAAAGAATCGGCCGGAGCTCGAGTCGATCGCGGAATTCACCACTGAGCCGCTGGATGATCGCAGCGGCGCGTTCCCGTTCCGCTTTGACATCGCCCGGCGACGAGATAAAGACTTTGACGATCGGCACGCTTCGCATGGTGGTGACCTGCCGAAGTAAGTGGATGGCCACAGTGAGGTGGGGAAGTGCTATTTACGGTAGCGGCACCGTCTCGCGCCCTGCCAAACTTCGCAGCCAGCCGGCGTACGCCGCGAAGCAGATGATTCCAGCGCTGATCGCAACGTTCAAACTCGGTTGACCTTCGCGGGCGGCTGGCCCTTGGCGGCTGGAATCGATGGGCGCGGACGAAGCGGCTTTAGGCATCCAGGTGGCGGCCATCGGAATGCGCAGACGAACATCAGCCGCCTCGCAAAATTCGGTGGGCAAGCCGTCGTATTCGTTACCCAGTGCGATCACGTCGCCTGGCAGAAACTGGAACGCTTCGAGCGACTCGGTCTCGCCTTCGATGGTGGTTGCAATGAGACGTCCGGTAAACGAGGGCGCGCGAACATCTTCCGGCAGTATGGTGATGCCGCGCCGGTCGAGTGCGCCGCACGAAAAATCGCCGATCGTTTTTCGCTTGTCGGCGTCCGCCAAGACGCCAAACGAATCTCGCGACCAGACTGAAAAATGATACGCCTCGGCAATTCGCAGAATCATGCCCGTGTTGATGGGCGACTGGAGTCCCCACAACAGCAAGCCCATCTTCGTCGCGGCGAAATCGCCAATCACGTTCGACTCGAAAGCCTTGACGAAGGCGGATCGCTCCGCGGACGCTGTTCCTTCTGCGGCCGTTGCATTGTTACCGAGTTGTTGAATCATTTTGAATCTTCCGCGTCTTGCTTCGCCGCCAATAATTCCGCCAGCCGCCTCCCCGAGAGCCACAGCCGCTCCCGGGAGATCCTCTCGACCCTTTCCAAGTACTGTTTGGAAAGGGCCGGTGCGTCGATTTCCCTCAGCTTTGCCGGGTCGATATCGGGCGGCAGTGGAGTTGCCTGAAGCCAACGGTCGCCATCATGATAAACGTCCGTTTGTGCGATTTCAAAACTTTCCTTGGCCCAGGTCCATGGATCGTCGGACACTCCTTTGGTGGGGTGATCACCGTGAGCCGCGTACCAGCCATTCACCTCGTCCCGGAGTTCGCCGTAGGAATGCTGCCGCATGTAATAACCATCCCAAACCGCGTGCAGCGTGGCGGAATTTAGATCGGTTGGCGAGACTCTAACAGCCAGCCGGTTCCCTCCGCGATCTCCCGAAGGCGGGGCGAATTCCTCGGGACCGACCGTCTTGCTTGTCGCAATGAGCGAGCAGCAATGGAGCGGCTGGTGAACGTCGGCTGCCAGGTGAAGCAGCCATGAGAGCGCGACGGCCCGACGTTTGGGACTGAGTTCCTCGTCGCGGTACTCGCGCGACATCACATCGATCGCAGCCAGGATATGCCGAGGCTCCCCCTTCGGAGTTAGCCCAGGCCACAGCGCGGCCTCGCGCAGTTCCGCTTCGCCTTCTCGATTTTCCTCGGCAGGATGAAAGTAAGGCAAGTTCACGAAGTGCCACGATTGCCGATGATAGTCGCGAACAATCGCAGCCGCTTGCTCCTCAGAGACCTCGCGACCGGTAGGCTGCGCCACCCAATCGGGCCACTGCGCAGCGCGGACAAACCGCCACTCATCGGCATCGACGCCAGGAGGACGCTCGGCGTCCAGAAAGAGTTCACAGTGCGGATGCCTGCGAAGCAATTGGCTGATTCTCTCGTGCTCGCCCGTTTCCTTAAGTCGTTTCCAAGCCACCAGCGCGCAGGCGTAGTGCCCGGAGCGATGCCACGCCCAGCCGGTACGAGAGGTCATTAAGACTAAAGACAACGCACAGGCGAGGGCACCAGCCAGCCATTTCGATCCTGAGATCGTTCGCATGACGAATCCTTCCACGCTTTGGTGCTCGGAATTTCGGCAGCCTAAGCAAGCAGGCGTGTGGCGAAGAAGTCGCGCGTTCGTTTCCACATCGCGTCACTGAGAACGTGGCCGGTATCGGGCTCGATGAAGTGGCTGAACTTCGATTCAGCGTGCATCGATTGATAGGCTTTCTCGATCGTCTTCATGCCGGCGCGGACTTCTTCGATGGGGCTGCCCGAATCCGTTTCGCCAAAGTTGAGATGCAGTGCTCGCGGCGCGATCAGCGCGGCGATATCGGGCGTGTCGCCGTATTCAAAGATGCCCGGGATGAAATTGGGGAAGCAATGCAAGATTTCCGTGCGATGGATCGCGGCGTAAGTCGGCAGGCAGCAATTGCCCACCAGCGCGGTCAAGCGAGGTTCCCACGGACCGACCAGCCACGTGTGGGTCGAGCCCATCGAGTGCCCGTAGCAGCCCAGCCGATCGGCTCGTACTTCGGCTCGCGAGCAGAGGTAATCGACGGCACGGCGCATATCGAGGATGTTCTTCCACGCCATGCACTTGCCCGAAACCACGTACTTGAGAAACAAGAATCGCTCGAGCGCGCCGTCTTTGATTTTGTATCCGTTTTGCCGCTCTTCGAAGCCAAGGGCATCGATGCAGAGAACGACGTAACCTTCCCTCGCTAGCGCCGCACCCGTGTGGTGCATCGGATTTCCGGCCAGGCCAGCCGGCTCGGTCTTTCCCAGGTGCCACTCGCCATTGTGCTGATGCCAAATGCAGATCCCCGGCGCAGGGCGATCGGCCGAAACGCCGTCGGGAACCAGCAGCAGCGCAGGGATGGGATCGCCAGGCTCGGCTTCGAACGTGAGCTTCTCGATCCGGAATCCCTTGCCGGACGTCTTATCGATGATCTTGGCGTTGAGCGGGCAGGACTCGGGCCACGCGCCCCCTAAACCAGCCAGTAAACGGTCGCGAAAATCGGCGCTCGCCATCGTTAGGTCCCTCGTTCACAGAAAAGCCGGCTCTCGCACCATGCCGCCCGCGATGCGACGCGACGCTCGACCGCGCATAATAACATGCGAGTGGAAGATATTTGCCACAGAGGTCTCAGAGGACACCGAGAAGAATGGGGGAAGGGGAGTCGAAGGAGAAGGGGAGCAGTTTCCTTTATCTCCCCATCTCCCATTCCCCCCTTCTCCCATTCTGTTTTCCTTTCCTAGCACCCGTTGAGTCCGACTTATGCGGTTCAAGAGTCCTGAACTTGTCGTTTGGCTGGCCTGTATGGTGTGCCTAGGGCTGGGCCTGGGAATGCCAGTTCATGGAGCCGATCCAAGCTTCCGCGTTTCCGATACCGTGATCGCGGCGGTGGATGCTCCGCTTAAGAACTCGGGCCGCGTGGTCGGACAGGTCAAGGCGGGCGACATTCTCCAGGTCTCGGAAATTCGAGGACTTTGGCTGCTCGTGGAATCGACCCACAGCAAGAGCAAGGGATGGCTGCGGGCGAATCAACTCAACTCGCGTGAGCAATCGGAAGAAGCCATTTCCAAGCGACTGGAATCTGATTTGTCCGATTTCGAAGCGCTGCTGACGCGCGGGCGACTTCGCTTGAGCCGCGGCGACGAAGAGGGCGCCCGCGACGACTTTCGATCGCTCCAAAGCTCCCCAAAATTCAAGGTGGAGGGTCTGCTCTGGCTGGCGCGGTTGGAGTTTAAGAATCGCAACTATATGGATGCGGAAAAGTACCTCAGCGAGGCCTTAAAGGAAACTCCGGACCACGTGGAATGCCTTCGCGAGCGAGCGGAGGTTTACGGAAAGTTGAGCAAGTTTGTGGAACGCCGCGGCGATCTTGAAAAACTGGTTACCACCGGAAAGGCGAACGCCGAGGAATATCGCCAGCTGGCTTGGGAGTACGCCGTGCATACCGATCTGATGTACCGCAATGGTAAAAAGGCGGTCGAGTTCGCTCAAAAGGCGATCGAGCTCAACGAGTACGAAACGCCCGAGCTGCTGGAAACCTTGGCGGCCGCCCGTGCTGAAAACGGCGAGTTCTCGGAGGCCGTGATGACGCAACAACGAGTCAACGGCGTGGAAGGGCGGCAAGCGAAGTCGTACGAAGACGAACAACGGTTGAAAGCCTACGAAAAGAACACAGCAATCCGCGAAGCGCCAGCCGAGACCTGGCGGAAAATGGAGAAGACCAAGGAGTAGCTGCTGGATGCCAGTGCCACCCAAACCTATGAAACTTCTATCTTCGCACAAATCGGCCTGCCTTCTCACCCTGTGCATCTCATGGTTGGGTTGTACGGAGCCGTCGGCGCCGGCCGCGCGCACCGCACCTCCCGCCGTGACGTCCAAGGAAGAGGCCTCGAAAGAGACTCCGCAATCGCCACCTGCCTCTGAGGAAAAGTCCTCTATGCAGGTCTTCGAGCAGCGAATCCTGCCGATTCTGCAAGCGGACAAGCCATCCAGCTGCGCCGAGTGCCACTTAAGCGGCGTCGATTTGAAAGACTACATCCGCGCCGATCAAGCACAGATGTTTGCCGCACTGATTGAGAAGCAGCTCATCGATGTCGAGAACCCCGAGCAATCGAAGCTGCTCACGTTCATCGCGCGCTCGCCGGACAAACCTTCGCTTGTGAGCGACGCGGCCCGCAAGCAGGAACTGGAGGCCTTTCGCCAGTGGATTAAGGTTGCAGTGAGGGACCCTAGCTTGCTCGCCGCCAAATCGAGCGAACCGATTGGCCCGCAGGTTTCCGACGAGCTCATCCGCCACGCGAGAGCGGACCGAGTACTGGCGTCGTTTGTCGATAACGTTTGGGCGGAAGTGGGCCGCTGTGCCGCTTGCCACTCGCCGGACCGCAACCAGGAGCAGGTCTCCAAACATGGCGAGCGGGTTTCGTGGATTCAGCTTCGCAATCCCGAGGCAACGATGCGTTACATGCTCGACGAAGGGTTGATCGACACCGACAACCCCGAAAAGAGCCTGATCCTGCTCAAGCCGACGATGCAAATCGACCACGGCGGCGGACAAAAGATGGTCGTCGGAGACCGCACGTACAAGCAATTCCGAAAATTCGTCGACGACTACAAGGCAACGTTGGTCGGGAAATACAAATCGGCCGACGAGTTGCCGAAGCCCAACGACGAAGTCGCCATGGTGAGTGAAATCTGGCTGAAAGTAAGCGACATCCCAGCCAAGTACGATCAGATGCTTTTGCAAGTAGATGTGTACCCGTGGCAAGACGGTCAGTGGTCGCCTGAGCGCGTCGCGACCAGCGATCGCCCCATCTTTGGCAAGGGAGGCTTATGGCAGCACAACCTGAGCCTCATCGCAAAACGCGACAGCGCAGAGGCAAAACAAATCGCCGCGGGAAAGCTCCCGCCCGGGCGATACAAGGCCAAGCTGTTGCTCGACCAATCAGGCAAACTCGGCAAGGACTTTAAGAGCAACCTGACCGATGCCGATCTGGTCGGGGAGATTGAATTCGAAAGCCGGTGGCCCGAGGGTTACGGAAGTATGACGGTGGTGAAATTTCCGGAGTGAGAAGCCGCAATTGGGCGTGCCTCTATAACGAACGACGCATTTCACACAACATCGCGATCCAAAGGTCCGCGCGGTGTGATTCGGTCTTCGGAAAAAAAGCAACCAAACCGCAGGAATTGCGAAACGGCATGAAAGTCGCCACGCGCCGTCTCTTGGCATAGCGATCGAACTTGTCGGTCGCCGTCTTTTTGGGGCCGACATTCCGGTAGAGCGAAAACCTGAACCACGGTTGATTCATGGGACGGAAGAAAACGTCGTCGCCCGAAATCACGGTCGTTCCCAAAAACTCCGTCACAATGCCCGCTTCAAAACGGCGGTCGGCGGATAAGACGCCTGTATCGCCGTCGTACAACAACTGGCGGCCATTCCGAGTCCAGGACCAGGGCCCCCACAGGCCCTTGAACTGCACGCGAAAACGGACGTTGTCGTAACACACCTCATATTCGGGCCAGATTCTGAAGCCGGGTGCGTATGACATCGTCAGACGTTTGATCATACGAGCCCCCACTCGCTATGGTCGTTGCCCTTACTGAAGCCTACTTGCCCGCATCCTCTAGCAGGTGCTTGCGAAGAAACATCGCTTCCACCGCGCGGGCGTAGTCGTTGTTGTCTTTCTGACTGAAGCCGTGCCCCTCGTTATCGGCGATTACGGACCACACGCTCAGCTCCTTGGCTTCCACAGCTGCCGCGATCTGGCGAGCTTCGCCCACCGGTACGCGAGGGTCGTTTTCTCCGTGGATGACCAGGAGAGCTGAACGAATCTTGTGGACGTTGGTCGTCGGGCTGATTTTCTCCAAGAAAGCGCGGACATCGGGATCGCGCTCGTCACCATATTCGACGCGCCGCAGGTCTTGGCGATATGCCGCTGTCTTTTCCAAAAAGGTAATGAAGTTGGCGATGCCCACGATGTCGACGCCGGCCTTGATCCGGTCGGGATAATTCGTGAGCGAGGCCAGCACCATGTAGCCGCCGTAGCTGCCGCCCTGCACGGCGACGCGGCTGGCATCGAGATCGGGCTGCGTGGCAATCCAATCGAGAATCGCGCCGATGTCTTTAACGCTATCCTCTCGCAGTTTCACGTTGTCGCGTTTCAAATAAGTTTTGCCGTAGCCGCTCGATCCGCGCACGTTGGGGGCGATCACGGCGATCCCCATTTCACTCACGTAATGCTGCGTGATCGGCGAAAACGACGGCTGATACTGCGATTCCGGTCCGCCGTGGATTGTGATCAGCACCGGGGCCTTCTTGTCGAGCGAGGCTGTTTTAGGACGGAAGCAGTAGGCCGGGATCTCGAGGTTGTCGAAGCTCTTGACGCGAATCCGTTCTGGGACGACAAAGTTGACGGGGTTCAGTCCCCCCATCTCGCTGTAGGTCCAGCGTTTGAGTTCGCCGGTGGCGATTTCGATTGAATAAGCGTCGGGCGGCGCCTCGGCCCGCGCGAGCGTGAGCCCCAACTGCTTGCCGTCGGGCGAGAAATCGAGGTTCGCGACCAGCCCCAGTGGAACCTTGAGTTCGCGCCGCTTCCACTGCGTTCCCTTTCCCTCCAACACAAAAAGCTTGTTCGCGCCATCGTCGTTGATGGTGAAAGCAACGGTTCCCGTTTCCTTGCTGATCGCGACATCCTCCACGTCCCACGGAATGTCACTGGTGACAAAGTCGTACTTCTTTTCCGCCAGGTCGAAGCGGGCAAGTTGACGAAACTCCCCTTGCGCGTCGGTCGCAACCCACAGGCTCTTGCCATCAGCCGAGAACGCCATCGGGCCGTAGCCCGCGGGACTATCGCTCGCTTCGGGAAGTTCGGTTTTCGCGCCCGTGGTGAGATTCAACAGCGCAGGATGTGATTCAGTTGCCGAAACAAACCGCGAAATGAGAAGTGTCGTTCCGTCGGGCGACCAATCGGCCGCATTCCAGAACTGCTTTTCGACTTCGAGCACGGTCTTGCGATCGGCTGGATCGCGTACCGAAGCGACGAGCAAATCGGTATCGCGGCCATTGCGCTCGTTGCTCGAGATGACGACTTTCTTTCCGTCCGGCGAAAACGGTCCGAAGCTGTGCTTCGATTTGCCGTCGGTCAGGAGCGTTTGCTTGAACATCGCCCGATCGAGAAAATAGACCTGGTTATTCTCGTTGCCGCCGGTTCCCATGCTGAACATGATGCCGGCGTCGTCGGCCTTGGGGATGAACGTGGCGCCGCCGATGGGCTCGTCGAAGAAAGTAATCTGCTCGCGCCGGCCTCCCGGAAACGGAACCACGTGCAATTGCGAAGTATTGGCGAAGCGAGTCCGAATCAACATCGACTTGCCGTCGGGCGACCAGGCTAAGAAGCCGGCGCCGCGAACGTGCTGAAAACGTCTGAGATTTTCGGCGAGTTCCTTGGGAATCACCGGAACGTGCATCGCCGTGATTGCCGCAGGCTTGAGCGAATCGGTCGAGCTATCCTGCGCAGCGGCAACAAGCGTGAGCGAAAGAATCGAGACAAACAACAACGTCGAAGACCAATATCGCATGGCAGTCCTTTCATGACGTCAATCCGCGTATCCGCGCGGATGATTGGGTAATGGCCCTAGTTTTGCCGCGATGTGCCGAGCGGCGGCTAAGGCATGAACGTAAGTGGGCCCGATGATTTGCAGCCCGCAGGGAAGACCATCGCTGGCCAGTCCACAAGGAACCGTGACCGACGGCAGGCCGCTGTAACTCCAAGGACTGTTCCATCGCGGATCGCCCGTCGTTTCGGGCGTGGGTGCCGTAACGCTAGTCGCCGGCATCACCAAAGTCATCCCGAACAGCTTTTCACTCAGCATCACGCGATACCGCTGGTGATGCTCTAGCGCTTCGGTGTAGGCCTCGCGGGTGACCGTCATCCCCTCTTCGAATAGCGTCGAGATGCCGGGAAGAAATGTCGAACGCCGCGAGCGAAACAACTCACCGTGCAGTTGCGTCATCTCATACACCATCAGCCGGCGGTGCATGGCATGCACTTCAGCGACGGGGCAGGGGAGCAAGTCGGCCGGCGCGTCTTCGACCGGTAGTCCACAACGGCCCAGAGCATCGAGCGTGACTCGCTGCACCTCAGGCGAGGCGGCATCGAAGAAAAACTCCTTCAAATGAGCCAGGCCCGAAAGGGTAAATCGCTCCAACTCGACAAGCGGTTCGCTGCTGGTGGCGGGCAACTCGTCCGCGGTCATCACGGCGTGAAGAATAGCCGCATCGTCCACGGTCGCGGTGATCGGCCCCGGGTGATCGAGCGAAGGGGAGAGGGGGACCACGCCTTCCAAATCCCGCTCGCGCCAGCGCGGCTTGAACCCGACAATGCCACAGTAGCTGGCTGGGCGCACGATGGAACCACCGGTTTGCGAGCCAATCGCGGCCACGCACATCCCGCTGGCGACACCCGCCGCACTCCCACTGCTGGAACCACCTGGCGTTCGATCGACGTTCCACGGATTACGCGTGGTCGCTGGATCGAAGCAAGCAAATTGCGTGGTGACTGTCTTGCCAAGAAAAATTCCGCCAGCTTCGCGTAGCCGCGCGACGACACGTGCGTCTGCCATCGCAACATGCCCCGTGCGGGCGTCACTGCCGGCAAGCGTCGGCCAACCAGCGACATCGAACAGGTCTTTGATTCCGAGCGGAATCCCTTCGAGAGCGCGCAGCGGCAGTTGCTTGGCAATGCGTGCGTCTGCATCGTCGGCAGCCTTAAGTGACCCGTCGCGATCGACAAGTACCCAGGCCTTAAGCTTGGGTTCGAGCGCGTCGATTCGAGCAAGACAATGTTCGACGAGGCGGCGGGACGTAAGTTGTCCGGAACGGAACGCGGCATGCAGGTCGGGAATGGACGTCGTGGCGGTGAGCATGAGCATGTCGGTAGCGTAGCGGGGTAGCGGGCAATTTGCCACGACGGCGAAGGCGACTCGTCCTAACGCATTTTCCACTTACCAACCTCGTACGGCGCCGCCAACTCTCCTAAAATCAGGCTTTGGCATTGAGCACTCCCTGCTGTAAAGCGGAGTCTTTCCTTGGCAGATTTCGATCCCTACTACGTTTGGCTGGGAATCCCACCTAAGAATCAGCCGCCCGATCACTACCGGCTGCTGGGAATCGAAGCGTTCGAGCCCGATTTGCGCGTCATCGAGTCGGCAGCCGACCGGCAAATGGCCCACGTGAAAACGTTTCAGACGGGCAAGAACGGAGCCGACTCGCAACGTGTTCTCAACCACTTATCGCAAGCGCGGCAGTGCTTGCTGAACCCGCAACAAAAGGCCGCTTACGACGCTAACTTGCGGCACCAAATGCCCATCACGCCGCCGGGTCTCCCGCAGCCGCCCGGAGTGGCCGACCCACCGATGGCAATTCCAATACCGTTCCAGGGCATGCCGCCTCAGGCCATGCCCTATCGTCCGGTGGCGGCGAGTTACGCGCCCCCGCCAGGGACCTTTCCGATGGCGATTCCGGCGGCGATCGGTGCCGAAGCGCCGCCTGCCGCTCCCTCTTTTCTTGCCCCCTCGTCTCCAGTCGACACGTTCGACCCCACGATTCATCGCCCCCCCAAGAAGGGCTTTTCGCCAGCGGCGATGATCGCGGGAGTTGTTGGACTACTTGGCTTAGCAGCGGCGGCCGCCGTCCTTTCGAATGCGTCCACTCCGAAGCCCGTCCCCAACGTAGCCAAGTCGTCCCAAACGACAACGACGACACCGAATAAGAAACCCAGGTCCGATCCGACAATCCCAGATCAAGGGTCGCAGCAGGCTGTCTCCAGCGAACCGAACGAAACGAAAGCGGGATCACCAACTGAGGTTGCACCAACCATCGAGACCGTGCCCCCTTCCGAGCCGGAGCGGCCTACCAACGACACGACGACACAGCCGAGCAGCCCGGCAACGGAAACAAGTGTTTCACAGCCTCCAAAGAATTTCGCCGAAGCCCCCAGTGAGCCGCTGGTTCCTGCTGGTCCGGCTGTTTCGGTCTTGAACCTGATCCCAGGACAGCCGATGCAAGGGGGCGGCGTCAGTTCGGGCGGGCAATGGGAAATGGTTCAAGGGAAGCTCCGAGGTGTCAATGGTGGAACGTTGCTTCCGATCGTCATGCCATCGGACTACCAGCTTGATATTCAAATCGAGCACATCGCCGACACAGCCCACCTGAACATCGGGTTTCCCGTTGTAGGACGCGCCGCAGCTGTCACGTTGAACTGGCACGTGGCCGGCAAAACTTTTAGCGGACTTAGCCAACTCGATGGCGCGGATCTCGACCGCAATGAATCAACCTACCAGGAACCCGTCTTCAGCGGCGACAAATCAAGCCATGTGAGAGTGGTCGTGCGAGGGAACTTTATCCAAGTACTCGTTAATGACAAAGCGATCATTCAATGGCGGGGCGACCCATCACGACTCAACTTGAGCGCCCCTTGGAGATACCCGGGAAAGGACGTGCTGTGCTTAGGCTTAGGGGCCGGCGATGCTCTCATTTCGAGTATCGAGATGACTCCACTGCAGCCGCTGCCCGTGGCCGCAAGGCGACAGCCACTTTTTGTGTTGGCTCCCGCCAAGCGACTCGACGCTCATTCGTCGACGAAATTGCAAGCGGGTCGAACTGCTGCAAAAAAACTCTTCGTGAAAGAGCTCGCGGCCGCCAAAACACCTCTCGCAAAAAGAGACCTCGCCAAAGCCATGTTCGCGCGGGCGCGTGAGGACAAGGACGAAGTCGCCGTCCGCTTGGCCCTTTGGCAGGAAACACAAAACCTGGCCGCAAGCAACCTCGATGCGCTCTTGGCTTGCCAGGCGATCGACCAGCAAGCCAAGCTATTCGACGTCGATGCCCTGGCTTTGCGAACCAAAGCGTTGGAAGAAACTGTCAAAGATGTCGACGCCAACACACCAATGCCCGAACTCAGGAACGTCGTCGAAGCTACTTGCGTAACGATCGACAAAGTGATTGCCGCGGAACGCTTCGATCTGACCAAACGCCTTACGGCGTTGCTCAAACGTCTCTCCCAACACAAAAAGTTCCCCGCGCACAAGGAATACGCGACCAAACGCATCGCCGAATTTGCCTGGGCCAGTGATCTGTCTGAAGCAGCTCAAAAATCGTCAGGCAATGATTCGCCAGAAGCTCAGGAGGCCGCCGGCCGCTACGCGTGCTTTGTGCAAGGGAATTGGAGCAAGGGCCTGCCGCTGTTAGCCGCGGGTTCCGATGGCGGCTTGGCGTCGATCGCCAAGCTCGAACTAGAAGTCCGGTCCGCAATGGCGCCGGACGAAGAGAAGTATCGGCAGCTCGCGGATGCGTGGTGGGAATCGTCCACTTCCGCAGAGGAGCCCTGGGCCCAGGAGTATCGTCGCCAAGCCCGCTACTGGTACGAACAGATCCCGCAACGGCTTTCCGCTCCCGAGATTCAAGAGCGAATCAACAGTGCTTCCGAGATCGCGAACAATCGCTTCGCGCCGGGGTTGCTGGCCGCGTGTTATGTAGGCGACCAATACGGAATTCTTCGCCTCACGCGAATTGATAAGAATGTCGCGCGTTCCTGGCAAACAGGTAGCCCCGATGCCTCGATCCCCGGCGACAACTTCGCCGTGGTTTGGACGGGGACTATCCGAGCAGCCATTCCTGGCAAGTACTTTCTCTCGGTGAACTCGGACGACGGCTCGCGGATGGACCTCGACGGTAAGACGTTATGGGACGACTTCGGTGGTGGGTCAGGCGTTCGCGGCGTCGAAGTAGAACTCACCGGCGAACCGCAGCGCATGGTCCTATACTTCCACGAAGGAATCGTCCACGCACACTGCACGTTGCGTTGGAGACTCGGCGACGAAACTGAGGACCGAATTGTGGACGGCCAGTTTCTACGCCACGATCCTCTGCTCGCTAAAAAGTTTCGTGCAACCGATGTTGTCGGCAACTACGTCGATACCGTCGATGTCCCGTCTGCACCCGAAGGAGGACTGCTCGCGATTTTTGAAGATCAACCAGAGCTTCCTGCGTCGTTGCCGGAAGATTTTGGCCCCATGGAACTGGAGTATGACGACCGCTACAGCGGTGAAGCCTCACTTCGCATTGGTGGCCAACAACGATTTGGTTTTGATTCCATGGGGATCCGGGCACGTATTCGAGAGAAACCAGGACCAGGGGAATACCGTTACGCACGATTCGCCTGGAAAAAAGTTGGCGGGGGGCCGATTGCCTTACAGTTCCACGGAACGTTGCCAACCGGAAAGAGAAACTGGCGACGATATCACATCGGTCCTAATAAAAACGAATTCCCCTTTTGGGGCGGATCCTCAATCGGAATATCCGAAGAAGTGCCATCTGAATGGACGGTCGTCACGCGGGACCTCTTCGCCGACTACGGGGAATTCGATTTGACGGGGCTTGCCTTGACGGTGTTCCAAAACGGCTACGGTTTGTTCGACCACATCTATCTGGCTCGAACCGTGGAGGACTTCGAGAAGCTGGGCGAAGTTGCCGGGACTCCATTAGCCGGAGAGGATACAGAGAGCTCAGGGGAGAACAGCAGCGACAAAAAGTAGCCCGGACATTCCTGTACATTCCTGGCCGGGCAAGGCGCGCCTGCTCTAGGACGAAGAGAAAGAATCTCAGGCAGACACAGAAGCAGGATCGCGCTCCTGAAACGCGCTATCATCCTTGGCAGCCTCGTGTTTTAATGCTGCCAAGTCAACTTTGTGCGACACCAGAGTCGCACCACTGGCCACCTCTCTCTCCAAGCGCAATCCCACTCATGGAAAAAGAACCCCCAAAGCCGACGGAAGTCGATCGCAAACGCAAAGAAAGTCGCATCGCCTATACCTTGCTGGCGATTCTCGTCGCCGCAGGCGGTATTGGTTACGGAAGCTACTACTGGACCGACGCTCGCGCGAATCGGCAGGCTTTGGTCAAGCTGTCTGATGAGATCGCAATCGACTCGTCTGGGCAGGCTGCGGACAAGCAGTCCCGCGAAGTAATCCAGGCGCGAGGCTGGAAGCACGAGGACGATTACGTGGGAAATACGGAGGACCAGGTTTTTCATCGGAAGATCAAGATGTCGGAAAATCCTGGCCCCAACGACTGGGTTCTGCACCTTGTGTTCGAGGGCCGGTCGACGAAAGGTGTCTTCGTGCGCACGCAGGGGTCGAAGACAACTCGCCCAGCCGGAGCGCCCGAAGATCGGATCGCCGACAAAAGCAAAGGCTGGGTAAAAGAATTCGGCGGATAGGCGGGCACGGGGTCATAGATACTCTGGCGATTTCTTTGCAATGCAACTTCGAGTTCGCGATCTCCAGTCGCAAGACATTCCGCTGATTGCAAAATATTGGGAGAGTCAGACTCCCGACGATATCAGGAGGATGCATCTCGATCCCTCCAAACTGGCCCCTGCCGGATTCGTCGAGTGGCTGACCAAGCTGTTGCCTGTCCCTATCCTCCAGCGCACGGCGGACCCGCTGATTTGGGAGTTGGACGGCAGGGCGGTAGGCTTTACCAATCTCAACGGCTTCGACCGGCCGCATAGCGCCGAGGTTCATCTCCACATGATCGAGAAGAACCTTCGTGGGCAGGGCCTCGGCCGGCAGCTTTTTTTGATGTCCGTGAACGCCTATTTCGAAAGGCACGGACTGGCCGAGATCTATTGCCAGCCCGCCTCGGACAACCCGTACCCCAACGGAATGATGACGGCACTCGGCGTCCCGATTGCCAGAACCTACATCACCTCGCCGTCGTTCATCTGTTTCGAGCACGAGGTAAATCGCTACATTTTCAAGCGTCCATAGCACGAGGAGCCCAAATCTCCTTGAGCCAAATTGCATCCTGCGCCTCGGCAGGGTAAGCTCAATCCCATCAACGGTAGTGGATAATCCGCTGCCGTCCCGCCTGATTGGAGTTGCGTATGGATGCAATTCATCTCTCTCGACGCGATTGGCTTGCGCTCGCCGGGGTTTCTTCCGGGGCGGTTCTCGCGTCCACCGGACCGCTTGCCAAGGCGAACGACCGCGCCAAGGCCAAATCGGTCATCATGATTTTCAACTGCGGCGCACCCAGTCACATCGACCTGTGGGACCCCAAGCCCGACGCCGCGGACAATATCCGAGGTGAGTTCCAGACCATTTCGACTCAGACGCCGGGCATCTTTGTCACGGACATCATTCCCGAGATTGCCAAGCGGACGAAAAAGATGGCGATCGTCCGCTCGGTCCATCACACGCACGGCGGCCACAACAGCGGCATGTATTGGACGATCGTCGGGCGCCCCTACCGGATGGACAGCACGCTCATCAATCCGAGCGCGACCGACTATCCCAGCTTCGGCACGCTAACGGGTTGGCTGGCGATGCGCGATGGATACAACGCCGCGGTGCCGCCGTACGTGATCGTTCCCTTTCCCCACTGCGACAGCAAGGTTTACATCACGCCCGGGCAATATGGCGGCTGTTTGGGACTCAAGTACGATCCCTTTGTCGTGAACGCGAATCCCAACTCGAACGACTTCTCAGTCCGTGATATGAAGTCGGACAAAGAAGTCTCGCAAGAACGACTGCAGCAGCGTCTAGGCTTACTCGACCAGTTCAACTCCACGCAGAAGGTCTCAACCGAAGCCGCTCGCGACCAGAAAGAGCGGCTCTCTCAGGCGGTCGATATCACGCTCAGTGGCGACGCCGCCAGCGCCTTCGATCTGTCGCAAGAGTCGGCCGAAGTTCGCGATCGCTACGGCCGCCACGAGTGGGGCCAATCGCATTTGCTAGCCCGGCGGCTTGTCGAACGGGGCTCACGGTTCGTCTCGGTGGTAAATGGCCCGAGCATCACGTGGGACACCCACGCCGACAATTTTGGCCGCATGAAAAAGCAACTCGTTCCGCCGATGGAGAAGGCGTACTGCGCACTGCTCGACGATCTGGAAGAGCGCGGGATGCTCGACTCGACGATGGTCGTTTGGATGGGAGACTTTGGCCGTACGCCGATGATCAACAACCAGGGTGGCCGCGACCACTGGCCGCAGTGCTACACGACGGTCCTGTCAGGAGGCGGAATTCGCGGAGGACAAGTCGTTGGCTCATCGGACAAAAAAGGGGCCTTCCCAGAGACCCGCGCCGTCACACCAGCCGACATCCATGCCACCGTCTTTACCGCGCTGGGTTACGATCCGCAGCGGATTGTCTACCATACAGTGGACGGACGGCCGACCCCGCTCTCGGAAGGGTCGGCGATTAGCGAGTTGCTGTAGAGTGTTTCCCTTTTCGAAGCTTACATGAATCCCTTCTCTCGTCGCGACATGGATGCCTCGCGATGCCATTTCCGCCCGGAGCAGTGTGATCCCACGGCCTATATCGCCGAGTCGGCCGTGATCGCGGGCGACGTCACGCTCGGCCCGCAATCGAGCGTCTGGCACCAGGCCGTCATTCGCGGCGATACCGAAACGATCACCATCGGTGCGCGGACCAATGTGCAAGACGGCGCGATCCTGCACGCGGACCCGGGATTTCCCTGTTCATTGGGGGACGGCGTCACGATCGGTCACGGGGCCATAGTTCACGGGGCGATTATCGAAAACGACTGCCTGATCGGCATGCGCGCCGTCCTGATGAACGGGGCGAAAATTGGTGCCGGAAGCATCGTTGCCGTGGGCGCGGTGGTCCTGGAAGGAACTGTGATCGAGCCCAACTCGGTCGTGATGGGCATTCCCGCCCAAAGAAAGCGAGAAGCAACCGAGCGCGATCGAGACCGCATTCGCGACGGGGCCGAGCACTACGTCGAAGCGGCTGCGGCACACAAGAAGTGGCAAGTGAAGCTGGAAGGCTGATTCCGCCGAGTTGCAAGAACTATTCCATGAGGGCCGAAGGCCCGGCAGATCTCAGCCGGCCGTGAGGCCCCGGATTCCGAACGCAAGAGATTTTTAAGGCCCGAAGGTGCCGACAGAAACGCGAGCACTCTTTTCTGTCGGCACCTTCGGGCCTCTGAGCACTTAGGCCACTAAACCGGTGGCTTACGCCACCGGCTAAGATCTGCCGGGCCTTCGGCCCTGAATTTCCTCCGCTGGCAATCTCCACAGCGGGCCAATCTTCTACGTCGGAATCCCCAGCAGGCCGCAGGCGTCTTCGTAGCCGGCAGCGTGGAATCCATGCTCGTCCGCGCGGTTGTAGCCGTACGAACTGGCCGTCACACGAGCCAGGGCCGTAATCTGCCGCCAGCGGAACGCGGGCCGCGTGCTGCGATATTCTTCCCGCACCGTGTGGAAGAATTTCTCGCCGTGCAAGCGGCCATCTTCGCTGATCGTGTATTTGATCAACGTGTTGAGTACGCCGTCCACGGGATGTCCTTGCTCACCGTAGATCTGGATCGCCGCCGAAGCGCGACCTTGATCATTGGCTTTCACCGCGTCTTCGCACTCGGCCAGCAAGCCGTTGGCATCGGTGACCTTGATCTTCTGGCGATGCTCTTCCAGTGGATAGGCTTCTCCGCTGAAGGCCTGGTGGCTGGCACTGTGATAGGCCGCCACAATCATGCCGGCAATGCCGTGACGGGCATCGGTATTGCGAGCCATGTTGCGGAAAGCGTTGGTGGCGTCGCTCGAGTGGACGCCGGCCGAATCGCCGTGCGTGCGCCAGCGATCGGCACCCTGCCGCAGACACAGCATATTGGACGCGAGCGAAATCGCTTCGCCCACGACTTCCATGTCGACACCATCGGCGAGCGCCGCGGCGACCGCATCGGCCGAGCGAGCAGGCGGACCATCGTAAATCGTGCGAGCCAAGGCATCGACGTCTTTATCGCTGAGTTCCTTCTTCCCAGGCGTCTTGCCGGCCAGCTTGTACTGGTCGAGCAGCTTGGGAAGGAGAGCGCGGATCGGGTTGTCGGCGTGGCCGTGGCGCTTGTGCTCCTGCTCGAAATCGACCATCTGCCGCACCGACTGCCGCAGCAGCGTATGGGCAAACTCAGGCCCAAGGAGCCCGATCATGCCGTAAGTGCGGTGAGCAAACACAAAGCGGTGGACATTGATATCGTCCTGAACCGCGGGCTGAATCGCGTTAAAGGCCTCCTTCGGCGAAACATTCACAATGCTGTTGAACAACCCTTCGGCCTCGTTCATGTCGGCTTTGCGGCAGGCGTCGCGAATCTTCAGGCCCATATCCCCTTCGGCCGAGTGTTCGGCCGCGTGGAGCGCCATCAACGTCGCCTTCGAAGCGCCGCCGTGTTGTTGGCATTGCTGCGAGTTGCGATAGATCACTTTCAGGACAGGCAACGCCTGACGCTCTGTTGGCAGTAGCTTCGCCATCTCAAGCGCGGGAAGCATGGCCATGGCCGTGTGATAGCCCACATAGTCCTGGCCACCGAAGGCTTCGGCATTCGCCAGTGCGGCTGCCGAGATGAGCTGCTTGTTGTCGACTTCGCCCCCCTTCAATTTCTTCACCAGAATCGGCTGCAGTTGGTCGGGTGGCGTACTACGGATGAGTTCCACCAAGGCTTCATAAGGCCCCAGCTTCAAGCTTTCTGGACCGCGATCGGCAAAGGCGGTTGAGAAGCCGAGGTTGTTGGCAACCGAGACGCCGACGCCGGCGACCAGCATGCCGCGTCCAACATCCGAGAGAAATGCGCGACGATTCCGAGGCGTCATGGGAGGCTCCATTCGCGAAACGGGAGAGGTAGGTCCGATGCAGGGTGGGTGCCGGGAGGACCCCCGTTGGGGGAGTCGCCGACGCCATCGACACGTGCCGTCTGAACGGCTCACATTCAAGAACGGGACAGCGTTACACGAAGCCGCAAAGAAACGCTGGCGTGCGCGTAACGCCTTATGGCTAAGATAGATAGGACTTTTGATCGTCTGGCCCGCGGCTAGGGATTCCGATGACAACCACATGTCCCGATCCGGATTTGCTCCGGAAAGTGGCGCTCGGCATGGCAAGTGCCGCCCATTCGGAAGGCGTATTGTCCCATGTCGAAAACTGCGCCACTTGCCAGCGACAATGGGAGCAACTCGATCGATCGGACGATCCCTTGGTCGACCGATTGCAGCGCCTCTCGTCTGCGGCAGAAGGGGAAAAGCCAAATGACAAGTTGAGCAATGGCAAGCTGAGCGATCACGAGCTGACGCAGGAAGTGCTGTCGAAGTGCCTTCAATCGGGTGCGGCGTCGTCGCACGTTGCCGCCGACGCGGGGCAGGACCTGGCGCATCGCCTTTTGCGCGGAGAAGTTCGGCTCGATCGCTTCGAGTTGCGCTCGGAACTCGGCGTTGGCTCGTTCGGCTATGTGTTTCGTGCCTGGGACCCGCGATTGCAGCGCGAGGTGGCGCTGAAAGTGCAGCGAGCGGGAAGCCTGGCCTCACGTGAAGATGCGCAGCGATTTCTCCGCGAAGCTCGAAGTGCTGCCACACTCAAGCACCCCGCGATTGTTTCCTTGTACGAGACGGGACAAACCGAAGACGGCGTCTGCTTTTTGGTTTACGAGTTCATCGACGGCGTCACACTCGAAAACCGTCTCAAGAAGGAACCTTTCCCAGCGGATCAAGCGGCCACGACCGTGGCAGAACTGGCCAACGCGCTGCAATACGCCCACGAACAAGGCGTGGTGCATCGCGATGTGAAGCCGTCCAACGTCATCCTCGACCAGCAAGGACGGCCGCACTTGATGGATTTCGGCTTGGCGAAGTGCGACACGGGCGAGGCAACCATGACTTCCGACGGCCTCGTGTTGGGCACGCCGGGGTACATGTCGCCCGAGCAGGCGGCCGGAACTTCGCACCAGGTGGATTCTCGTAGCGACATTTACAGTCTTGGCGTCGTCCTTTACGAAATGCTCACGGGCGAGCGTCCCTTTCACGGCAACCGCCGGTTGTTGCTTCTGCAAGTGCTGGAGGACGAACCACGCCCGCCCCGCGCGATTGCGCCGCAAGTGCCTCGCGATCTCGAAATCATTTGCTTGAAGGCGATGAACAAGACGCCTGCTCGGCGCTATCAGGCTGCGGGGGAGCTCGCGACAGATCTGCGATCCTTCCTTGCAGGACAACCCATTCGCGCGCGACCGATGGGGTATTTGGAGCGCAGCGGCAGGTGGTGCCGCCGCTATCCACTTGCCGTTAGCGTACTCGCAGCCGTGCTGATTGGATCAATCTCGGGCTTGTACTACCTGTCGAGTCTCTCCGAGTTTTTCGTCCGCCAAACGGCGCTCGAAAGCGCGCGGCTGGAAACAAAAATGCTCGACGAAGTCTGGCGGTTCTATAGCGACGAGATCTCGGACATCAATCCTCAAACTACCAACGTGGCGATTACCGAAAACTATCACAACGTTCATCCCGCGCTGCCGTTGCCGGCGACGTTTGCAATCGACCTGGGCGAACGGATCAGCCGCCGGAATCCCGGAATGGAGGTCCGCGTTTACAGCCGCTATCCGTGGCCTAATCGGAAGGATGGGGGCCCGCAGAATGAAATCGACCGGGAGGCCCTGCGATGGCTGGAGACGCATGCTCGTCCCTCCGATGATCCTCCGTCGGAATACAAAAACTTCGTCAATATCGATGGCTCCCGCAAGCTTCTGTACTACTCAGCGCGGCACATGGAGAAAAGCTGCATCGGCTGCCACAATCAGCCCGACAGCCGTAGCCCCAAGAAGGACTGGAAAGAAGGAGACGTGGTTGGCGTACTGAAGATTGTCCGCCCGCTCGATCGCGAGATCGAAAACACGCAAGTCGGTTTGCGGGGTGCGTTTTTGCTGGTGGGCGTCATTTCGTCGCTGCTATTTGCGATCAGCATCGCCGTGACCATTTCCACGCAGCGGGCTCGACAGGGGATCTCTGGATGACCTCCGAAGCCGGCCACAGCCGGGATCACAGCCGAGACCATAGCAACGGCGGTTCGACATCGCGGAGCTTGCTCGCTGGCGCGAAGAGTTCCGTGCCGGCCGCATGGGAACGACTTGTGCGGCTTTACGCGCCGCTGGTGGCCTCGTGGTGCCGGCGATGGGGTGTGGCAGAACAGGATATCGCCGATGTGTTGCAGGATGCCTTCTCGGCCGTCTCGGGGCATCTGCACCGTTTTCACAACGAATGCCCCACGGACACTTTCCGCGGATGGCTATCGACAATCGCGCGGAACAAGACCCGCGATCATTTCCGCCGCCGTCTTAAGGAACCAATCGCAGAAGGAGGATCCGAGGCTGCGTTCAACATGCATCAGTTCCCCGATCTAAGCCTCGGTCGACTTTCGTCCGAAGCAGAACCACCTCCGGACGCTGGGGACGACGCGCCATTGAACGATATGCTCCGCACGGCGCTGGCATCGATTCAGCACGAATTCCACGAGCGGACCTGGCGCGCGTTCTGGGGTGTCGTGGTCGATGGTCGAGCCACCGCCGACGTGGCGCGCGATCTCGACATGCAACCCGGTGCCGTCCGCGTGGCCAAATCGCGGGTGCTGCTGAGGCTGCGGCGGGAACTAGGTGATTTGCCGTCGTGATACGTCAGCTCGCCACCTTTGAAAGCACGTACAACATTTCGCGACAAATCTGAGCGCACCGCTCGTCGTAGGTAGCTGATTCTTGCGGCGTGCCGTCGGAAATTTTGGGGTCCTCGAATGGAAGGGCGATCCGGACGGCGGCTCCGGCGACGACCGGGCACTTCTTGTCGGCATCGGAGCAAACCAGGATCGCGCAGAAATTCCCTTTGGGATTGGGCGCGTCACCATAAGCCTTTGAAAAGCAAATCATGGGTAAATCCGTTTCACCGAAGCGAACGGCGTATCGGGGATTCTTACCCTCTTCCGCAGCATCAATCTGCAATCCTGCTCGTTTGAGCGTGGCAATGGCGCGTGGGTTGAATGCCGTTCCTTCCGTACCACCGGAGAACGTCTCGACACCGTTGATGCCGTAGTGCTTGGCCGCGGCGCTCGCCCAAATCTGCGATAGGTGGCTGCGACGGGAGTTGTGCGTGCAAATAAAGTTCAGTTTGACGGGCTTGTTGTCGTTTTTGCACTGCGAAACGTATTGAGCCAGCTTTTCCAGCTGCTTGCGCCGCTCGGGCGAAATCTTCTCGAACTCGCCGGCACGAGTTTTCACATAGTCGGCGACTTCGGGAAACATGGAGCCTTCTTTCGTATTCTCCCCAGCGATCAACAGCGCCGCCGGCGTGAGCGAAAGCAGCATCAAAACGAGTCGAGAGATTTGAGTGAGCATATCGAAAGGTCTCGTGGACAATGTGGCAACTACGGTTCGCGCCGCCCCAGTTTGAGTTTCACTTCGACCGGCGTTCCTTTGCGGTCGACTGTGACCGGCAACTCTTGACCGGGATCGCGTTTGGCGATTTCGTCGCGTACGTTGGCCGTTTCGCGAATCTCAGTCGCTTCGATCTTTTTGATCACGTCGCCGGCTTGCAGTCCAGCCGTCGCGGCCGATGATCCGGCTGCAACTTCCTTGACGGAGACGCCATTTGCCGAGTCACTGAGCGTCCAGCCGGCAATCGGTTCGGCCCCTTCCAACCACGCCCCAACCATTTCCGAGTTACGCAGCCGACCTAGAAACTCACCGATCTTAAATTGCCGAGCCGCCAGAAATCCGCCGTAGGGGCTTTTCCGAAAATACAATCCGACCACCGCGCCGCGTTGATCGTAGAGTCCGCCACCTAGGGCTGCCGTGCGATCGTCGTTTGTCCAAATCGTTTCGGGCGTAAGCCGGCGGATATCGGTCGGGACGAATTCAACTTTTCCTTCGCTGAGTTTTCCGCCCAGGATGGCGCCGGAAATGAACGTCTGTCGCGGCGGCAGGTACGGATTGGTGTCGACGCCTGCGATGTGATAGCCGGCGCCTTCGTTCGTTTTCAGCAACGCCGCGTCCGTTGGACGGTGGATCCCCAACCGCTTGGCCTTCACTTGCTTGCCGTCGTGGAATTTGATCGCGAACTCCCCGTCGATTCCGACGACGGCATGAGCAACCGTCAAAATTTCCCCTTCGGGCGAGATCGTCACGCCACTAAGTACTTTGCCGTCGGGTCGCTCGATGGCGACAATCGAGCCTGTCGAGTGGGCAATCAGAGGCTCGACGATTTTCTTTTGGGCTGCAGTGCGTTCAGCGGCTTGCCGGGCCTCTTCCGACTCGGGCGACTCGGTCATCCACCGGAAATCTTCGTGACCGCGGGCCAGGAAGACGTCGTCCAACATCAGCGACGCGCCGTCGGGCATCCAAACGGTCAACTCGCTCAAGTCCAGCTTATTGAACGAGGCATACAAATCGACGCGTTTGCTCACCCACTGATCGGTCAGGTTCTCCTGTTGGTGAACCGCCTCGGGCCACAGCTCTTTGGTCGGCCCAAAAACGAGTTGCACCATCTTCTTGCGCCGGCTTATATCCTGCAGGTCGACCAAGACGTGTCCCTCGCCCTTCTTTCGGAAGACCAGGTTGAGCAAGCGGTACTCGCCATATCCAGGCCGTTCGCGAATTCGCAGCGGCGGATCGAATCGCACGGTCAGGCGCGATTCACCGGTTAGCGCCAGCGAAGCGGCACCACGGTGGGGCATCTGGGTGGTGATCTTCGGGAGCGTTGCTACATCGGAGTTGGGTTCCGGCTTAAATGTGTCCTCAAAGATTGGGTACAAGGTCGGCAACATCTTGGCCGGCCGAATCGTCAGCCAGCGGATTGGCGCCCCATCGATGGGCCCGTTCTGGCGAATTTCGACGTCGATCTCGCGTGTTCCGCCACGGCTATTGGCCGCAGGTGCGTAACCGCTTAAGGGAACCACGAGCGGCGCTGGTTCGCGGCGGCCTTCGTCCCAAATCGGCGGTTTGAACTCGGCTACCCGTTCGCCGCCGATGCGGACTTCGATGGTCGGATCTCCCTTCTGCCGTGGCTGACTCGCCGCCAGTACCAGCCAACGATCGTCCGGTCCCAGCGCCAACTTGCGTGAGAAAACCAGCGGGCGATCCACGCCGACACCCATCGCGAACTGGCCTGGCTCGCCCGAGAGCTTGTCTTCCCACTGCTCCCAAAGGGGAGCTTTGCCGTCGGCCTTGGCTGCCGCGAGATCGGCGACGTTCCAAGCCGACCAGCCCGGCGATTGGGCAGCGATCCGCTTGAGCGATTCGCTCGGCCACTTGGTCAAATCGAGCAACAGCATCGGATCGAGCCAGTCGACGAAATCGCGAATTTCGAATGGATCGGCGCCAACGGGACGTTGCTCATGGGCATCGAGCGTTTCGAGAACCAGCTTGCCGGAAGTTTCAGGAACTTTGATTACGCCCGTGTCCAGGATGCCAGCCCCGTCCTTGGCAAGACCGCCGGTCATCACGGAGCTTTCCCACGCCGGCGCCGACTTATCGGCATCGTTGAGCCTGATTCGCGCCGTCGCGCAGCCGCCGGTTCCCGCGATGCGGTCGAGCCCGACCTTGCTTTGGAATCCGCGAACCCACGGCGAAAGCGGGAACGAGAGGCGCGTCGTCGATTGCCCGCCGATTCCCCAGCCAAAATCGTAACGTGAAGCGCGGAGGCTTTGCCCCTCTACATTGCGATCGCGCGCGTAGATCGAGCCGACTTGCGCCAGCGATGTGGAGAAGTGAACCTCGGCTGGTTCAATCCGACTGAGTGGCATTTCGTTAGCCGCCCAACTGCGACGCGCCCAAACCTCAGCACAATCGACCCACAAGATATCAAGCGCCCACGCCGGCTGGATGCCGTGGATAAACCGCTCGTGTTCGGAGTTGTTTCCGTAGGCGCGAACACTCATCCGTGGCAGCGAGGCGGTCGCGATCAGCCCCGTATCGGTTTCGAGTTGAATGATTCGCTCAGTACCGTTTGGTGCCAACAGCGCCAACTCGTCGAGCAACTGATCCCACACATCGGTTGCCGGAAGGTGGAGTTCGACCAGATCAGAGAAGTTGATCCGCTTGGGCCCGTCGGCGGTGAGGAGCGTCACGGACGACTCGCCAAAGCGGGCCGCCCGGAATCCAACTTGACGGTCTTCGCTCAAGAACGCCGTCGCCGGACGATACGCGCGGCCGCCGCCGCTGAAAACAATCCGCCGCACGTACGGCAGCGCAACGCGAATGGGCAGCGCCTGGTTGGGGTTATTTCGCACCGGCCGCAGCGCCACCGTGGGATCGACAGTCACGTGCGGCGGGAGCGGATCGTAGGCCGTTCCTCCGAGCGCCGCTCCGGTGACCGTTCCCGGCAAGCGATCACCGGTGAAGGTCTCGACAAACGCGTCGGGCATGCCGCCCGGCGAATGTTTGCGATCGATCAACCAGCGGATCGGGTTCGCCGGATCGAGCAGGGCCTTCCCTTCAAGCTGCGGACGAGCGTTATTGTCGTGCCAATCGATCAGGGCATCCCCTTGATGCCGCGTCCCATCCTGAAAGAGAGCGACGAAGCGGGGCTTTAGGTCTTGGCCGGAAGCGTTGGCAGCCACGACCAGCAGGCATGCCGCAAGCCAAGACGGCAGCAGTCGACGGGCGAGTCCACAATCCATTCACAATTCCTCTACGGGCAGTTTCAGTAGGGGCTTTTCGCGTCCCTTGAGGGCATTTCACAAACCTTGCCCGCCTGTTGCCTGGGGGGTGATCCAGGTACCATTTTACTCAACTGATTTTTGGCGAATCGCGCGATGCATCGGTAGCCGCTGATTCAAAAAAGTCAGTTGATTTGAGCGTTATTCGAGGCGTTTTCCCCTGAGAACGCCCTTACAGAATTATGGCTTGGCGACCCCCAGCGTTACGTTGGAGGTGGTCGCCCGCGAGAAAGTCGTGTCGCATGTCGCTTTTGGTAGTCGGATCGGTCGCATTTGACAGCGTGCAAACTCCCGAGGCCTCACGCGAGCGCGTGCTGGGGGGCTCGGCCGTCTATTTCTCGTACGCAGCCAGCTACTTCACGCCAGTGCAACTGGTCGGCGTTGTCGGGAACGATTGGCCCGAAGAACACACCAAGCTCCTCAAGTCGCGCAAGATCGATACCGCTGGCCTGCAAGTCGTGCCCGACAAGAAGACGTTCTTTTGGAAGGGAAAATACCTTCCGAACATGAACGACCGCGAGACGTTGGAAGTTCAGCTGAACGTCTTTGGCGATTTTCAGCCGAAGCTCCCCGAACATTTCCGCGATGCGCCGTACGTCTTCCTGGCTAATGGCGCGCCGGGGGTGCAGATGAGCGTGCTCGAGCAGACGCGCAGTCCGAAGCTCGTGGTCGCTGACACAATGGACTTGTGGATTCGGGAGTTCCACACCGATCTGATGAAGCTCTTCAAGAAGATCGACGGCTTGGTGATGAACGACAGCGAGGCCAAGCTCCTCACAGGAACGGAAAACCTCGTTAAAGCGGGCCACGAAGTCCGGAAGATGGGACCGAAGTTCGTGGTCGTGAAGAAGGGGGAACACGGGGCCATGTTCTTTTCGGAACACGAAACGTACGTGCTGCCGGCCTATCCCACCGAGCGCGTCGTCGATCCGACGGGAGCTGGCGATAGTTTCGCCGGCGGCATGATGGGCTACCTGGCCACACATCCGACGTTCGAACCAGCCAACCTCAAGCGGGCGATGGCGTTTGGAACACTGGTGGCCAGCTTCAACGTGGAAGACTTCAGCCTCGACCGCATGAAGCAAATCGAGCGTAGCGATCTGGACGTTCGGATGGACGCCTACAAGAGAATGCTCAGCTTCCAATAGCAGCCTGCCAGATCGATAATGGGGTCGTGCGGCGGCGAAATGAGCCGGCCGCGCGAACCTGGGCCGGTTTTACCTAGTCGTTTGATCGTCTTCTGACTTGTGAATCGCCATGGCCCGCAACGATCTCCGCCAGATTAGATCTTTCATCGCCGTCGAACTTGGTTCCGCCGTCGCACACCGTGCGAACGAGGTGATCAAGAAACTCAAGACGACAGGCGCCGACATCCGTTGGGCGGCCCTCAACCAGTTTCACCTGACGCTCAAGTTTCTGGGGAACATCGAGGCCACGGACATCGTTCCAATTAGCCGTTTGTTGCAAACGGTGGTCCGCGACTTCAAACCGATCGAACTCGGTTTTAGCGGCGTCGGGGTGTTTCCCGATCGCGAGCACCCCAAAACCATCTGGTTAGGGGTGCGCGAAGGGCTCGAAGAGCTGACGCGGTTGCAAGCCGCGATCGAAGACGCACTCAAAAAGGAACTCGGCTTTTCCAAGGAGCGCCGCAAGTTCTCGCCCCACATCACGCTGGGGCGGGTCGAGCAATCGACGCCTGAGCTGGTTGCGCTCTTGGCGGAATTAGAGAGCCACGAGGGAGACGTGGTCGACGTCGATGAGGTCGCTCTCTTCTCCAGCCACTTGGGCCCTAAGGGACCGACATACGAGGTTTTGTCGTACGCAGTGCTCGGCCTTGGTGAGCGGCCGCGCAAGGACCTCGACGACGAAGATGAAGACCTTGATTCCAGCGAACAGCCGCGTTCATCCGCTGAAGAAGATCTCGAAGATAAACTCGACGAGGACAACGACGAAGATGCCGACGATTCGACCGGCAACGAAGACGACAAAAGCTGGCGACGCTCTGCCGCGTGGAAAGAACTGAACGAAAGCCTCGAGGACATCGACGAAGCCGTATCGGAACTAGACGCTCTGGATTGGGACGATGACGCGGAAGAAGAGACCGGCGACGAAGAGGCTGACGACGAGGAATTCGAGGACGAACTAGAAGAAGAAGACGACGGCCCCATTCCGCCCGCCGATCCGAAGACCAAGGCCAAGTTTTCGAAACTCCTCAACGAACCCGAAGAGCCTCGCACGGTGATCGACGATGCTTTGCTCGAGAAGTTGCTCGGCAAGCGAAATGCCATCGAGCCGAGCGAAGAAGACCGCAACACCAAGTCCGACAAGGACGATCCCGACGACAAATTGAAGCGTCGCTAGGCCGACAGCGGGCGAGTAACTACTTCGTTCGGTTCATTTGCCCGGTCATTACGAAACCCTAATCTGTTTTGACAGGAACTCGACCCGTTTGGCAAAAATGGTCCGCGTTGCGAGATGCTGATACCCGAGCAAGTCGTAGATTCGAATGGCCGGCACATTACTCGCGTCGACGCTCAGGTAGACCGAATCTGCATCGCTAGTGCGGGCTTCATGGTGAAGATACTCGAGCGCCTCGCGCGCCAAGCCACGCCCGCGGACGTTCGGCAGCAGTGCGACGTACATCAATTCCCACTGTCGCGTCGCGCGATGTTCGGTCGCCAACAACACGCCGCATGGCGCGTCGTTCGTCTCGATCACCCACCATCGATCGATGGCCGAGTCACCCGTCGCGGCGTATCCAGCCAGGCAATCTTCGATCGTTCGCCAGCCGTCCATCGCCGGGCAATCGAGCGACCCTTGATAGGTCGCCTCAACCAGGCGTGCTAACTCGGACGCGGCATACTTGGAGGCATGAGCACATCGCATGCGGCCAGTCGGCTTGTAATCAGCAGGCCACGTTTCTCGCAGCGATACCATGAACTCAAGATCGCAGAGTTGTTGATATCCCGCGCGCGTCAGCAAAGAAACCAGTTCGGGCGAAGGATGATCGAGCAGACATTGCGAAAAAGCGATACGTCGATCGACGAGCCATTGATTCAGCCGCTGGAGCACGCGAAGGGGCAGATCTTCGACGGAAGAAACGAGCCCCTGCGCGACGAGCTTCCGGGACTCTCGCTGCATGGCGACGTCGAAGGCAATTTCCAGCGTCGAGGGAGGAAAGATCGACGCCGTCCGCCCGGGCATCTCGAGCGCCATGGATACACTGGCCGCGAGATGTCCTTTTCGCGCCCAGAACAAGCCCCAAGTCTCCGGTGGCTGGCGGTTCATCCGCTCGATCGATTCGGCAATCAGCCGGTGCTGATCGACCGGCGAAAGATTGGCAAACAACATCGCCAAGGCGACCGCGCGATCTTCGGGGCCAACCTGATCGATACTCCAGGAATCGCTGGGGGACGAAGCGGCCATTCTTGTTTGCGAAAAACTTGGGAATTTGGGAACGCTTCAAGGAATCGATCCCTTAGCGTTCGCGCTTTGCGGCGGAATCCTCTACCATATCAGGTAGCGGCCAGAGATTGCGTAAGGCGGCGATCCTCAAGATGTTGCCGCTTCGAATCGGATTTCGCACAAGCTCGTCGGCTCTCGACAGCGCGATGGATCGCAGCATGAACGCCACCAGGAAGGGATGCTATGAAGACTGATGGACTCTTGACGGTTGGATCGTCGGCCCCGATTTGGCGCATCGGGACCGTCATGTTGGCGATGGTGATGTTTGCCGCGCCGTATGCCTCCGCGCAGGGCATTCTGAAAAAGCTGGAAGAGCGCATCAAAAGCAAGCTGCCGCCAGCGCCGCGGCCCGCGGGAGCCGAGCCGGGATACCTCGGTGTTATAGCCGATCAAGGCGACGGGGGAGTTAAAGTCGGCGATGTCGCCAAAGGAAGCCCGGCGCAACTGGCGGGATTGCGTCCCGGCGACTTGATCATCGGCGTCGGCGAGCAGCCGGTGGCTACCGTCGACGACATGGCCAGCGCGCTCGACGGAGCGGCGGTCGGAACACGGTTCGGCTTTCGAATCCGTCGTGGTGAAGAGGAGGAAGTCATCCACGTCACGCTCGGACGCAAAGGACAGCCCCCTCGATCGATCGTGAGTCCTCCGGCCGCGGGATCGCCCGACGTCGCTCCGCCTCCCATTGTGAGCGGTCCACCGCGCGCTCCCGCGAGCCTTGGGGTGTCGCTAATGCCTGTCACGCCCGAGTTGCGTGCGCGACACGGCATCCCAGTACCGCGGGGTGCCGTGATCGAAAAGATTCGCGAGGGTTCGGCCGCCGATCAGGCGGGCTTGCCGCTGCATGCGGTGATTATCGCCGCCGAAGGAAAACAGATCGATTCGCCTGAGACGTTGATCGAACTCATCAAATCGAAGCGCCCCGGCGACCCGTTGCTGCTCACGTATTACCAAGGCGCCGAAAAGTTGCGAAAGAACGTGCGGTTGGGAATCGCGGCAGGTTCTCCCACGCCCGCCGATCCCACCGCAGGCGATGAGGAAGTGATTGTTCCCGAGGAGGCCATTGCGGGCATCACTCCTGCCGACGACGGCGGCGAAGTGGCGCGGCTGCGACGAGAAGTGGCCGACTTGCGGGCAGAGTTGGAGGCCCTTCGTAAGGAACTGGCCGCGATCAGGGAAGCGCTTTCAGGAGAGCGGGCGCCGGCACCGGCTGACGAAGAAAGCGGCGGAGACTCGGAAGAAGAACCGCCTCAACTGCGCAGGCCGAAAACACCTGGCGAAGCAGCCAAAGAAGCCGACGCGTAACGGCTGCAATCGTAGGACGGACAATTATGTCCGTCTGCACTCGAGTCAACCTGAGCGCAGCCGGACAGGATTGTCCGGCCTACATGGAGCACCTGCAACCTATCGCAAAGCTTGCACGGCAATGGCGGCGGCGTTGCCTTGACCGGTGCTGTTGAGGTTGATGAACGAATCGCCTGAGGGGACATCGCTCGTCTTGGTCACTTGGACAGGGCAACTCGGGTCGGGCGTGTCGTGATTGAGTGTCCGGAAGAGCTTTCCGGCCCGCAGCGCGAGCAAGCTCGCAATCAGTTCGACAATGCCAGTCCCCGCGCCTAGATTGCCGAAGTGCCCCTGAGCAGCCACAACGGGCACCGGCTCAGCGCGGTCGCTAAAGACCTGGTGAATGGCTTGAGCTTCCTTGGCGTCGGCGACGGGATCGCCGCTCCCTTGCGCGTGCACGTGGCCAATCTGTTGCGGCGATAATCGACTCGTCAAAAGAGAGTGGCGGATGGCACGCAAATTCGCGGTCATGCTGTCGGGCTTTCCATCGCGCGAAACAACGCACGACGAGCCATACCCGACTACTTCGCCCCAAATGGTCGCATTGCGAGCCTGGGCCCGCGACAGTTCTTCCAGGATGATCGCGCCGGCTCCTTCGCCAACGACACTACCCGTGCGATCGCGATCGAACGGGCGGCAAAGCTTGGTTGGATCATCGCCGCTGGCGATTTGCTCCTGGCCAAACGCCATGCTCGTCTTCACCGGGTGCAATCGGGTGCCTGTCGAGCCGGCCACAATGATGTCGGCGTGGCCTCGTTCGATGGTCAGATATCCTTCGCCGATCGCCAGGTTCGACGAGGCTTCGCGAAGCGTGATCGAGTTGTTAGGCCCGCGGAGATCATTGAAGATCGCCACGTGGCTGGCCGGCATATTCGGCAAGTACTTGAGCAACCACAGCGGGTCGACCTTGCTTAGGCCGGACTCCGCCCATTTTTCGAAGTGGAACCGGCCTTCGGCATCAAGGCAATTGCGAACCCCGTCGATGAACTCCTCCGGCTCGGTCATCATGTATTCGCAGCCATACACCACGCCCGTGCGTTCAGGAGCATAGGCTCCCGGCGTAAGCGCGGCATGCGTCATGGCGAGCTGAGCTGCGGCGACGCCCATTTGGATGCCGCGACACATCAGCTTGATCGACTTCTTGATCTGCCGCTGCATCGCCTTTTCGAGCGGCCCGAAGTCCTCGGCGGCCCCGGTGAATTCCCGGCATTCGGCTCCATAGGGGGAGGGGAGGGCGTCGGCGGGAAATCGTTCGATTTTGCGAACGCCGCTGGTCCCCTGGACCAGCCCAGACCACAAGGAGTCTGCAGAATTTCCCAGCGGACTAATCAGGCCGAAACCAGTAATAACAACGCGACGTCGTGGCGGCGGAATCATGAAGAAAGCAAATCCGTTTTGAGGCTACGACCCGATCGGTTCGACGACTCCGCTAGGTGTCGTTCGGATCGCCCATACTGGGGTGGCGATAAGAAGGCTATTTTAGGGGGTCGGGAAAAACCCGTCGAGACCGCAAAGTCGTTCCCATTTGCCTGGTTTCGGCCCCCAGACCGTGCCCCCCCAGACCGTGCGAATTGGCTCCAGATGCCCCCGCCGATCCTGTCGGGCATCCGCCATTGCCAAGTAGAATGGTCTTGACCTCGAAGCGAATTGTCCCGTCCCACGATTTTCTATGCAAGTCATTGCCGCCGACCGGCCCGATGTTCCGCCATTTTCCATGCCCGATCGGTTTCGTACCGAGGTCGCCTACTTCGCCATGGCGGGAGAACCGGGAGCACCCGCTGGCGAATATCGGATTCGTTTAGAAGACGCGACGCGGTGGCTGGAAGAATTGGTGTTCGAGGTGGTTTCGCCGCTCGACGCCGCATCCAAGGCCGAAATCGAGCTGACCCCGGAACAGGAGTCGTGGCTCGAATGGATGGTGCAAAACAAAATCGAGAAAATTCGCTTGGCTTCGTGACGCCCTGCCGGCCGATCCGTCGTCGCCGTTTGATGGTTTCTGAGTTTCGCTTGCCGTATGACGCCCGGTTCCCACAACCTTCGTATCGTTTCCGCAGGACGTCAGCGACGCTGCCTCGTTCATGTTCCTCAGCCAACGGGCAACCGCCCGCTGCCGCTGGTGCTGGTCTTCCATGGATCGGGGACCACGGGCCCGTTTATGGTCGGATTCACCGGCTGGAGCGACAAGGCCGAACAGGAGCAGTTCGTGGTGGCCTACCCCACCGGCACTGGCATCACGCCTGCCGGAAATACTTGGAACGCGGGCGGATGCTGCGGCGATGCCTTTCGCCAGGGGGTCGACGATGTCGGTTTTGTGGCCGACCTTGTCGAACAATTGACAAAGCAGCTTCCGATCGACCACGCGCGCATCTACGCGGTTGGAATGTCGAACGGCGGGATGATGTGCTACGAATTAGCGAGAAAGCTCGACCATCAACTCGCGGCGATCGCATCTGTGGCGGGTCCCATGACAGGCGAGGCTCCCGGGCCGAAACGGCCGATCCCTGTGATCCATTTTCACGGGACCTTGGACGAGTACACGCCCTACGAAGGCGGAATCGGGCGAAAGTCGATTAGCAAATGCTTTTTTCGCTCCGCCGAAGAAACCGTCGCGGCCTGGGTGGCGTATAACGGGTGCCATTTGCCCCCCTTGGTCGAGAAGTTTTCGTCCGCCGACCGCGAAGACGCGACCTGGGCGGAGCGACTGCATTACCGCGGGGTTAGTCCGCGAAGCGACACGGTGCTGGTGAAGATCCACGGGATGGGACACACCTGGCCAGGGCGAAGGGCGAATTTCATCCCGCTGGGCCCCAGCAGCTTTGCGGTCGATGCCACCACCATGATTTGGGATTTTTTCCGCGACCATGCCTTGGCGACATAATGGTCCGCCGCGGCATCCGAACACAACAACGGAATAAGCGAAGCAGAAAACGCGATAGAAAGAAACACGGTACCCAAGAAACGAAAAAAGGTCATGGTATTGCGTTCCCTCGCCCTACCATGACCTCTATCCTGACGCGAGTTGGACGCGTGCACCGTCAACTCGCCCTCCCGTAAGGGTTCTACGAGTACAATCGGTCGATAGGGAGACAAACACAACTTGCTGGACGCAGGGCGTAAAAGTTATCCCACTTTGAACGTGAGATCGCCGCCTAGCTAGCCGTGCTGTCAAAAGAGTTTATGGCCGACGATCCCGTCACTCCCCTCAATTTCAACGGCAATGGCGACGACAACTCGTCGACCGGCGGTGATAGCGACCCCGACTACTCCGGTCGGCAATTCGGCGACTATCGCATGCTCACCCGCATCGGCCGCGGCGGGATGGCCGACGTCTATCTGGCAGAACAGCACTCGCTGCAGCGGCAGGTCGCTTTCAAGATTCTCAAGCGGAGCTTCGCCGCCGACACCAATCACGTGAAGCGGTTCGTTCAGGAAGCCCGCTCGGCGGCAAAACTGGTTCACGCCAACATCGTCCAAATCCACGAAATCCGCGATGCCGAGGGGGTGCACTACATGGTGCAGGAATACCTCGCGCGCGGGAACCTTAAACAGTGGGTCGGCCGGTTGGGAAAGCCGCTCAGCGCCGCGAGCGCCGTTTCGATCTTGCGTCAGGTGGCAGCCGCGCTGCAGAAGGCCGCCGAACACGGCATTGTCCATCGCGACATCAAGCCGGAAAACATCATGGTGGGCGCCTCGGGCGAAGTGAAGGTCGCCGACTTCGGCCTGGCTCGCGCCGTGGAAGACCGCGAGCATAACCTGACGCGCGTCGGCATGACGATGGGGACTCCGCTCTACATGAGTCCCGAGCAGATCGAGGGACGTCAGCTCGATACTCGAAGCGATTTGTATTCGCTCGGCGTAACGCTGTGGCACATGCTGGTAGGTTACCCACCGTTCCAAGCTGAGACCTTGATGGCCGTCGCCATGAAGCACCTCCGCGACGAACCGCCGGCACTCGCCAAATTGCGACCCGATCTGCCGGCCGGGTTATCGCTGCTGATCCACTCCTTGATGGCCAAGGACCCAAGCCAGCGTCCCCAAGCGCCGATCGATGTCTTGCAAAGACTTCGTGCATTAAAAAACGAAGGGGTCGAAGAAGCGATCCTGGAAGAGCTCGAGGGGATCCCCAATTTCGATCCCACGACCGCCACCGCCCGCTTCGAGGCCACGTCGCAATTGGAACGGATGTTGCGCGGCACCGCGTCAGGGGGCCAGAGAATCACCGGCCTAACGGGCACAGCCATCGCCTTGGTGTTAGTCGGGTGTATCATTGGCGCCGTGGTCGCCTACCTGGTGCGGCCCAAGGGGCTGCTGGAGGTTGCCGTCGTTAGTGTCCCCAAAGCCAAGACGGTTCAGGCACAGCTCGACTATGCCTACACCGTCGCCCCCAAGTCGATCGCGGCGTGGGAAGCCGTGGAGTTGTACTTTCCGCTGGAAGATGCCGCTCCAGGCGAACGGGGAACTACGGAGCGATGCATCAAGGATTCTCAACTCGGCCTGGCCAAGGCTTTTTTCGAATCGGATGCTTTCGACCGCGCGAAGGACCTGTTTCAGCAACTGCGGCTGGCGGGCAATCCCGAATACAAGGATATCGTCGCGCAAGCGAACGTCGGGCTTGCGGCGTGCTATCTCAAAACGGGCGACCTCGCCGACGCACGTAAGGCGCTGCGCGAGGTTCGCGATCATCTGGGGAATCTCACCGATCAATCGCGACTCTGGTACAATGAAATAGACCAGGCGATGAAATCAAAATAAGTAGCGCCGCAAAAAAGAGATGCGGGCGAACAAACAAAAAAGGCCCCGTCAGATCGACGGGGCTTAAGAGTGGAACGGTTGTTCTAGTTACGTTTGAACAGCTTCTTCAGCGTTTCTTGCGCCGCATCTCGCGAGTCCTTGGTGCCGTGACCATGGGGGCGTGGGGGCAACTTGCCAGGCTCTTTCTTTTCCGCCTTCTTGGCCTTGGCGTCTGACTTCTCTTCGTCCGACTCGGGGGCCACCGTGGCGCCGGTGTCTTCGATGCGGAACTGCCGAGTTTCGGGGTCGGACGACCGCCGGGCCTTTGCCACGGCATCGGCTTCGTCGAGCCAATTGCTGATGTCGCCAAGATCGGAAGTGGTGTGTCCGCTGCTGGGAGTGTCGGCCGTTCGGGCGATCACGTCCTTCAGGTCGTTGACCTTGGGTCGCTTGGGCTTTCCGACGGTTTGTTCGATCTCGATTCCGAACTCGAGGGGGCCAATCTTGATGACGTCGCCGTGAATCAGGACGACTTCGCCTTCGATCTTATCGCCATTGACCACGGTGCCGTTGCGACTATTCAAGTCGCGAATCACGACATCATTTTCACCGATGATGATCACAGAGTGGCGACGGCTGACTGCGTCGCTCTGGGGCCGTATGTGGCATTCCTCACTACGGCCGATCAGGCACTGAGGACCTGGAACCCGAACTTCCTTGCCGACGTTCGATCCCTTCAACACCTTTAACCGTACGTCCATACCTAGCCTTTCCGATTGATGAGTCGCCCGCGCTTTCAACCAAACTCGTCCCGTGCAGCACTGCGTCATTGCAGCCTGCGAAACGAACTCTTATCCAAGTCGCATCGTATGAAGCCCGCGAACAAGCGTCCTAGACGCTCTCGCAGAGCTGCGAAAATGCAACCGAATTGCTAAATCCAGGCACACATCGAGAGTAGGCAGAGCTTCTACGTTCCCATTCCCAAGCCCTGTGCGGGATATCCCCCCACAAGAGCCTAATCAAAAATCGAAAAAAATAATAGCGGGGCCAGGAACTTCAAAACCAAGGGTGCAAGGGAAAATAATCCCCCTAAGCACATTATCCGCTTGTACTCACCAGATTTTCAAATGTGATTCGGGTTTTTCACAAAAATCTGATCTTAGGACAGCTCGCTCGATAACCGAAAGGCCTTGCGAGCCGTTCAGACGTTTTTGCGGATTTTCGCACTCCAGGCATAAGCGCCGTATTTTGTGACGCTGATCTCGCTGGCTCGGGAAAACTCGGCAGATGAAAGGTTTCCAACAACGTAAGCCGTGCCAAGTTGCGCGGCGATCGCGGCTGCAAGTTCGGATGCCAGGAATTCTAGACTGAACGTCTTGGATGAAAGTTGCTCGATTCCTGGCAGCTCGGGCGCAAACGCACTGACACCAATCAGCAGGCTTCCGTGTTGTAGTACGGCCTTTTCAGTTCGACGCTGCGCCGATCCGCCTACTTTTTGTCCGTTCATGACGACGTCGTTAGGGGATCGCCGCTCAAAGCACAAGAATGGATCGATTCTTCCACGGAAGGCTCCGCCTTCGGAAACCAACTCCGCGATGACTCCCTGCCGGCGAAGCACGTTGATAACCGCCTCATGGACAATCCGGTAATAGTCTGCCGCCAGTTCTTTCTTTCCTAGCTTCCTGGGGGCGCTTAAGGAGTAGGTCAATTCCCGATCGTGGACGATGGCTCCGCCGCCCGAGGCTCGGCGCACCAGGTCGCATGGCAAGCTAGCCGGATGGGCTTGGCGCTGCTCGATCGCTTGGAAGTAACCCAGCGACAAAACCGGGCGGGCCCACGCATAGAAGCGGAGAATCGGCTCGCCGGTTTCGTTGGCGGTTTCGAGGAGCGCCTCGTCAAGCGCCATGTTCCAGGCACCTTCGCCTGACGCGATCGGAATCACGCGGAGCGGAGGTGCCTCGCCCCAAATCGCGCTCACGTTTTGGAGACCTCGGCTTTTCGCTTGTATCGAACCACAGGCGAGCGCGCCGCGCGGACTTCGTCGGGCCGGCTGATGGGAGTCGTGCTCGGTGCCGCATGCAGCACGTCGGGTGACTCTTTCACAATCTTCTGGAGCGTTTCCACGAAGGCATCGAGCGTCGCCTTGGTCTCGGTCTCCGTCGGCTCGACCATCATGGCTTCTTTCACCGTGAGCGGGAAATAGACCGTCGGCGCGTGAAACCCGTAGTCGAGCAATCGTTTGGCAATGTCCATCGCGGAAACGCCAAACGACTTGCGCAGATCTTCGGCAGATGCCACGAACTCGTGCATGCAGCGGTGCCCATGTGGCACGGAAAGAAATGGACGCACCTTTGCCAGCAAGTAGTTCGCGTTGAGGACCGCGTCCTCCGACACTTGCCGCAAACCATCGGGTCCGTGCGAGCGGATGTACGACCACGCTCGTACGAGCACACCCGTGTTGCCGAAGAAGCTGCGGACCCGGCCGATCGACTTGGGTCGATCGTGATCGAGCCGGAATTTCTCTCCCTCTTTCGCCACGACGGGCGACGGCAAGTACGGCCCCAAAAAGTCGCGCACGCAGATCGGACCGGCGCCGGGGCCGCCGCCGCCGTGCGGCCCACTAAATGTCTTGTGAGGGTTGTAGTGCATCATGTCGGCGCCCAGGTCGCCGGGGCGGGCGATCCCTAAGATCGCATTCATGTTGGCGCCGTCGAGGTAGATTAGCCCGCCGTGGTCGTGAACCAGCTGGGCAATCTCGCCGATCTGCTGGTCGAACAATCCCAGCGTGTTGGGATTGGTGATCATGAAAACGGCGACTTGCTTGTCGAGCTTGGCCTTCAAGTCGTCCATGTCGACAAAGCCGCGAGCGTTGCTTTTCACGGTTTCGAACGTGAGCCCAGCCACGGCGGCGCTAGCGGGATTGGTTCCGTGGGCACTGTCGGGCGCCAAGACCTTGGTGCGATTCTCGCCCCGGTCGCGGAAGTAAGCGGCCGCCGTCATCAAGGCGGCCAATTCACCGTGGGCCCCAGCGGCCGGTTGCAACGAAACAGCTGGCAGGCCGGAAATCTCGGCCAGCATCTGCTGCAACTCGAACAGCACGCACAGCAACCCTTGCGCTCCTTCGTCCGGCGTCAACGGATGCAAATCGAGAAACCCAGGCAAACCTGCGATCCGCTCGTTGCGCTTCGAGTTGTACTTCATCGTGCACGAGCCGAGCGGATAAAAGTGCGTATCGACCGACATGTTGAGTGTCGACAAGTTCGCGTAGTGGCGGACGACGGTCGATTCGGAGACTTCCGGCAGCGCGGGGGGAGCATCGGCCAAGGCGTCCTTCGGCAGCAGCTCCCCGACTTCGGCGACTGGCACGTCACATTCGGGCAAACGCGCGCCGCGCAATCCGGCATCCGAGAGATCGAAAATCACATCCGTTGCAAGTTGATTCCGCATATCCGACAGCCTGTTTGTTCCGAGACGAGAATTCGCTTGTTGTTGGAAAGGGATCGACTAAGAGGCACTAAGGACATCGGCCCAGCGATCGATTTCGTCCTTGGTCCGCTTTTCCGTAACAGCCACGAGAAAACAATCGGCCAGGTCCGGATACCACGTTCCTAGAGGAATGCCCGCCAAAATCCCCTGCTGACGAGCCTGTTCCAGGATCTCGGCAACGCGCCCGTTCCGATCGCGAACCACGAACTCTTTGAACGACGGGATATTGAAACGGCTCTCAAAGCGAGGGTTCGCGAACAACCGTTGCTGGGCGTACTTCGTTTTGCGAACGCACAAGCTGGCCACGTCGCGGAGCCCTTGTGGCCCCATCAACGAGAGGTAGATCGACGCCCGCAGCGCGAATAGTCCTTGATTGGTGCAGATGTTGCTCGTCGCCTTTTCGCGGCGGATGTGCTGCTCGCGGGTTTGAAGTGTAAGGACAAAGCACCGTTTGCCGTTGCGATCGACCGTCTCGCCGCAAATACGGCCCGGCAATCGACGCACGAACTGCTCCTTCACGGCGATGACACCCAAATAGGGACCGCCGTATTGCAGTGGCGTACCCAATCCTTGCCCCTCGGCAACAGCCACGTCCGCACCGAGATCCGCAGGGCGTTTCAGAACTCCCACGCTGATCGGGTCGAACGCTTGAATGAGCAGCGCGCCGTGTTCGTGGGCGATTTTCGAAAGCTTGGCGACGTCTTCCAGTCCGCCAAAGAAATTTGGGTGCTGAACAATCAGAGCCGCAGTCTCGCCATCGATGGCCTTGGCAACCGTTTCCAAATCGGCACGGCCGGCAGGGCAGGGGACGGTGACGAGCTCACTTCCCAGGCAATTGAGATACGTCTCGAGCGAGTCGCGGTACTGAGGATGTAGCGAATCGAGAACAACCACCTTCTTAAGGCGCTTGGTCACGCTCATGGCCAGCAAAGCCGCTTCGACCGTGGCGCTTGCGCCGTCGTAGAGGCTGGCGTTGGAGACGTCCAAGCCCGTGAGTTCACAGACCATCGACTGGTACTCGAACGTCGCCTGCAGGTTCCCCTGGCTCACTTCGGGCTGGTACGGCGTGTATGAGGTGTAGAACTCGCCGCGGCTTGCTAGCGCATCAATCGCCGCCGGTACAAAGTGGTCGTAGGCACCGCCGCCGAGGAAACAGGTCGACGCCGCGACATGCTGATTCAGGCTTGCCAACTTTGCGGCGTGCTGCGTGAGCTCCAGTTCGCCCATGGCGGGCGGGACATTGAGCGGCCTGGTGAAGCGGTTCTTTTCTGGAATCTGGTCGGCGATGATCTCCTCGACCGACTTCGCCCCGATCGTCGCCAGCATCGCAGCGCGATCTTCATCCGTAAGACAACGATAAGCCATCTTGCACTATCCCTCTCAAACCAATCTTCGTTTGCTGTCCGCTGTTACGCTTACGACTCGCACTGTTTCTCGTAGGCCTTGTGGTCCATCAGCTTTTCGACTTCCTTTTCGTTGCTCATGGCAATCTTGATCATCCAGCCTTTGCCGTACGGGTCGGATTGGAGAAGTTCCAGGTTCTCGGGCAACTTGGTGTTCACGGCGACGATCTCGCCTGATACCGGAGCATAAAGCGGACTCACGGCCTTCACCGACTCGACCTCGCCGAACTCCTTGCCAGCCGTCACTTTGGTTCCCACTTCGGGCAACTGCATGAAAACGACGTCTGACAACTGATGGACCGCGAAATCAGTGATCCCGATCTCGGCGACGGGCTTGTCGCCTTCTTTGGTTTGCTTGACCCACTCGTGCGATTCCGCGTACCGAAGGTTTTCAGGCGTCATCTTGTACTCCTGCAAAGGATGAACCGACTGTTACTGTTTTGGTGAATAGGCAACACGCAACCCAAGACTATTTCTTGCTGCTTGGTCGCTTGTAGAAGGGGAGGGGAACCACGCGCCCTGCTAATCGGGTTCCTCGAACGTCAATCGAGAGAGCCTGATCGACGTTCGCAAATTCCGAACCGACGTAGGCCATGGCAATCGGACGATCGAGCGTAGGCGAGAAGGTTCCGCTGGTGATCTCGCCGACGCGAGCATCGCCGGCGAATACCGCGTAGCCTTCACGTGCCGGACGGCGACCTTCCAGAACAATGCCAATCCGGCGACGGGCTGGCGGCGCCTCGTTGGATGCCGCGAGCGCTGCTCGTCCTACAAAGTCGCGATCGGCCAGGTCGACCGCCATCGACAAGCCAGCTTCCCAAGGCGAAGTTGTCTCGCTTAATTCGTGGCCGTACAGAGGCATGCCGGCTTCCAGACGCAAGGTATCGCGTGCCCCTAATCCGATTGCTTTGGCCCCCAGCGAGCGGCCATCTTCGAGCAGCTTGGTCCAAACTTGTTCGGCAGCGCTCGCGGGCACAATGATTTCGCAGCCATCTTCGCCGGTATAGCCCGTGCGGCTCACAAGCGCCGGATGCGATAGGACCTTTGCCTCTGCCCCCGAGTAGTAACCAAGTTTGCCAGGATCGAGGCTGGAGATTCCGGCCACCAAAAGATTGGCATGCGGGCCCTGCACGGCGATCATGGCCGTGGCATCGCTTTCGTCCTGCCAGATGACGGAGCCATCTTTCGGCAGATGCTGTGCAAACCACCCAGCTAACTTATCGCGATTCCCAGCGTTGACCACGAGATACCGGTAGTCGCCTTTGGCTCCCGCAATGTGGCTGGCTAGCACGTCGTCCTTGATGCCGCCTGTTTCGTTGGCAACGAGCCCGTATCGGACTTTGCCGAGCGGGGCGTCGACAACGCGACGCGTCAACATGCGGTCGAGAAAAGCGCCGGCCCCAGGGCCATCGATGCGAATGCGGCCCATGTGCGAGACGTCGAACAGCCCCACGTGATGGCGAACGGCGTTGTGCTCTTCGACGATCGAGCTGTACTGAACGGGCATCGACCAGCCCGCAAAGTCGACCAGCCGTCCACCGTTGGCGGCATGCCAGGCGTTCAGCGGAGTGCGCCGCAACGAATCACTCTGTTCGACACTACCCATAACAACACGACCTATCGCAGCAACAACGGCGAATGTTTGATCCCGGAATCGTCCCTGAAAGCCAGCCGTGTTTGGGCAGCGTCGCCGCCAGCGCAATAGTGCGATCCAATACCAGGATCACTGGGAAAGTGCGTGGGGCCGACTTGTCAAACAACGGAGCCACGGCAAAGTTTGCCGTGGGATTGCAATCCTTATGGTAACGGTTGCTTAGGCGTTGCGAAGGGGGAGAAGGTTATAGCGCCGGCATTCGCCCACCAGTCGTGGGGAACCTAAGAGTGTTGATGGCTCTCCGACGAGAAACCATCAACAAATCAACCATCCCTATTGGCCAGATTTACGTTGTTCGCGTTCCCGCTTGCCCGGGCGCCGCTTCTTTTTCTTGACGGGCCGCTGTTTCGCTTTACTTGCGTCTGGCGGCCCCTTCTTCCCAGGCCTCGACTTTTTGCCTTTGACGGGCTTGGAAAAGGACTCGCTCCGTTTGCTCGTTTGGCCTTTTTTCCCTCTTCCCGAACCCGTTCGGCTTCGTGTTCCAAGCTCCTCGCGACGATCTCCCTTTCTTCCCTTTCGCTTCTTTCCGCGCGGTTCGTCGTCTTGATAGGGAGTCGAAGGAAGTTCGATCGTACCTTCCGAGGCCAGCTTTTGCACGAATCGGAAGTCGAGTTCCCGCCGCTCCACATTCACATAGGCAACTTCGACTTCGACCAGGTCTCCCAGCCGGAACGAGTTCCCCGAACGGTAACCAGCGAGGCTATGCGTCTCGCGGTCGAAACGATACCGGTCGTCAGCCAACGTGCGTACGTGGACCATCCCTTCCGCAGGCAGCTTAGTTCCCTGTGCGAAGAAGCCGAAGTCTTCAACGCCGGTGATGACCGCCTCAAAGCGATCGCCAATCCTCGTTTCAAGATAGGCAAGGAGCTTGGTCTTCTTCAGTTCGCGTTCGGCTTCTTCGGCTCGGCGTTCGCGGTCGCTGCAATGTTCGCCTAGGACGACTTGGGCTTCGTACTCCACGTGCGGGCGTTTGCCGCGCTCGATCGCTTCCAGCATCCGGTGGATCGTCAAATCGGGATAACGGCGAATCGGCGAGGTGAAGTGGCAGTAGTTCTCGCTATTAAGCGCGTAGTGCCCTTCGACTTCGGGGCTGTAAACCGCCTTTTGCATGCTGCGGAGGATCGCGTAGTTCACCGCGTGCATGCGGCCCGAGTCGGCCACGGCCGCCACCACGCGTTTGATCTCGAAGCGGCTCTGCATGTGATCGCATTCGATCCCCAGCTCGCGGACAAAGCCCGTGAGCACATCGAGCTTACGTGGATCGGGCGGAGCATGAACACGCCGCAGGAACGGCAGTTCAGCGGCCGACAAAATCCGCGCCACGGCCTCGTTTGCAGCCAACATGAACTCTTCGATGATCTGGTGGCTGACGGTGTGTTCCACCAGGTGAGCGCCGCTCACCTTGCCTTGCTTATCGAGGTCGATCTTGACCTCGGGAAGCGAGAGTTCGATCGCACCATGCTCCAATCGGCGATTCCGCAATACCATTGCCAGCTCGTGCATCTGGTCGAGCAGCTTGAAGACCTTCGAGTCCAGCCGATCTTTCCACGCTGCGCGGTCGGCGAGGAACTCGTCGACTTCCTCGTACGCAAATCGCCGACAGCTGCGGATGGCTCCGCGTTTTACTTCAGCATGAACCGGTACGCCTTCCGGCGTGAACTCGATAAAGCACGTTTGTGTGTAGCGAACGCGGTCGGGCTGCAAACTGGCGAGGTGATTGGAAATTACCTCGGGCAACATCGGAATCACGCGATCAGGCAGGTAGATGCTCGTCGCACGGTCGCGGGCTTCGCGATCGAGCGGCCCCTTGGGCCGGACAAAGTGAGAAACGTCGGCGATGTGCACGCCGAGCTCCCAGTGGCCATTAGCCAGTTTCTTGAGTGAGATCGCATCATCGAAGTCGCGGGCATCGACCGGGTCGATGGTGATGACCGTGTCGCTTGTGAAGTCGGCCCGATCGCCGATCGATTCATCAAATGCGTCGGCTTGTTGACGAGCATCTTCCAGGACCTCGTCCGAGAAATCGCCGGGCAACTCAAACTCGTGAATGATCGAAAGCGTATCGACGCCCGGCGCGCCTTTCGCGCCGAGGATCTCGACCAGGACTGCTTCACCGGGGCTGCGATGCGAGGGGAAACGGACCATTTCGATGACGACCTTGTCGCCATCGGCGGCCCCTTTGGCTCCCGGATCGCCGACCGGAATCGGCTCGGCAAACGTCCGTCCGTCGACTCGAACCAGGCCTTGGTTGCGGCGTTCCTCGTACGTGCCGACAAATCGATGGGTGCGACGTTCGATAATGCGGACGACGCGGCCGGTGATGCGTGCGGCACCGCGGAAGGACTTGCCACCATCGCGATCGAGGGCTACTTCAACCTCGTCGCCATCGGCAGCATCGCCAGAAGAACCGGAGGGAATGAAGATGTCTTGGTCGCGAGTGTGTTCTTTGCCGACGCCTTTCGGCCTTACGAAACCCGCACCCGAAGACGTTTTGCGGAGGACGCCGACGATGCGGCCCTTGCTCAACTTGCCGAGCTTATCCGCCTTCTTGGGGCGATCCAGTTCGCGTGACAACTGATTTGCTTCGGCATCGGCCGTGTCAGCGAGCGTTTCGAATAGTGCGAATTCGGATTCGACGACTTTGGGTTCGGGAACCGTCTCGATGGGTTCCATGGGCGGAGGTGTTCGCGGCTTGGCAGGCTTCGGCCCCGCGATAACATCGGGTTGCTTTGGAATTTCGGTCAGGCGCCCCGGCAGGATTTGGTGCTTGGGTCCGAACTTGAGAAAGCCCGCCCGCACCAGTTGATAAATCGCTCGCTTGAGGAGCTTTTTATCTTTGCCATGAACGCCGAGGAACTTGGCAATTCCTTTGGGCTTCATGGGGCGATACTTCGCGCCGTGAATGAGTTCGACGATCCGCGGCTTCAGGATCGCGACAACGGCGGCTCGGCGAGCCTTCTTTTCTTCGGGGTCTTCGTCTTCTTCGAAGCCTTCCAAGCCAGTTGGCAGAAGGTCGTCTTCGAGCGGCTCGTCGCCTAGGTCGTCGTCCTCCGAAAACTCGTGCTCGGAAGACTCGTCGTCAGAAAACTCTTCTTGGAGATGCGAATCGTCAGCGGACAGATTCGACTGGCGGGAGTGCTCTCGATCGCCGCGTTCTCGATCGCCGTGGTTGAGAGTCTGAGAAGTCTCGTTTTCGTTCGGCGATTCGTCAGAAGAGAGGGATTCAGGATCAGGATTGGAATTCGATTCAGGTTTTGTCATTAGGGAAATGTAGCTCTTACTTTCATACTTATCCACTTGCCACCAAGACGAAATTCGGTGGCAAAAGGTTCGCGCCAGGCCTTTTTCGCAGTAATTTCGCGTGAAAAAGGGGCAAAAACAATCACCGGCCAGTTACTAAACAGGGCACAGATCACGCACCGGCGGAGGCGAAACCACGGGTCGCCGCAGGTGGCGAACCACCTCGCCCACGGCGGCCGGCGTGCCATCGATTTGCCCCGCGTAACTTTGCAGTTTGGCACGATATTGGTCGGTTTTACCCAAAAACTCGCGGAACTCGCTGGCCTGCACATCTTCGAGAGTCGAGAAGGCGCCCGTTCCCATTTGGCCGAGGAAGTGAGAGTTGATCATCTGTTCGTGGTGGTCGGCCTCGGGCAAGGCAAAGATCGGCTTGCCAAGGTAGATCGCTTCGCCCAGCGATTGATTGCCAGCAGCGCCCACCAGTGCATGGCACGAGGCGACGTCGTCAACGAACTTCTGCTCGTGCAGCGACATGAACCGAAGATTGCCTTCATCCTTGCGATTGCCAAGGCCATAGACGCGAACTTCCCGGCCGCTCGTCTGGAGCATCTCGAGGACCTTCGGCGGCGTCGCCGGACGCAGATACGAAACGATGTGATCCCCCGTAACAGGTTGGGCTTTCAATACTTCGGGGCGCAGGAGCGGGCCAACTTGCAAAACGCTCTCGTAGCCGGGGCGCAAAGGCGCATTAAAGAACGACGAGACGATCGTTTGCTTTTGCCAGTGATGGTGGGCACGCACGGCCAATCCCATCATCGAGGCCCAACCGCGCAGGTTCCAAGGAAGCGACGATAGATCGCAAGCGACCAAAAAGTGCTGGTGATTCAAACTAACGAACGGCGCCTTGCACGACTTGGCAGCGCGAGGCAACGCGGGCTCGAAGTCGGAGAGAATCAAATCGGGCTGCTCTTCGCGAATCGCTCGCTTGAGTTGGCGAACCAGGTTTCGCAGCTTCCACATGTAGCCGAGGGCGTTGCTGATTGAACGGATCAGGTCGAGCCGCCCGTTGGTGTAAAAGAAGCGCAGTCCCGGGATGCGGCGCACTTCCACGTTTGGCGTTCCCGCCGGATAGCGCGGCGCCAAAAACTCGTACGCCTGGTCGGGAGCGAATAGGACAAGCTGGTGCTCGTCTTTCAAATGCTCAACCATCGAACGGACGCGGGCAGCGTGACCGCGCCCTTCGCCACACATGCTGTAGAAGATCTTCGCCATAAGGATGTCTCGTTTCTTCCGCGCTGCGCCAAAGCCGGCTCGACGCGAATCTCTAGGAAACTATTCGGCGAAACGTTCGCTTTCTTTCCTTTGCTGCGAGCCCCTCTACCGAAGGGGCCTCGATCGCGTTTCTGTCAACAAATGCCCGTTTTTCGCTTAGGCGGCCGCTTCCGTATGCGAAATGCCCGCATCGACGTTCTCCAGATTTCCGCTTGAAGCACCGCCTCCAGTGGCATCGTCGGTGTGGTTCCAACGGGCGAGAACCGTCACTTCGCCGACACCCGGTTCGAGCGGGTACTGCCGAAGCTCCATCGCCCCATCGGCGAACTCAAACAAAGCCGTGCAATGCTCGACCCAGTCGCCCGTGTTGAAGTACGTGATCTGTCCCCGCGAGCGAATGACGGGCGTGTGAACATGTCCGCAGACAATGCCGTCGCAACCGCTCGCTTGGGCATGCGCCATTAGCCGCGACTCAAAATCGCTGACAAAGGTCACCGCGCGCTTGACGCTTTTCTTGATCGCGGCGGTGTAGCAACGCCGTTCGAATCCGAACGACGTGCGAACTCGGTTCACCAAACCGTTGGCCCACATCAGCGTCTCGTAGGCCGATGAGCCGAGGACAGACAACCACGGCGCCCGCAACTCGACATCGTCGAAGCGATCGCCGTGCAAGATCGAGAGGAGCCGCCCGTCGGCGGTTTCGTGGATGAACTCGTCGGCCACTTCCACGTCGTGGATGGTCGTTAAGTAGCTCCGCATGAAGGCATCGTGATTGCCAGGGGCGTAACGAACGATCGTTCCTTTGGCGACGAGCTCCAGCAACCGGTGGATGATCGCGTTGTAGGTCGCGTTCCAGTGCCAACGCCGCCGCAGGGACCAACCATCAACGATATCGCCCACCAGATAAAGAAATTCGGGCTGGTGCTGCTGGAGGAAATCGAGCAGCGCCCGGCAATTGGCGTAGCGGCTACCCAGGTGGGTGTCGCTAAGGAAGATCGTTCGGACCGCTTGGCCGGTCGATCGGCCCAGGGACGGTAATTGGTATTTCGCCTGCTTCGGATAACTTGTTGCGATCATCCTGCACCTTCTCAATCAATAGCGGCCTCCGTGCGAAAAAGGTCCATATGAGAAGTGTCGAACATGACCATAACTTTGGCGTTAACCGAGCGAGAAGAACTCGACAGCTATCCGTAAAGTATTGCAGTACCTACGGTTGCGAAATTGTTAAGACGCCTTTTCCACAACGGGTCACGGATCGCCAAAGGCGACTTAGCGGCCGTTGCTAGCGTTGCAGTCGGCCCGCCACTCGCTTCCCGCTTCCACGGCCAATTACGGGACGTCCAACAGTCACTTTCGGGGGTAAGTTTGCGGTCACGTTTCGCAACGTATCTACTTGCCTTGCAAAGGGTTTGCGACAAAGCGTGCGGCTTGACACCAGGTCTCCTTCGCGATAGGTTATTTGGCGTTGGTGTGAAGCGATCCTCGCTGAGCCCGTGAGCATTTCGACTTGCAGCCCAGACGCGGAGCAACTTCCTAAGGGAAGAGGCTTACGCGTTTTTTTGTTTATATATCGCAAAATCCAGGCTTATTTTGACCTGTTTTGCGGTGTAAGTCGCGGTGCAAAACGCCTCAGCAGGTTTGAGTTTCGCGAGCCGATTGGCTGGCCGGATGACTCCTGATGCTCGCCATTTCGCTACGCGATGTTTCTCACCATTACCAAAGCGGACACGACGTACTCCAACATCTCCACCTGGAGATTGCAGCAGGCGAGTTCCTTGCCTTGGTTGGGCCGTCTGGTTCGGGAAAGACAACATTGATTCGCCTGGTGGCGGGACTCGAACGTCCCACCGCCGGCGAGATTTGGTTTAGCGATGGAACGGGATCGCGAAACGTAACGAACATCGCGCCCCACCTCAGGTCGGTGGCGATGGTGTTCCAGGATCAGGCGCTCGTTGGCGAGCAACGGGTCCGCGATCAGATCGATACTAAGAGTGGTTTGGGTTGGTTTGGCACGAACAAAACTGCGAGTTCGGACTTCGACCGTGTTTGTGAGCGTCTTGGTTTAACGACGTTCCTGAACCGGCGGGTCAACGAGCTCTCAGGCGGCGAGCGACAGCGCGTAGCCTTGGCGCGTGCGTTGTTGCGACAACCGAAGGTTTTGCTGCTCGACGAGCCGCTGGCGCACGTCGACGTCAAAGCGAAGGAAGAGTTCCGCAGTTACCTGAGCGATTGGAGACGCGAGAATAAAACAACGGTGATTGCCGTGACGCACGATCACGCCGAGGCCATGGCCTGGGGTGAGCGAGTCGCGGTGACCGATGACGGCGAACTGCGGCAGGTCGGCACGCCGGAGCAGGTTTACAACGCTCCAGCCGATCGGTGGGTAGCGCGGTTCATCGGCGAGCCGGGCATGAATGTGCTCGATGGAAAGATTGAGTTTGCCGGCGACGGCGATTGGATATTTGAGTCGGTAGAAGGTTGGCGCTTTTCCGGAACCAAGGAAACACAACCAGAAAGCAAGCCAGGTTCGATTGCACTCGGCTTTCGAGCCGAGCAGGCGGAAATCGAGAAGGTGATCGACGGTCGGGATGGGGCAGCAGGAAGAGTTGTTCGTAAGGAATTTGGCGGAAGATCAACGTGCGTTTGGTTGAGCAAGACAGATCGCGCTAGCGCGATCGCAGTCCTGACAACCGATCACGCGATCCCGGTGGAAGCGGAACGGCAAATCGTTCTCAAGCCACAGGGGATTTGTTGGTTCGACGCCACAACGGGCAAGAAAAACGGAAGGTCGAGATGAATCCCAGCGATATGTTGCGTTACGTCGACTCGCTTCATCGCGAGAAGGGAATCGATCGGGACCTGGTGTTCCGGACGATCGAGTCGGCGATGGCGTCGGCGGTCAAAAAGCACTACGGCGAAAACGCCGACGTGGTGGTCACCATCAACCGCCAGTCGGGCGTGATCGGTGCGCGCGTCGATGGCGTGGAAATCGAAGCGGCCGAGATCAGCGGCCGCATCGGCGCCCAAACCGCCAAGCAGGTGATCATCCAGAAGCTGCGCGAAGCAGAACGCGATTTGCTGATTAACGAGTTCTCCGAGCAAATCGGACAGATGGTCAGCGGAACCGTCCAACGCAACGAAGGAAGCGTGACCACGGTCTCGCTGGGAACGGTCGAGGCGATTCTTCCTCGTAGCGAGCAAATCCCCGGTGAATCGCATCACCCCAACGAACGCGTCCGCGCCGTGGTGTACGAAGTGAAGCCGCAGGGGAGCCGCGTGAAGGTGGTACTCAGCCGCAATCACCCCAACCTGGTGCAGCGTCTGTTCGAGCAGGAAATTCCAGAAATCGCCGAAGGCGTGATCTCGATCAACCGCCTCGCGCGTGAACCCGGCTACCGCAGCAAAGTTGCTGTGAGCAGCACCGACCAGCGTGTCGACTGCGTGGGCGCGTGCGTGGGTGTTCGCGGCCAGCGGATTAAAAACATCGTCGACGAACTAGCGGGTGAGCGGATCGATATCGTTCGCTGGAATGAAGACCCGCAGGTTTTGATTCCCAACGCATTGCAACCGGCGGAAGTCGATCAAGTGTTGCTGTGCGAGATGCTCGGGCGCGCGATTGTGCTGGTTCGGGAAGACCAACTGTCGCTCGCGATCGGCCGCCGCGGACAGAACGTCCGCTTGGCCAGCAAGCTCTCGGGTTGGGATATCGAAATCATGACCCCCGAGGAATTGGAAAAGAAGATCGATGTCGCGGTGACGGCTTTCAGTGCCCTCGACGGAATGCCGGAAGAATTAGCTCAGCGATTGGTCGAACAAGGGTACCTGTCGTACGATGACTTGTCGGTGATCGAGCCCGAAGACCTGATGGAAATGGGCGGACTTTCCGAAGAGCAGGTCGAGCGGATTGTCGAGCAAGCTGAGGTCAAGGCGACGGAAGCCGAACAAGCGGCCGCCGAGACCCGCCGCAAGGCTCGCGAGCAGGCCGAACAGGATGGCGGAACAACTGGGGAAGAAGGCGAAGGCCCCAAGGAACGCAAACGAGGTGAGGAATAGGTCTTTGGCCGCGCGAAGTGGCGTCTGACCGTCCGGCTGGATTTGTGGCCGGAGAATCGTGTGAATGCATCCATCAATATTGGTGAAGATTGGCCGCATTCACGCCAGAATCGGTAGACAAAGGCGGTCCTAAGGGGTAGATTTTTAGGTTTCTAGCTTTGGCAAGGTGTTGATAGCAGGCAAAGCTAACGGTTTTGCATCCTTGGATGGGACGCGGCGAAAATCGCCGAACATCATTCGAGTCGCCTTGTCGGTGTTGGATGAAATGGCGGTAACGGCCGATATGGTGAGTTTGCCGCCGTTCTGGGAAGAGGGAAGTCCCTCATCTCCAGCAACGCTGTTGTAGTCGGTTATCCAAGGATGATTTCATTCTTTTGGTAAACGGCAGCAGCCGCATTGCCTTTGTTCGTAATGGATTTTCAACCCGGAAATCCGCAGCACTGGATGCATGTTGGTTTCAACCACATGAGCCCAATGCCGCTAGGAGATTCCGCATATGTAGCAGTTTGATCACCACTTGCTCTCCGCCGACTTGCTGCGGTTGTCGTCGGACTGAGAGCCACAGGAGGGCCCCAGGTGCCCGTTCGGATTTACGCGCTCGCGAAAGATCTCAACATTGATAGCAAGGAGCTGGTGGATATCTGCACGAAGGCGGGCATCCCTGGCAAAGGTTCTGCGCTGGCTAGCCTGGAAGACGACGAGGTCGTTCGGGTGAAAGCCTTTCTGGAAGGCGGAGCGACTAAGAAGCCTGCTTCCGCACAAGCAACCGCGACTGCAACTGCTGCACCTCCGCGCCGCGGCATCGACGCGCCCATTCGAAGCGACTCAACGATACCCGTTGCCGGCAATCGCAAGCCGGTCGTAGTCGGCAGCGGCCGAACTAAGCCGTCGGGTTCCGATGCAGGTCATCTGGTCGAGGAAGCTCCCGAGGCAGCGCCGCAAGCCCCGACAACACCTTCCGCCGAAGCGGATGTCGAGCGCCCCGTCGCGGCCGAGACCGCACCAGGGGCTAAAGCACCTCGAACGGAAGCCACTCTCGATCAAGCCGATCCGCACGCGGCGCCAGCCGCAAAGCCCGCCCCCACTAAGGAAACTGCCCCTGAAGTTCCAGCACCTGCGGCAGAGAGTGCCACCGATAGTGGCGCTGGTGACTCACGGTCGCCTGCTGATGTGGCCGACCGAGCCGGACGGCCCGACCGCTTTGGCGATCGCCGTGTCGGCGGTGGTGGTCCGATCAAAGTGATTTCGGGTGGCGGCAAGGGACCAGGTGACGCTGGCGACAAGAAGGCGCAACGTCCTTCGGCGCGCGATCGCAGGCCCGTCATTCGCTTGAGCGAAATGCCGGAAGTCAAACAGCCGACCGCGCCGCAGCCAACGCAAGCCAGAGCGCAGCAGCCAGTTATTCGCCTGACGCCCGACGCACTCAAGCCAGGATCGAAGGCGCCTACCAATATCGCCGACCTGACCAAGCAACTCGAACGTCAGCATGGCCGGATTAACGCCAAGGGTCCGGGAGCGCCCGGAGCGGGTGCGGCTGGCGCTGACGCCGGTAAGGCGGGTCCGCTCAAGGTCGACCCAAACAAGCGTGGCAAAAAGGGATCGGAGGACGAAGACAAGCTGGCCGAAATGGCCGGCGCCCGTCCCGACCGCCAAAAGGCCCGCACCAAGCGCGTCAACCTGACCGACGAGGATGATGGAGTCGGGACGCGTCGTAAGACGTTGACCCATCTCCGGCGGCAAGGGAAAACCGTCGCCGCCCCGCGAAAAGATAAACCCGAAATCGAATTGCCCTGCACGGTCCGAACTTTCTCGGAATCGGCTGGCGTCCCTTCGGCAAAGGTCATCCAACAGTTGATGGCGATGGGCGTCATGGCGACCATCAATGCCGGCATTCCCGACGAAATGGCCGAGCTCATCGCGGCCGAGCTCGGTTTGGATGTCGTCTTCAAGCAGCCCGAATCGCTCGAGGAAAAGTTGCTTAAGCAATTCGCTGACGATACCGACCCGCCTGAATCGCTGGAGCCGCGTCCGCCAATCGTGACGGTGCTTGGCCACGTCGACCACGGTAAAACATCGTTGCTCGACAAAATCATCGGCATCGATGTCGTTTCGGGCGAAGCGGGTGGCATCACCCAGCACATTCGCGCCTACCAGGTCAACACCAAGTCGGGTCGCAAGGTGGCCTTCGTCGACACTCCGGGTCACGAAGCCTTTACCGAAATGCGGGCGCGCGGTGCCAACGTTACCGACATCGCCGTGATCGTGATTGCCGCCAACGACGGCATCATGCCGCAAACCGAAGAAGCGATCAGCCACGCCAAAGCGGCCGAGGTGCCGATTGTCGTCGCCATGAATAAAGTGGACCTGCCGGGCGTCGACCAACAACGCGTCCTGCAGCAACTGGCCACGGCCGGCTTGCTCCCCAGCGAATGGGGTGGCGAAACGGAAGTCATTCGCACCAGCGCGCTCACCGGGCAAGGTGTTGAAGAGTTGCTCGAAACGTTGCTCGTCACCGCCGACTTGCACGAATACAAAGCCAATCCCAATCGCGATGCGATGGGAACGTGCTTGGAAGCCGAACAGGAACCAGGCCGCGGCGTTGTCGCCAAGCTAATGGTGCAAAACGGGACGCTCAAAGAGGGCGACTTGATCGTCTGCGGCGCCGGCCATGGCCGCGTCAAAGCGATGTTCGATACGCTCAAGCCGCGACAAAAAGTCAAAGTTGCGGGGCCCTCAACGCCTGTCAGCGTGACCGGCCTCGACGTGGTGCCCGGTGCCGGCGACAAGTTCTACGTGGTCAAGGACATTGTCCAAGCCCGCGATCTCGCTTCGCAACGAGCCAGCAACACTCGCGAACGCGCCCTGTCGGGTATTACCAAGCGCGTTTCGCTGGAGGAGTTCCAGCGCCGTCTGGCCGAAGGTGTGGTTGGACGCGAGGACGAAAAGGTAACACTCAACCTGATTGTCCGAGCCGACGTCCGCGGTTCGATCGAAGCGATCCAGAAGGAACTCTCGAAGTTCGAGCATCCGGAAGTCGCCATCCGAATCCTGCAGGCCTCGGTCGGTGGCATTACGGTTGCCGACGTCACGTTGGCGTCCGCCTCGGATGCCGTGATTGTTGGTTTCAACGTTATTCCGGACGAACCAGCCCGCGAACTCGCGGAAGCACGGCAAGTCGAAATTCGCCGCTACGACATCATTTACAAGCTGACCGACGACATCAAAGCGATGCTCGAAGGGAAGCTCAAGCCCGAGGAACGGGTGGTCGAGTTGGGCCGCGCCTTGGTCAAGCAAGTCTTCGTCATCAGCCGAGTGGGTGCTGTCGCGGGCTGCCAAGTGCTGCAGGGCACGGTGGAACGCGGTTGCCGCATCCGAGTCAATCGCGAGGGCCGTACCATCGGCGACTACGCGATCGACTCGCTCAAGCGAGAAAAGGACGACGCCAAGGAAGTACAACGCGGGATGGAGTGCGGCATCAAATTGCTCAACTTTAACGACATTAAGCAGGGCGATTTGTTAGAAGCGTATCGCGTCGAAGAATTCGCCCGAACGCTATAACGTTCCCCCCACAGATTTCGGCATCACCTGGATTCAGCATGACTGATTCCAGCGCCGTTTTTTTCCACGCGTAACCTTTATTAATTAAGCTGCCGCCTGAATCGATGTCGTCGCGCCGTGTCCTGAAAGCCGCCGAAGCCATTCGCGAAGTGGTCTCGATGTCAATCCTCACAGAGATCCAGGACCCTCGTGTCCAAAACGTGACCGTGACCGGCGTCGAAGTCGCGCCGGACATGCGCTCGGCGAAGGTGCATGTCTCGATCATGGGGACCGAGGCGCAGCAAAAGACCTGCTTTCGCGGGCTCGAAAGCTCGGCCGGTTTCTTGCAAGCGAAGGTCGCCAAACGAATCGATACGCGCTACACCCCTCGCTTGCAGTTCGTCCTCGATCAGGGGCTTAAGAAGGCCGCCGCGATCAATCGCGTGCTCAACGAAGTCCTTCCTAAAGAACACGAGGAAGACGAACTAGACGACCAGGCCGATGGTGCCGAGTCGCCGGACTCTGGTTCCGACCAAAACGATTCGGATAATCGCCCAACCTAAGCACACTCGCGATGGGACGAGCACGACGCGCGTCCACGAAGTCGCGTCCCTCATACGCCTTTTAGCTCCATCCTCCGCCTGAATATGACCAACACTAACGCCAACCAACGTGCCAACTTGCTGGCCAAGATGCACAAGGTGCTGAAAAAGCATTACAAGCCAGTGGAGCCGCCCGCCGATCGATCGGTGCTCGAGCACCTGGTGTACGCGGCTTGCTTGGAAAACGCGTCGTTCGAGTTGGCCGACGAATCGCTCGCCAAGCTTCAGCAACGTTTCTTCGACTGGAACGAAATCCGAGTCACGACGGTGGCCGAACTGGCTGAGACGCTCGGACCGATGCCCGACTCTGCCGGGGCAGCGCAGCGCGTGAAGAAGATGCTGCACTCGGTCTTCGAGGCGCAGTATTCGTTCGATCTGGAAAACCTCAAAAAGCTCGGACTCGGCAAAGCGATCGAAGAACTGGAAAAGTTTCCCGGCGTCACGCAGTTCGCCATCGATTACCTGACCCAGAACGCGCTCGGCGGACACGCCATCGCAATGGGCAAGGGCGCGCTCGATATCATGTACGCCACCGGCGCCATGACCGATGCCGACGCGATGAAGCTTCGCGTTCCCGGCCTGGAGCGGACCATCGACAAGAAGAAGGGGAGCGAGTTCTTCTCGCTGCTTCACCAGTTGGGTGCCGATCTGACGGCGTCTCCGTCGTCGACGAAGATCAAATCGGTGATCTACGAAATCGAGCCCGAAGCCAAGGAGCGGATGGGAAAACGTCCGATCCCGGCCCCGGTGAAGGAACCCGAGCAAAAAGTCCATCCGCACAGCAAGCCACTTCCCGACACCAAGCCGACCGCGCCGGGAGCTGCGAAAGCGGCCACCACCGTCGCGCCTACGGTTGCGAAGTCCGAGTCGCCTTCGCCTGCCAAGGGAGAAGCGGGTAAGAAAGCCAAAGGCGCCGAAAAGGAAGTCGCCGCAAGCAAGGAATCAAAAGACGTCGCGAAGGCACCAGCCGCCAAGGACTCGAAGGAAGCCAAAAAAGGCGCCGTCGAGGCCAAGCCGGTTGATGCGAAGAAGAAGGCTCCTCCTGGCGAAAAGGAAAAAGGGACCGACAAAAAGGGAGACGCTGGAAAGCACGCCGCGAAGCCCCCTCAAAAGCCGGCGCCCGCCAAGGCTGCGGATGGAAAGAAAGAGCCTTCCAAGGGCATTGTTCGCAAAAAGCCGAAGTAGCGATCAGCCGTTGCATCGCCTTACTTCGCGCGCGATGCTCAACGGTGAGGCGAATACGCAAGGCATCTTAGGGTGAGACGCATCGTAGGGCGAAACGTATCGTAGGGTGAGATCATGGCCGGGCATTCGGCATTCTCTAACATCAAGCATCGGAAGGATCGGCAGGACGCGAAGCGCGGCAAGGTTTGGACCAAGATTTCCAAGTCGATCATTGTGGCCGCGCAGCTCGGCGGAGGTGATCCCGATCACAACGCGCGGCTTCGCCTGGCGATTGCCGATGCCAAAGCCGCCCAGATGCCCAAGGATACGATCGACCGGGCGATCCGCCGCGGTACCGGCGAACTCGACGGCGGCAGGATGGAAGAAGGCCTGTACGAAGGCTACGGCCCCGGCGGCATCGCCGTGATTTGTGAAGTGATGACCGACAACGTCAATCGCACGGCCCCCGAAATCCGCAAGATCTTCGACCACTACGGCGGCAACCTCGGCAAATCGAATTGCGTCGGCTACATGTTCGACCGCAAAGGCTTGTTCCTCATCGCGGCCGATAAGGTCGCCGAAGATACATTAATGGAGCTAGTCCTCGACGCCGGCGCCGAAGATCTGAAGCGCGAAGGGGACAAGTATCAGGTGACGTCTCCACCTGAAGCCTTCGCGGCAGTGAGCGAAGCGCTCGAAAAGGCCAACATTCCCGTCGAAGCCAAGCAGCTCGCTCGCGTTCCGCAAAACACCGTTGAACTCGCAGATGCCGACAAGGCCAAGTCGGTAAGCAAATTCATGGAAGCCCTCGACGATCACGACGACGTGCAAAGCGTGTGGTCGAACTTCACGATCGCTGAGGGGATTGAGATAGCTTAGATCAAAATGCGGGGTGGCACTGGCGTCTGAGGGACGCCAATGCCACCCTTTCTTCAACGTTCGCTTACAGCGCCGCCTTCAACTCGCCAACATACTGCCCAATCTCGTTCAGTACTGTTTCGCGCGGGCGGGTTGCGGCGTCGGCCACTCGGCGAACAATAGCCGAACCCACAATCACGCCGTCGGCAGCCGGTCCTAGCAACTTCACGTGATCGCGGGTGCTGATTCCGAAGCCGATGCAAAGCGGCAAGTTGGTTTGCCCGCGCAGCCAGGTGACGTTCTCGACGATGTCGGGCGGCAGTTGGGTTCGTTCGCCGGTGATGCCAGTGATCGACACGTAGTACAGAAACCCAGTTGAACTCTTGGCGATGCGAACGGCACGCTCGCGGGGAGTCGTTGGCGTGACCAGTTGTACCAAGCTGAAGTCGCGGGCCTTGCACAGTTCGGACATCGCGCTCGCTTCTTCGACGAGCAAGTCGGGCACAATCGCGCCGGCGATTCCGGCCGCTTGGGCATCGCGGATGAACGCTTCCGGGCCGTGCCGGTAGATGATCGCGTAGCTCACCATCACGGCGACGGGGCAGGAGAGGGTGGGAGCCACCTTTTTGGTCATCGCCAGGATTTCGGCGAGCTTGATCCTCTTATCGAGCGACCGCGTATACGAGGCCTGGATCACTGGCCCATCGGCAATAGGGTCGCTGTAGGGAATTCCTAACTCGATCAGCGTGGCTCCTTCCTTGGCCAACCGCTTCATCAGTTCCGCGGTGAAATCGAGATCGGGATCGCCTGCCGTGATGAAGGGAATAAACGCCTTGCGTTTGGCCGAGCGGAGTGCGGAGAAAGCCTGATCGATCGCGGACATGGAGGAAGTATTCTTGAATGGAGGAAGCCGAACAGCGTTGCTCGCAGAAAACCGGGGACGTTGCACTGGTTACTTGCGGCTTTGCCACAGCTCAGGGTTGGCTCGCAAGCGGGCCACTTCGTTGGCATCTTTATCGCCGCGGCCTGAAAGACAAACCACAATCGCCTCATTCGCGGGCCGCGACTTGGCGATTTGCATCGCCTTGGCAATTGCGTGCGAAGTCTCCAGCGCAGGCAAGATGCCTTCGTTGCGAGCCATTGTGTCGTAGGCTTGCAGGGCGTCGGCGTCTTCGCAGGCGGTGTATTCGACGCGGCTGGTGTCTTTCCAATAGCTATGCTCGGGACCGACGCCAGGGTAATCGAGCCCGGCCGAGACCGAGTGGACGTCGCAGGTCTGCCCGTCTTCGTCCTGCATCACGTAGCTGTACGAGCCGTGCAGAATTCCCGGCTGGCCATACGAGAGCGGCGAGGCGTGATCACCTGCCTTGGGACCGCGGCCACCGGCTTCGACGCCGATCAGCTTCACCGAAGTGTCGCCAATGAACGGGTAGAACATACCGGCCGCGTTGCTTCCGCCGCCGACGCAAGCAATGACGATGTCAGGCAAGCGGCCCATCTGCTCGAGCGATTGCTGCCGAGCCTCGCGGCCGATCACTGCCTGGAAGTCGCGGACAATCATCGGAAAGGGATGCGGCCCGACAACACTGCCGATGATGTAGTGGGTCGTTTCGACGCTGGCCATCCAGTCGCGCATGGCTTCGTTAATGGCATCGCGGAGCGTTCGCGAACCGGTCGTGACGGGCCGGACTTCCGCGCCCATCAGGCGCATGTTGTTGACGTTGTAGGCCTGGCGGCGGACGTCCTCGTCGCCCATGTAGACGACGCATGGAAGGCCGAAGCGGGCGCAAGCTGTGGCAGTGGCGACGCCGTGTTGGCCGGCGCCGGTTTCGGCGATAACCCGCTTCTTGCCCATCCGGCGAGTGAGGAGCACCTGCCCCATCGTGTTGTTGATTTTGTGCGCGCCGGTGTGGTTGAGGTCTTCCCGCTTGAACCAGATTTGTGCGCCGCCGCATTGTTTGGTGAGACGTTCGGCGAAATAGAGTGGCGAGGGACGACCTACGTAGTTCTTAAGCAGGTAGTCGAGTTCCTTTTGGAACTCGGGATCTTTTTGCGCCTTGGCATACTCGGCCGATAGTTCGTCGAGGGCACGGGTCAGTGTTTCGGGGACGAATCGTCCCCCGTAGGCACCAAATCGGCCGCTGGCATCGGGAACGTTTTGCGAGGCTTCGCTGGCGAGGGACATGGGAACTTTCGATCTAACCAACTGCCGCCGCAGAGAGCACATTCCCTAGACGACGCCGGGCACAAACAAACCAAACCTCGATTGTCGATGGGGCCTGCGGGATGGTCAAGGGTCGGTTAGCGCCAGAGGGAGACTCACCTAAGATCGAACCATCATTCCCCCGCCAAGCGCTCCCTCGCCAGATACTGGTAAGACGTAACTCGATTTCTTGCTCGGCCGCTTCATCCAGCCGGCCGACGTCGCCAGGCCCAGCAGCAACAGTCCCGCCCCCAGCACAAACAACGTGATGCGGGCGTTCGATGGGCCAAGCGTCGCCTCGAGGAGCCTGGCCTTGGGCATCTGAATGATCCATTCGTATCGAGCCAGGGCGCCGCCGGCGAGAATCCCGCCGACCACCGACAACATTCCGCCGACTATCAGATCCTCACCTTTCATCGCTTGTCCTCTGGCTCAAGTTCCGTTCGTTGCGATCCATTCGCGCGCTAACCTTCCCAATCGCTGCCGTTCCACGCGACCATGCGGTCCAACAGCGCGACGACGTCCTTGGTGAATATCTGAAAGAGCCGTTCTCCCTTGTCGGGGTTGGCCGCGTGGGGGCTGCCGATGTGGCCGGGCTTGGTGCGATCTTTGGTGATCCACGCCCTGTGTGCTGGCGCAAAACCACCGCCGAACGGCACCGGTTCGATCTTTTCGCATGGCGCGACTAACTGCGGAGCGATCCGCATGATCATCGATGTCTCCCACTCGCAGGCGTGCCCCATTTGATCCTGCAGCAGGTCCGCATGCAGCTTGTTGGGTTCGCTTCCGAGCGTCCAGTAGGTCGTCGACAAAAGAAGCAAGTCGGCACGCGAGCGGTACTTTTGCCGCAGTTCGAACATCGCCTGTTGGGCGGGAATGATGTTTCCCCCATGGCCGTTGAGAATGACGATCCGTTTGAAGCCGTGGAATAGCATGTTCTCGACCATGTCGCGCAGCAGATCGAGATAACCGCGAGGCGACGCCGACATCGTGCCGGCGAAGTCGAGATGATGTTCGGAGTTCCCCAGCCACATCAGTGGCACGAACATCACGCGTTTGGCAACCACTTCCTCGACGCGACGGCAGACTTCGCCTAGGAGCATGCTGTCGGTGAAGACCGGCAGGTGATGCCCGTGCTGCTCCAGCGCGGCAACCGGCAAAACGACGGGGACATCGTGACTCAGGGCGGCGACTTCGGTCCACTTCAACTCGGCCAGTTTCATGCTCTCAAACTTTCTTTAACAAATGGGCACAACGCGTCGCCGACGCATCATAATCGGGGAGCCAATCGAGTGCATCTTGGTCGATGTCTGAGCGCGGGGCAAGAGACCGGGACCTCAGGTTAAAATGCGGCAAGTTCAAACCGACTCAAGGAGATTGCCATGAAATTCCTGGCGACCATTCTCGCCCTTGCGATTGCAACCCAAGCATTGACCGCCGAAGACAAGCAGCCATCCGCGGACGAGGCCGCCATCCGCACGGTGCTGACCAATCAGGTTACTGCCTGGAACAAGGGAGACCTGACCGGCTTTATGGAAGGTTACTGGAACTCTAAGGACCTCACCTTCTACTCAGGCAAGGACAAGCATCAAGGTTGGGACAAAGCCCTGGAGCGCTACAAGAAGCGTTACCAAGGCGAAGGAAAAGAGATGGGCAAACTAGCCTTCGCGGAACTCGAAGTTCAGGTGCTAAATGCCGAATACGCGGTCGTGAAAGGACGCTTCCAAGTAGAAATGAAGCAGGAAACACTGGGCGGCCTTTTTACATTGGTCATGAAGAAAATCGACGGCAAGTGGCTGATCGTTCACGATCACACATCGGCCTGATGTAGGGTAAATCTCCGTGAGGTAACGAAGTTCATGGCCGTACCAGTACGTATTCTCGGTGAGACTGATGGGGCAACGCTCGACCATGTCGCCAAGGGCGTGTTTGACAATCCAATCCATCCGCAGTGGCTGGCTGAGTTTCTCGCCGATCCTCGGCACCACATGGCGGTTGCGGTTGATGACGCAACCGTTGTGGGTTTCGCATCGGCAGTCCATTACATCCACCCGGACAAGCCGCCCGAGTTATGGATTAACGAAGTTGGCGTCGCCCCTTCGCATCAAAATCAAGGTATCGGGCGGCGATTGCTGGCAACGTTGTTCGAGCGCGCGAGAGAGCTTAACTGCACTCAGGCATGGGTGCTGACGTCGCGGTCCAATGTCTCGGCGCGTCGGATGTATGCGGCCGCAGGAGGCACAGAGGAACCAGAAGACCCGCTGATGGTCAACTTCCGCATTGGCGAGCCGTAGCTAGGTCGCGTTGAACGTGATGCTGCAACAGGTAAGAGCACCTTCCGCCTTGGCGATTTCAGAAACGTCGAGCGTGTGGCACTGCAACCCTGCTGCTTCCAATCGCGCTCGGGTTCGTGAAAATGCTGCCGGAAAGAAGAGCGTGCCGCACTCTAATAGACAATTCGCGGCCTCAGGCTCGGACGGATCGACTTCAATTATCCGCATGCCTGCAAAGTGTTTCGGATCAACGCGCTGCGTGTTCATCAGAACCGCTTCTTCCGCGCACTGAGTGACGGCAGATTTGAGGTGCAAGCATCCTGTAACATCCACTTCGATCACCCGATAGCCAAATGGCGAAACGATCTTGCGCAGTTGCGCCGCGCCATCGCGATTCGTGCGAGTCGACATCCCAATGTAGAGCGTCCGGTCCATTCGCAAAACGTCGCCGCCATCGATGGTTCCGGGTGGTTCAACGGTCACTAGTTGCCGATATTGTTTCAAGGCCGCAGCGACGGCAGGCGTCTCTCCAGCTCGCGAAACCGCGCCGGGACGTGTTAACACAGCCACCTCGTCCACCACAACGGCGGTGTCTTCGACGAACATCGAGTCGGGCAAGTCGGGCTCAACGGGCAACAGCACGACGTGGCACCCGACGCGGCGTAGCGATTCAACGTAGTTGTCGTGTTGCGCGCGAATCGTGTTTAGATCGATCTCGCATCGCTCGATATGCGTCAACTCGCATCGAGCAATCGCGGGACTGACGCCACGTGTGATGGCAATTCGCATGGTGCTTTCTATCTCTACAGTGCGGCGAGCGCCGCCTCGATGTTGGCCCGATCTGGCGGCGGGGCGTGAAACGATTCTCGTTCGATCCACAGCCGGGCAGCCATGCTGGCATAGCGCAGCCGCTGCTTAAGAGGCATTCGCAGGGACAATGTCGCAGCATACACACCGTGAAAGACGTCGCCACAGCCGGTCGTGTCGCCTTCAATCGACGGTCCCAATTGGAACGCTTGTGGCACTCGCTCGCCCGCTTCCTGATAAACGCATCCAGCCCCACCGAGTGTGATCACTACGGTCCGCTGACCATTCTGAGCTAGTTGATTCGCGGACTCCAGCGGCGATTGTTTGCTGGTGATCTTTGCCGCAAAGGGCTCGCTTAGAATCAAGTGGTTCGGTAGTTCGAGAAGCTCGGCGAACTCGGGTCGGGCATCGCTTTCAAAGTCGGCGACAACCTGGCAACCGTGTCGTTTCGCCATGTGGCAGGCTTGAATCATTCCTTGCATGCCAAAGTGATCGACCAACAGCACGTCCGTGTTCGCGATCGCTGCTTCGCTTGGTCCTTCGTCAACGAGCGGCGTGACGCCATCGAGGCCGTACAGAACGCGGCGATCGGTTCGCTCGCCTGAGTGTTGCGAAGCGAGCGTAATGCTCTGGATCGGCCTCGCTTGAGAAATCGGGACGACATGAGTTCGATTGATGTTCAGAAGATCGAACGTCCGTGCCACGAAGGCAAACTCGTCGCCATCGCCCCATATACCAGCGTAGCCCACGCCGTTGATAACTCGCGCTGCGGCCATGAGTGCCGAGGCAGTAGTCCCGCCAACCCGCTGGTGTCGTGAATCGAAGCGCACTTTTTCATCTGGTGCTGGAAAACGTTCCAGCAGGAACGCTTGATCAATCGCGACACAGCCGAGCCCCAGCACGCGATATCGCCGCTGGGGACTTGCACCTTGCGACGAGCGTTCCTCGGCCGTCGTCATGATGCGTCAATTCAGCTCGGGGTCCGCTGGGGCATCGTCGGAATTCACGCCCATGATGCTGAGCCCAATCCGCGAAGCCACAGCCTTCCAGAGAGAATCCGCATCCGCGAAAACGGCTTCCCGATCGGCTTCGCAGACCAGCCAACTCCCCTCAGCCAGTTCTCGCTCGAGTTGCCCACTGCCCCAACCTGAATAGCCCGAGAATAAACGGATTGCCGTCCCTTCGTCGTGCACCAGCGCCAACACCTTTTCTTTTTCGGCCGTGAAGTAGACTCCGTCGACCACTTCGGTGTCTTGCAGCGTTTGCACGCCGTGCACGGCCATGAGCGGGCCCGGAACGGGTCCGCCGATGTAGATCAGGTCTTGCCGCGCACTGTCAGGTTCGTTGATCGCTTTCCAAACCTCAGAAATCGTCTTATTCGACGGGCGATTGATCACGACGCCGAGCGCGCTATCGCTATCGTGGCGAATCATCAAGATGACGGTGCGAAAGAAATTGCCGTCACCTAAATAGGGCGAAGCGACGAGAAAGTGTCCTTGAAGACTTTTCATCGGCCACCTGTGCCGCTGGGAACGCGATGCCGGCTGAGAACACGAGCCGCCATGTCGGGAGTTATTCTCCCTGATGGACAGCCAAAAGAGAATCGACCGCACGAAAAATTGATCGTGCGATTCCGTTCGTTTTCTACTTAGACCAGGTCTCGCGCCACACGCAGCCGGCCCACGACCAGCCGACGCCAAAACCGACCAGCATGCTCAATTTGCCAGGCGAAAGGACTTTTTTAGCTCGCATTTCGTCGATCAAAATCGGCAGCGTCGAGGAAACGGTATTTCCCACGTTTTCGAGCGAAATAGGGAACCGCTCTTCGGGCAATTCAAGGCGGCTTTGCAACTCCTCGAGCATCTTGCGCGTCGCCTGGTGGAACAAATAGAGATCAACCTGCGATCGCGAGACGTTGCCAGCGGTCAGAACGCCATCGAGCAGAACTGGGACGGCCGACACGGTGAAATTGATCAGGCTTGGCCCGTCCATATACAGGGCGCTGTTCCAGCGTTGCCGGTGCCGTGGCTTGAGGACGTCTTTTTGGCGTGCCCCACCCTTGGTCACAAAAAGCGTATCGGCACCGCAACCATCGGTACCGAATTGAAACCCCGAGAGGGTGGGTTCGTCGCAAGCGTCGATCAGCGTCGCCGCGGCCCCGTCGCCGAAGATCGTACGCAGGCTGCGATCTTCCGGGTCGATGTATTTGGTGTATGTTTCGGCCGTAACCAGCAAAATTCGCTTGGCGACACCGGAGCGAATCAGCCCATCCGCGAGCGACAGGCCATAGACGAATCCGGAACACCCCAAGTTGAAATCCAGCGCCCCGCAGCTCGTCCTTAACCCTAGCCGCGGCTGCATCAGGCAAGCAGTGGTGGGCAAGGGATAGTCGGGCGTTTGCGTGCAGAGGAGCAGGAAATCGACGGACTGGGGATCAACGTCGAAATTGCGAAACAGCTTCTGGCAGGCAGCGACGGCAAGATCGGAGGCGCATTCGTCAGGGGCGGCAATGTGCCGCGCGCCAATGCCCGTTTTTTCGAAGATCAACTGCATATCCCAGCCGGGATGCTCCCGCTGGAGGTCGTCGTTGGTCTCCACTTTTTCGGGCAAATGGACGGCAATGGGCCCGATTTTGGCGTACTTCACTCGTCGAATTCCTCAAACCGCATCGCCGCCCCCCAATCGAACTACTTTCCAGGCGGCAGGCATGTCAGTTTATCAGAATCGCCCGCGAAAACATGGACCGTCGCGGCAAATGGCCTGAAATGGGCCGAGGTCGATTTGCCGAGGTCGATTTGATGCTCGCGAGTATCGCCTACTCCTCGGCCATCAGCCCCTGGAGCATTGGCGTGGTTCGGCGTCGGTGGTGAGGTGCTGGCACGTAGCGAACATCTTCCTCTTCGTCCATCACCCCGTCGGCGAGCGATTCCTCATCGTCCGTGGTTTCAACCGCGTGAGGCTCATCGCTTGTTTCGGGTCGACCGCTCGACATGATTCGCAAGAGCGCCGGCAGTGGCCACAGCGAACTTGCCAAGCAGGTAAAGACGCCAAGCGTGAGTGCCTGCCCTAAGCTTCGCAATCCTTGGTGCGGTGAGAGGATCATCGCAGCGAAGCCAACCCCCGACGTCGCCGCGGTCAGCATGACGGCCATCGCGACCGAGTTTCCTAAGCGATATCGTCCCTTCTGCGAACGGTAGTCGTGCAGCAGGTGGACGCCTTCGTCGACGCCGATGCCCAAGATAAGCGGCAAGGCGATCATGTTAGCGGGGTTTAGCGGAATTCCCAGCCAGCCCATGGTTCCGAACATTTGGATCACGCCAAACGCCAGCGGAAGCATTGCCAGGATGGTATTGGTGATGCTGCCGAAATCGACCAGCAGCAGGAACGTGACGGCAATCAGCGAATAGACCGATGCGTGTTCGTAGGCGCGTCGCATTTGCGCGGAGGCATAGTAAGTTTGGATGGGATGCCCGGTGACGTGCTTGTCGACCTTCTCGACGGCCTGGACAAACTTGGTCAATTGGTCGCGGTCCCAAATATTGCCTTTCGGATAAATGCGAATCAAGAATTTGCCGGTGCGGCCAATGCAACGATCAGCAATCGGACTCGGAATGTCTTTGACTTCCGGCGGCTCAGGCCGCGAGATCGTTTGCAAGTCGCGCAGCATCGCGTTCATCGAACTGCCGGGCGAAAGATTTGCCAGTGCGGAAGCAAACGCCTTCCATTGCTTCGAACTCGTGCTGTTTTCTCCCTCCAGAACCGTCGCCAGCCGCGCCGCCAACTGCGCCTGGCGAACCAGGTCGGGAGCCGAACCAGCCGCGGCATCGAAGTCGACCTTGACCAGGCGATTTAATCGCGAGGCGATTCGCGAAATCCGCTTTCGCTTATCGGCACTCGACTCCGGCAACAGCGAGCCTGGTTCCTCGACGTGATCGACCATGTCCAGCGATTCAAAGCGCGCCTTGAGGGCGCGAGCTTCCGCCGGCGATTCGGCCATGCTTACGGCAAACCACAGGCTGCGGTCGTTCGTCGACAGAATTTCTCGCTCGAGCTTGACGCTTTCCATGCTCTTGGCTTGCAGGTTCAGCAAGTTATCGTCGTAGCGAAGCCTGGAAAGCCCGACAGCCAGCGCTCCCGTGATGACGATTGTGAGCGCCAATACCAGGTAAGGCGTATGCATTGAAGGCGCCGCCCACGGAGCGACAGGGATTAGTTTGGGTTGCGAGCTCGCCTTTCGCCCGCGATCGGACAGCACCAACATCGCCGGCAATACGAGGACCGTCGACACCAGGCACAACAAGAGGCCGCCACCGGCAATCATGCCGAGTTCCGCGACGCCGATAAATTCGGTCATGCTGGTCGTCATGAAGGCAATCGCGGTTACCACGCCGCCCGTGATGACACCGGGGCCAACTTCCCGCGCCGTCCGAATCAACGACGATTCGATCGTCGCGCCCTTGCTTTGCTCATCAAGGTAGTGAGCGACGTAGTGAATGCTGAAGTCGATCCCGCCCCCCACGACGATGGCCGTGAACGACACGCTCAGGATGTTCAAGTGCCCCACGGCGAGCGTCAAGTATCCAAATGCCCAAGCCATACCCAACATCAGCACAGCGAGGACCACACCCGTGTGGCGAAGTCCGCCGTAGCTGGCCCAAAACATCAGGCCGACCCCCACGAGCGAAACCCAAGTCGATATCGACATATCGCTTTGGCTCGATTTCATTTCGTCGAACTCGAGCACCGGCATGCCCGTCAGGCCGAGTTTCACGTCGGGATGCTTCTGGCCCAAGTCGGTCAGCATCCGGCGAACGCGCCCGATGGCGTCGGAGCCGCGGGCGAATTCGCTTTTGGAAGGCTTCAGCCGGAATAGCACGTACGCGATTTTTCCATCGCCCGCGGTGAAGTACGCTGGCTCGAACTGCTTCATTCCGGCGTGCAGTTGCCCGATCCCTTGTTCAATTTCGGCAGGCGATACATTCGACGACGAATCGCTTTCTTCCGAAATCGCCGTGATAATTCGTTGATACTGCCTGGCGAGCGCGGTTTTCGCCGCGGCCGGCATATTAGGCTGCCCCATGATCTCTTGGGTTTTGCCATTCAGCTTGGAGAGACCAGTGAGTAGTTCGTTTAATCCGCCTAACTTCTCGGAGTACTCGGTGAGCTTCTGTAAGCCTTCGTCGAGCTGGTGCAACTCCGTCGCCGACAGGTAATGCAATCCCTTGGCGTGGAGAGCCGAGAGATCGCGGACGCTCAAGACGCTTTCGACCGGCATGCTTGGCCGTTGAAGGCCCGCCGTGACACTGTCGATCGCATCCCGAACTTTGGCCGGGTCGTTTCCCTGCGCGACGATGATCGCATCATCTCTCTCGCCGAACTCGTCGAGGTAAGCAAGCCACCGCTTATTGAATTCGCTGTTTGGATTGAGAAGATCGAGCCGGCTGGTTTTGAACTGCAAGAGACTGGCGACGATGACAATCGACAGCAGCGCCGATCCTAGCGCTAACCACAACACCGTGTGGGGATGCTTCACGATCCAGGTCGTCATGACGCCCAAAAGACGTGAAACCCAAGAGGCATGATGCGAAGAGTCGTGACCCGCGCCCGCTTCGTCCGCTCGATGTGCCGTCGCCATTGTTCCTCCATGAGCATTTGCCACTCACCCTGTGAAGGTTGAGGACAAATCGCGACCACCCGCGCCTCATGCACGGAATGCCACTCCCAAGTTGTGGGGCCAGTGTAAGCCGTCGGCGCCGCCAGCATCAAGATCAGACACCCGCTAGCAGCAGTGGCAGGCGTCGCACGAAACGTGTGAATTACCAGGCGATCGCTATCGAGGACGGCCCAGCCGTGCGGAGTTTAAGAACGCGACAGGCAAAGCCGTTTCGCCTTCCAAAGAAAAGTCGGCGAGGATCTGCCCCAGCACCGTCACAAACTTGAACCCATGTCCCGAGAGCCCAGCGCAAATGGCAATGTGCTCGTTCGAAGGCAATCGATCCACAATGAAATGCCCATCAGGCGACATCGTGTAAAGGCACGTCGAATGGCGCAAAACGTTCGGCAATACACCTGGAAGCGATTCTTTGACGAAGCCCCACACTCGCGAGAGATCTGCGGCGTCGATGACCTCCGGCCTGCGATGGCGCAAGGGATCGGCCAGCACTTCGCCGCCAGTGTGCTCGGCAGCCTTAACGCCCAGGCCATCGATTGCGGGAAAGCCATAAAACGCGTTGCTTCCACGCTCGAACAAAAACGTGGGGCAGCCAGCCGAGGCCGCGTGCACCGCTCGGGGCGACTCGAACCAGTAAAGCGGCTTGCGCCGGACCTCTAAGTGAGCATTAAGCTGCGGCAACAACGAGCTCGCCCAAGCGCCGGGCGAAACAACGAGATTTTTCGCATGGAGCGGTCCACTTTCGGTTTCGACGATGAACTCGCCGCGCTCGTGTTTCCATGCAGTAACGGCAGTCTCGCGAAACTCGGCTCCCGCTCGCTGCGCCAGTTGAAAACACGCGCGAACACAGGCTTCCACGCGCAGGTAGCCGGCAGTTGGCTCGAAGACGGCCGTGTCGTCGGGACAAACCGAAAATGCCGGAAAGCGACGCATCGCTTCTGCCGGCGTCATCGTATCGACATCGAGCGCGTGCTGCTTGGCGCTCGCCAGCACGCCTGAAATGACCTCCCCGTCGATTGGTCCTGCCTGCAGCAAACCCACTTGGTGGAACAGCTTTTGATCCGTGTGCTGTTCGACGTCGGCCCACAGTTCGTAGGCGCGCCGAAGTAGCGGGACGTAATCGGGATGCTCGAAATAGGCCAGCCGGATGATTCGCGTTTCGCCGTGGGAACTGCCGCGATCGTGGCCGGGCTGAAAGCGATCGACACCGATGACGCGAGCACCGCGCGCTGCGAGTTGCCAAAGGGCGGCGGAGCCAACGCCACCTACTCCAATCACGATGGCGTCGTAGACATTCGGCATAACGGACCGGGGCTACTGGGTCGGCGCGGAGACGACGTTGAAATCAACGCGGGTGTTGGTCGATTTTCCGGCCTTTTTGTCTTCAATCGTTAGTTCCAAAGTATACGCTCCCGGGTCCAATTCCGCAGGGATGAACAAGCGGTAAGCGATGTAGTAGTCGCGGCGGCGATTGGCGCAGGTTTGCTTATCAAGCGGCAGCACCCGTTCGGCCTTGGAAGCGCCGGAACGATCGACAACGCGGTAAGAACCTTGTAATTCAGTTTCGAAAGTCGCGTCGCTGATCTTTTTCGATGCGAAATTGCGAATCTCGACATAGAGCAACACTTCCTGGTTGCGGGTGAAATCAGGCCGCTCGAAGCGCTCGATCGAACCAAAGTCGCGAACGCCTTTGCAGAAGGTCGCGCTCCGTAGCGAGAGAGAACTAAGTTCAGCCAGCCGCGCGGTAGCTTCGTCCAGCGCGTGAAGGGCCAAACCGTATCGCCGCGCGTCGCCCGTGTTGCGATCCGAGAGCATGTCGGCCAGTTCGAACATCTGGTGCTTCCAGTATTCCTGTTCCGCGGGGGGCAGATCGTCGATCGGCTTGGTGGCCTCGTCGCGATCGCCGGCGAGCAAGTATTGCAGGCGGAGCATCGTTTCGAGTCGGGCAATTTCGTTGCGATCTTCCCCCTCGTTATGGGCCAGGCGAATCTTTTCCCTCAGTGCCGCGATGGCATCGCGATGCGCCGCGGGCCAATCTCCTGGCGCCTTATCCTTGTCGGCGGCAGCTTGTTTTTTCGAAGCCGAACTGCCGGCTTTCTTGGCGCTTTCGCTTTTCCGCAGTCCGTTCACCGATTCGCTAACGACTTCCTTGGTCGCGGTTGGCGGCGGGTCGTCTTCAGCGAAGGTCACGGCCACATCGGCCTTTCGACCAATAGATGACTTTGGCCTGCGTTTGGACGGAGGGCCATCTGATTGCTGGCCGGCCGTAAGCGGTAGGGTGAAAGGATCGGCATCAATCGCCCCCCCGAGTTGACGCACAAGCTGAGTTCGACTAGCCCTCGACCCGTTTTCCGAACGCATAGAAGCGTTGCCGCGTTCGATGGCTTTGGCCATCAATGCGTTGAGGTCTGGCTCGATATCTGAATCGCGATCATTTTCATTCGCAGCGCCAGTAGCGCGGGGTTTTTTCGCAGCGTTCGATTTCGCGGCACTCGGTTTCGCAGTGCTCAATTGCCCGACCAGCTGCGCGCGAACTTTCTTTCCGGACTGCTGTGCCGCGGCGGAATTGTTTGCCGCGGGCGGCCCGTACTCGACATCGTCCGACAAGTAGTTGGGAACTTCACTCTCGTCGGTCGATTCAGCAACTCGTCGAGCGGAAGCGAGTGCTTCAGAACGAGAGCGGGTGGGAATTTCTTCGAGCGCCTGTTGAGCGCGTTCGATCTCCTCGTTCGTACGAGGACGCCCCTTTTCGCCATCCTCTTGGATGACGGCCATCAGCGAGTCGTTGGTGCTTGTTGGCAATCGCGCGGCGCAGCCCGCCGCCATCAGGGCGATCATCCCGGCGACGATGGCATGCGATCGATTCATGGTTCGGCCTCGGCCCACCCGAGACAGCGCCATGGCACAGCACGGCCAGACGCGGGGCAGGGAGGTGGGATGCTATCGAGGGGAAGCTAGTCAGACAAGATCGACCAGCCTTCGCTAGCGGCGAGCCTTAAATCTTGCGGTCGCAAATCGCGAGACGACGAAACGCGTCAAAAGTCCCCTTTGCGAACCGGTCGGGATGGAGTTGCCGACGAATTCGCCCCTTCGATGCTTCCTGCTCCTGTGCCATTACCCAGAATGAAGATCATCGCACCGAGCATCGAAAGGTTCTTGAAAAACGAGACCATTTCCTGCTCTTGGACGTTTTTCACGACGGTCTCCTTCTCCGCGTCGCTGAGCTTTTCCATCCATCCGTACTGCTGCTGATTGCCTTCGAGCTTGGCCTGATCGATAGTCCAAAAATCGTGAAAGTAGTAAGTGGCCATACCCAGAAAGATGGCTAGGAGCAGCGCGCCGAATCGCCCCTGAAATCCGGTGAGCACCATCAGCCCGCCCCCGATCAGGAAGGCGATGGCGCCCGCCAGCAGCAGGCCGGGCTGAGGAACGCCTTCCCCCTCCATGACCGCCACGAACTTGGGATAGTTGGCGATTTTGTTGGCCGCCGCCATCAAAAACAGGGCCACCAGGAGCAGGCGCCCCACGACGCTGACGAATCCCTGAATCACGTTCATGGTTGAGCCCTTCGCTTTCAGTTATGCGTCGGAAATACCTATCGCAGCGGCGGCTTGCCGAACAATCGCCGCAGTAAACCAATCTGCCCCTGATGAATGCCTTCGTGAATGGGACAAAACAGCATCGCGCCCAGTTTCGTCGGCGGGCCAGCATACGGCATGTCGGAGGGCTCGTTCAATTGCTCCGCCGTGAACGTGGGGGCCTCCAGCAGCACCTGCTGATGAATCCGCGCCACCGTCTCCAGCATCTCCTCGCGGCTCGGATGCGCCTCGCGATTGGGATCGGGCGTGCTTCCACGGGAAAACATTTTGCGAAACTTGGACGGCATCAGCTTTAAGTCGTCAGACTGACGGCCGCGAACGCGAAACAAGCACAGGCCGTATTCGGCCATCGCGATATGCCCCACTTGCCAGGCCAAATGGGTCGAGAGCCCTGGGGGCATGGTGTACCACTCGTCGTCCGTGAAATCGGCGATCGTTGCCAGCGTGTACTCGCGAGCAAACATAAGCTGGGCCAGCACGCAGCGGACGCCATCCAACGGGTCCTGGGGAACATAAATGGGTTGGCTCATGGACGTCCCCGGAGGTGCTACCAGGCAAAACTTGAAAAAACTTCCTGGCCATTGTGCCGAATGTTCAAAGGGTCACAACCCCGGGCGAACCATCTCAAATCTCGATATTTTCCACGCCAAATCGACATGCTGGCATCGACGCCGCCCGTTTGTCGATTCAAACTTCCGCGATTCAAGAGAGATTGTTACTATCCGCCCCGCAATGCAGATCAGGGTCGCATGGATGACGACTTTGACCATTGCCGAGGAGTCGCTCGGTGTTTTCGCGGTGGCCCATCAAAGTCAAGCTGGCACTCTGCCTTGGCGGATTGTGCGTCATTATTTTGATGCTCTCCGTGATGGTTCTGCGCTCCGCTTACGCCTACCGCGAGGTCGCGCAAACCGTCAGCATTCGAGCACAGGAAAGCCCCCTCTCGGTCGAGTTGCTTCGGCTTTCGGGCAAACTGCGTACCACGATTGGCAAAATCGACCAGCAAACCCTCGGCGAGAACCTAGGCCTGGGATCTTCGTTGGTTAACCGCGATTCGCTGTGGCAGACCTTTGGTGATGACTTGCGCAAGGTGCAAAGCGTTCTGGACAAATACGAAAAGCTGCTCGATACGCAGGCCAACGCCAATCAACTTTTGGCTGAGAATCGCGAAGAACGCCGAACTCTGAAGGCGATGGAAGAAGTTGTCGAAAGGTTGAGCGCGACGGCCGCCGGGCCCACGCTGCTGAACCAGACCGATATGCGGATGCTCAATCTGGAACTAACGACTTTCGATGAACACGCCGCCGAGTTACCGCTGCACATGCAGCAGCGGATGAGCGCGTTCCGCAACTCGACCCTGAACACGTACCGGGTTTGGATCACCGCTTCGTACGCCGCGATTTTGAGTGCCTTTGGCCTGGCGCCGCTCTTGCTATGGATCTTCTATCGCTGGGTCCACCAACCGCTGGGCGTGCTGATCGAAGGCTCGCGCCGCGTCGCGCGCAAAGACTTCGAACACCGCATCGACCTGCAATCGTCCGACGAGATGGCGGAACTTGCAGGCGCGATGAATGCGATGATCGACAGCTTTCAAAAGACGCGCGACGATCTCGACCGGCAAGTCCGCGAGCGGACTGCGGAAGTGGTTCGCAGCGAACGACTGGCCAGCGTCGGCTTCCTCGCCGCCGGCGTGGCACACGAAATCAACAATCCTCTGGCATCGGTTGCCTGGGCCGCCGAGGCACTCGAATCGCGCCTGCTGGAGACTTGGTCCGAAAACGAAGCGTCCGCTCCGCCCGAAGCCGATCAGGCGGTCATGCGGAAATACCTGCAGCGCGTTCAGAGCGAAGCGTTCCGCTGCAAGGGGATCACCGAGAAACTGCTCGATTTCAGCCGCATGGGCGACGTCGAGAAGCAAGATACCCAGTTGTACCAATTGGTCGACGACGTGATCGACATGGTGAAGCACCTGGGCAAATATCGCGAAAAGAAAGTCGAATTCCGCGGCGATCAATCGGTGATCGCGCAAGTGAATTCGCAAGAGATCAAGCAAGTCGTCCTCAACCTGATCACCAACGGACTCGATAGCCTCGACGCCGGTGGGACGGTGGTGCTCGACTTGCGCAAGACGTCCGACAGTGCCGAACTGCTCGTCACCGACAACGGTTGCGGCATGAGCGAGGAAGTCTTGAAGCACTTGTTTGAACCCTTTTTCACCCGGCGCCGAGATGGCTCGGGGACTGGCCTCGGACTTTCGATTACCCACCGCATCGTCGTCGACGATCACGGCGGGCGGATCGAAGTCACCAGTCCCGGTCCCGGCAAAGGCTCTCGTTTCCGCGTCACGCTCCCCCTGAAGTCCCAGAACCTCAAGACCCCAAAGCAAAATGAAACCCGACGCCAAGCCGCATAGCCGTCTCAAGATTCTTTTCGCGGACGATGAACCGTCGCTGCAAGAATTGATGAGCCTGGAACTGCCTCGCATGGGGCACGAGGTCACCGTGTGTCCCGACGGCCGAACCGCCGCCGCGGCACTCGATCGCAACACCTACGATTGCCTGATTGTCGACCTCGACATGCCAGGCATGAACGGAATCGAGGTGCTGACGCGCTGTAAGCAAATCAATCCCGATACGGAAGGGGTCGTGCTCACCGGCAAGTCGACGATGGAAAGCGCCATCTCCGCCTTGCGACAGGGAGCGTTCGACTACCTGACCAAGCCTTGCAAGCTGATCGAGTTGCAAACGCTGCTGCGTCGCGTCGCTGCTAAACGGGAGCTGTCGCGCAAGGTCTCCGCCCTGAAGCGCCAACTGCATCGCGCCGAAGGGGGATCGGACCTCGTCGGCACCGGCAAGCTGATGGAAAAAGTGCGGCAATTGATTACCAAAGTGGCGCCCACCAATTCCACTGTGCTGATCCTGGGAGAGACTGGGACCGGTAAGGAACTGGTCGCTCGCGCGTTGCACGAGACGAGCCTGCGAGCCGAGCAACCCTTCGTTGCCGTGAACTGCGGCGCCTTGCCCGAATCGCTGATCGAAAGCGAACTGTTCGGCCATCGCAAGGGAGCCTTCACTGGCGCCGACGAACGTCGCGAGGGATTGTTCGAAGTAGCCCACGGCGGCACGATTTTCCTCGACGAAATCGGCGAATTGCCCAAAGCCATGCAGGCGAAGCTGCTGCGAGTCTTGGAAAGCGGCGAGATCCGACGCGTCGGCGACAACGATTCGTTCAAGATCGACGTCCGCGTTATCTGCGCCACGCATCGCAACCTGTCGAAGATGGTCGAGGCCCAGGAATTCCGCGAAGACTTGATGTACCGCATCAACACCTTCGAAATCGTAATCCCGCCGCTCCGCGAGCGAACCAGCGACTTGCCCGACCTGGCAGCGCACTTGTTCCGGCGGTTCCGACCGTCGGTAGCACCCAACGCGATGCTGTTCACGGCCGAAGTCATCGAGATGATGCAGGCCTACAGTTGGCCCGGCAACGTCCGCGAACTGGCGAACGTGATCGAGCACGCCACGATTCTGTGCGAAGACACGCCGATGACCGTCGAGCACTTGCCATCGCGCTTCACGGGCAAAAGCGGAGCCGGACCGACTCGGTTGCGAATCGCCTCGCCATTGTCGTTACGCGAAATCGAAATGCAGGCAATCTACGAAGCCCTCGAGCGCCACGACGGCAACAAGCCGGCCGCGGCGGAAGAACTGGGGATCAGCCTGAAGACCCTCTACAACAAGCTCAACCAGCAAACGCTGCAAGACAAGGCGGCGTAGACGAAACGAGAGAGGACTTCACCGCGGAGACCCGGAGGGACCGGAGAAGAGGCAAAAAGTGGCACAGACAATCCTGTCTGTGCGCGGTGTGGTATCCATCCTGGAGCGCGCCGCGTGGCAGTGAGTTGATTAATTGATTGATGATTGTTGATTTGTGATTTACGAAGTCAGCAACTTTTATTGTCGATCCACTGCTTGCTCTGCGTTCTCTGTGTCTCTGTGTTTCAACATTGAGGCACGGACGCAGCCTTAGCTGGCGTCGCTTCCTTCGAAGATGCCGATGCTCGCGGTGAAGCCGTGGACGAAGTTTTGCCCACCGATAGGCCCGACTTCGCCTGCGGCGAAGAATCCTGCGAGTGGGACATCTCCCAGCGCCTGTTGCACGCAGCCGGCATCGTGATGGGGCTGCTCGAACAGATTCGTCCCGCGGCCGTTGCATGAAAATAGCAGCGCGCCGACGTTGCGTTTGTCGACCTCCGGCTTGATCCCAGCCAGCATCTGCCGCAATTCGGCATCGGCGCTTTCAGCATCGCGAACGTGGAACTGGACGGTTTGCCCGACGCGAATGTAGTCGCCCACGCCTAGCGCGCCGCTATTGGGGTCGACACCTACCACGTTGCGGACCAAAAAATCGCCTTGCTCGAAGCGCTCGCGATACTCGCTGACGACGCGTCCCAAGTGCAGGCCTTTTTGAACGAGAACTTGTTCGCGATTGGGCAACTCGTCGAACGTCTCTTTCAAGCGAAGCACGGCCGGCTTTCCGCCGAGCTGCTGGAGGACGTTGCGTTCGGCCTTGGTGACGACCATCGTCTTGCCGATGGGGCGGCATCCCTGGGAGACGATCGTCCGCAGCTTGAGCCCCCCGTCGCAATGGACGGCGACGGCTCCTTCGTTGAAGACCTGATCGTTGAGAATCAGGCTGGTGCCGCCGGGGCTTTGCGATCCGCTGGCCATGCCGCCGATGACGGGCACACCGGCGCGATCGTTGTTGAGCTGCTCGAGCATCACGTCCGTGGGAAAGCTGAACGGATCGGCGAGCAACGTTAAAAAGGCATCCGGGCCCCAGGCGCCGGCCAGTTGATCGGGCCAACCGGCGATGAAGCTTCCTTCGGCCGTTCGTTCAAACTCCAGATGCATGGCCGTCAGATTGGCGGCAGGGGCATGAGCCAACCAAAGGGATAGCCCGGGCTGATCTTCAATTTCTTGCCCGATTCCGGCCAGCGATTCCGCGGTGCAACCCAGTAGCGTGGCGCCCTCCAACCGCTTGTTCAAGATTTTCAAAATGGCGGGAACCTGCCCCGACCAATGATGGGAAATAAATACAAAGGCGAGTGTCGGCGCCGCACTCAGCTTTCCGTGTGCGGCATCGCAAGCGGCGTTGGTGGCGTCGAGCGGATCACTTTCCGTGGCCAGGGCCGACGCGAATCGGGCGGTTGTAGTTGATGGTGAGACTGCCATGTACTCGCTCAAAGGTGGGCAACCGTCGACGGAAATCAAAGTTCGTTTGCCGTCATGATACCGGCGGAGACCGGTTTGGGCCACGAACAGGCGGCAATTCGGTATTGAGCGCCCTTTGCATGCATTCATTCAAAAAGGCGACTTGCAAAATAATCGGGGACGATCATACTACCGATATGGCTAATACGGCTTACTTTTACTTCTGGTACTTTACCTATCCCCAGCCAAGCTCGGGGTCCGGTGGAGAACTGCAGTAACTGTTCTCGCAGCCAGACAAGCGAATCAACGCAACCCCGAGCGAAAAAGCTCGGGGTTTTTTTGTTGGTGCACGCCTGAATTGCAAGAAATGGAAAGCCTGTTGCCTGTCGGTGATGGAAGCCGGTTAATTCCTTAGCTTCGCACTGGCCGCGTTTTTAACGTTTTGTCAGTCGCTCGGAGGTTCGCTTTCCCGCTCAGATTGTTAGGGTGGGATTCAACCAGCGATCGCCAATCATGATTGCCTTGCCGAAATCGACTGTTCCATTTGCTACCAAAGCGGAGCTGTTTTCGATGATCGTCGTTATGGAAAAAGGGGCTACGGCCGACCAGATTCAGCACATGGCCCAGCGCGTCGAGCAGCTTGGCCTTAAGGCACACGTCATTCAAGGGACCGAGCGGACGGTGATCGCCGCCATCGGCGAAAAGCGAGCGGAAACCAAGGAGTCGCTCGAATCGGGCCCTGGCGTCGCCGAGGTGATGCCGATTCTGGCGCCCTACAAAGTTGCCAGCCGCGAGGTGAAGCCCGAGCCAACGCAAGTTCGCGCGGGTAGCTTGACCGTCGGCGCCGGTGTCTGCGGCGTGATCGCCGGGCCGTGCTCGGTCGAGAGCGAAGAACAAATCATCAATAGTGCCCGCGCCGTGAAAGCCGCCGGAGCTACGGCGCTTCGCGGCGGGGCATTCAAGCCACGCACCAGCCCTTACAGCTTCCAAGGAATGAAGGAAGAAGGGCTCAAGCTGCTCGCACTTGCCCGCCAGGAGACGGGTCTAGCGATCGTCACCGAAGTGATGTCGACCGAAGACGTCGACCTGGTTGCGCGTTACGCCGACGTGCTCCAAGTGGGCGCCCGCAACATGCAAAACTATCGGTTGCTGGAAGCTGTCGGCCGCGCCAAGAAGCCAGTGCTCCTCAAGCGCGGGCCAGCCGCCACGGTGGAAGAGTTGCTACTGGCCGCCGAGTACATCCTCAACGAAGGCAATCCCGACGTCATGCTGTGCGAGCGAGGGATTCGCACGTTCGAAGCGCACACTCGCTTCACGCTGCCGCTGGCGACCGTTCCCTACTTGCATCACAAGACCCACTTGCCGGTGGTGGTCGACCCCAGCCACGGGACTGGGCACACCTACCTGGTTCCCGATATGGCCGCCGCTTCGGTTGCCGCTGGAGCCGATGGGCTGATTCTGGAAGTCCACCCCGATCCCGAGCGAGCCATGAGCGACGGCTATCAATCGCTCAACTTCAAGCAGTTCGAGCAAACGATGGCGAAGGTTCGCGCCGTCGCCAGCGCGGTCGGCAAGCGAGTTTAGATTTGCACCACGGAGACACCGGAGGGAACGGAGGATAAAAGTAGGACGGACAATCCTGTCCGTCCGCGGTTGGCTCGCTTTAGCCCCGAATATTCGGAGCAGGGGAAGAGATTTCAAGAGTGATGATTTTTGATCGGCGAAGTGAAGCACTTTCACTCCCCGTCCCCCACTCACCCCATCTCCCTCTCTGTACCCTCTGCGTCTCCGTGTTTCGATGACGGTCCGCTATCTCGCCGCGCCAATCTCCCGGCGGCGGGATTCGATTGCCTTACGGATCGCCAAGTGGTCCGCCATCGATAGCTTCGTGATCAGCAGTCCGCTGGCGGGATCGAAGGCGAAGCTTCGTTGCTCCCCGCTCAATTCGCTCGACAGGGAGGCAATCCATTGTGCCCCTTCTTCGCTCGACTTGGCTAAATCACCGATCGGGTAAAAGTCGAGCGCGATATGACGAGACATCGCCTGGGGCGAAGTCACTTGGAGCCAACCTGGGCCCACGGGAACGCAGGTCAAATCCATTGGCTTGAGCAAATCATCGAGCGCACTCGCCAGGGGCTTGTTGGCCACAACCAGCGTCGCGTCGGCCTCTTTGGGCCATCCGGCCTCGGCCAGCGCCGCCCAATCGATGAGGATTTGGCACTTCGATTCTTCCGCGAACCTCGCCAATATTTCGCGAGCCAACTCGCCGTGAGAAAAGTTGAGCTTGAGCGGCACACCTAAAGCGACGCCGCAACTGGCTTCGTAACCTTGCGGCTTGCAACTTGCTTCCGGCACGTTTTCCCGAACGGTGAGGCCGCGCGCCGCGCGGATCGCGTCGAGGATTCGCCGCACATGAAAGTGCCCCAGTTCATCGAGCTCGGCGACCAACTGCCCTTTGTCGGCACGAATCGCCGTCGGCGTAGATGCTTCCGCCGGCTCCTCGGCCGGTGGCGCTTCGTCGCCGGCGGACGTTGTCTCGTCGGCTTCTGCCTCGCCTGGCACTTTTTCACTGAGTTCTTTATCGGCAGCGGCAGGCGCCGCGCGAGCAACAAGAATTCTGTCGACAAGGGCGACCAGGTCATTCAACTCCGCCTCGTTCGAAGCCAGGTCCGAAACCTTGTAAACCTGCGAACGCTGCTTGCGCGCAGCGACCACCACCAGCGTCGCGTCTTGCGTCACTAAATCGAGTTGCTGCTTGTCGAGCGTCTCACGCAGCGCGCCCTCGACATTCACCTTGAGGTACTTCCCCTGCACGGGCGTTTGAGGAGTCTTGCCGACCGCCAAGAGCCCCTCCGGGTCGAGCGAAATCGGGATCGTGCTCAGGTCGGCCATCATGTTGATGAACGCATCGATGCGAACACCGGGTATGTCGATCCCTTCGATCTTGTCGGCGAGTCGAGCTTTTAAGTCGATTGGCTTCATCGGTGGACGCGGGCGCGAGATTCCATCCCCCGGCGATTCGGGTTCCGCGTCGATCTTAGCCAAGTCGGCTTTGGGCGTGTCGTCGAACGACGAATCGGAGATGAACGAGTCCAATTTCGAAGCCATCGCGCTGTCGGCCGACGACGTCGCTTTTCCTTTGTCTTCGTTCTTGGGATCGTCGAGCAGTTTCAGCGGATCGTGCGTGTCCGCGTCGGGCGAGGCGCTCGTCGTTTCGTCGGTCGACTCGTTCGGCGTCTCAACCTCTGTCGAGGATGCATTCGACTGAGTTTCGGAAGACGATGTTTTCGAAGTTGGTGTTTCCGAAGAAGACTGTTCGGAAACGACGGGAGGCGAGACCGATTTATCAGGCGTCTCTTGCGTGATCTTCTCGTTTGGCGACGTGCTTCCCTTGGCAAGGTCCACAACCGGCGTGCCGTTCGCATTGGGAATATTCACAACGCGGGTCGGCGAACGTCGCAGCCAAGGCTTGGCGAAAACGGCAACCAGCACCGTCACGGCAATGCCGAGCGCCGTGGCGATGACGATGCCTGTCAACAAAAGCGGCCTGCGGACTCCTTTTTCAGGAGCCACTACCGGAAGGCCGAGCGAGAAGGAACCCGACAGCCCGCTGGTGGCGCTATCCGAATCGGGCCCCGGCAATCCGCCGGCGAAAGATCCGCTGCCCGAGCCGGCCGATGCGGGAATGGCGAGCTCGCCGTCGTCATTGGCAGGAGGGAATGCGGGACCTGCCTTGGCCTTGCCTGCTGCTTTACCAGCGTCTCCTTTGGCAGTGCCGCCGTTGGCGGGACCAGCCAGATTGCGATTGATGATGACCGTCGGCTTCCCATTGCTGGGCGGAGTAAATCCGTCGATCGCCGAACGCGTAATTTGATTGGACGTTCCACCCGGCGGCGATCCGGGACGCTTCTTATCGCTGCCTGGTTCGAGCAGTTTCTCGATGTCGCCAAAGTCGTTATCGAACGCGGTCTCGCGGAGCGATGGATCGTCGGGCTTTCCTGTCGGCAAACCAGCGGGCTTAGCCGTTGGCGGGACGAACCCCGCACCTTGCCGTCCCGGCGATGTGGGTCGCGTGGTTGCCGCTCCGTTGGCTGGAGCGGTTCCGTTACCTGGCGCCCCAGGGCTGGGCACCGCTCCGCTGCCTGGCACGGCGTCGTTGGCTGGAGTGGCAGTCTTAGGTTCGCCCGGCGACGCAGCAGGGTTGCTGGCCACGGCGGCCGGACCATCAGCCGGCGGCTTCCAATCGGGCGGCGGCTGAATGTGAACCATGCTGCCGCAATTGGGGCAGGGTTGAATTTGTCCCACGAGTGCTAAGTCGCGGACTTTCAATCGCTGCCGACAAGTCGTACAGCCTATGACGAACAAGTCCACGCTTCGATCCTTTCAAAAACGCATTCGCCCGCCGAGGAGACGCCGCATTCAAATCGCTGGCTTGCTTACGTCTTCTTCTTGTCGTCTTTCTTCTTTTCGTCGCTCTTTTTTTCCGCCGGCGCTTCCTTGAAGGCGTCCGGGACCTTGTACATTTTCTTGGCTGCTTGGGTGCGAGTCGTCAATAGCACCACGGTCTTCTTTTCGTCGTCCGGGTGGGGACCAATCGCCCAGATCAACTTGGGGTGTGCCTTCTTCGCGAGTGCAGTTAACACGTCGCCTAGCGGCACCTTTTCTTGTTTGAAGTCGCGTATCGATTGGTTGCGGGTGATGCCGTCCAGTTCCAGGTCCTTGCCAATGATGACCAGTTCGAGCGGAAACGGCGCCCCTTTGGCCGCGTCTTGTGCAGCGGCTTGAAGGTCACGAATCGCGAATTCCAGCGACAGCGAATCGAAACTGAACTCGCTGATCGTCAGTTTGGCCAACGCTTCGTCGAGCGTCTTCGGGCCGGTGTAACCGCTGCCATTGCCGCCTGCTGCTGCCACTGGAGCACCACCAGGTGCGGTAGCCATGACCAACTCCGCCCCGAGCGTCAGGTTGTGGGCCGCCTCGACGGGCAAGTAGCAATTCATCACGGCCTCGTCCCCTTCCACTCCGACTCGCAAGTTCTCGTGGAACTCTCGAATCATTCGCGGAAAGTCGTTGGCGAGCAACTTCCAATACGGCGGGGGATTCAACTGAAACGTAATGTAATCCCGCATTAGATTCGGCAGGGAGTCGAATCGTTTGTGGAACTCTTCGGCGAGTTCTTTTTTGTCTTTGTCGATCTTCGACATCGCCCGCATTTCAAAGTAGAACGCGTTATCGAAGTGGAGACTCAAGGCGCCCGCCTGCACTCCTTCTCCCAACAGCCACGAGAGTGCCTCGCGTCCGCGGGCGCGCTCGCCTTCGAAGAGCGGTTCGCTATCGTTGTTGAAGAAAAAGTTGGGATAGAACAGGATCGTCGCGTGGCGCTGGTCATCCGTTGATTTGCGAAGCCGCTCCGCCTCGCGGCGCAGATCCCATCTGGGATTCTTGATGACTTCGCGTATATCGCTCTCTTCCGCCATCACAAATACGCGGTCCCCTTCGTCGCCGGGAACCCAGTAACTCCACTGCGCACCTTTATGAAACGAGCTGTCTCCTTCTTTCTCGTCCTCAACCTCCAACCAGATAGGGGCCGATTGACCCTCTTTCAACGTTGCCACGCAAGCGACGCGGGGAAACTTTCCATCGTTGTTGTGGAGCGAGACAATCAAGCGATCCAGATCGGCGAATTTGACGCCCGCAGCCTTCTCGAAACTCTCCAGTACCAAAGGGAATCCAGGACCCAACGCTTGCAGGACCTTAGGGCCCTCGCCTGTAGCCATCATCGACGAAGGACGCAGATGAAAAAGGACCTGTGCCTCTGGGGCAACGTACTTCAAGTCGATCGGCGTCCCTTCCGTAGGCGAGGCCCACAATGTTTTGCCGTCGTCTGGAACAAGCTGCGCGTGGACCGCGTCGGTCGACGCTTTCGCGGCGGTCGAATTGGCTGTCTCGGGTCCGCCCGTGTTCGCGGGTTCGGCCGAGTTCGAACCGCTCTCGGTTGACTCAGTACCTGTATCCTGTTCCGCGGTACCAGGATCGTTGTTCACGACCTCCTCTTCCGGCTTGGTATTCAGCCAGTAAGCAAGGCCAGCCGCGCCGATCAATCCAAAGCTTGCGAGGATAACCAGCATCCGCATCAAATTCGCTTTGCGCTTCCGCCGCCCGCCGGTGAGCACGGAGGTGTCGTCGGTTTCGATTGCCACGGGCGCCAGCGAAGCGGGGAACCCAGGTTGAGCAGGCGGTGCGTAGCCCGGCGGCGCTGCATAACCATGCGACATCGCTTGGGGTGCCATCGGGGCCGCTGCAGCAGGCATTGGCGCGTGAACGGGAACGACGGGCGCGACTGGCATCGTCGCCGCATGGGCGGCTGCCGATTGCTTGAGTTGCGTCTCGAACGCGACCAAAGTCGCCGACGGGGCAGGGGGGCCGATCTTGAGAACCGCCGGATCAATGAACGCCGAAAGCTGTTCGGCCACCGAGACGGTGTCCTGGTAGCGCATCCCCGGATTTTTTGCCAGAAGGTACGTCACCAACTGCTCGATAGGCGGCGGAACACCGAGTGGTTGAAGCGGCCGCGGCGGTTCATTTCCGTGGCGCGACATCTTTTGCATCGCATCGCCGCCTGCAAACGGAACCGAGCCCGACAGCAATTGATACAGCACGCAGCCGACGCCGTAGACGTCGGTCAAGACGCTCGGCAATGCCCCCGGCATTTGGAGTTCGGGCGCGGCGTAGTCGGCCATCGCCAGGGTCCGGCCATGCGGATCGGGCTGTTGCAACATCAGCGGTTGCGGTAGCGCCAAAGGATCTCGCAAAAGACGGATGTTGCTGGGCGCGCCTCCCTTGGCATGATCGCACCAGATGTTGATCGGCCGGACGTCGCCGTGCACTCGTCCTCCTTGGTGGACCGTCGCCAATGCCAGCGCCAACTGCCGCGCGATACGGCACGCTTCCGAAGGAGGCAGCTTGCCGGCCGCGAGGCGTTCTTCGAGTGTCTGTCCTCGCAAATCTTCCCACACCAGGAACTTGTGCTTGGGCGTATCGGCCAGATCGAACAAGCGATGCAAATGAGGACCTACCATCCGCGTGGCGATCCGTGCCTCGTTCGCAGCCATTCCCCACGACTGCGGATTCTGCGTGATGGGGCCGCTCAAAAACTGGAGCAGCACCGGGTGGCCCGTCGTGGCATGAACGGCGCGAAACATTCCCGCCAGGCGGCCTTTGTCGACCTTGTCGTAGACTTTGTAATCGCCATATGAAAAGGGCCCCGGTCGTCCCGCCAGCAAGACCGTCGCTTGATAGCGGCTGAGGACATTTTTGCCGACCAGGAACTCGGCGATCGCTTTGGGCTCAACTACGTTCTTGCCGCCGTTCTCTTTGGCAATCTCCACCCGCCACTGCTGGCATTGTGTTGAAGAAAGGAGCTGCGACTTTTCGAGCAGTTCCCAAAAGCTAACGGTAGTGGTCGCCATGTCGCTGAACCGTGGGAGCCTCTGTCAAGAGATACGCACGCCGGGCGTCACACCTTTGACGCTGGACGCTTGGTTTTGTTGCCCCAAAAATGCGCGAAACCAGCCCATGTGTCGCACCACCAAGGCAACTCTTAATCTAATGTACGACAAGGGGTTGCGGCAAACGTCATGCACCCCGTCCGGGCCCTTTTTCGCGTCACAACCCCACCAAATCGGCGCTTGGATCAGTGGGTTCCTACCTTACGACCGCAAACGAGTAGAATTCGCTGGGTCATGTAAACTCCATGACGAGTTTGGTAGGTACGCCGCCTGAACGGTCGGACCCAACGTAGTACCTGTAGGTCGATGCCTCAGCTCGGAGAGAACCCGTGAAATCGTTTGAAGCGGTCAAGCACTATTTCGACTCGGCAGCCAATTACCTGCAACTTCCTGCCGCCAGCCGAAAACAGCTGATTCAACCGATGCGGGAAGTGCAGGTCGAAATCAACGTTACGCTCGACAACGGCGAACTCGAAACCTACGTCGGTTACCGGGTCCAGCACGACAACAGCCGCGGCCCCTTCAAAGGTGGATTGCGATACCACCCCGAAGTCGATCTGGACGACGTCCGCGCGCTGGCCGCGCTCATGACTTGGAAAACCGCCGTCGTCAATCTTCCGTTCGGCGGCGCCAAAGGGGGCATCGCCATCGATCCGCGAAAGCACTCCGCAAAAGAAGTGGAGCGAATTACCCGCAAATTCGTCGATGGCATCCACGAGATGTTCGGCCCTGACAAGGACATTCCGGCACCCGACATGGGAACGGGCTTTCGCGAAATGGCCTGGATGCGCAACCAGTACGAAAAATACCACGGCTTCAGTCCCGCCTGCGTGACTGGCAAACCCGTCGAGCAATACGGGGCCGAAGGGCGCGAGGAAGCAACCGGCCGGGGCGTAGGAACACTCGCCGTCAAAATGATCGGGCGGCTGGGAAAGAAGGCCGAGCAAACCCGCGTCGCGCTGCAAGGTTTCGGCAATGTCGGGTCTCATGCGGCAAAGTATCTCTCCGAAGCTCAATTCAAAATCGTCGCTGTCAGTGATCAGACCGGTGGTTACTACGCTCCGGCCGGGCTCGATATCGCGAAGCTCCTGAAGTGGTCGCTCGACCACAAGGGACTGCTGGAAGGATTCCCAGAGGCGACCAAGATCAGCAACGATCAGCTCCTGGAGGCCGACGTCGACCTGCTGATCCCAGCCGCACTCGGAAATGTGATCACCGAGGAAAACGCCTCGCGGATCAAAGCGCCGATCATCATCGAAGCGGCCAACGGCCCCGTGACGCCGCAAGCGGACGATATCCTCAGCCACAAGAAGACGCTGATCCTGCCCGACATTTTGGCCAACGCCGGCGGCGTGACGGTGAGCTACTTTGAATGGGTGCAAAACCAGCAGTACTACAAGTGGAACCTCAACCGGGTCCGCCAGGAACTCGACCACATCTTGAACATGGCCTTCGAGGAAGTCTGGCAAGAGTCGGTCGTGAAAAGCGTGCCCCTACGCACAGCCGCCTACATGATCGCCATCCGCCGCGTCCACGCCGCGTCGCAACTGGCCGGTATTGGCTAGCGGCCGTGGCACAGCTAACTTTCCGGGTGGCACTGGCGTCCCAACGACGCCAGTGTGCGCACGATAAATCATCGCGACCCCGAACAACTGGCTTTGACAAAGCACTACCGCCAAACATTACTCGTATTGGAAGAGCTCCCTCACCTATGTCGTCTCGTCGCGAAAAGATTGAAGCCATGCTCGCCAGGGACCCGCGCGATGCGTTCTTGCGATATGGCCTGGCCATCGAAATGGAAAACGAGGGCCAGGTCGACCAGTCGCTCGACGTCCTGGCGACTCTCACGCGCGACGCGAAGCCATACGTCCCAGCCTTTTTCCGCAGTGGGCAAACGCTGGCGGGACTCGACCGGATTGAAGAGGCCCGTACGATGCTCCGCGATGGCATCGAAGAAGCCCGTCGGCAAAACGACTTGCACGCCGCGGGCGAGATGAGCGAGCTGCTACAGAGCCTCGGCGGCCGCGGCGAGTGACAAATTGGTCCGCCAGCCCGAAGCCTTTTCCCAATCGTCAGCGCATCGAAACCTTCCGCAACGTTTCGGAATTCTTTAGGAATCGATCTTGACCTTCCTGAAATACGAATCATAGAGTTCAGTAGGGATTTGTTCGGGCATCCCGACGAACAACTCCTGTTGTCCCTCCGATGGCTTGGCCGCGACCCAGGGCGGTTCGCCCAAGCTGACTGGCGGACCGCACGACGCGGCCGGACATCACGGTTTCGCGTCGCGACTTTCCCCAGTCAGATCAGGGCGAAGTTTCGGCGACCGTCTTCGCAAGCGTTGCTCGCGGTTGAGCCCTCGTTGCCATTGCACCGAGGAGCTACCGATGCAAAATGCCGATCTTCCCCAAAACAATCCGCTTCGTCGTTTCTTCAACGGGCTCGCCGAGCACGTCTTTCACGCCCGATTGGGTGTCTCCGATACACAGCTGGTCGACTACCTGAGCGAACTGCTTTTGCGGTTCACCCGGAGCGAGTCGCTCAACCGCGTCCGATCGCTGAACGGTAAGCCGATTCAAGAAGTCGCCGCCATGGTAGCCGAGGCGGAGCACCGGATCGGCTCTGCCCGCTGCGAAGTTCACCGGCACATCGGCGACATTGCCTTGTTTTGGACGGGCCTCTATCCCGAAACGCTCAAGCGAATGAAGAGCGCTCGCAACGTCGACCTCTTTGTCGATTACGCGGGACAGGGGAAACGTTCGTACCACATCGCCTCGGGTGTCGAGTCGGACGACTCACTTCCTAACCCTCTCCTGGAACGCCTGAGCAAACACTTCGAGATGTGCGCGTACGGCCTCGGCGAAATCCGTCGCGAGTGGGAACAGACGGACGAACACCCGGGGCCGATTGTGCTGGAGTGAGGTGCTCGCCAGCGGAATGGAGTTGGAGCAGTTGCCCTGATAGAATGGCCCGAGGAGGTACCGCAATGGTGACGTTTGAGAGCATCTTAAGCGCCGCGCAACAATTGTCTGCCGACGATCGGCAAAGGCTTATTGACGCGCTCTGGGATATGGAACCGCACGATTCCGAGGAACCGCTAGATCCCGCCCTCAAAGAGGAACTAGATCGTCGTTGGGCAGAGTTAGAAGCTAATCCCTCTCTTGCCATCCCTTGGGAAACGGTTCGGGCCGAGTTGTTTGCCAAGGCACGACGAAATGGCGCTGGTTAGGTACGCTCCGGGCGCCGTGGCCGATCTAAATTCGGCATTTGAGTGGTATTGGGCGAGAAGCCAGTTAGCTGCACAAACATTCGCTTCGCGATTTGACGAAGGAATCAGGCGAGTTCAAGCCGATCCCCTTCAGTTCGCCAAGATCTACCGCGATTTTCGCCGATGCCACGTTGAGAAGTACCCCTACTCAATCATCTTTGTGCATCAACCAGATTCTTCCGTCATATCAGTCGTGGCCGTCGCGCATGCTAAGCGAAGGGATCGCTACTGGAAGTTTCGAAACTGATCCCTGAACGTCCTGCTCCGAATACCTTTAAAAGCGAATTGTGGAAATCCGCGAAAAGCTGAAACTCGACAAATAGCCAGGACAATCGTCAAAGGGGCAAGTATGAGCGACACCGCAGCGCGAAAGATTGTCAACTACATCAGCGGCCACCTCGACCTGACACCAACGGAATTCGAAGCGCACTACCAACCGGCGATCGACGCCGCATTAGCGCGAGGCGAAACGTTCGTCGTAGGCGACGCTCGCGGGACCGATGCGATGGCCCAGGCCTACCTCTCAAGTAAGTCGGCAACCGTCGTGGTGTACCACATGTTCGCCAGCCCGCGTAACAATGCCGGCTTTCCGGTGATTGGCGGTTTTGAATCGGACGAAGCTCGCGACACGCAGATGACCGCGGACTCAGATCAAGACATCGCGTGGGTTCGACCTGGACGCGAGAAATCCGGAACACAGAAGAATCTCGATCGTCGCAGGTTGCAGAGAGAAGCGCAGCAGTAGCGACTACGCTTCCAGTTTCAACCCGCTATCGTCAATCGAATACCCCACCACCCGATCATCACACGCACTTCCGCGATGCTTCGCAATATGGAGCGCCCGCCCCATCCGATCCCCCTGGCGACGCTTGCCCATCAGGATGATCGTGTTCGCGTTGGAGAGTGCATCCCCCTCTTCAATCGGCTTTTCGAGCAGATCGTCGAGCATCACCTCTGGCGACGTGTAAAGCATCATGCAAGCGATCTTGCTGGGCTCATACATGTGCTTCATCACGGCCGGTTCGTTTTCGCGGAACGACTCGCGGAACATATCGCGGGCGACCCAATCGGGGTCTTTGCGCAGGACCTGGTGGTAAACATACTCGAACAGGTTGAGCTGGATCGACTCGCCCGCGCGACCCACAGGTTCGAAACCATCGACGACGACGCGCTGGCAACCTTGCACGAAGTTGCCGTAAAGAAAGGCTATCGCTCCTCTCAATCGCCAATTGAGCTGCGCTTGCCAGAGTCGCCATTCTTCCCAGTCCAGATCGTTTTTGGTGACACGGCGGCCGTGGTGCTCGAAAGCCTTCAGGTACTCGCCATGCTTCCGATCGGCGGCGAAGAAGTCTTTCAGCGAAACGTCGTCGGGCGAAGCAGCCATCGCCGGCGACCATTCGGCGATCCGCTCAGCATAGGGAGCGTGGTTTTGCGAATCGCCCCGCGCGCACATATCAAAGAAGACGCCGCGACGGCCTTCTTGTTTTGCTCCAACGGCGGCGAATTGGACTCCGAGTTGCGTTTTACCAATGCCCGTTGCGCCGGCGACGACCGTGAGCGTGCCGGGAAGCAAGCCTCCGCCGAGCATGGTGTCGAGAGCGGGAACTCCGGTGGAAAGGCGGGCAGTCATTTTCTGGAGAAGTGGTCTTGAGGAGTTGTTGACTGTTGATAAGGGAAAGTCGCTTCAGACGGACACGAATGTCCGTCCTACGTGTTGGTGACCCAATCGGGCCAGTGTTCGGTGACGGGCGCTTCCACGGTCAATCGCTCTTTAGTCATGGGGTGGTCGAATTCGATTGACCGGGCGTGCAATGCGATCAAGCGCTCGCGAGGGTCGTGAGAGGGAGGGCCGAATGTGTGTGTCGAGCCGTACAATTCGTCGCCCCAGAGCGGGTGACCGCGGTGGGCGCTCTGCACACGGATTTGATGGTTGCGGCCTGTTTCGAGTTCGATCTCCAGCCATGTCGCGGGCGACGGCGGTTCGCCTGTAGGTCCGCTACCGCGCACTTGGGTGTGCATAATGGCCAACTTAGCGCCGGGTTCGTGTGACTCGCAAACCAGGGATCGCGGCTCGGCATCGAGTTTTTTCAAATACTCTCGCCATGTTTGCCGTTCGCCGGTCGTGCTTTCGGCGACCTTTCCTTCGACGAGCGCCCAGTATGTTTTGCGGATGAGGCGCCCTTCAAACTGTTCTGAAAGACGCCGCGCCGCGCGTACATGTTTGGCAAAGAGAATCACGCCCGAAACAGGACGGTCGAGGCGATGGGGCACGCCTAGGTAGGCCTTGCCCGGTTTGTTTTCGCGCTCGATCAGCCAGCGTTTGACTCGCCACTCCAGGCTATCGATTCCAGGCGGAGCCTGGGTAAGCAGCCCCGCCGGCTTGGCGATTACGAGCAGAGGACCATCTTCGAGCAAGACGCGAAAGCCAGTGGGTTCGAGCATGTAAGACGATCACGATCTCATATCTTGCGTTCGTAGGCCGGACAATCCTGTCCGGCACGGGGATACTGTGATTCAGACGGACACGATTGCCCGTCCTACGGTTCACTTTAAACTTCGTTCGGAGCAGGCACCACGTACGGCTTGCGATACTCGCGAGTGAGCATCTTGTTGGCCGCTTCGTTGTCGGGAAACTTTTCCGCCTTGCCATCGAAGGCCAAGGGAACGCCGGCTTGCAGCTTGACCGTGGTCGTATCGACGCCGTTGGCGATCAGGTGCGCCATCGTCCGATCGAACGTGTCCTGGAAGTTGTCGTTCGACTTGAAACCTTCGACTGCCTTGACCGTATCGGCAGCCGATTTTTGCTCGCCAAGTCGGTACGAAATATTACCCAAGTGGCACAGCGCACTCGACAGGTGCCCCTGTTCGATATCCGCGTTCAGATCGGTGTGATTGCGCGACCGGCAGGCGTCGACGAAGTTGGCGAAGTGATCTCCGCTGCCGCCGAACTTCGCGATCTCCTTGCCTGAGGGGCTGAAAGCGGTTGCCGAGTCGTAACTTGGAATCACGACGTAACCGTTTTCGCATTCGAGGATCACACCGACCATGGCGCCTTTGTAGGCAGGCGTTTCGAGTCCGCGCACTTCAAAGACGAGCGTTTGCGGGCCGTAGTCGTGGACGATCACCTGCGTGTTCGCCGTTTCGCCGGCATCAATGTAGCCGAGGCGGCCGCCGTAGCTCACAACGGCGTTGGACAATTGGGTCTCGCCCATGAACCAGCGGGCGATATCCATCTGGTGAATCCCTTGATTCCCCAAGTCGCCGTTGCCGAAGTCCCATTGCCAGTGCCAATCGTAGTGGAACTTGGGTCGCGTGACCGGATTCATCGGTGCGGGACCACACCACAAGTCGTAGTTCACATTGGCGGGCACCGGATACTCGCCGCGCGGTCCAATCGAGGGGCGGCGCTTGTAACACAAACCTCTCGCTACTTTGAGCGCGCCCAGTTCACCTTTTTTGAACCACTCCACTGCCTCGCGCAACCCCTTGCTGCTGCGGCTTTGCGTGCCCGTTTGGCAGATGCGCTTGTGCGTACGGGCCGCGGCTACCGCGCTGCGGCCTTCGAACACGTTGTGGCTGACCGGCTTTTCGACGTAGACGTCCTTGCCGGCTTGCATCGCCCAGATGGCGCCGAGCGAGTGCCAATGATTCGGCGTGGCGATGCTGATGACGTCGATCGACTTGTCGTCCAGAACCTTGCGAATATCTTCTTCGAGCTCGGGGACCGCTCCACCTTGGCGTTTGCCGGTCGCCTCGCAGGCTCGCCCGCCTACGCCCTTATCGACGTCGCAGATTTTGGTGACGCGGGTGTCCTTGCGTCCGCTGAAAGCCTCCAGGTGCGAAGCACCTCGGCCGTTGACGCCCATCACGGCGACGTTGAGCGTTTCGTTGGGACTTTTGCTTTGGGGTGCTGCATCCTGGGCCAATATCTCGTTGCGACGGAGTGCTACTTCGGCCGCCCAGACCGAGGCAGCGGCAAACATCGATTGTTCCAAGAAGCGGCGGCGGTTGTTACGGCTCATCGGTAACTCCAAAAGGCGGGAAGAATCAGCCGAGCAGGCGGGGTTCGCGACCAGGAACGGGCCCGATCGCGATTCGGACATGATAACTTGCCAGCCCCGCTAGCCGCCACTACGACGGCGGCAGGCCGTAAGCTTCGACTTTTTTCGGCAAAAGCGGTGCTTTGTAGTTTTTTCCCTTAAGCGATCGATCATCTCGCATTAATCACCCCTCATCTGAACTAATTCATGTTGCGTTTCCTGGTGACAAGCCATGTCGCGTCTAGCCCGAGCCAACGGCTCTCACTACAAGACGATGTTGATTTGGGCACTTGGCCTCGCCGCGGTCGTCCATAGTGGCTGCGCATCGATCAAAGAATCCGACACCACCCGCACAGGTCTTGAGCAACTCTTGATCTCCAGCGCGGTCGACCGTTCGCTCGGCAAGATCGACTTCAAACCCATCGCGGGAGCCAAGGTCTTTATCAAGCCAGAGCTTCTGGATTGTGTTGACAAGAACTACGTCCTCTTGTCACTCAAGGCGCGCCTTCTCCATAACGACAATGTGCTAGTCGACAAACCAGAAGACGCCGAAGTCATCCTCGAAGTCGCATCAGGCGGAGTCGGGACGGATCGCACCGATTTGTTCGTCGGTACGCCCGATATCAATTTGGGCGTGATGGGAGCGATTCCGAAGACAGCGGTCTACGAACGCAAACGCGCCATGGGAACCGCCAAGTTGATCCTGGTGGCGACGGATACCAAGTCGAAACAAGCGGTAATCAACGAAGGGTTCGCGCTTGCCCGTAGCGATCACCAACACTGGTCGATGCTGGGCGTCGGCCCCGTGGCGTCGGGTCAAGTCGTGAAAGAACTCGAATCCTCGACCGGCGAGAGCGAGACAATCATGTCGGGCGAGTCGCTCCGCTCGTTCGGCAACATCGCGCGACGCGGCGATGCCGATGAGAAAACTCGATAGCGCTCACTCAGACGGCTTGTGACGCCCTAATGCCACGAGCCCGGCCAAGTAACCGCCCTTGAACCCAGCGTCGATGTTTACCACAGCGACGTTCGACGAGCAGCTATTCACCATCGTCAGCAGCGCGGCCATGCCACCGAGATTAGCGCCGTAACCAACACTCGTCGGAACGCCAAAGATCGGGCAATCAACGTAACCACCCACCACGCTAGGAAGGGCCGCTTCCATCCCGGCCACGACGATAATCGCGTCGGCCCCAAGGATCTCCCCCAATCGCTGCGGCAAACGGTGCGGCCCTGCCACACCGACATCAGCCACGATGTGCGTATTGACGCCCATCCAATCAAGCGTCTCGTGGGCTTCTTCGGCCACCGGCAAGTCAGTGGTGCCAGCAGTGATGATCACCACGCGCCCATGCTTGGGGCGATTGGCGTCGCGAATCACCCGCACCGTTCGGGCAATCGCGTTATGCCGTAGCCCCTCGAACTTCGCCTTCAAAAAATCGGCCGCTGCCGGCTCTACGCGTGTGGCCAGCGGCTCAATCCCATCCGCAAGCTGCCGCTCGAAGATCTTGGCGATCGTTTCAGCCGACTTGCCGGCGCCATAGACAACCTCCGGAAACCCACAACGCCGCTTGCGATCGAGGTCGAGAACGACGTTTTCGAGGGGCGCACTGGTAGCGGCGGCAAGTTCGCGAGCAGCTTCGGCAGTCGAAATCTGGCCAGCCAACAGGGATTGGAGCAACTTCTCAATTTCAGCGGGAAACATGTGTTGGCTATCGTGCCTTTCCTAAGGGCCGAAGGCCCGACAGATCTCAGCCGGGGCCGTAAGGCCCCGGTTACCGATTCTCAAAGCACCAAGGCCCGAAGGGCCGACAGAAACTTGAAGCTCGATGGGTTATCCAAATAGATACTCTTGATCATAGTCCACCGAGTGCTTTTCCAGAATCTGGACATACTCCTCTTCAAAGGAGAGCTTTGCATGATGAATCGGCTGGCGATCGATGTAGGTCATCACTCGCTTCACCTGCGAAGGACACACGGTGAAGGCGCCATATCCATCCTGCCAATCGAATCGGCCTTGGACGCGTTTCTGATCATTGATGTTTTTGCTGGAATTGGCCTTGAGCTTTCCGACAAAGTCGGAGACTGAGAACTTGCACGGAATTCGCATGAGCAGGTGGACGTGGTCATCGTAGCCACCCACTCGAAGTGCATGCCCGCCGATGTGAGATGCGATCCCGGCGAGGTACGCACAGACCTCGTCACGGATATCGGCTGTCAGCAGTTTTTGGCGATGCTTGGTGCTGAAGATGATGTGGTAGAGCATCTGTTGATGGACGGTCATCTCGGGCCCCATTTCTATCGGCCTGATCGGCCTTCGGATTTCTCGCGATTGGTTTCCGGGGCCTCACGGCCCCGGCTAAGATCTGTCGGCCCTATCGGGCCTGCCTCGGCGCGAACTTTTCTCTGCGGTATTTGTACTCTTCCAAAAGGGCCGCGGTCGTGCCGCCTTGCGGCAAGGTTCTCCCGCGTCACCACAAAAAAGGGCCGCCCAGGCTTCGTTTTCCCCGTTAATTAACCACTCGCCATCCTTGTTGCTTTTGCCCCCTTCGCTCAAAATCACGGTTTGACTTTTTTGCTTCGGATTTCATAGGGTTTGGTTTCATGCCTAGTTGCGTTTTGGCTTATTCGGGCGGGCTCGATACGTCGGTTATCCTTTGCTGGTTGCAGGAACAAGGGTACGAATGCCACGCCGCCTACATCGATCTTGGCCAACCGTGTGAAGACCGCCAGGCGATTCTCGATAAGGCCAAAACGTGCGGAGCGAAGTCGGCCCAAATTGTCGACGCGCAGGAAGAACTGTGCCGCGACTTCGCTTTCCCGGTGATGCGTTTTCAATCGAAGTACGAAATCTCGTACCTGATGGGGACGTCGATTGCCCGGCCGCTGATCAGCAAGGCTTGTTTGCAAATCGCCCGCGAGGTAAAGGCCGATGCCTACGCCCACGGAGCGACAGGCAAGGGGAACGATCAATGCCGTTTCCAACTAGCAGCCGAAGCGCTCGATCCCTCGGTGAAGGTGATCGCCCCGTGGCGGATGGAAAACTTCCGTAAGCAATTCCCCGGCCGCACGGCGATGATCGAGTACTGCCAACAGCGCAACATCCCGGTGAAGGCGTCGGTCAGCAAGCCTTACAGCAGCGATGAAAACTGCCTTCACATCAGCTACGAAGCAGGCGAACTCGAAAAGCTTGACGTCAACGGCGTGGAACTCGTCGAGTTTGGCATGACCGTCTCGCCGGAGAAGGCTCCCGACAACAAGGAATCGGTGACGATCGCGTTCGAGTCGGGCATTCCTGTGTCCGTGAACGGCAAGAAGCTGTCAGCACTCGAAATCGTCAAAACGCTCAACACGATCGGCGGGCGAAACGGCATCGGCCGCATCGATATGGTCGAGAACCGCTTTGTCGGCATGAAGAGCCGCGGTGTGTACGAAGCCCCGGGCATGACACTGTTGTACTTTGCTCATCAGTGTTTAGAGCAAATCACCATCGACCGTGATCTGATGCACTTGCGAGACCGGTTGGCTCCCGAAGTTGCCGAGCTCGTTTACTACGGTTTCTGGTATTCCGCCAAGATGGACGCCCTGATGGCCTTCAACGCGCAAGCACAGAAGCCGGTGACAGGCGAAGTGACATTGCAGCTCTACAAAGGCAACATGACGGTGGCTTCGCGCAAGAGCCCCAACAGTCTGTACGACGAAGGGATCGCGACCATGGAAGGTGGCGGCAGCTACAACCAAACCGATGCCGAGGGCTTCCTCCGCATTCAGGGTTTGCCGTGCCGCGTGCAAGGGCGTGTGACGCCGCGGAAGTACTAACAAAGAGCCCTTAAGGCTCTGGAACGATCACGAGCCGGTTGACGGTGTCCGCAATCAACCGGCGCATCTCTTGATCCGCAGGATCGCTTTCCTTGAACGCCTCGTTCAGGACCTTCTTGGCAGTCGACGCTTCCACATAGTTGGGCAGCTCGTGGATCGCTCCCAGGCGATTCTCGCGATACTTGCTTTTCGTTAGCTCGATCAGGCGCGGACCAATGTCCGCATCGGGATCGAGTATCGTGATCACCGTCGCAACGTTGAACGCGACCTTGCAGTCGTCATCGAGCAACTTGCGATGCAGCGCCCGCAGAGCCGACTTGGCACGCTGTTTTGCGAGTCCCTGTACGGCGTGGTGTTGTACGACATCGTCTTCGTCGTCCAAGCATTCAATCAGCGCCTCGACGACCGCTTCCGACCGCTTGTCGAATTGCTGCAGCACGCACGCAATGCGGCGGCGCAGCTTGGGGTCATCGCGATGAAGCAGGGTGACCAAACCAGGGATCGCGTCGGCGGCGTGTTCGGTTTGCGAAAACGCACGAGCGTGTTCTGGCTCGACCCATTCGTTCTTGGCCAATTCGACAAATTGGACAAACTCGGCGGCCGATTCGAAATCCCTTGGCTTGATTGCCATGCCGCCGAAACCGCCACCACGTCCGCCACCAGTACTTAGCCGAACGTTTTCCAGCCGGTACTCCAGCAATTCGACTTGGCTGCGCAAGTGTCGATGATCGAGCCACCAACCGAGGCCCAAGGCGACCAATGCCACGGCAAGCAATAGATTGCCAATGCCAAAGCGCAACCAGCTTTTCGAGTTGGCCATCGCGCCACGTTCCTTTACCCCGAGACGCCCCTCGTTGCATGTGATGCTGGCTACCGCACATCTTACATGGTGGCCGAAGAGGATGCCGGGCTGCCGCTCAAGAGACCAGAGTTTCTAGCGCGGTTCCGAGTTTTGAAAAATCTCTTGCCATGGCCGACGGACAAGATTGTCCGTCCTACGGGGAAACGAAAAAAGCCCGAGTGGAACTGGTCCACTCGGGCTTTGTGAGTTCGTCGAAAGTCGAAGTAGCGAACTACTTCTTCTTAACCTTCTTCTTCACAACCTTGCCCTTCTTGGTGGCCTTCTTCTCAGCCTTCACCGCGGCTCGTTCGGCGCGGATGGCGGCTTGGGCAGCAGCCAACCGGGCGATCGGTACACGGAACGGCGAGCAGCTCACGTAGTTCAATCCTGCCTTGTGGCAGAAGTTGATCGAAGCCGGATCACCACCGTGTTCGCCGCAGATACCGACCTTGAGGTCGTTGCGGACCGAGCGGCCCTTGGTCACGCCCATCTCGACCAGTTGGCCGACGCCGCTGGTGTCGAGCGATTGGAAGGGGTCGACCGGCAGCAGGTCCTTCCGCAGGTAGTCGGGCAGGAACGTGTTGACGTCGTCGCGGCTGAAGCCGAACGTCATCTGCGTCAGGTCATTCGTGCCGAAGCTGAAAAACTCGGCTTCTTCGGCGATTTGGTTTGCCGTCAGGGCCGCGCGGGGAACTTCGATCATCGTACCGATCAGGATATCGAGCTTGCCCGGCTTCTTTTCGGTCTTCACTTCCTCAATGACCTGAAGAGTGAGCGCCTTCAGGTACTTGAGTTCCGCAACCGTACCGACCAGCGGGATCATGATTTCCGGCTTGGCATCGATCTTGTTCGCCTTGCAATCGCAAGCGGCTTCGACGATCGCCCGGACCTGCATCTCGAGGATTTCGGGATACGTGACCGACAAGCGGCAACCGCGGTGGCCGAGCATCGGATTGGCTTCGTGCAGTTGGCTCACGCGACGCTTGATCACGTCGACGCTCACGCCCATCTGTTCGGCCATTTGCTTTTGCGCCTTTTCTTCGTGCGGGACGAATTCGTGCAAAGGCGGGTCGAGCAGGCGGATGGTGACCGGCAGGCCCTTCATCGCGGTGAAGATGCCGACGAAGTCCTCGCGTTGGAACGGCAGCAGCTTTGCCAAAGCGGCGCGACGGGCGTCTTCGGTTTCGGCCAGGATCATTTCGCGCATCGCGACGATCCGTTCCCCTTCGAAGAACATGTGCTCCGTGCGGCACAGGCCGATCCCTTCGGCGCCGAAGTCGCGAGCCCGCTGGCTGTCTTCGGGCGTGTCGGCGTTGGTCCGCACGTTGAGCGTCCGGTACTTGTCGGCCAGCTTCATGATCGTGGCAAAGTCGCCCGACATCTTCGGGATAGTCGTGGCGATTTCGCCGGCGAAGACTTCGCCCGTGGCGCCGTCGATCGAGACAACGTCGTCATGCGAGAGCGTTACGCCGCCAACGTGGATCTTGCGACCCTTTTCGTCGATTTCGATTTCGCCGGCACCGACTACGCAGCAACGACCCCAACCGCGGGCGACGACCGCCGCATGGCTGGTCATGCCGCCCGTGCTCGTGAGAATGCCGTGAGCGCTGTGCATCCCGTCGACGTCTTCGGGGCTCGTTTCCTTGCGGACGAGGATCACTTTTTCGCCAGCGGCGTTGCGAGCGACGGCTTCCGCAGCGGTGAACGCGAGCTTACCCGAGGCACCGCCTGGCGAGGCCGGCAAACCGCGAGTCAGGACTTTGGAGTCCTTCTTGGCATTCGGGTCGAAGCTAGGGAGTAGAAGCTGCGTCAAGTCGCCGGCTGGAATTCGCAGCAGGGCGGCTTTGTCGTCGATCACCTTTTCCTTGAGGAACTCGCAGGCGATGCGGACGGCAGCCGAACCGTGCCGTTTACCCGTGCGGGTTTGCAGCATGTACAGCTTGCCCTTCTCGATCGTGAACTCGATGTCCTGCATTTCCTTGTAGTGCTTCTCAAGGATTTCCTTGACGTTGAGCAGCTCTTTGTGGATTTGCTTATTCCACTTGGGCATTTCGGCCACAGGTTGCGGCGTGCGAATGCCGGCCACCACGTCTTCGCCTTGAGCGTTGACGAGGAACTCGCCGAAGAACTTGTTTTCGCCCGTGTTCGGGTCGCGGGTGAAGGCCACGCCGGTGCCCGAATCGTCACCCATGTTGCCGTAGACCATCGATTGGACGTTCACGGCGGTACCGAGCAGGCCCTTGATGTTTTCGACTTCGCGATACTTCACCGCGCGATCGCCCATCCAGCTGGAGAAGACCGCTTCGATGGCCTTCATCAATTGGTGCATCGGGTCTTGGGGGAACTCTTCCTTGGTGTAGTGTTGGTAGATCTCTTTGTACTTTTGGCACAGTTCGATCAGGCCTTCGGCCGGTACGGCCGTGTCTTCCTTAGTGTTGTACTTCGACTTGATCTCGCTGAAGGCGTGCTCGAAGTGGTGGTGATCGACGCCCATCACGACGTCGCCGAACATGTTGATCAAGCGGCGATAAGCGTCGTACGCGAAGCGGGGGTTGCCCGTGGCGTTGGCGAGGCCGGCGACCGAGATGTCGGTGAGACCGAGATTCAAAATGGTGTCCATCATGCCGGGCATCGACATGGCGGCACCCGAGCGAACCGACACGAGCAGCGGGTTCTTGTTGTCGCCGAACTTCTTGCCGAGTTCTTTCTCGAGCGTCTTGATGTTCTTTGAAACGTCATCGGTCAGGCCGGCCGGCATCTTCTTCTTGTTGGTGTAGTAACCGGCGCAAACTTCCGTCGTGATCGTAAAGCCAGGAGGGACTGGCAAGCCGATGGCGGTCATTTCGGCGAGGTTCGTCCCTTTACCGCCCAGGATTTCCTTGCTGACGCCGCGGCCGTCGGTGCGCGTCTTGCCGAAGTAGTAAATCATTTTGCCGCCGGTCGACTTCGCCGGGGCGGGCTTTTTCTTGGCCATGTGAGAACCTTGGTTGAGTGGCAGCCGCTTTTTAGGAAGCGGCCCGGAGGACTAGTGAGCAATACGAGCGAGAAATCACGACCCGCCGTCGCCGGGATCGAGTCGGCTCGGCACGCCTTGGGGACCAGAGGAAGCGGTCAACCCGTTGCCGAACGCCCAATTTGCCGCGGACAGCGGAAAAAGACGGAGCCATCTCCGAAATCGCGACCGCGAAACTAGCTAAAGGCCGTTAAGACGGCGTTATTTCGGAAGAATAAAGCGTTGCAATCTAACTTGGGGGGAGAGAAGCGTCAATGACGTGGGGGCAGCCTCGAAATCACGTGAATAGCGATAAAGCCCAGGAAAAGATAGTCGGCGCCCGCTTGAGACGGACGAGTCACCCCTGAATCCGTACCCACAGATACTCGAACTTCTCGGGGTCTACCTCGCTCTTTGCTCGCAACCAAAATGAACCATTCTTCGGAACCGAAATACTCCGCGGTTCGGCTTTGCCCAGAAGCGAGTTCTTCGGAACGCTTAGCGTTATCGACACGGTCTCGCTGTCGACCTTATCGATCGCGACCTCAACGACGTAGGCAGCGCTCTCTTCTGATTTTTCATCGCGGATAAGCGACTTGTGACCAACTTTTAGGGGAACGTGATAGGGTCTCTGCGAGGGTTTGTTGCGGTGGGATGGCGGCTTTGGATGAGAGAGCAGAAAGTACGATTCAAGGTCCGTTAGCACGCGGACATTCTTCACCTCGTCATTAGGAAAGCCAACAATACGGCCCCACCCAGCGGTGTCTCTAGTGTGCGTGCAGAAAACTTTGACAGTTGCTTCCTCCGCAACGGCGGATTGTGTCGAAAACCCTGCCAACACCATCACTGCGAGCCAGATGTTTCTCATCGGTTGCTCCCACGAAGCGAGTCTGTATGAACAATGCGGCGCGCATCCCACCGCAGCGGCACCAGATTTAGGGATACCAACCGCCGTCCGGAACCGGGCCACCCCTTTCGGGTGTCTCGTTCGGTGATTGCTTCCGAAATTACCTACTCCCGAAATCACGAGAAGCAGATTTACTAGACGTCCGTTCACATTACAATAATCAAACCCATGAGTGAGCGGTTCTAGAAGGGGCTTGGTCATGAGCACTCCATTCCCGGATGCGAAACAGTCGTCGGGGTTCTTGTACGGCTTGATTGGATATCTCGCTGGCGTGGCAACCATTCTCGCCGTGATCTTGGGCGTCGTGCTTTCGCGGCCAGAAGTCCCTCAGGTTTCTCGCGAGGAGGTTCGTCAGAGGCCGCTCGAGGAACAAGTCGCGAAGACACAAGCGGTTCCAAACAAGACCGTCGCTTCCCAAGGGGATCAGGAAGTTTCTAAGGCTGACCCTGTCGTCAAAAATGGGGTCAAGAACAAGGCCTTCAAGCAGGAGGTCGTCAAGAAGGAGGTCATCAAGAAAAAGTTACCCATCAGTCCGGAAGCCAGCGCTCCGGTCGATGAGCCGTCCCCTGAAATAGTGAACCAGGAAGGCGCAACGCCGCAGAAGAAAAAGGCCAAGCCTGAACGGGATGACTTTGTCGCCAGCATCAACAAGCTGCTGGGCTCCCCCGAGGAGCCCCCCGCCGCAAAGCCCAAGTTGCTCATGTCGACGGCACGACTTCAGTACGCCCGGCGGAAGAATCACTACGAGCAATTGCCGCTGCCGCGTTATTCAATCGACAACATGGGAAAAATGCTAAGTGCCGCGGAGAAGACGCCGTTCGATCCCAAAAAAGATGCGGATGCCATCGTCGAGGGCGTGAAAACGTATCTGGTGCGGGCCTTCCCGTCCGATAGCGTGACGCAGGTCTCTATTTACGCGCCTCGTTGGTGGACGGGCGAAGCGTGGAACGGCGAAAGTTATAAGGAGTGCCGTGTCCTGATGGTTCCTTGCCACCTTTTCGACACTTATGAATACGCGAACTACGGGCTCTGTTTTGCCTGCCTTGAAACCGAGATCGGCCTCGATTTCTTTCCTTTTGAGTCGAAGCACGAAGGTTCCGTCAATCCGCGCCCACCTTTCGCCATAACCAAGGCCGAGAACCCCGTCTTCAAAACCACCGAGATCAGCGATCAGACCAAGGCGATCATGAAGTCCTTCGGCATGCCCGATCACGAGGAAAAGCTCAAGCGCCCGGGCAAGGACAAGTAAGCGGGCACGGTTTGACGGAAAGGATGTCTAAAGCAGTCCGGGAATTGCCGGGTGGTCTCCCAAACGAGACACCTCAGCCAAGGCGGGCTGCAATCGCAACCGTCCCACGTCGAACACGGTGTGCATAATCGTCGAAATCAAATGCGGCACTTGGATGGGCTCGCTCTTCGGCTCACCTCCATCACGACTCGATTGGCCGATGACTTGCCCGCCGCGGATGCCGCCACCGTAGAGCATGAGGGGGGCCAGTTTTGCCCAGTGATCGCGGCCGCCGTTGCGATTGATCTTGGGAGTTCTCCCCATCTCGCCGCAACAGACGAGCAGGATTTTGTCGCTTAGACCGCGCGCCTCGACGTCTTCGATGAACGCTGAGACGGCGTGATCGAACGGGCGACCGATCGCTTCCATTCCGTCGACCATATTCAGGTTGTTGCCGTCGGCGTGCATATCCCACACCCCTTCGTAGTCGGCGTGAACGGTGACGAACCCGCAGCCGGCCTCGCACATTCGCCGCGCCAGCAGAAGCAATTTGCCGATCGACTTCGCTTGCCCGGTGTAGTAACCCTGCTTACCGCGCTGAGCACTGGCCCAGTTATGCGATTTGACGTAGCCCGCCGTATCGTAGCGGGCGACAACTTTGGGGTCTTCTTTGCTCAGGTCAAGTGCATCGGCGGCGTCGCCGCTTAAGAGCAGTTGGGCCGCCTGCGATTGAAAGCGATCAACGGTTTGCGCTGAGCCCTGTTCCTCCCAATCTTGACGGAGTTGATCGAACGAGGCCCGGAGAGCTTGGCGATCGGCGAAGCGATCTCGCGGCAACTGAAGCCGCATGTCCTTTTGCAGATGCCCATCGACTCCTGGGACGAACGGCGCGTAGACACTGCCGAATCCGCCGGTGGCCGAAATGTCGCCGCGCGCGGCCCCTTTGGTCACGTCGCGGCAGACCGCTTGCGGAAACAAAACGGCGTTCGTCGGCAAACCAGTATCGGGCGTGGTTGATCCCGCAACGCGGGAATAAAGCGAGCCGATGTTTGCCTTTAGCGTCTCACGGCTGACCAGCGGATAGATGTTGTGATCGGCGTTGCCGATTTGGAACGAGCGAACCACCGCCAACTTAGAGGCGAGTTTCGATAGTCGCGGCAACGCGTCGCCAAAATGAACGCCAGGCAGTGACGTGGAAAGCGTTCCCGTAACCGTGCGAATCGCTTGCGGCGCATCAGGCTTGGGATCGAACGTTTCAAACTGGCTCGGCCCGCCCTGTTGAAACAGAAAGACGACCGATTTGCCTGTGACCAGCTTGGGATGCTCGCTGGCGGCGCGTACCAGCGCGTTAAGCGACATCGCCTGTGAGGCAAGCGCGCCGAATCCGAGCGTGCCGGCCGTGAGAAACCCACGCCGGTCCACCCGATGATTGCGGTCGCAAATCGTGAGCATCGCGGGCCATCTCTCCGGAACGCCAAGGAATCGCGCGGCTCGTCGCATAATAGCAGATCGGGCCCATGCATCAACACGCACTGATGGACATCAGCGACTTCGGCGGGTTCGAGCCATGTATCGGCTAGCAATTCCTGCCCGCTAGCCGGAGGGTCGAAAGCGCCCGCGGCCGGGTTGTTTTGAAAACCCTTCCATTGTCCAGCCCGTTTTTGGTCTTTAGTTTGTCGCGGCTACCTGGCCGGTTCGGAAAGCGAATCGAGCAACCAGAACACCTCGAGCGCGTTTGCAAGGGAACGTTATGCGGAACGAGATAACTTCGACGTACGGTTGGTGGGGCGCTTTGTCGCTCGGTCTGTTGATGGCACTTCAATCGGGCTGCACCTCGGGCCTGACGCCAAACTTAGGCGCCGCGTCCTGGCTAAAGCCACCAAGCTTGGCCATGCCATGGCGTTCGTCAACCAAGGAGAAGGAGTCGTCGGTCGCCGCCAAAAGGAGCGCCGACACGATCGGCCAAAATACCGACCCGATCATTGCCAAGGACAGCACTCCCTCCAAGTCGTCGAGCGACCTGGCAGCCTCCAAGTCCGCGGGCGATCCACCGGCCAAGCAGGGCGGCTTTTCGTTCAGCAAGGAAGCTCCCGAAGCCATGCCGAGTAGAGCGGCTTCGCCCAATCGCGTCATGCCAGCCTCTTTGACCACCGAAGTGGGTGCGACCAAGTGCGACACTTGCGGCGATAAAGAATGTGCCTGCGGTGAGAATCACGGCCCTCGCCCGACTTTCAAATTCAGTGACTAGGTCCTCCCCTGGCACCTAGCGCAAACAGGTAAAATAAAGTGTGGGGTAAGAAGTGTAGGGAAAGTGGTCCACCCGCTTGACGGGTCGACCATGAATGGCCGTCCGAAGGTTAAGGAGCTTGCCATGACCTGTATTCACCTGCAAGAGTTGTTCGACTTGTGCACCCAACACAACGTCAAGATCTCGAGCGCGGAGATGGTGCACTTTGTTTGCAACAAGTGCAACCTTCAGGAAACGTGCCCCGCCATGCTGGCCGACGAATACGATGCGCGGGATGCGGAACACGAGGCCAAGCCCTCTCCTACGATTTCTAAAAAATAGGCGACCGCCACATCCGCGCGCTTGGTCCCACATTCTTGCTGAAATAGAATCAGGCCTGATGCAGTCCATATAAGGTGGCTTAGTCGATCGAGCGCAGGTAATGATCCGGCTAACGTGTGCTTGCGGAAAGGATCTCAAAGCACCGGACTACCTGGTGGGAAAAGTAGTACTTTGCTCGCGGTGCAAGTCGCCGCTGACGGTTCCCGCAGCCTCTTTCCCCGCTGCCGAACCTTCCGTCCCGGCGAGTCTGCCAACGCCGGCCGCAGCAAACGACTCGATCCTGGTGAAGTGCGAATGTGGCCAGCACTTCATGGCCAATGGATCGCTTCGCGGTCAAACGCTGCCGTGCCCGATGTGTTCGCGATCAATCGCCATTCCTTCGCTGACTTCTGAAGAGCAGCAAGGCCCGATCGAATTGCAGCCTCTTCCGAGCAATGCCCCGACACAACCGTATCCGGCATACGACGAATTCGGCAGTCCCGTGGAGTACCAATTGGCGCCACTAGGCGACGTGAGCTTGCCGCTGCATAGAATCGCCCTCAACTCGACGATGGATCAATTCGAGGCGCCGCTCCATTCCTCGATCGACGAACTGCCTTTGGTCGGTCCAACGGCCGAGCGCACGCTGCCACCATCCGACAAACCTGCCGATGTGCCTAGTCGCGCCATCACTCCTACGCGCAGTTCAAAGACCCAAGTGAAGACTGGCGAGGTGGCCGAGACACCGTGGCAGTTGCTCGTTTCCGGTTTCTGTGTGGCGTTCGTCGCCATGATGGTCGGGGGACTACTCTACTTTGGCTTCGACTACATGGAGCAGGAACATGGCGGGGAGACGTTTCGGGCGCACTGGATCATCGTCCTGATTTACACCTTCTTTGGGAAAACAGGAATTCTCGTCGCTGGCGTTCTCTTTGCAATACTGCTCATGACGGTCTCGGCATTGCGCTACTCGTGGGCGCAGGGACGTCGTCGTCGGGGATAGCAGTCCACCGGTGCGAACGCACACGGAAGCGGATTACCGTTTCGGTCTGGGTATTTTCTGTCCGCCACCTGCGCCACGTCGACGCCCCCCTTTTCCTCCTTGCTTTCCCTTCTTCATGTCCGATTCCAGAACCGAATTGCCAATCTGATCGCGCAGTTGCGTGATCTTGTCGCGAATGCCGGCCGCCCGTTCGAACTCGAGCGCGTCGGCCGCGGCCATCATCTCTTTTTCCAGTTCGCTGATGAACTCTTCGGTGACGTAAATCGTCTCATCCGTCCGCCCCACGGCGGCTTGGGCCTGCCGATGCGCCTTGGCGTCCGATTCGATCCCGGCCCGGATATTCTTCTTCACCGTTTCAGGCGTGATGTTGTGCTTGGTGTTATAAGCCTGCTGGATTTCGCGACGACGTTTCGTTTCGTCGATGGCCGCCTGCATCGCGTCGGTAATGCGGTCGGCGTAAAGGATCACTTTTGCATTGACGTTTCGAGCCGCCCGGCCAATGGTTTGGATCAGCGAGGTTTCACTTCGCAGAAACCCTTCTTTGTCGGCATCGACAATCGCGACCAGCGACACTTCCGGCAAGTCGAGTCCTTCTCGCAGCAGGTTCACGCCCACGAGACAATCGAAAAGCCCCTCGCGGAGGTCGCGCAGAATGTCGACCCGCTCGAAAGCATCAAGCTCGCTGTGGAGCCACTTGCACAAGACTTTGTTTTCCGCGAGGTACGACGACAGGTCCTCCGCCAGGCGCTTGGTCAAAACCGTCACCAGGGTCCGCTCGCCAACTTTGGCACGCTCGCGGATTTGTTCCAGCAAGTGCGGAACCTGCCCGCGGGCCGGAACAATATCGATCACGGGATCGAGCAACCCGGTCGGGCGAATGATCTGTTCGACCACTTCACCGCCGGTCTGACCTAGTTCGTAATCGCTCGGCGTCGCCGACACGAAGACCACCTGATTCGTTCGCGCTTCCCACTCCTCGAACTTGAGCGGTCGGTTGTCCATCGCGCTGGGTAAGCGAAATCCGTGTTCGACCAGCGTTTCCTTACGGCTTCGGTCGCCGGCGTACATCGCGCGAATCTGCGGGATCGTCACGTGCGACTCGTCGATCACCAGCAAAAAGTCTTTGGGAAAGTAGTCGTACAACGTATCGGGAGCTTCGCCAGGCTTCTTGCCCGCGAGGTGGCGGCTGTAGTTTTCGATTCCCGGGCACGAGCCCGTTTCCATCATCATTTCGATATCGAACCGCGAGCGAGCGCTCAGCCGTTGAGCTTCCAGGAGCTTGCCTTGCTGGCGGAGAATCTCGAGCCGCTCATCGAGTTCGGCGCGAATCGAACCAATGGCCGCATCAATCCGCTCCTGCGGCATCACATAGTGTTTCGCGGGATAGATATAGAGGTTGTTCTGGTTGAGGATCGTCTCGCCTGAGATCGGATTCACGAACGAGAGCTTCTCGACCTCGTCTCCCCAGAACTCGATCCGATAGGCGAACTCCTCGTAGCTGGGCCAAACTTCGACCACGTCGCCACGGACGCGGAATTTACCCCGCTCGAATGCAACGTCGTTGCGGTCGTACTGGATGTTCACCAGCTTGGTGAGCATCTCGTCGCGGTCGATGTTCTGCCCTTTTTGCAGCCCGACCATCATCGCCATGTAGTCTTTGGGGCTGCCCAAACCGTAGATCGAAGAAACGCTGGCGATGATCACGCAATCGTTTCGCGTCGCCAGGGCACTCGTCGCTGCAAGTCGCAAGCGATCGAGTTCCTGATTGATCGACGCATCTTTCTCGATGTAGATGTCGCGCTGCGGGATGTACGCTTCGGGCTGGTAATAGTCGTAGTAGCTGACGAAATAGTGGACCGCGTTTTTGGGGAAGAACTCCTTGAACTCGCTGTAGAGCTGCGCGGCGAGCGTTTTGTTGTGCGAAATCACCAGCGTGGGCTTGGCCAATCGCTGAATGACATTGGCCATCGTGAAGGTCTTGCCCGAGCCCGTTACGCCCAACAGGACCTGAGCCTTTCGACCACCTAGAAAGCCAGCGGAGAGTTGCTCGATCGCCTGCGGTTGGTCGCCCGACGGTGGCCACGGACTGTGCAGTTGAAAATCCACGCTTCACTCCCAAGGCAGGTCGATGGCCACGTGCGCAAGACTGTTATTCTACCCGATTCGGCAGAAAAAGGACCGACTTCTCCCATCACAACGAGCGGCCGCTAGCTCTTGCTCGGTTCGAGATCCGCTTCGCCAGCCGTGTTTTTCAGGTCGGGGAAAGGCGCGAGGAACGGGCGGATTCGTTCCAGCGTGCGCGGACCAATTCCGCGCACACGCCGCAAGTCTTCGATGCCGGAAAACGGGCCGCGAGATTTGCGGGTTTCAATAATACGCTTGGCCAGGGTCTCGCCGATTTCCGGCAGCACCGAGAGTTCGGGCCAGTCGGCTTCGTTGATATCCAGCTGAAACTGAACAACCTGCGGGGAGGCGCGCTCGATGTCGATCAATTGCCCGCGGTGCCCGCCGCGGTAGAACCAACTCCCCACGATGAAGACCAGGCTGAAAAGCGTCACCAACGCCGCCACAAGTTGATCGTTGGGGCGAAGTGTCCACAACAGCGCCGGCCACGGTTCGGCGCTCGGCGGCTCGCTCTTCGCTTTCTCGTTGGGTGAGGAAACGGACATGGCCGGGAATGCGGATCGTCTTCGAAGAAGGGAAAGTCGCTATGATAGCGCGGAGGCAAGCCTCACGCCAATTGTTTTTGCGAATCGTCAAAGCGATAGGAAAATGACCGTCGAATTCAACCAAATGGCCTGGTCGCCCGAACTCGTGGACGACTGCCGCCACATCATCCGCCTGGCAGTGCGGGAAGACCTCGATCGCGGCTACGACTGGACGACCGTATCCCTGGTACCTCGCGAGGCCATGGCCGGAGCTCACATCGTCGCCAGGCAGGACGGCGTGGTCTGCGGAATCGAGGTCGCGAAACTCGTTCTCGACGAAATGGACATCGATGCCGAATTCACCGCGCGGGTCGTCGACGGAACTTCGGTCAAAAAGGGAGACATCCTGGGGACGCTCCGCGGCCACGCCCGCGACTTGTTGACGGCCGAGCGCCCGATCTTGAACTTCCTGGGACGGCTGTCAGGTATCGCCTCGCTTACGGCCCGCTACGTCGCCGAGATCAAAGGGACCAAAGCACGGCTGTACGACACACGAAAAACGACCCCCGGCTGGCGGCGATTGGAAAAATTTGCGGTGCGCTGCGGCGGCGGAACCAATCATCGCACCGGGTTGTTCGACGCGATCTTGATCAAAGACAACCACCTAGCATTGGGTCGCCAGCACTTTGCCAAACGTGATATCGCGCAACGTGATATCGCGCAACAAGGAGCAGGGGAGGGGGGATTCACACCCGCCGAGGCCGTACGCCACGCGAAAGGATTTGTCGCGGATCAAAAGCTGCGTCGCGACATGACTAGCGCCGATTCACTGCCGATGATTGTGGAAGTCGAAGTCGATTCGCTCGATCAATTGCGGCAAGTATTGCCCGAAACGCCCGACATCGTGTTGCTCGATAACATGCGTCCGCCCCAGTTGACGGAGGCAGTTGCGATTCGCGACCAGATGGCCCCCAGCGTCGAGCTCGAGGCCTCCGGCAACGTGCGATTGGAAACGATCAAGGCAATCGCCGAAAGCGGCGTCGACCGCATCAGTTGCGGAGCGCTCACCCACTCGGCAATCGCAATGGATGTTGCGCTGGACTGGATTGAATAACAGCCTGGATTGAATGAGAGCCTGGGTCGGACAACTCTTTACGCAAAACCTCGCGCCTGTTTTTGAATCAGCGCAGACTGATCGAAGCCCTCTTTTTTGACGCGGCCGCCCCACGTTGGTTGTCGCCTTGCGACAAGCCGCTCGGCCGAACGTTGACTTGCGACAACAGGGTTCGGATTGTTCCGGCAGCCGCTGGGGAGACACCGCAATTCCCACCTCCTGGCGGGCTCATTTTTTTGACTCGGACCCAAGGCGTACTAGGTTTCGTTCGGGTCGGGACCTCGGGGAGGGGTTTCGGCCTTGTGACGCGGTGGGGATGGCTAGGAGCCAGAGGGGACCTCACCGCGTCTTTTTATTTCTTGCCACAAGCAGACCGTCGCATGTCGATACGACCGCTACGATCGCACCGCGAAAACAGGTCAAAGCGCCCCGCGTTTTCGATCGTCGAAGCGATGGTGGCGATCGCGATCACGGCACTGGCTGTGGCGGCTTTAGCGACCGTAGCGACGTCATCGCTGCTCACCACCAACGATGCGGTGGCGAACACCATCGCCGACGGCATCGCCCAGCAAATGCTCGATGAGGTGATGGCGGAAAAGTACGCGGTCGACTCCGCGTCGGCTTACAGCCTGGCCTTTGGCGCCAACTCCACCGAGCAAGCGGGTGCGGGCCGTTCGCTTTATGACGATACGGACGACTTTTACAACCTCAGCAAATCCCCTCCGCAAGGAATCTATGGTGAGGAGTTGGGGCGAGGAAACGACGTTGGCGGCTCGCGTGATCCGGCTTTTGCCATTCCGTCCGGTTATTTCGGCAAATGGCGGCAACGAATCCGCGTTTACTTTGTTTCGCCCAACGACTTGACGACGGAAATAACCGGCTATGGCACGAGCTATCGTTGCTGTGAAGTCTTCGTCGAGCAACTGCGCTCCGATGGCTCCTGGGTGACCTTGGCCAACCGTCGACGAGTCATCTCGTATGTCCCGTCCAACTTGTAGTTTGTTTCAGCGCGACCGCGCCTTGGTGCCGGTCCGCAATCGCCGCGCGCTGACACTCGTCGAACTCTTGATGACGATTGCGATCAGTGCCATCGTCATGGCCGGATTCGTGGGCATCACTTCGTCCATCACAACGATGGATACCGTCTCGCGCAACCGCTCCGAAACGTTGCAACACGGTCAAGTGGCCGCCTTACGAATCCAAGACCACATTCGCCAGGCGTATGTCACCGAGTCTTTTCCCGGGTTCCGTATCTTCGATACGACGGTGGGATCGTACAAGTATCCCGACGTTTTGATTGTGTGGCGCCCCAGCAACACCCCCACGAACCCAACGGGCAAACCAACAGTCGGCGAACTGGTGGTGATTGGGCCCGATCCATCGAACCCAAATCGGTTGGTGGAATTGCGTCATAGCACCGCCACCCCGTGCCCCGACTACACCGATACGGCGGGTTGGACGGCAACCCTGCTTACCATGTGGCAGTCAGGCCAGCTCACGGTGATCTCAGACAAGCTCCGAACCGCGCATCCAGCAGGTGCAACGGGTACGACGCGCGGGTGCATACGATTCAATAGGATCGCTGCGCCAACCGATTCGGCGATTGCAAATTACCGCGCAGGGACGCTCGACTGGGATTCGATGAATTGGCCGCTGGATATGTTCAGCAGCAAGGCGGGCGTGCGATCCGTCGCCTGCCAATTCGAGCTGCAATTCTCGATTAACGCCTCGGTTTCGACCGAATTCATTCCTATCTTCGGATCGGCGGCGCGGAATTACGAGGTGCTTCCGTGATGCGAATCCGCCGCCGGCGCGCCTTTGCTCTGATCATAGTCCTGCTACTTTTGGCCGCGGCGCTGGGAACCGCCTTCGCCCTCATGCGCGAGCAAACCATGCTTGCCGCGGTTCAACAGAATCACGCAGCCGACGTGGGCGCTCGTCACGCAGCGCTCACAGGCCTGGCCGCGGGCATGCGCGCCATGTCGGAAAGCACCTGGGGCGGGGTCAACTCTTCGATCAATGGTGCGTTCGCCGACGGCTCCTCGTACACGACCACCTTTGCGTCGGGTGATCCCGATCTTTCAACGGGAAGCCCCAACTACTCGAGGCTGCCTTTTCGCGTGACGGTAACCTCGACGGGCAAACAATCGCTGGGCGGAGGAACCGGATTTCAGACCTACGTTGTCCGGTCGGTGGTCGAGTTAGTGCCACGCAAAATCAATCCGGCGAAGTTCAACTTTAGTCACACGGTTTACCACTGGAGCCTGGGCGGCACAACGATCCACATGCCCATGCAAGTGCAAGGAGACATGCGGATCGGTGGAGTGCTGAATCTCAACCCCAGTTATCCCACGGGATCGTCCAAAAGCACTTGGTTCTCGTCGCTCAAAAACTTAGCCAGCGGAGGGCAAGAATACCGCTTCGTTACCGGACAACTCACCTGGCCGGCACTCTTGAATCTGACGAACTCGGGCAACGTCGAAACCAACCTGGGCATCAACACGACCGACCAGTTGGGACTGGGTACCGCTCCCTTCAGTACGCCCAGTTCACTGGGAACCTATCGACTCTACCCCGGCGGGCCGCAGTACACCCCCGTCCTGATTCCGGGGTCCAACCCGCAAGTGAACAGCCAGACATTTGCAGCCGATCCCGCCACCAATCCTTTGGGCATTTTCTACGTAAACCAATCGTCGATCACGCTCAAGGATGCCATCACCATCAACGGAACTCTTATCAATCTGGCGGGCAGCGGCGATATTGGCGTAGCGACTGCGGGCGATAAACAGAATATCACGGTCAATGCCGTGACTTTGCCGGGGCTCTCGGGACGATCGATCGCGTACCCGGCCTTGGTTGCCGGCGACGACATCACCGTGGGCGACGGGCAACAACTGACCGTTTCCGGATCGATCGTCGCTGGCGGAGTGTTTTCGATCTCAGCAGCCAGCAATTCGACCGATTTCACCATGACCGGGCAACTCAGCTGCGGGACTTTTGGAACGCCGGCGAATTCAAGTTGGCCAACTTCATCGACGACTTGGGACAATTATCTCAATAGCTGGAACTTTCAGCGGTTTTTGGGGCAACCTAGCTATGCCCTTTGGCTTGCCTCGTCGCCGCGACTGCTATCACCGGTCCCAAAACTCGTCTTCGCGCCCAACACGGGTACCGTCGATAATCTCGTCCCCGACTTTTCGCAGCCGGTGTACGGTGCTGGCTCGTCCGATAGCGGCGGTCTCCGGTGGCGGCTGATCAGCTTCCGTGAGAATCCCTAACCGATACAACCCATCCATTGGGAACAACCATGTCGCGCAGCGTACGCATCGGTTTCGTCGTAACCACCATGCTGGCAGTGGGGGGCGTGCTAGGTTTTTGGGGGGCCTTGTCGGCCGACGAGGAAAACGCCCCTCCTTTTAACAACGCCGTCGCACAGCGCAACGAGATGATTCGCGAACTGCGCGAGATCAAGGCCTTGTTGAAAGAGCAAAACGACCTGTTCAGGAAGTTGCTGGAACCAGCCGGTGACAAGTCCAAGGGAAGACGCTGAGCCTCGATTCTCCTCGCGCCCGCAAGCGCGCCGGGGACTTTCGCTCGTTGAGGTTCTGCTTGTTCTTCTCATCATGTCGATTGTTGTAGCCGCGGCGCTTGTCACGGCCGATCCGCAGGTCGACTCCTCTCTCACGCAAATTGCCAACGCCGTAGCCAGCGATCTTGCTTACGTGCGAAGCCTGGCCGTCAGTCGTGGCAGCAAGTACACCATCACGTTCGACACCACGAACCATACCTACACGCTCACGCACACGGGCGCGAATTCGGCGCTGAACACGTTGCCCGCGCCGCCTACCGGCGTGCCGTCCGCTTCAGCCACCGATCAAGTGACGTACCTCCGCAAGCTGCCCGGCAGCATGTCGTCGACGGGTTTCGCCCGTGTTCTCACGCGTGCGGGGGGATCGCCGACCGATACCACGACCATCGAGTTCAACCCGTTGGGGAACACCACGGCGGCGGACCCTTCTGAGGTCTGGATCGCCGCCGGCAACGGTGGTGGCCGCGCCTACATCGGCTTGACCATCAACGCCACGACCGGACTGGTTGACGTCGGCATCCCCACGTCCACCGCACCTTAAGTTTCAACCGCCAACCGTAAATTCCAACATGATCGATTTATTGACACGAACGCACTGCGGCCCGGTGGGGCTCGACCTTGGGGAGCGATCCCTCAAGTTGGTGCAGTTGGAAGGACGGAAGCGCGTCCACGAGTGCTACCGGGTCGACATTGCCAACCATCCCGAGCCCGCCGACTTGGTCGCTGCCTTAAAACAAGCCCGGGAACGGCGCCACTTTCGCGGCCGCGACGTCGTCCTGTGCATATCGCGCCGGGATCTGTGGGTGCAAAACATCCGCGTCCCAAAATCGGAAGGGACCGACGTCCAGCGACTGGTCATCCAGGAAGTCGCCTCGCGGTTGCCTTTCCCCATTGCCGACGCCGAACTTCGGTTTGTCGAAGCAGGCGAAATCCGCACGGGTGAGCAATCGCAGAGCGAAACAATCGTTTTCGCCGTGCCTCGCGACAAGCTGCAGCAGCTCGTCGACGTGGCCGAAAAAGCCGGCTGGGAACCAATCGCCATTGATGTCGAACCATTGGCAATGATCAGGGCCGGAGCTGCGCAAATGCGACGCGAATCGGACCAGGACGCCCGCGTGATGATGGTCAACGTGGGCTACGGCCACACCATGATCGCCGTCGCGATGGGTACCGATCCGCTCATGGTGAAGTACCTGGATGTCGGCGGCCGCACGTTCGACGAAGAATTGTCGCGACATCTGGAAATGCCGCTGGCAGCGGCCGCGAAAATGCGGCGTCAGGAAAGCGATCGTCGTGCGGATCGTCGCGATCCGGAAATCGTTCAAGCGATTTCCGAGGCGCTCGAAGCAGCGTACGAGCGGATCTCCCAGGAACTGCTCCTGTGCCTGCGTTACCACAACGTCGCTTTCCGGGGTCGCGCGGTAACTCAATTACTGATCGGCGGCGGCGAAGCAACGGCCGAAATGGCCGTCGCCTTCGGCGAAGCCCTTAACCTTCCGAGCACACTCAGCGATCCCTTCCGCGCACTGGAAACCGCGCCGAACGATCCCCGCCGCAGCGTGTGGGATGTCGCCACCGGCCTCGCTTTCCGGGAGGAACTAGCGTGAAATCGATCGACTTCCTACCCGCCGGATACCGGCAACGCCGGGCGAATCGCGTCCGCAACCGCGTCCGCATCGCGGTCATCGGAATGCTCGCCGCATGCCTGGCAGGCATTCACGCCGCCCAGCGTACGTGGCTCGCTGTCGAACGTTCGGCCACGGCTGAAACGAACAAGCGGTTGGTCGAGGCCCAGCAAACCCGCACCCGTCATCAGGTGTTGTCGGAGAAATCTCGCGACAGCGCCGAACACCTCGAATTGATCGTTTTTCTCGATCACCCTTGGCCTACCACCCGAATCCTCCATTCGCTGGCGACGCGTGTTCCCTCGACGCTCTCGTTCGACGAATTGCGCATCATCCGCAATGCGAATAACGTCGCTGCTCCCAGCGAAACGGCAGCGCCGGCGGTTCAACGCGGTGCGGCCGCCGCGGACTTGCAGCACCTGAGAACCACCTACGACGGCGCCCGCGCAAAAATCACCTTGCGCGGCCAAACCGAGTCGCGAGGCGATTTGTACGACTACGTGGCACGCCTCGAGAGCGACACCGTTGTGGAGCACCCCAGGCTTGTCTCCTTGGTTGCGTCGCCCGCACCAGGCGGCGAGCGCGCCTGGGACTTTCTGATCGAGGCCTCGGTGCGTTCGGGTTACGGACAATCGGGGTTCTCGCCGGAACAGTCCCACGCCGCTTCGCCTGCGACCGCGAGTGCCGGCGCCGAGACGCCAACATCAAGCCAGACCGCCACAAAGGGGACACGTTCATGAGCGTTTCAGACCGTGGCCTGAGCCACACGGCGATCACCGGGATCGGAGCAGCCGTCGTCGTTTTGTACGGTTTGTTCGTATTCCTACCGGCTCAACGCACCATCAACCATTTGCGTACCAAGCGGATGGTCGACGAACGGGCCATCGTCGAATCGGAACTGCTTGTCCAAGGATTGCGCTCGAGCGAAGACCAACTCGCGGTGGCCCAGAACCTATGCGAAACCTGGCGGCATCACTCGCGGGCGTTCCACGGCCCCAAGCTGTTCGACGCCGTAACGCGATGCGCCACCGATGGCGGCGTGGAACTATCCGAGCTGACACCAGGTGCCAGGCATTCGATGCAGTCGCTTCACCGTACGCCCTTGAAGATCAAGGGCCATGGTTCCATGGCAGCATTGCAATCGTTTCTCCACGAAATCGAGCAGCTCCCGGCGAAGTCGTGGTGCACCGAACTCGTGGTGGCGCCATCTCGAGATTTGCTCGATCACCCAGAACACCTGGAGTGCCAGCTGGAAATGTTAGTTTTTGATGGCGGCGTAAACCTTTCCGATCAGGCGGACCCTAACGCCAACCGATAATCATGAGACGCCCTGCATTGGCAAGGCGGAGGTTAGCTTACCGTGGCTGCATCCAAGTGGCTTAAGAAAGTCCAAAAGGAACTGAAAGCAAGTCCCGCCAAAGCGGCTGCGCTCGGCGGCGGACTGTTGCTGGCAGTCATTTTTTGGGCGCCTTTGGTTTCGAAATGGATAAAGCCCAGGAGTGGGGCAGCGATCGCCTCGGCTCCCGATACGACGGCACCGCTACCTTCCGTGACGGCAACTTCCCCGACGGCGTCCACCAACCAGGCGTTAGCGACACGAAATTCGCTGGCGGATTGGCTCAAGACGATCGAGTCGCGAAAAACCGACCTGCTGGCAACAAGCGTGCGATGGCCAGACGAAATGCGAAGCCCTTTTGTCAGAACGCGCCACCTGAACGAGTTTAACGAACGAATGCGCGCCGAGGAGCTCGCAACCAAAGCCAAGATGGAACAAGAGAGCGAGCCTGTTGAACAAGTGGTGATGTTTGAACCGCCCACCGACTGGACGTTGACGGCGACCACGTGCGGAACGAAACGAAAACTAGCGCACATTAACGGACGGATTTATCGAGAAGGCGAGACGTTGCAAACAGCACAAGGGGCCGCGGTAATCGTGAAGTCGATCGAGCCGCGGCGCGTCGTGCTGGCACATGGGCAATACTCCTTCGAACTATTCATTCCCCAAGTCGCGACCCAGTAGGCCTTCAACGGCAAATTGACAACTCGCGGTGAAACAAGGGCCAAGGACCGGCCATGTTGGCAATCTCTCGATCGCGCGCTTTGCTTTGCGCCGCCTTTGGCGTCGCAGTGGCTGTGGCCATCGTGGCCGGCTCGGCGAGCAAAGAGAATCGCCTCGAAACGACCGCGTCCGACATTGTTTCGTCCGAGTCTTCTGAGGGCGAATCTTTCCCACCCTCTGCCGTCGAGCGTGCTCCCCGACGATTACCGAAAGGCCACAGCGACGGCTTGGTTCTGGTTCGACATGCCCGTTCCAGCAAGTTCCAAGGCCAAGATGAGCACGAAGCGAACGAGCGGCCGTTTATCCGCCTGACCACGGCGGTCGCTGAGCCGCTTGACGATGCCTCGGACGACGACAGTTCGGTTCGTCGTCCTCAGAAATTGCCCCCTCCCATCGAAGACGAAGAACCAGCGCCGCGCCGTGGACGCCTTGAAGATCTAGTCGAGGGATATCGCGAACGCGTCCGTTCGCAAAACGTCCACACGATTACCGACCAAGACGAGGACCCCGCACCTTCGTACGAGCCACCGCCCAGTTCGCGGCCGACTCCCCCTTCGCGACCGGCTCCCCCTTCGCGAACCGCGGCGCCCCGTAGCGTCAAAGGCTCCCGTCCAATCACCTTTCACAAAGATGACGAAGATCGGCTGACCATTGTCCTCAAGGACACGCCGATCCGCGACGTGCTGGAAATGTTCAGCCAGCAAGGCAATTTGAATATTCTTGCCAGCCCCACGGTGAACGGAAACGTTTCGGCATCACTCCAAGGCGTCGAACTGGAGGAAGGGTTAGCAGCAATCCTGAAATCAGCGGGTCTCGCCGCCCGGCAGGAAGGGGCCTTCCTGTACGTCGGCAGTCCCGACGACTTCGAGCAACTCGACGAATCGCAAGATATCCTTTCAACCCGCGTCTACCAGCCCAACTACGTCAAAGCTGCAGAGCTCCAGAATCTCATTACTTCGCTTCTCTCGCAGAAGGTCGGCAGATCGACGATCACCAGGGCCGCCGATATCGATATCCCTTCCGATCAGGTCAAAACCGGTGGAGATTCAAATGCAGGTCAGGACTGCCTTTTGGTGCGCGACTACGAATCGGTCCTGTGCGAGATCGACCAGATTGTCGCCGAAGTCGACCGCAAACCGCGGCAAGTCGAAATCGAGTCGACCATCCTGAGCGTCAAGCTCGACGACACCCACAAGTTAGGCGTCAACTTCCAAGCGCTGCGCGACGTTGGTACTCTACGACTGGCGTCCGGCACTCCAGCGGCAGGGCTCGACACGGTTAGCTTTGCCGATGGCGGTTTGAAGATCGGCTATCTCGATAGCAGCCTCGGTGGGCTCATCGAAGCTCTAGAATCCATCGGTGAAACCAATGTCATCGCTTCGCCCCGCTTGATGTGCTTGAACAAGCAGCGGGCCGAAATTCAAATCGGCGAGCGATTGGGCTTCGTTAGCACCACCGTGACCGAAACGTCGTCGACACAGAGCATCCAGTTCCTGGATGTCGGCACGCTACTTCGCTTGCGCCCTTTCATCTCTTCCGATGGAACGATTCGGATGGAACTGCATCCGGAACTCTCGACCGGACAAGTCCGCATTCAAGGCAATCTGACGCTGCCAAACAAGGCCGTCACGCAAGTTACCACCAACGTGATGTGCCGCGATGGCAACACCGTCATCCTCGGCGGGCTGATGCGCGAGGACCTGGGAACGAACACCAAACAATTGCCGCTGCTAGGCGACATTCCCTACGTTGGCGGCCTGTTCCGGCAGCGCACCACCACAGTTAGCAAAAGCGAACTTTTGATTGTCGTAACGCCACGGCTGGTTCAAGAGGAATGTGCGACCGAAGAAGGAGTCGCACGCGAACAGGAATTCCGCCGCCGCCAAGGCGTTTACTTCGACAAGCTCGATTGGACGCAGCGCCGCGTCCTGAGCCAAAAGTGGTTGCGAAAGGCCCGCGCCGCGTGGGCCGCTGGCGACTGCGAATCGGCCATGAAGCACGTGAACGCGGCGATTCATCACGACTCGATGAACCGCGAAGCAGCGAACCTGCGGGCAGAAATCGCCGACGCGGCCTATCCCCACGAATCGCAGCACGCCTACTTGCACCAAGGCCTGTTGGGGCACGGCGTCGACCACACTGGGTCACAGCCCTGGAAAGAGCAGTACCACGGCACGTTCGAGGGAAGTCTCCACAATACCGCGGACGACCCTGGCGTTCCCACACTCCGGTTCACCCCCGTCCGCCCACGGCCCAACCGAGGCTTCGACACGGGTACTCCCGCCGAACCACCCCGGACTCCCGCCGAACCACTCCCGCCAAGGGAGTTTCCATCCACGTCGCGACGAGCCGCACCGGCACCTAACACCCCAGCCATAAGTGCCCCAGGAACCAGCGCTCCGGCACCAGGCACTCCACTCCGATAAAACGAATCACACTTCACAAATCAAACATCATCAATCAATTAATAATGAATTGTTGATTCACTTGCCGTAGAATTCTGGGCCTTTCTTGCCCGACTCCGGTCTCTCCGGGTCTCCGCGGTGAATCCCCCTACAACCGGAACAACCGGCAGGTCCGCACCCGGTGATACACGCGGCACCGGTGGAGCGTTGGACGGCCCTGTTATCTCGACCTACGGTTGAGCAACCTTAGCCGCATTCCCGCATCACTTGATTCGAATGTTGAACGTTCTTCCAAGTCGTTATCGCAGCCAGACACCGTACGTGATGGCCGCCGTTACATGCATGCTGGTCGCCGCGATGTCGTTCGCGGGCGACAAGTGGGGCATCGCCCGTTGGGGTTTGGCCGGCATGGCGTGCATCTGTTTGGTGGCCACCGTTGCGTCGAGCATTGCCTACCAGCAAAACGTCATCGGCGAGTTCACCCGCGATATCCGGCGCTCGCTGGAAGCCCTGCGAAATCGCGAGGATCTCTCCGAGTCTCCGCTAAACAATTCGCCGCTCGACGCGGTTCGCAGCGAGATTGTCGAGTCCCTTGGCAGCGCATCGCGCGATATTAGCGATTTGGAACATAGCCGATCGGCGGCCGACCTGCGGATGCGGCGGATCGCCGCCGAACGCGACCGTCTGCGCGAAGTGATCGATGCCATTCCCTTTCCCGTCGTGGAAATTGATACCACCGAGAATTTGGTACTGGCCAACATCGTCGCCCGCGAAGTCTTGGCAATCGACGAGTCTCGCGTCGGCAAGCCGTGCCGCGAAGTGGTGTCGCAGCCGTCGCTGGCAAACTTATTGCTGGAAGTGCGCAAGCGCACTCCAGGAACGGCCAAAACGATCGACTTGGCCACCGGCACGGGCGAGAGCCTTCGCGAATGGAAAGCCTACGCCAAGACAATTTCGTACGGCCAAGCCCCCGCGGGAAGCGATGGCAAATCGCCGACGGCGGCCGTGGTCGGCATGACCGATAACTCGGCCCTGAAGACCATCCAAAAGCGAAATGCCGAATTCGTATCGGCGGCCAGCCACGAAATGAAGGCTCCCCTCACGAGCATCCGCGCTTACGCGGAACTCTTGTCGGACGGGCCGGAGGACGAAGCCTCGCGCGATGAGTATACCCGCGTCATCTTGAGCCAGACCGATCGCCTGCATCGATTGGTGCTGAACCTGCTCAACATCGCGCGGATCGAAGCCGGCGTCGTGAACGTCAACAAAGCGGAGCTCTCGCTCAACGATGTCCTCCGCGGCGCCTTCGAAGCAACCAAACCCAGCGCCACGGCCAAGCAAATCACGCTAGCCGAAGAGCTGAGCCCGATGTACCTGGCCATATACGCGGACAAAGACACGTTGATGCAAGCGGCAATCAACTTGCTCTCCAACGCGGTGAAATACACGCCCGACAACGGCAAAGTGATCCTTCGCAGCCGGCTGGACGAGGGAACCGTTTCGTTCGAAGTCGCCGACACCGGAATGGGGCTCAGCCCCGAAGACCGCGTGAAGGTGTTCGAGCGGTTCTATCGCGTGGCGAAGGACCGCGAGATGGCCCCCGGCACCGGCCTGGGGCTGCCGCTGGTCAAGCACATTGTCGAAGACGTACACGGCGGCCGGATCGAAGTCGAAAGCGAACTTGGCAAGGGGAGCACGTTTCGCGTCGTGCTGCCCCGCGTCAGCCGCGGTTAAGGAGAAGAACTATGCGAACTCGAGTGGTAATCTGCGACGACGAAGTCCACATCCTCCGCGCATCGGAAATCAAACTCAAAAGCCGCGGCTACGACGTCGTCTCGGCTTTCGACGGCCAATCGGCTTGGGAACTGATCGAGGCCAACCCGCCGGCGATCGTGGTAACCGACTGCCAGATGCCGCGGATGTCGGGGCTCGACCTGGCGCGTCGCATTCGCGAGCGCGATCGGACCCGCAATATTCCGATCATCATGCTGACCGGCAAGTCGCACGAGCTACCCAAGGACGAACTCAAGCGACAAGGCCTGATCCAGCTCGTCATGGAAAAGCCCTTCAGCCCCCGCGCCTTGCTCGCGGCAGTCGAGTCGCTGCTGGCGGGAACGCGCGCTTTGGATTGCCCGTTGCCCGAGACTGCTTCGTAGCCAGTCGCTGCCAGGAGTCCAAACATGCTGCCTACCGAAATCTTCGGCAACGTGCTGGTGGTCCACGCGCCGGAGGAAATCAGCGAAGATCCGCCCGCGCGGCTGAACGAGTTCTTCCAGAACTGCGACAAGGCCTGCGTGGTGCTCGATATCGATGGAACGGAGAACATCGATAGCTCCGGCCTCGAGTTGCTATTGAGCATCCAAGAAAGACTTCGCAACGATCTTGGCGACTTGAAGGTCAGCTCGAGCAACGCCGTCAATCGCAAGATTTTTGAAATCACCGGCCTCGACCAGCAGATCGAAGTGTTCGAATGCGTGGTCGATGCCGTCCAGAGCTTCCACTAACGCGCCCTTTTGTTTTGCCGTTCCCCTCCACATCAGCAACTTGTGACCCGCCATGACCGCCACGCGAATGCCGAAACGGCTGGGTAACTCGCTGGTTGAGCGGGGGATTATTTCTCTCGAGCAGCTCCAGCAGGCGCTCGACTACCAACGAGCCAACGCTAAAGGTAAGCTCCTCGGCGAAGTTCTGGTCGAACTCGGACTGTGCTCCGACGACCATATCACCGAAGGACTGGCCGCCGAGTTCGGCATCCCATTCGCCAAACTCGAACCTCGCCTGGCCGACCCGAAAATCGTGGGCGTCCTGCCGCGCGAGTTCATCGAAAAGTTCCTCGTCTTCCCGCTGTTTCAGTTCCAGAGCCGCTTGGTTCTGGCCGTAACCGATCCAGCCAACCTGTACATCAACGACGAAGTCGCCCGGATGACCGGGATGCTCGTCCAGGTGGTGGCGACCACCGTCAAAGACGTCCGCCGGATGCTGGCGACGTTGCCCGACGCCAAGGCCTTCGTTCTCGACGACCTGATCGACGAGAACGGCCAAGGCGACATCAAGCTCATCGAGCAAACAATCGACAACATTGGCGATTCGGCCGATGCGGGCCACTCGCCGGTGATTCGCTTGGTGAACTACCTGATTTACAACGGCGTCAAAGAAGGGGCCAGCGACATCCACATCGAGCCCGCGGAGCGATGTGTTCGCGTGCGCTGCCGGATCGACGGCGTGCTGCACAAGGCGATGGAGATTCCAATCCATCTCATCAACGCCGTGACGAGCCGCATCAAGATCATGGCGAACCTCGATATCAGCGAGCGACGTCTCCCGCAGGACGGCCGCGTGCACGTGATGCTCGATTCGCGCCGCATCGACTTGCGGGTCAGCACCTTTCCCGGCAGCCGCGGCGAAAAGACGGTAATCCGGATTCTCGATACCAAGAGCGTCTCGCTCAACTTGCGCGATCTAGGTTTCGCAGGCGACATCCTCTCGGGATTCCAGCGCTGCATCCAGGCCCCCAACGGGATCAACCTAGTCACCGGTCCGACGGGTAGCGGTAAAACGACCACGCTCTATGCCGCGCTGGCCGACATCGCGTCTATGGAAGTGAACGTCTGCACGGTCGAAGACCCCATCGAATACAACCTGCCGCTGATCAACCAGTTTCAGGTGCAAGAGAAGATCGGCCTCACCTTCTCGAAGGTCCTGCGAACTTTGCTGCGGCAAGACCCGGACGTGATCATGCTCGGCGAAATCCGCGACGAGGAAACCGCCCGCACCGCGATCCAAGCGGCGCTCACCGGCCACTTGGTGTTCAGCACACTGCACACCAACGACGCACCCAGCGCGGTAACGCGGCTGATCAACATGGGTGTCGAACCCTATTTGATCGGCGCCGCCTTGAATGTCGTTCTGGCCCAACGGCTGGTCCGGCGAATTTGCCCTAAGTGCCGTCAGCCCTTTACGCCGGCGAAGAACATCCGCCGCACGCTGCAACGGATGGGCGTCAATCACGAAACGTTCTCGCGCGGCGCCGGTTGCAAACGTTGCCGCAACACCGGCTACTCGGGGCGGCTCGGCATTCACGAACTATTCCCCATCAACGACGAAATCCGCGATGCGATTGTCTCGGCAGTCGCCTCGCCGCAACTTCGCAAAATGGGTGAACAGCAGGGGATGATCACGCTGTTCACCGACGGCATGCGAAAAGTCCGCGAAGGGATGACCACCGTCGACGAGATGATGCAGATCGCCACCGAACTGCTGGGGGCAAGCGCCTTGGCCGAAGGCGAAGCAGCGGAACCGGCAGCGTCGGCCACCTCCTAAGGATTTTTCAGCGTGTCCATTGGCACGCCCACTGATATCGAGAACCGACTGTGCAATTCACTTACGCGGCACGCGACTATTTGGGAACCGAGATTGATGGCGAAATCGAATCGCCTTCGCTCGATGCCGCGCGCGATACGCTGCGAAAGCAAGGCCTGAGCGTCGTTTCGATTGAAGAGGAAGAAGCCGGCTCGGCGATCCCATTTCTTTCGCCGGGCGTCGGCCGGACCGAAATCTCGTACTTCACAGCACAGCTCTCGGTGATGATCGATACCGGGATTCCGCTCGCCTCGGCGCTCGATACGCTCGCCGAGAACGAAACCAACGCCGCCGTGAAAGACCTGATCTCGCAGCTCAAGGCGAAGATCGAAACCGGCGAAGACTTTTCGCATGCCCTGGCGGCCTTTCCCAAGTACTTCGACGAAACGTACATCGCACTGGTCCGGGCCAGCGAGAAGTCGGGCCAACTCGGACCGCTTTTGGAACGGCTGGCCAATTCGCTGCGTAGCGAAATCGATACGCGGCAAAAAGTCCGCGGAGCACTCACCTATCCCGCGGTGATGGTGGTGGTCGCCGTTGGCGTGCTCGTGTTTTTGCTCACGTACGTGATGCCGAAGTTCCAGCCGCTGTTCGAAAAGCGGGGAACCAAGCTCCCCATCACTACGCGCTGCATGATGGCGGTTTCGGAATCGATGCTAAAGCACGGCGTGTGGTGGATCGTAGGAACGGCGGTCGCGGTCGCGGCAACGGTCTGGTTCGTGCGATCGAAGTACGGCAAGCACGTGATCGACTACGCGAAGATCCACGCGCCGATCTTAGGCCCGATGTTCCGCAAAGTCGCCTTGAGCCGCTCGATCTGTACGCTCGCGTCCATGCTGCGGGCCGGCGTGTCGATGGTCGACGCCATTCGATTGACGGCAGCCGTCGCGGGAAATGCGCTTTACGCCAAGGTATGGCTGAGGGCACTCGACCAGGTGATCGAAGGGGAGCAGTTGGGCGATGCCCTCCGCGGCAACGCACTGATCCCGCCGACGCTGGTGCAAATGATCGTCGCCGGAGAGCGGACCGGGCGACTCGATGCCGTCCTTGAGAAAGTAGGCGGCTTTTACGACCGCGAGGTGGAAACCAGCATCAAGACGGCTACCACCATTATCGAACCCGCCATGATCGTGGTCATGGGCGTGGTTGTGGGAGGCATCGCAGTGAGCCTCCTGTTGCCGATCTTTAGTTTGAGCAAGCCCGTCTAGGCGCCCAAACAAAACCGATGGTTAGACAACGCGGCGCGAACGGCGTTCGGCGCGGAGACGGGCGCGGCGCTTGATCTCGCTGGGCTTTTCGTAGTATTCCCGGCGGCGCATTTCCTTCTTGATGCCCGAGCGTTCCACCAACTTGCGGAAACGGCGAACCGCTTCCTGAATGCTTTCCTTTTCGCGAACAATCAGCCGAACCATCGTGCCTCCCGAGACCACCAATAAACAGCGCCTCTAACGAGCGCCACGTTTGAAACGGTTAATTTGCTTGGCTCAACTCCGGGCAAAACCCATCGGGAAGGCCCCACAGGATGAGGCACCCAGATACGAGAGCTAGCTTTACCGCAAGGTAATCTTTAAGCGTACCAAATTCGCCCCAGGCCTGTCCAGGTGGACAAGGCAGCCTGAAAATCAGGCCGCCTGGCGAGTGGCAACGAAAACCTAGCGGCTGAATTGCCGTTTCTTGCGATGATTTCCGCCGCCGAAATCGCGTTCGCCGTGCGGACGCTTCTTGAACGGCTTTCCAAACGAAGGACGCCCCTCGCCTCGGGGACCGTCATTTCGAGGGCCGTCATTTCGAGGACGCCGTTCCGAGCGGCCGAATCCCTCTCGCGATCCGCCGGTCATCCGCGAAATTCGCAGTTGTCGCCCGGCGACCCACACGCGACGCAGCTTGGCCAGCAATTCCTGCGGCATGCCGGCGGGAAGGTCGACCGTGCTGAACTCGTCGAAAATTCTGATCCGGCCAATCGCCGAGCTATCCAGCCCGCTTTCGTTGGCAATCGCGCCTACGATATTGCCGGGCCGCACTTGCTGGGCGTGACCCACTTCGATGCGGAAGGTTTCCATTTCGCCGCCGAATCCTTGTGACAGCGATTGAAAATACTCGCTGTCGCCGGGCGATCCCTCTGCCAGGTCACCGTCGAAAGTTTCCTCAAGCGAGCTTTCCAAGGGGGCCTCGAAACCGTAGCGCTCTTTGCGATCGCCTCGGCGTTCATGATGGGCCGGGCTAGGGGCCGATTCGCTGCGAGGACCACGAAGTTCAGCCTCGCGGGCGCGGCGTTTGGCGCGGTTATCGCCATCGAGCGACATGCTCGAAAGCTGAACGTCCTGTTTTGCCAACAAGGGCCGGCTTTGATTCACCAAGCTTGCCAGCGCCGCGGCCACCGATTCGATCGAAACATTGTTCGCCGCGCGGTACTGCTCGACGATGGCGGCGAATTCAGCAGTCGTCCGGTGAGTCATCGCGGCCGTGATTTTGGCGTGGAACTTTTCTACGCGGCGGGCGTTGACGGCGCCGACCGACGGCATTTCCATCGGCTCGATCCTCTTGCGGGTCGCGCGTTCCAGGTTTTGCAGCTTGCGCCGGTCCTTGGGATGGACGAACAAAATCGCTTGCCCGCTGCGGCCGGCCCGGCCGGTTCGGCCGATTCGGTGAACGTAAGCCTCGCTGTCGGTCGGCAGATCGTAGTTGAAAACGTGGCTGATCCGCTGAACGTCGAGCCCGCGAGCCGCCACGTCGGTGGCCACCACGATATCGATTTTGCCGCTCCGCAGCTCTTCGATGATCCGCTCTCGCTGCTTTTGAGCGACGTCGCCGTTGAGTGCCGCGGCGCGGTGTCCTTGCATCGAAAGATAGTCGGCCAGCGGCTCGGTGCTGCTGCGAGTCTTCACGAAAACAATCGCGGCATCGATCGGTTCTGCTTCCAGAATGCGGGCCAATGTCGCTTCTTTATGGCGCGTCGAGGCCACGACGTAGCGTTGCTCGATCGTGTCGGCGGTGGCCGCCTTTTGTGCGATCGTGATCTGAGCCGGGTCCTTAAGATGCGTCTCGGCAATCTTGCGAATGGCCGGCGGCATCGTTGCCGAAAACAAGGCGATCTGCCGTTCGGCGGGCGACTGACTCAAAATCCACTCGACGTCCTCGGCAAAGCCCATTTGCAACATTTCGTCGGCTTCGTCGAGAACAAGCCCGCGCAGCGAATCGAGTAGCAGCGAGCCGCGCCGCATGTGGTCCATCACGCGACCAGGCGTTCCGACCACCACTTGCGCGCCTGCCTTGAGCTGGCGCAATTGGGCATCGTAGCCCGCGCCGCCGTAAATCACGGCCGTGCGAACCTTAGGAAATGCCTTGGCGTACCGCTCGAAAGCATCGGCGACTTGAATGGCCAGCTCGCGTGTCGGCGCAAGGACCAACACCTGCACCTTACGGATGCTTGCATCGATCCGCTGGATCATCGGCAATGCGAATGCGGCTGTTTTACCAGTGCCGGTTTGGGCTTGGCCCAGCACATCGCGACCCGACAAGAGCAGGGGGATGGTTTCGGCTTGAATCGGCGTGGGCTGCTCGTAACCCAGTGACGACAAGGTTTCGACCAGCCGCCCTTCAAGGGCCAGCAATCCAAAGCCATTCGTCGGCGCAGCAGCTTCCATTGGCGCAGAAACTTCCACCGGCGCTGCGGCTTCGCTCGGGGCAGCGACTTCGGCCACGGGCTCCGGCGCAATAACTTCAACGACAGGATTCAATTCGTTCTCAGACTCAGACATTCCAATAGCTTTCCGCCTCCGAGGGCTTCGGAGGTGCAATGGCCACGAAATCACACCGACGACCCACTTTGGAAAAGGGGACGGTGAGAAAGGTTCGCGGTAAATCGCCGTCCAGCTCTTCCGCAATCAACGCGGAAGTCGCGGCCGACGCCCAAACCCGCTGCTTCCCAAACTGGGTCGACAAGCGACCATTTCAGCTTCTGGGCGTGCTATTAAGGAGAATTCACGACCCACGCGGGCACAGAATCCCACGTTAGCGGGCACTAATTGACCGTTGCATCTTACCGGAACGCCCCCCGCAAGGGAAGGGCCGAAATGAAGGCGGCTTCCCCGCCCGTCAAAGTTTTCCCAGTCAGCAGCCTTCCGGTCGGAGTTCCTTGCCGTCTTTGACTAAACGGAATCTCGCGCCGTGCTATCACCTGCCACCTCCGCTCCGGTCGAAATTGGTGAGGATGGATTCACCAAATCATGGACGACGGGACTCTGGATCAAGGGCGATGGATCACCGCGAACGACAAGACCTGATCGACGAACTCGAGCGCCAGCAGGAGGCCCTGCTGAACGAGATCGCCCAACTCGAAACAATCGTCGAGCACGCGCTGTCGAAGGTATCGGCTATCCAACACGGCACCAAGCCGCACGCCATCCGCCGCATCGACTCGGCGCACACGCAAGCCGACGACAAGAAGCGCCGCGCCGCGTAACTGGTCCGGGCGTTTCTAGGTCGGCAACGCCTCGGCTGCGGCCAAGGCTCTTTCGATCCGCCGCAAGCACGCTTCTTTGCCAAGCAGCGAAAGGCAATCGAAAAGTCCCGGTCCTACGGCCTTGCCAGTGACGGCCATTCGAACGGGGTGAACCAGGTCGCCGGTCTTTACGCCGTTTTCGGTCGCGGTCCGCTTGAGATACTCTTCGAGCGTCGCGTTGTCGTACGGATCGATGCTTCCTAGCCCGTCGCGGAACTTCTTAAGCAGTTCCCGCGCGGCAGGCGTTCCCAACTTCTTGGGAAACTCTTTCTCGTCGAACTTCAATTGATTGTCGGGCACAAAGAAGAAATCGGCGTACGCCAGGATATCTCCGGCCGTCTTCAGCCGGTCGCCGGCCGCCTCGACAATCTTGGTCAGCAGCGGCCCTACATCGCAGTCGACGGGTTTCGAAACCAATCCCGCCTTTTGCAAATAGGGGACCATCATCGCCACCCGTTGCTTGACGGGAAGCTTCTGCATCCAGCGATCCTGGAACGCCCACAGCTTTTTGCAGTCGAAACTGGCCGGCGCGCGGGTGACCCGTTCCAGCGAGAAGTGCTTGATCATCTCGTCCGTAGAAAAGTCTTCCGTCTTGTCGTCGAGCGACCACCCCAGCAGAACCAGGTAGTTCAAGATCGCGGCCGGAAGATAGCCGACCTCGCGATAAAAATCGACCAGCACCGGATTGAACGAGTTGGGATCTTCCTGCACGCCGCAGCGCGAAGCGATATCGACGCCGTGATCGTACAGGCGCTTGAAATCGGCATTCCGCAGGTATTGAGGAATCTTGCGTTTGCTAAGCTTGTTTTGGCTCCCCGGCTCGGCGACGTAAGGCAAGTGGGCGTACACAGGAAGCTTGCAGCCGAGCGACTGCGCAATGAAGATCTGCCGTGGCGTGTTGGGCAAATGCTCGACCGCGCGAATCACGTGGCTGATCTCAAAATCGCGATCGTCGACGACGCTGGCCAAGTGATAAAGGCACGTTCCATCGGCACGTTGTATGACGTGGTCCTGCTCCTTGTCCCAGTCGAACACGCACTCGCCCCGAACGGCGTCGATAAAGATGCACTGCCCGTCGCGCGGCATTTTGAGGCGAACCACACCAGCGCGGCCTTCCGCTTCGAACCGCTTCTCGTCGGCCTTGGTTTCCGCCATCCACTTTCGACTATAGAGAAACGCCCGCTTTTCGCGATCGGCCGTCTCGCGTTCCTCCTTGAGTTCCTCAACCGTCGCGTAATCACGGTAAGCGTGGCCGGCATCGAGCAACTTTTGAACGGCCTTTTGATACTGCGGGAGCCGCTGCGATTGAAAGTAAGGTTCAAAAGGTCCGCCGACCTCCGGCCCTTCGTCCCAATCGATGCCTAACCAGCGGAAGCCATCGAGAATCGGCTGAAGCGCTTCGGCCACATTCCGATCGGCATCGGTGTCGTCGATCCGCAGCAAGAATTGCCCCCCGTTTTTTCGGGCGAACAACCAGTTGAACAGCGCTGTTCGGACCCCGCCGATGTGCAGGTACCCGGTTGGGCTGGGAGCGAAGCGAGTCCGAACCGTCATGAACCATCCTTTTGTCGAAACGAAACCATCGCGATAGGCGATTGAATTGTATCGGCAAACGTCCCGCTAGCGTTAGCGGGCAAAGCCTACTTGTTGCACCTAATCCGACTCTCGTTCTTCCATCAATTCGGCTGTTCTCTTCACGTACGACCGGATGTCGAAGAAGATCGCGTACATCTCCAGACCCAATCGAACAAAAAGAATCTGGAACGCTGCTCCAATGATCGTGAACCATATCACCCCGAACATCGTCATTGCGAACGGCGAGTCGAGTCGGGCGTTCGCTGCGACGTTGATTACCGACGCAACGAATCCCAGCAGACTAACACCCGTTACGATCAGAGTGAGATACCAGATAACCTGAAGGTAATAGGGCAACCAGTATTGCTGAAACACCGGTTGTACAGGCAACGAGCGCCTCGATCGCACCGGAATGATCGGCAGCGCATCGTCAACCATCGGGCGAGCATCATCGAGCCCCTCGAATGGGTTCGGTGGGGTCGCGGGTTTCGGGGGCGATGGGGCAGTTGGAGGCGAGCCAATCGCGCTCTTTTTCTCTGCCGCACCTTCGCGTGCTTTCCGGAGGATTGGGATATCTTTCACGGCCAGCCATTTTCCACCCGTCAATTCCGGGCTGCTTGCCAGCGCCGTTTGCGGAACCTTTCCCTGCTGGACCATTGCCAAGAAATGAGGATGAGTGATGGGCCCCTTGCGCTCCTCAGACGTGGCCCCAGTCATCATGTAATACCAGTTCACGGCGCGGCCCCCAATTGAAATTGCCCGGCAAATCGCATTTCAGATTACTGATGTGACGAGGCTGTGCACATCGCCCAGCAGTGTAATACGACGGGCCTGTTGCGGGGGCGGCCTGTCACTCAGGTCGAACTGGTCATGCGCCGCAGCAACCAATCGCCTAAGGCCGGAAACATCTGGCTCACGGCAAAGAGGAGCCGCGCCTTCCACGGGACAACCAACTCCGGATGGCGGCGTTCGCACGCCGAAAGAATCATCGCCGCCAGGCGATCACAGTCGATCCCCTTCAGCTTCACCCCGCCGCCTGGTTGCTTCGCGGCTTCGGGCAGATTCGCCGTTTGAGCATCGTAACGACGTCCCGCATCGTCGCGTTTGAGGGGCCCAGGGCAAACCAAGAGTGTGTGCACCCCCTTGGGCTCCAGTTCCATCCGGAGCTGCTGCGAGTAGAGTGCCAGCGCCGCTTTGGACGGCGGATAAGCACCTAGAAATTGCCCCGCCGCTTTCGACGCCAGCGACCCAATATTGACGATGTGCCCGCGGTTCTGAACCAGGTCCGCGCCGCAAGCATGCACCATGTTGACTGCCGAAAGGAAATTGACCTCCATCGCTTCCCGGTACATGGCGGCCGTGGTCGCGACCGCTTCGCCCCGTGTCGATTGGCCGACAACATTGGCCAGCAAATCGAGCTGACCAAATCGCTCCATATGCTGGCGATGGGCACGGGGGGCTTCGTCGTCTTTCGTCACATCGGCCGTGATGCTGAGAAACGCGACCTTCGCGAATTCCGCCTCTAACTTCGACTTCGCGTCGTTCAGCTTCGCTGCGTCACGGGCGACAATCGAGATCGCCGGCACGCCTGCCTTGGCCAATTGTCGGACCAGAGCCAAACCCAGGCCGCTCGAGCCGCCGGTAATCAAGCAGTGTTTTGTTCCCCAATAACTCATCGTGAACTTTGCTGAACGATTCAAGTTAAGCCGTGAGCGATGCGGTGCCTCGCGGCAACGCCGAAGGCGGCACACAACGCCACGTTGCCTTTTGGCAACGCGGTCCATTTTCGGACGATGCGAATTGGCTCGGCGCCGCGCGTGTTATCAGCGTAGTCGTCCTTGACCCAGTGTGCGAGGTCGGCTTTTCGGCGTTCGCCACGTAATCGGAACAGTGCGAATTTGACGCCTGCCGAAATTGACGTAGGTTTCAAATGGCTTTTTAAGCGTGACACGAGCTGCCGTTCCTCTCACCCCCGCGGCCGCTCGGACTCACGCTGGTTCAACTGCATTGCGATTTCACGGTTCAACCTCCCCTCGTGGATCGTGGCGAACAAGACAAACGCTCGCCGCTACCTGGAGCGAAGGTATGAAACGTCCAACCAACCGTACTAGATGCCCGAAGCGAAAGGGGCATCGCAAAGAACAAAGACTCCGGCTCGAGCAGTTGGAGCGGCGCGACCTGATGACGGCCGCCCCCTTCGATCCTCTTTCGAGCCTCTCTTCAACCGTCTGCAATTGCCCGATTTGCACGGGGCAAAGTCTGAGCCAGTTGGTTGGCAATACGACCACGTCTGGCGGAACGGCAAATGCCCCCATTGCCAACGCGACTTATCCGCTGGGCAACCTTCCGGCCCTGAGCAGTAATCCCAACGCCACGGCGACGTTGGTGCTCGATTTCAACGGCAACACGCTCGCCAGCTGGGGCGGTAGGAGCAACGTGGTCACGCCGGTGTACGACATCGACGGCGATACCTCGACATTCAGCGATCAAGAGCTCGCGAACATTCGCGATATCTGGACTCGCGTCTCGGAAGACTACGCCCCCTTCAATATCAACGTCACCACCGTCGATCCAGGCGTCCTTACCGACAAGGTTGTCGCCAAGATCGCTATCGGCGGCAGCAACGCCGATTGGTACGGGCAAAGCGCGGGTGGCGTCGCCTACGTCGGCGGCTTTTACAACGCGTCCTCGAATGTCGGTTTCGCGTTCGCCAAGAATCTGGGAAATGGCAACGCCCGTTACGTGGCCGAGGCCGCGGCCCACGAAGCGGGGCACTTGTTTGGGCTTCAACACCAAGCCCAATGGAACGGGACCACCCTCGTTGCGGCGTACAACCAAGGAACTGCCGACTGGGCCCCGATTATGGGCGTCGGCTATTACTCCGCCGTGACCACCTGGTCCAACGGCGCCACATCGACAAGTTCAACCTCGTACCAGGACGATATGGCGATCCTGGCCGGCGCCAATAATGGATATGGCTATCGCACGAACTCGATCGGCAATTCTAGCTCCGCCGGCAGTTTGGGAACGACCGGCACCGTCAACGTGAGCGGAATCATCGCTCAAAACGCCGATAAGCAGTGGTGGCGTTTCTCGACCGATGGCGGGACTGCCTCGTTCAATGTCAACACCATCGGAACGGGGGCCAATCTCGACAGCGTCCTGGAGATTCGCGATTCCTCTGGGACAGTGCTCTACACGGCCGACTCGAGTTCAACGCTGAACTCGTCGCTGAGTGTCTCGCTTGCCGCCGGCACCTACTACGCCGTCGTTCGCAGCACGGGTGTCTACGGTTATGTCGGCCAGTACACGATGACGGGAACTTTCATCCCCGTTGCGCAGCCTACCGCACCTGAAGTTACTGTGCTCGTCGGAGCGACTGGCGTGGCCGACGGCGGCAGCGTCGCGTTCGGCACCACGGCCTTCGGCACCGTGGTCGACAAGACCTTCACCATTCGCAACGATGGCAACGCCACGCTCACGCTGCAAGCCATCAACACAACGAACTTACCAGCCGGATTCTCGATCGTCACGAATATCGGCGTCACCAGCCTGAGCGCCGGCCAATCGACCACGTTCGTCGTTCGCATGACGGCAACCGCGGCTGGCAGTTTCTCGGGCGTCATTCGCTTCAATAATAATGACGCCAACGAGGGGATTTACGACATCAACGTTTCGGGCATCGTCTCGCCACCCCCGGCACCGGAAGTGACGGTCCTTCTGGGAGCATCGAACTTCGCCGACGGCGGAACCGCTGCGTTTGGCACCACCAGCTTTGGGACATTGGTCGACAAAGTCTTCACCATTCGCAACGATGGCAACGCCGCTCTCTCCCTGCAAGCGATTAACACGTCGAACCTGCCGGCCGGATTCTCGATCGAGTCGAACATCGGCGTGACCAGCCTGGCCGCCGGCCAGACAACCACCTTCACCATTCGCATGGATGCAACGGCGGCCGGAAGCTTTTCGGGTGTGATCCGCTTCTTAAGCAACGATGCGAATGAAGCCACCTACGACATCAACGTCTCGGGTACCGTTTCGCCTCCGCCCGCTCCAGAGGTCACAGTTCTTCTGGGAGGAGCAGACTTTGCCGATGGTGGAAGCGCAGCGTTTGGGACCACCAGCGTCAACACATTCGTCGACAAGACCTTCACGATTCGCAACGACGGCGACGCGACGCTCGCGCTGCAAGCCATCAACACCTCGAACCTGCCTGCCGGTTTTTCCGTCGTCTCGAACATCCCCGTGACCAGCCTGGCCGCCGGTCAAACGACCACGTTCACGATCCGATTGACCGCGGCGGCGGTTGGAAGCTTCTCGGGTGTGATCCGCTTTGCATCCAACGATGCGGATGAAACAATCTACGACCTCAACGTTACCGGTACGGTCGTCGCGACATCCCCCCCGCTATCGACTCTCAGCACTATCGACAACGGTGACACGGGCTACCTGTCGGGCGGAAATTGGGCGACGAACACCGGTGCGGGCTACAGTAACGACTTCTCCTTCGCCCAGAAAACTGGCGGCACCACCTACTCACGATGGACGGCAATCGACCTGGCTCCGGGAACCTATCGCATCTCGGTGACGTACCTCGCCTTTGCCAAGGCCGCTTCGAACGCGCGGTTCTACTTCGGCGACGACGTCGCCACGCTCGGCTCCAAGGTGATCAGTCAACGTGTGGCACCTTCTGGCTTCCCAGCGGACGGCAGTTGGTGGCAACGCGTCGGAAATGTCACCATCACAGCCGGCCACGAACAACTTTGGGTGCAAGTCACCAACAAAGGTATAGATGGATTCGTCGTGGCGGATGCCATCCGATTCGAACAAATTGCTGCACCGAGCCTTCCCGTCAATGCCGCCACGCCTTCGGATGGCGCCCTGGCGCAGTACCTGGCCGACGACATCATGGCCCAATGGGCTCGCCGGAAGTAATACCCGCAGGGAAGGATCCCAACACAATGAGCCGTGCGACTAATCGCACGGCTCATTGCGTTGATCGATCCGGGTTTCTAAATCTGCGTATCGAGCTCAAGGCGATTACGCCTCGACTTCATAACCCTTGCGTTGCGGGCGCGACATCCACTTTGCGGCTTCGTCGTCGCCGGTGATCATTTCCTTGTCGGCGTCCCACATGATCTTCTTGTTGAGGCGAATCGCGATGTTCGCCAGGTGGCAAATCGTCATGGCTCGGTGGTGCGAGTAAACGTCGGACATGGGGTCCTGGCGGTCCTTCACGCACTCGAAGAAGTTGCCCATGTGATTGCCGGGCTTCTTCCCCTTGCACAGCTTCTCGATCGTCCCTTCCGGCAGCGGGTTGTCCTTGAGGGCGTCGACCGCCGGACCCTTGAGCGCACCGCGACTGACGAAGATGGTTCCTTCCGTCCCTTCGATGGTAACGCCGTTTTCCGTGTCGTGGCGGATCACCAGGTCGATGTCGCCAGGGCATTTGGCGGTGACCATGAACTCGGTCGCCGTATTGTACATGTCGTCACGGGTGGGCATCCCGTTTTCGAACGGCACCGGGTGCTTGGCCGTCCCTTCGACCGACAGCGGACCGCCTTGGTCCATCTTGATCGCCCAGGCGGCGATGTCGACGTGGTGGGCGCCCCAGTCGGTCATCTTGCCGCCGGAGTACTCGTACCACCAACGGAATTCATAGTGGGTGCGGCTGTGAGGATATCCCCTTTGACCTTCCGCCAAGGCCTTGAGCCGATACTCGGTCATCGGAGCCTGGCCAAGCCACAGGTCCCAGTTGAGATTCGAAGGAACCGGAGCAACCGGAATCTCCGGCGAGCTTGGCGCGCCGCCGATGGCGCACTGCACGCGTTTGATTTGTCCAAGGCGGCCGCTGTGAGCCAGGGCCACGGCCTTGAGGAAGTTCGAGTTCATCTCGGTGCGCTGTTGCGTGCCCACTTGGAACACGCGTTTGGTCTCGCGCAGCACCTTGATGATTTTCTTCCCTTCGTCGATGGTCAGCGTGAGGGGCTTCTCGCAGTAGACGTCCTTGCCTGCCTTCATGGCAGCGATCGCGATCCGGCTATGCCAGTGGTCCGGCGTGGCGATCACCACGACCTCGATATCCTTGCGGTCGAGCAGTTTGCGATAGTCCTCGTACGTATCGACCTTCCGCTCGCGGCCAGCCTTGGCTTGGATTTCCTCGACCTTCGCCTTGCCGTTAGCGGCATGTTCGCTGTCGGCATCGCAGCCCGCGACGGCATCGCCAAAACGCAGGGCCTGATCCTTGAGGGCATTCCAGCGGTCACCGGTGCCGATGAAGCCGACAATGGGGCGATCGTTCGCGCTCTTGGATTCTTGCGCAAAGGACTTTTCGCCCGTGAAGAAGTAAGGGGTCGCGGCAACAGCGGCGGCCGTTGCGGCTGATGTTTGGAGAAACTGCCGGCGAGAAGCGTTCTTGCGAGCCATGGAACTAACCTCGAACAAAACGGATAAGGGAATGTTGATTGGGGAGCGACTCTCCCCTTAGAAGCGACGACAAGGGGAACCGAATAGCGCAGTAGTTTAATTCGTTTCCAACGGCGAAGCCAGTATCGAGTGGCACGGACAATCCTGTCTGTGCGGGGTGCGGATTGCGTTTAAGGAAAATTGAAGAGCGGCGGTTCGGCTGCTCTCAAATTGCCCGATAAGGGAAAACGCACCGCGGCCAGACAGGATTGTCTGGCCTACTTTTTTACGGCGCCTCAGCGAAGGCCTCACGTTCGAAGACATTATCCAAATACGGATTCCGGCCGCGAATCCAGCAGTAGAGGCTGCTCAAACCATAGGCGGGCAAGAAAAACGGCCCCCACAGTTCGTATTGCCGGACGTGGACGCGTTCGTGCTTTCGCGTGTAGTCGAGCATCATCTCGTCGCGGCCCAACACCACGTGGCCCAGCGTCATCGCGGCGGCCGAGCCGATCCAAGGGAGCCAGCCGCTCGAGAGAATCCGCGTTACCACTCCGCCATGGACTTCCAAAACACCGTCGACAACTTTTAGCGAACCTCCCTGCAACCGCGTAATCAAGACCACGGGCAACGCCACGACGGTCGCAGGGAAAACCCAGATGTAACGCAAGTAACGCCACATGGCTTGTTTAGAAGGCGCTTATTTAGACGGCGACAATTTATCCAAGTCGGCGGCCAATTCCTTGAGCGATTCGGCCGTGACGTCCTCGTGAACGGCCTTCACGATTCCATCTTCGCCTACCACCAGGACCGCCGGCAAGTGCGTAACGCCAAGAGCGCTCACGACGTGCCCATCGGCATCGATCGCGATTTCGCTCTTGGGACTGAACTTTTCGACGAACTGGTGGACCGTTTGAGCATCCTCTTCCACATTCACCGCCACGAAGCGGACGCCTTTGGCCTGGTACGTTTCGACGAATTTTGTCACTCCCGCCATCTGTTTGACGGCTGGAGCACACCAGGTCGCCCACAGGATTAAGACCGACGGTTTGTGCGTCGCATTCTTTCCACCAAACTCGATCTTGGTTCCATCGAGCGTCTGGACCGAAATCTTGGGCGCCGGCTTGCCGACCAGCTGCGACTCATCGTCCCGAATCAGTTCGGCGTAGATGTCGTACACCTTCTTGGCATCTTTCGGCACGGTCACCGAGAACGCTTTGTTGTCTGGAACGTCGTCCACATTCCAAGTGAGCACGGCGTCGAGAATCTGCGGTGGAGGAGCATCCTCACCTTCAATCTCGGGCGACGCCGAGATCCGCTTGAAACCAATCAACAGCGGCGGTCCTTCGGCGGCGATCCACGCTTCCACGTCGCGGGCCCCCCACTTCATCGAAAAACCGTGCGCCTTCTGTTTGGCAAACGTTTTGATCCCCAGATCTTTGATCTCTCCAACGTGGGCGCTAACGTAATCTTCGACGTGAGGATTCAGGAGCAATTCAATACCGGAGCCCTCGATCGCTTGCGAGAGCATCGCGTTGTGCTTGAGGAATGGGTCCTTGAGATCCAATGGATGGACCGAGTAGAGCTGCTTGGCCGGAAGATAGGTCGTGGTTGTCTTGCCGTTTCCAGCGGTGATCAGCGCCGCGGTTTTGACATCGCCTGGGTGCGCTTCGACCCGGAACAGCACTGGTGCTTTCCGTACCAACAAAAAACGATTCTTCCCGTTGGCGTCGCCCATGGACCAGTTCACAGCGACGTCGACGGTGTAGCCCGGCGAACTCGCCAAGTACTTGGCCGCTTCGCCAACCACCTTTTCGAAGGCGGCCTCAGCACCCGTTTCATTAGCCTCGGCTTTGGGCCTGGCCTTCACCGCGACCTTAGGCGTCCCTTTGGCTGGCCTGGCCGGCTTATCCTGGGCCATCACCCCCAAGCACATCAGCGAAATCATGCCCAAGGCGTATGCGAACTTCATTAACGTCTCTCCTTGCGAACCTTAGCGTCCAATCCATTGTTCGTAGCAGCTTGGTCTCGATATCCGCCGCCGCGCTATCGCACGGCCGAGACCATATCGTCAGCGATCTTGCGAATGCGATCCGCCCTGTTTTGCAAGTCGCGCGCTCGCGACAGCAACGCCCGCTCGCTGGGCACGTTCGCCCGGGTCGAAATGATGTTCGTCATATCGCGCAGCTGCACCGACGTCTGCCTGACTTGCTGCGCCTCCTGCTGAATTTGTCCGCGGCTTAACTCGCCACGGCGAGCCAGCACCGCCACTTGCCGGGCATTGCTGCTCAAACTGTCGAGCAGATCGGCGGCCCGCACGTATTCCGGATAGCGATTGAACGCTTCCAGCACGAAGTAGAAGTCGGAAATTTCCTGCTCCATGGCGTCGGCCATGCGGAACAACAGCGTCGCATCGGCAGGCGAACCGGCATCGCCGATCGCCCCTTGCAACGACGACGCGACATTTCGCATCGCGTTGTCGACTCGCGTGAGCGACGGCGCGTTCCGCCCCAGTCGCCCCAAAATCTGGTTCGCTTGCGTCGTCATCGTGCGATAGCGGGTGTCGGCATCGCGATAATAGCCCGTGAGTGTTCCGCGATCGACTCCCCGCGCGGCTGCCTGCCGCAAGGTGAGCAAGTCGCTGCGCAGCTGGCGAGCCGTCGCCTGGATTCGCACGGCATCGGGCGCCAGGAAGAAAACCTGGGTCAGCGCGCTCACGTACGAATCGAGTTCCGACACCGCTCGATCGATGCCACTTATCGCCGTGTCGTAGCCGGAGTTACCCGGCCACTGAGGCTGGTTGCCCCAATCGGGGATGCCGGGGTTTCCAGCGCCAGGCGAGTTGCTGTAGCGCAACTCCTGATCAAGTGCGCTCAAGGCATTGTTCACGTTGTTCCAAAGCGTTTGCGCGGTCGACCAAGACCGCAAGCCTTGCATGACGGGCGCGATCCGCTGCGCATAGACTTGGGCCGTGCGATATTCAGCTTGCAAACGCTGCACCGGGTCTTCACGGCGGGCCATCTCGCTCAGATTCGACAATCGTTGGCCCAAGCCGTCCAGATCGCGGACCAGGTTGGTCGTCGCCTGGCCGGGCTGCAATTGGCGATCGGCCATCCCCAACAGCGATCGATTGCTGGAGAGGGCACTGTCGACCAATCGCACCACAATTCGCGAATCATAGTCGTCGTTGTATCCGCCGCTTCCTGAACCGCCACTACCGGCTCCGGGGCCTGCCCAGCCCAAGTTCAATTGCCGTTCCAGGGCATCGGCGGAACTCGCAACGCGGCGGGCCATCGCCGACGTCGCCGGGGCCGATCCAGGCGGATTGTTGAGTTCCCTGTTCACTTCGTTTAGCGCGCGTCGCACAAATTGCAACGACCTCCCGATGGTGAGTGGATCGGATTGATCCGTCACGGCGTGATACAGATCGTCAGCCGCGTTCATCAGCGCATCGCCGCGCAGCTCCACCCGCTGGCCTTGCAGCGTGCCTGCCAATTCATTGCGGGCACTGTCGATCAACAACTGCGACGAGGTCATGATCTGGCGAGTGACCGTCTTCACGTCTTGTCCGCCGATGGGCAGAAGTCGATCGTTCGGAGTACCGTAGCCCGTGTTGAACCGGCCGCCGCTGCCGATGAATTCACGTGCCAGCGCCGTACGATCATTGCGCAGCGATCGAAGCCGATCGGCCCACTGATCGATGTCGCGATCCGACGCCTGGCTTGAGCCCACGTTGCGATAGAGGCCTTCGACGTAAGCACGAGGATCGTTGCCTAAACGGTCGTAGTACTCGTCCGACCCCAGCAAGCTGGCTTGAACGTCCGCTGGGTTATCGCCGCGGCGCATCTGATCGAGCCACTGCCGCGCTTCATCACTCTGCGGATTTCGACCTAGATAGTCGCCGTACCACTGCCGAACCTGGCCGTAGTTACGATCGTTCGACCATTGAACTTGCCCAAATGCGGGAGCGGCCACTCCGCAGGCCATCCACGCCCACAACCCCACCCACGCCCACAACCATAGACGCGCATTCATCCAACGATCCCTCCAAATGCGATGAGGCAAGGGAAGAGCCAGACGATCCGCTAGTGAGATCCGTCCGCGCGCCGCCCAAAGCATTCCGTGCCATCGTTCACCGGAGCCACCTGGTGAGTAGCCCGACCGCTATCGGTCCGAAGCGGTCAGTGTAACGGTTTCCTAGAAAGATAGGGGTTTGGCGAAAGAAATTCCATCAAGTAGGCAGCCAAAAAAAGTGGGCCAGACAATCCTGTCTGGCCGCGGTGGACTTTCCCTTATTGAGCAGTTTGAGAGCAGCCAAACCGCCGCTCTTCAAGTTTCTTAAACGCTAACCGCACTGCGCACAGACAGGATTGTCTGTGCCACCTTCATCTAGTGCTAGCTTTGCCCGCCCGTCGACGAACCGCTCAACTCAACCAACTCACCAGCATCTGCCATCTTGCGAATGTCTTCGGTGATCTTCATCGAGCAGTACTTCGGTCCGCACATGCTGCAGAAGTGGGCGCTCTTGAAGGTGTCCTGCGGCAGCGTTTCGTCGTGATAGGCCTTGGCCGTTTCCGGGTCGAGCGACAACCGGAATTGCTCGTTCCAATCGAAACCAAACCGGGCACGGCTGAGAGCATCATCCCGATCGCGCGAGCCCTTGCGATGCCGTGCCAGGTCGGCCGCGTGCGCTGCGATCTTGTAAGCGATCACTCCTTGCTTCACGTCTTCGCGGTTCGGCAGGCCAAGGTGTTCCTTCGGCGTGACGTAGCAAAGCATCGCCGCTCCGCTCCAACCGGCCAGAGCGGCGCCAATCGCGCTGGTGATGTGGTCGTAGCCAGGGGCAATGTCGGTGACCAAGGGTCCCAGCACATAGAACGGCGCGCCTTTGCAAACTTCAATCTGACGCTTGATGTTCATGTCGATCTGGTCCATCGGCACATGGCCGGGACCTTCGACCATCACCTGGCAACCATTTTCCCAACCGCGCTGGGTCAGTTCGCCGAGCACATCCAGTTCCGCGAATTGGGCGGCATCGCTGGCGTCGGCAATCGAGCCAGGCCGCAAGCCGTCGCCGAGGCTCCACGTCACGTCGTACTCACGCATGATCGCGCACAGGTCGTCGAAATGCGTGTACAACGGATTTTGCTTGCGATGGTGCATCATCCACTTGGCAATCAGCGAACCGCCGCGACTGACGATGCCGGTCACGCGGTGGGTCGTCAGGTGCAAGTGTTCGAGCTTGAGGCCGCAGTGGATCGTCATATAGTCGACCCCTTGCTTGGCTTGGTGCTCGACCATGTCGAGGAACATCTGCGGCGTGAGATCTTCGATCACGCCTTTGACCTGCTCGTTCACCTGGTAGATCGGCACCGTCCCGATCGGCACAGGCGAGGCATCCACAATCGCCTTGCGGATGCTGTCGATGTCCTTGCCGGTCGAGAGATCCATCACCGTGTCGGCGCCGTGGTGGACCGAGACGTGGAGTTTCTCGAGTTCCTCGTCAACGTTGCTGGTAACAGCCGAGTTGCCGATGTTGGCGTTGATTTTGCATTTGGCGGCAATGCCGATGCACATCGGTTCGAGCCGGCCCGCCAGGTGGACCTTGTTCGCCGGGATGACCATCCGCCCCGCGGCGACTTCGTCCTTGACTAGCTCCGGCGAGAGGTTCTCGCGTTTGGCGACGAACTCCATTTCAGGAGTGATTTTTCCAGCACGTGCGGCTTGCAGTTGTGTGGTCATGATTCCAAATCAAGCGTGGTCGGACCTGCGTGACGTAAGAGCAACAGCGCCCTTTATCGTATGCAAAACCACGATTTTCGACCACCCCGCAGCACGTGCAAGGGGCAGGGGATTAGCCACAGAGGACACCGAGGCCTCAGAGAGCGGAATGGAAAGGGAGAAGGGGGGAATGGGAGATGGGGAGATGAAGGAAATTGCTCCCATTCTCCTTCGACTCCCCTTCCCCCATTCTTCTCTGAGTCCTTTTTGACCTCTGTGGCAAAAATCTTCCCAGGGCGAAAACTACAGGCTCTTCAAATACTCCAAGACTTCCCTTTTTTCGCTTTCTGAGAGGCGATTAGGGTAGTCGTGCCCGGCCGCCGATTTACCCAGCTGTGTCGTATCGAAATGCTGGCGCAGCCTCCATGGAATCTCGGCAACCTCGGCGGGCACTTTTTCCATGGCTTCCATTTCCAGGCCTACGTGCTTCTCGTCGTAGCCCGACGGCGTGCGCGTCCACACTTTCGGCCGCGCTTCGGGATGCAGAACGTGCCACAGCGTCGGCACGCTTCCGTTGTGAAAATAGGGCGCGCTCGCCCAAACGCCATCCAGCGGCGGCGCGATGTATCCGACTGGTTTGTCGACAGTCGGAGGATCGCCGTAGCCGTTGAACCAGCTATCGCCGTAGTGCTTGCGGCCCTGTGGCGTTAGCGCGTCGAAACGGACTCGGTCCGTTCCAATATCGTCGATCTCGACCACCCGCTCGGGATATTCGACAACCGTTGTTCCTCTGGCATCGCGTGGTCCATACTTGCCGTGGCATTCTGCGCAGTTTCTTTCGAAAGCAACTTTTCCCTTTGCTGCCAGTGGCTGATCGATCGCGTACGGATACTCTGGCGGCCGAACCGATTCGATGTACGCGAACACATCGGCAAACTCCTTCGCCCACTCGCGAAATTTCTCGGGCCCGTTCTGCCGGATGAGCATGAACTGCATCAAGCCCCGATGCCCCTTGGGCGCAAAATTGTCGACGTACAGTCGCGTCTTGTGTTTGAAGTGCCACCACGGAATCGCGTCCATGTCGTGATTCACCAGCGGAGGCGGCGGACGAGTAAGAACGTTCAGCTCTTTATCGCGGAAGCCCATCAACACCACGCCGAACATCACGGCATTGGTCGAGCCATCCGTCGATCCCAGCGGAACAAAAGCGGAGCCAAGGTCAAACCGCGACAGCGGCAGTTCCCGGTCGAGTTTGAGTGATCGAGTTTCTTCGGTGAGCGTGGTCAGAGCGATGCGAGAATTAGGCAAGCCGGGCCAAACTTTTCCGCCAACCTGCCCGCCGTGGCAGCCAAAACAATTCAGCGTCCAGTTCCCCTTGGCGTCGACCACGTATTGCAGCGGCTTAGTTGGATCGTCCAACCTTGGCGTCAGTCCATACCGCTCGAACGCCATCTTCCGTCGTTCTTCTGGCGAGGCCGCTTCGGCCTGCGTGCGAAGTGGTTCGGGCCACTTCTGCCAGACGTCGTTGAAAACCTTCTCCGTAAAATCAGGCGTGATGTAGGCCTTGTCGACCAGATAGTGATAACCCCGGTCTGCCGCTTCGGCGTCGAGGTGGATCACGTCGCCGTGAATGGTAATGGTGTTATTCGAGTCGGCCTTGGCGGTTTCTTCCCCCTTGCCAATTGCACAGGCACACGCCACGGCGAGCGCCGCCACAATCGCGGCGACGGCGAGCAGCCACCCGGGTTCGATTCGCGACATGTTCGTCCTGACGACCACGCAAAACTCCTTGCGGACACTACAATGGCGGCTCTTCGCGTTGGAGGCCGACTCAACCCATTGTAGTGATCGCGGCAAGGGCTTTTGGCCTAACCGCTTGAGGAACAGCGGGTTAACCCTTTCACGATGCGAAATTCGCCCCCCGAAACCGTTTCATTAGCCTTTTTTGATAGACCCATCTTGAGTTCGCCGACAAATCAGAAAACGCCAAATCAGGAACTGCCAGGTCCGGAAACGACCGGCTCCAATGCTCCAGCGGCCGTCGGTAACTACGTCGTCCGTGACGCCACCTGCTTGCAATGCAGCTGCATGTGCGACGACATCACGGCCGTCGTCGAAGGGGGCAAAGTGACGCAGGTGACCAACGCCTGCGAACTTGGCAAAGCATGGTTTCGGCAGCCCCGCCCGCTCCCCGCGGCGGTCTGCACCATCCGCGGCAAGCCGGCCAAGGTTGAAGATGGGATTTCGGCGGCGATCGAAATCCTCACGTCGGCCAAATACCCGTTGATCTACGGCTTCGGCGAAACGACGTGCGAAGCCCAGCAAGCGGCTGTCAAAATCGCCGACTGGGTCGGCGGCACCATCGACACCGCCACCAGTTTCGGCCATGCCCCGTCGATCATGGCCTTTCAGAACGTCGGCAAGGTTACCTGCTCGCTCGGCGAGATCGGCAACCGCAGCAACCTGATCATCTATTGGGGAGCCAATCCCGCCGAGAACCAACCGCGCCTCCTCTCGAAATACACAATCGATAAGGAAGGGCTGTTCGTCCCCAAAGGCCGCGCCGGCCGGCACGTCGTCGTGGTCGACATTCGCGAAACAGAGACCACCCGCCAAGCCGATCAGGCAATCATCCTCAAACCCGGTTCCGATTTCGACGCGCTATGGGCGCTGCGCGCGCTTGCAAAAGGAATCGTGCCCGATGCAGCCGCCGTCGAAGCAGCTACCGGCGTACCGCTTAGCGTCTGGGCCGAATTGATGGAGCGGATGAAGGTCGCCAACTACGGGGCACTCTTATTTGGAATGGGCCTGATGCGGACCCGCGGCCAGTACAACAACTGCGAAGCGATGCTGCGCTTGGCAGGCGAAATGAACGCCTACACACGGTGGATCTGCCGCTCGGTTCGCCAGCGTGGAAACGTGACGGGCGCCGACAAAGTGGTGGCCTGGTCGACCGGCTATCCCTTCTGCGTAAATCTTTCCCGTGGTTACCCGCGCTATACGCCGGGCGAATTCAACACCAGCCGGCAACTCGCCCGCGGAGAAGCCGATGCCGCGATGGTCGTCGGCAACGACCCCATGCCCGATTTCACAACCGAAGCCCGCCAGCGGCTGCGCGAGATTCCGACGATCGTCTTCTCTTCTGTCGACAGCGATCTCTTGCGCGAGGCGACGGTTGGATTTCGAACGGCGATGTTCGGCTTGGAAACCGGAGGCACCGTCTACCGGATGGACGAAATCCCTTTAGCGCTGCGTCCCGTTCTGAAAACACCTCTCCCCACCGACGCAGCAATTTTGCAAACGATGGAGCGAACCATTCGTGACGCGCGAGTCCGCGCGGGTCCGAGTAGCTGAGGGTGCGATCGTCCCGCGCTATTGCAAACCCATTGTACAGACATACACTAACACAACGGAGATCAGTCCACTTTCTTCGAGGGGAATCACATGGCCAACCTCGTCACGATCGCTCATTTTCCCAGCGCAGTCTCGGCGGAAGTGGCCCGCAATGTGTTGGCGAGCGCCGGCATTCAAGCCGTGACAAACTCGGCGCTGGGCTTGAATGCTTATTACGGAAATTGGATGCAAGGCGTGGAACTTCAAGTCGACGAGGCTGATGCCGAACGCGCCGTCTACCTTCTGGAAGCCCAAGAGCCTCTCGACGAAGGCGAGGACGTCGAAGGCAACATCGACGACGATATGGAATTCGCCAAGGTCGAGAAAGAAGCGCCGCTACCCCCCATGGAGTTTTCCTCCGCCGGGCAAAAGGCTACCGACGAACTCGAAGACAATCCGTATGCGTCACCGGCCGGTGTCTCAGTCCGCACCAGCAAAGTCGAAGCTGCGGATGCAGACGACTTAGATGATAGTGATCACGACGCCGATGAAGAAAAGGAGGATTTCGAGGGCGACGCGCGCCGCATGTTTCGCGGCGCGGTGGTGTCTATTTTTCTCCCCTTCATCGCGCCGGCGATCACTTGGCAGCTCATTGGCCGCCTCGATCAATATCAGCATCTATCGAGTGAAGGAAAGTCCCGCGTCGTATGGGCGTGGGTCGTTTCGTTGCCGGTCACGCTTTTCATGGTCGGCGGATTTCTCTTCTTTGCCTACGCAGCGTTTGGACCGCGTTAACTTTGCCCCGTGAACTTAGCCTTTAAGAGACCAAGGCTTGCGGTACGGTCTCTCCACCATCGCGGCTGTCTCGTCGTCGCCGACAATCTTTTCCGCCACCGGGTCCCAAGTCACTTTCTTGCCGCTGCGGATGGCAATGTTGCCTAAGTGGCAAACCGTGGCCGAGCGGTGCCCGATCTCGACGTCGCAAATCGGCAGTTCGCGGCTCTTGATGCAATCGAGCCAATTTCGGTGATGGTTGCCGCTCTCGGTGAGTTTCACCGTGCGGGGCGTCTCCGCAATCGAAACGGGATCGGCGTTGAATTGCCCTCGACTCACAAACAGCTTGCCTTTGTCCCCTTCGAAGAGCGTCCCGTGTGCGAAGTCCTGGCCACACAGAAGTTTCACGCCATCGTCGTACGTGTATTCGATCTTCGACCACTCGGGGACTTCGTACCAACCATCCTTCTGGAACTTCGCTTCGCCCGTCACCGAGACCGGCCCACTGTTATCGCGGCCGAGGCCCCATTGGGCGATATCGAGGTGGTGCGCACCAAAATTGGTTTGCTGCCCGCCGGAGTAATCCCAAAAGAAGCGAAACAGATAGTGAACACGCTTGGCGTTATACGGCCGATCCGGTGCCGGGCCGAGCCAGCGCTGGTAATCGAGTTCCATCGGCGGATCGCTATCGGGCACCGGCGGCGGGCTGAAGTTCACCCCTGGCAAACCGACTTTAACCGTATGAACCTTCCCGACCGCGCCGCTGCGAACCAGTTCGCAAGCCCGCCGAAAGTTGGCATCCGATCGTTGCTGACTCCCCGTTTGAACGATTCGCTTCCCATCGCGAGCGGCATTCACCATCGCTCGCCCTTCGCTGATGGTGAGCGAAAGTGGCTTCTCGCAGTAGACATCCTTACCCGCGCGACAGGCGTCCACAGTGATCAGTGCGTGCCAGTGATCGGGAGTTGTCACCACCAACGCATCGACATCCTTCCGCTCCAGTAGTCTTCGGTAATCGCCTTCGACAATGGGCTCGACGCCCGTTTGCTTAAGGACTTCGGCGGCAGCCGTTTCAAGCCGCTTGCTGTCGACATCGCACACGGCCACGACCGTGACATCTTCTTGTTTCAGGAAGGCCTTCAGATTTCCCGAGCCTTGATTTCCAACGCCGACGAACGCGAGGCGAATCTTGTCGCTCGGAGGAGCATCGGCCGCATGCGCCGCGCGATACAGGGCAGGGGAGATCACCACCGAAGCGGCAAGCGAGCGAATGGCAGTCCGGCGAGAAATGGCCATGGCAGGAGGCTCCAAAGGGGCGTGGGGGGGGAGCCTCCATGGTAGCATCCTGTCCGACGTGGCACAGACAATCTTGTCTGTGCGCAGTGCGGATCGCTTTATCGGACAGTCTAAGAGCAGCAGTTTCGCCGCTCTCACAACACCTGATAAGAGACGGCCCACCGCGGCCAGACAGGATTGTCTGGCCCACTTCCTTGTCTGCCAACTTTTTCTTAGTTGTCGTAACCAAGATTCGGCGAGAGCCAACGCTCAATCACCGAGAGTGGCATCCCTTTGCGGCGGGCGTAGTCTTCCACTTGATCCTTGGTGATTCGATCGAGCGCAAAGTAACGAGCGTCGGGATGGCCAAAGTACAAACCGCAAACACTCGCTGCAGGCCACATCGCGTAGGTTTCCGTCAACTTCACGCCGGTCGCCTTTTCGGCGTCGAGCAGGCGGAACAGCTCCGGCTTCTCGGTATGGTCGGGCTGCGATGGATAGCCCGGAGCAGGGCGGATGCCGCGATACTTCTCTTCGATCAAATCCGCGCCGGTGAGCGACTCGCTCTTGCCATAGCCCCAGTCGTTGCGGGCCTGCTGGTGCAGGCATTCGGCGAACGCCTCCGCCAAGCGATCGGCCAGGGCCTTAGTCATGATCGAGTTGTAGTCATCGAAATCCTTGTCGAACTCGGCGCACAATTCAGCGCATCCGTCGCCTGCGGTGACGACAAACGCTCCCAAGTGATCGATCCTGCCCGTTTCCAACGGCGCGACGAAATCGGCTAGTGCGAGGTACGACTCCTGTCCCTTGCGCTCCCACTGCTGGCGAAGCGTAAAGAACCGGGCCACCTCGCGCGAGCGTTGTTCGTCGGCGTACAGCGCAATGTCATCGCCGATGCTATTCGCCGGCCAGAAGCCGTACACCGCGTGAGCCCGCAGCAATCGCTTCTCGACAATCCGATCCAGCAGCCTCCGCGCGTCGTCGTACAACTTGCGAGCTTCTTTGCCAACCGTCGCGTCGTCGAAGATTTTGGGATACTTGCCTTTGAGTTCCCACGTCATGAAGAACGGGGACCAGTCGATGTACTCGACCAACTTTTCCAGGGAGAAATCGCGCAGCGTCTTCGGGCCCGTGAAGCCAGGCCGCTCCAGCGGAGCCTTGTCCCAATCGAGCTTCAATTTCTTGTTCGTCGCTTCTTCGAACGAAACGAGCGTCTGCCGCCGCTTTTGGAACGAAGCGACCAGTTCCGCCTGCATCTTCCGATTGTCGGCGTCGTACTGCGAGATCGTCTCGGGGTTCAGCAGTTTGTCGACTACGCCGACGCACCGCGAGGCATCCAGGACGTGCACAATCGGATTTTCGTAGACGGGCGCGATCTTCACCGCCGTATGTTTGGCGCTGGTGGTCGCGCCGCCAATCAGCAGCGGGACAACGAGCTGCCGGCGCTGCATTTCCTTGCCGACGTGCACCATTTCGTCCAGGCTCGGCGTGATCAGGCCCGACAGGCCGATGATATCGACCCCTTTCTCGACCGCGGTGTCGAGAATCTTGTCGGCCGAAACCATCACCCCAAGGTCGATCACTTCGTAGTTATTGCACCCAAGAACCACGCCCACGATGTTCTTGCCAATGTCGTGAACATCCCCTTTCACGGTCGCCAACAAGACGCGGCCGCGCGACGACGCCGCTTCGGCGCCGCTTGCCGCCTTTTCTTTTTCCATGAACGGAAGCAGATACGCGACCGCTTTCTTCATCACCCGAGCGCTTTTGACCACTTGCGGCAGGAACATTTTGCCCGAGCCGAACAGGTCACCAACGATGCTCATCCCCTTCATCAGCGGGCCTTCGATGATGTCGAGGCAGCGAGTGCAACTCTGCCGGGCCTCTTCAACGTCGCCGTCGATGAACTTGTCGATGCCGCTCACCAAGGCATGAGCCAAGCGATCCTCGACCGAGCCATCCCGCCACGAGAGATCCTCGGTCGCGGCAGCCTTCCCTTTTCCTTTAATCGTCGCGGCAAATTCGATCAGCCGCTCGGTGGCATCCGGCCGACGATTAAACAGCACATCCTCGACCCGCTCCAGCAGGTCCTTGGGGATGTTCTCATACACTTCCAGTTGGCCGGCGTTGACGATCCCCATGTCCATGCCCGCTTTGATCGCGTGGAACAGGAAGGCCGAGTGCATCGCCTCGCGCATCGGGTCGTTGCCGCGAAAGCTGAACGAAATATTGCTCACGCCGCCGCTCACTTTGGCGCCGGGACAGAGCTTCTTGAGTTGCCGCGTGGCCTCGATGAAGTTGATCGCGTAGTTGTTGTGCTCTTCGATCCCCGTGCCGACAGTCAGGATGTTCGGGTCGAAGATGATGTCCTCAGGCGGGAAGCCGATTTGCTCGGTCAAAATCTTGTACGCCCGCTGGCAAATGCGGACTTTGTCGTCGATTTCGACAGCTTGGCCTTGCTCGTCGAACGCCATCACCACGGCAGCGGCGCCGTAGCGCCGAATCAGGCGAGCCCGTTCCAGGAACGTCTCTTCGCCGTCCTTGAGGCTGATCGAGTTGACAATCGCCTTACCTTGGACGGCCTCCAGGCCAGCGATGATCACGCTCCACTTGGAACTGTCGATCATCACGGGGACCGGTCCAGCCAGATTGTCCGGCGCAAGCAGCCGCAGAAAACGCGTCATGGCCGCTTCGCCGTCGAGCAGGTCGGCGTCCATGTTGACATCGATAATCACGGCTCCACCCGCCACTTGCTGACGAGCGACTTCAACCGCTTCTTCGTATTGGTCGTTTTGAATCAGCCGCGCGAAGGCCTTCGAGCCGGTCACGTTCGTCCGTTCGCCGACCATCACGAAGTTCGATTCGGGCCGCGCGGTGAAGGCCTCCGTTCCGCTCAATCGCAGCCAGGCGGGCGGCGCCGAGGGGCGCTTGCGCGGAGGTGTTCGCTTGACGGCTTCGGCCACGGCCGCGATGTGGTCGGGCGTGGTGCCGCAGCAGCCGCCGACGATATTCACCCAACCTTCTTCAGCGAATCCACCCACGTGCCGGGCGAACTCGGCCGGTCCCATGTCGAACTGTCCCATCTCGTTGGGAAGCCCGGCGTTGGGGTAGCAGCTGATGCGAGCCGACGCCACCCGCGCCAACTCTTCGATATCCGATCGCATCGGCCCCGGACCGACTGCGCAATTCATTCCGACCGTGAGCAACGGGATGTGGCAGATCGAGTTCCAAAAAGCTTCGACACTCTGCCCCGAGACAAACGTCTTGCCGTTTTGAAACGTCCCCGAGACCATCACGGGCACGCGACGGCCCGTGTCGTCGAAATACTTGCGGATCGCGAACAAGCACGTCTTTAAGTTCAACGTGTCGATCGCCGTCTCGGGCAGCAAGATGTCGACGCCACCCTCGACCAGGGCCGCCACCTGGTGGTAATACGAATCGACCATCTGCTGGTATTCGGCGCCCCGCTTTGCGGCGTCGTTCACGTCGGTCGAAATCGCCAATTGTTTGGCGGTGGGTCCGATCGACCCTGCGATGAACCGCGGCTTGTGAGGCGTTCGCTCATTGTACTCTTCCACCGCCTTGCGAGCGCAGGCAACCGCCGCCAGGTTGACGTCGCGGATCACATCGGCCGAAATATCGAACTCGTCCGCGCCCACAATGCTGGCGCCGAAACTATTCGTCTCGACGATGTCGGCCCCAGCCTCCAAGTAATCGCGATGCACCTGAACGACCTTTTCAGGCTGCGTCAGGCAGAGAATATCGGCGAAGTTCTTGAGATCTTTGCTGTGGTTGCGGAACTGCTCGCCGCGAATCTCTTCTTCAGTCAGGCCGTAACGACGCAGCAGCACACCCATCGAGCCGTCGATGATCAGAATCCGCTCGTCGAGCAACTGTTCGAGAAGAGAGCCGGTTTTAGAGACAGGACGCTCGATATTCGGTGGAGACATTAACATAAGTCACATCGTAACTGGCCGATCTGTTCAGACCCGGACAATTCCCTACTATTGGAGGGTTTGTCCTCCTCGACTATTGAAGCTTACGCTGAATCCACCTTCGCGTTAAGGGCGATGGAATGGGCGAATTGCGGCAAAGAAAAACGACTTCACTAACCGCCAAGCGGTTCGGGCAGATACCACGCCTCTGTTGAACTACCCAGACTGCCGAGATTTCCCCTGAGGAGCCCTCGCTGCTACTGTTCGCTCTTCTCTCACGGGTAGAGTTTCGCTAAGACTCACCATCGTTACAAACCGTGCCGATATATGGGCAAAGGTACGGGCGCAGGCCGGTACTTAATTTGGGGGATGCACGACGCATCTCGGCTTGGTGCCTCGGGGAAGGGAATCCCAGTATGGACGCAAAGACCAATAGCAAATCGACTCGCGATCGTGCGGCAACAGCCGACACGTCGGGGCCTTCCGGCGAGTTGATTCCTATTTTGATGCGCATCCCCGACGTGCGTCCGCCTGCCCGCGGTAAGGCGAAGCGCGAATCCGTGGCAAAAGAACTTGCGGCCAAAGAAGCAGTCGCGACTCTTCCGCCATCAGCCGCCGCGCTGCCGCCAACGAGTGACACGTACGAACCGTCGTTCAAGATTGCCGACTCTGGCGACGTTCAAAAAGACAAAACGGTCCATCTCGAAGCCTCCTCGCGCGAGATCGATGTCCCAACTTCACAAGAAGCAGCTTCGAAAGAAACGGCCTCGCAAGAAGCGGGTGCCGAACGAGTGGTTGATTCGGCCGTGGCCGCCGGCAAGGAAAATTCTCCCGTCGCCGAAAACGCCAGCGAATTGCCTCCGCCAAAAGAGTCCGCCGAGCAACCCGCAACGAATCGCCGTCAACGACAACGCCGCCCCGCCAGTGGACCGCAGCCTTCGTGGTGGAAAACTCAAGGACGGACTATCGCAGCAGTCTTTGTGATTGGTCTCGGTTTGACGATCTATCTCGCCCGAACGCAGCGCAGCAATAAGCCGGATACCGCTCGCGAAGATGAAGTGACCGAAATCGACATTTCGTCGTCGGCCGTTACCGATGATGCGCTCGACGTCGTTCGCCCCAGCCACTCGCCCCACGTGGCCAGCAAACCTAAACCCTCGGTGCCCCCGCTCGCCGAACACGACTCGCACGACGACATGCCCGTCGACGATGTGGGTGAGGACCTCGATACCGCCGAAGATGCCGATTCTTCGCTCGCCAGTGCCGAGGCAGATAGCGACACCGAGGAAGGCGCTTTGTCGACCGACGCGTCGTCGACGGACATCGATTGGGGCGACTTGCCTGAATATCCGCGAACGCCCGAGGACAAGTATCCCGCCGACGGTCCCTTGCCGCGAACGGCTAAGACACCCAATTCATCGAGCACCCGCTAACGATCAGGCAGCACCGCCATGAATCCAATGGATCAAGCCTTCATCAAGGCGTACTCGAAAGAAAAACAGAGCGCCAGCGCATCGCGCGAGGTGCCGCCAACGGTTCCCACGCCGCACATGCCAACCACGGCAACTTACCCTGCCCCCTATGGCGTGGCCGTCCAACCGGGCGCGCCGCAAGTTCCGCCGCAACCGGCCGGGCCAAGCACGCAGTGGGTCGGCGGGCAAGGGTACCGAGTCGAATCGGCCGCTCCCAGCGGGCCATGGAGCTCGGGCACAATTCCTTCGGCGCACGTCAACTTTCCAGCCAACCAGGCCCCGCCCCAGTACGGCCAATACGCCTACGGCGCGAACACGGCGTACGGACCATCGTACGGCGAGCAATACGCTCCACCGCAAATCCCAGCACCACGCCAGATCCCAGCGCCGCCGCAATTCGTACCCGCTCCTCAAGCAGCCCCGCCACAACCGGCTGCTGAAGAGTTCGAGCCCCTCCCGATCGAGCCCAAGCCAATCGCCAAGGCTGCGGCCAAACCGGCGATTGCCCCAAGCCCCAAGGTCGGCTCGTCGTGGGCAACCACCGGCGACGAGATCGCCGACATCGACATCTCGGCCCTGGCCGAAGAATGGTTGCACGTTGAAAATGCGGCGGCATCTGCTCCCGCCAAGGAAGCACTGGCAAAGCCGGAGCCCGCCACGATTCACGCGCCAGTTGAACAAGTTCCAGCGCCAGTCGAGCCAACGGCAACGGCGATCAACGCGCTCGATACGGCGATGCTGTCGGAAGAGTCGGTCGAGGATAAACTCGCCGCCCGCTTCCACGCCGCCCATGCAACTCCTCCGGCTCCTCATTTTGCGGAACGTTCGCGTGTCGCTCCGGCCACCGAGCAACCGACGGCCGAGACGGCTCCCCAAGTCCAAATCAAGGCAGAGGCGCAGTCGACGGCGCCACCTGCACCATCCGAGGCGACCAAAATGGACGAAACGCCAACCGCCACGCACGAGCAAGGTTTCGACGAACAGGCCTCACCACTGTTGGCTGTCTGGGAAGTCGATCGCTTCCAATGGCCCGATGCTGCCGTTAAGCTGCATCGCGAGTACTCCTACTTCGCGCAAGCAGGCAAAAAGCTGAAAGCCGCCGCACAACAAGGCTTGAAGGTCCTCGGTGTGACCGGATTGTCGCGCGGCGAAGGCCGCACGCTCCTCACCTTGTGCCTGGCTCGCAGCGCCGCATCCGAGGGCGTGAACGCCGTCCTGATCGACTGCGACTTCGGCAAACCCGATATGGCCGGCGCCTTAGGGCTCGACGTCACCAGCGGCTGGCAAGAAGCCTCGATGGGCAAAATCTCCCTCGCTGAGAGCGCCGTCTTCTCGGTCGACGATCGCCTGACGCTGCTGCCTCTCACCGGCGACGCCACCAAGTTCTCGCTGAAAGATCGCCGCGTTCAAGCCGTTCTGAAAGAAGCCTCACGGCTATTCGACGTGGTCCTCATCGACCTCGGCCCGCTCAACGAGATGGGCGACGACGCCTGGTCGACAACAAATCGCCCGCCAATCGATGCCGCCATCGTGGTGTGCGATTTACGCCAACACAATCTCGAGCATGTCCGCGAAGCCGCCGTGAAGCTGCAAGCCGCTGGCGTGGAAGCGGTCGGGATCGCCGAAAACTTTTCGATGGCCGTGGCCTAACAAACCGCGTCTGACACAACCCCAGACGAGACAGCGTTCTCTTAAACACGTTCGAGCCGAGTGCGGCCCACCTCATGTATCAAGAACACTGGAAACTGACCGAACGCCCGTTCGACAACACGTCGGACGCACGTTTCTTCTTTGCCAGTGAGGGGGCCAAGGCGGCGCTGCTCAAGTTGCGGTACGTGGTCGAAAGCCGTCAACCCGCCGCGATGCTGGCCGCCAGCAGCGGCCTTGGCAAAACAATCATCGCCCAAGCCTTGTTAGCCCAGCTTGGTGACTTCGCCGAACCACGGCTCCACCTGGTTTTCCCGCAGATGCCGCCGGAGCAACTCGTCGCCTATCTGTGCGAGTCGCTCAACGGCGAACCCTCGACGCAGTCGGCACTGCACCAATCGGTGCGGAAGATGGAGCAATTCCTCGCCAAGAACTGCAAAAGCGATCGTCATGCGGTGATCGTGATCGACGAGGCCCATCTGCTTCGCGACGCTCACGCCCTGCAAACGATGCGTTTGCTTTTGAACATGGAAGTCGGCGGCAAATCGCCGTGGACCATCATCCTCATCGGGCAACCGGCGCTGCTTCCCCAAATCGAACGCGTCCCCGACCTGGAAGAGCGCCTGGCCGTAAAATGCACGCTCCGCCGCTACGACGCAATCGAGTGCACCGACTACGTGCGGCACCGCCTTTCGGTCGCAGGCGTCAAGCCGAGCACGACGATCTTCGATAACACGGCGCTCGAGGCCCTCTTCCGCTTCTCGCACGGTGTCCCGCGGCGGATCAATCGCCTGGCCGACTTGGCCATGATGGTCGGTTTCGCCGAAGACCGAACCAAGCTGACGGCCAGCGACATCGAATCGGTCGCGCAGGAACTCACGGCCATACCCGCCGAGTAAAATGCGGTTATGACCGCATTGTCTTCCGTACCTCTATGGCCGGACTGGTTCCCCTCCTTTGTTCGAAGGCTGAGGTTGCCTCAAGCCTTAACCATCGCGTTCGTCATTGCTGTGACGCTCGGATTGCGAGCGCTCAATCTGAACGATCCCTTGTGGCTCGACGAGATGCACACGAGTTGGGTCGTTTCAGATTCAATTCTTGACGTTACGTCTCGTGCGGCCATCGGCAACCAGACGCCCCTCTACTTTTGGCTTAACTGGTTTATTGCCGCCGTGTACGAGAGCGAAGTTTCACTGCGGCTCATCTCGTTTCTATCGGCAGGTGCTTTGGCCGGCCTCGTCGCCGACACGCTCTGGCGGTGGTGCGAATCGGCCAAGGTTCCGCCTGTCGGCCCAGCGTTGTGTGGCGGCTTGTTAGTGGCAGTCGATCCCGTCTTCATTTTCTATGGCACCGAAGCCCGGCCCTATGCGCTGCTACAACTGGTCGCGTTTTGGCGGCTGCGGCAGTTATCGTTGCTGAGCGCAACGCCCACCAGAAACCAGCGCCTCTCGATGATCATCAGCGGTGCCGCAATGGTTTGGCTCCACTTAACCGGCGGATTGATCTTCGCCGGAGAACTGGCAGCAATCCTGTTTTGGAAATGGCACGGTCGCAACAGTTACTCGCTACGAAACTGGCTGGTGGATCTGGCAGTCATCAGTGTTGCCTGTTTGCCGCTCGCCTGGCTGATCTCGTTTGTCTTCGGTCGCCGCCAGAACTTCGAATCGATGATCCCCTCGCCGACGCTGACAGGCGCCTTCCAAATTCTCCACGGCGAGGAATTGTTCTGGCCGCTGGTCATCGGGGGGGTCTTGGCATTCGTTTTAGATAGATTCGTGATCCGCGGAACGAATGCTTTGCCGGAGGAACCTCCGGTCACGCAGGAATCGCCAGAAGTCGAGCGTTTCCTGCCAGGGCGATTCGTCTATATCGCCGCCGGTCCCCTGGTTTGGGCGCTCGCAACGATGAGCTTTTCGGCGGTGCTGCATCTGCTCGGGATCGCACCACTTTTTTGGGGCCGCTATTTGATAGCCGTCATCGTCGCGATTCCTGTCGCAATCGGAGCGGTGTGTGGAGTTCGGTCGACACCATTGGGCATGTTCCTTGCCCTACTAGTTATGGCCTTGTGCGTTCAGCGAACGGGACTCAACCAACGGCTATTCAATCAAGATGAACTGGGACATCGTGCGATCGATGATCGACGACTGGATTGGGATGAGAACTCGACCGAACCGTGGCCTCGGTTTGCAGACGTCAGACGGGGATTGGACAGGCCGGAAAAATCGACCCCGTTCCTTGTCGACGCGGGTCTCATCGAACGGGACGTTTCGTGGAAATCGAACACGGAAATCGAGCGCGACTATTCGTGTTTTCCCATGCGATCGAAAGATCCATATGGACTAGGCCGCCCAACTAATAGCTGGGGCTTGCCGCGAGACTGGCGGGAAGGAGGCAACAGGCCTTATCTTCCTCCAGAGGCCATCGAATCGTACCTAAAAAACCATGGGATCGTGATTCTAGTGCTGTCGAAGTCTGAGGCGAATACCGACGGTTCGCGACTCGTCGGCATTATCGCTGACGAGACCGGAAATCATTGTCACATGGCGGCAACGGCCGTTGAGCTTCACGGCAAAGCGACGCTCTACTGGATCATGCCAGGGGAGCGTAGGAACTACTATCGGTAGACGATCGGAAAAGTCTCGACTCACTCTCCCCGCAGCGCCGCCACCACTGGCGCATCGAGCGTCGCTCGCATCGCCCACCGTCCGGTAATCAGGCCGACAATGCCCACCCCACACAACAGCGCACTCAGTTCGAACCACGGCGGCTTGGCGCCGCCAAGCACCATGTGCGGCAGCACAGCCACTAGCGCCGCAAACGTTCCCATCGCCAGGCCCGCAGCGAGCAGAACGATATTCTCTAGAAGGACCATCTTGGCCACGCGATTCTTCGCGAAACCGACGGCCCGCAACAGCGCCAGTTCGCCGCGCCGCTCCAGCACGGATCGAACTTGTGCCGCCGCCAGGCCAACAGTCCCCAGCAACAATCCCAGAGCGCCGAGCGTTTGAAACGTGCTGAGATACGTGTTCTGAACCGCCAACAGTTCGGTCAGCACGTCGCGGCTGCGGCGGAGGTCGAGGCCCGAGTCGCTCCACTGCGATTCTAGGGCTTTTGCAAGCGTATCGTCGTTCGGCTTCGGCGAGCGAACCAGGAAGTAGGCCGCGCCACCTTCCATCGGAAACAGCTCTTTGAAATTCACCTCACCAATCAGCACCGAGCCTTGCAGAACGCTGTTGCTCAACAGTCCGGCCACCACGAACGAAACCTTGCGGCCGTCCTCGAACTCGATCTCGAATTTCTCTCCCGGGCCGCCGTAAAGCTTCATGCTGTACATCGCCGTATTCTTGTCGAGCAAGCACGGAACCGACTCGCCAAACTCGCTCGCCGGAAGCCGCAGCAAATCCCACGGCGTTTTGGGTTTTTCCCCTTTGGTTTCGACGTTCATCATGCCGGCAAATTCAAAGTCGGGCGCAACGTCCCCTTTTTCATAGTGTTCGCGCAGTTCCTCGGGCACCCCCAGCACTCGCGGGCGAGTCGACTGGTACAGGTTGCGGCAACTGGCATCGTCGCCCGGGTTCACGCGAAATCCAATCACAAGCGGCTTGCGTTCCCCTTGCAGGGCTTCGTCAGGAATGTTCGTCGTGAGCGGCTCGATGATTGGAACCGCGCATTCGCCTACCCAATCGAACCCGCCGCTCCCCCGCTCGCTTGGGTCGAGACGGAACGCGCCAATCGCAACCAACAAAAACACCGACATCGCCATCAAGATCACGGTCATCAAACTGCGCGACGGATTGCGACCCGCGTTACGCGAGGCCATTCGCGCAAGCGAAGCCTTGCCTAGCAACCCGATCCCATCCGCCCCCGCCAACAGAACACGGCGCATCATTAGTGCTAGAGCGCCAAGGACCGCGGCCCCGGCCCCCATAAACGCGCCGGCTTGGGCTTCACCGCCTAAGCTCGTCGCCAATCCTGCCAGTCCAGCGGCAGCGAACAGAAGGACGATGATGACTAGATTCGCCCACATCCCTGGGCGAGCGGTGCTGGTGGCGGCGGTCGCAAACGAACCGGCCAGCAGCCCACGAGCTGTCGTATGTCGCATCGCTCGCAAACACCAGGCGATCGTCAGAACACCGGCCAACGTCCCGCACAGGCCGCCAGCCACCAGGCTCACAGGGCCAATGTGCGGCTTGAGGAACGGAGTCGAAATAGCCCCCACCCACCACGAGCGCAGCCCCTCGATCATGAACAGCGCGTAACCAATGCCGCAGACAATACCAAGGATGGCGCCCGCTAACGCGACCATCAGGCCTTCGGTAAGCAGCGCCCGCGCGACACGCCTCCGCGGCCAACCCAGCGCCAAGAGCAAACCCATTTCGGACGCCCTCTGTTCGATACCCAGTCGGAACAGGAGCGCGATCAAAATCACAGCCGCCGCGATCAAGAACATGCTCAGCCCCATGAACAGAGCGTCAAACGGCGTGGTGCCGCTCGCTGCTGCCAGGCCTTGTCGCTTGGCGGGTTGCAAATCGAATCCGAGCGTAACGTTCTTAGCCCGCAACTCGCTCAGCAAATTCTTTTCCAGCTGCTCGATCGGCATCCCGCGATTGGGCACACGTATCGACGTCCACGATCCCCAGCGCGAGCTCCAAAGCGTTTCGGCCACCCGCGCCGAGACATACGCTTTGGGAGTCGTACGGTGATTCTCCCAATACTCGTCGTCGACGCTTCGAATGAGGCTGTTGTCGAGAGGGAAGGGGGGATCCCAACTCGATATCGCTTCCGCATTCGTAATCCCCTTTACCACGGGCGTCAGGTCAGGGTCGTTCGTCTGACGCGGAGGTTGATCGTACGTCGGCCCTTCGCTCCGCCGATAGCCTCGCGTCGGCTCGGTGAGGGCCACAATGCCCGCAACTTGGAAGTCGTGCGATTGGGTGGGGTACCGATTGTGCCGCTCCGTTTCCGAGGCAAAGGTCGTTACGCGAACGCGATCGCCTGCCTTAAGGCCTTGATCTTTGGCCATCCAACTCGTAATCACGATTTGCTCTTGGGTCGGAGCGATCTGGCCATTTTCCCCGAAGGCCTCGCCGGCAAGGTACGGCCCCAAAACAATGTCAGGCGTAAGGGCCGAAACGAGGCTGTAACTAACGGGCCTGGGTTTCGCCACCGGTTCCCACTTATCCCCTTCTTTGGCCTCAAGTTTCTCCATCTTGATGGCGATGTTAGTCGCGATGCGCTGCGGTCGCAGCTCACCCCACGCCGCCATCACGGCATCGACCACCTCCGGTTCCAGTAGCAGTCGATCGGTCGAAAGCGAGAAGTAGTCGAAAATCGTCTGGCTCTTACCGTCACTTTCGTATTTCAACTGCACCGGCTTGAGCACGAGATTCAAGTCGTCGAGCGACGGTCGCAGAGCCTCCTTCAATTTGGCATCGAGTTGGGACGGCGCGGCCTGCGTCGATGACTTTCCGGCCAGCAACAGCGCATTAATTCGTCCCGGTTGCTCCATGGCTTGCTGGAGCGTCTCGATCGCAACAAAGGCGTTCCGCGGCAATGCTTGATTTGGTCGCAACGCGAAACGTCCCAGTCCCGCCGTCGAGACAATGTCGACAACCTTGAGCTCCGTCGCAGTCTTGGTGCGTTGGTCGGTGCGTGCCGTGGGGTGATCGGCGGGAACTTGATCGGCCGAAGGAAGCCGCAACGTCAGCGTATCGCCCACCTTGATCTTCAATTCGTTGGCCAACGGCTCATTGACCACAATTTCATCCGGCCCAGGAGTTTTGACCTTGGCATCGGCATGCCGATCGAGCGTCCAGAACTGTTCGTCGATCCCAAACACGCCAATGCCGGCAGCACGGGCAATTTCGCTCGCACTGCTGGCGCTCGTCTCCACGGTGGCGGTGGGAAATACGATGGCCGGAACAACGCCGTCGAACTGCGCCGCTAAATCTGGATTGGCCTTGATGTTCGCCGCGAACTCGCCAGCTAGTTCGCGGCGGAAGAAGCGATCGGTCGCCATGATCTGGTCGATGCGGCCCAACCGATCGAGCACCAAATCGCGCAAGCTGCCACGCATACTGTCGCCGACAATCAACGCTCCCGTGAGAACGGCCGTCGCAACAGCCACGCCCAGCGCCGTCGCCGCATGAATGCGGCGGTTGTGCCGCAAACTTTTGACCAGGTACGTCCAGAAGGTCATGGGTTTTCTCCGCCAAGCGGCCGGCCAGGCTTAGACCGTTGTCTTTTCACCGCAGTCCTTCAGGATTCCATTATCGATCTCAAATCGCCGCGGCATCATGCTGGCCAAGTCCGAACTGTGCGTGACCACCACCAGAATGGCATGCTCGTCGCGAGTCAGCGACGCCAGAAGCTCCGCGATTTGCCTGGCATTGGTGCGATCGAGACTCCCCGTCGGCTCATCCGCTAAAACGAGCACTGGCTGATTCAACAGCGCCCGCGCCACAGCCACTCGTTGCCGCTCGCCGCCCGAGAGTTCAGCCGGCCGATGCGTCAGTCGCTCGGCGAGGCCGACTCGCGACAGCAACGATTTCGCGCGAGCCGCTTGTTCATCCGTTGGCGAACCATGCGCCAGCGCCGGAACCAACACGTTCTCAAACACATTCAAGTGCGGCAGCAAATGATGCTCTTGAAAAATGAAACCGATCTTTTGATTGCGAAAGGCGGCGAGCTTGGTCTCGTCGAGCGCGAACGGATTTTGCCCGTCGAGCAAAACATTTCCCGATGTAGGCGGTTCCAGCGTTCCCAAAATCTGTAGTAGCGTACTTTTGCCTGAGCCGCTGGGGCCAATGATCGCCACCGCTTCGCCCCGCTTCATCATCAGCGAAGCATCGCGAAGGACGACCAGTGGTTGGCTGGCCGTGGGATACGTTTTGCCTACTTTTTGAATGACGAGGTCGGCCATAGGTCTGCTTTGATGGGGTTTGATTGCCACCCGTTACTGCGATTGTTTTTCCAGCAATCCAAGGCAGCCGATGCCGTAGAACGAGTACTCCACGTCATGGGCCGCGTCCCATTCCGCTCCGTGGAAGCCGCCTTCCGTTTGCTCCAGCGATTGGACGAATCGCTTAAGCTTCGGCAGATCGAGCTCGTGCGCTCCGCCCAAATCCTGCAGCGTGAGCAGCCCCGTGAACGTGCTCAGCAAATCGGCGATCGGAATCCGCGTGTTCGCTCGCAGGCCCCCCTCGTCAACCTGCAAGTCGAGCAGGAAATCGATGGTCTCCTCGCACGTCACCTTGTCGAGCGCATTGAGCATCTTGAGCGAAGCGACCGCGGCCGCCGTGGGATTAGTTCCAGCTCGCTTCTGCGCTTTGATTTCCAGAAAACCGCCGTCCTCGGCTCGCTGTTTGTTGAGAAATGCGACGATCGCTTGCGGTTCGGGCGGAGGTTGCCCCAGCCATTCGCGGCACAGCAAAACCAAAAACGTGTGGTAGGTGCTGCTGGCCACGCCCCCTTCGCCTTTGGCATATCCGCCATCGAGCCGGCGGAGTTTCTCCAAGGCGCCGGCAACGGCCGATTTCCAGGTGGGTCCAGCATCAGCCATCACGTCGATTCCCGCGGCCGAATCGATCAGCGCTGCCCCGTACAGGAGCGAGAAGAAGTCGACAATGGTCTCCTGCCCACGCAAGCGTGTTTTCAGAAAGGCAGCCGCTTTCGACGCAACCTCGCCGTGCAATTCGCCTAGCACCGCCAGTCCTCGCAAAGCGAAGCTGGTGTAGTAGAGATCGCTTCCCCCTTCGCGGCCGGCAAAGCCGCCGTCAGCTCGCTGCGCCGCAAGCAGGTATTTGGCGTGCCGCTGCCGAACTTCCTCAGGCAACGACGCCACGCCTATGGCAAGGCGGATCGTCAATTGCTCCAAGTAGCCATTCATGCCGGGCTGCATCGATAGAAGACTCGTGATGAACTTAGCTCGCCCAGTATAGATACCAAACGCTGCTACGAGGGTTCGGTTAACAGGCTCTTCAACTTCTCGGCCACCGGTTCGGGAATCGCGGTACTCTTGGGGGGCGAACCAGGAACAATCCGGCAACAGACACTCTTGGAAAATCCGCTGGCCAGCTTCTGGCCGTCCTTCATGAAGTCGAAACGGTAATGAGCGCTCGTTTCGCCAAGCTTTTCGAGCGAGACGTGAACCTCGAACTCGTCCTCGTGCTTGAGAGGGCGAAAGAAGTCGCACTGAACTGAAACACGCGGCCATCCTAAGTGTTCGCCCGGCACGGCAATTGGATTATCCGTTTCACGCATCACCACCGAGAGCCCCAGGCTTCGAAGCATCTCGTGCTCCGAATTCTCCATCCAGATGAAGAAGCGGGAAAAGTGGACGATTCCAGCCGCATCGGTATCGGCCCATTCCACCCGGCGGCGAGCAATGTACGGCATGACCAAGTCTCGGACAGAGGGACCAGCCGCGCACCGCAAAAAATCGCGAGTTCTGGCAGGCGCGTAAAAATGCCCGTCGTAATTCACGACGGGCACTTCTTATTCTAAGCCAGTGGACGCCTTGCGTCCGCGCCCCACACATCAACCGCTGCTCGCGGCGTTCTATTCGCCAACGTAGGGGAGCAGTGCCATGAAGCGTGCTCGCTTGATGGCTTCGGTCACAGCGTGTTGGCTGGCAGCCGTGCAACCGCTCTTGCGACGGCTCACGATCTTGCCGTGGCGATTGACCAGCTTCTTGAGAAGCTCGATATCCTTGTAGTCGATGTACAGCGGGCGAGGACGAACGCCATCAACCCAGATGGGGTCCTTCTTCTTGGTCTTCGCCTTTGCCTTGCGCTTGCGATTCTTCTGGGCGGCCTTCAGGTCGACCTTCTTGCGACCACCAGGGCCGCCGAAACGTCCGCCGCCACCACCAAAACGACCACCGCCACCGCCGTCACTATCACCGTAGCTCATTGTCACTGAATCCACATCTGCGAGCCCGCATTGGGCTCAAGCCACATAACCACCAAGCCCGGATAAGTTGCCTGCCCTCGACCCTGTAAAGGGAGAGCCGCAACCAAGGCGGACGACCGCCACCTGATGGGAATCGGGCATTATAGGGGAATGTTCGGCGAGTCCGCAAGGCGAAGGAAGAGGCCGAAAAGACCTATTCAGGTGGATCTGCCGTCATTACATCGGTGGGCGAATTCCCCATTCGCGAAATTCTTTCCTTGATGCGCTCGATCACTTCCTTGCCGTCAGACAACTCACCACGATCGGCTTGCTTGATTCCCTTTTCTATTTCTTTCCGCAATTGTTCATCGGACATCACGAGTTGTCCTCTTCGACAACAAGTTGAAGCTTGCTTCAAAGTTCTTTTACGTCGCGATCGCCGGCGATAACTCGCAGGATCTCGACTCGATTTGACGATCCGAGCTGATAGTAGATCACATATCGCCCAAAGTAAGTTGACCGAATGCTGGGCCCCAGCGTTGGCACTTCAGCGCCCATTTCTGGCGTACTGGCCAAAAGCCGACACTTCGCTTCGAGATTCTCCACCCATTTAGCCGCCGCAACCGGTTTGTCGCGCGTAATAAATGCCGCCAACTCATTCATGTCACGGAGCGCGTTGGCCGAATAGGTCAAATTGAACATTCGACTAACCTGTCGGCGTCGACTTACGGACGGTCTCCCTCAAAGTCGCAAAGACTGTTTCATGATCCACCACGTCACCGCGGTTGACGTCGTCGATTCCCTTTTGGATTTCCCGGCGTAGTTCTTCATGCGAAAGCACCAATCGCACCCCTTCGGCGACTAATTCGTCGATCGATTGATACCTTCCAATCGCGACAAGATTTTCAACCTTCGCGAGTTGATCCGGCGCCAGCTGAATGTTCATTGCAGTATCTCCACCAGATCCCTAAGCACGTACGTTCGCGACCGACACTCTATTCTTCATCGTTTTCCTAAGATTGTCCAATCGTCCGCAACGCCCGCGTCACAATCCTTTCCGTCGCCTTGGTTTTGCTTTCTTTCCGCCAGCGGGCGCTAACCTTTCTTACCCAGTCAGGGCGAGACTTCGACGCATCGTTCAGCCAGTTCGCAACCGAGTCTTGCACGTACTTCGTGTCGTCGTTTTTCAACGGCTCCAGAATGGGCAAACAGCGCTCGGGCTCGGTTTTGAGGAGCGCGATGTGCTCGCACCACACACCGCGAGGGCGGGTGATCTCGCTGGCATAACGCCGGATGTTAGCCGCTTTGTCCGTTGACCAATCGGATAGCAAATCGACGGCCGTTTCCAAATCGCCGGCGATATGCGGGCGAAGCGCGATCCACGCCCATTCGCGAACTCCGGGATTGTTGTCGTTCGCGAGCGGGCGAACTTTCTTGAGCCGCGCCGAGAGCTTGAGCTTGGGCGTTTTGGCCAAAGCGTAAGCTGCCCAACCGCGCACCAAATCGGAGGGATGTGCGGCGTAGCGGGCGTGGGCGTCGCCACCAAACAGCTCAACCAGCAAATCACCGGCGAGCCGCATTCGCTGAGCGATACCGATCGCCGGATCGAGTTGATCGATGTGGTGGCTTTTCGCCTCCGCAACCACGGCGCCGAACAACTGCCGGAAATCGACAACCAGCAACTCCGATAACGTGAGCGCCTCGGTCCGCCCCGCATTGAGTTCAATCAGCAGTTCAGGCGAGACATCGGATCGCTTCCGCGCTCCTTTGCGGACAGAAGTCGGCTTATTCATAGATGCGCTGATTCGCTTGCCTCAAAGCGTTATCGTCCCGGAACCTTGGCTTTGTTCTCATCCAATGTCTTGAGCGCCTTCGTGAGTCGCTCAGCGGCTTCCGGTGACTTGGTGGCCAACTCGTCGATGTTTTTTGCCGAGAACTTTTCGGTCGTCTCTTTGCCGTCGACCGACTTGGTCACTTCGCCCGTAATGCTTCCGTCGGCTAGCTGTTTCGCGGTGACCTTGGTGCCGTTTTGGACGATCTCGATGTCCCGCACGCCGTTGGTTTCACGAACGGTCACCGAACTTTGGATCGCACCGGGGCCCGGTACAAGGCCGCCTGGTGGACGAATACCTGGCGCTCCGGGCATGATCTGATTCCCAATCCGCGGCGGGCCTGGAACCAGTTGCGGGGGCTGTTGGATCTGTCGCTGTCTCTGCGCCGCTTGGTTCTGAGCAAAGCGCCGTTGTAGCGCTGCCATTTGAAGCTGGCGCTCGATATTGGGGTCAGGTTGTTTGGGAACGATCGGAATCGACTTTCGCAACAGCGCGGTGCGAGCCCGCTCGCGAACGTCCAGGTCGGCGCTCTTGGTCGCTTTGCGAAGCAAGTCGATGCAGCGTTCGCGCACCTCTATATCTTGCTGGTCGAGTCCGTATTCCAGAGCGGCCATGGCTTCCACGCCGCCACCAATCAGTTCATCCGCGGCTCGCTTGCGATCAGCAAAGGAGTCGCCCCCCATGCGATCGATAACTTCCAACCACTTGCCGTCGATAGGCACATCCGTCGCGGCGTTATCTTGTTCACCGGCCACTTCTTCATTGGTTGCGGACTCGGCTGCCGCCCCTTCTTCAACGGCGGCATCCACGTCTCGAACGTCCTGTGAGTAGCTCCAAGCCGCCGCCGCGAACCAAACCACGCTTGCCAAGCAGCCGATTTGGAAAAAATTTGCCCGATTCATCTCGACGTCCTTAATGCGTTCGCCTGGCCAAATCCAAAGCCTCGGCCAGCGGGAGTAGCCTTTTATGGTAACCGTTCACTACGACCGGTACAGCGCCGATTCCCAGCGAACCCAGCCACCCGGCAGGTTGTCCCCCTCGCTGGCAGGCGGGCTTCGACTAAAATACGCGATTCGCGAATTCTTAATGGATTTCGCTGGGTTGATGAATCTCGCAGCGGCAGTCGCATCCCCATTCCCCACCTTTCCCGTCCTTCGATTCCTGTAGCCACCATGCCCCAACTCAACAAGATCAGCAGCCGGATTACCCAACCAAAAAGTCAAGGTGCGTCGCAAGCGATGCTCTACGCCACGGGCATGACCGAAGACGACATGAACAAGGCCCAAGTCGGCATCGGGAGCGTGTGGTACGACGGCAACCCCTGCAACATGCACTTGAACCACCTCGCCGACGAAGTGAAGACCGGCGTCAAAGCGGCCGGCCTGGTCGGCATGCGGTTCAATACCATCGGCGTCAGCGACGGCATCTCGATGGGTACCGAAGGGATGAGCTACTCGCTCCAATCGCGCGATCTCATCGCCGACTCCATCGAAACCATCATGGGCGGGCAGTGGTACGACGCGCTCATCACGCTTCCCGGATGCGATAAGAACATGCCCGGCTGCTTGATGGCGATGGGCCGGCTCAATCGCCCCTCGCTGATGATCTATGGCGGAACGATCAAGCCAGGCCACACCGCCAAGGGCGAAACACTCGACATCGTCTCGGCCTTTCAATGCTACGGGCAATCCCTCGCCGGTTCGATCAACGAGCCGACGCGCAAAGAGATTGTCCGCAAGTCGTGTCCCGGCGCCGGCGCTTGCGGCGGCATGTACACCGCCAACACGATGGCCAGCGCGATCGAAGCCTTGGGGATGACACTTCCCTACAGCAGTTCGATCCCGGCCGAAGACCCAGGCAAGATCGAAGAGTGCAAGCAAGCCGGGAAAGCGATCCTGAAGCTACTCGAAAAAGACATCAAGCCGCGCGACATCATGACTCGCGATGCTTTCGAAAACGCCATGGTCATCACCATGGCTCTAGGGGGCTCGACGAACGCCGTGCTCCACTTGATCGCTATGGCTCGCGCTGTAAATGTGCCACTCACGATCGACGACTTCCAAAGCGTGAGCAATCGCGTCCCGTTCATCGCCGACCTCAAACCGAGCGGCCGCTGGGTGATGGAAGACTTGCACAAGGTCGGCGGCACGCCTGCCGTCATCAAATACCTACTCGAAAAGGGATTGATGAAGGGAGATTGCTTGACGGTCACGGGGCAAACGCTCGCCGAAAACGTCGCGAAGCTCCCGGGTCTCAAGGCCGATCAACCGATCATCCAACCCATCGAAAAGCCGATCAAGCCGACCGGCCACATCACCATCCTGCGCGGCAATCTGGCTCCCGAAGGCGCCGTCGCCAAGATCACCGGGAAGGAAGGCCTCAAGTTCAGCGGCCGCGCCAACGTCTTCGACAGCGAAGAAGAAATGCTGAAGGCGCTCGAAGACAAGAAGATCCTCAAAGGGGACGTCGTCATCATCCGCTACGAAGGCCCCAAAGGCGGCCCGGGCATGCCCGAGATGCTCACCCCCACCTCGGCCATCATGGGCGCCGGTTTGGGAAGCGACGTGGCGCTGCTCACCGACGGCCGCTTCAGCGGCGGTTCGCACGGCTTCATCGTCGGCCACATCACGCCCGAAGCGCAAGAGGGAGGCCCACTCGCTTTGGTTCGCACCGGCGACACCATCACCATCGACGCCGCGAACTTGCGAATGGACGTTAACATCAGCGACGACGAAATGAAAACCCGCCGCGCCGCTTGGAAGGCCCCGCCTTACAAAGCAACGCGAGGAACGCTCTACAAGTACATCAAGAACGTAAAGTCGGCCAGCGAAGGCTGCGTCACGGACGAGTAGTGCGTTTATTTTGCCTTGGCACCTTGCGAGAGTAGCTGGTGAATTTCTTTCACCAGCGGACTGGGCGGTAGCTTCGTCGCGTCGAGTCCATCCGGCCCCATGCGGGTAGAGGCAATTAGATAAGGTGGTAAGTTGCGGCCAAATATCTCTTGGTCAGTCGTCTTGGGCTTGGCTTTCGGCGGCGGCATTGGATTGCGCAGCACACTCGCGATGGCATCGCGGACGCTCTTTCCCTTGCTGTCGACTACGTCGACCGAGCAGCCTCCGTCGACCATGGCTTTGATGGTCTCCAATCCTTTTGCCTGGTCTTCGTCTTTGGCTTGCAGGGTCGCCACGATGGCCGCTCCCAGAGGCGTCAAGTTCGACGTATCGAGTTCGTTGGTCTTGGCTTTCGCGGCAAGCAGCAGCGCGGCGTACTGCGACGACATCTCACGCCCGGCTAGATGCAGCGGCGACTCGTTGGTCGCGGGATAGCCGCCTGGCGGGCCGCAGCCGTCGGGATCGTCGTGAGCAATCGTGAGCGCCTCAATGTCGGCTCCATGCTCGAGAAGAACTCGACCAAACTCGATAGGCAGTTTGGCCGCAACAGCGAAATGGAGTGGCGTGCTGCCGCGTTGCCGCACCTCAACGTCCGCTTTGGCATCGAGCAAGTGCTGGAAGTGCTCAAGCTTTCTCGCGTACATAGACGAAAACAGAGGCTCTCCATTGACAACATCGGGCGACATTCCGTGTGCCAACAGCAAGTCCAAGACCTCCGTAGTGTCATTAGCTACCGCGAGAACCATCGGTGTTTTGCGATATTTCCCTCCGACCGGCGCTACCATGTCGCGCTCCAGCAGCAATCGAACGACCGCCGCACGATCGCCAGCAACAGCGTAGGTAAGGGGAATGTTTTCTGTCTTGTCGAATAGCAACCCCAGACTGGGGCTTTCTTCGAGTTCTTTTGCTACTTCGTCGGCAAGGCCCATGCCGCAGCGAGTGAAGAAGTCGTGCTCTAAACCGACTTCGACCAGACGTTCGGCAACTTTATTCCGTCCTTCCAAGATCGCATAGTGCAGCAAACTCTTTTGTTGATAGTCGGCAGGCAACTTGGGATCGGCGCCGCGGGCGAGCAACTCGTCGAGAATCTCTACACTCCCCGCATCCACTGCGGCAATGAGTGGCATGTTGCCGCGGAGGTTTTGATCGACCTTGGCTCCCGCGTCACAAACGGCTTTAACCTTTTCCAGGTCCTTAAGGTCGATGACGAACTCTAGCAACGAAATCGAACTCCGGCCGCGATACATTCGCGCATCGATCAGTTTAGGATTCTCTCGCAATGCCTTGCGAAGGAGATCGGGAGGCGACTCCTCCACCCAACTGGCAAATTCCCACTTCGTAGGTTCCTTGAGCGGAAGGCGAGCCAAAATCGCTTTGAACGAGTCGTCGTCCAGCGTGAAGTTGTCGTTGAGACGATCGGTTCGCTGGCTTTCCGTTACAATATTCTTCAATTGACGGGCAACTTCTTCATCGAGCTTAGTGGGATCAAACCATCCCTGTCGAAAGAGAACCTTGTCGTCGTCATTCGACAAGAGAGCCAGGTTGGGTGACCGTCCCAGAGCCCGCCACGCAAGGTTCTCGATCGTGTCAACCAGCACCGTGGCATCGACTGGGTAACGGTCCGCAAATGAACGAACGAGCTTCATGCGCTCGTCCATGGTCTTAGGCTGGCGAAGGAGGATCTTGTCGCGAAGGTTCGCGTCTGTGACGTCCACGACACCGAGATACGGACAAATGTCTTTCTCGGGATGGGCTTCGATGACGTAGACGATCGTGATGCCCAACCGTTTCCCGTACTTTTCTTTCAACTCCTGCAGCGCCGGCATGTGCTGCCGCGTTTTCGGGCAAGTGAGCGACGCTGTGATGAGCAGGTTAACCTCGCCCTGCGTGGCATATCGCAGGCTTTGTTTGCCCTCCTTTTCTTTGAGAGATTGCAAGAACAAGTCGGGGAGAAAGTCGCCCGGTTGTGGATGAGCGGTAGCAAATTGCCGGTCGAGCTTGGCTCTTGTTTCAGGGCTTACCTGCTGCTGCGCAGATAACCGATTCACGGCCACGAAGAACGATACCCCCAACGCAACGACCAGAGCAAATCGGTGCATTTCACGTCCCCCAAAAAGAAAAACGGTTGCCCGACCTTAAGTCAGACAACCGCATTGTAGTGCCACCGGGGTGACGTGGCCAAATCGTCCGCCACTTGCGACGGACAAGACTGTCCGCCCTACGGAAGCGTGCCGTCCTACGGAAGCGTGATCGTCTCGACCGCCGGAATCTTGCCGACCGACATGTTCGATCCGCCCACGACCACCAATCGCTTGCCGTCGATCGGCACCATGCGGTGGAAGAATCGTGGATTCTTCATTTGGCCGACGAGATTCCACTTACCGGTGGCGTCGTCGTAGGTTTGGATCGAACCACTCATTGTCGATACAACCAGCGTGCCGTTCAAATCGACCACAGCAGCACCAAAGCCATCCATCCCGCCGCCGTGGATCTTGCCGGCCGGCGACCAGACGTTCGATTTTGGATCGTAGACCGTGACTTCGGTCGTAGCGCCACCGGTTTCTTGCATGCCGCCCACTGCGTAGACCTTCCCGTTGTGAGCAGCAAGTTGCAACGCGCGGCGCCGGAAGCCCGGCGCGGCGATTTCCTTCCACTGCGGCTTTTCGGCCGACAGATCGAAAGCCAAGGCCGTATCAAGCCACGCGTGGGCGTCGCCGCCTTGAGCCGAACCCTTCTCCATGTTCCAGCCGCCAACGACGTAAATCGTATCGCCGACAACAACAGCGTCGTGCGAGCTACGTCCGGTAGGCAGCGAAGGCATATCGCTCCACACGCCCTTGGCGGGATCGAAGCATTGGACGTCCGATTGCGACTCCAGGTCCTGGGCATCGCCTTCCTTGTTCTTCGCCACAAACCCACCGATACGGTATAGCTTGCCCTTGTGGGCGACCATCGCCGTGCCCGTGCGAGGCAGGCTCTCGCTGACGACCTCCCAAGCCTGCGGCTTCGTCAACGAAATCCGCAGCAATTCCTTCGGTTGTGCCTCGGCGTAGTAGTCATGGGAACCACCCGAGTAACCGCCGACAGCGTAGAAGTTGCCGTCAACAGCCGCGGCGCCGTAGCTGGTGAAACCCACCTTCAACGCCGGGAACGATTTGTCTTCGGCCGTGGCCGTCAAAATCGAAACGGGCAGCGACAACGTCGCGTAGTGGCGAATGCTGGCGTAAGCCTTGTCGCCCAACTGGCCTGCGATCGGTTCGACGTGGCGAGCGCGGATCGAGTACAAACCCGCAGCCTTGATCGGTGCCGTCACATTCCCCTTTTCGTCGCTGGTGAGTTTCACGAGTTCGCTGTCGCCCACGGAATAGGCGACTTCGGCCCCTTTCACAGGCTCGCCTTTCCACGACACGTGCGCCTGCAAGTTGCTGCCGTCAATCGTCGGTGTCACTTCCAGCGGCAGCTTTTCCTTATCGGCAACTTCCTTCCACGAGCCGGGCAACGGCGACGTGTAGGCCTTGGCGTAGTACTGGAGCAGAAAGGGCTCGCCGCCGCCGCGATCCAACACGCCGAGGCTCTTCTTCAAAAAGACCACCGACGCCTGAGAATCAACATCGCCAACCATCGCGTCGCCTTCGAGCTTCAGCGTGATTGCAGCGTCTTTGCCACGGCCACCACGGCTCCAAACTTCGGAACCATCGAGGCGGTTGAGGTAGTCCGTCCCTTCCGGCGCTGCAGCTTCCGAGAAGTAGACTTTCGCTTGCTTCCCCTCGATCACGATCCACGGGAAGTGGGCATTCGCGACGGACCCGATCGCCAAAAAGGCGGCGACGAGGGGCATCGTCAACCAACGGACTTTCATGTTGTTCTCCAAGTCAAATTGAAATCAAAACGAAGTAAATGGATGTGAGTGAACGTTCGCTCGGTGCCGCACTCGCCAAGAGTGCGATCACCGCGACAATCAACAACGTTCGCTACGGGGCGGCAACCGAAATGCAGGTGAGGGCATCTCCCTCGCGAACCAGAAGCAGGTCGTCAACGCGAACTACGGCATAAGCAACAGGGCCGGGATCGTCATAAGGCGGGCCTCTGCCTGGTCCGCCTTGAGCTGGCGCAGTCTTCTCACCCGAGGCACTCTGGCCCGAGGACTTCTCGCCCGATTTTTCACCAGCGGACTTTTCGCCGGCGGCTTTTTCACCCGCTGCGGGTTGTTCAGCAGGCGCCTCTTTCTTTGGAAACAGGTCGTACTCGGCGAGCTTTTGAAACTTGTCGCCGGCGGCGACGATCGTCACATGGCCACCCTTGCCGACAAAAATGACGCCGTCGCCGCAACCAATCGGCGTGGCCCAAATGGTCTCGCCAATACTTTTCATCCAGTGCTCTTTTCCCGTTTGCGCATCATGGCAGAATGCGTCGCCTCGCGCACTGACAAAATACGCGCAGCTGCCGTGAACGATCGGCGAGCCGAACGAGGATGTTGACCGAGCCGAGCGCCACGCGTACGAAGCACTCCAGGCACCAGATTCGTCTTTCGAAATCTGCACGACGCCGTTGAAGTCGGAAGGCTTTCCCGAAGCGCCGCCCGCCTCACCACGTCCCGCCGTGGCGCCGACGAGGATCTGCCCGTTGCCCAGCGGAAACGGCGTGGGGCTGGTATTCCCTTTGACGTTGTCCGTCATCCAGCGTTGTTCGCCGGTCGCGGGATCGAGCCCCGCCAGCTTGCCCGATCCGCTCAGGACCAGGTGGTATTCACCCTTCGCCACTTCGACCAGGTGCGGCGAAGCCCAACTGGTCGCGCCGACTCCAGGCGATTTCCAAATATTCGCGCCATCCGCCTTGTTCAATGCCAGCACGTAAGGGTCCTCCGACCGCTCGACCCACACAAAGACACGATCGTCTTGTTGTTCGACCGACGCAGCGATGCCGTGGTTGGTTTTGATTTCCCCGTACTCGGCGATCAAGTTGCGCTTCCAGCGGAGCTTTCCCGCGTGGTCGAGCGCAATGACGTCGCCCGACTCGAACAACGCGATCACACCTGCGCCATCAACCGCCGGAGTCGGAGCGGCTCGGCTCACAATGTTGCTGTTCTCAACTCCCGATGCCGTATCGAAGAGGTATTCCCACTTTTGCTGCCCCGTGGTGAGATCAAGCGCGATGACGCGTCCCTTCTCTTTGCGTGGGCCCTCGATCGAAGTGAGATAAACATTGCCGCCGTAAACAACAGGGCTCGACTGGCCGTATCCCGGCGTCGGCGTGCGATAAAGTACGCGCCAGCCCGCGCCAAAAGGCTTTTCCGACTGTGACCGACTACCGAGTTCCGCCGTTCCTTGAAAACTCGTCCAGTTTTCCGCGAGTGCCAACGAAGCAAAGCCCAACGCCAGCGTTGTGATGAACAGAACCCGCTTCCAAGAGCGCTGGCACTTCATGACGAACATCCTTACTTTCAAGAATAACGAAAACTACTTGCTCGAAGGAATACGGCCCAACAGCCGCCTGACAACGTTGACAAAACACGCACAGCGGACCTTTTCAGTATCCAGCCCGGCGAGCAGTTCGCTCGCTTCTTCACGATCGCCTGTCTCTTCCAGAAAACCGGCCAGGACCACGCGATAAAGCGGCACTTGTGGTTCCAGTTGATGCGCCTTGCGAATCGCGGCGATGTACTTCCGCGGCGCCGTTCGCAGACACCGCAAATAGTAAGCAACACCAAAGTGGGCGTCGTGTCGCTCCGAATCTCGCCGCACAATATTGCGACACGCCGATAGCGCGATTACAAACTCCGACAGACTCCCCAGCGTGGCCGCCACCATCGGCAATAGCGCCAGCGGCGTCCGCGGACTGTTCGCCAGCCCACGCAAAACCAAAATGCCGAGGTCACGCTTGCCATTTTGCAAATAGCAAATGGCCAGCGCGAAACTCGCCGACGACGTGAGCGGTGCCAAATGGCTCGCCCGTTCCAGCGAAATCATCGCTTGCCCCCAAGCACCTTCACGGTTCTGGATTAGGCCGCGCAGTTCCCACAATTCGCTGGCCTCGGCGAACCTTTCCAGCCCGTGATTCAACAAGGTGAGCGCCTTTTGACGCTCCCCTTGCTGATACAGATGGAGGCTGCGGCAAAAAATCTCTTGCATCGGTTCCATGAGCGGTGCCTCCGGCAATCCTTAGAAGTTCGACTCAGGCGAGGCCGTCTCGGTGAGGGCCTTGAGCGGAAACTCGAATACGTTCTCCTTGGATGCCTCGACCACCTTTCGCAGCGGCGACTTGTTGGTTCGATACTGCGGCGGAACCGGATTCTTGGGCCCTTCACCGCCACCCTCGGTGATCATCTTGGCATAGGCCACTTCGTCGTCGAGCGACATGCCGGGAAGGACTGGCGAACCATCGATTTCGATCTGGTTCTCTCCAACGACAGGTCCTTCTAAGGCCGATAGGGCATAACTCCCATTAGAAACCGCCGCCACCGCGGGCGGACCCTTGCCATCCACGGGCGTAAAGCGAACGATGCCCGCCGCCAACGGTTGGCCGCCGATCGAAACCGTGCCGCGAACAGCCGCGCGGGGAAACTTCGGCCCCCCGCCGCATCCGCACAACATCAACATCAGGCCGGCAGCCAGCATCATCGCCGGCCGCACGCGAGACAAAATCAACATCAGCAGATCTCCCAATTCCAATCGCGGCAACCGCGCGTCTATTTACTAGACTCGTCTACTTGCTAGAAACGGGTTCGCCACCATTCCGCGTGGCCCACGAGGCCAGAATCGTCGGCGAGATGGTATCGGGCACGAACATCACGTGACCATCGGCCCACACCATTTGCACGCCCCCTAAGTGGTCGCTGCGAAAGCTCGCCAGCAGGCTCGAGTTACCGTTAAGCATTTTCGGGTTCCAGGCGTAGCGCGTGCTGAAACCAGTGGCGAGAGGGTAGGGGGAGGACCAGTAGCTAAAGCCCCACCGCACCTGGCCGTTGCAAGGACCCGATGTGAACTTGTAGTCAGGCAAGTTCCAATCGGACTCGCCTCCCAGGAACGTGTGAGAGGTTCCGTCGAGAATGTCGCCGATGCGCGTGCGGCCGCTTCCGATGTTCACAATCACGCCATTGTTCGGCGAGCCCGATGCAATCGTTCCATAGGGATCATTGCTCCCCATGCACACGGCATAGGTTCCCGGAGCGCGGTTGTTGCTGTCGCAACCCGCGGCACTGGGGACGTCGCGGCCAAACGCGGCGCTGGGGCAGATGTATCCCGGCACGCGCTGTGAAACGACTCGCAGATTCGAAGGGTCAGCATTCCCCTTGCTGAAATCGTACATGTCGAAGCGGTCTGCTTGATCCATGTACCCGAGGATCGAAACAAAACAACTGGCACCCGACAACGTGTTGTCGTGTGGATTGTTCGGAAATGCCAAAAAGCCGTCGTGGTACGTTTGGAACGCGATCCCAATCTGCTTGAGATTGTTGGCGCACTGCGTACGACGGCCGCTCTCGCGCGCCGACTGAACCGCCGGCAACAGCAGCGACACTAAAAGGCCAATGATGGCGATCACGACGAGCAACTCGACGAGCGTGAACGCGCGTCGAACTCTCTTAGATGCCGAACGAAAAGATAGATGCATGGTTTCTCCTTGACGCAAGTTGACTTGCAAGTGTGGGAAACCAGAGGCGGAGGCGGGCGGGCGGTTCCATTCAGCAAGAGTGAAGCTGGCTGGCGACCGACCTACTGGCAACGAAATGTGCGGTAGCTTGTTTTGTTTTTTTAGGCGGGTTCGCTTTGGTGAGGTGCGTTCGATCTTCCTACGGACTTTGATCTTCCTATTTGGAAAGAATCAACTTGCCTTGGCGGGTCCGCCGCAGGCGATAAATCGAGCCGTTGTGCTCGATCAGGACTTCAGCTTCGCCCCCCATCAACTCGGAGGTCGACCACAGGCGTTTGGACCGGAGGTGGGCGCCGTTGTCACCAGAAAGCTGCCCACCAGAAAACTGGTCGCTAGGACGTTGCTGGCTGACGGACGTGGTTTGTCCCGGCGGGGTCACTTGGGGGTCGCTCGACTCCGAAGTCATGACGAAAGCTCGTTCAAGCGGAACAGGCTTGAAGTTCGCGGTTGCGACATCTGGCGGTTCCGACGAGGCACATGATACAGATACTGAGACTCACAATCAACAGCCTGGCGATTTTTTCTTCGAGAATCTCCTCCTAATGCAATAAACGCCAACGTGCCAGCGATGGATTCGTTCAGATGTCTTCCTTGCAACGTCCCCGTAACTCCTTAGCACGAAGCGGGTTAGTTGTCCCGATCTGATTTAGCTCTCCTCTCAAGGACTCTCACAATGACTGTTCTCAGGTGGTCTCGATCGGCGCGCTTGGCGTCGGCCATTGCATTGCTGGCGCTGGTGGGCACACCGCTCGCAACAGCCCAAGGACCCGACAATCGGCCGGAAAATCAGCAAGGACCCGATGGCCCGCGCGATCGCGGCCCAGACAATCGCGGGCCTGACAACGGCGGCCCGGAAGGTCGTCGCGACGATCGGGGTCCCGATGGCCCGCCACGAGGCGAATTCGGGCGTGGGCCTGAAAATCGTGGCCCCGAGAATCGAGGCCCTGACGGTCGCGGACCAGAGGGTCGGGGGCCCGACGGGCGCGGTCCCGGATTTGGCCCCCCTCGCGGTCCTGGCGACGGACGCGGTCCCGGCCCCAACGGTCCGCCACGCGGCGATTTCCGCCCCGGCCCGGATGGTCGGGGACGTGGACCTGATGGAAGAGGCCCCGATGGACGAGACCCAGAAGGACGCGGCCCCGACGGCCCCCCACCTCGTGGCGACTTCCGTCCAGGTGATCGTGGTCCCGATGGCCGCGGCCCGGAGAATCGCGGCCCGGAGAATCGCGGCCCTGATCATCGCGGCCCGGAGAATCGCGGCCCTGATCATCGCGGCCCCGACAATCGTGGCCCGGAGAATCGCGGTCCTGATAATCACGGCCCAGGGGATCAAGGGCCCGGTGGCGGCGGTTGGGGTGGTCGCGGTCCTGACGACCGCGGCCCCGATCATCGCTGGCCTGACGGTCGAGGTTTCCAAGATGGCCCGCGCGGCGGTGCCGACCGGGGGCTGGAAAACGTCGTTCACGACCTGCAACGGCAAGTCGACGAACTCCGTCAAACAGTTCGCGAACTGCGCGACTATCAAAATCGCATGGAACATGACCGCCCGGGAGACAATCACCCTGGCGATCACCATCCCGGAGATCATCGTCCTGGCGATCAACGTCCAGGCGACCGTTGGCCCGAATTCAGTGGACAGCGCCGCGGGCCTCATCCTCCTGGACCGCCTCCATTTGGCCCCGGTCGATTTGAGCGCGGTCGCGCCGAGTGGCGTCCTGGCGATGGTCCTCGCCGCCCACCGTTTCGCGAGCCGCCCCACATGGCCCGCGGCCGCGGACGCGATGGCGGCCCACCTATGGGACCTCCTCCCGGTCGACGACAAAATCAAGTCCGCCGCGAACGCGGCTTCCACGATGACGGCCCCCGTCATGATGGTCCGCGTCAAGATGGTCCGCCGCCGCGACGTCGCGGTCGAAGCGGCCGCTTAGGACCGCCAGCACGAGACGGCCGACCAGGTGGTCGACCTGACCGCGTCGAGGGGAACGAGAGCGAATCCTCGCCTGCCGAAGGCGAATCCTCCGCCAGCGATGTAGCTGCCGCAAAGACACCAGCGCCAACGCTGGAACCATCTCCTGAAACAGCACCCGAAAAAGCATCGGAGCAGGCCCCAGAAGTAGCGAGCGCAACACCGGCGGAAACCGCTTCGCCAGCCACGCCTGAACCAACTCCGGAGAGCGCGTCGCAACCTACGCCCGAAACGCCTGTGACGAACTAGGGACACGCAACCCTTCGGTGAATCGAGGGCCTCAAGCTATCAGCTTGCGGCCCTTTTTTGTTGCGCCTGCCATCTTGTAACAGCGCCGGCAAAATTGTTTACAGCCCCGCGCTGAACTACAATCGCGGACGCAATGGTTGTATTCCATGCCGGAACATCCGTCTTAAATCTCTCCTACCAAGGGGATCTCGCTATGCTGTTTGCCTCGTACATTCGCCGAGCTGCGACATCGTCGGTGCTGGCCATCCTGATTGCCTTGCCTGTACTTTCGGTCGCCGTACCTGCGGCCGAACCCTCAGCGGAAGCCGCCCGACTGGGTCGAGTGGCGGCCCCGTTCATCACCCCGAATACGCAGGGGATCGTCTACATCGACGTTGCACGGACGAATCTCAAGAAGATCAACGACGAGGTAATCGAAAAGTCGTCGGGCCCCGACATGATCAAAGGGATGGCGATGATGGGGCTCGGCTCCGTCATTGGACAGCACGAGGAATTCAAGAAGACAGGCATTGCCGAAGTCATCCTGATCGTCGGCGGAAAGGTCGACGAGAACGGCAAGCCCGATGGTCAACCCGAATTGATCGCCATCGTTCGCAAGTCGCCCAACGCGAAGGCGGACGAGGTGATCGAGAAGGTACAAGAACTGATTCCGCCACCGGGGCAACCCTTTATCGCCAAGACCTGGGTCGTTGCCGACTGGATCGCCATGGGACCGACCGATCCGCAAGCGTTGGCCGCCCCGAAGGAAAAGCGTCCCATCAAACAAATGACCGATTTGTTCGATCACCTTCTGGCAGCTGGCCGCGGGGTGCACGCGGCTTTCATTCCCCAACCGTCGGTCCGTCAGCCGCACAAGGATGCAATCGCGAAGCTAAAAAAGAACATTGATCCCGCCATGCCGCCGCAAGTCAATTCGCTTCCCAAGCTGGGTGAGTTGCTCGTTGACGGTGAGTTCACATCGCTGTCGATTGTCTCCGATCCCGAGCCCAAGATCGTATTCACAGCAAGTGCGGCCGACGCTGATGCCGCGAAGGAAGTGAATCGAATCCTCGTTAATTTCGTGGAGATGATTCCTGACGCCCCTCAGTTCCAAGAGAATGCGGACGGCGCGAAAAAACTGGTGGAATCGCTGACCCCTAAGATGGCGCACAACCGCGTGACGGTCTCACTGCAAACTTCGGACGGCTCGCTTACCCACATCGTCGGCATGGCTTTGGAACAAGCCGGACCGCTGATGATGATGGGACCACCCCCTGGCTTTGGCGATGGCCCGGGAGTTCCTCCCGGGTTCGGCGATGCACCCCCTGGCTTCGGCCCACCTCCCGGCGCTGACGAAGAAATGGAAGAGGAAGACAAGGCCACCGAAGAAGAAGAGTCCGAGGCCGACGAGAGTGAAGAAGAGACCAGCGACGAAGAATCGGTGGAAGAGGACTCCAAGTAGACCTGCGACGTTTTGTGATCGCTTACTCTCGATGCGAGCGAGAGACACCCGTGTTTCGCTTTCTCGCGAATCTATTCAGGAAGTCGCCCCAAGCCGTGCCGCTTGCGGCCGACTTGACTGAGATTCGGCGGCAGCAGATCGCACACTTGCTGGCGTCGCAAACAGTCGATGCTGGCGATCTACTCACTCGACATCCACCGCAGGTCTCGCACGCAAAGAAGCAACTGCTTTTTAATGCGGCGCTCTCAAGCGGGCTGCTTGGTCATGTCACTATCTCGCGCTACAGCGAAATACCGCTACCCGAGGTCTACCGGCCTTACGCACCCGACACAGAAATTGTGGCTCGTAAAGGACATTTCAAATACGTGACCAATTCAGGGACCAACGATTGGTTCATGAACTTCGCGCATCGTGATGCCTTCCACGGCTACGGGCATTTCATGTTTGCGCAGGACGAGATTCAAGTGGCCGAGCATCCGGCGCTTGCCTGCACTCGCGAAATGATGCTCGCGCGCACCGACAAACTGAAACCGTGCACGGCGGAAGGGAATTCTCCAACCCCCATTCTCGTCCGCGAAGTCCAGCGGACTGTGCGCATCGATACGCGCACGATCTATGGTGCCAAGTTCGCCCGAGCCGCCGAATCGACGATTCGCGAGTGTGTGCACGCGATCCACCCGCCGACGATTTCCAACATCGTTGCGATTGAAGCCCCCATTAACGCTGGCAACCGAACGTATACGCGGCAGGAAATCGAAGCCGCGCTGCACACCGCGTTTTCTGGGTTTCGTGCCGTCGTCCTCGAGTCATTTGCCGGAGGCGCGTCGAACAAACCGATCGCTCTCCATACCGGCAACTGGGGATGCGGCGCGTACGGTGGGAACCGCCAACTGATGATTTCGGTTCAAATCATGGCGGCCCGCTTGGCTGGTATCTCCCAAGCAGTCTTCTATTGCGGAACCGACGACGTAGAGACCATCGCCGCGTTCGAATCAGATTTGTCAGGGCGATTTGGACTCCGCCCGGGAGCACCCGTCAACGGAGTCATCGGGCATCTCGCTGCCGCAGCATTCCCGTGGGGCAGCCCCGACGGGAATTGAAGAACCAGAAAGGACAAACGCTTACCCGACCGGCCTCATCCCCCGAGCCGCTTCGTATTCCGCGATCTTGTCAACGTTCTGCAGCGTGAGCGCAATGTCGTCTAAGCCGTGCAACAGGCTATGTCGGCGCGACGGATCGACCTCGAACGAAATGCTCACCCCCGAGCCATCGGTGATCTGCTGCTTTTCCAAGTCGACCGTCAGCTTGTAGCCCGGTGTCGACTTCGCTTTCGCGAACAAGCTCTCCACTTGTTCCTCGCTCAAGCGAATCGGCAGCACGCCGTTCTTGAAGCAATTGTTGTAGAAGATGTCGGCGAAGCTCGGCGCGATCACCGTGCGAAAGCCATAGTTCTCCAGCGCCCACACCGCGTGTTCGCGGCTCGAGCCCGAACCAAAGTTCCGCCGGGCCAGCAACACACTCGCGCCTTGCACGGCCGGTTGATTCAGCTCGAACGACGGGTTGTCCTTACCCGCGTCGTCATAACGCCAATCGAAAAACAAGAACGGCCCAAAACCCGAGCGCTCAATTCGCTTCAGGAACTGCTTAGGGATGATTTGATCGGTATCAACATTGGCCCGGTCCATCGCCGCGACCAATCCGGTATGCACTGTGAAAGGAGTCATGGTTTTATTGAAAGTGTTTTGGTTGTGTTTCGTTGGCGTGGCACTGGCGTCCCTCAGACGCCAGTGTGAGCGGACATTGCCTTTTCTCTCTGAGGCCTCTATGTCCTCTGTGGCAAAATCCGCCTTTCGTCCTTACCCGTTGTACTTCCACTGTCGAATGTCAACGAACTTGCCAGCCACCGCCGCAGCAGCAGCCATCGCAGGCGACACCAAGTGGGTCCGGCCCCCTTTGCCCTGGCGACCTTCAAAGTTGCGATTGCTCGTCGAGGCACAGCGCTCGCCTGGGGCCAGCTTGTCGGGATTCATAGCCAGACACATGCTGCACCCCGCTTCGCGCCATTCAAAGCCCGCTTCGCGGAAGATGCGGTCGAGCCCTTCCTTTTCAGCTTGTTCTTTCACCTGGCCGCTGCCTGGAACAACCATCGCGTTGACCGCGCTGTTCACTCGGTGGCCTTTGACGGCGGCCGCAGCAGCACGCAGGTCTTCGATCCGCCCATTGGTGCAGCTACCAATGAATACGCGATTCACCGCCACACTCGTAATCGGCGCGCCGGCCTTAAGTCCCATGTAGTCGAGCGCCGCAGCGGCACTCTTGCGCTCGGTCTCGTCTTTGAACTCGTCCGGGTTAGGAACGTTCGCCGTCACCGGCGCGACTTGGCCCGGATTGGTTCCCCACGTCACTTGGGGCGCGATATCCGACGCTTGGTACGTCAGCGACTTGTCGTACGTGGCACCTGGATCGGTCACCAGTTTCCGCCACCGCTGGGCAGCAGCTTCGAAGTTCTCTCCTTGCGGTGCGAACTCGCGACCCTTGATGTAGGAGACGGTCGTCTCGTCAGGAGCAATCATCCCGGCGCGAGCGCCCGCTTCGATCGACATATTGCAAACCGTCATTCGCTCTTCCATGGTCAGGTTGCGAATGGCGCTGCCGGTGTACTCGATCACGTAGCCCGTTCCGCCATCGGTCGTGATTTGACCAATCAGATACAAGACGACGTCCTTGGCCGTGACACCACGTCCCAAAGCCCCGTCGACGCGCAGTTCGAGCGTCTTGGGTTTGAACTGGAGCAGCGTTTGCGTGGCGAGCACGTGCTCGACTTCGCTCGTTCCAATCCCGAACGCCAGCGCGCCAAAGGCGCCGTGAGTCGCCGTGTGGCTGTCGCCGCACACAATCGTCATGCCCGGTTGGGTGAGACCCAGTTCCGGACCGATCACGTGCACAATCCCCTGCTTGCGATCGTTGATGTCGTACAGCCGGACGCCGAACTCGCGGCAGTTGTTTCGCAGCGTATCGACTTGCTGAGCCGAAATCGGGTCGGCAATCGGAAGGTTTCGATCGGTGGTGGGAATGTTATGGTCGGGCGTCGCAACCGTAAGGTTCGGGCGGCGCACTTTGCGACCAGTAAGCCGCAAGCCTTCGAACGCCTGAGCGCTGGTCACTTCGTGGACCAACTGGAGATCGATGTAAAGAATGGCCGGTTTGCCTTGTTCGGCCAGAACGACGTGTTCGTCCCAGATTTTCTGGAACATCGTACGAGGAGCGGATGCGATCATGGGTCATTCAATGGGAGCGAGAATCTTCCCGCCGGCGGCCCCAATACCGCAAGCGACAGGGGGGAATCAGCCACCTCTGGCCAATTCCAAATGAGCAGCCTCGACACCAGTCCAACCTGCTGCACATGGAAGCAGGCCCTCCGGGGGAAGCGAAACATAAGATTTTACCAGAAAACGCGATGTTTCGCGATGGTTAACGTTTCGCCAGCTGGCGCCGTTAACACGATAAAGACGACGCGATTCGCTTTAACAAGGAATTCCGAGTCGCTTGCGGATATCCGAAAAGACGGTCGCGGCGGGTTCCGACAGGCCTCGAGCGTCGTCCTCGATTCCCTGGCGAACATCTTCAACCGTCTGTTCGTACTCGGACAACCTTCTCCATTGACGAACTAATGCTTCCACGGATTCAGCTGTTTCACGTCGTCGGATTCGATGGGTTGCGAACTCGCTGAACGCTCGGAGGTCTTGTTCCAAAGACGGCTGTGACATCAAAACTCCTTTCGAGGCTAAAAGTAGAACCTCGTTGTAATACCAGGCAAATTCCGGTTTGACTGTAAATCCGTGGCGATTTCCACATTACGACGTCCCCTCTTGCGGGGCCATGTAAAAAACCGCCAAGATTAAAGAAGCGTGAACGAATACCTCCCAGGCAAGGAGGGATAAATCCACTTTGCCGTAGGTAGATGTTTGCGGGGCAGGATCGCCGCCGTTAATATCGTCGACCGCATTCCATGATTTCTCATCTTTCGACTTAAGGCCGCGATGGACATGTCCGAACCGACTCCAAATGCTGATCGTCGTGGAACGCGAGTCACGTTTTTGGACCAAACCGGGGCCAAGAGCGTCGAAGCCGTGATCGCCGACACCGTCACCGTCAAACGAATTCTCCCGAACATCATCACCAAAATGAATCTCCCGGTGATGGGACCCGACGGCCAACCCATGAGCTACAGCCTCGACCACAAAGAAGGCGGCAGGCGGCTCCGCGAAGAGCAAACCCTCGTGGATGCCACCGTGCGCGACGGCGATCACTTGATCGTCTATCCCGAGATTGTGGCTGGTTAAAAGCGGGCAGGCATTTCGGGGTCTGCTGCAGGCGTAAGCGCTGGGGTAACGATCGCCGCCCCTTTCCCCAGGAAAAATCGCGAAGGCGATTTGGCTTTCGCGCGCCGATCAGTGAGAATGCCTTGAAGGATGGGTGCGCTCAAGGAGTACATGGTTCGATCGCTCCACGTGGCAGGGTCGAACACTTGCAATGAACGGGGGTGAAACATGAGAGAATCACCACGGGATCGCCGGTTGCGGTCCGACTTCAAAGCGCTCGACCAACTGCGCGCAGAGAGCAGCGTCTTCGACTTCATCGCCGAAGGGTCATCGCCACAGGAGTACGCGCTTCACTTTCATGGCCGCGGTGTCTTTCGAGATCAACGAAGCGGCATCGTTCAAATTCGCGATCATCACGAAGTCCACGTGCGGCTCGGCTCGAACTATCCCCGCTCGATCCCGTCGCTGATGTGGAAGACGCCGATCTTCCATCCTAATGTCGCGGGCAGCGGCCACGTTTGCCTCGGCGGCTATGGCAATCACTGGGCCCCTAGCGTCACGCTCGACGAGCTTTGCCGCATGCTGTGGGACATGATTCGCTTTGCCAACTACGACATCGCCAGCCCCTACAACCGCGAAGCCGCGCAGTGGGCTAGCGATCCAGTCGGCTTCACCTTCCCCCTCGACTCGCGCCCCTTGCGAGACGAGTTGGCCAAAGCCAACCCCAGTCGGCCCGCAAACGCAGATGGCCGCTTGAACGGGTCGACATCGCTCGAAGCCCTTTCGCCCTTGGAGCGAATCGCCGCCGCTGCGCTCGCGTCTGGAGACCGACCGGCCACTGCAGCGACTCAACCAGATATGACGTTTTACAACCGTAGCGAGCGGATCGTAACGGCCGAAGTCGTCGAAGAGCCATCGAGCGACGACGACATCATGTTTTTGTCCTAGCTCACTCAGCTGGGTGGCACTGGCGTCCTAAAGACGCCAGTGTGATTTTTATTAGGAACCGGGCACGTGGCTGAATCGGCAAGTCAACTTCCGCCCGAAATGGATTCATCCCACCGCGAAGTCCGCGGCCGCATCGTCGGCGAACTGCGATCGCAGGGTCCCACGATCCTCGCGTACGAACGCGTCTTGGACGACGTGCTGCGATATAGTGATCAAAGCATGCGGGTCGAGATCGGCGGATTCCTTTTGGGGAAACTTCACGAGTCGCCCGAGTGGTGCTGTGAGATCCGTGGTTTCACGGCCGCGGAACACACTCGTTCCACAGCCGGTTCGCTCACGTTCACGCACGAAACCTGGGCGACGCTGAACCGATATCTCGATCAGCGCGGCCAAGGCGACAAGGTCCTCGGATGGCATCACACGCATCCGGGTTTGGGGGTCTTTCTCTCAGGCTACGATGAATTCATTCATCGCCACTTTTTTTCGCAACCGTGGCAATTGGCCATGGTCGTCGATCCGGTGAAACAAGAGTTCGGCTTCTTCCAGTGGAATGCGGATCGCATTGTCGATTGTGGCTTCGTTTGGGCACCGGGCGATGCGAATTAACACGCGACGCCAACGAACGAAGCGAACTAGAATCATCCTTGCGTTCGTTTTGCCTTATCCATCACTATCAACTTGATTCGAGCCTCGGAGACTCTCCCCGAATGAATCGTCGCGAGGATGGCCAGATCTTCTACCTCGACGAAGAAGATCGTTATGCGCGAATGCGGCTGATTTCGTGGTGGGACCAGGATCGACTCCGTTCCAGCCGCGTGCTCGTCGTCGGCGCCGGCGCCCTGGGAAACGAAGTCCTCAAGAACCTCGCCCTGTTGGGAGTGGGGCACATCTTTGTCATCGACTTCGACAAGATCGAAACCACCAACCTCACGCGGAGCGTGCTGTTCCGCGCCGAAGACCGCGGATACGGAAAGGCTTACGTCGCTGCCGCAGGCGTGCTGCGAATCAACCCCGACGTGAAAGTAACGGCCCTCAACGGAAACGTCCTCACCGATTTGGGGCTGGGCGTCTTTCGTGATATCGACCTCGCCATCGGCTGTCTCGATAACCGCGAGGCCCGCTTGTGGGTCAACCGCCAATGCTGGAAAGCCGACAAGCCATGGGTCGATGGCGGCATTCAAGAAATCAGCGGCGTGGTCAAGGTCATCGTCCCCGGCAAAGGCGCCTGCTACGAGTGCGCCATGACCGAGATGGACTACCGACTGATCAACCTGCGTTACAGTTGCCCCCTGTTATCGCGTGACGACATGGCCATGGGGCGAGTTCCTACGGCCCCCACCATCGCCTCGATGATCGCCGGCATGCAAGTTCAAGAAGCCCTCAAACTGCTGCACGGGCGAGGGATTCGCAGCGGCTGCGCCACGGTGTTCGACGGCCACTCGAATCAGATGTACACAACCGAATTGCCGTTCAAAGAAGATTGCCTCAGCCACGAAACACTTCCAGACGTTCGCAGCGTCCCGTTCTCGGCGAAGCAAACCTTGGCCGAGATGTTTGCCGAAGTTCACAAGCAAACTGGCGCATCCGCGCCGTTGACGGTCAAATTGCCCCACGATTTGGTTCACGAAGTCGAGTGCGATCGCTGCCGGATTGCCAAGCCGATCATTCGGCCGCAGCCGCTCGTCGTGCAAAGCGAGGCGCTGTGCGATACCTGCGAGCAACTCGGCCGCGCCAAAATGGTTCACGAAATTACCGAAGGCGACCCGCTGGCGTCCCACCCCATGAGTCGCCTCGGGATTGCTCCGTACGATGTCGTTCGTTTGTTTGACGAGGCAAATGAGAGCGCATGGCTTTTGGAAGCCGATCGCGAGATTGCCTGGCGTCAGTTTGAACTAGCGCAGTAAATCCATAACCCGGGTCCCTCATGTCGGCTGAGATCGAGTTTGGTGAAGTCGAACAGCCGCGTCCCAAACGCGGCGTTCGCCCCGATGCGCATCCGCATTACGCGGTGGCGCAGTGCGGCGCCGTCGGCCCGAACGATCTGCCGATCTACGTCGATCTCGATGCCATGATCGACATGGAAGACCACGCCCTCAGCGACGACACCGTCGAACTCGGCGGTGTGATGCTCGGCGGGCAATACGAGGACGATCAAGGCCGGCCCTTTGTCGTTGTTACCGATTGCCTCCGGGCCAAGCACTACGAGAGCACCCGCGGCAGTTTCAAATTCACGCACGATACGTGGAGCGAGATCACACGGCAGCGGGACGAGTACCCCGAAGACACCGTGATGGTCGGCTGGTACCACACCCATCCCGATTGGGGAGTGTTCCTCTCGGGGATGGATTTGTTCATTTGCAATAACTTTTTCAACAAGCCACTCGATCTGGCCCTGGTGATCGATCCCTGCCGCGACGATCGCGGATGGTTCCAATGGCTTCCCGCCGGCGGGCAACCACAGCGAACCGGCGGGTTCTACGTAATGAGCAGTCGATTCCGCGAACAAGAAGTCCAGTTCGCGGCCGATACCTGGAAAGAGGGTGAAACGATGTTTAGCGAAACACGCCGCCGATCCGCCGCCGCAGCCAGCGCTCCCGCGGGCAGTTCGACCATCGTCCAACTGGCCGACCGGGAAAACACCTGGACGCCCATCGTCCTGGCAGCCGCCCTCATTGTGCAAACGGCCGTTCTGGCGCCGCTGCTCTGGAGGATGTCGCAGCCCACTTCGGATTTGGCCGTCCTGGAGAAGCAAGTCAAGGCGCTGGCGTCGGAAGTCGCCAACCAGCACGACCGGGAAGAGATCCAGCGCGAGCGAGAGCGCCTCGAAGATCGGCATCAAGCCATCGATGCAACATTGATGTCGCTTCGAATCGGACCGGAAAACCTCACCAAACGACTGACTGCTGCCGAGGAAAGCCTCGACGAGGCCAAGACCAACCGCTCGATGATGCTTCGCGGCGAGAAGCAGTTGGAAGGGGAACTGAACGCCACCAAAAAGGATCGCGATACCTTTAAGAGTCAATTCGAGGACAAAAGTGCGAAGCTTACTGAGTTTCAAACCAAGACCGATAAAGAAATCGCCGATCTCAAAGGGAAAGTCAAAGAACGCGACAAAGAAATCAAGACCCTCAAGGGAGAGCCCGCCGAGGAGGAAAAGACGGCTTGGCTCAAACTTCCGGCCGGTTACGGACTCGGTTTAGGCGGCTTGTTGCTGGGTGCCATGGTGGGTGCCGTCGCCGTGTGGGTCAGCCGCGGTCCTGCCTCAACACAACCTGAACGAGAGCGCGACGAACGCGACCCTCGCTCTCTTTCGCCCGAGAGAATTTTCCGGGACGGCCCCGAAGCCGGTCGCTCCGAAGCGAACTAGTCCAATGAATGAACTGAAAATGAATCCGCCGAAATGAATCCGCCGCAATGAATGAGGCCCTCCAAATCCGCCGCCTGCAAATTGAGCACGAGCGCTTCGTCGCGCTTACGCGCGTGAGTTCCATCTTCACCTTTCGCTCCGAAGGCAATCCGCCTACCCGATACCGCATGCTCTTTCGCGGGCGAGGATTGGTTGCCACGAGCCGTGTCGATGGAGCACCCGTCGACTTCGCCGACGAACATGCCGTGGAAATGCGGCTTTCGTCCGGCTTTCCGATCGTTCCGCCGGAACTTCGCTGGCTGACGCCCATCTTGCATCCCAATGTCGCACCCAGCGGGCATGCGAGCATGAAAGACCTGGGAATGCTATGGCACGAGCAAATGCCGCTCGACGCCGTTTGCGAACATGTCTGGGACGTAATTCGCCTGCACGTGTACGACTTGGAACGAGCGGTCGACTTCTGGGCAAAGAACTGGATCAAGTCGCAGAAGCTGATCGAGTTGCCCGTCGACAAGCGACCACTGCGCGATTTGTGGCGAGGCGGAATTAACGTCATCCCCTACGAACGAAAGCGAACCGCATCGCAGGAACAACGATCCATTCCGGAAGAAATCCTGTACGTGGGAGAGGAAACTCCCGATCCGGCCGCCGCCCACTTTCAAGCCGACACGTTCGAGCCAGTACCTCCTCCGATCGCGACTGCGAGTCCTTTGCAAAGACCGCAATGGGTGTTCCCTCCCAAAGCGCTGGGGCGCTCTGGCGACAGCGACGTGCTGTACATTGGAGAAACCGATCCGCCACCGGCGCCGTCGCGGGATTCGTCGGTCGGAGGCAATCGCTCCAGTCCGACCTGACGTCGTAGCCGCGCTCGCCACGAGTGCGGTCGGGTGGCACTGGCGTCCTAAAGACGCCAGTGTGAATTGCCGTACACCCACTGGCGTCTTGTGGACGCCCGGACTTTCCGCCCTGATTGTTCGCCAGCATAGGAGAACGCCCCCTTGGAAGTCGTCGGGTTCTTTGTGTTTCTGGCCATTGTCGGCGGGCTGGTTTGGCTCGCGCGATCGGCCTTTACGCGCAAAGGAAGGGGAGGGCTCTTCGGCCGCGCCGCCGATTCCAATTGGCTTGCCGCCCTCTCGAAGTTAGCCACGCGTACCAAAGGCGCGGCCTACCTCCACTCGCCGGGCTATCCGCAGCAAGTCCGCTTTCGCGCCCGCGGGACCGAAGTCGCTGTGCTGTTGCTGCCACACGACGAAGGCTACGTGCTGGCAACCTGGTTCACACTCAAAGGGCGCCGATCGCGTCCCATTTGCTCGGCCGCTTCCGCCGGATGGTCGCTGACCGCCATCAACGCCGCGCTTCCTTACCCACTGCCAACCGAACTCGGAAGCGTCACCGGCCCCAGCGGACTCCTATTTAACTTGCACGGAAATTCGCAGCTCGAAACCATCCGCTGGCTCGATCAAGGTGTGCTCGAACGGCTGGAACAAGTCGAGCGCGCCGTGCCGCGATCCAACGCCGCGATCTTTTTGCGAAACACCGATGCCTGTGTCGCGCTCAACATGCCGTTCTTCTTGCAGGCCCTCGACGATGCCCGGATGACCGTCGTCCTCAACGCCGCACTACAAATCCACGATTTGCTGGAGGCCTCCGAAGACGCCGGCATCAGCTTCGTCGAGCCGATGGAACTCAAGGTGAAGCCCGGCGAGCAGTGTCGTTGCCAGGTCTGCGGGGAGGACATCGTGAACGAAACACCCGTCCGTTGCAGCGTCTGCAAGACGCCCCACCACTTGGAATGCTGGCAATACAACGACCAGTGCGGGACCTACGGCTGCCTGAGCAAAAATTTCGAGGCCGGCGTACCTGTCACCAAAAGGTAGACTGCCGCTAGTCGTCGATAATCGAGCTCGCCCGTTCAGGCGTCACATCGAAGACCAATATCGATCCACCAATGTTCGCCAGCGGCTGTTGCGAACGAAGGATCGTTCTCAACCGAAACCGCAACATTGCCGAGTAAGACTGCGGCAGCACCTTGCTGTCGACGATTTGCCCATGAACGCGCACGTCGCGAGGCGCCACCGCGAATCCCGTTTTGGCCAATGCTCGCAGGCGATCGAATTCTTGCTGTGTTTCTGGCGTCCATTGCCGCTCCTCTGGCAAATAGACAGCCTGCAATTCCGTGGCGCTAAAACAGTACAGGCCTGGCGCAATCGATCCATCCCGGCAACCACCGATCACAGGCTCCGCCTCGATTCCAAATCGCCTGGGTGAGTCGACGCCAAAGTAGTCGAGAAAGACTCTCCGCGTGCGATCACCTTTTTCGGGCGAGTTCGCCTCGAGCCAGTCCCGCAACGCAGGCAAGTCCTGCCCCCAATCGAGACTACTATCGACCAGGTGCCGATAGGCATCGTCCCGCATCACCACGCCGTTGAAATACGCCAGGTAATGGGGAAAAGTTGAAAGCGCGATCGCTGCCGCTGCGATGGTGCCTCCAACGAGCATCCATCTGGCAAGCGTCTTGTTGGCAATCCATGCTACTCCCGCTCCCGCCACGACATACAGCGGTGGGTACGTGGGAAGAATGTGCCGATGACCAATGTTGAGCGTCGTCGACAGTGCCGACATCCAATAAACGACGAACAGCGTCACGAGTGGGATGCACGCGTAGCCCGCGCCGCGATCAAACCCGCCTCGCTGATCTCGCGTTTCGATCGCTCCGTCACCGCGCCGTCGCCGAGCGGCCCACGCAACCGCGCTTGCCAACAAGGCCGCAAACAGCAGCGGAGATGTCTTCACCGCAAAGCAATACGGAAAAAATGCCAGCCAACCGGTGGTTGAGTATTCGCCGTTGAAGAAGCAATCCCGTTCCTGTTTTGCGATGACATAGGCAGCGCCATAACAGTACGCCTCCGGCAACACTCGTCGCTTGGCAACACTCGATATCGCGGCCGCCTGATCTCGCGAGGGAAGCTGCGGCAGCAATCCGTCGAGCGACCGTCCGAAGTACATTTCTCCCGGGCTCGATAACTCGGGGTTCATCGTCGCGTACCGCCAGCCGTAGGCAGTCCAGACTATTCCCCACGACGCGATGCCAATGGCAAAAACATTTCCCACTGCGATCAGCGCCGACACCCGGCGCGCGGAAAAGCCTCGGCCGACGCCAAGCCAGCCAACGCTCGTCGGGTAACCGGCAATAAGTCGTATTGCCGTCAGGATTGCCGCGATCGGCAGGATCACCGGCGCAGAGAACTTCGCCAGAAAAAGTCCGGAAACCGCCAACGCCGTAAGCACCCAGCGAACCACATCAACCCGGTGCAGCAATTCCCAAATGCAAATCGTCGCCGCGAGAAAGAAAAACGCCGCGCACGCGTCCGACGTTGCCAGCGGACTGCTCGCCAGCAGCGTCGGACAAAACGCGCACAAGGCCAACGACAGCAAGCCGCTGTCCGGCCCAAAGATCTTGCGGGACGTCCAATAAACCAGGCCGCAAATGCACAAGCCCCAAAACACGGCGAACATCCGCGCCCGCGCCAACCGAGCGCCAATGTCTTCAGCGTCGCTCGCCAACAAGCGTCTCACCAGCGTCCAAACATCCGACCGTTCCCACTCGACATCGGTCGGCTCGGTAACCGGTTTCGGCCTGAACAAATAGTTCCCCAGCGCACACCAGCGCTGCGGCAAATTGCCGTTCTCCGGCTGAAAGCGGTAGTCGTTGAAGCGCCAGTACACTTCGCCCGATACAACATGCGTCGGCTCATCGAAGGTCGCCGACATCCGCGCCGTCGACATCACGCCTAGAACGGCGTGCGCCGCGATCAGGAGGAGCACGAAGCCCCAGGCCAAGGCGGGGACTCCGGTCGCCCATGGCAAGAAAGACGACGAACGAGCATCAGGCGTCGCAGGCGGTGCTGCCATAGTCTCACGTCGCGACCCGAGATGAAGAACTCACGCTCCCTTGACGTCCAAACAGACCACGCGTCCCTGACCGCGTCCGGCGGCCCCGCGAACATAAAGCCGTCTGTGCGAGAGCACCGGAGCCGCCCAGCACGGGTATCCCAACAAGGGCGACGGCCGCGCGCTGTCTGGATCGAACGGCTTCTCGCTCAAGTCGAATTCCGAGATCAGCGTGAACTTCTCCGGATTGGCTTCGATCAACAGCAAGCGGCCATCCTCGCACATCACGTAGAATTTCTCTTCAGCATAGGTCAGGCTCGCGCGCGTCAACCGCGGAATCGACCACCGGACTTTCCCAGTGGCCCACTCGATGCAGCGCAGTTCCGCGTTGCCGGTGTGCCGTCCACTGCTGCCGTACAAAAAGCCGTTGTGCTCGATGGCGGTGTTCCAGTGCGTTTGCATCGCCTTGGCGCGGCCGAACAGTTTGTCCTGCCAAACGACCGTCGGCTTCGGCTTGTTGAGCTTGAGCATCACACTGCCCGGGCCGTACGTTTCGGAAAGAAAAACCTCATTGCCCACCACCACGGGCATGCTCGCGTTAACGCTCTCCAGCCCGCCGTCGCGAAACGGAAACTGAAAATCGAGTTTGCCGCTGGATGGATCGAAGGCAACCAAACCTCCGCGGCAAAACGCCAGGCCCCAATCGCGGTCGCGCGATTTGCCATCGGCGCGAACGACTTTCATCGAGGCATAACTCGCCAGGTCGTTGCCTACGCGATAGCGTTCCTTGCCCGTCTTCTTGTCGAAAGCGATCACCGCCGATCCATTGGGTTCCACCAAATCGAGCTGTCCCGGAGCGACTTGCGCGCTTTCCGGCGGGCTGCCACCCACCATCACAATCAGCAGGTCGTCGTACACAACGGGCGTACTTCCCACGCCGAAGAAGTTTTGAATCACCCCATAATCTTTGCCGGTGTCGACCTTCCACAGCACCTCGCCATCCTTTTTCGCAAGGCAGTGCAGCATCCCCTCGACGCCGTACAAATAGACGCGGTCTCCATCGATCACCGGCGAGCATCGCGGCCCGTCGTCGTAGCCATACAAGTCGGCATAGGCCGACGGATAAGAAAACGACCACTTTTCAACGCCCGTGGCTGCATCGACGACCTGCAACCGCGCTTTGCCCTCGACCTTGTCGAACTGGTAGAAACGCCCCTCCGACACCGATCCGATGCCGTAGCCCGTTCCCACAGCCAGCGTCCAGAGGACCTTGGGGCCTTCCACCGGCCACTTAGCCAGCAAGCCCGTCTCCGTCGACTTGCCATCCCCTGTCGGCCCCAAAAATGCGGGCCAGTCACTGCCAACCGATTTTTCTGCCTTTGCCGCCTCTTGGGAACCTGCCGATTCCTGGGCAGATTCCTGGGCAAGCGCCAAGTGTGGCGTTGTATTCAAAACGGCCAAACCGATCGTTCCGGCAACCGTTTGCGCAAAATCTCGCCGGTTCCAAAAGAAGGGGCGACCAAGATTTTTCTCGCCGGTTTGGTGCATTAGTGGTTTCTCCCGAGTAAATTCCAGCGATTAGAATTGTCCGAGAAGAAGCCGCGAAGAGGAAGTATCCTCCCAGCCGGTTTCACACGGCGAGCAAGCACTCCATGTTGATTATCAACGCGAAGATCCAAATCCCCGAGGAGGAACTCGAGTGGACCTATTCCCGTAGCAGCGGCCCCGGCGGACAAAACGTCAACAAGGTGAACAGCAAAGCCACCGTGCGGTGGAACGTGCGGAAAAGCGAGGCCTTGCCCCCCGACGTGCGAGACCGTTTTCTCAACGCCTACGGGTCCCGCATCACCAACGAGGGTGAACTCCTCGTGACCAGCCAAGAGTCGCGCGATCAGCCCAAAAATATCGAAATCTGTCGCGAAAAATTGGCCGGAATGATCCGTAGCGTCCTGGCGGCACCCAAGAAGCGACGCCCCACCAAACCTACCAAGGGTTCCCAGTTTCGCCGCGTCGAGGCCAAAAAGCGCCGCTCCGCCATCAAACAGGGGCGGCGTAGCGCAGGGCACGAATAAGGGCCCTTTTTCTACCTTCCCCACTTTTTGGGAAGCCCCCTAAGATTGGGACTGCGAAAGCGAATAAGTTGTAGCAACTACGGTATTTCTTGATCGTGTCTCGGCTGTTGGGAGCCTGGCCATGTTTGCCAAAACGGAATGGTTCAAACTCACACGCAACGGGCGAGCCATCGCGCCCCGCGGGTGGCAGGGATGGACGTACTTAGCACTGTTCGCGGGTACCTTGTTTCTTCCCGCTTTAATGCTCGCCAATCGACCGGGGCAACAACTCGAAGCCCTCGTCTGGCTAGGTGCCCTCGGCGGACTTTTCTACTGGGATCGTCGCGACGTGTGGCGCCAACTCCGTGGCGAGACATCGCCTGCTTCGCGGACGCCAACCGTTACCTCTTCCCCCACGAACACCATCCGCACCGGTCACCCCGTGACGATGTCGGCGCCCTCGAACGATGTCCTCTACATCGGCGACGACAACCAACCCGCTGCGGGCGAGGAGTACGTCTTCCGGCTTCGTCGCTAAGACAATGAGGTTACGACACTCGGGCTCACATTGTTGTTTGAACGAGTGTCACCAACGCGAACACAGATCTCTCTCTTGTGTCAACTCGGACGCAATAAAAAAAAGATTTTGTCGTCTTAAATGTTTGCATTGGGTTTGATCGCGGGACTAGAATCGCGCCTAATGCTTCTCGCTTCGGCTTCGTGCCGTGCAGACGCGCGAACTTCGATTTGACCTAACCTCTCCCATGGTCGAGTCAGGTCTCGCCCGCCAGCAAGGCACACCGCTTGCTAAGCAACTTTTCGTGTACTCATTCGAGATGAGCAAGTCTTTTCGGGCGTCGCGCGATGTCATGGTTACAGCGCGAACTCTCGGCTTGGCGAACTTTTCAGGAATCTCTGCTGGAGGATGACACCATGAATGCATCTTCGGACTACTATCAATTCTCTGTTGAAAGCGCAGTCCTTGAACACGTCAAGGACGCTCTGCGCACGGCGATCCGGTCTGATACCGATCGCATGGGTCTGTCGAAAAAAGTGTCTAGTGTCTGCTTCGTTGCCGAGTCGCTCTACCGCCACTTGCAACGGCTTCTGACGCTCGAAGAGGAAGTCGGCTATGCCGAACTCCTCGAAGAGATCAAACCTCACCTTCACGATCGAGCTACCGCACTCCTTTGTGAACACCACGAGATCCGTGAAGTGCTGGAGCATCTGATCTCCGCACAAAAAACGCTCCGCCCCGAGGATGAACGAGATTTCCTCGACTACTGCGAAAACGTGATGGCCCTGCTCGACAAGATCGACCGGCACGAGACCTCGGAACGAATCATCCTGCAGGAAGTCTATTGCTGTGAGGAAGGGGGGGAAGGTTAACTTCCCAGTTTCGCTTGGCTCACCGTGAAACGCGACCAAGACGAAATCCGAATCAAACTCTATACTTGGGGTGTGCGAAGGGATTCCGCTTCGCACACCCTTTTTTATTGCCAATGCCCTTGGGAAGGCAGGTTTCGGCTTCGATGTCTTCGGACGACAAAAAAGACCATTCGGCCAAACGTTCTCCGCAGAACATTGACGCCATTTTGAATACCTGGCCGTTTTCCACCAGCCAGCTCAGCGTCCGCGTCGCCGCCGGCGACGATGGCCGGGACGTGCTCCAAATGCGCCTTGATCTCGGGCTAATGCAGCTCGAAGTCACAGGCCGGCCCGACGGCAGTCGCCCGCAGGGATTCGAGACCTATCTCGACTACCTGCTGGCCGAGGAAACCAAGCGCGGCCTCCAGTTCACCTTCACCGAAGAGGAATGCGCCGAGACCGACCGCGAGTTCGTCCAGTTTTATCATCGGCGGATCTGCTGGCTCTCCGCCCGCGAGTTCGGCCGCGCCGCAGCCGATGCCGAACACACGCTCACTCTGATGGACGTCGCCAAACGCCACAGCCCCGACGACCAGTGGAAGGCGACCCACGAACAGTATCGCCCCTTCGTGCTGTTTCATAAAACGCAAGCGACGGCGCTCGACCTGCTGGAACAATCGGGCCCCGAAGCAAGCGTCGAGGCCATCAACGAAGGCCTCAATAAGATGAAGGAATTCTTCGTCGAACACGAAGCCGAGGAAACGTTCGACGAAGACGAGATGGTGGTTCGCCTCCGCGAGTTGCAAACTTCTCTGCGAAAACAATTCGACGTGGGCCGAACCCTCAAAGAACAACTCAGCGACGCGATCGCGTCGGAGCAATACGAACTCGCCGCCAAGCTACGAGACGAACTCGACCGCCGCGGCGGCGAAGGGAAGCGGTAACTTGTACTGCATCGTTCCACGATTTAGAAAGCATGCCACCAAGTCGCGCTAAAAATGCTGTGTGTGTCAATTGTGGAGAGTGGAAAACTCTCTACTACGCAAAGTGCCAGAACTGCGGTGTGCGCGATCGTGATCTCATTGGCAAGAAGCCAATTTTTCTCAACCTCTTTCTTTCGCTAGGACGCCCTGGTTGGTCGTCGCGCAGAACGGCGTTACGAATGCAATTGAAAGATGTCTCCGAAGCTATACGAGCCGGACGCGACCCTGCGATTGATGAATCTGAATACAACCAAATGGTTGAATTGATTCGTGAGCGAACCAAGCAGCGACACTCACGAAGGCCGCGAACCGGCGAAAAATGGTAACTCGCGACAGGAGAGGCTCGATGATTTCAGACGGCCCAGCCACTTCCCTGCTCCTCTCCGCGCTCAAATTCGCCTCCGAAAAACATCGCCAGCAGCGACGCAAGGATGCTGACGCCACGCCCTACATCAACCATCCGATCGCCGTCGCCGAGTTGCTTGCCCGCGTCGGTGGCGTGACCGATCTGGCATCGCTGCAAGCGGCGATTCTTCACGACACAATCGAAGATACTCAAACCCGGCCCGACGAGATCGATCACCTCTTTGGCGCAGAGGTCCTCAAACTGGTCCAAGAGCTCACCGACGATAAAAGCCTCCCCAAAGCGGAACGGAAGCGTTTGCAAATCGTCAACGCGCCCCACAAATCGCCCACCGCTAAGGCGATCAAGCTAGCGGACAAGGTCAGCAACATCAGCGAGTTCACCCACTCCCAGCCCGTCGACTGGCCTCTGGGACGGAAGCTGGAATATCTCACTTGGGCCGAGTCTGTCGTCGCCGGGCTGCGCGGAGCGAATGCCCCACTGGAACAACTGTTCGATCAGGTTCTGGCCAAAAAACGCGAAGAATTGGACTCTTCTGGCGATTAGCGTCCGCTGACTTCGATCTCACGTCGGAATTCCCATTTCTCGGGAACCCGCGCGGCCTCTCGTGCGTTGTATAGGGCGTAAACCAAACGACGCAATTCAATCGACACTGCCCGCGGAGAACCTCGTTCTCCGGAGAACCTGGTCTACGGAGAATTCAGTGCTGGCCGTCGAACCAAGTAACGATTCGCAAACCTCGCTCCAACCCTACGTCGAATCGGACGAGGAACTGGCCGCGCGGGCAGCCACCGATGCCGAAGCCCTGGCGACGCTTTATCGCCGCCACTTCGAGCGAATCGCCCGGTACGTCGGTCGCCGAGTCATAACAAGCCACGAAGCCGAAGACGTCACGGCCCAAGCATTCCTGGCCATGGTCCGCGGATTACCGAAGTGGCGTCGCACAGGAGTTCCTGTTCTCGCCTGGCTGTACCGACTGGCCACGAACTCGATTGTGACCTGGTCGCGCAGGCGCCGACTGCGAAAGTTCTTCGGGCTGGTCACCGAGCCACTCGACGAACGAACCGCGCCGCGCGACGACGCCGAAGAGTTACGACACGCATTGACGCAGATATCCGAACCCTTCCAAACCGCGCTCACATTGCACTACTTGGAAGAGTTGCCCATAGAAACGGTAGCCGCGGTGATGAACGTCGCAGCAGGCACCATCAAATCACGACTCGCCCGCGGCCGAGAACTACTACGACAACGACTAGAACCACACTGAGAAGAGAATTTTGCCACAGAGATCACAGAGAACACTGAGAGGGAATGGGGAAGAGAAAAGTAGCACGGACATTCCTGTCCGTGCGAAGTGCGGCTACCAATCCGAAACGCGCTGCTCCTAAGAACGCCTGATTAATCGATTGATGATTTGCGGATTTTTGATTTGCGAAGTGAAACCACCTCATTCCTTCCCCACTCTCTGCGATCTCTGTGCCCTCTGTGGCAAAAAAAACAGGAACCCGACCATGACAAACGACGAACGTTGGATCGACGAGACTTTCGACAAGCTTCGGTCGCGCGGTGCGACTTGCAGCGAGTCGTTTTCCGATGAGTTGGAGGACAAATTGATGAAAGAACAACAGCAGCAGCCGGCACGTGCACGCCGGCGCCGATTCGCCTGGGCGGCCGGCCTGGCCATCCTCGTGGCGGGCGTGGCTGGAGGAGCGTATGCCAGCGGGAACGTGGTGATGAACTGGCTTTACCCATTGAATCTCCAATTCGGCGAAGACGGGTCCGTACGAAACGAGAACGGCGACGTGATTGGCGAGACGGTCGAGAATTTCGACGGCACTTTCTCTTCAACGGTTCATTTCGACGAATCGAATCACATCGTGATCGAAGGCATGGGCCCGGCGCCGGTGGGTGGAGTCAGGTTCTATGTGGCCCCCACCGACGAACCACCAGCCGAAGGCGACTCAGAAGCCGAATCCGAAGAACCAGCCAGCGAATAGTAAACTGCCACTTGGGTGGGCCGAGCCTTCTACCGACACCTCGAAACCCACCCACGAAACGCCTGGCGAAAGTCAAGGCGTTTCGGCATGCGCCACAAAAAGTGGCTACCAGAAAGTGGCACAGACAATCCTAATCCTGTCTGTGCGCGGTTAGCCTTCTCTCATCGGCAACTTTAAGAGCTGCGGACAATCTAGTCCGAAATCGCTCGTGATGGCCCCTGAACCTCTGCGGCCTCCGTGACTCTGTGTTTCAATTATGGAACTCACACAAAGCCACAAAGACACGAAGTGGGGTGGTAGTTCCGTCAGTAGTGCGACTTGCTTAATTTGGGAGAAGGGGAGTCGGGGAGAGTGGGAGCAATACTCCTATCTCCCCGACTCCCATTCCCCCCTTCTCCCCTTCTTGCTCGGGCCACCACCGGCACATTAGGTCGGCTCTCCTTCGTGCCTTCGTGCCTTCGTGTGAGCCTCATCCCCTCCCCGACGTTCTTGCCTCGAAATGACTTCCGCCGTAGGAAGCTCTCCGACAGGCCGCGCTTCCACGTCTGCGCACTTTTTCCATCCGCACGAGAGGAGTGGCCCTGTCGCGCCGTGCTTACGTCACCTCTGCGCGTGGAACGCTTCCACGACTTCGGACCAAGTGCACCTCCGAAGTCGAGGCAGCAATCCAAAGCAGAACCGTTCATTGACAATCTGGTTGAACGTTTTACAGAACCGGCCTCGCGAAGCTTCCGCCCCTTCGCGAGGCCGGCGTGGACGTTTCACGCGCACGGCGAGTCGCCCCACTTTACATATCGCGATCAGTCAGCGAATGGATACGGACACCCGCGGACTTTTTCAAAGTGGTGGCGTCGGCAAAGGACGCTGAATTTTACCGATCCGCGGCTGCACCCCTCGTGACGACATGGCCTGGCCGGATCTTCTGCGCCAAGACTGTCGCGGAACTCACGATGAAGGCGGAGCGAGGCATCACTTAATGGTAGAGTCTCTGGCGCGTTAAGCGTCTCAGGCCAGTCATCAAACCGAACGTAGTATCGTATGACGTCCGCCGCAGCCGCATCGTCTTGCTTGCCGGCTAGCCGATCGCCCCACGCAATGCATTGGTCGACCGTTTCCTTGTCGATCGTCACCCAAAGGCCGCGATCCTCAAACCCTGGCGGCGCAATTTCCTCATCCGCATCTTCGTCGAATTCGGGACAACCAAGATCGGCTTCGGTCGCAAGCGAAAGATCTTCCGCATCGCCGCAGATGTAGAGCCAGTCGTCGGAACTGGCATCGCCGGCGCGTAAACGCTGAATAATTGACTTCAAGTTAGGCATGGTCTTGCTACCGATGCGAAGCCCTTTCCGAGTCCTCTGTGGCAAATCCCCAAGCGACTACGCAAACCCAGCAATCGGCGGCGCGTTCGCTGCGTCGATGATCTCAGCGGGAATGCCGCCGCGGACTCGCACTTGCCCTGGGTCCATCAACGTTCGCAGAATGGTCGACGTAAGATGCGGGATCGTAACCGGCTCGCTGCGTGGTTCAGCTCCTTGGGCGTCCGATTGGCCAATCACGCGCCCCATTTCGTAACCGCCGCCGGCGAGTAACAGCGGCCCCAGTCCGCCCCAGTGATCGCGGCCACCGCGATCATTCAGCCGCGGGGTACGGCCCATCTCGCCGCAACAGACGAGGAGTATTTTCTTGTCGAGACCGCGGGCGCGAACGTCTTCCAAAAACGCCGACACGGCATAGTCGAGTTGCTGCCCCATGTACTGCATCGCTTCTTCCGGACCGCAGTTGTTCACGTCGGCATGGTTATCCCACACGAAGTTGCTCGTCACAGTGACGAAGCCGGCACCGTGTTCGCACAACCGCCGCGCTAACAATAGCAGCTTGCCCATCGACTTCGCGTTGTCGATGTACTGCGGACGGTTGTTCCACTTGCGGCTGATCCGTTCGGGCTGAATCATCGGCGCGGTATCGTATCGCTCAATCGTCTTGGGATCTTCGTGTTTGAGATCAAGCGCCTCGGCTGCCCCGCCCAACAAAGCTCCAAGCGCCTGATGCCGGAGTTGATCAAGGCCCGCCACCCGCGTCGGGTTGTCGAGCGCCGTTCGCCAACCATCGAGCCCCGTCAATAGCGACCGGCGATCGTCGAGCCGGTTCAGCGGCAGCGCCAGTTGCATATCGCGCTGCAAGTTTCCGCCCGCGCCCGGGACGAACGGAGCAAAGCCGCTCCCCAAATTGCCCGTCGCGTCGAAGCGCCCAAACCCGGTGGTGACTTCTTCTGTTTCGGGATGAACAGCGCGCGGGAAAAGGACGGCGTTCGTCGGCAAACCGCTTTTGGGATCGTTCGGTCCAGCCACCCGGGCAAAGTAGCTCCCCAGGTTGGCCCCGTTGGTGTTTCGCCCTACGACCGGCTTGATGTTGTGGTCGCCGTCGCCTGGCCGGAACGAGCGAACGATCGTCAGTTGGTCCGCCAGCGCCGCCAGGCGGGTGAACGTGCTGCCGAAGTAAACGCCCGGGATTTTAGTGGCGACGTGGCCGGTCGTGCTGCGGATTTCGGCCGGAGCATCAGGCTTGGGATCGAAGGTTTCAAACTGGGTCGGCCCGCCATGCAGAAAGAGAAAGATGACCGACTTGCCAGTCAGCAAGGGCGTTCCGTCACCGCCACCAGCCGACACGATTCGGCTGGTTAATCCAGCCAATCCAGCGGCCGCACCGAAGCGGAGAAAATCGCGGCGGCGACCACGCTGGTCGTGATCGAAAAGGGTGAACATGGCAGGACCCCTAGTACAGGCGGGAGGGTGGGCTCGCCCTCATTACATCAAACGGCTTCGATGAATACAACCGGAAAGGACGGCCGGCCCCGCAATCGCCGTAAATCGCTGCAATGAAATGACTTGAGAAAAACGCCCGAAGCACGCTCGGTTTGCTCTTGGACTTGTGAACGGGCGGTCTTTCGCTATACTTCGGGATTCGTGCAGTCGCCGGCGCGCTCAGCAGGGCGACCGGTAACGCGATCGTAGAGTCGCGACTAATGCAGACGCGATAAACAGAGATGTGAGAACGGTCATGGCTTGGGTATGCGAGACGTGTGGAAAGAAGGCTTCGCGCGGCAATCAGATCGAGACCCGCGGTAAGGCGAAGTACTTGGGCGGGGTCGGTACCAAGGTCACCGGCATCACGCGCCGCGAATTTAAGCCGAACCTGCAAACCGTGAAGGCGGTTCTGCCCAACGGAACGCACAAGACCGTTCGCGTTTGCACCCGCTGCATCCGTGGTGGCGCCGTCCGCCGCGTGGTGAAGCAAGCTCCTTTCAAGCTGCCAGTGGCCGTCGGCGGCGCGAAGAAGTAGCCACTCCAACGAGACGATCGCCATGTCGCTCGAACAAAAAGATGTGGAAAAAGTTGCGCTGCTAGGGCGATTGCTCCTGAACGACGCGCAACTTTCCAAAATGACCGAACAGCTCGGCCGAATCGTCGGGTACGTCGAGCAGTTAGGCGAGCTCGATACGACCAACGTCGAGCCAATGGCCCACGCGCTCGAAATGCGAAACGTCTTTGCCGATGATGTCGTAGCGGCCAGTCTCTCTCGCGAGGCCGCTTTATCCAATGCCCCCAAGCGCGATTCGGAATGCTACCGCGTTCCGGCCGTGCTCGGCGAGTAGCCTCCAGTGGTGCGACTCTCCCGAGTCGCACAAGGTAGCGTCTGCCCAATCAAAGAGGTGGCATTATCGGTAGTGTCCGCGCGCAGACAGTCCTGCACTCCTGACTGAGACCATAGCGCGACGTTCTCCCCGGACCGCTCGGGAGAGCGGTCCTACGAGAGTTCCTTTTTGGTACGATATTGCTGCCGCGCAGTGCGGTTTTCGATTGGGTTTTGCCATTAGTTACCCATGAGCATTCTTCAGCAAACGGCCGTATCCCTTCTTGCCGACCTGCAGGCAAAAAAAGTCTCCAGCCGCGAATTGACGGCGGCATATCTCGACCAGATCGCCAAGCACGATAAGACGATCGGCGCTTTTCTAAACGTCGATCCCGATGCGGCTCTCGCAAAAGCCAAAGAAATTGACGAGCGCCGGGCCAAGGGCCAAAGCGTGGGATTGCTTGGTGGCCTGCCGGTCGCCATCAAAGACGTGTTGTGCACGCAAGGTTGGAAGACGACCTGCGCCTCGAAGATGCTCGAAAACTTCGTCCCGCCGTACGACGCGACGGTGATTGCCAAGCTCAAGGCGGCCGATGCCGTATTGATCGGCAAGACGAACATGGACGAGTTCGCGATGGGGGGCTCCACCGAAAACTCCGCCTACCAGAAGACGGGCAATCCATGGGACGTCTCGCGCGTTCCTGGTGGTTCCAGCGGCGGCGCTGCGGCTGCTCTCGCGGCATCGATGGCGCCCCTTTCAATCGGTACCGACACCGGCGGTTCGATCCGCCAGCCCGCCGCTTTGTGCGGTGTGACGGGGCTCAAGCCAACCTATGGCCGCGTGAGCCGCTACGGCCTGATCGCATTTGCCAGCAGCCTCGACCAGGTCGGCCCGATGGGCTGGACCGCCGCCGATGCGGCGCTGCTCCTCGAAGCGATCGCCGGCAAGGACTCGCACGATTCCACTTCGGCCGACATCGCCGTTCCCAAGTACTCACAGTCGATCGGCCAACCTCTCAAGGGTCTGAAGATCGGCCTGGTGAAAGAGCACTTCGGCGCAGGACTCAACGAAGAAATCGCAGCCGCCACCAAGGCAGCGGTCGAGGTCTACAAGAAGCTCGGAGCCACGGTCGAGGAATTGTCGCTGCCCCACAGTAAGTACGGGATCGCGACGTACTACATCATCGCGCCGAGCGAAGCCAGCAGTAACTTGGCCCGCTACGACGGCGTTCACTACGGCCATCGCTGCAACGAAGAAGCGATGCTCCAGGAGCTAGCCGCCGAAGCCGAAGAACTTCGCAAAGCAGGCGCCTCAAAAGCAAAAGAACTCGCCAACCTCGATTCACCACTCGTTCGACTCTACCGAAAGAGCAGGGCAGAGGGCTTCGGTCCCGAAGTCCAGCGCCGCATCATGCTCGGCACCTACACGCTGAGCGCAGGTTACTACGACGCCTACTACAAAAAAGCACTGCAAGTGCGACGGCTGATTCGCAACGACTTCGACGAGGCCTTCAAGAAGGTCGATTTCGTCGTCGGGCCAACGACTCCGTCGCCTGCGTTCAAGATCGGCGAAAAATCGAACGACCCGCTCTCGCTCTACCTCGAAGACCTGTACACGGTAACGGCCAACCTGGCCGGCATCCCTGGTTTGTCGCATCCGTGCGGATTCACCAAGAGCGGCCTGCCGATCGGCTTGCAATTGCAGGGACGTCCCTTCGACGAAGAGCGAATGCTTCAAGCCGCCCACATGTTTCAACAAGCGACCGATTGGCATACGCGGAGGCCCGTCCTCGCATGAGCGCAGAACATCCTTACGAGATCATCATCGGCCTCGAGACGCACGTCCAACTTCAAACCCAAACGAAGTTGTTCTGCCGGTGCAGCACCAAGTACGGCGCGCCCGCCAACACGCAAACGTGCCCCGTTTGCATCGGTTTGCCCGGCGCCATGCCGGTGATGAACCGCGAGGCCTTCCGCCTTGGCATGGAAGCGGCCGTCGCCCTCAACTGCGAAATCCCCGCCTTCACCAAGTGGGACCGCAAAAACTACTATTATCCCGACCTCCCCAAGGGATATCAGATCAGCCAGTACGACTTGCCAATGTCGCAAAACGGCTGGCTCGAAATCTTCGACGTGAAGGGGGAATTCGCCTCGAAACGGGTCGGCATCATCCGCGCCCACTTGGAAGAGGACGCCGGCAAAAGCTTGCACGACGAAGTCGCGGGCAAGGCCGATACGCGGATCGACTTGAACCGCGCGTGCACGCCGCTGCTTGAGATCGTCAGCGCGCCCGACATGCGTTCGCCCAAGGAGGCGAAGGCCTACCTCAACGAACTCAAGCTGATTTTGACGTATCTGAACGTCAGCGACTGCAACATGCAGGAAGGGAGCCTGCGAGTCGATGCGAACGTCAACCTGCACATCCAAACACCCGACGGCGTGAAGAAGACTCCCATCGTCGAGATCAAAAACCTTAACAGCTTTCGCGGCGTCGAGCGGGCTGTCGCCTACGAAGCAACACGGCAGTACGAAGTTTGGAAAGAAACCGGTCAAACGCTAGGGCAAGTTCCCAAGCAAACCCGCGGCTGGGACGATCCCTCGGGCAAGACCCTGGCCCAGCGGCACAAGGAAGAATCGAGCGACTACCGCTACTTCCCCGAGCCCGACCTGAACCCGGTCACCGTGAAGCCCGAGGAAGTCGAGGCAGTAAAGAAATCGATGTGTGAATTGCCGGCCGCGATTCGAGAACGACTCCAAAAGGCTTACTCGATACCGCTCTACGATGCCGACGTGATCGTGAGCCAGGCCGCCGAATCTGGTTCCAGAGGGCTCGTCGAGTACTACGAGCAAACGGCGAAGCTTTCTGGCGACGGAAAGCGGGCCAGCAATTTCGTCCAACAAGAAGTGTTGAGAACCCTTAACGAAAAGGGTTGGACTCTCCAGGAGTTCCCGGTTGCCGCGCCCGCTTTGGCGGAACTGATCAAAAAGGTCAGCGGCGGGGAACTGGAAGTCACCCGGTCGAAGGACGTTTTCAACACAATGGTGGAAACGAAGCAATCGGTCGCCGACACCATGAAGGCGCTCGGGATCGAAAAAGTCGACCGCGGGGAAATCGAGGCGCTGTGCCGCGAATTGGTCGCCGCCAATCCCAAAATCGTGGCCGATGTGAAGGGCGGCAAGCAACAGGCCGTGATGTCGCTAATTGGGCAAGCGAAGAAAAAGAACCCCAATATCCTGCCCGGCGATGTTAAGGAAGTGTGTCTCGAGATTATCGCCAAGATGTAGGCGCAATTAGCAAAGGGTGGCACTGGCGTCCCTCAGACGCCAGTGTGCCCGACACGATTATCCGGCTTACCGAGCGAGGGCTATCCTAGGCCCGTCGATGAATCGGCGCCGTTCGACTATTCTGGCGTTACTTGCGGTCGGAAAACGCGTTTCTCAGGCGCCGGGTCCACAGTGATGGCGGAAGTAACCAAAGTCGTGCGGGATAAATGGATTGGGTTCGATCTTGGTGGCACCAAAATGCTTTGCGCTGTCTGCGACGCAAAGTTCGAGCCACTCGCCAGGAAGCGGCGCAAGACCAAAGGAAACGAAGGCGCTAAGTCGGGCGTCGATCGGATCACCGAGACCATCCGGCAAGTTCTGGAAGAGTCGGGCATCGGCAAGCATCAACTCGCCGGAATCGGCGTGGGCTGCCCCGGGGCAATTGATCTCGATAAGGGCGTCATTCTCGAATCCGCCAACCTCGGTTGGAAAAACGTCAAGCTCAAAGAAATTCTTGAAGCGGAGTTTGGCTGCCCGGCCGTGATCGCCAACGACGTCGATGCGGGAGTGTACGGCGAGTACAAGTTCGGCGCCGGCAAAGGGTCACGGGCAGTGCTGGGAGTCTTCCCCGGAACGGGCATCGGCGGCGGCTTTGTCTACGAAGGGAAAATCTTCCGCGGCAAACAGTTCTCGTGCCTGGAAATAGGTCACATGCGAGTCATGCCGCAGGGACGCCTTTGCGGCTGTGGACGTTTCGGCTGTCTCGAAACCGAAGCCAGCCGTCTGGCGATCGCGGCCGAAGCGGCGAAGGCAGCCTATCGTGGCGAAGCTCCCGAGTTGCTCAAGCTCGCAGGGACCGATCTCGCCGACATTCGCAGCGGACAGCTTGCCGAATCGATCAAAGCAGGCGACGCCGCGATCGAACGAATTGTCGTGCGCGCAGCAGGTTTTCTCGGTGGCACGATTGGCGACGTCGCCAACTTGCTGGCGCCGGATGTGGTGGTCCTGGGAGGCGGGCTTGTCGAAGCGATGCCCGATCTCATCGTACGCGAAGTAGAAAAAGCCGCTGCCGACCGGGTCATGCCGTCGTTCGCCAAGGGGATGAAAATTGTTGCAGCGAGATTGGGAGACGATGCCGGTTTTCGCGGCGCTGCGGCATGGGCCAAAGCAGCCCTCGAGGAACCCAAAACAAATTAGCGCCGCAAAAAGAATTAGTAGCGACGCAAAACTCGCTTCGCCTGGTACCGTCCATGAGCAGCATGCCGAACGAACCTTCGATTACCCCGATGCCGCGTAGTACGCGGCAGGTGGCGGTTATTGATATCGGTACTACGAGCATTCGCATGGCCATAGGCGAGATCCACGCTGAGGGGGAAGTTCGCACGCTGGAAACTCTTTCGCAGCGCGTCGACCTGGGTAAAGACACCTTCACCCGCGGAGCCATTTCCAAGGGAACCATCGAGGACTGTGTCCGCGCGCTGCGAAGCTACCGCCGAATCCTTCGCGAGTACCAGGTCGGCGGGATCGAGAACATTCGTGTCGTGGCCACCAGCGCCGTGCGCGAAGCATCCAATCGGTTGGCCTTTCTGGATCGCATCTACATCGCCACCGGGCTCCAGGTGGAACCGCTCGATGAGGCCGAAGTCAATCGCGTCACGTTCCTGGGCATTCAACCGGAATTGCGACAACTCGGACTTACGGATCGCGCGGCGATTGTCGTTGAAGTGGGTGGCGGCAGCACCGAAGTCATCGTGGTTAAAGGGGGCGACGTCATTTACGCCCACAGTTTCCGGTTGGGCTCGATCCGCCTTCGCGAAACGTTCGAGCATTACCGAGCCCCCGCGGCGAAGCTACGAAACTTGCTCGAGTCGCAAATCCGGCGGAGCGTCGAACAGATCTGTGCCGCCACGCCGCACGACGGCGAATTCGAACTGGTGGCCATGGGAGGCGACATGCGCTTCGCCGCCCACATCCTCTATCCCGACTGGAACCAGGAAGACCCGCTGCGAATCCCGATTGGAAAATTCGCGGCGATCGCGCGGAAGGTATCGACCCAGTCCGAAGACGAATTGATGGCTGCCTACGAAGGGAAAGGGCTTTCGTTCGCCGATGCCGAGACGCTCGGACCAGCGATGTCGGCCTACCTGTCGCTGGCCGAGTCACTGAAGGTCGAGGAAATCACCGTCACCACGGCGAACCTTCGCGACGGCCTCCTCAAGGAAATGGCGCGGGGCTCGATCTGGTCGAAGGAGTTCGCGCGGCAAATCGAACGCTCGGCGATCGATCTCGGAAAAAAATACCACTTCGATCAAGAACACGCCGTCCACGTAGGCCTGCTTTGCAATCAACTGTTCCAGCAACTGCGCGACGAACACCAACTCGACGAGCGATACGAAACCATCCTGCACACCGCGGCGCTGCTGCACGAAATCGGCCTTTACGTCGGCGTTCGCAGCCACCACAAGCACGCGATGTACCTGATCCGCAACGCCGAGCTATTTGGCTTGGCACGTAAGGATCAATTGCTAACGGCGCTCGTGGCGAGGTATCACCGCCGCGCTTCGCCGCAACCGACTCACGAGGGCTACAACACGCTCGAACGCGATGAGCGCGTGGCCGTCGCCAAGATGGCCGCCATGTTGCGCGTCGCGATTGCGCTCGACGAGAGCCGCAGTCAACGAATCCACAACTTGCGCTGCACCATGGAGGATTCGCGGCTCGTGATCGGTATCCCGATGGTCGAGGACCTTTCGATCGAGCAACTTGCCTTGCGGCAAAATGCAGGCCTTTTTGAAGAAACGTTCGGCGTCCCCGTCTTGCTACGCATGATGCGGCGATAATCGAAGCGGGCAAACCATGTCGACCAAAGCCACCATGAGTAACGAGAAACTGGCCTACATCAACCGCGAATTGAGTTGGATCGAATTCAATCAGCGCGTTCTCGACGAAGCCTGCGATGATTCGCTCCCGCTGCTCGAGCGGCTCAAGTTTCTCGCCATTACCTCGTCGAATCTGGACGAGTTCTTCATGGTCCGCGTCGGCGGGCTTCAATTGCTCGCCCAAGGCGGAGAGCGCAAACTCGACCCCAGCGGTTGGTCGCCCGAGCAGCAGCTCGATGCAGTCTCGGCACGCGTGCGCGACATGCTGCTTCAGCAGTACGAGTGCTTCAACGCCGAACTCGAACCCAAGCTCGCGGCCGCCGGGATTCGGCGGATGCGGATGCACGAGTTAAACGACCGGCAACTCCGCCCGATCGAACAGATGTTCGATAGCGAGATCTTTTCGATCCTGACTCCGCTAGCCATTGCGGACGACGAGCTTCCGCTGCTGGCCAACCAGGTGCTGCACCTGTGCGTTCGTTTGCAACCCACGGCCGAAGAGCCCGAGCGTCATCGTTTTGCCGTGATCGCCCTGGGCCGCAGCGTGCCGCGATTTTTGGCCGTAGCGGGCGTGGGGTACAACTTTGTTTTGATCGAGGATGTGGTCGCCCACTTTGTGAGCCGCTTCTTCCCAGGGCAAGACGTCGCCGAGGCCGCCGCGTTTCGCATCACCCGCAACGCCGACTTGAGCCTGCAAGAAGACCAGGCGCCTGACTTGATCTCCGGCATGTCGAAGATTCTGGAGCAGCGCAAACGCAGCGACTGCGTGCGCCTCGAACTGGCCAATCATGCCAGCGCGACCATGGTCGATTTTCTCAGGCAGCGGCTTTACCTCGACGATCGCGATGTATTCCTGGCTCCCGGCCCGGTCGATCTGTCGGCGTTTTTTCCACTGTGCGACGTCGTCGGGTTCGACATCCTGAAAAATCCGGTGTGGACTCCGCAGGAAAGCCCCGACGCTCCGCCCGGCGAAAGCATGTTCGCCGCGATCGCCAAGCGGGACATTATGCTCTACCACCCGTACGAATCTTTTTCGCCGGTGGTGCGATTGGTCGAGGAAGCCGCCGTCGATCCCGATGTGCTGGCGATCAAGCAAACGCTGTATCGCACCAGCCGCAACAGCCCGATCGTGGCGGCGTTAGCGCGGGCCGCACGCGCTGGAAAGTATGTCACCGCGATTGTCGAATTGAAGGCACGTTTCGACGAAGCCCGCAACATCGAGTGGGCTCGCAGTCTCGAACAAGCAGGCGTGCAGGTGATCTACGGCATCAAAGGCCTCAAGACGCACGCCAAAATCTGCATTGTGGTCCGCCGCGAACCGCAAGGGATTATTCGTTACGTCCACTTCGGAACAGGCAACTACAACGAAGCTACGTCCCGCATTTACAGCGACGTAAGTTTACTGACGAGCAATGACGAACTCGGCAGCGATGCCGTCAGCTTCTTCCACTCGATCACAGGCTATTCGCAGCCGCCCCGGTTCCACAAGCTCGCCGCGGCGCCGCTGGGCTTGCGCAAACGGCTGCTCGATATGATCGAGGCCGAGACCCTCCGCGCGCGCAACGATGAGCGGGGCGAGATTGTCGCGAAGATGAACTCCCTCGTCGATCCTGAATTGATCGCAGCCTTGTACGAAGCCTCCCAGGCAGGCGTCAAGATTCGACTCAACATCCGCGGCATCTGTTGCTTGAAGCCGGGCCTGAAGGGAGTCAGCGACAATATCGAAGTGGTCAGCGTGGTCGATCGCTTTTTGGAGCACGCACGCGTTCTTCATTTCTATCACGGCGGTGACAACCGCGTTTTCATTTCGAGCGCCGACTGGATGCAGCGTAACCTCGACAAGCGGATCGAGTTGTTGGTTCCTGTTGAAGACAACGACCTGCGTCGACGGCTCATTTCGATCTTGGGCACCTACTTCGACGATAACGTGAAAGGCCGAAGACTGGGCCCCGAGGGCAAATGGAAGCGAGCGAAAGCGTCCGGACGAAAAAAGGCCAGCCGCAGCCAGGAAGTTCTGCAACACCAGGCCGAGCAACGCACCAGCGAGAGCAAACGCCAGGACGGAGCCGTTTTCGAACCCCATCGCGCGCCGGGTGCCGAAGAGACCTAGGACCTGAAAAGAAACGGACCCGCGCAACCCCAACTCCTGTTTGATGAATTGCTTATCTATGACTCGTACTCTTTTGCTTCTGCGCCATGCCAAGTCGGGTTGGGATGATCCCAATCTCGACGATCACGATCGCCCTCTCAGCAAGCGAGGAAAAGAGGATGCGCCTCGCATGGGCAAACTACTGGTCGATGAAAACTTAATCCCCGACCTGATTCTTTCTTCGACTGCGAAACGAGCCCGCCGCACGGCCGAGAGAGTCGCCGACGAATGTGGTTATCGGGGAGAAACCCTCACGACGGGCGAACTCTACATGGCGGGTCCGACTGAGTTTCGTCGCGTATTAACCGCTGCCGGGGGCGATCATCACCGCGTGCTCGTCGTCGCCCATAACCCGGGGATTGAAGAGTTCTTTGAAGAATTGATTCGCCGCTACGAACCCTTCACAACGGCCGCACTCGCGCATATCGAACTGCAGATCGATCGCTGGGGCGCCCTGGACGGATCGACGATCGGCCGCTTGATCAGCATGTGGCAGCCGCGCGAATTGGCTTGAGTTCGGCGTTGCACCCGACTTGCTAGTGCGGGTTCTCAAGCTTGATCGGCAGTTCCAGTTCCACATCGCCACGCCGCACTACCAGCAGCATCGTTTCGCCGGAGTGATGGGCAATCACCGCTGCTCGTAGCGATTCGACGCTCTCAATCGCCCGGCCGTCCGCTTTCAAAACGACGTCGCCAGGGCGGAGTTGCCCCGCTTCGGCCGGACTCTTAGGCGTGACCCGCTCGATGCGAAGCTTGCCGTCCATCACATCGACTTGAATCCCAAGTCCCGGCCGCGACGCGGCAGCGGATGGAGTCCTCGCAACAGGACGCCGCGGCTCTTCATTTTCGGAGCCGTCCAATTCCAAGCCGCCAACCAGGTTCATTTCACCGGCAACACTTGTCTTGGTCGGCCGCTCCGGCGATTGAGCCAATTGCATCACGGTGTCGACCGTGATGCCGACTACCTTTCGCATGCCTGGATAGTTGAGCGTATTGGTATCGTCGCTGGGACGATGGTAGTCAGCGTGCAAGCCAGTGAAGAAATGGAGAACGGGAACTCCCCGTTCGTAGAAGCTGGCGTGATCGCTGGGGCCATAGCCCGTGGGATCGAGCGCAACATCCAGTCCGTGCGTTTTGGCCAACTGCCGAATCATCGGCGTGAACTCTTTCGCCGTGCCGGTTCCCGAGACAATCAGCTTTTTGCGAAGGCGTCCCACCATATCGAGATTGACCATCGCGACCGTTTTGTCGAGCGGGAACAAAGGGCTGCGCAGGTAGCGAGCGCTTCCCACCAGTCCCATTTCTTCGGCGCTAAACGCAATGAAAACAAGCGTCCGGCAATCTGTGGGCGCACCAGGTTGGCGACGGCGCTCGACAATTTGCCGGGCCGTTTCCATCAGCGCTGCCGTCCCGCTGGCATTGTCATCGGCACCGTTGTGAGGAGCGGCCGTCCACGGCGCAAGCGATCCGCTGCCGCCGAAGCCCAAGTGGTCGTAATGCGCCCCGACAACGACAACTTCCTCCGCAAGTTTCCCGCTCCCCAGAACGATCCCAACTACGTTTTTGAGCGTGGCCTTTCGGACCGCCAGCGAAGTCTCGATGTGGAGTTTGAGACCGTCCAGCGGAAACGACTTCGGCGCGAGCGACTTATTGATTTCGCTTTCAAGTTCCGTAAGTGCAGGTCGACTGCATGCCGCAAGCCACCGATCGCACTCGTGTCGAGTGATATGAAGGACCAGAATTGGCTTCGATGGCGAGGCGGGACTCGCCGCCGTTTCGACCTGAAATGCCAACAGTTTTTCGCGCGGCTGCTCGTTCGCTTGTCCAGGCGTCCAAGTTGCGTGGTCTTCGTCGGAGACAATCACGATGGCCGCGGCTCCGCGCGAAGCGGCTGCTTCGCATTTGGCTGCCAGGAACGAGTAAGGCGTGGCCCCCTTGGTTGCGAAGGGGTGCTTCGGATCGGCAGCCATAGGATGATGGCGAAGGACAACTACAGCTTTGTCCCGGACATCGATTTCTGCAAAATCGTCGTAGCCCCACGGGCTGGCTGCGATTCCAAAACCTGCGAAGACGGCCTCGCCTAAGAACTTGCCGCCGGCGGTGAGCGAGAGGGGAGTGAAGTCGACACCCAGCTTTAGCGATTGCTCCTCTTGATCAGGAAGTGTGACAGCCAACGAGTTGCTCGCGCCCAAGGCCACACTGCTCTTCGAAGCGAAGATGTGGAACGGCTGATCTCCGAAGAGCTTCGTCGCGAGGCCGATCTCGCGCCAGCGATCGGCGATGTGCTGCGAAGCGAGTTCCAAGCCTTGCGAGTAAGGTCCGCGGCCGCCGAGTTCATCGGAGGCCAGGTACGCCACGTCGTCGTACAAACGTTTTTCGACGGGATCGCTCAGAACGAGCGAGCGAGCCTTCGCCTGCGGCGCCGGTGGCGACTGAGCCTGGCCCGCCCCACCAACAAGCAGCCCCGCGGCAATGGCGATTCCGTAGACGAGGCGCGCGACGGAGAGGTTCTCGACGAATCGCAAGGGAGATTACGCCTTAGGCAAAGCGCCGGTGGTTTGTGCGGCAGGCGAACTTCGCCGAGCGCCGCGCGCGGGCTCCGTCTTCGATTGCCACGCATCAGCCTGGGACTTACCGGGCCACATGTTGGAAACACGCTGCGATTGCGTGAGCGCGAGAATGGTCGGCGTCAAATCGACTGCATCGCATTCTTGTTCGATAACTTTGCCGGCAGGGACGTGGTACGGCCATCGCACCAACGCCACCGGTCGCGCCGCGATGCTATTCGCCGACGGCAAGCCAACAACCACCACGAACGTCCGGTCAGACAGCCGTTTTCCATCCAGCTTTTGCATGAGCGAAACGAGGAGCCGGTCGGCTCTCGCGGCCGCATCGACTGCGACACTGTTGGACTCAGGCAGAGTCAGGATCACCGCTTGGGGTCGGCGTTGCTGCGGATTCCCTGCCAGCTTCAAAGCGGCTTCGTTGGTAAAGAGTTGATCGGCCGACACTTCGGCCACCGACTCGTTCGCAGGAATTCGTACTCGCGTCTCGTTCGACCAGATTTGCTTTGGAAAAGCCTCGGCAACCTCGGCCGCCGTTTTCAGGCCGAACGATTGTTCCATGCCATGTCGCGCGATCTGTTGTGGATCGACCGAAATGGTCCACGAAAGATCACCGACCATGGTGGTGTCGTAACCAGAGTGCCACAACATCGACATCAGGCTGGGCGGAATCGACTGAGAAGAGACATCGACCGCTTGAGCGTAGGCGATGGTCTGGATAGCCGACCGAGTCGAGGTCCCCACCGGTCGCAGCCCGGAGATTGTCGTCCCCTCCAGCTTCAGGCGCCTAAGTCCGGGATGAGCATCCGTATCTACCGCTTCAACATCGCTTTGCTGAAGTCCCGGCACAACGACGATCAGCAATTGGGGCGAGCGGCCCGGAAGGCGGACCTGCCGGTTCGCGCTGGCCAACGACTGTCGATTGGCAAGTTGGGCGTCGGAGAGAATCCGATCCGCCTGATCGAGCGTGTCGACCACCTGGCTGGTGACCGAGACATCGTTCCCTGGAATCTTCTCGTCGATCACTTGAGCGGCGCTTTTGAGTGATCGAACCAATTTGGTTCGGGCCGGAGACGTTGCTTGATTCGCGTCTTCCGTGGAAGCAACCCGGTTGTCGGATTGTGTTTCACTTTCTGCAACCGAATGATCGACTGTTTGCGTTTCGCCCTCTTTCACCTGGGCGGCCACACGAGGGGCGATCCACTTCGGCGCAAAGATCGCGACGGCACACAAGGCGATTACGCCCACAACAGCAACTTGCGCAAGACGGCGCATCACAAGTCCTCCGCGAATGAGCGAGGGCTCATTCGCACTACGGGGGCGGTATGAATTGATCGACACGGATAATACGAGGGATCTTCGTATCGCTGTCGTATTCGGCCACCGTGTCGGCTTGAACCGTGAACGGACCGAAGATCGCTCCCATCACACTTCCGCATACGGGCGGAACGGTGACCGCCTTTTGGGCTCGGACCGCGTAGTCGCGATGGCCCGCAGTCTTCACTTCCACAAACGACTGCCCGTTGTTCGTCACCGGTCCCGGCGGTGCCGGAATGATGTACGGAGCAGGACCCAACGTGACCGTCGTCAACGTATTGACGTACTGAAACGAAACCGGCGATTGGGGAACGCCACCAATCGCGAAGGTGATGGTTCCCGAGACGTTGCCCACTCCCACGGCGTCGGCGGCGTTGGGCGGAGTGCCCGGCGGATTGAGGTTCCGCAGCTCCGCTCCAAAGCGAAAGCGATCGCCCGGAACAAAGCTGCCGGCGGCAAAGTTGATGGTGAGGATGTATGGATTCGGACTCACCGGAGTAAACGCGAACGTGATGTCCGCGGCACTAATTCCTGATACGTCGGCCTGGCTGGGAACGGCGTTGGGCGAATTGTTCGACAACACCGGCGTGCCTTGAAAGAAGGCGTCCTGGTCCGAACCTGGCGCCGACCGCAGATTGATTACGATCTGCCGCACTTCCAGTCCGGCAGGTTGACCTGCCGCCGACTTGAAGTTAACACCCCAAAACGTATCGCTGTTGGCCGCGTTAGGCGGAAGAAGCGACGTCACATCAAGCGCCACCGGCCCCAGCCCACTTCCCGACACTGCGTTCGCATCGAAAATAACTGTCGGGCTTGTCTGCGTAATCGTCCCAAACACCAGGTCGGCGGTCGGGCCTGTCGTAGCAGCATTCTCGTTGGGAAGTGAGCCCGGGTCGTAATTGTTCGTCAGAATTACCGGAGTGCCGCGAACGGTGTTTTCCGACGCGAACTCGATCCCCACGGTCCGCGGCGTGAGCGTTCCGCCTACACCACCGGCCTGGCCCCACTCTTGAACGGCGGCGAGCGCCGACGATTCCAAAGCGTCTTCCAATTCCAAGCGAGCCAGCCACAAGTTGGTGATCTCAACCACCAGGCACAGCAAGACCAGCAGCACCGGCAACATCAAGATCAGCCACAGCGTGGCCACGCCCCGCCGCAGCGACTTACGCAGAACGATTGATCCTCGAGTTCCGCAGCGATTAGTAGGCATAGCGGCGCACCTCGCTGGCCTGAGACACGCGATTGGCAAGATCGATGCCAAAGATCTTGAGCAAGTTTGGAGTCAGCCCCGTTGGAGACGTTCCTCCGACTGTGTTCACAAAGACGGTGACGCGGACGAACGTCCGGTCCGGCACGAGTGCAATCGGCGGCTGAGTTGGCACGCTCGACAACCCTGTGCCGATGGTCGAATCGAGCGTGACGACGGGACCGATCGATGGATTAGGCGTATAAGCGACGTTGTGCGTGAGCTGGATGCGATAGTCGGTCACACCGATTCTCGCCAATTCATCGGCCACGGCCGTGACGACATCGGGCGGCACGGCGCCGGCGTTAGGAAGCGCCGGATAGCGAGTGGCGACCTGCGTGCCCGATCGGGCCGCCATCTCTACGCCTTGCATGTTGGACCAGAGCAATCCGAACTCGATGACGGCCAACAAGGCGATCAAAACGAGAGGCAGGGTCAGCAATAGCTCGAGCACCACGGCGCCCGACTTCTTTCGCGGGGCGCGGCGTGCGTGATGGCTGCCTGCTTGAATCGATGGTAGTTCCATGCGTGACGCCGCTCGGAAGCTCGCGACGAAGAAGAGGAAGACGTGCTCCGTTGAGTGCCGGAACTTTCGATTCTAGTTCGCGCGCGGGTCGAGGCAACGAACATAGCTCCAGCCAGCAGCTTTATTATTGAATTCCTCTTCTCACTTGCACTATTGCAATTAGTTTGGTGCCTAACGGCCTGCTGCGACCGCACACAGTAGGCCTCGTAATGTAATGCACAACATACTATTAGCATTATCATTATACCCTGCACATCCGGAACAACCCGGATAACAGGACCGGTTGGAGGCGGGCCGCGTTTCCCCGCTTCGAAATCTGGAGACTGATTGCATGCGCACGATGTTTCGAATTCTGCGAGCGTTCCAGCACGACGAAAATGGTAGTGTTTTCGTGGAGTACCTGCTCCTCCTGACGATTGTGGGCATCGGCGTCATCGCCGGCCTGGCAACCGTTCGGGGCGCCCTGCTCAACGAACTGGTCGAGTTGGCCAAGGCCATCGCTGCCATCAAGCCCTAGGCGTTCCTTCGGCGCCTAAGGTGGCTTGGAGTATCGCTATGCGAAAACCGCTTATATCCAATCGGCGCGGGGTCGGCGCGCGACGCGGTTCCGTTACGCTCGAAGCGATCCTGGCGATTCCACTACTGACGATCGTCCTCTTTGCCTGCTTCATCTACGGTTCGATCAATACGACCGAAGGAGCACTTCGCAATGCCGCCCTCGAGGCTGCTCGCGAAGCAGCCAAGACCCCGACAAATCTCGGTGCCGCCGACGCGGCACGCGTCTCGGACGCTGCGAAAGACACAGTCAAGTCGGTGCTGGCGATCTATGGCCTGAGCCCGGAGCCTGGCGGAAAGATTGAAATAGTTGTTCAAGATTTCTTTAACCCGTCGGGCGTAACGATTAATCCGCAAGGACTTCCTAATCCGCCTGCACCGGCAGTGGGACTTGATGCAAAGACGGTACAGGTGTACGTGCGCGTCACACTTGCCGATGCAAAGGTCCCAAACTTCTTGCAAACCTTTGGATTCGATCTGGCAGGTAAGTACTTTGAAGTGAAGGCGATTGCCCGTCGCGACGGTTAGCCTTCGCGGCCTCTTCTAGTAACCTTCCGGCAGTGAGCTCATCCGCGTGGCTGCTGATTTACTCGTCCATCCCACCGAGGATCTCGTCGTTGCTCCCGCAGCGCGGCTGTTGGAGATCGAGCGCGATCATCTCGAGCTTCCACAAGAAAACGAGCTCCGGCCGCAAGGCGACTTGCGACCGCAGATTGATCCGAAGTGGGCCCTTCGCTGGCAAGACTTTGCGGTCGTGGCACTATTTAGTGCAATCTATCTCTTGGTTAGCTACCTGCCGCTCCACCACGCCGTGACCTGGCGCCATGTGGCGATCGGCAAGGTAATCCTCACCGCCGGACGCCTCCCCAATCACGAACCGCACCTGCCGCTTGCGGAAGGAATCGACACGCCGACCCATGGTTGGCTCTCTCAAGTTGTGATGGCTAAGGCGTTCGAACTGCAACAAGGGCAGGGGGTTGCTACCCTTTTGGCTCTTGTCACAACCGCTTCGCTGACCCTTGCGGCCGCGATGGCCTTTGCTCGCAGCGGACGGCGTCGCTTCGCCATGCTCGCGGCGGTATGCGTCGTCGCCGTGATGTGGCCTTGGCTCACGATGGCACGTCCGGAGATCTTCGGGTTTCTGTGCTTCGCGATGCTCCTGCTGATCACCAACTCGCTTGAGCGAAACTCCCAAACGCCCACGTGGTGTTGGCTTTTCGTTCCGACCCTCTTCGTGTTATGGGCCAATCTCGACGGAACAGTGATCCTAGGCGTCGCCTTCCTGGGTCTGCTGGCATTAGGCCGATGCGTGGATAGCTGGCGCGATCACGAACGGTTGATGGAGGCGTTTCGCGACCGTCGAGTTCAGTCGACGGTGTACTTGGCCGAGCTCGCCTTTGCCGCCTCGCTTCTGCAACCTCACGGCTTCGCCCTGTGGACGCCCGCCATTGGCGTTCTTCGTCCGTTAGTTCTAACGAGTTCGCTTGGCCTGGCTTGCGGCGTCATTTGGCTTACGGCCGCGCTTTTGCTGCGGTTAAGTCCTCGCCGCTTGCAGGCAACGGATGTCGTTCTTTTTGTCGCCGGATCGATCCTGGTCGCGATGAACATCCAGTGGGCATCATGGTTTGTGGTCCTGGCCTTTTACGTACTGCTTCCGCACTTGACTGCGACTTGCGATGTCTATGGATGGCTCAAGCCGAAAAATGAGCAGCCCGTTTTTGCCCCCGGCGAAGCAGCTCCGCCGATGGCCTTTCTGTTCACTCTGGTGAGCGTGCTGTGCGTTTGGATAGCGTTCGCCTTAACGCCGGCTTCCAACTTCCTGCTCGGCGGCAAGCCTCGCAAAATCGATCATATCCACAGTTCGCAAACGCCGCTTCGCGTTGCGGCGTTTTTGAATCAACACAATGAGTCACAACCTCGCATTAAAGGCCTGATCTGGGCGCCCGAAGATTGGGGCGATTGGCTCGCGCTGGCTGGGGACGGCCGCTACTCACTCGCCATGAATTCACACCTTGCGGCTTTGCCTGTACGCGTGCTGGTCGATGCCGCGGCAGTGTCGCGAGCCGACTCCACCTGGAGCAAGACTCTCGATCGTTACGGCGTCGAAGCCCTTGTTGTCGACAAGGAACGGCAGCCCCGTCTCGCGGAAGCCGTACTCGGCGCCGGCGGCAGTGATTGGACAGCCATTTACGAAGACGCCAACAGCATTGTCCTACGAAGAAGGGAGGGCTAGTCCGTGAACCGCACTGTTGACTCACTGGAAGCAGCCATCAAGACGCCTTCCATCAGCTTCTTCGCGGCGATCCAAATCGCGTTCCTCGCAGGAATTGCGGCTCTTGCCGCTCGCGGATTGCTGGCTTCGTCGAGTGCGCCGCCGCGAATGCCTAAGCTCCTTTCCACGCCGCGGGTCGTCACCCCGCTCTACAACGAACCTTTGCTCGTCACCGACGAACAACTCACGTCGGTCCTGCACAAACTGCGGCCTCGTCTGCGAAAGCAACAGCCGAAGGTCAACTACGTTGATCACGCGCTGCGTTTCTGGGGCGCGAATGCAACATTTGGCGACGACGACACGCTTTCGGGAAGCGAGCTGCGGCAGCTCTTGACCGACGACAAGGTTTTTACTGCTGCTTGGGGCGAGAAGACCCGTCCGCTGATGATACAGAAGAAAGGGCGAGTTGAAGTCCGTGTCCAGCAGGGCGCGGCGACTTCCAGCCACGTGGATCACACCTTGGCCTCGCTGGCCGAAGTCGGTACGCCACTCGAATACTCCTTCACATTGCGAAGCGACGCCAGCCAGAGCAGCGCCGCTAAGGCCACTATGCGAGACCTCATCCGCTCGGCTCTCGATGAATTCGATGTCAACCAAACCGAGTACGAATGGACCACGCTAACGCTGGCGCTCTTCGCCGAAGATGGCCACCCCTGGACCACGACCGCCGGCGAAACGGTCGACTTCGACCGCCTTGCCCGGCGTGTTATGAGGCAGCGTTATGGCCAAGGCGTATGTTATGGAAATCACCGGTTATATGCATTATGCGTTTTATTACGAATAGATGATGCGACCGACATGATCTCCGACGCGGTGCGGGCCGAGGTGATGGCTCACTTGAGCGAAGCGACTTCGCGATTGGTTGCCACGCAATCGCCCGAAGGATGGTGGGACCGTAATTGGCCTGATTCGCGGATTGAAACGAAGGATGACGAACTCGGCGGCCCTACGCCGCGTCGCGTGCTGGCCACGGGGCACGCCTTGGAATGGTGGAGCATTGCTCCCAAGGAACTTCATCCGCCACGCGAAACGTTGATTCGCGCTGGCCAGTGGTTGGTTCACGAAATCGAAAAGATGGATGATAAGGCTATTGACGATAATTACACGTTCCTCACACACGCCGGGCGCGCCCTTGCGCTTTGGCGCGGCGCGCTGCCTGAGGTGTTCGTGTCAAAATGTAACACTCGACTCTAGACATACTGTAAACGCCAAGCAGAATCGAAATTACGTATTAGCAGCGCGCTATTAATCACCTTGCTATTGCAAGGACGCGTTACAAGGATCGAGCTCCATGATGAAAATGGCATTACGCCTCTGGCACGATGAACGCGGCTTTGTTCAAAGCGCGGAATTGGTGCTCATTGGCACCATTGTCATCCTGGGGGCCATTGTTGGCCTGGCATCGTTGCGGGATGGGATCGTGAGCGAGCTTGACGACACCGGCAAAGCAGTTGGCGCCTTGAACCAGTCGTTCAGCGTCAACATCACCGGTGGCTGTGCCGACTGCGGACCGAACGTCAACATCGACGTTGAGGGAAACACGGTGACGGTGACACAAACGCTGAACCTGATCACCACCGAATCAACGTTCAGAAACTTCAATTTCAACGACGCCGCCGACTTCTGCGAAGCCACGGCGATCACGCACCCGGCACCGGGTGGTAATGAAGGAACGCCGGCCCCGACCCCCGTTCCCTAAAACAAAGCAAAGGTTGCGGGGCTGTTCGCCCGCCACGAGATGAGAGCGATGCAAATCCTGAAAACAATGCGAGCCTTTTGGAACGATGAGCGCGGAATGGCGATCAGCGGCGAGCTCATCCTCGTCGGCTCCATCCTGCTCCTTGGTTCCATGGTGGGACTGGCATCATTTCGCGATCGCCTGGTAACCGAGTTCACCGACATCGGCAATGCTGTCGAGGCGGTCGATAGCTCGTATGCGGTCTCGATCTCGGGAACATCGTCGGGACAAGTCACTTTTCAAAATAACGCAAACGGCGTCACGATTACCGGCAACTTTGGCACGGGCCCGCTGCCTACCGTCACCGCCAGCGTGAACAACTTTAGCTACGTCGACAACTCGGATTGGTGCGCGAATACCGCACCGACCTGGTCGAGCGACGCCGGCAACGAAGCAACACCTCCGACCGCTCCGGCGACTTTCCCCTAATCCAGGCCGAGAGAACGCCGAGGCAGCGAGAATCTGGCAATGACGCTCAAGACAATGATCCGACGACTGTGGCGCGACGAGCGTGGTTTCACCGCGCCCGCGAGCCTGATTCTGGTGACCACCATCGTGGCACTGGGAGCAATTGTCGGGCTGGCCTACTTCCGCGATCAGATCACCCAACAGTTCGGCGACGCGGCTGTGGCGCTCGACCGGTTGGACCAATCCTTTTCCTATCGAATTCGAATTGACACGAACGGCAATGGGACGATCGAGCCGGGCGAATACGACTCCGGACTGATTCAGAACATCGACAACGTGTCGCCACAAATGAATGACAACGCCGACGAACCGCCGGCGTGTATCCAAATCTACGCTCCGACCGCGGGCGAAGTACCGGCCAACGCGCCGAGTGGGCAGTTTCCGTAGAACGCGGTCCTTAATGGCAGTGTGTTTGATCTCGCTCGCAATGATGCGATCGAGTTTTGGTTCGAGTTACAACAATCCAGGCCGTGCGGCACGATGTCGGTCGGCGGGGATTGTTTCCCGGATTTCGGTGCACGCGGCGCGTGTTTGAAGCTTCCACGCGGCAGGCCGATTTCCAAGCGTCCGACGGGGGGTCGTTCCTCGACCTGTCGGGCGATCGAGGATCCTCGAGGAGCAAACTATTCGTATCCCCGGATTGCATCCAGCGGCCGTACGTGGCGGTAACGGCGACTAGCGGTGCAATCCACCCAAGGGACAACCCCTCACCGCCGTACAGAAAGGTGGTTGCACATGAAGATGATGCAACGTTTGTGGAATGATGAAGCTGGTTTCGTCGTCTCGGCGGAATTGGTTTTGATCGCGACGATTGCGGTTCTGGGTTTGGCCGTTGGTCTGGCTGCCGTTCGTGACGGTATTACCAGCGAATTGGCCGACGTCGCGCAAGCGATGAACTCGCTGAACCAAAGCTACATTATCGATGGGGTTCTGGGTCACAGCGCTTCGGTTGCCGGTTCTTTGTGGAACGACAACTCGGACTTCTGCGACAACCTCAATCCTGACACCCCGCTGATCGACGAAGCCTGCATCACGCACCCGGCTCCGCCGCCGAATGAAGCGATTCCGCCGGCTACGCCGACGCTGCAAGGCACGTAATAACGGCCCGCGACGTTCCGTTGGCCATCCCAACGGAACGTCCGGCTTTTTCGAACTGGATCGCCAGATCGAACTTCGTCCGGCACGGCTACGGCGGTGCCGGTCCTGGTTTGCTCTGATGGATTAGTGTCGCGTCAAAACCAAGTGTTCGGGTTGCAACGTATTGTTGTAAGCACACTGGCGTCTTTAGGATGCCAGTGCCACCCCACTCGACGGAAGAACCGGCAACGTCACTTCGGTAGGACCAGCAACATGGATACGGCAACGGTCACGATGGCGGTTCAACTGACGGCGGTGGCGGTATTCGTCACTACGGCGTTGGTTACCGATGTACGCACGCTGAAAATTCCGAATTGGCTGACCGTGTCGGCTTTTGCCGCAGGCCTTATTTTCCACGCCGCCACGCAAGAAGGCTGGAATCGCCTCACGTTCGCCTTGGGTGGATTCGCGGTTGGCTTCGGGATCATGCTGCTGTTGTGGCTGATCGGCGGAAGCGGCGCCGGCGACGTGAAGCTGATGGGGGCGCTGGGCGCCTGGATCGGCGCCAAGCCAACGCTCATTGTTTTTCTATTCACGGGCGTGCTGGCCCTGGCCATGGTCGGGTTTTGGTTCCTGTACGACTTGTGGCGGGGCCAACGGCCTTTCCAACAGGATCGATTGCGCGGCAAGGGACGATTCGGAGACGTGCGCACCCGCACGCCTTACGGTGTATTAACCGTGATCGCCACCTACAGCTGGATGATCCTCGAGATTCTCAAATGGGTCGCACATCGCGCCATGGTCAACGGTTAGTGTTCCCTGGCTAACGGGACCTTTGGCAAACTCAGCACAACCAGACTGCAGTGTGATGTCCTTGACGACTTGATGAGAGATTTTTGAAGAGACGTGAGCGAAGTCGATCACACTGGATGAGATCAAATCAAATTTTCGCCGATACGAAAAGTATCTAAACCTTTTCGACAGCGCGGTGAAAGTGACGGGTTGGTCCTCTCGGACTACCTCCTTTCGAGCCTCAGTTCAATTTGGAGTTTCGTCATGCGACTTAGCGCCGGGACCCTTCTGCTGGGTCTGTTTGCGGTGATGTTCGGTCTCTTGGGCGCCTACGTCGTCCAAAAGGAACTGCTTAAGAACAAGCCCAAGGAAATCTCGCAGCGCAAGTTGGAAGAAGTCGCAATCGCCGGACGCGACTTGGAAGAAGGTCGAACGATCTCGATGGGAGATATCTCGATCTATCAACTGACGCCCGAACAGATCAAAGAACGGGGTTTTACCGGCGCTCGGATGATCAACACCCGCCAAATCGTTGGCCGGGTCGTCATGCGACCGATCACGAAGGGGGAACCCTTCTACACGGATGATTTGTATCCGCAAGGGACGCTTCCTCCGATCGCTCCCAAGGCGGGCTACCGAGCGGTGACTGTCGCCGTTGAGCCCGACGCCGCCGTTGCCGGTTTCGCTCGCCCTGGTTCGATGGTCGATGTCTACTTTCGATCCGATGCCGGTTCGGAGCCCGACGACGAGCCGGAAATGACGTTGCCGTTGATCGAAGCGGCCGAAGTTCTGGCTCTCAATCGCGAAACGACCAAGGAAAATCGGGCCAACGACGAGACCATCGACGCCAAGAAGCTGTCGGTGACGCTGGCGTGCACTCCTCGCCAAGTGGCTGCCTTGAAAGTGATCGAAGGCAAAGGGAGCGTCACGCTCGTCCTGCGTAACAAAGACGACCTGGCAATGGCCGAGATCGACGACGCCCCACGAACGCTCAACGAAGTTCTCAATCGCCCGCTGCAACGGCACAAGATGCAAATCTATCGTGGCCGTCAAATGAGCAGCGTTCGCTTCCATCGGGACGAGCGGACCGGCACCGAAATCGCCAAGGTGGCCGAAACGCTCGAACCCAAAACGCCCGTCTCTGCGGTACAAACCGCACAACCGGCTCCCACCATCATTGTGGCGCCCGGCGTACCCGGCGGAATCTCACTGCCGATCAGCAACGGCAACTAGTCTTTCAATATCGTCTTTCCAATCAGACGTCAAAGCGCGATTCGAGCCCCTTATCTCATGGCTCGAATCGGCGCCAGGGGGTTTTGCATATCATGATCAGCCTCTTCCCCAGTCGAGCCACCACCGTCGCAACGGACGTGAGCGAACTCGAATACCAAAAACTCAAGACGGGCATCCACAACGAACTGGTGGAATCGCTCGACCTGGCGGCTGTCGGCCAGGTCGACGACGAATGGATGCGAAAAGAGGTCCATCAGCTTACGCAGCAGATCGTCAAGCAACGACGTCTCAAGCTGGACGACGCCGTCAAGACACGGCTCATCGCCGACCTCGAATCGGAAGTCTTCGGGCTGGGTCCGATCGATTCGTTGATGAACGACCCCACCGTGAGTGATATCCTGGTCAACGGGCATCGCGAGGTCTATGTCGAACGTCGCGGCCGGTTGGAACTGACCAACATTGTTTTTGCCGACGACGCTCACGTGCTGCGAATCATCCAGCGGATTGTCGGAAAAGTGGGCCGCCGCGTTGACGAAGTCAGCCCGATGGTCGACGCCCGCCTGCCTGATGGAAGCCGCGTGAATGCCGTGGTCGCTCCGCTGGCGCTCGATGGCCCGAAGCTCTCGATTCGCCGCTTTGGCGCCGAACACCTCAAGGTCTCGAACCTGCTGGCGAACGACACGCTCTCGCCTGAGATGGCCGAGTTCCTGCAAGCGGCCGTGGCCTCTCGCATTAGCTTTTTGATCTCGGGCGGAACGGGTGCCGGCAAGACGACCATGCTCAACGCATTGTCGACCGCCATCCCGGGGGACGAGCGGATTGTCACGATCGAAGACTCGGCCGAATTGATTCTGCAACATCGCCACGTCGCGCGGCTCGAAACGCGTCCCGCCAACAGCGAAGGGGCAGGGGCCGTCACCCAGCGAGAGCTCGTGAAGAACAGCCTCCGCATGCGGCCCGACCGGATTCTGGTGGGCGAAGTCCGCGGCGCGGAAGCCCTCGACATGCTCCAAGCCATGAACACCGGCCACGAAGGAAGCCTGACCACGATCCATGCCAACGATACGCGCGATGCTCTGTCGCGGCTCGAAATGATGGTCGCAATGTCGGGCTTCGAACTGCCGATCAAAGTCGTTCGCGAATACGTGGCCTCGGGCATCAAGTTGGTGGTGCACCTGGCGCGGCTCAAGGGTGGCGTTCGCAAGATCATGCGAATCAGCGAGATCGTCAGCGCGGCCAATGGCGAATACACCTTGCAGGACGTGTTCGGCTTCCGGCAACAGGGGCTCGACGCAGCGGGAATTGCCCAAGGGGAGTTCTTCGCAACGGGATATGTCCCGCAGTGCGTTTCGCGGTTCGCCGACTCGGGCGTCGAAGTATCGTCGTCGTTGTTCACCAAGACGGTCTAAGTCGTTCCCACCTGCATCGCAGGGGGCATAGGAGTTGCCGTCGATGTTCGAGAACATCAGTCCCGGATTCATCTCGTTTGTCTCGTTCGCGTGGTTCACGTCGACGCTCGGCGCGATTCTGTTCGCGATCCGCGATGTCTTCGTGGCTCCCGAAACGTTGATCAAGCGCGAAATCAAGCGATTGCCCAAGTTCCTGGAAGCCAAGGACTCGATGGGGCGGTTCGACGTCTGGTTCGAACGCACCATGTACATGTCGGGCATTGCGGCCGGCCCACTGGAAGGCGCGCTGCTGATGATCGTCGCGTCGACCGCCGCTGGCGGCGCTGTTTGGGTCTCGCTGCAAAACGAAATGCTGGCTCTTGTTGCTGCTGGCGCAGCCCTGGGCTTGGTGCTCGCCGGGCTCACCTGGGCGGCCCACCGCCGTCGTGCATTGTTCGAGCAACAGTTCCCCGTGGCGATTGAACTTCTTGCCCGGGCGGTTCGAGCCGGCGAAAGCCTTGAGCAAGGACTGGAGCTCGTCGGCGAATCGACGGCTGCCCCCGTGGGAACCGAGCTGACTCGCTGCGCAAAGCAACTCGACTTGGGCTTGGCACTGCCGACCTGCATGCACGCGCTCGCCCACCGGGTCGATTTGATGGACGTTCGCATCTTCGCGAATGCTGTGGCCGTCCACCGCGAGGCTGGCGGCAACTTGCCGATCACGCTGGAGCGTTTGGCCGAAGTGATTCGCGATCGCCACTCCTACCATCGTCAGCTGAAAAGCGTGACCACCGCCGGCCGTACGTCGGCGATGGTGATCGCGACGCTGGGTCCACTGATTTTTGGTTACATGTTCTTCCTGCAGCCGGAGTACGGCAGCCAACTGCTCAACGATCACTGGGGCCGGGCGATGCTGGCCGTGGCCGTGATCCTGCAAGTGATCGGCATCTTCTGGATGTCGCGGCTGTCGAAGAGCGATTATTAACGCAGGCTTTGGAAGCGCGATCGAAGAAAAAGATCGCTTGGGAGCAAGACAATGGACGGACGCAGTGGATGGTTGAACTCGATCAACACGCTGGTCGAACAATTCGGCGTCTACGTGAAGCAGATCGATGCATGGCGCTCGCTGCTGCCGCACGATAAGACGACGCCCGGCCAGGCCGCGCTGATCGTGATGGGCGTCTTCCTCAGCGTCACGCTCATGCTCTACTTGGCGGGGCGGCTCCTGATTGGCTTCGGCCGCAACCGGATTCCCGAGAAGGATCAAGTCGGCAGTTTGCAGCCTCTCTCGCTCGGTTTCTTCACCGACGCCTTCGCGTGGGTCTTCCCGATCACCAAGTCGACTCAAGAGAAACTGCGCAAAGAACTCGTCCAAGCGGGCTACTACCACAACCGGGCTTTGGAAGAGTTTCTTAGCGTTCGTAACTTCGCGATGATTGCCTGGATTCTGTTCCTGGGCTGTGCTGTGGTGCTGCTGGCCAATCCAGAGGAGAACGTCACGCCGCGCATTTTGGGAATTGGCGCGATCGTTTTGGCCTTTATCTATGCGTTGCCGCGGCTCGTTTTGGGTTCGCAAGCCAAGGCCAGAAAACAACGAATGCAATACGCGTTGCCTGACGCACTCGACATGATCAACATGACGGTCTCCGGCGGGCTTCCATTGCGGAAAGCGATCGATCGCGTCGGCAAAGAATTGAAATCGACGCATCCCGATATCGCCTGTGAACTGGCGATTGTCGATCGTCAGTCGGAAGCCGGTTCGCTCGACCAGGCGCTGCGGCAATTTGCCGCACGCATCGATACGCCCGACGTCTCGGTTCTGGCGTCGATGGTTCGGCATGCCGAGAAACTAGGTGGCAGCGTGGCGAGTGCGTTCCGAGATTTCTCGGATAGCATCCGCCGCACGCGCCGGCAAACCGCGGAAGAGCGCGGCAATCGTTCGAGCGTGCAGATGCTGTTCCCGGTGGTCTTCTGCCTGGCGCCGCCGATTTACATCCTGCTTCTTGGACCAGCCGCATTGGAGTTGCGGAACTTCATCCAGCGGGAGGCTCGCCCGGGCGGGGCGCTGTCGCAATCGATCTCGGCCGCGAACTCGTCGGCCAATCTCAATCGACCGTCGAGCCAGCAAGGCAACTAACGCGGCAGCGCAGGTTAGCCGTCGGCGCTGATCACCACCGGGCCGCTGCTGCCGTTGTTCGATTTGCCGGCAGGCACTTTCTTGGTCGCAGCAGGTGGCGTTTTCGCTGCTGATGGCTGCGCGTACGGATTTGAGATCGTTCCGTCCGAGTTGGGGGGAATGCTGGGGATGTCGACGCGTGGGACCGGCGCCGAGCGTTCGATGCCGTCATCAACTCGCATTGCAGCGGCAGGCCGGGTGGTTTTGGCCGCTGGTTTTTTAGCTGGTGGCGGCGCGATCACCGTTGGTTCTGCCGACGCTTCTTCGGGCGTACCGCGAGCCGCATTGCGGAGAATGTTTGCCAGGCTTTCGCCAGGGGCTTCCTCGACAACTTCCGGGGCTTTCACGACAGGTCTCGCGACTTTCTTCGCAGTCACCTTGTTGTTGGCGGCAGCGGCCATGTTATTGGCGGCAACGGCTTTGAAGGCGGGGCGGGGGGCGTCTTCCACGACCACGGGCGGCAGCTTTTGGGGTTTCTGCCCCAGCAGAGACTCGACTGGTTTCCCCTGGGGAGCGTCCATTATCGTCGACTCAGGCTCTTCACCTGAGGCGAGCGCGACTTCGGTTTCATCCGCTTGTTGCGGGCCCGATTTGCCCTTGGCGGTAGTGATTCGTTTCGCCTTCTCGCGTGCCGACTCGAACTGGACGAGCGCTTCGGCCGCTCGCTTGCACGAGCCATCGAGTTCCAGCGCCTTGTGGTAGTTGCGCTCCGCCTCGGCGAGAGCGCCCACTTTGGTTTGCACGTAGGCGAGATTGCAATGGGCTTTGGCCTCGTTGCCGGCTTTGCGGAACTCGGCCAGAGCGGCATCGAACTTCTTCTGCTCTGCCAGAACGATGCCTAGGTTGTTTCGCGCCGCCACGTACTGGGGATTGAGCGAAAGGGCTGCTCGCAGCTTTTGCTCGGCGAGCGGAAGCCGATCCTGCAAGTAGAGAGCGTAACCGATGTCGCTCAATAGCTCCGCCGTTGGCGGCCCGATTTCTTCGGCCCGGCCGAGGTGCTCGAGGGCGACGTCGGTGTCGCCCGAGCGTACTGCGATCGCGCCTAACCGGTGGATGGCATCGCGATGTTCGGGGAACTTTTCCAAGAGCGCGATGTACATGGTGCGGGCTTCGGCGAGTTGCCCTTGCCGCTCGGCCAACCGGGCCATGTTGAAGAGCTGCTCGGCCTTGTCGGCAGAGGGCGTTGGTCCGGTCTTGCCACTCGCCGGCTTGGCTTGCGCCGTCTTAGCAGGCGTCGCTTTTTGGTCTGCCTTTTGAAAAGGTCCGGCGGCGGAGACCAGTTGCAGCCCAAAGCCGGAGACCAAGGCAAAGCCAATCAGCGCGAACGTGATCGTGCGGCGCATCGCAGTATCTCCGACAAGACGAGAGCAAAAATTGGAGAGCCAAATCGTTTCAGGATTTGCACCGCGGAGACCCGGAGGGACCGGAGAGAGCAAGGGAATTGGTGTCGATGCGGCGACATCTACTTCCAATCCTTCTCCGATAACTCCGGGTCTTCGCGGTGAATAACTCTCTTCTGGCCATCCAAAATGACAAAAGGTCGGAGGAGCCTTGTCTCGCGGCGCGGGTTTGCCACGCCACCGGACAAGGTCCCCCCGACCTTTCGGTAGTTCAATGTTGTTTCGTATTCGGTTATGGCTGCTTCGATTAGAAGAACCCGCCACCACCGAAACCACTTCCAAATCCGCCATATCCACCGCTGATGCCGCCGCCGCCACCGTAGCTGCCGCGAGGCACCAGGCTGTTCTGGTAGACGCGGGCTCCTTCGGCGGCTGTCAAACCCTCGGCGGTTGAGTAAGCAACCACCACTCGGTCTTCGGCGTCGGCTACGCCCATCCGTTCGAGCGACGCCACCACGACCGCACGGCGACGGGCATCGAGTTCGTCGTTGTAGTGAACGGGATATTCGTGTCTCGTTCCCGGCTTCACGGAGGTCTCGCTCCGCTGGATCACCACCGGAAAGCCGTCGTCGTGCCCTTTGTTCAAGTTCGCGGCGATCCGTTTGAGGTGATCTTCACCAGCGCTGTTGAGTTTCCAACCGCGGTTGCTCGTGTACCCGCGATTCTCTTCTTGCGTGTAATCGCGGTTCAGCTCGAACTCGTGAGCATAGATCACGTACTTGGCCGCTTCCGCGTTGTGCTCTTGCTGGCGGAAGGTCTCGTCGATCTCCGCTCCCAAGGTCGGCGGCGGAGAAACATAGCCAAGCCGGTAGCAGCACCCCATGGCCGTGAGCGGAGCCAGCCCGATGAGCAGGAATAGTCTGCGGGAGTTATTCATATCGATGACCTGTTGTTTTTAAGTGAGTTAGGACGGGCCAATGACCCTGACAAGGCCTTCGGTGCGGCCTACTCCGACAATCCGTGCGGTCCGTCGATGTAGTAGTCTTGCTCGCCGCAAATCTCGGGCGATGCTTTATCCTGACGATGCTTTTGAATCCAGTAGTCGGCGATCACATGTTGCCGGTACGACGGCCACACCGTGCTGCGATGGTGAAAGTCGGGATGACCTTCGATGTGTTGCAGCAGGTAAAAGGCCGCGTCGGACGGATCGGTCAGCGACATGCCGGGCAGAAGCTGCGGCGCCTCGTCTGGTTCTAGCGGGTGAACCAACTCGGGGCTGACGAGAATCAGCAGTTCCGTTTCGTTTCGCGTTTTGTTTTGCGAACCAAACACGCCGCCCACCACGGGAATGTCTCCCAGGAACGGGATGCGTCGGCGACTTCCTTGTTGTTCGTCTTGAATCAAACCCGCCAGAGCCAGCCACTGGCCTTCGCGAAGGTCGACGGTGGTGTTCGCGCCGCGGATGTTCAATCCGGGAATGCCATTGACGGAGGCCGCTTGATTGAGCGAACTGACCGACGGCGACACCTGCAGCCGGATTCGGTCCTTGTCGACAACCGTGGGAGTGAACGAGAGCTGTGTACCGAAGCCGCGGAACGTCGTGGCAACCGCACCGACTCCGCCGACGCCGACGGCGGTGGGTACCGCGAACTCGCCACCCGCAATGAACGTGGCAGGTTGTCCGCTGACGGTTACCAGTTGCGGCTCCGCCAACATTTTGCCGTAACCGTTGGTACTGATGGCGCGGACGAACAAGTTGACGTCGCCGCCATCCATGATGGCGCGGATGTTCGACGTGCCCCCGAAGGCGCTCGAGAGGGCCCAGTTATCCTTGAGGACAGTGAAGTCGACGCTCAAGTCGCGAATCGCGTTACGAGTCAGCTCGGCCACGCGGACTTTGAGGAGGACTTGTTGTTCGCCTGGGATGTGCAGCAAGTTGACCACTTGCGAGACCCGGAGGTTCTCGGCACCTGGAATGCGGAGCACACCGCCGTTGATACTCGAGCCGTTGTAGCCGGGATATCCACCGCCGCCGCTGGCCCCGCCGGTTCCGGCTCCGCTGCTGCTCCCGCCCATCAACAGGCTCAGGATCTCGGCCGCTTCCTTGGAGTCGCGGGCCTGGCCACGAATGATCAACTTATCCGCAACAGGAATGAGCTGAACCTGGCTATTGGGGAACAACTCATTTACCCGCGATTCCAGCCGGGCGAATTCGATTTCGGCTTGGATCTGCTCGCTTTCGGCGGCACCGACCTTCACCAGATAACGGAGCAAGCGGGTGTTGCCGTTGGGCTCTTCGAACCACAGCGTGACCGTGGTTTCGCCTGCGCGTTGCCCGATGACTTCGAATTCGGTGGGTGTGAATTCATTGACTTCGACCACCGAAGGGTCGGTGATCGCGATGCGAGTGACTGGGAGCTTGGTTTTGACGATCTTCGAAACTTGTGGTTCGATCGAGAAGGTCAACTCCGGCTCGATGACTTGTTCGATCAGCGCCGCTTCGCGGGCCTTCATTTGCGCTGAGGGCTTTCCCAAGCGGCGCTGCGCTTCGCGAGAGATCGGCTCCTGCGCGAACGCATTCAGCGAAATGGCGGCGAGCGCAGTTGCTGCTAAGCAGCGACTGGTCCATTGCCAACCATGGCTAAGCAAATTCGTGCGCTTCATTGGCGATCCGTGCCTCTTTTAACCAGTCACCCGTCGGTCGCGCAGAATCGAATCGCGTCCTTGCGAGTCGATATCGCGCATTCCCCCCACACGGGCGCTGGCGCCTTTCGGACAAGCGTTTTCCGCATTCCCACGCTATCATTGCGTGCCAAAACGACCGGTGCGGGCCATTTCGCTACAACGAGTTTGTTCGGTTGGCTGACTTTGCCGGGATTAGCAAAAACGCGGGCTGGCACTGACATCCTCATGAAGTCACCGATAGCAACCCGATGGAGCGGCTCCTTACAACGTCCCTGCCATCTTTGCATTGCGAAGCTTGGTCGACTTTGACGTCCATGCCGGATAAGAGGAATTCCCAGCGGTTGGCACGCCGAAATTCCGTAGGCAGGGTCGTCTTTGCCGTCGATTTGGCGGTCCTACGCAGACGGAGCAACTCGTCATGAATGCTATCGCACTGTTGACCATGAGCGTCCTCTCGCTGCCAGGGGCAGATTCGTGTGTGCGCTCCGTCTCCGATGGGTGTGACCCGGCGACGGTTCAATGCTGCACGACGGCGTCTCGCAAATGTGCCAAGCGCGATGTGAGCGGCTCGGATGTTCTGGCGGCTGGTTGCAATGCGACATCGTGCGAAGGGGACTCGTGCGGCGGGTGCGACGATTGTGGTGGATGCTGTCACTGCGGTCCTCTCTGCCGGTACAAGGCGCTGCTTTGCCCGCATGGAAACTGCGGCCCGCATTTCCCCTATGAACAACAACCGAAAACGTACTACTACTTCCGGCCGTACAACTACCGCCACATTGCCGAGCACCAAGACGAAGCCGAAGCGTGGGGTGCCGACCGCAAGATGCCGTACTCGAACGCCGTGTTCCAAGAGGTGTATGCCGACCTCGCCGAGCAGTGGAAGCAACCAGAGGTGATCGAAGAAGACATTGCTCCCGAAGCAAAATCGCAAAGCGATAAGACGAGCAAAGCGAACAAGCCGATCATCTCGTCCAAGCCCAGCACCAAACGGGTCTCGCGATCGGTTCGCTAAATTGGCGAGCACTTTCAACGTCTAAAAACAACGAACGGGCGGAGTTCCAACGGAACTTCGCCCGTTTTGCGTTTCTTGGTTGCCGAATCCCGAGGCGCAGCCCGATTGGGTCTGGACGCGCGGTCCTTTCCGGAGCACCATAAATGCAGGTTGGAACTGGCATTGATTTGCCGCCCCGCTAAAACTCACCTACCGGAAGGGAACTCTCCATGAAGTCGTTTGCTTGGCTGCTCGCGTTGGCTCTGGTTTTCGGCGGCGTCGCCGTTTCGCACATTGTCGCCGAAGACTCGGAAACGGGCTTCGTTTCGCTATTCAATGGCAAGGATCTCACCGGTTGGAAAGGGGACAAGAGGCTCTGGTCGGTGGAAGATGGAGCCATCACCGGCAAGACCGACGAGAAACTCTCCGGTGAACTCAAATACAACACGTTCCTGGTGGCCGACAAAGAAGTTGGCAACTTCGAACTGCGGGCTCAGTACAAGATCGTCGGAGGCAACTCGGGCATTCAATACCGCAGCACTTTGAAGGACAAAGAAAAGTTCATTGTGGGTGGTTACCAGGCCGACATCGATTCGTCGCCAACGTACTCGGGCATCAACTACGAAGAAGGGGGACGAGGCATCCTGGCCGAACGCGGGCAAAAGGTTGAAATCGGCAGCGACGGCAAGAAGACCGTCGACCAGTTCGGCAACAAGGAAGAACTGCAAAAGCTGATCAAGAAGGAAGAGTGGAACGACTACCGCATCGTCGCCAACGGCAACCGGCTGCAACACTACATCAACGGCCAACTGATGTCGGAAACGGTCGACGGGCAATCGGACAAGGCCGCCAAGACGGGCATCCTGGCTCTGCAATGCCACGCTGGTCCGCCGATGAAGGTGCAGTTCAAGAACATCCGTATCAAGGAAATCAAGTAGTAGGCTTGATGAACGGATTGAGGAGTTTGCGAGCTGGCTCCATTGCAATGGCCAGCTCATGGAATCGATTTTGAAATGTCGGATTGCCTCATTGTCGGCGGTGGAGTGGTTGGACTGTCCACCGCCTGGGTTTTGGCGCGCGAGGGTTGGCGCGTCACCGTGGCCGATCGGCAAACGCCAGGCCGCGAAGCATCTTGGGCCGGGGCCGGCATCTTGCCGCCGGCGAAACGCGGGACCGCGCTGCATCCCATCGAATACCTGCGAGCATGGAGTAACGAGCTCCATGCTGCATGGTCGAAGGAGCTGCTGGCCACCACGGGTATCGACAACGGTTATCACGTCTGCGGTGGAATTTATCTAGCGCGAACAGCCGGCGAGGCGGCATCGCTTGCCGGCATGGCGGCCACGTGTCGCGAAGAGCAAATCAAATGTCAGCGGCTCTCTTACGGCGAACTCGCGGCGTTAGAGCCTGCCATGGCCTCGGGCGGGCTGGAGTCGGAACTCAAGGGGGCCTACTACGTCCCGGAAGAGGCGCAGCTGCGAAACCCGCGGCATCTGAGAGCTTTACTTGCCGCCTGTTCGGCCGCGGGCGTTTCGTTTGAGCAAAACACCGAGATCGTCGACTGGGCACACGATGACACCCGAATTGGCGGAGCCAAAACTGCGGATGGCCGAGTCCTGAAGGCCGACCAGTTCGTCGTTGCCGGCGGAGCATGGAGCGGCGGGATTCTCGCGAGCGTCAAACGCCCCATCGCTATTATTCCGATCCGCGGACAGATGATTCTCTATCGCCTGCCGGCTCCTTGTTTCTCGCGAGTGATCAACGAAGGCTCTCGGTACCTGGTGCCGCGAACCGACGGACACATCCTGGTGGGAAGCACCGAAGAAGAAGTCGGGTTCGACAAAGAGACCACGCAACAGGAGATGGACGAGTTGGAGCGCGTGGCGGTTTCGCTCGTTCCGCAAATCAAAACAGCGACCATCGAAAGCCGCTGGGCAGGACTCAGGCCCTACAGCTTCGACGGCTTCCCTTATATCGGCAAGGCAGGGGAGTGGAGCAACCTGTTTGTGGCATCGGGGCACTATCGATCGGGACTGCACCTTTCGCCTGCGACCGCGATGGTGATCGCCGACCTGATGGGAAATCGCACGCCACCGTGCGATGTGCGGCTCTTCAGTCCTACGCGTTAGAGATCCTCGATAACAGCTATCGAAGTTCGCGTTGTTTGCGATTGTGTTACTTGGGTTCGCGTTACTTGGGTTCGGCAAGTTTGCGGATCAGTTCGGCAATCTGAGCTTGGAGTTCGACCATCCGAAACCATGGCTCCGCCGTGATATGGACCAAGTCCCCGTCTTTTTCGACCGTGGCAGCCTGAAAGATCGCACGCATCCGAACCTGCAGCGTTTCAAGCAGTTCCGTCAGCTGCGCCGCCTGAACGGGCGATAGCCGATCAGGCAATTCCATCGGCTCTAGGGCACGCAGAATGCCTTGCTTATCGGGATCGTTTGGATAAGCGACGTCGAATTTCGAATCGTCCTTGTTGTTTCCGTGCGATGCGCTGCTGGGCTCAAGGGTGAGATTCTCTTCCTTGATGCTTTCTTTGAGTCTCAGCAATCGATCGGCGACTTGCTCGCGCGTTCCATAAACAAGGGACGATCGCCCTACCAGGATGACATCGCCGAAGCGGAGAATCTTGAGCTGCGTGTCCTCGCCATTTACCCGCGTGCCGTTGGTGCTATCCAAGTCGGTCAGGACGATCCGCTCCTGGTCCTCTTGGATTTTTAAATGAAAGCGGCTCACACGCTCGTCGTTGAGCTGGACCGAATTTCCTTCCTCGCGGCCCACCGTGATGGGACAAGCCAGGTTGCGGTACACACGACCACGATCGGCACCATCGATGACGCGGAGAGTGATTCCGTTTGGAGATCGCGTCATGACTCGAAGCTAGTGAAGTGACGAGAAACGCCAGAAAAGCGTAAAAATACCTAATCCCATTTCTAGCAAGCGTGATAGCTTGTTACAAGTTCTTGGGCCGCGCGGAGTGTCGCAATCAGGCATTCTGCGGGGATAAGACCGCCAGTAAGGGTCGTAAGGCCTTCCTTTGGTGGTGGCCAAAGTCCCTTACGGTTGCCATCGGCGACGGCGATCAAGCGGCCCGGGCAACCACCATGCGATGACCGCCCGACAATCCCTCGACCACCTCCACCGTTCCGGTGTCGGGGCAGTAGATTTTGAGCTGGTCTTCTTCGCAAAACCAAGTCGCTTGGATGCTGGTTCCCATGGTCTGGAATTTTCGCCCGCAATACTGGCCGTCTCGAATTAAGACCAATTCGGTGAATTCGGAATCGGCGAGCGCTCCCATGCTGAGGAACTTTTCCCTGACGAGATGGCGAACGTGCGACAGTAGTTCAGCGTGCCCCATTGCTCGGCTTAACTCCACGCGGGTTTTTGCGCCTACGTGCCGACCTGGCTGCGGATAGCGCGAAAGGAATCCCTGTCGATTTCATCGACACGAACGGTTGCGTTCCCCGTACGACGCCTGGGGCGCCGCTACCGCTTACCTAATCGGACGATCGAAGGCAAAACGGGCTTTGGGTTGGGTGCTGTCGTGCTTTCCACTCCCGAAATCGGCACGTCCCGCCGATGTCACCACTAGCATCGTTGCGTGCCAATTGAGAAGCACCCTTGTCTCTTGGTGGGAAAGCTATGGTTGACGAACCCGATCCGCTGGCCGAGATGTTGTCGTGGTCCGACGAAGATTGGACGGCTCTGCGCGAGTCGCTAGGGGTCGATCTCTCGGCCGACCAGATCCGCACCATTTTGCGATTCGCTGAAACGTGCGGAGGCTTGGAAGAAGCCCTGGAAGTGCTGGAATCAGCCACCAGCGACAAACGGGCCGCTTAGCGGCTTGTGGATGGGCTGCAAACCCTAGCGTGCGGCAATGCTGCCAACTTTTCGTAGGCCTGCGGCGAAAACCTGATCCGCGCGGTTTCTTCTGTTAAGATGGGAACGTCACGGTCCAGCTTCACCGTGACGAGGGCCGAATGGTCGGCCCCAATCCTTCGTCTCCCTATCGACGCAACGCAATCGCGAGCGCGTCGCTGCGACTGCTCGCCATGGCGATCGAAAGACTCGGCCCCTACAAGATCGAAAAGCTCCTCGGCCGCGGCGGGATGGGAGCTGTTTACGTAGGCGTCGATGAGTCGACAGGCGATCGCGCCGCCGTCAAAGTGCTGGCCTCGCATCTGGTGGACAACGAAGACTTCCGCAATCGCTTTCAGGCGGAAGTCGAAGCGCACAAGAAGCTCAAGCACGCCAACATCATCCAGATTCTCGGCTTCGGCGTAGAGGGGGACCATCTCTACTACGCGATGGAACTGATCAACGGAGCGAGCCTGCAAGACTTGATGCAGAAGGGGAAGATCTTCACCTGGCGAGAGACGCTTCGGGTAGGGATCGCCGTGTGCAGCGCGCTCAAACTGGCTCATGCGCACGGCGTGATTCATCGCGACCTCAAGCCGGGGAATCTGATGATGGGCGTCAACGGCGCCATCAAGCTGACCGACTTTGGAATCGCGAAAGACTGGAATGCCACCAGCATGACGGCGGCCGGCGGCGTGCTGGGGACTGCCGATTACATGGCGCCGGAACAAGCGGAAGGGAAACCGGTCACTCCGCGCAGCGACCTGTATAGCTTGGGGAGCGTCCTGTACGCGTTGTTGACAGGCCGTCCTCCTTTTGCCGCGAAGACGATGGCCGAGGTGGTTCACGGTTTGCGGTTCGAGAAACCGATTCCCGTACGGCGTTTGGCACCCGATACGCCGCAGGAACTTGACGAGATCATCGCCCAATTGCTGGAGAAGGACCCGCTGCGCCGCGTCGCCAACGCGACCGCGCTGGGCAAGTTTTTTAGCGCGATGGACCTGGCTTTGAACGACGCCGGGAACCGGAGGGAAGGGCTCGCAAAAGAGGAGCCCGATCTAGCGCTAGCGGGCGACGACCTGAGCGTTGCCGCGTCGCACGACGTGACGCGTGTCCTTTCGACGTCGCCTAAGACGGAATTCCATCCCAACGATGGCCGCACGTCGCCGTTGAACACCGGTCACGGCAGCGCCTCGGTCGATTTGCATCTGGCGCGCGAAGCGCGCATGGAAACGGAAGCAGCGCCGGAGAGCATCGCGTCGTCGACATCAATGTCGCGCACGCCGGCCCCCAGCGCGGGGCGATCGGTCTTTGTCACCGTTGCCGAGGAAGAGCGGCAACGAAATCTGGAGCTGGAGCGCGAAGAAGCAGGGCCGCCGTTATGGCTCGTCGTTCCCGGCATGTTGCTTTTGCTGGTCGCCGCCGGCGGCGTCGCATGGTGGGCTTCTCGACCTCCCTCGGCCGATAAGCTTTACGCGAAGATCGCGGCCGCCGCCAACGACAACGCGACGCTGATCAACGCCGAAGGCGATATTTCGCGGTTCCAAGAACTCTATCCCAACGACCCGAGAAGCGCCGACCTGGAGAACTGGACGGAGAGCATCAACCTGTACCGAGCCCAGCGCAAATTTGAATTGCGAGCTCGCAATATCGGCGGCACCGATCCTCTCAATCCGGTGGAGGAACTGTACCTGGATGCGGTCAAGCTTGCTCCGAGCGAGCCAGAACGCGCGCAAGCGAAGTTCCAGGCCGTGGCTCATCTTTTTTCCGACGTCGACAACAACCCGCTGGATGAAACCCAACAAAAGGCGGTCAAGCAGTGCGTCGAACTTGCCAAACGGCAACTCGAAAAGCTGGATGCGACCATCGGCGCTATCGCGAAAAAGCATCGTCCGCTGATCGAACAGCAGATCGCTCGGGGCGAGGAGTTGCTGAACAGCAAACCAGACGAAGCGCAAACCATCTGGCAGGGGTTGATCGATCTCTATGGGGACAAGCCGTGGTCGCGCGATTTGATCGACCCGCTCCGCAAAAAGCTGATTGAGATCCCCCCCAAAGATACGGCGGGATAGAAGGGGAACTCGAAAGCTAGCGGGGCCATCGCGCGATTTTGCCAGCGAATCCCGCCTTCTTTTGATGAAAGCGTACAAAGTTCGATTGACGCGACTTCGCTGCGGCCTCTATTTTCCGCACGCCACCGCGGAAGTTCTATGCCTGTGCCGTGAACTTTGACGATTGGCTAAACATTAGCGAACCATTCGTTCGATACGAAATTGGTAACGGTGCCCGTTAAGAAACGCGCCGTTGCATGCACTCCTAGTCGCATGTATCGATTCAGGGACGAACCATTCGTCGAGAGGATCTCGCATGACTCGAAATGTCGCCATTCGATCGTGGCAAGCAGGAACTCTCCTCGTCGCCATCGTGTTGAGCACAACCGGATGCCAGTCGTCGCCTTGGAGCACCCCGAGCTTCTCGTCGTGGTCGCCCTTCAAATCGAAAGATGCCGACGCGTCGTCGCTTGCCAGCGCCAAGCCGACCTCGAAAACGAATGTGCCGCCGCCAGTTGGCTCTTCGGCATCGGGCAGCAGCAGCCTGGCTTCGAGCCGGTCGAGCGGTTCGATCCCAGTCGATCCGATGACCCGTAGCAGCCGCTACCAACGCGAAACCACGGGCGAGTCGATCGGTTCGCCCGAGGCGTCGAATCGCATGGCCAGTGCGATGCCTAGCAAGGATGCCTATCACACGGGTCCGTACTCGACGGGCGCCGGCTATCGCCCTTACGGCAACTCGGTGGCGCGCGATGCGTCACCGCGCGATGTATCTCCACGTGAAACATCTCCTCGTGACGGTGGCGACAGCTACGCCGCAGCGCGTCCAACGTCGGGATCGATGGCCAACGCTGGCGCACCGCCTGCCCAATCGGGATACGGCAGCGCGGCGGAACGCTCGAGCTACTCGCCATCGGGATACTCCCCGCGAGTTGCCAGTAACCCACAGGACGAACGTCGTAGCCGCTCGGCAACGCGAGTTTCGGCGAGCGTGAGCGACGATGCTCCCTCGGCTGCGAATCCTTCGGCTCCGTATCCTTCGACGCCGACGCCGAATCTGCCGACCGCTTTGTCAAACGCCTCGAACTATCGCCCGGGCAGCGTCTCGCGGAGCGTGATGCCGGCCAGCTTCCAAAACGCCAACGCACGGCAAAGCGAAGCGTCCGGCAGCGAAGAAGCGCCTGCCGTTGCTGAGAGCGACTCGTCGTCCGATTCGATCTATCGATAGAGGTTGCGATGTTGCGACAACTTGCATGGGTCTGTCTGGCTGGTTGTTTCGCCTGGTCGTTCTTAGCCGCGCCAACGCACGGGCAAACGCCGTTTAGCTTCGGGGACAAAGCAGAAGATCTGGGACTCAAGTCAGAAACGCCCGCGAAGCGCAGCCCGTGGCGGGAGTTCGTTTCGAAAGAAGGGGGCTTTCGCGTCGAGTTTCCCGGCACCGCAATCCCGAGCGAAACCGACGTTGCCACGCCGCATGGAACGGCGAAACTCCATCTGCAATCGGTTCCGGCAATCAAAGTGGTCTACGGTGCCCACTATCTTGACTATCCCAAGTCGAACAAGAAGCTGTCGGTCCAAAAGCTGATCGACGCCGCCCGCGATGAAGCGAAGGCAGGCTTCGGCGGCGCGATCGTCGAAGAAACGTCGCTTGCCCGCAGCGACGTCGAAGGGCGGGAAGTCGTGTTCGACGTTCCCACGCTGCAAGCGATCTGCCGCGTTCAATACATTGTCCGCGACGGGCGACTGTATGAAATCACGGCCACGGGGCCGCGCGACAACGTGATGTCGTCGGCCGCGGAACGATTCTTCAAATCGTGGAAGTTGGTCGACGGCCGCGCCGAAGATTAGTAGCGTGCTGCTGATCTGGGGAGCCTTAGCTGGGGACACTCACGCCCAGCCGGCTGGCAAGATCGGCGAGCGCTTTCCAGTTGCCGCCTTCGATTTCGATGCCGCCTTGTTCTACGGCATCCATACGCTGCCGTTCCGGATCGCCTGGGAGCGTGATCGTCGCGACGCTTTCGACGGTGGGACAACCCCGAATGTATTGCGTCAGTTGATTGACTTCGCTGGCGAAGAAGTCGGCCCCGGCGAACTTCGACGGATCGATCACCAACATCAGGACGCAGTTCCCCTTCATTGGGTAAGGCTTCTCGCGTGCCGATGCTCCGCCGCTGAGCGCGCCGCAGAGCAGTTCGACCATGAGGCCGAGACCGAAACCCTTGTAGGCCTGGTCGCCGCCGAAGGGCAGAATCGATCCTGGCGGCGTGCCATAGAGCGTCCCCGGATCGGTCGTGGGTTGGCCTTGGTTGTCCAGCAGCCAGCCGGGCGGGCACGCTTGCCCGGCGATCTTTTTGACGCGGACTTTGCCCTCGGCGGTGGCACTGGTGCTGAAGTCGAGAACGAGCGGCGTTTGTTTGCCTTGCGCGCTCGCCTGCGGAACCCCCACGGCAATTGGATTGGTGCTGATGCGGGGACTCGTTCCGCCGGGAGGGGCGACACGGACGACGCCGCCGTGCGAGTTCACCGCCAACATGGTGACCAGTCCTTCGGCGGCGGCGATTTCGCAATACTCGCCCAAGCGACCGATGTGCCCGCAATGCCGCAGTGAACCGGCAGCCAAGCCTTCGGCGTGGGCCTTTTGGCTGAGAATTGAAAGCAGGCGGCGCGCCTGAATTTGCCCGACGCCGCGGTTGGCATCAGCGACGAACCGGACGGCCCCTTCCGAGATGACCGTCAATTCCGTGTTCGAGACGACTTCGCCCGCTGCCAGAAACTCGATGTACTGCGGAATCCGCATCACGCCGTGCGAGTCGTAGCCGCAAATGTTGGCCAGGACGAGGCTCTCCGCCGTGACACGGGATTCTTCTTCGCTAAAGCCCCCTTTGCGAAGCAAGTCGCTGGCGAACCCTTTGAGCACCTCGGGTGAAAATCGTGGCATCGTTCGGACCTCCAAGTTGCATTTCTAGCGCGGGCGCAACTGCCCGCGTAACTCGATCTGACGAACGGCTTCCAAGGCGGCGGCCCCGGCGGCGACCGAGAGGTTCAAACTCCGCACCGCGCTGCGGCAGGGGATCGTCACCGTTTGATCGGCATGCTGCGACAAAATCTCGGGCGGCAGCCCTTTGGTTTCGCGGCCGAACACGAGCACATCGCCTGGCTGGTACTCGACTTCGGCGTAGTGATGCTTTGCTTTGGCGGAGAAGAACCAGCATCGCCGTGCCAAAAAGGGGGCCGCCAGGCGCTCGGTGAGGGTCTCCCAGTTGGGGACCACTTCCCACTCCAAGCGTTCCCAATAGTCGAGTCCCGCGCGGCGGCGTGCTTTTTCGTCGACATCGAAGCCCAGCGGTTCCACCAACCAAAGCTTGGCACCGATCGCAACACAAGTCCGACCGATGTTGCCGGTGTTGGGAGGGATTTCAGGTTGGTGCAAGACAACGTGCAAAAACGGTTCGTAGTGCAAGGCTCACCGTCGTATCAATTTCAGCTTAGCGGTCATCGTCATCATCGTCGTCTTTTTCGTCGCCGTCGTCATCATCGTCGTCGCGCTCGTTCTCGCCTTCCTCTTCTTCGTCGTCATCGTCGTCGGTTTTGGCGAAGACAAACGATGCTCGCACGGGCGGGGGCATCACGCTCTCGGCGCCGCGAACGCTCCGCCAGATAACTTCGTTCAGTTTCAAGTCGTCGGCGGCATCCTCGCGGCTGAAGTCCATCGCGAGCGACTCCTTCGCGCCCCACGCGGAAGCGACGTTGCGCTCCTTCAGATCCGCTCGAGCGGGCCGAGCGACATACGGCGTTAGATCCGGCTCGGCCTGAAACGATCCGTACATCGGCAGCGCCGCGGCGTCGAACTGCGTCATCGGCTTGAGTCCGAGGATCAACTCCATCGTCCGCAGCATGCTGGCGGTCGAGTACAAATTGGAGTCGACGCTCTTCCGCTTGGTGTACGGACTGACGCAGAAGGCAATGGTCCGGTGCGCGTCGACGTGATCGCTTCCGTTCTGGGCGTCGTCCTCGACCACGAAGACAGCCGTCTCTTTCCAGAACTTCGATTTGCTGATGGCTTCGATCACCATGCCGAAGGCGACGTCGTTTTCGGCCACCATGGCGGTGGGCGTCAATTTCCCTACCGCCGTGCCGTGCGTGTGGTCGTTGGGCAAACGCATGATCTGCATTCGCGGCATCTCCCCTTCGGCCTCGAACCGCTTCAGTTCGGAGATAAAGCGGTTGGCGCGGTCGATATCGCTGTAGTCGAGATCGTAGCTGCGGAAGTTGGGATCGAACCGTCCTTCCAGCGATTTGAGTCGCGCTTTCACGGGGTCCTTGGGATTGGGCGGGTTGACGGTGAATTCGCCATACGTGCGGAAGCTCACGTTCGCTTCCGCGCAGCGGTCCCAAATGTAGCCGCCAGCCGAACCGACGCCTTGGATCGCTCCTTCGGACGGATAAGAAAGCTTCCCTTCGCCGCCGCGATAAACGAGCGGCCAGGTTTTCTCGACGAAGTCGCTTGCGTAAGCCGCCATGCTCCACTCGTGGCCATCGGCGCTCACTTCGCTTTCGACGTAGAAGTTGTCGAGCGTTACGAACTCGCTGGCGATGGCGTGATGGTTGGGCGTGACCTTCGCCGGGAACAAACAAAGCACGGGTTCTCCGTTGCCTTGTGGAAGATCGCCTAGCACCTGGTCGTAAGTGCGGTTCTCTTTGACGATGTAGATGCAGTACTTGATGGGGCTGGGATCGCCGACTTTCGCTGGAATCGGACTGTCGGCCGGGCGGTCGGCGTTGCGGACTCCGTTCTCCGGCTTCAGCGGAGAGCAAGCGAAGGCATCTTTGGTGAAGCGGGCCATTTCGGCCGGCGTGGGAGGCGTCATGACCGTGAGCGTGCCCGGGAACAGCTTGCCGATGTACTCGCGAATCGTAGCGGGCGATTCCTTGCCGGGAGCCGGTCCGAGCCGGTTTGGTTTCGATCCCAAACCCTTACCGTTGGCGATGAGAATACGGGAGCCCTCGGCCGCGAAACGGACGCTGGTGGGATACCATCCCGCGGGGATGTAGCCCAAGCTCTTGGACTTGCCGCGCGTCGAGACATCGAACACCGCCACGTTGTTGTTGTCGGCATTCGCCACCAGCAGCGCACGGCCGTCGGGCGAGAGGGCCAGGCTATTGGGGGTACTTCCCACCATGGCTTCGGGGTATAAGGCCGCCGAAAGCTGCTCGATCTTCTTGCCCTCCTTCAGATCGACGACCACGACGGAATTGGAATTCGCGCACGCCACGTACAGAAATGATTCGTCGGCGGTGGCGATCATTTCGCACGGATGGCGCGGCGTTTCGACTTTGTTAACGACCTTTTTGGTCTTGAGGTCGATCTCGACGACCGATTCCTTGAGCCACTGGCTGACGAAGAGCCGCTGACCATCGGCACTGGGGTAGAGCCCGTACGGATAGCTTTCTCGCTCCAACTCGATCATCGCGGGAGCGGCCGGCGGATCGAGTCCGACGATCGCGACTTTCCCTCCCCAACCGCCGGCGGCAAAAAGCGTTTTGCCGTCGCGTGAGAGGGCGACGCCGGTGACCACGAACTTTTCCTTGGGGGGGACGATGGCGACTTCTCGCAGATCGTAGAGCAGTCCCTTGCCATCAAGACGGAGGCGGTAGACGACTTCCCGTTCGCCGCCGCTGGCGAAAACCTCGTCTCCTTTGGGGGAAAGCGCCAGACCGTAAAACGCCTGCGTCACGGGGACGCGACTGAGGACTCGCTCTGTTTTCAGGTCGACGGTGACGATTTCGTGCTCGGCGTAGCCCGCGTGCAAAACCACGGCGATGGGGAGCGTGGGGTGGACGGCGATGTTCACGGGAAAGTCGCCCAGTTGGACGTGCTTCCCGGCGGGCCGTAGGGACCACTGCGTGGGAAGTTGCATCGCTCCTTTGCCTAAAGGTCCCGGCAAAACGACCTGCCGCGACTCGCCTGGCTTGTCTTGTGCGTGGAGAGAATGCGCGGCCACTACGCCGATGCTTAGAAGCATCAGCAACATGCATTGCCGAACCGAACAAGCTCGCATAACCAAACTCCAGGCAGGTGAGGAACGCCGAGGGGGTTCGACCAAGCTTGGTCGCCTGACGTGGTCAATGCAAGAGGGGACGCCTTGCTGTTAACTAGCGGATTCGAGCGAGAAGACGCGCGTGTCGACGCCTGGCGAATGACAGACATGCACCGGCGGCCCGGTCAGCAAGCCTTCGAGCGGCCCGTTGGCGGGCTGGATGTCGAAGGCTTCCAGGTCGGCATCGCACACACCGTAGGGTGCGTGAGACACTTTGCCGCGCCTCAGAGCTCCGCGAGAAGACGATGCGAACAGCCAGTAACGCTCGACCAAAAAGAAATCGAGCGTGCCGGGCTGCGAAGGCTTGGCGTCGCCGCGCGGCGTCCATCGATACCGGGCCGGCGCACTCCATCCGGTGAGTTGCGATCGGTAGTCGATCGTCGCGCTCACGTCGGCCGTCATCCGCGCGTGCCGGTAGGGAAGGTGGTAAAACGTTCGCGCGCCCCACACCGCCAGTGGCTGATTGCAATCGAGCGAATAGAACCAAATGCCGGGCGTACCATCGGGACCGACCACGTAGGTGCGAACGTTGAGTTCAAGGAAGTCCGAGAGGCCGGGCAGGGGAGGAGTCCACAGCGCGCGAATGCCGCGCATGAAGAAGACGACCATTCCCACGTAGGCGCGATGGTTGTAGGTATCGACGGTGAGCCCTTTCGGCAACGTCGACTGCAGGCGGCCTGGATCGACCTCCCAATGGAGGAACAAGAGCGACCGCCAGTTCTGCGCCATCCAAGGGCGTTTGCCAGGCGGGTTGCTTCGGGCGGCCAATTGCCGCTCAAGCCATGGCGGTGGGGCTGTGGTTGGCGAAACGATCGTCGTCATCGCGCGCATCCCGGTACGAGAAAGTTGAGAACCCTATTGTTCTCAACTCGTTAACCGGAAGCTACGGCGTTAGGCAACAGCTCATTAGAAGGGAGGGCCACCACCGCGGTTGCCGCCACCGCCACCACCGCGATTGCCGCCGCCTCCGCCGGGGAACCCGCCGCCACCGGGGAAGCCACCGCCGCCTTGGAACCCGCCGCCACCAGGGAAACCGCCCCCGCCGGGGAAACCACCGCCACCAGGACGGAAGCCTTGTGGGCCTTGGAATCCCTGGAAGCCTTGCGGTTGACCTTGTTGGCGATTTTGAGTGGTGCCTTGGCTGTTGGTGCTTGTTTGCCGGTTGATGGTGGCAGCATCGCCCAAGATTGCTTTGAGGGCCTTAACCATCGCGTCGGCGTTGGTCCCTCGGATGGGAACTACCGTCGTCGAATCATCGCTGTTGGCCACCGCGGAGTCGAGCTTTTTCACCAACTGCTCGATTTCCTCGAACAGGAAGTCACTGGCCGAAACGATGAGGGCATTGCTTTTCTTGTCGACGGCAATGGTCATCTTCGGCTCTTCGCTCTTGGCCTGTTCCCCGCCACCGCGGCCACCGCGACCACCGCCGGCACCACGGGCAAACGCTTGAACGATTTCCTGTGGGGATGGCTGACGCTGGACATTGGGATCAGATGCCATGCGGTTGGCGTATACCGAACGAACCTGTGTCGCCACGTCCTCGGCATTGGCATATTTGACATAGATGAAGCGTGGGGAGGGCTGGACCTCGACCTTTTCGGGGCCCTTGGGCCGGTCGATGATCTTGAGCAGTTGCTCGATCAAGTCGATCTCGGTCGGCTTGGCCTGAACAATCAAGGCATTCAGGCGGCCATCGGGAATGATCTTGATCGAAGCGGAACTCGACGAAGAACTGCTCCCGCCGGAGCTTCCGCCCCCGAGTCCCATCATGCCTCCAAACATTCCGCCCATGGGGCCAAGGGCATTGGTGGCCATATTTTCCAACAAACCGCCACCGCCACTCTCACCGACCACCGAGGCGCCGTAACCGGCCAAGGTGCTTTCGAGCAGCGTGGCTGCGACTTCGGCCTTGGCGTACTTCAAGTAGAAGACGTTGTACTCGCGGCCGCCCGAGTTGGTTTGGGCAATGATCGAGTTGAGCAACGACTCGAACTCGTCTAAGGCGTCGAGGTCTTGCGACGAGATAATCACGCCGCCGGGGCTGATGGTTACGACGATGTCCGCGCCTGGAACGTTCGGGTCGCTCTCATCGCTGGCAATATTGCCTGCTGCCGCCACTTCTTCTTCCGTGCCTTCGCCGCGCAAGTGCTTCGGATTGGTGATGGCCTTGGGAGCCGGAGGAACATCGTCTTCAGGTGCGGCTTCTGGAGCTACGGCGGCCCGATTTTTAGCCACTGGCTTCTCGGCGGCTGGCTTTTCGTCCACCGAGTTTTCATCCGCTGCGGGTGCCGCGTCTTCCTGTACCACCCACTGCCACGACTTCACGCCTTGGGTGGCTGGCTTCAGCACCGCGCGGGTAACTGCTCGCTTGGGTTGTTTTGTTTGAGTTCGGTTGGGATTTTGAAATCCTGGTTGGGGCTGGCCGCCGCCGGGAGGCGGCGCACCACCACCTGGAGGACCGGGAGGTCCCCTTCGTTCGCCGTCGCCGCCACCACGAGGACCATCGCCCCCACCACGATCGCCCCCGCCGCGGAAATCACCGCGAGGGAATTCGCCACCACCGGGGAAGCCACCGCCCGGAAAGCCGCCACGAAAATCACCGCGGGGGAAATCACCACGGCCGCGGAAATCGCCCCGACCGTCGCCGGGTTGTCCGTAGCCTGGACCTCCCTCGGGTCGGGCACCTTCAGCGGCTGTCTTGGCGGCAGGGCGACGTGCGCGAGGCTCGGGCAGAGCCGGGATTGAAGTGGCTGGCTCGTCGGATGCACCGGCATCGACAACGCGAACCTGATTGGCTCTCTTCGAGGCCCAGATCGCTTGTACGGCTTCGAGCGCATTTTTGGCCGAGCGGGCCGACAGCTTGATGATCCGCGTATCGCTGCGTTCCATCTTGGCTGCGATGTCGGCTTCGTCGGATTCGCCGAGCTTCTTTAGGAGGCTTTGGATTTCTTTGAGCTGCCCCGCGGTGGAGCGAATGATCAACGAGTTAGTATTCGCATCAATATCGACTTTGGGGCCATTCTTCGCCGGTTCGCCACCCGTGCCACCAAAGAGATTGTTGATCTGGATCTGTGCGGTCTCAGGATCGATGCGGCGGAGCTTGATCACTTCCACGACTCGATCGTTGTGCGACATCTGATCGATAGTCGCTTTAATGCCCGCGTGCTGAAAGGGCTTGGCGTTGACAATGATATTGCCGGTCATCGGGTCCTTCATGATGAAGGCGGCGACCTCTGGAAAGAGTCCTTTCAGCACCGCGATAATCGCGTCCGGATCGCCATTGGCAACGGGATAGACCTCAAGCTGCGGAAGTTCATTGCCGCCTTGTCCCAAGTTGTCGGCCGAATCGAGCAGCTTCACCAATCGCTTGAACTTATCGATTTGGAATCGCTTGCCGATCACCAAAAACCGGCGAGCTTCTTTCAGGACGGTGATCTTCAGGCTGCCATCGGGGAGAGCCGAAAATCCTTCGGGGATCCCCATTGAGGTGCGAAGCAATGGCATCAAGGCGTCGGGGGTCGTGTTAAGAACGTCCACGACTTCCTCGACTTCCTTGAGATCCTCAGGGGGATTTTCGATGTTTTCGATCATCGTGCGAACGCGCCGGAGCTTGCCACCCACATCGGTCACCAAAAGCTGACGAGATTTGGGCAAGGCCACGACATTGCCCATCGGCGGCTGGCTGATGATCTTCCGCGTCTCAAGTTCGGCTTCTTCGGGGCTCATCCGCGCCAGTGTGAAGAGAACCGAGATCATCTCGTACTTGCCGAATTTTTCGATTTCGTTGGGCTCGCACTGAGCAACCAACGTGGGCGGAGGAGGTCCATCCTCCTGATTCCACACGACCAGCATCCGCTCGTGCCGGAGGAGTACGAAGCCCTTGAGTTGCAGGAGGGAATTTAAGACATCAATGGCTTCGGACGGTGTATACGTTTTGTTCGAGTAGGCGTAGTTGCAGGTGCCCGGCGGAACGACGTCCATCGTGAGAGCTAAGTTGGCACGGTCGGCAAAGTACTCGATGACGTCTTTCCAGGGCGCGCGACCGAACTTGAACATGATCGGCGCTTCGCCGTCTTCATTTCGTGGAGCATTGTCGTCGACCGCCAACTGAGGGTTTGCTGCGCCGCCTTCACGTCCCGGGCCGCCCCCTTCACGTCCTCCGCCGGCGCCATCGCGTGGAGCACCATCGCGTTGACCGCCGCCGAAACCTCGATTTCCAAATCCGCGATTTCCGCGGTTGCCGAATCGCCCTGGAGCAGGATTGCCTTCCTCGCCCCCTGGCGCCGGTTGTGCGCCGTCGGCGCCGGCCCCGGTCATTTTTTCCCAGGCACCGCGTTGGTCTCGTGAGAGGAGGCCGGCTAGTTTTCGCTCCGCTTCGGCTTTGGCGACGCGGCGGGCTTGTTCGGTTGTTTCACCGGCTGGAGCATCCAATTCCGCAACAATCTGCTGCGCTTGCGCGACTTGTTCGGGCGTTAGCCCTAGTTGCTCGGCAACTTTGGGATCGGCAAGCGTTCGCATGCCGCTTTTGGCGAGTCGCATCTGCCGGAGTTGCGTGAGGGCGGCTTCACCGAGAATCTTTCCGCCTAACGTTTCCGACTCGGCGGCGAAGGCCTGCATTTTTGCCTTTTTGTCGGCGTCGGAGAGATCGCGCATTTCGCGCGAGATCGCCAAGGCTGCTCGATCGCGGGCGTCGAAGAATTCGTTCAACTGGGCGCGCTGCTGATCGGTTAGGCGAAGTTGGGCCGCGACCTGGTCGTCGGCTGCCAACGCCAGAGCGCCAACAATGTCCTCGTTCGCCGCTTCAACCAGCGACGAGCCGAATCCCATAGCCAGCGACAGAACCGCCGCGGCGATCAGGGAGCGAAAATGCTTGGAGAGGGAGGACATCCAAATCACCTCGAACGTATTTTTAAAACCAGCTGTGTTCTAATGATCAACCGAGCCCAACCAACCGCGCCCACCAAACTGTGCCAATGAAGTCCGCGCCAGTCACATCAGGAGAGCGTCAACCAATCAAATCCATTCCCAGGATTTGAGTACCACCCGCCTGGGTGGATACCGATGGTTTTTCAAGGCAACTAGACCAGTCTATTCCGTACCGATCAAGGTGAAACGCGCAGAAAGGTGGGTAACTGATTTACCGCCCAGAATGAGGAAAAGTTCCGGTTGAAATGGGACGGTTAGACCGGTTTTTGGGTCTCAACAAACATTACGAACGGCCGCAGATCGGTTGCGCCTGGAAGCGACTACTTTTTCCCCAGAATCTGCTTCGCGTAGGCTTCGGCCTGCGGGCGGTTCGGAAAGACTTCCATCGCTACCTGCGGTTGGCCTCCGGAGCTTTCCGAAATTCGATTTCCTGCTTCGGTCGCCCACTTCTTGGCTGATTCAGGCGAGTGGAAGGTTCCGACCTCGACCTTCGCTTTGCGTCCTTGTCCGGCGCTGACCACGGCGACAAAGTGTGGGCTATCGGCGAACGGGTCGGAGTAGGGGAGTTTCTTTAAATGCGCGATCAATTTCGTTTCGGTGTCGAGCGGATCGCCACTAAAGTGCTCGCCAAATGACGACATGTTCCCCGGAATAGTCCCATTGGGAACCGCATCGACCGCGCCATCCAAGGGCTCGGTCTTCGACAGTTTCACCAGGTAGGCATTGAATTCCTTCTTTCGCTTCGACGCCAAAAAATGGACCAGCGCCCATGCGGAGGCATAACCGGTCGACGTCAATTGGCCGGCGACAATGGTATCGCCGACCATCTTTCCGGTGGACGTTTTATCGCCTTGTGACTTGACGAACTGTTCCAGTTCGAACATCCGCAAGTCGTTGACAACGCCGGCCCCCTTCCACTTGAGGTTCTTGCCGATGGTGGTGGGGGCCAGGTACTCGGCTAGTCCTTCGGTCATCCACATGGGCCAGCGCGAGAGACGTTCCTGCACCCCGATGTTATGCAGAATTTGATGGGCTCCCTCGTGGGCGATCGTGGAAACCGACTGCTGGAAAGCCAGGTCGGGCCGCGCGCGTAGCGACTCTAGTTCCTCGTAGACGATGATTCGGTTGGTGAGGTGGTCGTAGTAAGCGACTACACCGGGCGGCATGCGGCGGTATTTTTGGAACTGGGCCTCGGTGCGAAACAAAATCGCCACCAGCGGCGTTTGGGGGTCGTGAACGTCGACGCCTGCCGCCTTCATGTACTTGAGCAAACCGGGCACCATCGATTCCAGGATCTTGCTGGTGCCGAGCGAGAAGTTGTCGCTGGTGTTGTAAAGCACCAGGTAGTTCTTGGACTCACGTGTTTTGAAGCCGGCGAAATCTTTGGTGCTTAGCAGGCCTTCGCTAATTTGATCCTTGGTGGCCGGTTGGAAAGGGCGATCGGTATCTTGCAGCGTCTTATTGTTCCGCTTGACGAGCATCCCATCAGGCAACATGACCATTGCCTCGTCGCCGCGCGTGACGTGCCGTTTTGCCACACATCCTTTCCCTTGCTCGTCCACGGTGGTAACCGTTCTACCTCGGAGGCCAATCCCGATGGTGCCTAACAACTCGTCGATGTTGACCTCGCCCGCTGGAGGCTTAACGTCTTGCGGGTTAGTGCTCGAGGAGGTCGTTGTGGCGTTTGCTTCAGGGGGTGCGTCTTGCGCGAGCAGCAGTTCTGGCCGTGCGAAGAGCGCCAAAACGGCAAGGCCGGCTACGATCCATCGAACGGTCACGCCAATCTGACGATTTGAAGAAATCACTGTCATTCCCCGACAGAAACCCCGGCCCATGGCAACCCTACGTGCAATGTAACCGGTCCTTTCGCGGCAAGCGACTATTTCCCGGCATTTTGTCCCGTGACAAAGTCGCCTGATGCGACCCTCCAACGTATTACCGTTACGCTTCCAACCGGCGCAAGGCGACCAGGCCCATTCTGAGCGATAGCGTCGACGCGATCCCCGCAACCGCGGCAGCGAACAAGGCACCCATGACAAGGCAGCGAAAACTGCCGAACGCCAGATAGCTCGGCCACCACTCCCACGACATCACAAAGCCATCACCGCCTTGTCGCAGTTCGCACCAATAGTAGGCCGGAACGCCGACGGAGGTTGCAATCAGGAAGATGACCACGCAGCTCACCACCAGATTCAACGTCCCGCCAAAACCGGCAGCGATTCGCGACGGCGCGTTGTCTCTCAGGCTGGGGAATCTCGCCCCGTAGCCAACGGCTAGGGCCGAGAGCGTCGTGATCAAGCCAATCATGGTGACGGCGTGGATCATCACAGCCATGACGCTTCGATCCAGAATTCGCAGGCTATAGTCGCTGGCCAAGACGAGGACCAAACAGGGGGGAATCGCAATTAAGGTAGCGAGCAAGAACTTCGACCAGAGCAGCACATCGCGCGGAATCGGCGATGTACCGGGAACCCAAAAGCTCCGCCCTTCCAAACTGAGTAGCGGCAAGATGAACCGCGTGGCAAAGGTCGAGTAAATCAGCCCGACGACGCCGACGTTAAGGAACCCGATCGACATCACCCACTGGCCTGACTGGGGACCGTAATCGAGGCGGCGCAGGTTGATCAAATAGAGAGCCAGGAGACCGACGAAGACGGCCAGCTGCGCCCAGAGCGTGGGGTCGCGGCGGAACGTGCGCAAGTCTTTGACGATGATTTCTTGGAAACTGCGCGGCAGAAACGCCAACCCTCCACGGGCAGCAACATCCATCCAATGCTTGCGCGTGGCCGTGCGCGACGAACTAATGCCGTACACGCGGTGGTAACTGGAACGAAAGATCCTTTTCGCGGTAGCCGACAGAACGATCTGCAGTAGGAGGGCATTGGCCCACAGGACGCCCAGCAGTCCAAGGCAATCGCTCCAGCCGCTTTTCGCGTCGGCTTGTCCATGGTGGGCCGCGGTGAGCATCCCCGTGCTGAGCCACCAGTTGGGGAGCAATCGATGTTCCGAGAAGCGCAGGCGGGCAAGCATGTCTTGCAGCCATTTGGGCGTCAATAGATCGCGCGCGGGAGCCGCGGCAAAGTAGACGATCGCGACCAGCAAGGTCATGCCCACGATCGCGGTGGCGGTCCCGAGCCAGCGGCGGGGAACTCTGGGAAACCACCGCACCAGCAGCAGGCAACAAACGGCGCCCAAGCCGGTCGGAACCAAAACAAATCCAAACATGAACGGGATCAGCAGCGCGAAATACTGCCACGGCGCGTTGACCGTGATTCCATAGGCAACCAGCAGCGGCGTCCCTAACAGGAGGAAACCCCACGAGCTAACGAGGACCGCTTCTTGAAACTTGTGCGCCACAATGCGTTCCGCGCGGACGGGCAAATGCATCAGCAGCTCGACCTCCTGGGAACGGTAGAGGCCGCCGTAGAGAACGATCGACGCCGAAGCGGTGATCATTACCAGCAGCGTGAAGAAGAACGCGTTGAACACGCCGTGGATGATCTGATTGCGGAAGCCGGGATTCGCCAGCGAAGTCTGGAGGAGCATAAAGCCCTCCATGAACAGCATGAAGAGGATTACCCAGAACAGAAAACTGAGCGTGAGAAAGGCGACCGCGCGAAGCCGCGCCCGCTGGAGGAACTCGTGGGCGATGTTAGCCGCCGTTCGCCACCGCAAGCGAAGGAAAATTCGCGCCTCCTGCGCTGCCGTTGGAGAGAACGGCTCCTCGCCGTGGTCCACAGCTTCGATCGGATGCGGCAACTCGACACTGGCCATGTTGACTCCGCAAGGCCCAAACACCAACTCGCCCCGCCAGCGACTGGCTCCCTATGTGCCGCCAGCCTGGAGGCGAATCTCCACAAGCCCCACGTTCATTGTACGCGCCGCCGCGAGAAGGCGAATCGGAAATGGTTCGCAATGTTTTGTCGTACGCACACTGGCGTCTTTAGGACGCCAGGGCCACCCGAAAAAAATTAGCTGCGACAAAGGACTAGCCTGCTTGCGGCTAATCAAAGAGGGCGGCCACGAAGCTTTCGACGTCGAATGGCGCCAGATCGGTTTCCTTTTCGCCAATTCCCAGGAATTTAACCGGGAGATTGAACTTCTGGCGGATCGGAATGGCTACGCCCCCTTTGGCGGTGCCGTCGAACTTGGTGAGGACGATCCCCGTGCAGTGGGCGGCCTGGGAAAAGCCCTGAGCCTGGCTGAGGCCGTTTTGCCCGGCTGTCGCGTCCAGCACCAGCAGCACCTCGTGCGGAGCCTCGGGAATCTGCTTCGCGATCACGCGATGGATCTTCTCGAGTTGTTGCATCAGGTTGGTTTGCGTTTGGAGCCGGCCGGCGGTATCGATCAGGCAGATATCGGCGTTGGTCTCTTTAGCGCGGGCCACCGCTCGATGGGCAATGCTGGCTGGGTCGCTGTTGGGTTCCCCTTTGACGATGTCGACGCCCAAGCGATTCGCCCACACCGTGAGCTGCTCGACGGCGGCGGCGCGGAAGGTGTCGCCTGCACCTAAGACGATCGAACGCCCTTCGTCTTTCAAGCGCCGGCCGATCTTGGCGATCGACGTTGTTTTGCCTGAGCCGTTTACGCCGACCACCAGGATGACGGTCGGACCGCTGGCCGCAAAGTTGAGCGGCTGCGGTGCCTGGGCCATGATCTCGGCGATCTTTTTGCGAATCGTCGCCAGGATGTCGCCAAACTTTACGACGCGGCCGCGGTAATCGACTTTGATCTGGTCGCAGATTTCGTTGGCTGGGCCCACGCCCATATCGGTCTTCACCAAAACAGCGAAGATCTCTTGGACGAATTCGTCGTCGACCAACCGACCTTCGGCTTTGAAGAGGTCCCGAATATCGGTGTTGAGCAGGTCGGAGGTGCGCTTGAGCGCGGAACGAAGGCGACCAAAGAGCGATTGCTTCGTTTCGGGCTTGCCGCTGGCTGCCTCCGGCTTCTCGACGGAGTCTTCGCCGGCGGGCTTGTCGCCGTCGCCTTTTTTCTTACCGCCAAAAAAATCGAAGATGCCCATCTTCGGAGAACTCCCGGCCAGCGATCACTTGGATTTTTAGGATGCCGATCCTTGAGGTCCACGGCGCGATTGATGCAAACGGTCGAGCAGTCCGTTGACGAACTGGGCCGACTGCCGCGTGCCGTAGCGGCGCGCTAGTTCGACCGCTTCGTTGATCACAACCGGTCCCGGAGTTTCGGTATTGAGAATCTCGTAGGCACCCAGGCGAAGCACGTTGCGGTCCGTGACCGGCATCCGGGCAACCGTCCAATGCTTCGACATCTCGTTCAGCAAGGCGTCGATCTCGGGACGATTGCGACGGGTTCCCGAAAGGAGGCCGAGCGCGAACTCCACCAGTTCGGTGTTGTTCAGGAGCCTTCGCCGCAGAAATAGATCGGCCTCGGCCAAGTCGTGACCGGGATGGATGTCGTCCCGATACAAAACTTGGAGAACGACCTCACGTGCTCGACTACGGCGCGTCATGAAATGCCAAAAACGAGTTGCGACGAACCGCGACACGGCAGAAATGGAAATAGCGGCGGTGGGAGTTGAACCCACGACACGCGGCTTATGAAGCCGCTGCTCTAACCACTGAGCTACGCCGCTGCATCGAAATTCCCACGGCTACCCTTAAGCCACCTCCCTAGGAAGGTAGTGGCGTGGAGTCCCCCGCAGGTTCGTTCGAATTCCCTATAATAGCGAGCGACGGTCGGGTGAAAAAGGCCGCTGCCGGCCGTGGTGCGACTCTCCAGAGTGCGGTGAGTGCAGCTTGGGTACGGGGATTCAACCATTTCTGCCTGGGCGGCGTCAACTCTCCGCGTTCTGGCGAACGCGGCTACAGGGAGAGCGCGGACCTACGACGACTTCTCGTGTCGCACGATCACGTTCGTCGAAATTCCGCCGCGGGGGCTGAACGCGGCGACTAACTTGATTGTCCTGGGCTGTAGGACTGCAACGAGGTCGTCCAGAATGCGGTTGGTCACGTTTTCGTAGAAGATCCCCTCGTTACGAAAGCCTTGCAGGTACATCTTCAGGCTTTTGAGCTCCACGCACTTGCGGTCGGGCGTATACGTGAACGTGAGCGTGCCAAAATCGGGCTGGCCCGTCTTAGGACATACCGAGGTGAACTCGGGGCAGATAATCTCGATGGTATAGTCACGGTTGGGAAACGAATTATCGAACGTTTCCAATAAATCACGTAGTCGATCGGCCACACTTTGCTCCTTACCTATTCGTTCCATCTGATCGTGTTTTTCCCGAAACGCCAAGGGGGTTTGCTCCCGTGGCGGGGCCGTTAGCACCGTGCGTATCGCTGAAATCTACCCGTCGAAGCAAGGGGAGGGGCTCCTCACCGGAACGCCCAGCGTGTTTGTCCGCGCGTCGGGCTGCAACCTGCGATGCTGGTTCTGCGACACGCCTTTCGCCTCGTGGGAGCCGGAGGGAGACACCCGTTCGGTAGACGAAATCGTCGAAAAGGTGGTTCGCTGCGAACTCTCGCACGTCGTGATCACCGGCGGCGAGCCGATGCTGTTCGACGAGTTGGTCCCTTTGACGACCAAGCTGGCCGAACTGGGGCAGCACATCACGATTGAAACAGCCGGGACGGTCTACTTGCCGGTCCGCTGCGATTTGATGTCGATCAGCCCCAAGATGAGCAACTCGACGCCGACGGTAGAGCAGGGGGGCGACTGGCACCAGCGGCACGAGCGGGTGCGGCAATCGATGCCGACCGTCGAAAGATTGATCGCCGGTTACGAGTACCAGCTGAAGTTCGTGGTGGGCAACCAGGAGGACGTCGACGAGGCGTTGGCCTATGTGGAGCGGCTGCGCGAGTGCGATCGGACGCGGGTGATGATGATGCCGATGGGGACGACGCTGGAGGAATTGCGAACTGTGGAAGCATGGCTGATTCCCTTGTGCCGAGCGCAAGGAGTCGCATTTTGCCCTCGCCGCCACATCGAGTGGTACGGATTTGCCCGCGGGACGTAGGGCGAATTTTGCCACAGAGGGGGCAGAGGAGGAGCATGCCGAAGGGGAGACGGGGGGACTGGGAGATGGGGAGCATGCCATGCCGCCGCAATCGAGGGCTCGCGCTCTATAATGATCGGTTTCGCCACTTGTCAGGCATTGGCGCCTGATCCGTCTGGAGCTTTGCAATGTCTGCCGGTTCGATTTCCCCTGCTGCCGTTTCTGCCGCCGTCGCTGACTTCCCCGATCCTGAAACAGGTCGTGGCATCGGCGTGATGGAACAAGTTCGCAACGTCACGGTCGATGGGAACAACATTCGGCTGACGCTCGAACTGACCAGCCACTCGGCGCCGTTGTGGAGCGAAGCTCGCGACGCAGTCGTGCAGCGGCTGCAAAGCAAGTTCCCCGGTGCCAACATCACGGTCGACGTCGCTGAGCACCATCGCCCGCCGATGCGATTGGGGCAAATCGGACTGACCGCCAAGAGCGTGATCGCCGTTGGATCGGGGAAGGGGGGCGTTGGCAAAAGTACCATCGCTGCCAGCCTGGCGATCGGCCTCTCGAAGGCGGGCTGTAAGGTCGGCCTGATGGACGCCGACGTTTACGGCCCCAGTGTTCCCCATTTGCTTGGCATGACCAACGCCCCGCGGCCGGAAATCGTTAACGGCAAGTTGCCGGCGTACAAACATGGCGAACTGGCCGTGATGTCGATCGGCTTCATGGTGCCGCCTGGGGAAGCCGTGGTGTGGCGCGGGCCGATGCTCCACAGCGCCATGACGCAGTTCCTGCGCGATGTTTCCTGGGGCGATCTCGATTACTTGATCATCGACATGCCGCCTGGCACGGGCGATATCGCGCTGACCTTGTCGCAGCTGTTGCCGCTGACCGGCGCGGTCGTGGTGTGCACTCCCCAAGATGTTGCGTTGATCGATGCCGTGAAGGCGATCGCCATGTTCCGCAAGGTAAACATTCCCGTGCTGGGGATGGTCGAGAACATGAGCGGCTTCATTTGCCCCGACAACGGCAAGCGGTACGACATCTTTGGCCGCGGTGGCGCCATGGCCAAGGCAGATGAACTGAAAGTCCCCTTCCTGGGCGATGTGCCGATCAACATCCAACTGCGGGAGAACGGCGACGCGGGCAAGACGACTGCCAACTTCGACGACCCGCTCGCTAAGCCGTATCTGGATCGGCTGGTTTATAACCTCTCGAAACAATTGGCTGATTCGGCAAAAGCCAAGCCGCCGATGCCGAGTTTGCCGGTCTTGGGATAGGGGAGGGGGAGAAGGGGAGGAGGGGAGTCGTAGGAGAGGGGGAGCGCAAAAAAGTGGGCCAGACAATCCTGTCTGGCCGGGGTGGACGCTCCAATCAAATAGACGTCTGAGTTGCAAAGAGTTGACGCATCCTGCTGCTCGGAAAGACTTGGCAGGTCGCAGTCCACCGCGCACAGACAGGACTGTCTGTGCCACTTATGGAACTCTTGGCGAGTGCGGCTACGGGGAGACGTTCCCAAGAAAAAGCTAGAGCCGCTTCATTCAGCGGCTCTTTCTCGTGGTAGTCGTTCAAGAGAAGCCTTGCGGGCCCTCGAGCGAGGGAACGCAAGCCGTTATTCACCTCGCAATCGCGAGGCAAACAACTACTTCTTCTTGGCGGCCTTCTTCTTCGGAGCGGCCTTCTTTGCGGCCTTCTTCGGAGCAGCCTTCTTAGCAGCTTTCTTCTTCGCCATCGTAGTCATCCTTCAACTTAGATTCAGGCGGATCTGGGTAGACCAATAACAAGGTCGGTAATTTTGAACGAATGGAGAGCCTAGGCTACGCGCCAGTTTGTGGCAGAAGGATTCTTCCTGAATACCTCGTTGCCAAGGGCCTCCGGGGTCCGGCAAGGTCATTTGCATGACCCAACCGTTCATCAGCCGTTGCAAACCCAACGCATAGATCGACTTCGCAGTCTCGTCGCGTCCGAACTCCTCGTTACTAGAACCCAAACCTACCTATGGTGATCATCGCCTTGCTTTCCTAGGAACCCGACCGAGCCGAACACCGCGTTCGAAACTCTGCCTGATTCGCAAGAGCGACGTAAAACTCCTTTGGGACTGCTCGATCCAGATTCGGATCGATTTAGCTTCCTTCGACGCTGCTTTGTCCGACTTGGGTTGCCCTCAAGTCACGCGTCTTCAAGGCACTCGGTTGTTCGTCGAACTTGCTTTGTTCAGCGAACACTGCTTCGTTCAGCGATCAACCTTGCGTCTTGTTGTACGTATCACAAACAAAGTTGCAATACGAACTGGGTGTAATCTTGACGTCGCAAAAAAAATCGTCAAGAGGAATTCGTTACCTGGCGCCGTTTGTCGATTCACTTTCTTGTTGCTTCGCATGCCACACGAGCGACTCGTATCGCATCGCGAAGGCGCTGATCCACACGATCGATCGCGATCAACCACAGCGCCTCGTGCGCTCACGGTACTCAGAAGTTGCCGCGCTGCCGATACCGCTGCGCTTGCTGGTAGTTGTAGCCCGCGAACATGAGCAGAAAGAGCACATTGGGGATTCCATTCTGAACGTCGCCGCCAGGCAAAAGCAACTCGAGCGCAATCGCTACGAGCGCGGTCACGATGGAGATCCAACACGTCACTTCCTCGTAGCGCGGCGCATTGCGGTAACACAAGATGGCACGAGTGATTCGTCCTCCATCCAACGGCAACATCGGCAGCAGATTGAAGAAACTCCACAGCATGCTGATGTTGATAAAGAAGCCGAGGAATTGCATGAGCATCTGGGGGGCGTGCCATGTCTCCGAAACTTGGAAAAATGCGTAAAAAAACGGTATCCCGGAGACGGGTTTGAATTGCAGCATCGCTCCCAAAGGCCACATCACCAAGGCGATCACAGCCGACACAACGAGGGGTGCCAACGGCCCCGCGATTAGGGTAATCAGTTCCTCGCTCAAGCTCCCTTCGGGCTCCTTCATCCAGTCGTATTGCCGCTCCGACTGTTGTGCGTAGCCACCCATCAGGTAGAGGACGATACGGGGCCTGCCGCCGTACCAGCGCATCATCAGCGCGTGCCCATATTCGTGAATGAGAATCGACAGCGCTGCTGCCGGTATTCGAACCGCCAGCACCGTCGCCTTGTCGACGTAACAGAGGATGAGCAACGTCAACCAAAACAACGGTTGGACTCGCACCGGAATTCGGAGCAACGTGAACCGCAAGTCGTAGGGAGTTGGACTGTCGCCGAAGCCAATGAGACTCACGCGGAAGAACCTTCAAAAAATTTTCGTCGCATGGAAAAAATTTTTGCCGCGATGCCTGGACAGTACCCATTCCAGCGCGGGAACGTTCGCGAGTCTACCATGCGATGGCCGTCGTCGTACTCGCGCGGAAGCTCTGACGATCGATCGCGCAGTCATCGCAACGATGACGCCGAGACCAACTTGCTGAGACGAACCGGCGCATCGATGGCGATGCGCGTTGACTGACAACCTGAGGCATCAAGTTGGTGACACTCGCGGGTGTGACACGACAACACTAGGCCAATGAGGTCGCAATGTCTGCCGAAATGGCAGACATTTTTTGACGAGCAACGCGCGACATCGACGAACTATGCCGCGCGAGACATCGCAACCGGTGAAATCGTCTCACTTTGAGCCGAAGCAGAGGTCAACGATTGGACAATCCAATCGGCGGCGCGGGCCGATGCTCCTGGAACATCCAACTGCTGACGCAGGCTCTGCAAAATCGAGACCACATGCTGGTGGTCGGACGGCTTGGCAAGCCAGGCAAGAATATGGTCCGCCATTCGCGACGACTCGTCGCGGCACGTCGGATACTCCGGGAATGGAACTCGTTTGGCATCCTCGGCATCGGGGTCGTACGGTCCTGCGGCGGCGTTAAAGGCATCGTCTCCGGCCGCCAGAAGGTTGGCCAGTGTGATGTAGCGAACATTCACCAGCAGCCTTCGCCCCAGCCAATACGTAAACGGCGAGACGGCATAGTGGATAACGCTGGGCTTCTCGTGGTGCAACAGTTCGAGCGATACCGAGCCGGAACACGCCAGACAGCTGTGAGCCAAGTGAATTAGCTCGGCCGTCTTGCCAACGTGGACTTGAATCGGAAAGTCGGCGGCAAGGCCAGCAGTCGCTACCAAATGGCGTGCTCGCTGCCCCTGTTGATCGTTGAACGATGCGACGGCGAATCGAACATCCGACCGGGCAGCTCGAATCTTGGTGGCGGCCTTGAGGAACGGCACCAGATTCGCTTCGACCTCCGACCTGCGCGACCCAGGCAGGATGGTGATCAGCTTGTCTGGCTGGGACGACTGCTGCTTAACGAATTCTTGATCAAGCTGCTGGTTTGCCAGTTCATCGAAGTAGGGATGCCCCACGTACGTGGCGGGGCAACCTCGCTGTGCGTACCAATCGGCTTCGAAGGGAAGCTTGCACAGGGCGTGATCGACGTAGCGCCGCATCTTGCCAATCCGCCAGGACGCCCACGCCCAGAGCTGCGGAACACCGTAGTAGAAGACGGGAATGCGAAGCTTGGTCGCCATTCGTGCGACATGCCAGTTGAAGCCCGGGTAGTCGATCAAGACGACGGCATCAGGGCGGCGCGTGCGCAACGATTGTTTGACGACCGAGAGCAAGCTCCAGAATCTGGGAAGCTGCTTGAGCACATCGCCAAAGAACATCACGGCGTGCTGGGTGAGGTCGTAGTCGAGGCGACATTCCTCGGCCGCCATCTTCGGGCCGGCCATTCCTTCGCACAAGACGTTGGGGACGCGCTGCCGCAAGCGGCGAATCAAATTGGCCCCGTGCAAATCGCCACTAGGTTCGCCAACGGAAAAATAGATCCGCATCTCGCTCTCGCCCGGCGCCATTAACTTCTCGCCGCACGCTGCACATACGGCCGAGATTACCCAAATTGAAATCGGCCGGATGGTAGAGAATTGGCGAGATCGGGTCCAGAGCGCCTTAGAAGGCTACTCCGTCAGGGGTTTTCCCCACGCAGGCTCATCCACAATTGGTTTTTGAGGCGGGATCGGCGTTGCACGGGGGCCGTTGAGCAACACGCCGATGAGGGTATTGCGCACAAAAATCTGGTACGAGGCGATCAATAGCAACGTCGCCACCAGGTTCAACAGGGTGAATTTCACAAATGGGTTCATATCCCAATCGCGGATCATGGCCTGGAGGATCACGATCAGCGGCAGGTGGACCAGGTACATCCAGTACGAGGCGTCGGAGAGGTAGCGCATCGTCGGGCTCTCTTGCCGGCAAACGGTGTGGAACAGCCCCATCATGCCGAACGACATGCACCACGCGTACAGGACTTGAACCAACACATTAGCGAGGTGGTTGTCGTAGGTCATCAGGATCATTGGGAACAGTCCCGCCAACGCGAGCGGCAGGAGTACCCACCAACCGCGGGCGACTCGCATGGCATCGTCGCCGGCATCGTAATACGCAGCGCCGAAGCCAAAGAACACGGCGTAGTAAGCCAGCACGTGGGGCAGAGGGATGAGTCCCAATGCCGTATCGGGCCCTACGTGGTTTCCATCAATCCCCATGAACCATTGCGGAATCATCGAGAGTGGAATTAACCAGAGATAGCGAAACTCGGACACGATGGGCAGAGCAAACGGAAGCCGGATGTAATTTCCAATGGTGACAAACAAGGCAAACCCCATCACTAACCAACACAGCAGCCAGAGGAACCACAGATGATCGAAAAAGTTCACTCGCAAAAAAATGAGGCGCAACAAGTTCGCTCTCGAATTGATGAAGTCGTTATAGACCGCGCGAACACTCTTGGGACCTGGAGCAACGATCAGCGGTTCGAGGCGTCCTCGAACGAGTTTTCTTCCTGCCTCCACGGCGGCAACATCGGGGAGAGGGATCTGCAGTAGGTTGAGAAGATCAATGGTGACGTCCATTGGCACTTCTGTCGAAGCAAGGGCTGTTTGGCCGCTTGGATTCGCTCTGTTGGGATTGGCCCCCTTTTCCAGCAACTTCGCCACAAGGTCGTCTCGCCCAACGAACGCCGCGCCGTGGAGGGGTGTATTGCCATCGCTATTGGGCCTGTTGACGTCGGCCCCTCCTTCTAGCAACAAGTCCACGATCTCCGTGTTCCCCGTCAGCAAAGCCCAGTTCAAGGGCGTTACCCTAAATTCGTTGTCGCCCTGGTCGAGGTCTTCTTGCTTCGTAATGGCTCCACGGACGCGGTTGATATCGCCTGCACGGATGGCGGCCGTAAGCGACGACTGGTCAATGGGTTTCGCGATTGTTCTCGAAGAGCTCACTAGCCCGTACGTCACCCGAAGAACCGGAATGATGGTGAATAAACCGATCAGGCACGGCACGAAGATTCGCATGGCTCGATTCGCCAATAGCGACTTCAGTCCGCGCTTGCGGAAGAGCATCATGGTGAAGAAACCGCTGATCAAAAAGAACAGCGGCATGCGAAAGCCGTGGATGGCTTCGTGCAGCACGCCAAAGAATTCGCTTTGGCGTGTATCTTGCACCGACCACCAGGGGGCCGGAAAGAAACTGAGCGATGCGTGCAAAACGATTCCCAGCAGCATCGCCGACGCTCGAAGGGCGTCGAGATCATGTCGTCGGCCAGAAAGAGGCATAGGCGGGCGCGATTCGGACATGGAGTGCTTACTCACCAGAGGAATGGGACCGGCTACGATCTCACTATTCGCTTCGCCAACGAATTTATTACCTCATTTGGCGACGGGTGTTTCGCTGGCGCGAAAAAATGCTGTCCAAAGCCGCCCGACCAGGTAGATGGCGGCTTCGGAAGACATCAACATGGTCACGCCCGCAATGGGGATGAGATACCGGTCGTAGAAGCTGATCGCTAAATACGGGGCAAGGTAGGCAATCGCGAACCAAGCGACGTTCTGCCGTTCGGGGGAGGGGCGCCAGCCCAACATCAACGCGAGACAAATCAGAAGGGACGGAACGGCAAATAGAACTCGCGACCATGTCAAATACCACGGCGCGGAAAAACGTTCGTTGATGGGCATCTTCCAAAGGAATGCTGCCATGACTCGATTTGCAACTTGACGAAGCCAGTGCCCCACTAGCTCGGCCGGCTCACGTTGCCAAATGGCGGCCTTGCGTTCGTCGATGAACGCCATTTCGCCCAGCTCGATGTAGTGCTGCTTGACCTTCTGGGAAGCGATCGGGTGGTTGACCATGGTCGCCAGGTCGAGGACCCCATCGGGGTCGCGGAGCGATTGTTCCAACTCGAACCAGCCGTTCGACTTCACGGGAACAAACCGGCCGAAGACCACCGCATTGCGGACGAGCCAAGGCGCTTGTATCGCCAATGCGATTCCGACAGCGGCGAAGACTCCTGGCAGCTTCAATTCGCGGCGCGCGTTCCAGCACGACACCAGCCACGCCAGAGTTAGGGCCGGGCTGGCCAGGCTGCACGCTCCGCCCCACACTCCCCAGCGGATCGCTCCGCCGGTTGTGGATAGCGACGCGGGTTGGATCAACATCCGAACACAACCGTGCGCGAGAAGCAGAAGCAACCAGCCATCGTGCGTGATCTGAAAGAGGTGATAGAAGTTGCCGGCCAAAACAACTGCGATGCACAGAACCGGAACAAAGCCGAAGAGCAAAGGTGTAGCCCAATCGATCACGTCGTTGGTGACCCAAATAAGCACCAACACTTGCGCCACGATGCTGAGCCAGACGAGCGCTTCCTTGTTGTGTCCCGTGATCGTGAGAATGGCCGCGTCAATTGTTGGCAGAAGGGGCGGCATCCACGCGGTGGGACCCGATTCCGCGAAGAAGGGGTCGCTGTAACCGCGACCGCGCGAGAGCGCCTCCGCAATATTGAAGTACTCGCCGCCGAGAGTTCCTTGTTCGGCCGAGAAGCTGCTGCCAAACGGCGGGAACCACTGCGAGGCACACCACTTTGGAACCGCGTACGGCAATGTTCCGTAGATCGAGCTGGCGATCACGATCAACCACGCGGCCAGCTTCCATCGCCAACGAGTGGGAAGCGGGCCGGCGATCATTCCTCTTCCCCAAGCATTCCGCAATAGCAGGCAATCGCGCCGTGAATGATCGCGGAAACAATACTCAGAAACAGAGCGGCGCGACGCACCGGAGAATCGTTCAGTTCGAGCACGTCGAGTAACGGATGCTCACCACGCTCCAGCCACACGATTCCGGCCAGGGCTGCCCAAAAGCCGGATGCGAGTGTGAGGTAGCTGGCGGCCATAACCCGGAAAAATCGTAACGGCACCAGCGCGAAGAGAGCGCACGCGACATTGAGCAGGGCAAGCAGCCCCAGGCCTTGAACCCAGCGCGGCAGCAACAGGATGTCGATCTCGCTTGTTTGCGATAAGGGGCCAATCGTGGGAGCCAAAAGGATGAGTCCCGCCAACAACAAAGCGCCGGCCACGGTGCGATGGCCGTAGGACTTGGCTTCACTGCCTCGCTCGCCGCTGTCGACGTACGTGATGGGATCGAATCGATCTTCGAGAGGGAACTCGATGGCCGCCGCGCTTGCGGCAAGGCCAAGCGAAGGCGACCGAGTTGCATGGAGCTCGACCGGCGAGGATGGCGGAGTAAGAGGTGGCAATCGAATCGTCACTTCTGGAAAGCCAGGTGGAGGTTCGATGGCCTTGGGCGCGACGACTGGTTCGCTTGCGCTGAGGGGGGCCGGCGGCGAAGGCGGCACCCGCGGTTCGACCTTAACTGGAGTTGCATCGGTCGTGACGACGAGAACTTGGGGAGGCGGGGGCGCTGCCTTGGGAGACTCGGTCATCTCTTTGGCCGGTTCGTTCGGCGCCACGTCCGCAGTGCCGGAGCTGCCTGTAGCCGCACTCGCCAAGAGTGCGGTCGCCCCGGATATTTCATCGGTGGGCAACGGCGGCGGGACAGGCTCGATGGGCGGCAAGTCGACGGGGACTGGTGTGGCCACCTTCGGTTGATCGACCCGTTCTTCGACGGGCGGCACTTCTCGCTTTTCGACGCGTTCTGGCTTTTTCGGCGGGCGTGTTCTGTTGACAGTTGGCGCAGGAGCTGGAGGCGGCGCTTTCGCGATCGGATCGGGGCTGGCGAAAATGGCATCGGCGCTGGCGGCAGATACTTTCGCTTCCAGGACGGGCGCAATCGGTTCGCCGGGAACGGTGAGCGCCTCGCCACATTTGGGGCATACGATGGCGCGGCCGCTGAGGCGTTCGGGCACTACCATGGCGTGGCCGCGCGAGCAGGCAAGTCGAATCGGCATTATCAACTCGCAGGAGCGGCGTGACAGATCAGGACCGTGAAAGTCAGGACATCGTCACGCGACGGGCCAAATAAATGGCGGGCCATGTAAGTCACGGACCAGGCGAATTCGGAACCAACCATGTTGACCGATTCGTCCGGGAACCCTCTTTCCCCTAGAATAATGTCTGCCCGCCTGAAAACGTAGATGCATGGGAACGATTCGGGAGACCGTTTGAGCGACTTATTTATTCTTGCCGACACAGCCAGCCTGGCTTCCCGAATCGAGGCGTTAATCCATTGGGGGCCCTTTCTGGCGGCCCTCGACGTGATCGTAGCCACGCTGGCGGTCGCCCACGTGGTGCTGAACAAGCGGGATGTCCGAGCGGCGATCGGGTGGTGCGGCATCATCCTGCTGACTCCCTTCCTTGGAACGGCGCTGTATGTGCTGTTTGGCGTGAATCGCCTGGAACGCAAAGCGCGGAAGTTGCTAGGCAAGCCAGCGACGCCAGCGTCATCGCCGACACCGGGGAGTTCGCCCTTCGATTCGGCCTCGCTTTTGGGTCCGCTTGAAGAACACTACGGACCGCTCGCGACACTCGTCGACAAGGTTTCGGAACGGCCGCTGCTTGGCGGTAACAAGATCGATCTCTTGCCAACTGGTGACGACGCTTACGATGCGATGATCGAAGCGATCGACGGCGCCCAACACTCGATCACGCTCTGCACCTACATTTTCGATCGCGACCGGATCGGCGAGTTGTTCGTCGAAAAGCTCCGCGCCGCTCGAGAGCGGGGCGTGGATATTCGTGTGATCATCGACGGGGTAGGAGTTCGCTATAGCTGGCCGAGCATCAAAGCGAGCCTTGGCGCGGCCGGCATTCCCTACACGGTCTTCCTCCCGTCTATGTTTCCCTGGAAGTGGCAATACACCAACCTTCGCTGCCACCGCAAAATCCTGGTGGTCGACGGTCGCGTTGGTTTCACCGGAGGGGTGAACATTCGCGAAGGGCATTCGCTGCGTCTTTCGCCCAAGCATCCGATCCTGGATGTGCATTTCCGGATTGCCGGTCCGGTCACGAAACATCTCCAAGACACGTTCGCCAGCGACTGGGAATTTTGCACCGGCGAATCGCTCGATGGTGAGAAATGGTTTCCCGATATCGAGGCTGCCGGCGACGCCTTGGCGCGCGGCATCAGCGACGGGCCCGATCATGAGCACGACAAGATCCGGCTGACCCTGGCAGGGGCGATCTCGGCCGCGCGGAAATCGCTGCTGATTGTCACGCCTTATTTTTTGCCGGACAACTCGCTCATCGAAGCGCTCAATGTCGCCGACTTGCGCGGAGTCGACGTAAACGTCGTACTGCCGCGAGAGAACAATCTGCTGATGGTGCAATGGGCCACCAACGCGCAGCTTTGGCAGATTCTCCGCCGCGGCGTGCAGGCTTGGAAATCGCCGCCGCCGTTCGATCACTCCAAACTCATGGTGGTGGACGATACGTGGTGCACGTTTGGTTCGACGAATTGGGACCCACGCAGTTTGCGGCTGAACTTCGAATTCAATGTTGAGTGCTATTCGCCGCCGTTCGCAAAAGCGATGGCTGATTTGATCCGTCAAAAGATTAAGCATTCGCAACCGGTGACGCTGGCCGACGTTGACGGCCGTCCGCTGCCGATCAAACTGCGAGATGGCATCGTGCGGCTTTTCACCCCCTATCTCTAGAAGTAGCTGCGTTCGCCAGAACGCAGAAGGTTGACGTCGCGAAATCGGAGATGCGCGAGTCGCCGGACACCCCTGGCCCCACCTCCCGCACTCTTGGCGAGTGCGGGTACGGGAATGCGAAGTTTCGGTTTGCAACGTGCCATGGCGTGGTTAAGCTAACCAGTCTCCCACCTGGAAAGCACCTCCTCACCATGACCGACGAAAAGAATAACCCCAAGCCCCTGCCAAAAGGCGAAAAAGTCCACGCCGGTGTGGAATCGGTTCCCCCTTGGGATGTTGGCGAGTTGCCACCGGCGCCGCCATTCTCGTGGCGCGATTGGGCGGGCCTGCTGGGCCCCGGCCTGATCATGGCTGGCGGCGCGATCGGCGGCGGCGAGTGGGTCACCGGGCCACTGAACGCCTCGAAGTTTGGGCCGTGGCTCTTCTGGCTGGCGACATGCAGCATCCTCGGGCAAGTGATCTACAACATCGAGATCAGCCGTTACACGCTGTACTCAGGCGAACCCATCTTCACCGGCAAGTTCCGTATGTGGCCGGGGCCCTGGTTTTGGCTGTTCGCGTATCTGGTTCTCGACTTCGGAACGTTGCTTCCTTACTTAGCGGGCTCCGCGGCACAACCGACGGCCGCGTTTTTGCTCGGCCATTTGGCGAACACAAAAGATGTAACGACGCCAGCCGTTGTTTGGGGGTACCCGCTCAGCTTCGGGCAGGATTTGTTTCTCAGCGAAAAGGGGCTGGTTCAATCGCTGAGCTACGTGATCTTCGTCGCGGCCATTGCACCCTTGATGGTTGGCGGCCGTGTCTATAACTCCGTCAAAGCCTTGATGACCTTCAAAGTCTTTTTCGTGCTGGGGTTTTTGACGATCCTCGCGGTCCTGTTTTGGGACGGCCCCATGTGGCGCGAAATTGGACTGGGCTTTGTCAACTTTGGAGGAGTTCCCGTCCAGCGCGACGAAGACCTCAACGGCAACGGCAAACTTGATCCCGGCGAAGATTGGGATAAAGACGGCCGGCTCGACGTGCGTGAGCCGCTGTCGCGCTGGGCTGTCGATACCGATGGTGACGGTACGCCCGACGTTTTTGTTGCCAAGGAACGAGCTAGCCTTCCCGAAGAGAGCAAGGCGAGCCTGCGGAAGCAGTATTCAATCGCCGAGCCCTCGGCGGACTTGAAGAAAGACAATCAAGCCGAACCGCGCATTCGCCCCGCTTACGACAACGACTTCGACGGCAAGCCCGACGAATGGGCGTGCGAACCGGGTGAAAAGGCGCCCCCGTTCAAGGACATCAACGGCGACGGAGGGCGCGATGGCTATCGCGTGGTCAACGTCTTTGCATCACTGTGGGAAGGGAAGGGGATGCCCAAGATCGATACCACGGCGTTGGCGATTCTCTTTGCGATGGCGGCTATCTCGGGTTCGGGCGGTCTTACCAATACGACGGTCAGTGCCTACACCCGCGAGCAAGGCTGGGGGATGGGCAAGCACGTCGGCGCGGTCCCCAGCATGATTGGCGGGCACGCGATCGAGCTCTCGCACGTCGGCATGGTTTTCAAGGTGACGAAAGAAAGCCTCAAACGCTGGAAGGAGTGGTACTGGCACATCTTCCGCGATCAGGTGGTGGTGTGGGCGCCGGCCTGTTTCCTGGGTTTGGCACTCCCGAGCATGTTGTCGCTGCGGTTCCTTCCGCGCGGTGTCGAAGTAGGTAACTGGGACGCCGCCGCCATGACGGCCAACGGCGTCGGCGAAGCGGTTGGTAACGCTTACGGATCGTCTTATGGGCCGCTGCTGGTTAAGCTCACGCTCTTTTGCGGGCTGCTTGTTTTGTGGCCGAGCCTGGTCTCGACGATCGACGGCTTTTTGCGGCGATGGGTCGACGTCCTTTGGACCGCCTTTCCGGCTTTCGCGAAGTGGGAACCCAAAGACATCGGGCGGCTCTACTTCTCGGTACTCCTCGGCTACATGGCACTGGGCATCGGAGCGCTAACCTATGGAGAGCCCAAGCAGCTGATCGAGATCGTTGGCGTCTTTTACAACGCAGCGCTCGGCGTGAGTTGTTTCCACACGCTGGCGACCAACACGTACCTGATGCCCAAAGAACTGCAGCCGGGTTGGCTGACCAAGCTGGGCTTGATCGTCACGGGGATTTTCTTCTCGGCCATCGCTGTCGCCGCCGCGGCCGACAAACTGGGTTTCCTGTAAGCGAGGGTGACTCAGCCCGCTTCCGGTTTCGGCGGCGGGAGCTCGGTGCCGGGCAGCGATGCCTTGAGCAATTCTTTCTTCGCCAAGCGGCGCGCGCGGAGCGCGAACATCGTTCCCCAAAACGCCAGCAGCGCCGCCGTGCAGCCGACGACAATCACGGGGCGCAAGACCTTGTTACGCGCTGCCCGTGGTGAGAGGGGGACAGGCTCGCCTGTTTCGGTGCGGGCCTTTTCGATGGTTTCGCCGGTAGGGCGAGCCGTGGGTCCGATATACGCGCCGGCCGCGAGCACGATCGTCCAAACGATCAAACCGGCCACAATGGCCCACAAAATTTTTGAAGGGTCCTTCACGCACTGATTCCAGCTACTGCCAACAGAAACCTAATCCCAAGCCGTCGTCCCGTAGAAAGTGGCGACATCCAGGCTGGTACGCTCGCGTACTTTGGCGGCAATCGCGTCGACTTCCTCGTCCGACAAAGGCATCACAATGCTCTCGGCCGGTCGGCGGGCCACGGTATAGACCTGGACCAACGAGATCTTCCCGCCAGCATGAACGACTTCATTCAGCCGCTGGCAAAAGGCCTCGATCTCCGAAGGTTCAGGCGGCTGGCCGTTGACCCGCATGAACAGCGATTGAATCACCAGCGGCCGGACCAGTGCCGCATCGCGAATGTTTTCCAGGACGCGGGCAAAGGGGATCGTCGTTCGATCGATCAGCCGATAATACGCTTCGGTGCCGGCGTCGAGCTTGGCCCAAATCTCGCCGTTGTTGTGGTCGAGGATCTCTAGCCCTCGCCGCACATGAGGCCGATGAAACATCGAGGCGTTGGTGATCAGCACCATCTTCACGTCATCGAGCGAGAGCGAACGTTTGAGATCGGCGCATCGCTGCATGATTTCGTCGAAGTTACGAAACGTCGTCGGCTCGCCGTCGCCGCTAAAGGCAATGTCGTTCAACCGTCGTAATGGCTGCGGCGTCGAGGCAAATTTTCCGTGCTCGAAGAGCTCGCCGGAAATCGTCAACTGGAGCGTGTCCCGCAGCTCGTCCAGCAGGTTATCGATCTCGACGAAGCGCGTTTCGCTTTCCGACCGCCGGTCGACCTGACAGTAAATGCAATCGAAGTTGCAGACCTTATCGGGATTGAGATTGACCCCAATCGAGATGCCGCCCGAGCGGCGACTGAGGACCGGATAGACGAAGCGATTCGTCTCGAATCGGCGCTGGTGCTGGGTGTGAAGGGGTTGCGTGTGGATTCGGTCGGTATTCATGGCTCGCCACGGCGCGATAAAGCGGGCACGCGTTCTTTGAGGCATGCCACCGGCGCGAGCGCTACGCCAGCTTTCGCAGGACGGTGAACTCGTCGAGCGTGACGGTGGTTAGTTCGCCGTTTTCGCGTTTCAGGACAATCAGGTCGCTGAAGACCTTGTCGTCGAAATTGCGCTGGTAGTGCAAACTGTGCCGGCGGCGCTCCAATCGCAGGACGGAACCACGCGTGGTGGTTTGCCATTTGCGAAAGCCAACTTTGACTTCATGCTGCAATTCGATGCGATCGCCCGGTTGCAGCGATTCGTAAACGGCCAGCGTGTCCTTGTGGGCCATATCGGTCCGCCCCGCGTTGCGGGCAATGCTCGGTTTAGGTCGCCAAATGCAAACGCCCTCGTTCGTGGGGAACAGGGCGTCTGCGAACTAGTTCAATTGTAGCGAATTTGCCGCGATCGCACAGGCGCGATGGGCGTTAGCCGAAGGGATCGGCATCCCCTTCTTCCTTCATATCTTCCTCTTTTTTGGGCTTCTCGTCGCCCGAACCCTCTTCCGCGAACGGATCGACGTCTTCGGCGCCTGGTTTGCCGGCGGCCGGTTTGAAAGGGTTCTTTTGCTTCTTGACCGGCTTGCGATCGAGCAATTCGTACGTGACGGGGAAGTTTTTGCCGATGGGTTGCACGCATTGGATCATGCCGGTGCGCGTGGTCACGAACAACCGGTCAGTCGCGTTGTTCAAGTGGATCTGCGGCAACGTTTGCGCTTTCATCGCTGCGACGCGACGCCCCGTGCCGGCATCCACCGCCGTGAATCGCTGGAGGTGGTCGACGCAGAAGATTTTCCCGTCGGCACCACCCTTAATTTGGGTAATTCCTGGCGTGTACCAAACTTCGCGCCCGGTATCGACCTCGATACAAAACATGCCGCCGTTCTGCGTGATGCAATAGACGTTGTTGCCGTAGGCGAACAACGAATCAACAACGGGGGCGCCGGTCGAAAATCGACGGAGCAGTTGGCCCGATCCCTCATCGACAATGTAGAGGTAACCATCGGTGCTGCCGAAGATCACAAGGTTCGGCTGAAGGAACACGGGCTGCACGTGCGTCGGCTTCTTGGAGTCGACGCGAAAACGGACGCCGCGATCGTAGGAATTCGCGACGTAGAGCGCGCCAACATCGGTTACCCAAGCCACGCTATCGCGGAAAACAACGGGCGGAAGGGTATGACCGCCATGGGCCTTTAACGTGCTTGGATGCCCACGACGACCATCTTCATCCGTATCGAGGTTGAAGTTGGCCATCAAGCTGCTCACCATCGGAACGAAGATCGCGTTGGGAGTCATCGCCGGCGGGCCGATAGGCGTGTGGATCAGGGATTGCTCGAAAACAATCTGCCCATTTTCGCGATTCAAGATGTACATCCGCGAGCCATTGATGGCCCCCACGTAACGGTCGTTCGCGCAAACGCCGGAGGTGGGATGAATGCTGTGCCCCACTGATGTCGCCCAATGGTGCTTGCCGGTAAGGCCATCCAAGCACTGGAGGACGCCGGTATTCGACGCCGTGATCACCGTAATATCGGGGACGAATTGTTCGGTAATCGTCGCCGTAAGTCCCTTGAACAAAGGCTCGGCCTCGAGCGCGGCTTTTTGGTCTTGGGCAGCACGTCGGGCACCTTCTACTCCTAAAGGCTTGCGGAAGATGTCCAAGTCGCGCTCGGAAAACACCCAATGCTGTCCGCCGATGGCGACATCAAAAATCGATTGTGCATCTTTCGACGAGATGTACTGCACGACGTGGGCAATCCCCTTGGAACGGTGGTCCAGAGGCATTTGGGTCGACCATGCCTCTTCGAGACCCAAGGGGCGCAACTCGGTGTTGGTGAAGATCGCTTGGCCGAAGCTGACACCGGCCGGCGACCAGGCGAAAAAGCACGCAAGGCCAATCAGGACACGACGGCCAAGGGTGAATACGCCGGTGGCGTGGTTTCGCACAGAGAGGTTTCGCATGGAATCTGCTTCTGGAAGCTTTTGAAGCTGGGAAAAGTCGGCTGGCCGACGCGCGGAATCTCCGGCGACGCCTTAATTGTACTTTACTTGGACCGATCCCTACCGCCATTGCGATTCAGCGCCTCGGGCGGTGCCTGAACAAACAATTCCCAGCATTCCGGTTCGATATAAGGGCCGATCGACCTCCTAGACCAGTTCCGGGTCGAAACTCTAAGATGCATGCCAGTCGATGAACTGCGGCGTTTGGGCCGCAGATAAATCCCAGAACGGGCAGAAAACCCACCCAACGGGTGGTCAGATGGAAGGCAAGGGACAGTATTGGAATGGAACGGGACTTCTCCACCGAAGACGTTGAGCAGTCCCTCGACCAGATTTTGGGGTATCTCAATTTCTCCTCCGGCGGACCGGACGCGAAAGTTTCCCGAGCCCTCAACAAATTGGGCCGAACCTATTCTCAACTGGTCCTGGCCGAGCCTTCCCTCGCTGAAAAGGGCGCGATCGGCAGTTTTGCGGCGAGGCTCCAAGCCGATTTAACGCAGCGACTCGAGGCGATCGCGCAGACCTCTGCCGCGTTTCAAAACCCGCAACAAGCGCGCGATGTATTGTCGGCCGTTTTCGACGACGTCTTGCCTGGGTATTTCCGCCACCATGCCGACTTATTGTGGCACCAGTCGCCCGAAGTAACCGTTAACTCGTTTTTTGTGGCTCGCGTCTTTGAAGCGACGCTCAAAGTGATCTCGCAGGAAACACCGCGCGATCAATTGACGCGCGAGGCGCTGCGGTACCTGAACGACTTCGTTGGCCATCGGCCCATCGCGACACTCGAATCCCATAAGGGTGACGTTTACGTCAACGAACGAGTTCGCCCGGTTCCGATTTTCATTCGCGATGTGGGCGCTGCGTTCGGACCCTATCGCGAAGTGGTCGAACGCGCGATCGAACTGATTGCCAACGCGCCGGATGAGATTATCACGGCGGCCGGCTTCGACTTGGAGTTGCTTGACGAATTGGCTTTCGATCCCCGAGCGTACGACTTCGACCACCCGGCGAACAAGCGGCCCAACTATCAGTTTGGAATTTGGGACCCGCACCTGCTCGATCAACAGGGGCGGTACCGGCGGTTTGTCAGCCAGCAAATTACGCTCGACGCGTTGCTGAGCCGGGTTACCACCGAGTCGAAATTGCCCCGCGAAGAACTTTTGTTCGAAGCCGCCGCAGTGCTTGCCGGCACTGTGTTGATGGCGTCGGGAATTAGCGGCGGCTCTCCGAGCGCACACGATTCGTCCGTTACGCTCGGCACATTGTTGCCGGGAATCGCCAAGTACCGCGACGCGTTTTACGTCCACCTGATCGAATCGCTCGACGGCCCGCACGGAAAACGACTGAAGAAGGAAGCCAAGGAGCGCAAACAGCCCTTCGGAGGAGCGCGGCAACACTTGAATGCCGAGCTGGCGCGCTTGCGGGCGACGCAGCTGGAACACTCCCATTTGTCGCGGGCGATGGCCCGGATGGGACTTCCCGAGAGCGCGGCCAAGTATGCCAACGTGATTCCCTGCGCATCGGTCCGGATCATGTGCCGGATCGATTGCCTGCTGACCGAAGCCAACCAGACGGTACACCAGAACCAACCCGACCGCGCGGTCAAACTGCTGATTGAAGCAGAGTCTTGGATGCACCGTGGCATCCGCTGCGGCGCCTTGATCGATCCGTGGAACGTGCTCGGCTTTGACGGCGCCTATCCGCTGTTTAACGGCCCCGACAACAGCGTTCACGATTATCGGGCGGACGACCTGATCGAGATTGTCGAATCAATCTTTGCCAGCTACGCCAAGGCATGGAATCGCGCCATTGCACAGAGGGACGAAGCGACCATCGAAGCCGCATCGCATCGGTTTGGGACGCTTGCGCATTGGTGGCACCAATTTGCGGTTCACGAGGTTTCGGCCGTCGATGCCGTCGATCCGCTCAATGCCTTCAGCGCCGCCGACCGGGTGGCCGAGGCCCTGCGGCTTTGGCACGCGAACGCTCCAAGCGACGCCGGCGCGGCCCGCTCGGGCGGCAACGTTCGGTTCTGGTCGCCGTACGCCGAGATGTTCGATGGTCCCAAGGCGTACGCCCTCGTCGTCGAAGCCTTGTTCGAACAGGACGATCTGGTCGCCGCGATGGCGCTGTTGGTTCACTGGATCTCGCGCGCCGATCAGATTCCGCTGGTTCGCCCAGATGCGTCGTTCCACGATCTGTGCCGGCGGTGGTTCGAGAACGCCCGGACGAATCCCGCGGCCTTGGCACAGGCGACCAAGTTTTTGGACTACCTGGAAGCCAACGCGGAGTCGCTATGGCGGGTCCCGCAGTTTGCAGGTCAAAAAAAGCAGCCGGAACGGGACTCGCGCGATTTCAATAAGACCGACGACGAGTTTCGTGGCGGCGAGGGAGGCGAATCCGAAGACGACGACAGCAATCCGTACGGTGCCGCCTACGAAGAGATGGAGTATCGCGACAGCACCGACGATGGAATCGAAGGGCCTATCGCCGGGGAACGCAACGGAGATACCGATGAGCTGACGCACGAGGCCAAGCGGTTAGGCAATCATCTCGACTTTCATTCGACGCTGGCAACCCTGTGGCGATCGACGGCGCTGCTCTTCGCGGCCAATGATCGCAACCCGTCGACGACCAGTGCCCAGTCGGCCGACAAGCTCCGCCATTGGATCGAAACGGCGGAAATCAACCACGGCCATCTTCTTTCGCTCCTGAGCGATGTCGAGGCCTGGCGCTTGCCCATCCCGTCGGGCAACCAAGACTCGATGCTCGACTACTACCGGGCTCAATCCGCGAAGGAACACCTGCTCGAAAAGATCGCGTCCACGTGTGTCGATGTCTCGGATGCGTCGCGTTTGCTGCGCGGCGCCTATGGATTGTTCCAGCTTCCCCAAGGCGATCCGGCAGCCGACCGCGACGTCGCGGAACTCGATTTGTACACGCCCCTCTACTCGGCGTTGTTCCGTGGAGATGCCGAGGGATTGCGGCGAATGTGGGGGCCGTTCTTGGAAGAACTGGCGCAGCGACCCCTGTTGTACGTCCCGCTCACTAAGCACGGAAAACCGGCTAACGTCGTGCGGGTCCGCTCTCGCCAACACGCCATCGAGGACCTGCTGTCGTGGATGCCCAAGTTGGGTCTGATCCTCGAAACTTGTCAGCTCATGGAAACCGCCCGCGACATGGAGCGGCGGCACAAAGTAGGGTCGGGGGCTGTTACCGAATTCGACGAGCTGTTCAAAGTTGGTTACCGTTCGATCGTCGAGGCGCTGGTGACCTCTTCCCGATCGTGGCACCAGGACGAAGCCGACGATGCGCTGATCTCGTGCATGGAGCAGATGACCGAATCGCTGTTGGCGACCTGGTTGGCACACAGTCGGACGCTTCGCCTGTCGGCTCTTGAAAAGGCGATGGATCGCAAGACGTGGAAGCGGCTCGTGGCGTTCATCCAGCGGTTTGGGGCAGAGCTGTTCACGCAACGATTCCTAAACCTGGGAACGATCCGTGCCATCCTCCACCAGGGGGTTTCGGCGTGGCTGGGCAAGCTACGTGAAGAGCCACCGGACGATGCTCCCGTCGGCTTCCTGGCTGCGTTCGACGACGAATCGCTCCCGGAACACGCGGTTGAGGATTTTTCGCTGATCCTGGAATCGATCGCCGAAAACTTCATCGAATTCCGCGACTACAACACGACCACGACCCAGTCGGACAAGGGGGAGATGCTCTTTTCGCTGCTCGACTTCCTGCGGCTCCGTACCAAGTACGATCGGGTCTGCTGGAGACTGAAGCCCGTCATGTTGTCGCACGAGATTTTGCTGCGGCATGGTTGCGACGAGGCCGCCCGCGTTTGGCAGCGAGCCCTCAATGAGCGGATTTCCGACGAAGCGGATGGTTTTTTGAGGCAGCTGGGCCAACTTCAAAAGAAGTACGCCATGCGGATGCCGACGGTTGCCGACCGCCTGGGTGAGCGGTTTGTTCGCCCTTTGTCGGTCGATCGCGTGCGGGCCCTGGTGAAGCGGGTGATGGACGAAGCCCGGGCGGGCAAGCTGGGGGATTACTTTGAGCTCTTCGAAAGCGAAATCCAGGAACTCACAAAGACCCCCACCGGCGTTGGGTTAGATGTTCCTACCTGGATCGCCGCCATTGAAGACGAGGTCGAGAGCCAGTTGCGGGGAGACCACGACCGAACGTGGGAGGAGGAGATCCAAGCCGCCGTTCCGACCCAGCCAATGACGCTGGAACAGGCGCAGTCGCAGCTAGACGCGTGGAGCACCAAGAAATAACTTTCGGAATCGTTAAGCAACTCATGAAGTGAGTTGCCTTTCCGGTTCATCTTCTGGCCCCCGCTCGGGTGGCATTTTTTGAGATATCCCCTCTGCTAATGGGGGCTCACGCCAACTCTGGCAAAAATCTTGGGATACATTTCCCGTTCTCACGGGTTTTATTGGAAGCCAAGCAAACCCTTTTTGCATCGAAAGACTACTTCAGCTCGAGTGCCTCTATCCCACTCGAATGGCAGACCGATAGGTCATCCCCATCTGGTAGGGAGTGATTATGCCGACCGACAAGCAAAACCTCACTTCACGCGTTTTTTTTCTTCACCGCTGGTGGCTGTTTCCCACCGCTGCCTCACTGGCGATCGTGGCCTTTCTGATGGCGCCGGCGTCTTTGTACTCGCAGACCGGCAAAGGCAAACGCCTTAAGCCTTCGTCGAGCCTGATGGTGTCGGTGATCGACAGCAAGGGAAAACTGGTCGGCCCCGTCGCTGCGGAACGAGTCGAAAAGACGTCGACCGAGTGGAAGAAATCGCTCTCCTCGATGTCGTATCGCGTTCTCCGCACCAAACACACCGAGACGCCTCACACCGGCGAATTGACACGCAATAAAGACACCGGGGTCTACACCTGCGCCGGTTGCGGTCTGCCACTCTTTGCTTCCGAAACCAAGTTCGAATCAGGCACCGGCTGGCCGAGTTTCTTTCGCCCGATTGCAGGGACCAACGTTGGCGAGCGTCCCGACGAGGGTCCGCTGGGGCACCGCGTGGAAGTGTTCTGTTCGCGTTGCGATGGGCATTTGGGGCACGTCTTCGATGATGGCCCCGCGCCGACCGGCCTTCGTTACTGCATGAACTCGGCGGCCTTGAACTTCACTCCAACTTCCAAATTGTCGCAGCTTGCCGACCCAGCGGCCGATGCCAAGAAGAAAACCGCCGTGGCCGTAATGGCGGGCGGATGCTTTTGGTGCACCGAGACCGCCTTCAATCAAATTCGCGGCGTGGCCTCGGTCGAAGCGGGCTACAGCGGTGGCGATGCCTTATCGGCCTCCTACGAGATGGTCTCGACAGGCACCACCAAGCACGCTGAATCGATTCGCATCACGTATCTGCCCGATCAAGTGTCGTACGAACAGTTGCTGGACGTTTTCTTCGACGCTCACGATCCGACCACCTTGAATCGCCAAGGGAACGACATCGGTCCGCAGTATCGTTCGGCCATCTTCTACGCCAACCAAGGCGAATTGGAAGCGGCCAAAAAGAAGATCGAGGAACTCAACGGGTCCCGCCGCAAGATTGTGACGACGCTGGAACCCCTGGTCGAGTTTTATCCGGCCGAAAACTACCACCAAGACTATGCCGACAAGAATCCCGATAATCCTTACATCAAAGGCCACGCGATTCCCAAGGCGTGCAAGGTTCGCGACAAGCATCCCGAGCTAATTGAAGGCTCGAAGAAAGCGGCCAAGTCGTCGACCACCAAGCCTGAAAAAGAGGACACGGCCGACGACAGCGAACCGGAAAAAGCCAAAGACGAAATCGGCACAAACTAGCCTAGCCGATCCATCGCGGCCGCCAGTTCGCTTTGGACGTACTCGTCCTTTTCTGTAGCAGCCGCATTTGCCAGCAACTCCTCGGCGACGGTCGCTCTCAGACGGCCTAAGGCCCACGCAGCCGCTCCCCGGACCAGCGGTTCACTGTCGGCCAGCCCCTGGCTGAGGGCTTGAACGATCGCGGACGAATCGTACTCGGCCGCATGCGAATCGTTGCCCAAAGCTGTGGCCGCGTTCCGCAGCAGCCCCCGGCGCTTTGATCGCCAAAGAGGCGTGTGGCGAAATAGCTTGCGGAAATCTTCGTCGGTGAGGCTGAACAGCCCGACGAGATCCAACGGATTACGCCCCGAAATGCCGGCGAAATCGCTTTCTGCCGAGAGGGGTGCCTTACGGTTCCAAGGGCAAACGTCCTGGCACACATCGCAACCGAAGACCCACGGACCGATTTCCGGGCGCAGTCCTTCCGGGATTGGGCCGCGATGCTCGATCGTGAGATAGCTGATACACCGCGAGGCATCGAGAACGTAAGGCTCCGGAAAGGCCTGCGTAGGACAGGCATCGAGACAAGCCGTGCACGTTCCACAGTGGTCCGTCGACGATTGGGAGTCGTACGCCAATTCCAAATCGGTGAGCAGCGCCGCCAGGAAGAAGTAACTCCCTTCCTGGCGATTGAGCAGGAGCGTGTTCTTTCCAATCCACCCCAACCCTGCCAACCGGGCGAACTCCCTTTCAAGCAATGGTGCCGAATCGACGACGCCCCGCACGCGGCTCTCCGGAAAGCGGTTTTGCATCCACTCGGCGAGCTGCGTCAAACGATCGTGAATCAGATCGTGGTAATCCAAAGTCCCCCACGCGTAGCGCGCGATGCGTCCTTCGCCTGAGGCCAGTGCCGAAGGCTCCTGCGTTCGGTAGCGCATGCCCAGCATGACAAGGCTACGGCAACCTTCGAGAACGTGCCGCGGGTGGGCATACGCAGCAAAGCGATTTTCGATGTACCGCATCTCGCCGCCGAAGCCGCGATCGAGCCATTCCCGCAGCAGTGCATGGGGACCGATTGCCTCGACCGCGGGGCAAATTCCGACGAGCGAAAATCCTTGCGCCCTGGCGAACTCCTTGAGCTCAGCAGCAGTTTGCAGCGGCGGTAGGATCTGGGGAACCACGGAAATCGAGGGCGTCGCGGAAGCTAGAGATTCTGTCGGGAAGGCGTTACGATCGGCACCAACGGTACAACCGCAAGTCGTTGAGTGTTGTTGAACAATTGTGTGGAAATGTAGTCCACGGCGATTAGTCTCGAAAGAAGCAAGACCACACGCCACTTCCGGCGGGTTTGGCTCGCTTTGAGGTAACACGCCATGAATCGTCTCATCTGCTCGTTCGCGCTCGCGATTGGTTTCGTTGCTCTTGGCTCGTCGGCTTCGCCTGTTCTGGCACAAAGCCCTTGGTACGGCGGTTGGGGCGGGGGATTCTACGGCAGTCCGTACGGGCTGTCGAGCGCCAATCCTCAGACACCTCCCTATTATGCCGTGCATTCCCCGGTTTATTACAGCAGCGAGGTCATCCGCCGTCCCTACGGGACCAGCCCCTACGCCTTGGTCGACCGCGGCTATGACTACAGCCGAGCCTATCACCGTGCCGCGGCGATGCCGGCCGCTCCTTTCCAACCGCTGCTGGTTGTGAACTCGCACTACGCTTCCGGCGCGGCGACTTCGACCGTGGGATCCTCGCTGGAGATCACGCCCGTATCGCAAAACGAAGCGTCGCAACAAGAACAACGACCGCAAGGCATTTTGATCCTGAATCCGCACGTGCGACAAAAAGATCGCGTCGCTTCGAACGACCGCTAATTGCAGCTCATCTGGGTTCTTCCGGCATCGCCAGCATTGCTTGCGATGCCTTCTCGCGGCCGATTCTAACGTTGCCGCTTCGCGAACGTCTCTTCGCGTGCCGATTGCCGTTTGCTACTCTTCACCGCCCCTATTGAGCTGGCCGTGAGTGCGCCAGCTCGGGGGCACGTTGGGGTAGACCTTATGGCTCAATACTTAGGGCGGATGCCCCTGTGGCTTCTTTTGCTGTGGCCCATGTTCAGCGGCTGCCAGAGTTGTGGCTGTGGTTCGTCCGGACAGGGCCTGTTCGGACGAGGCGCGCTAATGCAACCTCGCGCCCAAGGCGCCGCGATTGCCCCGCCAACTTCGTATAGCTACGGCCAACCAGACCGCTATTACCCTGAGAATGGTTTGGCCAACGGCAATCCACCAGCGCCGGCCGTGGGGCGAGCCAATGCTCCGCCTGGCCGATTTTATGATCCGCGAAATGCCCTGGTCGCCAACGATCTTGGTTCGACGAGTGCCAACGAGAACGTCACCCCCGGCCAATCAACTTGGGATCGTAACGGCGACTTCGCTACTGTATCGCGCGCGGCCTCCCCTAACCGCACTAGCAACTCGCGATTGGAGACGATTGCGGGAATGCCGGTGAACGATGGCACGCGAAGCTATTCGCCGCTTGATGTCAACAACTCGGGCAGCGCTCCGCGAAGCGATGTGGCCGACCGCTATGGGACGCGCCGCGGCTACGGCGTGAACTCCTACGCCACGCGGTCCAGTACCACGGGCGGTAGCGACCCTAACACCAACGGAAGCTACATCTTGCGCGGAATGCGCGGGAGCGACAGCCGGCAATTCGACATTGGCGAGCGCGACGAAAACGCCGAGCGGCGTTAGGCGCGCAGGTGGAACGGACTCCAGCGAGAAACTTTCGACACGCATGCTCGCTCCACTTCTGAATGCATCGGGCATCGCAGGCCTTTTGCCGCAACGCGGTTCCCTGGCGATGCCGTACTGGCGGACGTTGGTTGGCAGAATCGCCGATCGTGAGCCAATGTTTGCCAAGCAAACGGATGATGAAATCCGCCGCTCCAGCCGTTCGCTGCAATACCGGGCCAGGGCGGGGGAGTCGCTCGATCTTTTGCTGGTCGATGCCTATGCCCTGCACCGCGTGGCAGCCTCGCGTGCGCTGCGAATGCGGCCGTATGACGTGCAACTTCTCGGTGGTACCGCGCTTCACTTCGGTTCGGTTGCGGAAATGCAAACGGGCGAAGGAAAGACGCTCACGGCTACGCTCCCGCTTTATCTGGCCTCGCTGACCGGCCAAGGTGCGTTGCTCGCCACTGCTAACGATTACTTGGCCCAACGCGACGGGGAGTTGAGTCGCCCGCTGTTCGAACTGCTCGGGATGCGGGTGGGGATCATTACGGCCCCGACCATGCCTGGCGAGCGGCGAAATGCCTACGCGTGCGACGTCACCTACAGCACGGCAAAGGAATTTGGCTTCGACTTTCTCCGCGACCGATTGCGAGTTGCCGAGGCCGCTGGAGCGACGACTCAAAGCCTGGCGAACATGCTCGGGCACCGCGAAGTCGGGGGAACCGAACCGCCGATGCAGCGCGAGCCATTCTTTCTGCTGCTCGACGAGATCGACAACATCTTGATCGACGAGGGGCGCACGCCGCTGATCGTCAGCACGCGCGGTACCGGCGATGCGCAGCGCATTTCGGCGTTGTATCGATGGGCGGCGGACGCCGTCGCGCGTTTTGACGAAACGGATCACTTCAAGCACGACCGCAAGAAGCGGACGATCGAGTTGACCCTCGCGGGGCGGCAACTGGTCCGCGATCTCCCCAAGCCATCACTCTTGTCCGATGTGCCAACGCTCGAGTTGTATGACCGCATGGAGTGCGCGCTGCAAGCAACGCGCGAATACCTTCGCGACCGGCACTATGTGGTTCGCGATGACGAAATCGTGCTTGTCGACGAGTTCACGGGACGACTCGCAGAAGGTCGCCGCTGGAAAAAGGGGATCCACCAAGCCGTCGAAGCGAAAGAAGGCCTGGCAGTCGGACTCGACTCCGGCGACGCTGCTCGCGTCACCATCCAGACGTTCGCCCTGCGATTCCCGCGTCTGGCTGGAATGACGGGAACGGCCGCGAGCGCCTCCAGCGAATTCAAAAAGATCTTTAAGTTGACAACCGTTGCGATTCCAACCAATAAGCCGCCGCGCCGTGTTTGCCTGCCCGAAATTGTTTACGGCACCGCCGAGCAAAAGTGGCAGGCGATCGTGGAGGAAGTCGCCGAAATCCATAAGACGGGGCGCCCCGTTCTGGTCGGAACAAGATCGATTGATAAGTCGGAGCAACTTTCGCAGTTGCTTAACGAGCGCGGATTGACGCACCAGGTGCTCAACGCACGCCACTTGCCACGCGAAGCGGAAATTATTGCCGACGCTGGGAAGGTCGGGCGAATCACGGTCGCTACCAACATGGCGGGGCGCGGAACGGATATTCGGCTCGGCGAAGGCGTTCACGCACTCGGCGGCATGCACGTGATCGGCACCGAGTTGCACGATTCGCAACGGATCGACCGCCAACTCATCGGCCGCTGCGGTCGCCAAGGCGATCCCGGCTCGTGGCGGCAATTTTTGGCGCTCGACGATGAGATACTTGAAAAAGGGCTCTCACCGGCCCAGACCAAGAGACTGCGTCAACTGGGAGCGAATGCCACCGGCCCGCTAAGGGGGTACGGCATGTGGTTTCGCCGCGCGCAGCGAAGGATCGAAACGGAGCACTTCGAGGCCAGGCGGGCCATGCTCGAATTCGAAACGCAAAAGCGAGACGAGCATCTGCAGTTGGGCCAGGACCCCTTCCTGGATGCCGTGGAATGAGTTCGGGGTACCCCTATCTTTAGGGGCTCTTCGGTGGCGGTGCGCGTCCTTGATGCTTTTCAGTACAGGCGACGCGCACGAGCCTTCAAGAAACGCAAAACCACGGCTTTCGCCGTGGTTTCGAGAGGCACCGGTCGGAGTCGAACCGACGCATGGTGGATTTGCAATCCACTGCCTTAGCCACTTGGCTACGGTGCCTTAATCAACAATGCCTCGATCAATGGACCTTTGGGGATCCAGGCTGATAGCGCAAAGTTAGCGCTTTTCGCTGTCTGGGTCAAGGGTCCTAACTTTGTCGCGGATGCCGATTGCAACGAGCGACGAACCTAATCATCGGACAGTGGGGCGGCAAAAGTTCAGCGATCTAGAAAGGACATGGGCCAACAAGAAACGTTCGCTTCTCGCGATACCCGCCTGACTAAAAACACAAAAGACCGCACCAAAGCAGGTTCTGTTGCAAAATATTACCCCCCGATCTTCCGATTCTGTCAAAAGACGTTAACATCCTACCCAGGAGGGTGGCAATGCTATCCCTCCTGAATGGTGACTTTCGCTCGGCTCAAGGGCAACAATTCCGAACGCTTCAATCTTGAGAACGGGGTAGCGAGCATGGGCGTACGAATTCTGATTGTGGACGATCACGAAATCGTACGCGCAGGCCTGAAGGCCTTTTTCTTGTCGCGAGATCACGATGTGGTCGGCGAGGCGGCCGACGCCGAACAGGCCCTTGCGCTGCTTGCCAGCGTCGAACCTCATGTCGTCATTTTAGACCTGCGGCTTGCGAATCCCGAACGCCCTTACAATCACGATGGCCTCGAACTGCTATCGCGCTTTCGCAGTGCCAATCCCGATTTGCCTGTGGTGGCGTACTCGGCCTTTCAGCACCCCGGCTTCGTTTCGCGGTGCATTCAATTGGGAGCGTCCGATTATGTGCTCAAAGGTGATCCGCTTTCGAAATTAGCCGACGCCATCAGATCCGCTTTGAATGGCGAAAAGTCTTTCAGCCGCGACGATCACCGCAAAATGACCGGCGCCCTTTCGACGCCTCGCTTAAATGATGATATCGAGGCTCCTCTGACCAATCGAGAGTGCGATGTCCTCAAACGGCTCGGCGACGGAGCTACGAACAAGAAAATCGCCGAGCAACTCGGCATCAGCTACGAAACCGTGAAGGAACACGTGCAAAACATCCTTAAGAAAATTGGCGTGGCCGATCGAACCCAAGCGGCTGTGTGGGCGATGCGTCGCGGGTTGCTGGGTTCGTAGCTGCCAGGATGGTAGTGCCGGGCTTTTTGCACGAGACGCTAAGTCACGGTATCTTTTGAGGGACATCCTCGTCCCACACCCTTCGCCAGGTGGGTCGCCCCGGCGACCTTCATCCATGTCCAAGCCGACCGATATTCGCATCGTTCAGGTTACTACGCAGACTGAGACACTTCCTTACCGAACGCCGATCAAGTTCGGCGGCCGCGTGGTTACCGACGCCGTTCTTTGGAACGTGACCGTCGATGTCGAGACGCGCAACGGTCGCCGCGCGCGCGGATTTGGCTCGATGCCACTGGGAAATGCCTGGGCCTGGCCCAGCAAAACCTGCTCGGGTGAACAAACGCTGGCCGCAATGGTTGAATTGTGCAAGCGACTGGCCAAACACTATCAAAGCTGTTCCGAATTTGGACACCCGCTGGAACTCGTTCACACGCTTTCGAAAGATTACGCGACCGTAGCAGCCGGCGTTGCGGCGGACCAATCGCTGCCGGAATCGATTCCCCCGCTGGCGACCCTCGTTTGTGCCAGCCCCTATGATGCGGCCGTTCACGATGCTTACGGACGGGCGCTTGAAGCCAATTCGTACGATCTGCTGGGCAAAGAATTCGTCAACGCGGACCTGGCGGCCTACCTGACCCCGCAGTTTGCCGGTGAGTATCTCGATCGCTACACGCTCCGAACGCCCAAGCCTTCGATGCCGCTGTACCACCTGGTAGGCGCGCTCGATCCGCTCACCGAGATGGAACTGGCCGAGCGGATTAACGATCGCTTGCCCGAGACGCTTTCCGAGTGGATCCTCACCGATGGGCTGCGTCGACTGAAGATCAAGCTTGCCGGCGACGATTTGGAGTGGGATGTGGCCCGGGTGGTGGCGATCGAACGCGTCTCCGCGCAAACGCAAGGCGAGCTGGGCGTCACGGAGTGGCTTTACTCGTGCGACTTCAACGAGAAGTGCCCGAACGTCGAATACGTGCTTGAGTTTCTGAGCAAGGTCCGCGAACAATCGCCTGCCGCATTCGATCGGATCCAGTACATCGAGCAGCCGACGCATCGAAACTTGAAGGACCATCCTGAGAACCGCATGCACAAAGCGGCGCAAGTGAAGCCGGTAGTCATCGACGAATCGCTTATCGACCTGGAGTCGCTCGAGCTCGCCCGCGAACAAGGCTATACGGGCGTCGCGCTAAAGGCATGTAAAGGACACACCGAGGCGCTCCTGATGGGCGCTGCCGCGCAGAAACACGGCATGTTCCTCTGCGTGCAAGACCTCACGTGCCCTGGATTTTCGTTCCTGCACTCCGCCAGCCTGGCGGCGCGCATTCCAACGATTGCGGCCATCGAGGGCAACTCCCGCCAGTACTGCCCCGCGGGGAATGCTTCTTGGGGCAAACGATATCCCTCGATGTTCCACATCTCTGATGGGACTGTTGGAACAAAAGTTCTGGTCGACGACGGGCTTGGATTCGGCGGTTGGGAGTAAGGCTCCCGACGTGTGGCCGCAGCCTCGCGATTTTACAATCGCAGCAGCGAGATGCTCACGTTCATCAGGCGATCGGAAAGCATCAGGGCGTTTTCGTCGGTGATCTCAAAGGTCGCGTTGAAGAACTCCAGTCCTTTGCCGTAGGCAATGTGATAACCTTGGCCCAGGATCACGCTCGGGACCGTCATATGCGAGAAGGACCAGGTCGATCCGGCGAGCAGCGATTTAATGCCGCCCGTGACAATGTTGGTGATCTCGCCAGCGCCGTCGACAACTTGGGGCGAGAGTTTCGTGAACGATTCTCCCAGGAGCCCGCCCACGGCTTTTAGTGCGACTCCCTCCGACAGGTTGACGGTAACAAACCCCGATACCTTGCCGTGCACGCCGATCATGCCCGTGACGACTCCGATTTCGCCGGAGGGAATCGACGATAACCCAACGCATCGGCTTTCGACCGAGCACATCGACATGGCGTTCTCGACCGAACTGATCACGGCGCGTGTCAGGTTGGCATCGGTAATTTCAGGCGACGTGCAAATGGCGGGCATGGCGAGCCTCGTAAAAACGGGACGGCATAGCGGCTTCGATGAAGAGCAGCTTCGATGGCCCTGAAATCGGGAATCAAATCCAGGACTTCCAATTCAAGGGCGCAAAAGGGCGCGCCGCAAGAAATGCGACGGCAGGCGAACGTGCCCGAAACAGATGCCGATCGATTAATCGCTACGATCGGCAAATCCGAAAAGAAGAGGCGAACTACCGCTACGGCGAAGGAGCCATGCCCGGCGGTTCGTCGTCTTGGAATGCTGCCTCAACGGCGGCGTCGCCCACAACGAAATCACTGCCGCTGTCGGAGGCGTTTTCGAATCGCTGGCTGTGGGGAGTCGAGATCCCGTAACGCTTGATCTTTCGATCGAGCGTCGAGCGTTCCACCCCCAGAATCGACGCCGTCTTACTCTTGTTCCACCGCGTCGCTTGCAAGGTGGCCAGTATGTGGCGATGCTCGATTTGGTCGATCGAGAGAAACTCAAACGGCCTTTCCCGCTCGGCCGTGGTCTTGGTTCGCATGTTGATCGTGTCGTCCGTCGCTTCGCCGGGCACGGTGATGCCCGTGAGGCTGAGATCGTCGGGCTCGATCACCTCGCCGCGGGCGAGCAGCACGGCCCGCTCGATGACGTTCTTGAGTTCGCGGACGTTTCCAGGCCAGCGATACGAGCGCAAGGCATCCTTCGCCGGCGAGGTGAATCCCCGGATCTTACGGCCCGTCTCTTCGTTGAACTTGGCCAGAAAGTAGCTCGCCAACTCTTCGACATCTTCCGGCCGCTTGCGTAGTGGTGGCACATAGATGTCGACAACGTGAAGCCGGAAGTACAGGTCGCGGCGGAACGAGCCTTCCATCACGGCCGATTCGAGGTCGCGATTGGTGGCGGCCACCACGCGGACGTCGACTTTGATGGGCTGATTTCCGCCGACTCGTTCAAAGGGATGTCCTTCGAGTACGCGGAGGAACTTGGCTTGAATCGACGAACTCATTTCGCCGATTTCGTCCAGCATGAGCGTTCCCATGTGGGCCGATTCAAACTTGCCAATTTTTCGCTCGGTGGCGCCGGTGAACGCTCCGCGTTCGTGTCCGAACAATTCGCTTTCGAGCAGCGTCTCGCTAAGAGCCGCGCAGTTAAGGCAAATAAACGGACCCTTTTTGCGAGGGCTTTGGAAGTGCATCGCGCGAGCGACGAGTTCCTTGCCAACGCCGCTCTCGCCGCGAATCAGGACCGTTGCTCGGCTAGGAGCGGCACGCGCGATTTGGACGTGAACTTGCTCCATCGCGCGGCTCGAACCGATCAACTCGCTTTCCGCGCCCAAGCGACGGCGCAACAGCGTCAATTCGTTTTGCGAGAGCGAAAGGTTTTCGGCGAGTTCTTGTTGACGGTGCAGATTCTTGAGCGCCAAGGCGACGATCTCAGCCACCGCGAGCGCGAATTCCAAATCGTCGCTATCGGGTTCCTTCGCCAAGGTGGTGCTGTAAAGATGCATCAAACCGACGACGCGGCGATCCTGGCGAATGGGCGCACACAGAACGCTGGTGGTAAAAATTTCGCCCTTGCTGTCGCGGCTGGCGAGCATGTTGTCTTCTTCAATATTCCGCGCCAGGACGGCTTCGCCGTCCCGTAGAACTGTTTCCGCGACGAAAGGCGAGACACGATGGTAAGAACGTTGGATGTCGCTGCGGGAATAGATCAGTTGCAAATCGAGCGGACCGATCGGCCCCTGGTGTTCGCGTGGTGCAATAAGGAGCGCACCTGCATCGTATTTGCCTGTATCAAAAAGTCCCTGCAAGGCTGTTTCGGCAACACTGCGAATGTCGGTGTGGCTTGCCAATTCGAACGCCAATCGAAACAGCGCGCCATCGGCTTGAGACGGTTCGTGCTTGACCGCGATTGAATTGGAACGCGGCGAAAGGAAACGGGTTTGTCCTTTCCGGTGGGTGATTTGTTCGTTTTCGGCACCTTCGGAGGATGACAAATCGCCGCCGCCGCTCGAAGAATCGAAACTGGGTGGCTCGATTGATGTTTCTGTTTCAGCCTTGGCCAGCGTCTTGAGTGTCGAATTATGAACCGGTGCCGTCTCTGGAAACGCATGTGCAAGATCGTGCACGAATGCCAACTGGCAATGGGCGATTCGAATGACGTCGCCGGGATTAAGAACGATATCCCCATGGACGGGCCGCGAGCCAATAAATGTACCGTTACGGCTTTCCAGATCGCGCAAAATCCAACGGTCGCCTTGGCAGAAAATCTCCGCATGGTTGCGGCTACAACGTTCGTCTTTGACTACTATCTGGTTCGTTGTAGCGCGACCGACCGTTACCGCGCGGTTAGGGACTAGGCGGAAAACATCCGTCCACTTGGTCCCCTCGCGAATTACAAGATAAGCAAGCATTCGAGCGGCCTGAAAATGTTCAATTTGGCAGATGAGTTAAGGTAAGACTATCGGAACGGGATTGAGATTAAAAGTCAAAATTCCCTTAATTGAGCATCGTGGCGCAAGTGCGCACACATTTGTTCATTTTACGAATAGCCGCGCATTTATCAATTCGAGGTGGTTGGCGAGGGATCGAACACTTAAGCCAGCCGAAGAATGCCGGGAATGAGTTGCCGCATTTGCCGGTTTTTCACCTCAGTTCGTGAGTACTTTTCCGCGTTAGACGGTGGCGGGGCGTTCAGATAGCGGCAAGTTCTGGAAGGCTTGTAGGGAAAGGAAACTGCCGCTGACTGGGAAAACCTGTTGTGGTTGGCGTCGCGGTCGACTGCCCCGGCTCCAGACGCCGGCAACTTTGGCAGATCACGAATAACCGGACGAAGTGGCCGTCGCTTTTCTTCCCCTCCCTTTTCGTCCTATTTCTTGTAATTCGTCACCTCGATAACTAAGGTGAACTTCAGGCAACATCGCACACCAAACGACGATGTTTGTCAATAAATGGATTGATTCCTGCTCTTTTTGGGCACTGTTCCTTATACTTGAGGGTGAGGTCGGGAAACGAGGGCCAGTTTCCACGATCCCGATTTTTTTAGTTAGGAGCGTTTTCGGATGTCGCTTCCCTTTGGTTTTAGCATGTTGCGACGCTGCATTGTCGCCGCGATGGTATTCGTGGTGGCCGCCGCCGCGACTCCTGCTTGGGCCCAATTCGGTTTTGCCCGCAGCGTTGGTGGTGTTTCTATCTCGGTCGACGGCGTTTTGAGCATGGCGCCAACCGGCGATGCAAAGAAGCTCCGCGAAGAAATGATCAAGAGCATCAAGGAGGCCTCGGGCGAATTGAAAGGTTCGACCGAATTGCGAATGGTCTCGCTCAAAGGCCTGGATGCTGCGATCGCCGAGGCGGTTGCCGACGGCAAGCCTCTCTCGGAAGAGATTCGCTTTCTGGCTGGTTTGCAACGCGTTCAATTTGTTTTCGTTTACCCTGAGCACAACGACATCGTGATCGCTGGCCCGGCCGAAGGCTGGCACGTTGGCCCGCAAGGGACGGTGGTCGGAGTTACGACCGGTCTGCCCGTCGTTCAATTGGAAGACCTGATCGTCGCCTTCCGCTCGGTGGAAGAAGCACGTCGTGGCGGGATCACCTGCTCGATTGATCCGACCCAAGAAGGCATGCAAGAGTACACCAAGGTCGAGTCGACGCTGAATGCCTTCAGCCCAGCCGCGGTGTCTGCGCTGGAAAAAGCGATGGGCATGCAATCGATCACCGTGACGGGGGTCGCTTCGAACACCAACTTCGCTCGCGTGCTGGTCGCCGCC